>NZ_REFZ01000013.1 GCF_003841465.1 Natrarchaeobius oligotrophus
CGAGGGCAAAGACCACTTCCGTGAGTTTCTCAGCGAGACGTTTCTTCGGTTGAGTCAGCGACTTAGCTTTGCTGTTGACTGGATTGAGACCTTTCTTCCCGATATTCAGGTGTTACAGTGATCACTCACGGTCAAGAACGGCAGCTATGGACACTTTCAGCGCTATCTCTGTAAGAATTGCGACCGCACGTTCAACGACAAGACCGGGACGATCTTTGCCCATTCGAAAGTCGCGCTCAGGAAGTGGCTGTTCTCGATTTACGTGTTTCTCCGATTTAACACGAGTCTTCGCCAACTTCAGCTAGAGATCGACGTCCAGTACAAAACGATCTACCAGCGCGTCGAGCGCTTCACGAAGGCGCTCGACGCGCCTTCGCTTGACCTCGTCGGTTCCGTCGAAATCGACGAAGTCTACGTTTCTGCAGGGCTGAAAGGCCGCGAGCGCGACGGACCGTCGCGCTCGCGTGGCCTGTCCACGCGTGGGCGAGGATCGTACGAGCAGGACAAACCGCCGGTGTTCACAATCGTCGATCGTAGCACCGGCGATCGATACGTGATCCCAGCGAAATCAGCCGATGGATCGACGATTCGGCTCCTTCTCGCAAACTGCGAGAAGGAGCCACTGACCGTCTACACTGACGGATTTCGTGCCTACGATCCGTTGACCGAGGACGACGCATTCGACCGCGAATACGTCGTCCACGGCGACGGCGAATACGCTAACGAAGACGTTCACGTCAACACCTGCGAGAGCCACGGATCGCTGCTGCGACCGTGGCTCTCGCCTCATCGAGGTATCTCAAAAGACAAGCTCACACAGTATCTCCGAGCGTTACAACTTCGACGAAAGCTACTGCGAAAACCGGGGAGAGAAGCGCTCAAACATGCTATCAAGAGCGATTTCTTTTTCGCTGAGGATGAGACACGGGACTCGACCGACCAGCTTCGGCTCACTCGAATCGGTACACACGCTGTGTCGTCGGGCTCAGGTACGTCGTTGTGGAACCGACTGCGGACACACCGCGGAGCGAACAGCGGGACCTACGAAGATGGCGGGAATCATCGGGGTTCGGTCTTCCGTAAGCGTGTCGGGGAGGCGATGATCGAACGAGACGGGCTTCACGACGAGTACCCGAAATGGGGCGACGGCTCCGGCGCGGACCGGGAGCGGCGACTCGCGGTTTGAGGGGAAGATCTCGAAACGAGGATCAGGACGAGTCCAGTGACTGCTCGTTCAAGCGTCGTACTCAGCGGTATATACGTGCGAAGACGAGTACCTCAGCCGATTTTACAACCGGTTAGCTCGAAAAAGAATTCGAAAACAGCCACTGTAGCAACCGCCCGGAAGCTGCTGGTTTCAATGTATCACATGCTGGACCGTGAGGAGGTGTACAATCCACCAGAGGTGAGTGCCTGAGCGCTGCCGGGGCGGCGCTCATTGGCCGGTTGGTGGTAGCGTGAGCGGCTGCTCTCGCAAACAGAAGTCTCCCACCTGCTGGCTGTTTCAGTAGCTATCGGTTCGCTGGCTGTCGATTCTACGCTCAAAAATCACAGCAAGTCCTCGTCGCCCGATGAATTATCTTGGCAAGCGTGGTTTGGCCGGTCAGCAGAATTTCCATAGGTGAATCTAGAGGCTGAGTTCGGCAAACCACCCTGGTTTGTTCCGAGCAATCACTGCTGAATCAGCCGACAGCAGACCTGCGAATCAATCACATCATTTCCTGAGCACTCATAGAGCTATTGATCTGGGGCTGTGCCGTTCTGTATGGGTCTGAAACCTGCGCTACGCGGCGTTTCGACCCTCAATCTCGTCGAACAGAGTAATAACTCGCTGCTCGATTTCATCACGTTGCTCCCGTGTCTCGGACGCTTCCAGAGACCAGGCGTGGTGTTCACCTTCCCACCCATCGGGTCGGAATTGATCGACCGAGCAGCCCATCGTCACGATGTAATCTGCATCCGCTACGTCCTCTTTGGTAATTCGGCGCGGGGAGCGGTCGCTGATGTCGATCCCTTCAGCTTGGAGTGCCTCGATAACGTCATCGTGGACACTCTCAGCAGGGTCGGTTCCCCCGGTAACGATGTCAATATTAAGCCCACGACGGTCACACTCTCTTTCGGCGAACGCTGTCGCCATCTGGCTCCGACCAGCGTTGCCAACGCAGGCGAGTGCAATTTTCGTCATCGTACTCCAGTTTTGTTGTCCAACCCTACAACCCTTTGCCCAAGTGCAGACAGTGGTGGAAATCAGGGGTACAACTGCCCACAGACGTAATTCAGTCCAAGATATGCACCCCGTATCTTGCGCGGACGAGACTAATCTCATCAGAAGTTGATAGAAACAGCGTGCAACATCCAGAGGGTAGTTGCACCATCTCATTGCGGTCGTACGTGATATGATTATCTACTTGTACAGCCTGTAATCACTGTTATGCCACTCGTCCACTGTAACGGCGCAGAGATCTATTACGAGGACCACGGAACAGGGGAACCGATTCTCTTCCTCCATGGCGCGTGGGCGGGGTGCCGGTATTTCGAGGCCCAGCTAACCGGCCTTTCCACCGAGTACCGTACCATCGCGTTCGATTTTCGAGGCCACGGTCGGTCGACGAAGACAGAAGTCGGTCATACCCTCACACAATATGCCCAAGATGTTCACGCCATTCTCGATCACCTCGCTCTCGATGATGTCGTCATCGTCGGCTGGTCGCTGGGTGCAATCGTCTCGTGGGAGTATATCGACCGGTTCGGTACCGAACGTGTGCGAGCACTCGTTGATGTGGACATGGAGCCATCACCGATGCAGCACGACGACAACGAGTACGGGTCGTACAACGTCGACGGACTCACGGAGCTTCACCGGCGTATTCAGTCGGAACCGGCAGACGTCATCGAGCGGACGATCGACCTGTTGCTGAAAGATGCGCCCTCCCAGGGGGTACAAACGATGATGTTCGACGAGATGTCTCGAACGCCCCCATCGATCAAGAGCGCGATGCTCCTCGAGTTGCTCTGTGATTACCGCGACGTCTTGCCTGCCATCGACGTCCCAACACTCGTGTGCGCTGGCGCAGACGAGAAGTGGCGGAGCGTCTCGGCGGTCGAGCACGCGGCGGAACTTATCCCTGACGCCAGAGTCGAACTCTTCGAGGAGAGCGGACATTGTCTGACTGTCGAGGAACCAGAGCGGTTCAATGATGTGGTAAGCGACTTCGTCGAATCTCTTTGATGCAGACGCGCTATGTATCTTACAGAGACTCAACGAGCTATCCAGCTGTTGTGAGAAAAGGCGTGCCCGATACAGAGGATGGATGCAGCAAAATGACTTTCTTCATTTCGAACAGCACACTATAAACTAATTATTCGGGACTGTAAAAATAGAGTGGTGCGACGATCAGTCCGCCGATTGTATCTGAACGTTTGGCCTGTTCGGATGCTCGAGCGACACGAGATTGTAGACTGGCGACCGCTTCGGGAACTCACGGACCATCGATCGCTCTGCAGTGGTCAGATCACCGGTCACGTTCACGTCAATTTCGAGTTCGCCGTACATGTCGTGTGCGCTGTCGACATCGTGGATTCCGAACAGCAGCCGAAGGTCGACGGGGGCGCGGACGGTCGTCGTCACCTCTTCGACGTCGATGTCCTCGCGGATCGCGTTGTAGACGACCGTTCCATTGATGCACGCGGTCAATCCCGCGAGCGCCCCTTCGATGGCCTCGTAGCGATCGGTCGGCTCGACGTACGCCATCGCCTCCTCGAGTTCAGGTGGGAGACCGAACTCGAGAACGTGTTCACGGTCTCCTCCCATCTCCTCGCCGCCGAGAGCCCAGTCCCCGATCGTCGCGGTCGTCCGGTTGGCGACCTCCTCGGTGATGCCTGTGGCCCGGAATTCGAGCATTCCGTCGTCCGGATTCGTCTCGAGCCAGTCGATAAACTCGAGGTGGCCGCCGGCATCGACACCGTGTTCGATCTCGTCTTTCCGCTGCGCTGCAACGTCCTGCATTTCGTCTGTAGTCATAGTCTTTCCCTCGTATGTGGGTAGGTCACATTCGGTATTAAGACCGTATGGCGGATCTCGGGGACAGTCCAGAGGTCAGGACGCAACTCTGAACGCCACGGACGGCCGACTGGGATGAGATCAAATGAACGGCTCTACGGACTCAGAGCGCTTCGATATACGGTGCCACGTCTTCGTCCGAGACGTCTCGTCCATGTACGTCTTTCAGGTGGGACCGTGCAGCCTCGTATATCGACTCCTCGAACTCGCTGTAGATGATCACGTCACAGTCTGCGACATCGTGACACTCGAACCGATATCGTTCCGTGACCATGCGTGCTATAGCGGCGCGAGAACCATTTAACTGCTGCCGACGCGAAGCGTTCTCGCTGGTCTCGAAACATTTGTACGCTGGTCCCGTTCACTGGCGTATGGTGGAAACAGCCGCCGTTATTTCGATCCTCGCCGGCGTCTTCACCGCCTTGTTCGCTGTCTTCCTCACGTTTTACCTGCGAAATCAGTGGCAAGAGATCCAGTCCCTCCGGGCGATGCAGACGGAACTCGAGCAGAACACCGAGCGGATACGGGACCTCTCCGAACTCCTCAGCGACGACTTACAGCGCCAGCAGGTCGACCTGCCCGTCGAGGTTCCGCCCGGAACGAAAATCGAGATTCGATACGTCGTCTCCTTTCCCAGTTCCCTCTCGACGACCGCGTTCGAGCAGTTGAAACACTCCGGAATGTTCCTCCGACTGTCACCCGAGGTACGGGGATCGCTGTTCGAGTTGTACGACACCATCGATCGAATCAACCGGCTGCGACAGCACAGAGAGCGGATCCACTTCGACGACGTTGGAAACGTACACATCGTCATCGACCCCTCCGAACTCGACGTCGAGCCGGGGACGTCCATCTCTGAGGACGATCTCTCGCTGGAAACCAGACAGCGGCTGGCGGACCTCCGAGAGATGCGGCGAGCCATGAAAGGAGTCAACAGATCGATCCTGCGACTCATCGCATCGATTTCCTCCCCGAAGATGGTTGCAAACCTTGAGCTGGAGCCGTTCCTCGAGACGGGGCACGGCCCCGATCCACAGCGAGAATCGCGACTCGAGTCGGTACGGTCCGGCGAGGTCGATCTCGAGGAGATGCGAGCGACCTTGATCGACATCGAGAAGAAATCGATCTGGTCCCGGTTCATGTAGATCCGTAGTGCGTCCAACTCGCACTTTTCGTTGGGCGGGCAACGAGAGAGTGAGAGCTGGCGGGCAGATTCGGCACTCGTCGCATTCCCAACTGTAGATGAAACGGTAGTCCTCGTAAATCGGTGGCCTCAGTGCTCATAGGTCATGGTTCCGGTGTCGTCAACAAGGCGTTTCGCAGGGAGAGGAATAGTAACATGACCCAGGATTCCAATAATAGGATGTTCTATGCGAGAGTATTACCGTCCCCGCAAATCCATCCGAATCCTGTACGACATTCGCGCCCTGTATTCCGCACGACGCTACGAGCCCTGCTCAAACTTGATAGAACGCTCGCTGATTAATAAGCACATCTACGTACCGGTTGGTTCACCGAATCGTGGATGAAACAAGCCCTTGTGAATAGTTCTATGACGCTTCCCCGCGAGCCCAATTCAGACGGCGTTCGCCCGGTTGTGAATGGTCTCGACCAGTTGCGGGACGAACTCTTCGGCCAGCGGCGAGAGCTCGTAGACGCGGCTCTGGTTCTCGCGGAACTTGCCGACGAGACCCGCCTCTTCCAGCGTGTTCAGATGGTGGTACAGATCGTTCTGTTTCCGATCGAGTTGGTCGGCCAGCTCACCGCTTTGCATCTGGTTCTCCTCCGCGAGGAGATAGAGGATGATGAACCGGGTCGGTTCCCCGATCGCCTTGATTCGCTCTACCTCGCGGTCGAAATCCAGCGTACCGTTCAGCAATTCCGCTTCGACGCGTTCTCTCGCGGTAGAGCGGTCGGCGTTCTCTATTTCCCGTTCAGTCATATCTGTCCGTACGGGTCCGCCCATCATATACTTAATCAATCTTAAGGCATCCATCTTATATGTCCTGATGTGTGTCGTCTACAACATCAAGCGTGCGGTGAAACAGTGAATTCCGCCGCCCTACGTCGCTTCAACACAGCCTCTCGACCTATTAAGGCATTAATTTTTGACTATACCTAAATAGCTCTTGTGTGTTCTTATTGGAACAATAATATCTTATTATCCCGCACGTATATTGATTTATGGCATATAGAGACACCAAAGCCACTATCCTCTTGCTTGTAGGGATTGGATTGCTTTTAAATCCGGTCTATTTTTCGCCCCATTCACTTGATGGGACAGGGACCGAAATTACGTACGAAGTGGCTCCAGTTGAAAACGAAACTATCGCAGGATCAGTTGTTAGATTTTCAGACCGAACACTTCGGTGCGGAAATGAGCGTTCATGTGTTCTTGAAGAAAAGATTATGGAAGAGGGTGAAATGGAACATAATAGAACAATTAAAACAGGATCCGAAGACCAACTGGGTTTTTACAGCAATAGTTGGGAGAAATATTCGGTTATTAGTTTCGAGGGGGATTTTTATTTGCCAAGCGAAGAAAGCACAAATCAGGGGACAGTATTAACTCATGAACAAGTAACAACAGCAGAAGCTCTTAATCATATTTCAGTTTCAAGTAATCAAACTTCAGTAGAAGTTAAAGAGGCTGTTGACACCGGATCGGTTACTCTTATCGATAAGAGAATTCCCGAATTTGAGAGACAAGTTCCAATTGAACACGAGGGGGAAGTGTACTACGTAAGTCGGATTTCTCACAGAGGTAGCCCTCATCAACATATTATTCCTATCCGACTTGCCCTTTTTCTACTAGGTTTCTGTACGATTATAATCTCGTGGCAATGGCGAGGACAATAATGTATGTCCTGCCAAATAAAGACCTACAACTATACCAACTCTGTTGATATTATCGAATTGGTATATGGCGAGAAGAGGAGGGAACTCTGTTGGAAGCAAGCCAAAGATAGTTTTGTGCTGCGCTTCCTCGCTTCGCTCGACCGCTCGGCAAAACGTCGATGAAAAGCCATCGTCACCCTCTCGGTCCGGTCGGATCGGCGCTTCTCCTCGACGAAACCGGACAGATCGCGAACGCACGGAGAACGCTGTCCTGCGGTCAGTAGCGGGAAGTGATCCACGTGGGCCTCGAGCGCGAGTCCGATCGATCGAGGTATCGAAACCACGCCGGGGGTATCGGTGATCGTCCGATCGATTAGGTGATGACGATGGTCGACTCGGTCGCACAGCATCTCCCCGAAGGGGCCACGCGGTAGCGGGGAACGGACGTCACGAGTCGATCCTGGCGGCCTCGAGTTTCTCCTCGTCGACCGTCACGCCGAGCCCCGGCGCGGACGGAACCGGGAGGGTGCCGTCCTCGAACTCGAACGGATCCTCGATGACGTGATCTTCCAGGGCGTAGTACGTCGTGTCGGAGGGGAGGTCGATCGCGGGCGTCGACGAGATGGCGTGTAACATCGCCGCAGTCTTCACGCCGAGGTCGAATCCGCAGTGGTGAGCGAGCGAAATGTCCGCTTCCTCGGCGACGCTCGCGATCTTCTTCAGCGGCAGGATACCGCCGATGGGGATCATGTCGACGACGCCGACGTCGACCGCGTCCTCGCGGACCAGTTCGTAGAAGTTTCGCGGATGATAGAGGTCCTCGTTCACGGCGATCGGCGTCCGGAGGCGCTGTCGGAGCCGTTTGTACGATCCGACGTTGTCGGTGCGAATCGGCTGCTCGAGGTACTGGATCGCGATCCCGGCGTCCTCGAGTCTGGCGGCGATGCGCGTCGTCTCGGAGACGGACCAGCTCTGGTTCGCGTCGGCGCGGAGTTCGACTTCGCCGTCGACGGCGTCGTGCATCGCGACGAGCCGTTCGACGTCAGACTCCATGGTTCGTTCGGGCGCGAACTCGTCCGGAGCCGTGTCGGCGTCGTAGCCGCCGACTTTCGTCTTGACGACGTCGAACCCGGCGTCGCGGACCTCGCGCATTCGCTCGACCGACGCTTCGACCGTGTCGATGGCGTAACAGTACGAAAACGCCACTCTATCGGTCTGTTTGCCGCCGAGCAGCCGGTGGAGCGGGCAGCCGGTGTACTTTCCGAACGCGTCCCACATCGCCATCTCGACGCCGCTGAGAAAGACGCTCGAGTCGATGTAGTGAGAGCCGTAGTACTCGTGCAACGTCTCGAAGTTCCAGACTGGCTCGCCGACGACGAGGTCGGCGACGACCGTTTCGAGTATCGACTTCGTGATCGACGGGGAATAGACGACGGCGGTTTCGCCCCAGCCCGTGATTCCCTCGCTGGTGGACAGTTTGACGAGGACGCGCTCTGCCGACTCCAGGTACTCCAGGCGACCCATGACGTAGGGCGCGAGTCCGTGGTCTTCCTCGAGCGGTTTCAGTCCGATCTCGACGGGAATCGCTTCGACGTCGGTGACTTCCATCACGTGTCACGTGAGCACACGACGATATACGTGTTAACATTCCCTCGGATTCTTACAATTCTGTTCGATCACTCGATCCGAGGTTGGCGGTCGTTCGAAATCGTCTCACGGCCTCGATCGCAGGGCCGAACGGATGTGGAGATCTCGCTCGAGCAGACTGCCGATCGGAATACGATTCCTCCGCGTGAACGCGGAGGAGGAGGTCAATCAACGCTGCCAGTCGGGACGCGTCCGAGCGACGAACTCGCCGTAACCGGGGTCGCCGACGACGCGTCCGTCTCGGACGACGAACTCGCCGCGGACCATCGTATGGACGACCGTTCCGCGAACCGATCGCCCCTCGTAAATCGAGTAGTCCGCCTCGGAAGCGTTGTCCTCGGCCGAGATCGCGTACTGGGCGGCCGGATCGAAGACGACGAGGTCCGCGTCCGTTCCGGGCTCGAGCGTTCCTTTCTCCTCGAGTCCGAACAGCCGCGCGGGTCGCGCGGCCATCGCGCGGACGACGGACGACGGGGAGTGTCCTCGCCTGTGAACGGCCTCGTCGAAGAAAACGGGCAGAGAGTGCTGTAACCCGTTTACGCCGTAGGGGCTGTCCCACCAGTCGTCGGCCTCCTTTTCGTCGCGGCGGTAGGCGACGTGGTCGGTGGAGACGACGTCAAGATCGTCGCGAGAGAGGGACTCGAACAGCGCGTCGACGTCGGCGGACGACCTGAGCGGCGGTGCCATCTGTGCGAGCGTCCCGATCTCGGCGTAGCGACTTCGATCGAGCGTCACGTAGTGCGTACAGGTTTCGCCACGCACCAGCTCCTCGCCGAACTCGCGACGGTAGCGTTCGATCACCGCCGCCGCCTTCTCGCTGCTCGTGTGGAGACCGTAGTATTTACAGCCGGCCTCGACGGCCAGACAAAGCGCGTCGTCGGCGGCCATCGCTTCGGCGTAGTCGGGTCGTGACGCGGGGTACTCCGTCGGATCGCCACGGTCGGCCTCCTCGAGGACCGCCGCTCGCTGCGCGCAGACCGACTCGTCTTCCGTGTGGACGATCGCGACGGCGTCCAGCTCCGACAGCCGATCGAAAACGCTCCCCATGAACCCGTTCGACACCCCCCAGTCGTACGTGGTGAACAGCTTGAACGAGGTGACGCCGTCGTCGACGATCGCCGGCAACTCGGCAAAGAGGTCCGGGTCCTCCCGCGTTATCGTGCCGTGAAGTCCGTAATCGATCAGCGATTCGTCCGCGGTGCGTTTCTGGTAGGCGATTCCGTCGCGGAGCGTCCCGCGTCGGCCGTCGGCACCGTCGCGCGTCGCGCCCTGCCACGCGAAGTCGATAACCGTCGTCACGCCGCCAAGCGCCGCCGCCTCGCTGCCCGCCTCGTACGTTTCGCGCGGTCCGTCGAACAGCGGATTCGGACCGTCGAAGTGTACGTGCGGATCGACGATACCTGGCATCACGAGGCGGCCGCCCGCATCCACCGTCTCGGCCGCCGCTGGCAAATGCGACTCGTCGCCGACGGCGACGATCGTCCCGTCGGCGATCGCGACGCCGCCGTCGACGGTGCCGCTGCTCGAGACGAGGGTTCCGTTCGTTACCACGGTATCGACGGACATACCGGGAGAGGGTCGGCCAGCCATATCAAACGGATGGATGACTCATCCTCCGTTCGTAACGACGAGATTGTGACTGGCAAGACGGCGGAATTGTGACTGGTAAGACGACTTGTGACTGACAAGACGGGGGATCGCGTCGAGAAACGACCGACGCGAGCGACCCACGCAGTAGACCGGGACGTCGGTCGACCGTCCGCCGAGCGGTCGCCGCCCATCTCGAGGTCACGAAACCGGGTACCGACCGGACTCGATTCGTCGCGGCGCTGGCTCGAGCGGCCACACAAGCCTTTGGGGTTGGCGTCCGAGCTACGGGTATGTATCTCCCGCACCGGACCTGGCCCGACCTCTCTGCGTACGTCGAGGAGGAATCGCTGGCCGTCGTTCCGCTGGGGTCGACCGAACAGCACGGACCCCATCTCCCGGAGGGAACCGATTACATGATCGCCGAGGCGCTCGCGCGTGAGGCGACCGGACGAACCGGCCACCTCTGTACGCCGCCGGTGCCGATCGGCGTGAGTTCGCACCACCGACACTTCCACGGGACGATGTGGGTCGAGCCGCCGGTCTTTCGCGACTACGTCGAGAGCCTCTCGCGGAACCTCACCCGCCACGGCATCGACCGAATCGTCTACGTCAACGCCCACGGCGGCAACGTCGTCCACCTCCGGGAGGTCGGACGGCGGCTCCACGAGGACGGGACCGCCTTCGCCGTCGAGTGGATGTGGGACGAGTCGATCCCGGAGCTGATCGAGGAGGTCTTCGAGACGCCCGGTCCCCACGGCGGGCCCAAAGAGACCGCGATGATCATGCACCTCGCGAGCGACCTCGTCCGGGAGAACCGCCTCGAGGACGCCCGCGACGGGGGCGCGGTCTTCGATTACGACGCGGAACGGGTCCACGGCGCGACGGTCTTCTACGATACGATCGAGAACAGTCCGAACGGCGTCTTCGGCGACCAGACCGACGCGACCCCGGAGATCGGCGAACGGCTCTTCGAGGCCGCGGTCGACCAGCTGGTCGCGTTGCTCGAGTGGGTGGACGAACCGCCGTTCGAAGATCTCGTCACCACGACGCGACCGACTCCCTGAGACGGTGACCCGGCCGGTTCGGCGACGTATCGGGTAAACCGACGTACTGTCAAGCGAGAGTGACGTGGGACTTATGCGTTCGAGCGTCCTGGTTCTTCCAATGAGCGAACGGGTCCCGGCGGGAGAGGTCGAACTCTGGGCCGGTGACGACCGGACGGCCCTCGAGTGCTACCGCGCGCTCGCCAGCATCGTCGACGGCGGGATCGTCCAGCTGGACGTCGACGACCGGATCGTCGCGATCGACGATTCGTTGCTCGACTCGACCGGATACGATCGAGACGCGATACTCGACGAGCACGTTTCCCGGCTCCTCTCACCGTCGGATGCGGATCGATTCGAGCGGTCCGTTCGGTCGGCCGGTCACGCCGACGGAACGAACGATCGGCGGCTGACGCTATCCGTTCGAACCGCCGACGGATCGACGGTTCCCCACGAGGTTCGCCTCCACCCGGTTCACCTCGACGGGGAGGTCCGCGGCACCGTCGCCGTCGCGAGCGAGGTCGACCGCGTCGACGGTCGAACCGAAACGCACCGACCGACGGACGCGCTCGGACCGATAACCGGCGTCCTCGAGGAGGCCGACGTCGGCGTCTTCGTCCTCGACGACGAGTTTCGCGTCGAGTGGACGAACGACGCCGCCGAGCGCTACTTCGGACTCGATCGAGACGAGGTCCTCGGCCGGGACAAACGTCGGGTGATCGACGAAACGGTTCGAGAGCGACTCGCGGATCCGGAGGCGTTCGAGGAGACGGTGTGTGCGACTTACGACGACAACAGCTACGTCGAGTGCTTCGAGTGTCGCGTGACGCCCGGAGACGACCGCGAGGAGCGCTGGCTCGAACATCGGAGCAAACCGATCGAGTCGGGCCCGTACGCCGGCGGACGGGTCGAACTCTACTACGACGTGAGCGAACAGCGTCGTCGGGCGCGACAGCTTCGACGGCTGAACGAAGCGGTAACCGAGTGGTTGGCGGGCGATTCTCGCCGGGAGATCGCGACGACGGCGACGACCCACATTCGCGAGATCTTGGGACTCGAGATAAACGGCATCTACCTCTTCGATTCGGACGCGAAGACGCTCAGGGCCGTCTCCCTGTCGGAGCCGGCGACGAGGCTCTTCGACGACGCACCCGCGTTCGAAGAGGGCGAGGGAATCGCGTGGAACGTCTACGACTCGGGCGAGCCGGAGATCTACGCCGACGTCACGACCGCTCCCGACGTGTTCAACCCCGAGACGCCGATTCGCAGCGAGATCTGTCTGCCGATCGGTGACCACGGTGTCGTACTCGTCGGGTCGCGAGAGCGCGGCGCGTTCGACGAGGGTGATCTGTCGCTGGCGAAGATCGCCGCCTCGAGTCTCGCGGTAACGTTCGATCGAATCCGCCACGAGGAGACGATCGAGCGCGAACGCGCCCAGACCGAACAGCTCTTTCGGACGGCACCGGTCGCGATCACGGTCGAAGACGCCGACGGACGGACCGTTCGAGCGAACGATCGCGCTCGCGAGCTCCTCGCGGACGCGGCGTTCGAATCGTCGCTTTCCCCCTCGGAACGCGTCCGCAGAACCGGAACGGCGGTGTTCGACGAGGAGCTCGTCCTCGAGGACGCGACGGGCGGACGAAGCTGGGTTTCGATGAACTCCGCCCCGGTGTTCGACGCCGACGGGTCGATCGAACGCGTGATAACGGTCGGCGAAGACGTAACCGCGCTCAAAGAACACGAGCGGCGACTCGAGCGCCGAAAGGCCGAACTTCAGACCGAGCTGGGCGAAATCTTCGGGCGCGTCTCGGACGCGTTCTACGCGGTCGACGACGACTGGAACGTCACGCACGTCAACGAGCGGGCCGCCGAGATCGTCGGCCGGAGCGAAGCGGACGTTCTCGGGCGAAACCTCTGGGACGTCCATCCCGGCGCAGAAACCGGGCCGTTTCGCGACGCGTTCGAACGAGCGATGGACGAACAAGTCCACGTCAGCTTCGAGACGTACGTAGCGTCGCTCGACGCCTGGCTCGAGTTCGACGCCTACCCGTCCGATACCGGACTCTCGGTGTACTTCCGGGACAGGACGGAGCGGAAAACGCGCGAGCGAGAGCTGCTGACCTACGAGACGATCGTCGAGACGGTCGAAGACGGGATCTACGTCATCGACGAGAACGACCGTTTCACGAGCGTGAACGAGGCGTACACCGAGCTGACGGGCTACGCTCGCGACGAGATCGTCGACGAACACGCCTCGCTGGTCGTCGACGAGGAGGTGGTACAACTCGCCCGGGAACTCGCGGTCGACGACGCCGTCGGCCCGACGATCGAGACCGAACTCGAGACGAGGGGCGGCGATCGGGTTCCGATCGAAGCGACGGTGACGGCGGTGAGAGCGGGCGAGGGCGACGACGAGTTCGAGCGTATCGGCGTCGTCAGGGACGTCACCGAGCGAAAAGAGCGCCAGCGACGGCTCGAAGAGAGCGAAGAGCGCTACCGAACGCTCGCGGAGAACTTTCCGAACGGCCTCGTCGCACTGTTCGACGACGAGCTCCGATATACGGCCGCCGGCGGCCAGCTCGCCGGCGAACTCGAGATCGATCGGCGAGAAGCGATCGGTCAGACGATCCACGAGCGGTATCCGGACGACCTCGCCGGTGAGATCGAGCCACACTTCCGTGCGGCGCTCGCGGGCGAAGAGCGGGCGTTCGAGGTGACCGACCACGGCCGACACTTCAGCGCACACACCCTCCCGGTCCGAACCGACGGGGACGACCCCGTCGGCATGCTCGTTCTCCAGGACGTCACCGAGCGCAGGGAGTACGAACGTAGACTCGAGGAGTCGAACGAACGCCTCGAGCAGTTCGCCTACGCCGCCTCGCACGACCTCCAGGAGCCGTTGCGAATGATCTCGAGCTACCTCCAGTTGCTCGAGCGGCGATACGGCGACCGCCTCGACGACGACGGCCGCGAGTTCCTCGGATTCGCGGTCGACGGCGCGGAACGAATGCGCTCGATGATCGACGGTCTGCTCGCGTACTCGCGCGTCGAAACGCAGGGACAGCCGCTCGAGGCGACGGATCTCGAGGCCGTCCTCGAAAGCGTTCTGGAGGATCTCCAGGTCAGCATCGACGAACACGAGGCCGAGGTCGCGGTCGACTCGCTCCCGCGCGTCGAAGGCGACGCCAGCCAGCTGCGACAGGTGTTTCAAAATCTGATCGGGAACGCGATCGAGTACAGCGGCGACGAGCCGCCACGAGTCAGCGTCGACGCCGCGAAGAACGGCGATCGAGAGTGGGTGATCTCGGTGCGCGACGAGGGGATCGGCATCGATCCCGACGACATCGAGCGCGTCTTCGACGTGTTCCAGCGATTGCACACCCACGACGAACACCCGGGGACCGGCATCGGGCTGGCGCTGTGTGAGCGAATCGTCGAACGCCACGGCGGCGAGATCTGGATCGACGCCGAACCCGGCGAGGGGACGACCGTCTCGTTCACGCTGCAATCGGCGGATCGACGCAGAACGTGACGCGAACCGCACCGCTCGAGCGACGTAGGGAAGCCGCGAAGCCGCCGTCGTGCGGACGGCAGTCACCGTCGCGTGGACGACACCGATACGCGCGGAGGCCGCCCGAGCCAACAACTATATATCCGATCGGCTATACGTGCCAGCAAGCGCGGTGCACGACGTGATCCCGACTACACCCCGTTCGGATCGACTGCTGCTCGCCGTATCGTTCGCCTGTTTCGCCATCGCCGGCGTTACGCACGTCTCTACCGCGGGAATCGTACCGACGGCCGGTGCCACGATTCTCGCCGTCGCCGGCGTCTACGCCGCGGCGCGGTACGCCGACCGAGTGACGCGGGAGGCGCTCGCTCATCTGTCGCTCGCGTTCTGGATCGCCTTTCTCGCGATCGCGGGGATTCACGCGATCGGCCTCGAAACCGCCGCAGGGGCCGTCCCCGGACCGACGGAGACGCTCGTCCTCTCGCTGACCGCGGTCACGTGGGGAACGCTGTTCAGTGCCTGCTCGGCGACGGTGTTCCTTGGCTTTCGCGAGTACGGCGTCTCGACCGGCGTCGACGTCTCCGATGAGGTTCTCGACGGGGACACCTCCGACTACTCGACCCGATAACAGACCGCGATTCCCTCGTCCGGGGAAAACGACCGCCTCGAACGCGAATCGGCGGTGACGTGACAGAGGCAGCGTCCGTTCGTACTGGACCGTTCGAGGTGAATCACGAAGTGCTGGCTGGTCGATTCGGCGATCGATCCCGTTCGTGATCGGAGTGACGGTCGCGCTCGAGGACATTCTTTTTGACGCTTCGAATCGTCCGTTCGCTCGAAATGTCGGTCGACAATCCGCTCGTCGAGTACATCGATAACTTGGTGTACGAACCCACGCAGGTTCACGAACACGGAATCGATCTGACGGTCAGTGCCATCTACGAGGTCGCCGCACCGGGCCGGCTCGATTTCGGCGGCGACGAACTCGAGGACGCCGACCTCGAGCCGGTGCCGACGGAGCTTCGCAACCCGGACGACGAGTTCGGCTGGTGGAACCTCGATGGCGGACAGTACGTCGTCCAGCACAACGAGTTTCTGACCGACCTCGAGTCGCCGCTGTACCTCCAGCCGCGCAACGAACTTCTCGCGCGAGGGGGATCGCACCCGTCGATGCTGGTCGCCTCGCACCTCCCACTGGTGCCGCTTTCGGTCGCCGACGGCGGAATGCGGATCAAAGAGAACGCCCGGATTTCGACGCTGGTTCCGTTCGATTCGCCGACCGATCGATCCGGCTGACCGCCGTGGACGGGATTCAGACGGGAATCGGACGATCCGCCGAAACGCAGTCGACGCCGCGAAGTCCCAGCAGCGTCGCCGTCAGTTGCCGTTCGATCGACCACGCGTGTACCTCGAGGTCAACTGCCTTCGCCCGGGGAACGAGCCGCGTCGTCAGACACCGCCAGTAGTTCGCCCCGATGACGTCGCAGCCGAGTTCGACCGCGGTCGTCACCGGCGACGCGAGTCGACGGCTGACGAGCAGTCCCGTCGGCTGGGTGCGATCGAGTCCACGGATCCGGCGCAGTTCCGGTTCGAGAAAGGAGGTCGTGACGACCCGGTTTTCGACGTCGGCGATCACATCGAGGACGTCGGCGGCGATGCCGAGATCTTTCAACTCGAGGTTGACCTCAACGTCCGGCGGGACGGCGTCGAGCATCCCCTCGAGCGTCGGGATCCGCTCTTTGGAGTCGAGGACGGTGTAGCTCTCGAGCGTCTCGAAGGTTGTGTCGGCGACGAGGCCAGTACCGTCGGTGACGCGGTCGATCGTTTCGTCGTGGACGACGACGAGTTCGCCGGAGCCACACCGACGGACGTCGAACTCGACGGCGTCGGCGTACGTTGCGGCGGATCGAACGGCTTCGATCGTGTTCTCGGGCGAAACCGTGGCGAACCCTCGGTGGGCGATCAGACGCATCTGATTCGTGCAACGGACTCGAAAAGCCTTATACTGTCGGTCCAGCGGCTTCGATCGAATCGGTCGATCGAACGGGCGGCGACCGCGGAATCTGACGGCCGATCGCGACGGTCGACCGTAGTATCCAAACCTTTTAGCAAGTACTCTTAAACGGGTACCGTGACTACAACGGCACGAGTGCGCCGCCTAATGCACGACTCATCTCCCTTCAAACGATGTTCGCTGTGGTGACAGTCGATGAGTGAACCGGTGGAGGAACCGATCGAAATCCTGCTCGTAGAGGACAATCCGGGTGACGTCCGACTCACCCGGGAAGCGTTCAAGGAACTCTCCGTCGACGTCGAGCTGTGCGTCGCTACCGACGGCAAGGAAGCGCTCGATCTGCTCAGCGAGCGACGCGACGTCCGCCCCGCGTCCGTCCCAGATCTCGTGCTCCTCGACCTCAATCTACCCCGAATGGACGGCTTCGAATTCCTCCGGAAGATCGAGGAGATGCCACCGTTCGGCCAACTTCCCGTTCTCATACTGACCAGTTCGACGGCCTCGGAGGACGTGCTCGAAAGCTACGACCTCGCCGCAAATGCGTACCTCACCAAACCGACCGGCCCCGACGAGTACACGTCGATGGTTCGTTCGGTGGTGAACTTCTGGTTCGAACACGCGACGCTCCCGTCGATCGCGACGTGACCTGCGGGTTCCGCCCGATCGACCCCGCAATTGATTCCGTCGGCCGTTGCAGCCTCTCCCATGGAGAGACAGACCGCGTTCGACGTCGACTTCGACGGAACCGTCGCCGTAATCACCGGTGCGAGCGGCGCGCTCGGTAGCGCAGCCGTAGACCGCTTTCGGGAGGCGAATGCGACCGTCTGCGCCGTCGACGTCGTCGAACCCGACGACGAGGACAGTCTGCTCGAGATCGACGGATCCGACGTCGTCTTTTACGAGGCGGATCTGACCGACCCTGACGACGTCTCGACGCTGATCGAGGAGGTCGTCGCCGATCACGGCCGGATCGACCACCTGCTGAACGTCGCTGGAACCTGGCGCGGCGGCGATCCGATCGAGGAAACCGACCTCGAGGAGTTCGAGGGACTCCTCGAAGTAAACCTGAAGACGGCGTTTCTGGCCTCCAAGCACGCCCTTCCCCACCTCCAGGAGTCGGCCGGATCGATCGTCAGCGTCAGCGCCCGGTCCTCGCTCGAGGGCGGCGAAGGCGACGGCCCCTACCGGATCACGAAAGCGGGCATCCGGCTGTTGACGGAGACGCTCGCCGAGGAAAATCGCGGTACCGTTCGAGCCAACTGCGTGATGCCGAGCGTGATCGACACGCCGATGAACCGGGAGATGATGCCCGACGCCGATCACGACTCGTGGGTCGACCCGGCCGAGATCGCCGACGTGATGGCGTTTCTCTGCAGCGACGGCGCGACCGTGACCAGCGGCGCGGCCGTGCCAGTGTACGGCGAGGCCTGATACGGTCTGCTGTGCGTCGTACCGGTGCAACCGGAACCCGTTCGCGGCCACCACGCCCACCGCGCCCAGTGGTACCACACCGGATATAATCACTTGCGTGGAGATATATACGCAACTACCGGGAACGGTTATACGGGAGCGCGGAGTGGACCTCGGTAGCGATGCAGTCGAGAGAGCGCGTTCAACCCGAACGGGTCGAACCGGTACCGGACGAGCTCGAGTCGGCGCAGGCGAAGCTCGTCTACATCTACCTCGAGGTCGCGGATGGGGCGACGGTGGACGAGCTGTCTCGAGCGCTGACGATGAAGAAAATCGACGTGCTGAGCGTGCTGAACTCGCTAATCGCCGACGGATTCGTCGAGAAAACCGACGCGGCGTACGTCGTCGGTTCGTGACGTCGCCGTCGTGCTGTGAGCGTCCTCGGCCGGCGAGTTGTAATCCGATGCCGGTCGGCGAGCCGTGAGTTCGCTTCGACCGGCTCGGCTTCCTGCTCGAACGGTGAGGTGACGGCCGCGGGGAGACCGCCGGCGCGCCGCCTTTGGTCGCGGTTCGGCGGACGTCACACCGGTCAGATTGGTGAATCGGACGTCTCTCGTACGGCCCGCTGTCCGTCACTGCCGACCCAACCGCGGAGACGGTTCGCGGGTACGCCGGTGGGTCGCCACACTAATCCATGTCAGAACGTCTGGAGGTAGCGGTCGAGTTCCCACTGGGAGACGTCGACGAGGTACTCCTCGAACTCCGTGGATTTGGCCTCGACGAACTTCGGCGCGACGTGTTCGCCGAGCGCCTCGTAGATCACCGGATCCTCCTCGAGGGCGTCGACGGCTTCGCCGAGGTTCGTCGGCAGCGTGTCGATGCCGTACTCCTCGCGCTTTGTTTCGTCGAACTCGTAGATGTTCTCGCGGACCGGATCCGGACACTCGAGGTCTTGCTCGATACCCTCGAGCCCGGCGTGGATCATGACGGCGAACGCGAGGTAGGGGTTACACGACGGGTCCGGCGAGCGCAGTTCGATGCGCGACGCCGCCGGCACGCGGGCCGCCGGTTTACGGACGAGCGCCGAGCGGTTGCGGTCGGACCAGGCGACGTACACCGGCGCTTCGTAGCCGGGCACCAGGCGCTTGTAGCTGTTGACCGTCGGATTTGCGATCGCCGTGATCGCCGGCGCGTGCTCGAGGACCCCCGCGAGGTAGGAGTGGGCGGTGTCGCTCAGGTTGAACTCGTCGGTCTCGTCGTGGAAGGCGTTCTCGCCGTCTTCGGTCAGCAGGGACTGGTGAGTGTGCATGCCCGAGCCGTTGATCTTGGGGATCGGTTTGGGCATGAACGTCGCGTGGAGGTCGTGCTGGGCGGCGATGGCGCGGACGACGGTGCGGAAGGTGGCGACGTTGTCGGCAGTCGTCAGCGCGTCGTCGTACTCGAAGTTGATCTCGTACTGGCCGCGGGCGACCTCGTGGTGGCTGGCTTCGATCTCGAAGCCCATCTCCTCTAAGCCGTCGATGATGTCCCGGCGGACGTCCGAGGCGAGGTCTTTCGGCGCGAGATCGAAGTAACCGCCGTGATCGGCCGTCTCGGTGGTCGCGTGACCGTCCTCGTCCTCCTTGAACATGAAAAACTCCGGTTCGGGCGCGAAGTTGACCGTATAGCCCATCTCTTCGGCGCGCTCGAGGGCGTTTTTGAGGACGCGACGCGGGTCGCCCTCGAACGGTTCGCCGGAGGAGGTGTCGTAGACGTCACAGATCATCCGCGCGGCGGCGCTGTTTTCTTTCTGCCTCCACGGGAGGATCGCGAACGTCTCCGGATCCGGAACGAGACGCATGTCCGACTCCTGAATGCGCACGAAGCCCTCGATCGACGACCCGTCGAAGTAGATCCCCTCGGTGAACGCCTTCTCGGCCTGACGCGCCGGCACCGAGACGTTCTTCACCGTCCCCAGAATGTCCGTAAACTGCAGCCGGAGGAAGTCCACGTCTTCGGACTCGATTTCGTCCAGTACGTCCTGTTCTTTCGACGTTAGGTTTCCGTTCGTCATCGGATTCTCGAATAAACCATTGGGTTGTGCTAATAAATCGGTGGTGCTATTGGCGAATATGACTGTGATCGGGCTAATCAGTGGGCGCTCGAGCAAATTACTTCCTCCAAGTGCGGTCGAGGTTGACAATTCGGATTCTATTCGAGGAAAATGTGGCCGAACGTGGAGTCTCGTCCGCCAGTGTATTCGACGCTGCACGAAATTTCGGCCGCTGGTTCGTCTCAGCCGAGTCGGAGGACGCGAACGCTGACCGAAGTGGCGTCCAGGGGATCGGTCGGCCGTGAGCGTTCCTCGAAGAGATGGTCCGGTCGGTAGCGTGCCATCGCGGTTGTGGCCGAGAGAGAGACGGCGAGGTTCGCCCGCCAGACGCGGGCGGATCGGCGGATCAGTCGCTGCCAGGGGTTGCCGGGAGAGTCACGAGTCGGCCGTTTGTCGATCATCGTTTCACAGACCGGACACCCGTATGCGACCGACCGTCCGCGCGAGCTCAGGACCCAGTCCCCGTCGATGGGGCTCGCGTGACCGCACTCCCAGCAAAACAGCGTCGACTTTCGGAGACCTCGCTCGTCGTCGTTCGTCGTGGGACCAGTCATCGTCGAGGGTACGTGGCCCACCGATAAATCCTCTGTCCACGGCGATCGATCATCACAGTCGTCGTTCGAGAAACGGGTGAATCCGGAGAGAAACGCCGGAATATGTCGGTTTACCGGGCGTCCTCGATCGCGTCGATTGCGCCGGGGTTTTCGATGCTGCTCAGATCGCCGAGGTCGTCGCCCGCGTAGGCCGCTTCGATCGCCCGCCGAACGATCTTTCCGGACTGGGTCTTGGGGAACTCGTCGACGAACAACACCTCGCGGGGACGAAACGGTTTGCCGAGTTCCGCGCCGACCCGTTCGCGCAGTTGCTCGCCCAACGCGTCAGTTTCTTCGTGGCCCTCCTCGAGGACGACGTAGGCGACGACCGCCGTTCCCGTCGTCTCGTCCGGTACGCCGACCGCCGCAGCCTGGTTGACGGCGTCGTGATCGATGAGCGCGCCCTCGACTTCGGCCGGTCCGACCTTCCGACCGGCGACGTTCAACGCGTCGTCGGCGCGGCCGTGGAGGAACCAGAAGCCGTCGGCGTCCACCTGGGCCCAGTCGCCGTGGTTCCAGACGTCCTCGAACGTCGACCAGTACTCCTCGAGGTACCGTTCGTCGCCCGACCACAGCGACTTCGTCATCGACGGGCAGGACGAACGGGCCACGAGGAGTCCGCGCTCGTTGTCGGCTGCGACCGAGTTTCCGTCGCGGTCGACGACGTCGATATCCATTCCGAGTCCGGGGCCGCCGAGCGTACAGGGTTTGAGCGGCTGGCTCGGCATCGGCATCAGGAAACAGCCGCAGATCTCGGTGCCGCCGGAGATGTTGACGATCGGGCACTCCCCGCCGCCGACGCGCTCGTAGAACCACCGCCAGGAGTCGGGGTCCCAGGGTTCGCCGGTCGAGCCGAGGATCCGCAGCGACGAGAGGTCGTGATCCGAGAGCCACTCGTCGCCGCGTTTCCGAAGCGCTCGGATCGCCGTCGGCGAGACGCCGAGCTGCGTGAGCCCGTGACGGTCGATCATCGACCAGAGGCGATCCGGCGTCGGGTAGTCGGGCGCGCCCTCGTAGACGAAGACCGTTCCGCCGAACGTGTGCACCCCGATCAGCGTCCAGGGTCCCATCATCCAGCCGATGTCGGACACCCAGAAAAAGCGATCCGCCGGCTTGAGGTCCATCCCGAAGTGTACCTCCTTGGCGCACTGGACCTGCACGCCAGCGTGCGTGTGAACGATTCCCTTCGGCTCGCCCGTGGTCCCGGACGAGTACAGCAGCATCGATTCCCGGCTCGAGTCGAGCGACTTCGTCTCGTACTCGTCGTCGGCCGCCTCGACGGCGTCGGTCCACCACTCGTCGCGATCGTCGTACCACGGAACGTCGACGTCGGACGACGGGTCTGCCGGTTCGGCTTCCGCTCCGCTCGAAGAGCGACGCGGCCCGCTCCCCAGTCGGTCGAGAACGATCGCGTGCTCGAGGCACCCCGCCTGGGCGATCGCCTCGTCTGCGGTCTCTTTCAGCGGGATCGGTTCGCCGCGCCGGAGGAAGCCGTCGGCGGTGAACAACACCGAGGGCTCGGCGTCAGCGAGCCTGGTCGCGACCGCGTCGGTACCGAATCCCGAGAAGATCGGCACCGCGATCGCGCCGACCGCGAAACAGCCGTAGAGAATCGGGACGACGGCCGGCACCATCGGCACGTAGAGCGCGACCGTGTCGCCGGTTTCGACGCCGCGGGCCTCCAGAGCGTTCGCCACCTGGTTCGTCCGGTGGCGTAGCTCGTAGTAGGTCAACTCTCGTATCTCGCCGTCTTCGCCCTCCCAGAGGACCGCAACCGCGTTGCGTCGCTCGGCGTCGACGGCCGCGTGGCGGTCGACGACGTTGTGGGCGACGTTGAGTTTTCCGCCGGGATACCAGTCGGTGAACTGCGGTCCGTCGCCGTCGTCGCGGACCGCGTCGTAGGGCTCGTCGAACTCGATCCCGAGGTAGTCGACGACCTCGTCCCAGAACCACTCGAGGCCCGACTCCTCGACGCCGTCGATTTCGGTCGTCGTGCGCTCGATGAGTTCCTCGTACTCCTCGATGCCGTACTCCTGCATGAACGCGTAGACGTTCGTCGACTCGACGAACGCCCGGTCGGGTTCGTGGACGATCTCGTCCAGTTCCTCGAGGCTGGGCGCTGCTCCCATGGTCGCCGGTACGACGGTCGCCGTCATCAAACGCCGGGTCGGGTACCTTTTGGTCGCTCGCGGCGACGTGCGAGTGTGGACGCGAACCAGCGAACTCGAGCCAACCCGTTCAACATGGACGAGGCGTGTCGAAACTGTCCCGCGCTCTGTGAGACGCGCACGACCGTCGTCCACGGCTACGGCGACGTCGGCGCCGACTTCCTGTTCGTCGGCGAGCGACCCACGCCGGGGGCCGACGAGACGGGAGTGCCGTTCGTCGACTTCGATGGCGGGGAGGACGGGACCGAAGACGGGGAGGACTGCGGAAACGACCGAAAACCGGGCGGTGCCCACTCGAGCGACGGCCTGCGACGACTCCTCGAGCGGCTCGGACTCTGCGACGTCACGTCGCCGACCGACCGGCCGGTTCTCGAGAACGTCTACCTGACGAACCTCACGCGGTGTCGCGATCCGGCGCGACCGCCGACCGACGAGGAGATCGACAACTGCGAGCCGTACCTCAACGCCGAGATCAGGATGATCAACCCCGAAGTGTTGATCCCGGTCGGCGAGCGGGCGCTCGCGGAGATTGCGACGGAGTACACGACGACTCCGGCCGACGACCTCGCGCTCGCCGAGGCGCACGCGACGACGATCCGGGGGCGCGGTTTCGCCCTCGTCCCGATGATCGACCCGCGCGAGCAGACCGACGCGCAGTCACAGGCGTGGCTCGAGCACTTCGCACAGCTGATGGCCACCGACTACCGACAGACGAAAGGGCGTCGGAAACGGTAGCTCGGAACCACCCCTTCCCTACCAGTACGGATTCTTCCGCCATCGCTTCGATCGCGCGCCCAGCGCGGCTAGCCCGACGACCACGAGGGCCGTGACGGCGAGCGTTCCGACCACGGGTACGAGCAGTTCACCCGACGGCTCGACCAGCACTCCGAAGACGAGGCCGTAGACGCCCACGAGTGCGAGACAGCCGATCGTGGCGACGCCGACGGCGGCGACCGTTCGACCGTGCATACGTCCGTCGTCCGCTTCCAGCGTCATAATCTGTACGGGTTCGCCCCGAGAGTCCAGGGCCACTCGGGAAGCGGCCTCGGTTCGGTCGGCTCGCCACGAGTGCCGCCGGTTTCGTGCGGGCTCGTGCTTTCGACCGAACCGGTCCCGGCGGTCGAAAAGCGCCGCGTTCAAGGTCCGGGCCGACGGAGTAGCGAGCATGCTCGTCGTCGTTCCCGTCGATCCGCCCTCGGAAGGGGTCGTCCTTTCGTCGCTCGTCGAGACGACGTCGGTGACCGAGAGCGAGGCCGTCGCCCTTTACGAGGCCGCCGTCGCGGACGTTCTCCGGGCCGTCGACGCGAGCGGCGGCGACCTGCTACTCAACTACCGCGACCGTGAGACGATGCCCGATGGTGCCGTTCCGTCCGACGCCGACCCGGAAGCTGCGGTGCGTGCGCTCGCGACCGACGCCCTCGGAGACGTCGAGGGCGTCCGGTTCGAGCGCCAGGTCGGCTCGAGCCGATCGGCGCGGGTCGGCAACACCGTCACGCACCTGCTGGAGCGCGAGGACGCCGGAACGGTCGGCGTGCTCGAGCCGACGGTTCCGCTGGTCGGCCGGGCGGAGATCGACGCTGCGTCGATGTCGCTTCGTCGCTACGACGTCGTTATCGGGCCGTCCTCGGGCGGACGGACGTACTTCGCGGGATTCACCGAGCCGATCGACTTCACCGACGTCTACGAGGGAGTCGCCCTCTCGACGCTCGCAGGCCGGGCCGGCGACGCGGGGCTGGATCTGGGGTTCAGCCCGTTTCTCCCGACCGTGACGAGCGAGTCGGGACTGTGTGCGACACTCGCGGAGATCGAAGCGCGACGCGTCGCCGAGCGGCCGGGAGCGGAGGCGACCGCTGCGGTCGTCGACGACCTTGGGCTCGGCGTCGGATCCGAGGGGGCGCTCGAGCGAGCGAAAGACCGATAACCATTTTTGAACGCGTCGGGAACGAGTAGGTGAGGTGGGGTGGCAGAGCGGCCTAACGCGCCTGCCTTGAGAGCAGGTGGCTGGAAAGCCTCATGGGTTCAAATCCCATCCCCACCGTTTTCCGTGACCGACCGCGACGAGCGAAGCGAGGATTGCATCGGGTTCAGCTCCCACCCTCGGGCTTTTGCAACGGTTCCGTTCGCCTCCGCTCGTAGAACCGTGTGAAACCTCAGTTCGAAAAAACGGGCGAGAGAAACGAAGCGCGGACGACGTCGTCGAACCGTTTCGTACGGTCTGTCGTGACGATTTACCGGTGCGACCGCAGGACGGTCGCGGTCGTACCGGTAACGACTTTCAACAGTCCGTATCAGGCCGTGGTTTCGCTCGAGTCGATGCCGTTGATGCGGACGAACCCGTAGTCACACGACGGACAGTGCCACTTGACTTTCTCGCCGAGGTGGAGCGTCGTGCTCGCGGCGCGGTAGAAGGTCACGTCCCCGCAGTTCGGACACTCGTGGTCGAGTTCGAGAGCCATACGCGGCGATAACGAGTCCAGCGAGTTTAACTTACTGATTTCACCACCGGGCGGGGTCGCCGGCCGCGACGCGGCCGGTGTCGAGTCCGTCGCTCGAGGACGGGGACGCGACCGCGGAGATGCCGTGGGTGCATCGGAGTTAAGTTCCGACTCGTCCTCGAGGGTCGTATGACGATTTACACCGGTCGCGGCGACGACGGAGAGACGGACCTCCGGGACATGACCCGCGTCTCGAAGACCGACCCTCGAATCGAAGCCTACGGGACCGTCGACGAACTCAACGCGCTGATCGGAACCGTCCGCCCGACGGATCACGACGACGTCGACGAGCGGTTGCGAGCGATTCAGAACCACCTGCACGTCGTCCAGGCCGATTTCGCGAACCCCGATCCCGACGACGGCGATCCGGCCGTCGACGCGAGTCACGTCGAAGCCGTCGAGGAGTGGATCGACACCTACGACGAGGAACTCGAGCCGCTCACCTCGTTCGTGCTGCCGACGGGAAGCGAGACGGGAGCGAGGTTGCACCACGCTCGAGCCGTCTGCCGGCGCGCCGAACGCCGAGCGGTTTCGCTCGCGGCGGACGAACGAATCAACGAGCGAGCGGTCCAGTACTTGAACCGGCTGTCGGACGGACTGTTCACGCTCGCTCGCGTGATCAACCAGCGCGAAGACGCTCGCGAGGAGTCGCCGGAGTACTGAGACGGATTGCTGTAACTGTGTACCGGAGCGACCGCGGGACGGCGACCGGTCGCTCCGGAAGTGACTTACAGTAAACCGTATGAGACGGCCCGCTGTACCCGTATCCCGATACGACCGCCGACCGTTCGCGGGTGCGCTGGAACTGCCGACCGACAAACCGCACGGTTTCGCGTCTCGGCCCGCGACCGAGTGTCCCTCGAGGCGCTCTTCGTCCCTGGAGGGCGGTCGCCGCGAGGGCGACGAAACCGTCGAACGCTCTCGGATCTCACGCCACAGCGACCCGTCGCGGTCTGCTAGCGATTAGTTTAAATGTGGACGGGCGGACGTACCACGTATGACCGAGGAACAAGAGGCCGAGCTCGAGGAGCAGGCCGATGACGTCGATGAGGAAGTAGACGACGACGGACTGCAGGCCGGCGATTTCGTCGAGATCGAGTACACCGCCTACACCGTCGAAGGCGAGCAGCTGGTCGACACGACCGATCCCGACGTCGCCGAGGAGGAGGGCGTCGACGCCCAGGGCCAGGAGTTCAAGCCACGAACGATCACGCTCGGCGAGGGACACATCTTCGACGGCGTCGAGGAAGCGATCCTCGGCAGCGAAGCGGGCGACTCCGGCACCGTGACGATTTCCGCCGAAGACGCCTTCGGCGAGTACGATCCCGACAACGTCGAGACCGTCAGCGCCGAAAAGATCGACGAGGACGACCGCCACCCCGGCGCGAACGTCCAGATCGACGGTCGGCAGGGATACATCAGCACGATCATCGGCGGCCGCGCCCGCGTCGACTTCAACCACCCGCTCGCGGGTGAGGACGTCGAGTACGAGTACGAAATCGTCGACCTGGTCGACGACCGCGAGGCCCAGGCGGCCGGACTCTTCGAGATGTACCTCGGCGTCGAGCCCGACCTCTGGATCGAGACCGACGAGGTCGAAGAGGAGGTTCCCGTCGAACCCGACGACGAAGCCGAAGACGACGAAGCCGAAGACGACGAGGACGAACCCGCCGAACCGGAGTTCGAAACCGAGGTCGTCGAGAAAGAGACCCTCTATCTCGAGGCGACGCCCCAGATGACGATGAACCAGCAGTGGATGTTCTCCAAGCAACAGATCGCCCAGGACGTCATCGAAAAGATCGACGTCGACCGGGTCATCGTCCAGGAAGTCATCGACGGCATGGGCGGGATGGGCATGCCCGGCATGATGGGCGGCATGGGTGGCATGGGCGGCGGCGACATCGAGGACGCACTCGAAGACGCCGACGTCGACGCCGACGAGATCGTCGAAGAGCTCGAGGGCGTCGAAGAGTAAGCCGCGGCTCGGTCGGTTTCACTCCGGTGGCGATCGCGTCGAGCGGATGTCGCTCGAGCTCTGTTATTCGTCCGCGGCCGGCAGCGTAAACGAGACGGTCGTCCCCTCGCCGGGTTCGGCGTCGATCCAGATCTCGCCGCCGTGGCGTTCGACGATTCGCTCACACAGCGCCAGCCCGATGCCGGTCCCCGGGTGTTCGTCGTGGGTGTGGAGCCGTTCGAACACGTCGAAAATTCGCTCGGCGTCGTCGGGATCGATGCCGATCCCCTCGTCGCGCACCGAGATCACCCACTCGTCGTCGCGTCCGTCGGCCGAGACGTGAATCCGCGGCGGCTCGTCGCCGCTGTACTCGATCGCGTTGTCCAGCAGATTCTGGAACACCTGTCGCAGCTGGCTGGCGTCGCCCTCGACGCGCGGGAGCGAGTCGGCCGTGATCTCGGCGTTGCTCTCGACGATCCGCACCTCGAGATCCGCGCGGACGTCGTCGAGAACGTCGTCGAGATCGACCGTCTCGAACGGATCACCCCGCGTCTCGACGCGCGAGTACGCGAGTAGGCCGTCGATCATCGAGCGCATTCGTTCCGCGCCGTCGATCGCGAACCCGAGAAACTCGCGGCCGTCGTCGTCGAGGCGGTCGCCGTATCGTCGCTCGAGCAACTGGAGGTAGCTCGAGATCATTCGCAACGGCTCCTGGAGGTCGTGCGAGGCGGCGTAGGCGAACTGCTCGAGACGTCTGGTTTCGGCGCGCAACTCCTCGACGTACTCCTGGCGCTCGAAGTGAAACTTCACGAGCGTGGCGAGCGTGTCGATCAGCTCCTGTTCCTCCGGGAGAAACGGATCGCTGTCCGGAGTCGGAGCGGACTCGAGACAGCCGACGTCGATCGCGATCAGCGTGCCGTTTGCCGTTCGGGTGAGGGCGGTGAGCGACCGGTCGAGTGGTTCGTACTCGTCCGACGTCGCCTCGTGCTCGCCGATCGAGACGCGCGCGACGGTGGACGACGGGTACTGAAACGAACGCGGAAGCTGCTCGACGAGCTCTTGTAGCAGTTCGTCGACGGGCTGATCGCCGGGCTCGAGCAGGTTCGTCGCGAGTCGAACGATCGCCAGTTCCTTTTCGCGCTCCTCGAGTTCACGTTTGCGTCGCTCGGCTAGCTCTTTCAGATCGGTGATGTCCGTCGCCGTCACGACGACCTGCTCCGGTGTCCCCTCGTCGTCGGCGATCGGCGTCGCGTTGATCGAGAGCCACCGCTGTTGGCCGCCCGGCGGATCTATCAGGATCTCCTGATCGTGGAGGGGCTCGCCCGACTCGAAGACGCGACCCGCGGGGCGCTGGTCGATCGAAAGGAGGTCTCCGGCCTCGTCGAACATGTCCCGTTGACCCGCTCCGTACTCGGAGACGTCCTCGGGGGAAACGTCGAGGAGCTCCGCCATGCGTTCGTTCGCACGGCTCGTCGAGCCGTCCCGGTTCACGACCGCGATACCGACCGGACTCGTCTGCAGGATTCGTTCGATCAGATCGCGTTCGCGCTGGAGCTTCTGTTCCCGTTCTCGGCGATCGGTCATGTCGCGCGTGACTTTCGCGTAGCCCTGTAGTTCGCCGTCTTCCCGGATGGCGGTGATCGTCGCGTTCGCCCAGAACGTCGATCCGTCGGCGCGGACGCGCCAGCCTTCGTCCTCGACAGCACCCGTCTCGCGGGCTTTCGTCAGGTTTCGCTCCGGGACGCCCGCGTCCCGATCCTCGGACGTGTAGAACAGCGACACGTGCTCGCCGATGACCTCTTCGGGTTCGTACCCCTTGATTCGCTCTGCGCCCTCGTTCCAGCTGACGACGGTTCCGTCCGCATCGAGCATGAAGATCGCGTACTCCTCGACCGCATCGACCAGCGACCGAAACCGGCGTTCGCTCGCTCGCCGGGCCCGCTCCGACTCCTTTCGATCGGTGACGTCGTAGTAGAGTTCGACCCGACCGCCGGCGTATCGACCGGATTCGATCGGTTTGCTCCGGTGTTCGAGCCACCGCTCCCGGCGGCTCTGGCCCGCGGTGATCCGACACTCGAAGCGTTCGACGTACGTGTTGTCGTCGTAGGTCGCCAGCACGGTCTCCGCGAACGCGTCGGGGTCGGCGACGCGATCGCGAATCGTCTCGTCGATGACCGCGCGCTTGCTCCGACCGACGACCTCGGATCCATCGATTCCGAAGAACGTTTCGGCCGTTTCGTCGATCCAGACGACGTCGAAGGACTCGTCGAGGACGAACACGCCGACGTCCGCCTCGTCGATCACCGACGTGATCGATTCGGTCGTCTCCCAGAGCGACGGGACGTCGCCGCGGTCGGCGGCCGGTTCCCGGGCGCTCTGGACGACGTTGAGCGTTCCGCGGAACTCGCCGTCGGTGGTGAGAACGGTGGTTCGAATCTCGAGGTGGAGACGATCGCTATCCGCGGTCTCGATCGACAGACCGATCGTACCGTCGGCGTCGTCCTCTCGTCGAGCGACGACCTCGCGCTCGAATCTGTCGACACCTCGATCGTCGACGAACGTCGACAGCGGTCCGCCGACGAGCGCGTCCCGGTCGTACCCCGTTCGTTCGAGAAACGCGTCGTTGACGTCGACGACGCGACCGTCGGCGTCGAGTCTGAAGACGCCGTCGTCGACCGACTCGGACACCGCCCGATAACACCGGCGGGCCACGTCGCCGTCGACGTCCGGCCCGCGTTCCCCGTCGGCGGTCCGCGCTCGGTCGGCCATACGGGTTGACTCGGGTGTGAATCCTAAAAGTTCTCCGCCCGACTTCGTTCGAACGACCGGCAGACGTATTCGCAATCGTGCATAGTACGCGCTTTCGAAAAGAGCAACGCTTACAGGTTCGTGCGTTCCGCTATCGATCATGCAAGAGAACGTGCTCCTGATCGGCGGTGGCGGTCGCGAACACGCCATCGCTCGTGCACTTCGTGACAGCGAGGCCGACCTCTACGCCTGTGCCGGCAATCGAAACCCCGGAATCGGTCGGATCGCGACCGAGTTCGAGACGCTCGAGACGACCGACCCCGAGGCGGTCGTCGAGTTCGCCGACGCGGTCGACGCGACCATCGCCGTCGTCGGCCCGGAAGCGCCGCTCGAGGCCGGCGTCGCGGACGCGCTCGAGGACGCCGGCGTCTACGCGTTCGGGCCGAAGGAAGCCGACGCCCGGATCGAGACGGACAAGGCGTTCCAGCGCCGGTTCATGGCCGAACACGACATTCCGGGCTGTCCGGACTTCGAAACGTTCGACGACACCCACGCGGCCTGCGAGTTCGTCGACGAGTACGACGGCGACCTCGCGATCAAGCCCGCCGGCCTCACGGGCGGGAAAGGCGTGAAGGTCATCGGCGATCAGGTCACCGCCGAGGAGGGCAAAGCGTACATCCGCGACTCCGACTACGACCGGATCGTCCTGGAGGAACGACTGATCGGCGAGGAGTTTACGATCCAGGCGTTCGTCGCCAACGGCGAGTTCGAGACCGCACCCGCAGTTCAGGACCACAAACGCGCCTACGAGGGCGACGAGGGGCCGAACACGGGCGGCATGGGCAGTTACTCCGATGCGACGAGCGAACTACCGTTCATGACCGCCGAGGACTACGACGAGGCCGTCTCGATCATCGAGGCGACCGTCGACGCGCTCGAGGACTACCGCGGCATCCTCTACGGCCAGTTCATGCTGACCGCCGAGGGTCCCAAAGTCGTCGAGTTCAACGCCCGCTTCGGCGACCCCGAGGCGATGAACACGCTCCCCGTCCTCGAGACGGACTTCCTCGACGTCCTCGTCGCCGCCCGCGACGGCGAGGGACCGCCGGAACTCGAGTTCGCCGACCAGGCGACCGTCTGCAAGTACGCCGTCCCCGAGGGGTATCCGACCGATCCTGAAGCCGGTGCGAAGGTTACCGTGGACGAAGAAAGCGCCGGAGACGCGCTGTTGTACTACGCGAGCGTCGACGAGCGCGACGACGGCATCTACACGACCACCTCGCGCTCGTTCGCGGTCGTCGGGCTCGCCGATTCGATCACCGATGCCGAGGAGATCGCAGAGGACGCACTCGCGGTCGCCGGCGAGGAGGGACTGCACGTGCGCCACGACATCGGCAAACCCGACCTCGTCCAGCGCCGAATCGACCACGTCGAAGAACTGCGCGGAAACTGAACGACCGGATTCGCCTCCGCGTTACGCTGACCCGTCGTCTTCGTCGAAAAACTCGCCCGCCTCGTCGTTCACCGACGATCGAACGTCGTCGACATCGACGCGCTCCCGGAGTCGGTCGGGATCGATCGCGTCCTCGAGCGTGCCGAGATCGGTCACCGCCTCGAGCCCCCGTTCGTCGACGGCGGCTTCGATCGACTCGGCGTCGACGGCCGACGCGATCGAGTCGTCGTCCGCCTCGGTGGCCGATCGCAACGCGCGTTTGACGGCGACGACCCCGAGGAGGGCGACGCCGCCCGACGCGACCGCTCCCGGAACGCCGTATCGTTTGTAGCCGAACGTCGCCGCTTTCTTGCCGACGGTGTAGGCGCCGATCATCGTACGCTCGGTTGAATCGACGGCGGGAAGAGATCGCGGCTTTCGTGCGACGACTCCGCTGGGCGACCGGTAACGTCTCGAGAGCGACTCCGCGGTTCCGATCGCTCGACGGCGTACTACGTGCCGATCACTCCACGGCGACCGACGTGTCCTCGATCGCGGCGAACAACAGCTCCACGCCGAGGTCGATCTCGCGTTCGGTGACGTCGAGCGGCGGGAGCAATCGGAGCGTCTCGTGTCCGCAGCCCAGCGTCAGCAGGCCGCGTTCGAACGCCGCCCGAACGACGGCGTCACGACGATCCGTCGCGTCGAACTCGAGGGCGAGCATCAGTCCGCGGCCGCGCACGTCGACGATCGCATCCGTTTCGGACTCGGACCTCTCGAGACGGTTTCGGAGCTGCTTCCCGCGCTCGCGGACGTTCTCGAGGAGGTTCTCCTCGCGGACCACGTCGATCGTGAGCGCACCCTGAAGCGAGGCGACGATATCGCCGGCTCCCCAGGTCGAGGACAGCCGTCCCGTCTCCTCGGGGAAGACGTCCGATCGCGAGATCGTCGCGCCAACGCGCAGCCCCTTCCCGCTCGCGATGACGTCCGGCGTCAGATCGAGGTGGTCGACGGCCCACAGTTCGCCCGTTCGACCCAGACCCGACTGGATCTCGTCGACGATCACCCGCAGATCGTAGCGCTCGCGCAGCGCCTCGAGATCGCGAGCGAACTCGGCGTCGGCGACGCGATAGCCTCCCTCGCCCTGTATCGGCTCGAGGACGAGAAAGGCGACCTCGTCGGGATCGATCACGCCCTGCTCGGGGTGGAGCTTGTCGGCGACGACGTTGCCACCCGGTCCGTCGGTTTTCCAGCGGGTTTCGTACGCCTCCCGACTCGCCGGATAGGGGACGGTGACCACGCCGGGGATTTCGGGGAAGCCGCGCCGGTGGACGGTCTTCGATCGGTTGAGCGAGAGCGCGCCGAGCGTCCGGCCGTGGAACGCCCCGTCGAAGGTGAACGCCCGGTGGCCGCCGCGGGCGTAGCAGATCTTGATGGCGTTTTCGACGGCCTCAGCGCCGGAGTTCGAGAGGAAGACACGATCCATCTCGTAGTGGCTCGTCAGGTCGACCAGCCGATCCATCAGCTGGGCTGGACCCGGAAACGCGGCGTCGGTTCGCGGGTCGGAGCCGCCGGGGCTGACGTAGAAGTCCTGTCCGGCGATCTTCAGCGGATCGACGAGGTCGAGCGCCGCGAGCTTCTCGCGCAGACGGGGATTGTCGTACCCGAGCGGCGCCGCGGCGACGTGACTCGTGAAATCGAGCAACACGTTGCCGTCGACGTCGGTGCAGAACGGACCGGCCGCCTCGGCGCTCGTGTCCCAGACGAACTCGTAGACGTACGTACTGGGTGCGGCGAACCCGTGGTGGTAGTCGACCCACCGTTTCGCTCGCTCGCCAGGGATCGCCTCGACCCGGGGCTCGGCCGTGTCCCTGTCCATACGCTGGATACGCGCTCCAGCAGGTAAATAGCCTCGACGGCTCGCAGTCGCTCGAACTCGCGATCCGGAACGCCGCCGCTCCCCCGACTCGAGGGACGCGACGGTTCGATCGAATCGGACGGACCGTCGGAACTCGTTTCCGGTGCCACCGCGATCCGCTCTGCGGTTCCGCCGGGACGCCGGTAGAAGGGCCGCGTCAGATCACCAGCAACGCGGAGGCCACAGCGCCCCCGAGCAACAGCGCGGCGCTGTAGACGGCGACCTGGTTGCGAAACCGGCGGTTGGTCGACGTCGCCGCCAGCATCGCCTTGACGACGATGCTCGAGACCGTCGCCAGCAGGATGGCGATCGTCGCCTCGGTCGGGCCGAGCTGTCCCCCGCGATAGAGGACGACGGCCGACGTCGTCGCGCCGGCGCTCGAGACGAAGCCGCTCGCGACGGCGGTCGCGTAGAACCCGAGGGTGCCGAACCACGTCTCGGCGAGCGAGCCGAACACGAGGACGACGAGGAACACGGCGCCGAACGCGAGCGCGTTCTTCATCGAGAACGGGCTCTCGAGTTCCATCGGACCGGACTCGCGCCAGTCCGCGGTCGCCACCGCGATGGCGAACGCGATCACGATGACGGCACCGAGCGGGACGATCGACTCGACGAGGAGGGCAGTCCCGCCGCCGACGGTGAATCCCACCGCGATCGCGAGGTTCCGGGCGGCCATCGCGGCGTTCGCGAGCAGGATCGCCGCGACGGCGTAGGAGGCCGCCTCCGGACGCTGTCGGACGTGATCCAGCATCGTTCCGACGACCGCGGTCGACGAGGCGAGGCCGCCGAAAAAGCCCGTCACCGCGATCCCGCGGCCGCCGTACGTCGAGACGATCGCGTAGTTGACGATGCCGATCCCCGCGACCGCGACGACCATCAGCCAGATGACCTGCGGCTCGAGCGGGATCGTCAACGCGCCGAGATCGAGGGCGGCCTCGGCGGGCAACAGCGGGTAAACGACGAACGCGAGGATCGCGAACTCCGTCGTCGACCGCATCTCCTCGCGCGAGAGTCCCCACGCGAACTCGTGTAGCTCGCGTTTCAACACCAGCAACAGCGACGAGAGCACCGCGACCGTCACGCCCTCGATGATGAACCCGGCGGCGACCAGCGCGCCGACGCCGTAGGCGACGAGCATCGACACCGACGTCGTCAGCGAGAGGCCGGCTTCCTCGTCGCTCAACAGCCCCTGAATCGCGAGGAGTACCCCCTGAACGATCACGAGCAGCCCCCCGAGTATCAGCAGCCCCTCTCCGACCTCGGTCTCGAGAACCAGGACGGTAAAGACGGCGGCCAGCAGGCTGATCAGCGAGAACGTCCGAATGCCGGCCGACTTGTGCGACCACTCTCGCTCGAGCCCCAGGAACATGCCGAGCGCGGCCGCGAGGGCGATTCGGACGACCGCATCGTCGAGCGGGGCGTCCAGGATCTGCAGCGCTAGCTCGTTCACTTCCGTCCCGTTCCATCCGGACGAGTATAAGCGACGTGCCGGCTCGAACGTTCTGCGAACGTCGACGGGGCGATCGACCGCAATCGACGCTCGAGAGACGTCTTCAGCGATCGTCGGCCGAAGCGGGAACGTCGGTCGAATCGGGATCGAGGCCGACCGTCGACCGCCCCAGCACGTCCGCGTAGCCGCTGGCTGTGAGTTTCAGCGTCGGGACGCCGAGGAACGTGAGCGTCTGCAGGGTCAACAGCGGCCGCTCGAGTTCGACGCCGCCGTCGGCGAGCGCCCGGCGCAACCGTTCGAAGCCGTCCGCGACGTCCTCGAGGGGAGCGTCGACGGCCGTCGCCGCGACCGGCGCGGCGAGTTCGGCGACGACGCCCCCGTCCCGTGAGACGGCAAAGCCGCCCCCCATCGACGAGACGCGCCGCGCCGCGACGAGCGCGTCCTCGACGTCGGCGGCTACGACCACCAGACCGGTCGCGTCCCACGTCCCCGTCAGCGCCACGGCCCCGGACTCGAGTCCGAATCCGGTGAGAAAGCCGGTGAACCCGCGATCCTCGACGGCCGGATTTCGATCGATCATCGTCGCCGTGAGGACGTCCCGGTCGGGGGCGGGAACCAGCCGCTCCCCGTCGAGATCCGTTCGCACGGCCGGCTCCACCGTCGTCTCGGTCGTGACGAGCCCCTGGTCGACGACCATCGCCCGCACGGCGTCCGCCGGCGCGGCCGAACGCGGTGCGGTGAACCGCCGTTCTTCGAGGTCGACCGAGACGGTGTCGTAGACGTACTCCGGATACGGATCGGTCCGCGGCTCGACGGTCGGCTCTCCGTCGGCGACGACGACGGCTCCGTCCGCAACGACGGTCTCGACGGTCATCGACTCGAGATTCTCGACGACCAGGAGGTCGGCGAACGCACCCGGTGCGACGACGCCGCGACCGGCCAATCCGAAGTGCGCTGCAGGGTTTTTCGTGGCCGCGTCGATCGCGTCGGCGGGCGACACGCCGCTTTCGATCATCCGCCTGACGACCTCGCTCATCCCGAAGCCCTCGAGGAGGTCCCGCGGCCAGATGCCGTCGGTCGACACCGAGACGCTCGCGCGATCGACGTCGGGGTACGCCTCGACGAGCACGTCGAGGTCGTCGCGGACGGAGCCACAGCGACCCACGACGTGCAGACCCTGCTCGGCGCGCTGGCGGACGCCCTCGGCCGAGATCGCCTCGTGGTCGTTGTCGACGATCGTCGCGAACGCGCGGAGTCTGTCTCCCCGGCAGCCGGCACCGTGGCCGACGATCGTCTCGCCTTTCGCTCGAGTGCGTTCGTAGAGGCGCTCGAGGGGCGAGTCGCGACCGACGACGTGCACCCAGTCGACCTCGCCGACGCCGACCACCCGCTCGCGGTCGAGCAACTCCGCGAGGGCGTCGAGTTCGGCGTCGTCGGCCCGGACCGGCTCGAAGGTGTCGACCAGAAGCTGGGGCGGCAGCGTGAGGTAGATCGACAGCGGTAGCTCCGCCGTTCGCTCGAGCGTCGTCTCGACGCCGCGGCTGCCGAACAGCACGCCGAGCCCCGAGGTTTCGCTCACCATCGACGTCGTCCCGGCGGCGAGAAGCGACGGAACCGCCCGCTCCGGCGTCAGGTAGATGTCCACGTGGGTGTGGGCGTCGATCAACCCCGGCAGGACGACCCGGCCGTTCGCGTCGACGACCGTCGTCTCCGAGTCCACGACCGAACTCGCGTCTTCCGGGAGGGCCGCGATCCGATCGCCGACGACGGCGACGTCCCGTTCGAGAAACGTCCGCCGATTCGAACAGTAGACCCGTCCGCCCGAAAGAACCAGATCCGCGCTCGCCCCCTCGGACTCGAGCGCGACGGGTTGAAGTTCGTTCATGCCAGGGTGGTTCTCGCCCAGGATCTTAATCGCTCCCGGTTCGATCGTCGGACTCGTCCGAGCGGACGCGCCGGTTCTGTCGCCTACGAAAGGACTATATTCGATCCCGCCCTATACGGCTTCGAGAGGCCATGAACAAACACTTCCACGACAGCCTGTACTACCTCAAGCGAGCCGGCGAACACGCGCGACTCGGGATCGAAGCCAACCTCGAACCGGTCGTCGAGCGCGCACGGCGGGCCTTCGGACGCGACGACGAGCCCGAACCCGAGGCGGGACGACTCGAGACCGTTCGCCGAACTGCGACGGATCTCGAGCACCGGGTCGAACGCCGCGCGCGGACGACGGTCGGAACCGTTCGGGAGGCGGTTCCGGGCGGGGACTCGGGGTCGGACTCGAGCGACGAAAGGAAACCTTAAGTCGACCGCACGGATACGTGACCGTGCGGGTTGGTGATCTAGTCTGGTTATGATACCTCCTTCACACGGAGGAAGTCGGCAGTTCAAATCTGCCCCAACCCATTTTTGACGACACAACGACGACGAGCGTAGCGAGGAGTCCGTGTCGTCAAAAATGGTCGGCAGTTTGAACTAGACGAGTCGCGCGCAGCGCAGCGAGCACGTCTCGGCGTAGTTCAAATCTGCCCCAACCCATCAACTTACTGCTACAATCCGTGTGAGTGGTTTCTCCGCGCTCATCGGCTCTAACCAGTGAGTCGGAGTCTGCACCCCGTCTGGATGGACAACCAATTCAACAAGGATCTTGTCGGCCCCCGTGTAGTGTCACGATCTCGCGTAAAGGAATGCGCACGGAAATGATAAAATACTCCTCTTATCAAGCGGATTAGGGCGCTACAACCTCGCGCTTCAGCGCGGGGATACAGCGCCCGCACGTGGTTTTGAGAGGTTCTATGGCGTACCGAATGCCAACCGAGGCGGTCTACCCGCCTACTGAGACAATATCGGGATTCGCCCCTTCATCGTGGAAGGCACCCCTCCCATGTGGTGAACGGGGTGCAGGAAGCACAAGATAACCCCGAATTCCCATCTCTCGACGGTTGATAGGGGTAACGGTAGCGTGGAACTGCCAGCATTCCCTCGAGGATGTGAAACCGTAACTCTCCCAAACCAGCAAGCCTTCGCTTGTGGGAAGCTTCGCCGTTTACGGCGGAGCGGATGTCGCTCACACTCTCGTGATTACTATTCGTGACAAATCGACTCAGTCTCCGACAACCAATAGTCGTTGTTTGCACCGATGCGCATACGAGGACTCGAATAAATCGTTAGCAGCTTCGTATTTGTCTTGCAGCCCCTATGAACGGGTGCAAGCAGGCCCGACAGCTTTCACCGTACTCGCCATACTATCCGCTGGATGAGTGCCTACGAAATCACGTTAATTGTTATTGCCATTTCCGTATTAGGGGCAGTCATTCTTCCGCGTTTTTTAGCGGACAAACCGCTGTCATTGCCAATGATCTACGTCGGGTTCGGCATACTCTTGTTTTCTGTCGTTCCCGGAATGCCGTCCGTAGATCCAGTCGCCAACTCTGGTCTCACCGAGCGGGTCACTGAACTCGTCGTGATTATCGCATTGATGGGTGCCGGGCTGAAAATCGATCGCCCATTCGACGTACTGACCTGGATGTCAACGTGGAGGCTTCTCGCCGTTGCTATGCCACTGACTATCGCTGTCACGACCCTGCTGGGCTGGTATTTTATCGGACTTTTGCTTCCGACCGCCATTCTCCTGGGGGCGGTCTTAGCTCCGACCGATCCAGTATTAGCCTCAGATGTCGAGGCAGGTGCTCCACTCACCGAAATAGAAGAGGAAAATTCAATTGAACAGAGATGGGGATCCATTCGCTTCGCGCTCACATCGGAAGGAGGTCTCAATGATGGGCTAGCGTTTCCATTCACATACCTCGCAATCGCTGCGGCTGCTGCGAACGCTTCGGGTTACACGTGGTTGATTGATTGGGTACTGGTCGATGTATTGTACAAAGTCGGTGCCGGACTCGTAGTAGGATACGTTGTGGGACACGTGATGGCTCGTATTATTTTCCACGCTCCAACACTTTCCCATCGATCAGAAGTCATGGTTGGAGCGGAGGCACTAGCCACGACACTGCTCGCCTACGGAATAGCCGAACTACTCGGCGGGTATGGCTTTATCGCTGTCTTCGTCGCTGCGCTTGGACTTCGCCGCTTCGAGTGGGAACACGAGTACCATCGGCGCCTCCATGACTTCGCCGCAATCGTCGAACGGCTCCTCATGGCCACGGTACTCGTATTATTCGGCGGTGCGATTGCAGGCGGCCTCCTGGCACCATTGACCTGGACCGGAGGGCTACTTGGCCTCGCTTTCTTGTTTCTACTCCGTCCCGTTGCCGGAATTATCGCATTTCTCGGCTCCGATGCTCCGTGGATCGACCGCGCTGTCATCTCATTTTTCGGAATTCGTGGCATCGGATCGTTCTACTATCTGTCCTATGCATTAGCTCACGCATCATTCGAAGAAATGGAACTGATCGTCGCCGCGGAGTGGCTCTGGGCCTTCGTCGGGTTCGTAGTTCTACTGTCGATTTTCGTTCACGGCCTTACTGCCAGTCCAGTTATGAATTCGGTGGACCGTCATCGTCCCTCCCAGATAGAAATGAGGAATTGGGCCGAAGAGTGAAAATATTCTCTAATCTGACACCAGGGCCACTCGAAAAAGCATAATCAGTACATCACAAAGCCGGTTAGTTGAGACGTCTGCTTGCTGAAGATGTGTCCAAGCACCAGCAGCAAGCAGACAGTGAAATCCACGAGGACCAACTACTTCACTTCCGTTTTGTATTTCAAGGGAATGGGACTCTCCGTCACCGTTGCTCACTGTAATCTCGTATTCTTGGCTTTCGTAAAGGACGAGGATTGAATTCACTTCGTCAGCGATCGCGTCGAGTCTGATACGGTTCCAACCGTCAGTATGATCTTCGAGAACGATCTCATCGACACCGTCCCATTCTCTATGAGTTTCCGCCGTTTCAGCACATCCTACAATAGTCGTTGTTACAGCCGCAGCTGAAAGCTTCAGCAGACCGTGCCGATCAAATACCTGTTAATTACTCATAGACAGTGGGTGCTGGTGGTTTCACGCTGGTGGATGGAGCGTGATGGTCAAGACGGCAACGTCGGCGTCTCGTTCCAAAACGACTGACCTCTCGTCTATTTAGGGCCCGATAATTCGACCTCTTCATCAGTAATTCGTCCGATGTTTTCCTCGGTGAGGGCGTAGTCCTCCTCATCGGCGTTCCCCCACCCCAGTCTCGCCTTAACCCGATCGACGAGTCCAGGCTCAGGATCGACATACGCCTTCCCGCCGCTTACCTCCTCGACCATGCCCACAGGGTTTCCTTCGGGATCTACGACCGGTTTCCCCTCGTCATCGTCAGTAATCTTCGCCCGTACGTCCTCGCCCACCTCTGTTTCAGCCTCGGTTGTCTCAGTATCGTACTCCGTTACGCCGACAGGGCTCACTCCACTGTCAAGGCTTTCACCGTCTACGAATGCAGTCTCGATGGGAGTACTCGCCCTGGTTTCGGCTTGGAGCACTTCGCTCTCGGTTAGGTCGCCACGGATGATCTTTCGTTCGGTAACCTCGTCTTCGACGATTCGTCGTTGGTTGATCTGTGTCCGGACGATATCGTCCTCGTGGAAATGGCTCTCGATGGTTTCGCTCTTAATAATCTCTTCGGGATCCGCCTGTGTTTCGATAACGTCGCTCTCCAGCAGTGCCTGCTGAACCCGTTCAATCTCGATCGAACTCTCGACCGTCTCAGATTCGACCTCGTCTGTCTCGGTGACATCCACATCGACGATTCGACTTTCAATGGTTGCTCGTTCGAGCAATTCACGAGTGATAGACCAGTCTTCATCGACATCAACTTCGACACCAACCGACTGAGGGAGTTCCTCTCGAAGCCCGCCGGTCAGCTGGTCCATATCTTCGAACCGAGACTGGTCGATATCGTCGAACACATTCTGATTGACCACGTCACAGCTACCAATCTCTCTGGAGCGAAGGTCGACATCGACGACCCGGCTATCGAGCACTTCAGTATCGATAATTTCGCTCTCGATGGTCGCATGCTCGACGATGGTCCGCTCAACGACCGTAGTTTCGGTGACTTCGCTCGTTACTGTCTCGCCTGCGAGGAGACGTTCCTCGAGTTCGCTTGCCCCTACTGGAGCGTGGTTCACTGCTTGATCGCGGTCGACGACCTCTACGGGACGAGCGGGATGGTCCTCGTGAAATACAATTACCAGTTCATTCTCTTCCACCACTTGGAAGAACTCGTCCCAGGAGAGAGTCTCCATCGTCTCAGTCCGTTCGGTTTCGGTGCGTAACCAATAGGGATTCGACGAGTCTTCAACGGTGGTCTCCGTTTCGGTCGTTCGAACAGGTGCTAAATCGTGCTCTTCGGCCCATTTCCTGATCGTCTCTCGATCCGTTGTTAACCGCCTCTCTCCTGATTCGTCTGTTGGCATAATAGAGAGGCCCATGTCTACTTCCTTTAATCAAGCCCCCTTCTAACTCAAGGACGTGAATGATATGACTAGGAGCCTTGAACTATTCAATTATTTTGGAAGCTTCAAATTTTATTGTTTTTAGTATTATGAGTTGCTGTTTTGCACCATTGGTATTTTGAGAAGTTCATTATCTGTGGGCCACTAGAGATCTGCAAATGAATCAACAGAGAATATTTTGTGTTCCCTCCTTGCTCTTGCAGCCTTCGGCACCATTCGACAGGAAATTGTTCTCATGACATGTCTAATACCGGTGATCCGTCCGCGTGGGTTACCGAGCGGTACGCTTACGATGTCCTCGCATTACTGAGCATTATTTAAATAGGACTACTTTTACTGCCATATTTAAAGTACGTCTTGCTAGCAGTTGTTCTTGCCTACGTATTGATGCCCGCACAGCGGATATTAGAACGCCGATTGGGTTCGATGAGTGCAGCAATTACGCTTATCGTTGTTACAGTTCTGTTGATAATCCTTTCTGTTGTCTATATCCTTGCTATTGCGATCCAAGAAAGTCTGGAACTTGGTACTGCTATTCAAGAAGGGGACATCACAATCACTGCCATTGAGTCACGTCTCGCAGATGCTGGATATCCGCTAAATATCGATGGACTGTATGCAACGTATCAGGAACCAATTAGGACAGGGCTGGAAGGAGTAGCGACAAGCGCCTTCGGAATTGTCGGAGGTGGAGGCGAACTACTCATTGGTCTCACTGTTATGGTGTTCGTTCTCTATTCGCTATTGATCGACAGCGAACGGCCCTTCGCCTGGTTCCAGAGGGTGATCCCGATCGAGGACAGCGTCCAGCGTGAGTTGCTCTCTGAACTGGATCGCTTGATGGGGCCTCTGTCGTTAGCAACGTCGGGATCGCCCTCGTTCAAGCAATTCTGCTCGGAATTGCGGTAGCACTGGCCGGGATACCTGCGGTTGTCTTGATCGCTGTAGCGACGTTCCTGGCCGCATTGCTGCCGTTGATCGGCGTAGTCGCAGTCTGGCTTCCGCTTTCAGTGTATCTCGTGGTAGCTGGTCGTCCCATCGCAGCTGCACTGATGGTCATCTACGGGCTTGCGATCAGTATCTCCGATAATTATCTTCGGGCTTACCTCATGGGGCACACCGGAGGGAGTAATGTAGCAACGGTTATCGTTGGTATTTTCGGAGGGATTGCAGTTTTCGGGGGTAGTCGGATTGTTCATCGGTCCCGTCATATCGAAGGTGCGAGAATTACCTTGGAAACGGGGTTGCGATAACAGGGTGACCAGTCGTAATCCAGACTAGCCTTTCTGGAGTACTCGACGCTCCCCGTCCAATTACCGATCACGGTCAATAGTTCGCCATCGTCGGCCATAGACTCGAGGAAGGGCATCGATCTTGGACAGTCGAACGTTCGATGGAACTGAAGAGAATCGCGTTGAGACGCTGTCCGGTATCGGGCCTGAGGGGTGGAGCGAGACAGCAGTCGGGTTCCGAGGCCTGGTGCCTGGCTGTCGTCGATTTGCAGGATATACCTCTTCGACAGCTTTGTGTCCCTTTAATACACCTTCCCGGGCTTCACGCGCTCTCTTTTGAGCTTGCTGTTGAATCGCGGCGTTCGTTACCTCCGGTCGAACCTCCGCAATGAAGTCTCGAACCTCCCCAACTGCTTCAGAGGTACCGTCTCCAGGAAGTGCGTCCTCGTCGAGGACATCAACTACCTCTTTTTTCAGTTGTGCTGCCTCCTCTGCGAACTCAACCAGATCGATCGAGTTCCAGAGCTCTCGCAATCGTATCGCGTGGCGAATCGTGTGCAGGTCTATTGCGGTGTCTGGATCGCGCTCACGGATAGCCGTTGGAATTTGCTCCACATCGACTAAGCCCGGTAGTTCTCGAAAGTCAACGGCCTTCGGCAGCGTTTCGAGGTCAACTGTCTCAAGCAGTTGGCCGGCCTCCACTACAATGTCCTGAAGTTCCTGTACCGTCTCGGTAAGGTTTCCGTCGGAATCTTCCTGCTCGATTGCGAACGTCAGTTGATCAACCGCAGCTTCGATGCGCTTCGCAGCTCCGTCGGTGTCCATTGAGAGATGAGTAGTAGCGTAGCTCATAAGTACGATTACTTTATATAGGGTGTGACCGAATATGAATGACTCCCTTGCTCCTGCCCCAACAAATAGAAAATTTGTGATATCCCCTCCGCCGTAAACGGCGAAGCTTCCCAGCGAACACATGGTCCGGCATCACCGTCTCGTGGTCAGCCGAACCGTCATCACTCTCTGGCGGAAATTCGATGTTCCGTTTCTTTTCCGGGATGATAAACCCTTGATCACTGTCAGCAACCTCGTCCACGTCCACGCCTCCATCGCCTTCCGATGCGTGTCCACCGCTTCTTTCCTGCTTTCAACAGCTTTCCGGGCTCGGCGTTGCAGTTTATCCTCCATCTTCCGGATGTCCCGGTTAATCCACTCGACGTATTCCTCAACATCCTCCTGCCATTTCCGCAGTTCATTTTTGACGTACTCCGCAGCATCATCGGCATCTTTCCCCACTGCATAATCGATGTGATAGACGATCTCGCGCCAGTTGAGCGCATGGCAAATCGGCGGATTGAAATTGTGCCGGCCCGGTCGAAGTTTGAGCAACTGTTTGACGCCATCGTACGGAAGACGGACCGTAATACGGTTATACGACCGTTTTACTGGTTCCCGTCGAAGCCGGTTTGACGGCCGGTTTCGGAGTTCCCGTTCGACTTGTCCGGCGTTCTCTGTTTTGGGATCGTACACCCTGAGTTCGGATGGCGTGTATTTGGAAGCGAAGAGAAGAGCCAACGAATCTGTACTGCTGTTGAGATCGTCACTAGAGATATCACCGATCTCAGTACAGTCGTTCCGCTGGACGAAGCGTCTCTCACTCCGAACAATAAATAGGGACGACCTGATCTCCCACCGAGTTCGACCGCCCAGAAGGGCACGCGGACCACACCCCGTGCGATCAGTGCCTCTGGTGGGGACGTAGTCTCCCATTACCACAAAGACGTTTCTCACGGACACTATCCGCTTTCAATTGAGGTTGGTAAAGGTATATCCGCAACGCGAACACAGCCGAATGATAATGGCCCTTATCGGGAGAGCAGAAATCGGTCCACCGTGGGGGCAAGCTGCGCTGGAACGCGTTCCCGAGATGGAACTTCTTTTCGAGGATATCCGTTCGATCGGAGACGAGCCGTGGAAGATGTTTATCTGGGCGATGGGTGGTGACTTCGAAGAATACGAACGCGGACTCGCTGCGGATCCGACCATCGGCACCTACGAATGCCTGACGACGTTGCCGGAGAAACGGTTGTATCGGATAACGCTGTCCGACGAGGGACAGCGTCACACCGTCCACGCGGTGACGGTCGAACACGACATAACGAACATTCGTCTCACGGCAACGGCCGAACGGGAAGAACTTCTCGCCCGGTTTCCGTCGCGCGATGCCGTCGTTCGGTTACGGGAGGCCTGCCTCGAGCGGAATCGGCGATTCGAACTGTTGACGCTCTACGAAGAGAAGGCGATACAGAACGACGGGGGGTTCGAAAGCCGATACGGCGTTACGGCCGGGCAACAGGAGGCGCTTCTGACGGCCCTGGAACGTGGCTACTTCGACGTTCCGCGAGGGACGACGATGGACGAGATTGCCGACGAACTCGACATCTCGACGTCCGCACTCTCGACTCGAGTTCGACGTGGACAGCACGCACTGCTTCGCCACACGTTAGCGCGGACGGAGAGTATATAAACCCTGGAGAGGGTGAGGACGCTGAAATACGAACGCTAGCGTTCGATTACCGGTCATGGAAACGAGCTTGGCGGAGAAAAACGGTGAAACGCCGGTCCACGCCGTAATCGAAGCCGTTGCAGAGACGACCGACAGCGACCCGCTGGACCTCCCGCCGCTGTACGAAGCGGTAGATCCAGACGCGCTGAATACACTGTTCGACGGCCCGGAAACTGGTGTCTGGCTGCGATTTCGGTACGCCGGTTTCGGTGTGGCGGTGGACGATGAGGGAGTGACTGTGGAGCCGCTTCGCGAAGCGCTCTGATCAGCGGGGCTCGGCTTCGCCAGGAACGAGCGATGCGGTACCGAGTTGCGCCGGGCTCGGGCCTCGAGCAACGCTGCCAGCGGTATCCGTCGGCGGCGATCGAGTGGCGGTGTGACGCCGCGGATCAGACTGGCTGGCGTAGCGCTGTGTGGGGACGACCGCTCGAGTGTGTGGCGGAAACCGATGGACAACAGCCCGTCTCAGACGGTTTACTGTCCGTCAGTTCCGGCGCACCCGCGACGCGGGCGGCGGATACACCGGGACGTCGGTACGGTAATCCGTCTCAGCCAATCCGTTCGAACGCTCCGTCGGTTCGTAGCGGACCGTCGCTCGAGGCATCTGGTAGTCGTCGAACGGGGTTGCACAGCGCTCGCGCTCGAGGGGGTACCCCGTCGTGTCGGTCGTTCGCGAGCGGGAGTGGTGTGGCGGTTCACCGACCGCCCCCGTCGGCGCGCTCGAGGTCGGTCACCGGCTGCCGACAGCCGCAGGGCCAGGCGTAGCGTTCGGTCGGCGAGAGGGTGTACGAGATCGCGATGGCGCGTCCGCAGCGAGGACACGTGCCGAGCGGGTCGTCGCAACTCATCGGCGGCTCCGTCCGTGGTAACTCGGCTCGGCGGAGTGCGGTTCGTCCCTACCGGACCGGGTAGTGCCGTCGCTACGCGGACGCGAGCGGTGGTCGAATCGTGCGTACCTTTTATGTCGTGGTAGTGGGTATGGAATCATGCTTCGAGACCGTGGTGGTTTGGAAGCGCGTCTCAGGTGCGCCAACACCTGGGACTTTCGTACGTCCCCGTGGAGACGGCTTCCACGAGAAAGTATAACGTAACGATATTTATAGATGTTGGATAAACGATTTTCCGCGTGGATAATACTACCCTGCGTGCGAAGACGGGCTCTCCGGGATCGCTCGAGCGGCCCACGCAGGCTCGATCGAACGGTCATCGCGCGCGGAGTTCGGCGGACGAATCGAGCACGGACGCGGGTCTCGTGGCTCAGCCGGCGGCTCTCGACGCGGCGGCCATCGTCGAGGACGAGCGACGACGACCCGCGAGCGGTTCCCAGATGGAACGATCGCCTCTACCCGCCCAGCGAACCGCCGCAAAAGCAAGAGTTAGGTTCCCCATTTCCGAACGCACGAACGAATCCAATGGGGCGCAACCAGCACGACGTTGTCGTCGTCGGGGGCGGGATAGCGGGCTGTTTTGCGGCGGCAACGGCAGCGGCCGACGGACTCGACGTGGTCCAACTCGAGCGCAAATCCCGTGAGTGGGGTGGCTTCATCGCGTGCGGTGACGCGATCAAAAGCCCGCGAGATCCGAGCAAGTATCCGGGACCGATCGACATGGACGCGATCGCCGACGACGAGGCCGTCCTCGTCGACAACAACATCGACCGGATCGAGTTCTGGGACGAACAACTCGGCGTGCGAAAGGCACTTCCCTACGACGAAAGCAGCAACGTCGTCGACCGCTACGAGTTCGGTCAGCGTCTGCTCGAGCAGGCGGCCGCCTGCGGCGCAAAGCAACACTACGACACGGTGGTCAACGAGGTAATCCAGAACGGACGCGTCACCGGAGTCGAAGCGGTTCGCAGCGGTGAACCGGTGACGTACGAGTGTGACGTCCTGATCGACGCCGCGGGCGCGCAGTCGATTCTGCAAGATCTGATCGATTTCGAGGCGCTCGAGACGCCCGGCGACCCGACGTTCGAGGTGCCCCACTACACCCACTTCGGGTCGGCCTACCGCGAAATTATCGAGACGGAAGAGCCGGTGGCGTATCACGACGCCATCGTCGGGAAACCCCTGGAGGAGCTGGGCTATCTCTGGTACTTCCCCCGGACGCCGACCGAAATCAACGTCGGTCTGGGATTCCAGATGAACAAGGAGCCGATCCCGCTCGTCGATCGCTTGCGCCGCGACCTCGAGAACCGACCCGAGTTCCGGGGGGCGACCGTCGCCGAAAAGTTCGACGAAAAGAACAAGCTCGGATCGGCGATCGCGCTCCGTCGACCGCTGGATTCGATGGTCGCGCCCGGCTATCTGGCCGCGGGCGGGGCGGCGGGAACGACGCATCCGATCACGGGCAAAGGCATCCGCGGGGCGGCCTATTCGGGTTACTCCGCCGGGCGCGCCGCCGTCGAGGCCGTCGAGGACGGAGACGTCTCCGAGGCCGGCCTCTGGGAGCACAACCGCTGGCTGTACCGCGAGCACGGCGAAGCCGCGAAACTCGCCGCGTGGGACGCGTACAACGTCGCCGCGAGTTCCATCGACGTGAACGTCCTCCGGGCCGTCACTGCGGTGCTTCCCGAGCGAGAGCTTCGAGAGATCGTCGGCACCTCGATGGAAGTGGACGGGCTCAAAAGCAAGGTACTCGTGGGCACCGGCGTTCTCAAGAATCTGGTCGCGGAGTACCGCGCGGGCACCTTCGAGCGCCTCGGCGTGAGCAACGGCGAGCTGTACGAGGCCATCCTCACCGTCAGGAAGACGCGGAACTACGTCTCCGCGTACGAACGTCGGTACGAGGCGTATCCGGAAGACCGGTCCTCGTTCGAACGGTGGCTCTCCGCGCGCGACCGCATCGATCGGGAGTTTTACCGCGAGCTCGAGTTGGCCCCCAGCGACCACAAGTACTGAAAGCCGACCGAGGCCGGTTCGGTGAAAGCGGTGGTCTCTCACGATCGATCGGTTTTTGTCCCCTCGTTCCGTCGTCACGTTTGTCACGTTTTCTCGCAGCCGCGGGTGTCGCCGTCGATTCGTCGAACGTTCCGCGACTCGAGAGCGTGAGCGTCGCCTCCCGCCGGCTGTGGGAGAGCGGACGCTCACATCCATGACGCGAGAGATACCACCGCTGCAACCGCTCGCACCGATCGTCGACGAGATGCGCGAGATCGCTCGAGACGAACTGCCGGCACCGCGAACCTGCCGGATCAAACTGTGGGACGACGGCACGTTCGACGCCGGCGTCTATCACTCGATCAGCGACGACGAACTCGAGTCCATCCGATACGAACGAACGACGAGCGAAATCGTCTGGGAGCACCTGAGTGGAGGTGGCTACGTGACGACGACGTTTCCGAACGGGGAAACCCTCCACGAGCCGACGATCGACGACGCAGAGGTGCGGGTGATCACGACCGTAGAGCCGCCGTACTGAGCGCGTTTCCGAGTCGAACGAGCGGACGACGCCTGGCGATCGGCCGCCCAGGCGTCGCTGCGCATCCTCGCTCGTTTGTTTCCAGCGGATAGTGACCGCTCCACCGTCCGCGACGGACGCTTTCGATCTTCTTAACTACGCCGGGTGTGAGATATTATACAAGTTCCTCGAAACGGGTATGCTATCCGAATCACCCGCCACCGCTGACGCGACCGCCGGAGACGCAGACGGGACGAACGCGACTTCCCTCGAGTTCGAGGATCGTCCGGGACCGACCGATCCCGACGATCGCATCGAGAGTCTCGACGTGCTCAGGGGATTCGCACTGCTGGGTATCCTCGTGATCAACATCTGGCTGTTCGCCTTGCCGGTGATCGGCTGGCTCGATCCGACGCGGTACGGCGACCTTTCGGGGGGAAACTACCTCGCCTGGTTCGTCAGCCACGTCTTCTTCGAGCGGAAGTTCGTCACGCTGTTTACGTTCCTGTTCGGGGCCGGTATCGTCCTGTTTACGGAGTCGAAAGAGCGGAAGGGACAACCCGCGCTTCGGTTGCACTTTCGCCGCGGATTCTGGTTGCTCCTGATCGGACTCGGCCACGCCTACCTGCTGTGGTACGGTGACATTCTCGTCGCGTACGCGCTCTGTGGGTTCGTCCTCGTGTTCGTCCGGAACTGGCGACCGAAGCGACTTCTCGCGCTCGGGCTCGTCATGTTCGCGCTCCCGTCGTTGCTCTACCTCGCGATGGGTGCCGGCTACGTGATGGTCGACGCGGACGCGCAGGCGGAGATCGAATCGCAGTTGCTCGCCGCGTACGGCGCGGACGAGGGTGCGATCGACGAGGAGATCGCCGCCTACCGGGGAAGCTGGTCGGACCAGATGGAACACCGCGCGCCGATCGTCTTCGGGGCACAGACGTTCGGATTCGCGTTCGAGACGTTCTGGCTGTACGGGGGGTTGATCGTCATCGGAATGGCGCTCTACAAGTGGGGCGTCCTCTCGAACGAGCGGAGCACGCAGTTCTACCGGCGGCTGTTCGTCGTCGGCGCGCTGTCGGGCCTCGCGCTGATCCTCTCCGGCGTCGCCTACCGCGAGCTCGTCGGCTGGGAGACCGGGCGCGTGCTGTTGCTCGCCGGTCAGTTCAACTACTGGGGATCGCTGTTGCTCGCGCTCGCGTACGTCTCGGGGATCGTGCTCTGCTGTCGGGCTGCGGCTGGAGGCTACGTAACCGGCGCGCTCTCGGCCGTCGGTCGAACCGCCTTCTCGAACTACCTCCTCCAGACGGTGCTCGCGACGACGATCTTCTACGGTCACGGGCTCGGTCTGTTCGGGCAGCTGAGCAGAGTCGAACTCCTCGGCGTGGTGGTGGTGATCTGGGCGATCCAGGTGCCGCTGTCGGTCGCGTGGCTGAACCGGTACCGGTTCGGCCCCGTCGAGTGGCTCTGGCGGACGCTCACCTACGGCGAGCGACAACCGATGCGACTCGAGCGGTAGCGGCCGACTCGAGTCGCGACGAGCCAGTAACGGCCGCGCGACCGGACTCTGCGCTTGCCGTCGAATGTCGAGCGCGAGAAGGCGCACTCGTCCCGTGGACGGGTGGAGAGCGGGAGGCGACGCCGGACACCGAACCTGGCTCGACGAGACGCAGAATTCCGCGACCGACCGTCCGGACTGTGAGTTTTATTACGACCGCCGTGGCCAGTTGATCTTGTCATGCCGACATATGTGACACTGTGGCAGTACACCCAGCAAGGAGCACAGACCATCAGGGAGAGTCCGGAGCGAATCAACCGGATCGAGGAACGATTCGCCGAGGTTGGCGGCGAACTGCGGGAATTCTACATGTTGATGGGACGGTACGATACGATCACCATCAGCGAGTTTCCCGACGACGAAACTGCGGCGCAGGCGATCCTCTCCGTCACCGAGGACGGTAACGTCAGTTCGGAGACCAGCAAGGCGTTCTCGAGAGAGTCGACGCGAGCGCTGCTCGATGGACTGCCGTGAACCGCTTCGGGGTCACGCCCGGGGGAACTCGCCTCGTTCACCCGTAGAGACCAGCGTGGACGGTCGCTACGCAGATCGCCGTCGAAACGCGGAGACTCGTCCCCGACGCCTTCGAGTCGCCATCGGGGGCGTTCCTCGAGAGGTCCGGTCGCGACTGCGATCCGCTCGGGCGAGTTCGGAAAGAGAAAAGCGCCTACGTCGGCCACCGTCCGGGAAGCGCCGTCGCCTGCGTCAGTAGTCGCGGTGGGTGTGATACATCAGCTCCCACAGCGCGTCCTCGATCGAGTCGTCGGTCTGTTCCTCGAGCTTCTCGTACAGGCGATCCGAGATCGTTACTTCTGGCATCGATCGTGGGTTCGACGGGGAACTATGTAAAAGTACCCTAATACGAAACCGAGTTAATTATTTTCCGACGGGACACGACGACGGTCACGAGGAACGGAACGGGGTCGAGTCCCGCTCTCGAGCGAGTTTCGCGAAATCCTGACGAACGCTTAAGCGACTTCGCGTACTGTGGTATGATATGGCATACCGTCTCCACTGCGACGGCTGCGACCTCGAGTACGAGTGTGGCGACTGGGCGGAAGCCAACCGGTACGCGAGCGAGCACGAGGCCGAGTACGCCGACCACTGGGTGAGCATCTGGGATCTCCAGACGCCCTGATACGGCCCACTGTGACGAGTTACCGGCGGGACCGCACCCGTCTGCGGTCCCACCGGCGATGACGTACAGTGGTCTGTCTGAGCGGCGGCGGCCGACGACGATTTTCGAGCGGCCACCCGACGACCGGTTCTCGAGGGTCGACGGGGTCCCGGCGAGCAGTTCCGGGAGCGCGTCACTCGAGTCCGTCGTCGTCCGGTTCGAACTCCCGTTGCGGACCGTCGGGCCCGAACCGCCCATCCTCGGCCTCGGGAAGCTGCGCGTCGAGGATGGCCGTGTGAACCGTTCGGAGGTCGACGTCCTGAATCGTCGCGGCGGCCTGGAACCGCTCGCGGGCGTTCGCGACCGTTCCGGGCTCGGCGGCGAGGTGCGCGAGGACGAACGAGTTAGGGTCGACGGCTCGCGCCGCGTCGAAATCGGACGCGTCGTACAGCGACGCGAAGTCGGCGACGACCGTCGAGACGAGCGCGTCGGTCGCGTCCCCGCCGGGGTCGCCCTCGGGTACCGCGGACGCGTCGGCGTCGAAGTATCCCTCGAACTCCACGACGCCGGCTTCCTCGTAGAGGTACGTCGCGAGTGCGTCGCGGACGGGTTTCGACACGTACACTCCGAACAGTTTGTAGCGTCCGTCGGCGGTCATCGGCTCGTCGTTCGAGGCGAACGACCACAAACGTAGGGGTTCGACGCGCCTCGTCGTCGCTCGCCGCGCGGTCGTCTCTCGCTCGAGAACGGTCGTTTCAAGTGGATCAACGGATTACTGGTGGGCAACGAATGAGTGAGGATTTCTACGACGTTCTCGGCGTGAGCCCCGACGCCTCGACCGAGGAGATCAAGCAGGCGTACCGGAAGAAGGCCACCGAGTACCATCCGGACGTCAGCGACGATCCGAACGCCGAGGAAAAGTTCAAAAAGATCCAGAAGGCGAAGAAGGTGTTGACCGACGAGGAAAAGCGAAACGCCTACGACCGGATGGGCCACGACCGCTACGAGCAGGCGGAGAAACACGGGTTCGACGCGGGCCAGGGTGCTGGCGGTATGGGCGGCGACCCGTTCGGCGGAATGGGTGGCGGCATGGGCGGCGGTCTCGGCGACATCTTCGAGCAGGTCTTCGGCGGTGGCGGCGGACGGGGTCGCCGCCGGCCGCGGAAGGGACAGGATCTCCGGACGGAACTCGAGATCGACCTCGAGGAGGCGTTCGACGGCGCGGAAAAGCAGTTCACGATCGAACGACCGGAGGCGTGCGACCGCTGTGACGGCGAGGGACACCCGCCGGAGGCCGACGCACGGACCTGCCCCGAGTGTCAGGGACAGGGCCAGGTCACGCAGGTTCAACAGACGCCGCTCGGGCGCGTCCAGCAGACGACGACCTGTCGACGCTGCGAGGGCGATGGGACGCTTTACTCCGAGACCTGCGACGAGTGTCGAGGCGAGGGCTACGTCCGAAACGAGGCGACGCTAACGATCGAGGTCCCGCCCGGCATTCAGAGCGGCCAGACGCTCCGGATGGAGGGCGAAGGCGCGCCGAGTCCCGAAGGCGGCCCCCACGGCGACCTCCTCATCGACGTCGACGTCCGGGAACACGACGAGTTCGAACGCGAGGGCGACGACCTCCGCTATCGGCTCCCGATCTCGTTCCCGCAGGCGACGTTCGGCGATACCGTCGAGGTGCTCACGCTCGACGGCGCGGTCGAGTTCGAGGTCCCGTCTGGTACCCAGAGCGGCGAGGTCTTCCGTCTCGAGGGGAAGGGTATGCCGCGCCTGCGCGGTCGGGGCCAGGGCGACCTCTTCGTCCAGGTCCAGGTCGTCACTCCGAAGTCGCTGAACGAGGAACAACGCGAGACCCTCGAGGCGTTCGCGGAGGCCGGCGGCGACGAGATCGAGATCAAAGACGGCTTCTTCGAGAAGATCAAGCGGGCGTTCTGATCGGCGATTTCCTCACTCGCGTTTCCGGGCCGGAGTCGGCGCGCTTTTTTCGTCCGAGCGTCCACGACGACGTATGGACGCCGCCACAGTCGACGACCTGTTCGCCCGGGACCGCCGCGACGATCGGACGGCGCTGGTCGACGCGACGGGCCGCGAGTTCGACGTCCACTGGCTCTGTACGACGTCCTGGAAGTCGGGTAACTTCCTCCGTCACGCGGGGGTCCGCGAGGGCGTCACGGTCGGCGTCGTGGGGGAGGGCCCGCTCGCGCTCGTCGCCTTCTTCGGAACGACGCTCCTCGAGGCCGCCACGCGGTTCGATCCGCCCGAAAATCTCGAGGACGAAGACGACTTCCGCGCGCTCGTCGCACCGGTCTCCGACCTCGAGTCCGGCGAGTACGAACTGCCGCGGGGGGCCCAGCGAGTGGGGTACGGCGACCGACCGGCCGAGCCCGACGTCCACCACTTCGACGCCGGCCTCTGGAGCGAGAATCCGTCGTTTCCGCCGCTATCGGTCGATCCCCAGACGCCGCTTCTGACCGACGGCGACCGGACCGTGAGCCACGCCGGCGCGCTCGAGGCGGCCCGTGGAGTGATCGACGAGTTCGGCCTCGCGGCCGGCGACCGCGTGGTCGTTCGCGCTCCCTTCTCGCGGGTCGAAACCGTCGTCGCAGGCGTGATCGCGCCGCTCGTCGCCGACGGCGTGATCGTCCTCGCCGACGACGCGGATTCGGACCGGGCCGAACCGGAGCCACGGGGCGAGTACGCGGTCTCGAGAGCGTCGGTTCCCGAAGCCGAGCGCATCGATCCAACCGGTACGATCGACTGAGACGACTCTCACGGTCGCGAAACGGTCACGGCCGCCGGAAAAACGGTTTTCCGTCCGATCGTGGACGGTTCGCGTATGACCGACGTCGTCATCGTCGGCGGTGGTCCCGCCGGCCTGAGCGCAGCGCTGTTCACCGCGAAAAACGGCCTCGAGACGGTCGTTTTCGATACGGACGAGACGTGGATGCACAAGGCCCACCTGTTCAATTACCTCGGCGTTCGTAGCCTCAGCGGCGACGAATTCGTGGAACTTGCGCGCGGACAGGTGCGCGACCGCACCGGCGACGTGCGCGTGGGCGAGGAAGTGACCGGCGTGGATCGGACGGACGGCGGGTTCGAGATCGAGACCGACGACGGCGAGTACGACGCGGAGTACGTCGTCCTCGCGACCGGCACCGATCGGTCCGTAGCCGAGGACCTCGGGTGCGAGTTCGACGACGACGGCACCGTCAGCGTCGACCAGGACATGGAGACGAGCGTCGAGAACCTGTACGCGACGGGGGCGATGGTGAGAGCTGAGAAGTGGCAGGCCGTGATCGCCGCGGGCGACGGTGCGGCGGCGGCGCTCGACGTCCTCAGCGAGGAACGCGGCGAACACTTCCACGACTTCGACACGCCCGCCGACGTTCCCTCGCTTCGATCCGAGTGAGCCACCACCTGATACGGATTACTGTCCCGATGTACGGGTGCACCCGCAGCCCGTGTCGCGTGTGCGCTGGAACTGACGGACAGTAAACCGTATGACTCCGGGCGAACCGTCCGCCGGGTGCGGCCAGATCCGCCCGCGGATTCCCTGCGTGTTCGTGGACCAGCGTTAACGGCCTCCCCGATGGCGGTCGCAACATGAGTATGGATAGCCTCGAGGAGCTGTTCGTCCACAGGCTCGCCCAGCAGTACTACGTCGAACAGGAACTCGTCGACGCACTCGACGAGATGGCGATCGACGCCACGAACGAAAGGCTGAGCCGAGGGTTCACGGACCACCGCGACGAGACGAGGACGCAGGTCGAGCGGATCGAGGACGTCTTCGCCGCCCTCGACAGGCCGGCGGAGGCGCGGGACTCGCCCGTCCTCGATGCACTCGAAGAGGAGCGACGCGACTTAGAGCGCGAGATCACCGACGACGACCTGCGGAATATGGTCTACTTAAACGCCGGGATGACGACCGAGCGCTTCGAGATGACTGCGTACGAGAGGCTGTCGACGATGGCGGGTGAACTCGGCTACGGCGACGCCGTGCGAAAGCCCCTCGAGTCGAACTACGACGAGGAGAAAGCGGCCTACCGGGAGCTCTCCGCGATGGAGACGGCTTCGGAGCTGAAGTCGCTCTGGGAGCGGTTGACGCCGTGATGCGGAGGGTTCCGTCGTGATACCGATCCAGCGGTTCGCCGACCCGACGAGGGCCGTTCGAGCGGCCGGCTGCGAGACCGGGACGCTTCCCGGCGGCCATCCGTACGTGCGCGCCGGTTCGAAGCCCCGGTCGCTCGTCGTCCTGCCGGGATTCGGCGACGCGATGTTCTCCGGCGACTATCCGCCGTTTTCGGGGTGGGCGCTCGCGTCCTACTTCGCTCGCTACCTCCGGACGCACGAGATCTACCTGCTGAGCAGGCCCCGCAAGCTGCCGCCGGGCTACGGGCCCGCCGACGCAGTCGAGACTCACGCCCGGGCGCTCGAGGCGATCGTCGACGCCGGCGGGACGATCGACGTGATCGGCATCTCGATGGGCGGGCTGATCGGACAGGCTCTCGCCCGGCGGCGGCCGGATCTCGTCGATCGGCTCGTCCTGGCGAACAGCGCCGCTCGACTCGACGACGGCGCTCGACCGGCGATCCGTCGATTCGAGCGGTACGCGCGCGAACGCGACTGGGCGGCGATCAGGGCCGACCTCGCCGCGGCGATGTTCGCGGACGGACGCGCGGTCGCTTACCCGCTCGCGGCTCGGACCGTCGGCCGATTCCTCCAGGCGCGACCCGCGGAACCGGCTGACGTGAGTCGATCGCTCGCGTTCGTTCGGCGGTTCGACGGACGCGACGAACTGGCGGACGTCGAGCGGCCGACGCTCGTCTTCGGCGGCGAACGCGATCCGTACTTCACGGCCGAGCGCACGCGGGAGACGGCGGAGGCACTGCCCCGCGGCGAACTCGAGCTCGTCCCGGGGGCCAAACACGGCGCGTTCCACGAGCGCAAGGCGACGTTCGACTCCAGCGTGCGCTCGTTTTTCGAGCGGAGTACCGCGCCCGGAGAGTGAACCGGCTCGCGGCGGCCACTCGTGGACCGTACCTGACGCGTCCGGATCGAGGCCCAGCCTGCACGGGCAGCAGGTACCGACGCGTGCCGGTACGGCGCGTTCGACCCGCAAACGCTTTTGGCCGCACGTTCCCTACGTCGAATCATGTACGTGCGGGACGCGAAAAACAGAGAGGAGGTCTGGCTGCTCGAGCACATCGAGGCGATGGGGCTCGACGACACGGCGTTCCGCTCGCGCGACTACGTCGTCGCGGTCGACGAGGAGTCCGGCGAGAAGGCCGGATTCGGTCGAATTCGCATCCACAAGCTCGACGGCGCGTCGATCGACGACGAGCGTGCGAGCGGAGGCGAGGTCTGCGAGCTGACCAGCATCGGCGTTCTCGAGGGGTGGCGCGAACAGGGCGTCGGCGCACACGTCGTCGAGCGGTTGCTCGAGTACGCGGGCGATCAGGGATTCGAGACCGTTTACGCGCTGACCGGTGAGGGGGCGTACCTCGCCCAGTTCGGCTTCCAGCGGATCGACGAGTCCCGGCTGCCGGAGCCCCTTCGAGACCGGCTGGACGCCAAGCGAGAGGGGGTCGACCCCGACGCGGTCCCGCTGTCGATCGAGGTCGAGGCGTTCCAGATGCCCGAGCGGCTGCGCGAAGCGTTCAAGCGAGCGCCGGAAGGTCGGGACGAGGTTTCGAACGACGAGACGCCCGAGGACTTCGGCATCGATCCCGAGTCGGCGACGTACAAGTACGACACCGGTCGGTAGCACTCACCAACTTTCAAGCCACCCCCCACCATCCGTATTCATAATGTTTGATCCTGAAGATCTCGAGGAGATCCGCGCCGCCCGTGAGGAGTGGTGCGAGGAGGCGGTCGAACCCGTCGTCGATCGATTCGGCGAGCGACGGGAGACGTTCACGACGGACACCGGCGGACAGGAGGTCGATCGATTGTACACGCCGGCCGACGTCTCGGAGCTGGACTACCGGGAGGACCTCGGCTTTCCGGGCGAACCACCCTACACCCGGGGCGTCTACTCGACGGGCTACCGCGGGCGGCTGTGGACGATGCGCCAGTACGCCGGTTTCTCGACGCCGGCGGATACCAACGAGCGGTACCACTACTTGCTGGATCAGGGCCAGACCGGCCTCTCGATGGCGTTCGACCTGCCCACCCAGATGGGCTACGATTCCGACGACGAGATGGCCGCCGGCGAGGTCGGGAAGGCGGGCGTGGCGATCGACTCCCTCGCGGACATGGAGACCGTCTTCGACGGCATTCCGCTCGACGAGGTTTCGACGTCGATGACGATCAACGCGCCGGCGTCCGTCTTGCTCGCGATGTACGTCGCGGTGGGCGACCTGCAGGGCGTCGATCGCAGCGAGCTTCGCGGGACGATCCAGAACGACCTCCTCAAGGAGTACATCGCCCGGAACACCTACATCTACCCGCCCGGCCCCTCGATGCGGATCATCACGGACATCTTCGAGTTCTGTGCGGCCGAGACGCCGAAGTTCAACACGATCTCGATCTCGGGCTACCACATCCGCGAAGCGGGTTCGACGGCCGCACAGGAGCTCGCGTTCACCCTCGGCAACGGCATCGAGTACGTCGAGGCGGCGATCGACGCCGGGCTCGACGTCGACGAGTTCGCCCCCCAGCTGTCGTTTTTCTTCAACGGTCACAACAACATCTTCGAGGAGGTCGCGAAGTTCCGCGCAGCCAGACGGATGTGGCACGACGTCATGGAAGAGCGGTTCGACGCGCAGAACCCGAAATCGAAACAGCTCAAGTTCCACACCCAGACCGCCGGCTCGATGCTCACCGCCCAGCAGATCGAGAACAACGTCGTGCGAGTCGCCTACCAGGCGCTGGCCGCCGTTCTCGGGGGCACCCAGAGCTTGCACACGAACGGCAAGGACGAGGCGCTCGCCCTTCCGACCGAGGAGTCGGTTCGCACCGCGCTTCGCACCCAGCAGATCCTCGCCCACGAGTCCGGCGCGGCCGACACGATCGACCCCCTCGCCGGCAGCTACTACGTCGAGTCGCTGACCGACGAGGTCGAGGCCGAGGCCTACGAGATCCTCGAGGCGGTCGACGACCGCGGCGGCATGCTCGAGGCGGTCGAACAGCAGTGGGTCCAGCGTCAGATTCAGGACACCGCCTTCGACCGCCAGCGCGAGATCGAGGAGGGCGAGCGGATCATCGTCGGCGTCAACGAGTTCGAGGTCGACGAAGAGCCCGAGATGGACGTCCAGGAGGTCACCCGGGAGGACGAGAAGCGACAGATCGACCACCTCCAGTCCGTCCGGGCCGAGCGCGACGACGAGGCCGTCGACGCCGCGCTCGAGGCGCTGCGCGACGCGGCGCGGGGTGACGAGAACCTGATGCCGTACATCGTCGACGCGGTGAAAGCGTACGCGACCGTCGGGGAGATCTGTAACGTCATGCGCGACGAGTTCGGCGAGTACCAGCCCGGCGGCGCGGTCTGACCCGCCTCGGCCGCTCCAGTCGACGCGGCGTCCGCGCCGAAATCAGGCCGAGAATTAACGTCCCGAGGCGACGACGCTCGAGGTATGACCGACGCGTTCCCCATCGATCCCGTCTCGGTCGGCGGCGCCCAGATCCCGAAACTCGGCTTCGGAACGGCCCGGATGACCGGCGACGAGTGCAAGCGCGCCGTCGAAACCGCGCTCTCGGCCGGCTACCGTCACGTCGACACGGCACAGATGTACGACAACGAGGCCGCCGTCGGGCGAGCGATCGCGGACAGCGACGTCGATCGCGACGAAATCTTCGTCGTCACCAAGGTCCATCCCGATAACGCCGCGCGCGAGGACGTCCTCGAGTCGACGCGACGGAGTCTCGGACGCCTCTCGCTCGAGACGGTCGACCTGCTCTTGCTCCACGCGCCGAGCGAGCGCGCACCGCTCTCCGAGACGCTGGGCGCGATGAACGAACTTCAGGACGACGGACGGGTCGAGCACGTCGGCGTCAGCAACTTCTCGATCGAGCAGCTCGAGCGCGCGATCGAGCTGTCTGAGACGCCGATCGTCGCAAATCAGGTGAAGTACCACCCCTATCACCGCCAGGACGAATTGCTCGAGTACTGCGTCGACCGCGACGTCTGTCTGACGGCGTACAGCCCGCTCGCGGAGGGTGCCGTCGTCGGCGACGACCGCCTCACGGAGGTCGGCGCGTCTCACGGCAAGTCTGCACCGCAGGTCGCACTCCGGTGGTTGCTCCAGCAACCCGCCGTGTCGGCGATCCCCAAGGCCTCGAGTCGCGAACATATCGAAACGAACGCGGCGCTGTTCGACTTCGAGCTATCGACGGAGGAGATGCAGTCGGTGTCGGAACTCGGCGACGGCCGCTGGAAGCGGCTCGCGGCCAGACTCGGGGTCGAGTGAGGACCTCGAGAGGGGCAAGCGGCGTGCATCCGGATCGATACCGAACGCCGCGACCCGAGACCGGGGCGTTACCTGAGCTGAACGGCAGTGCCGTACGCCATCACTTCCGAGCCGCCCTCGGTGATCTGGGAGGTCTCGAGGCGGACGTTGACGACGGCGTCGGCGCCCATCTCCTCGGCGTCGGCTTCCATCCGCGCGATGGCTTCGTCACGAGCTTTCGTGAGCAGGTCCGAGTACGCCTTGAGTTCGCCGCCGAAGACGTTTCTGATCCCTTGCGTGATGTCGCGTCCGACGTTCCTGGCCTCGACCGTGTTGCCGCGGGCGATTCCCAGCACCTCGACGACCTCGCCGTCGGGGACGGTCTCCGTGTTCGATATGTACATACCGATGTCACTTACCCGTCGGATCGTATAGGTTTTCCCCACGCGACGTGGCCGGCCGAATCGGCCGCGGACGGGGGAAGTGTAATTACAAATCAATCGGAATCGTATTCCTTAAATTCGATTATATGTGTCTATAATACATATAGTCATAATGGGGTAGCCTCATATATCGCCTCTCGCTACCGCAGTGTATGTCACAGCCACGTAGCGCGCCATCCGCCGAGTCCGCACAGGGGCTCGCGGATCCGACTGATGCCCGGTCGAACTGCGGCGTCGGGGTCGTCATGGACCTCGACGGCGGTCGAAGCCACGGTATCGTCGCCGACGGACTCGAGTTGCTCGTCAACCTCGAACACCGCGGGACGACCGGTGCGGAAAAGAACACCGGCGACGGGGCCGGGATCGTACTCCAGACGCCCGACGCGTTCTTCCGGGACGTCCTCGACGTGGAGCTCCCGGAGACGTACGCCGTCGGTTCGGTCTTTCTCCCTCAGGACGAGACGGCGCGCGAGGAACTGATCTCGATTCTCGACGATGTCTTTTCGTCCTCCGACCTCGACGTGCTGACCTGGCGGGACGTGCCGACGGACAACGACGACCTCGGACGGACGGCGATCGAATCCGAGCCGGACGTCAGACAGGTGTTCGTCGCCCCCGACGACGACGTCGACGGGGACGCCTTCGATCGCAGACTTTACGTCGCCCGGCGGGCGCTCGAGAACGCCGTCGAAGACTGCGACGTCGACGGTTCGGACCGATTCTACGTCTGTTCGCTCGACTCGAAGACCGTCGTCTACAAGGGACTGCTCAAGGGCGAGCAGGTCGCCTCCTACTACCCCGACCTGACCGACGAGCGATTCGAGTCGACGTTCGTCATGGTTCACGAGCGCTTCTCGACGAACACGCTCGGCGCCTGGCACCTCGCACACCCGTACCGGAACGTCGTCCACAACGGCGAGTTCAACACGATCCAGGGGAACGTCAACTGGATGCGAGCCCGGGAAACCGACCTCGAGAGCGACGTCATCGACGACCTCGACGCCGTGAAGCCGGTGATCAACGATCCCGACCAGTCCGACACCGCGAGCGTCGACAACGCGCTCGAACTCCTGATGCACGACGGCCGCGACCTGGCGCACGCGCTGCGCATGCTCGTGCCCGAAGCCTGGCGGGGCGACGAGTCGATGGACGAAGACCGCAAAGACTGGTACGACTTCCACGCCTCGCTGGTCGAGCCCTGGGACGGCCCCGCGCTCGTCGCGGCGACCGACGGCGAACGCGTCGGCGCGGTGCTCGACCGCAACGGGCTGCGCCCGTGTCGGTACGACGTGACGACGGACGGCCGGCTGATCGTGGCCAGCGAGGCGGGAGCGCTCGAGACGCCGCCCGAGGAGATCGACGAACGGGGACGGCTCCAGCCCGGACAGCTCTTTCTCGCGGACCCGAACGAGGGGCGAGTCGTTCCGGACGAGGAAGTGTTCGACCGACTCACCGACGACCGCTACGGCGAGTGGATCGACCGCGAACAGGTTCACCTCGACGACGTGCGGACGACCGGCGACAGTTCGCCACGTCGGCCTGTCTCGGAGCTTCGCGACCACCAGGCCGCGTTCGGCTACACCCACGACGAACTCGAGAACCTGATCGAACCGATGACCCAGAAGGGGAAGGATCCGGTCGGCTCGATGGGCGACGACACGCCGCTTTCGGTTCTCACGGAGTTCAACCGGCCGCTGTTTTCGTACTTCAAACAGCTGTTCGCGCAGGTCACTAACCCGCCGCTCGACTACATCCGCGAGGAGCTGGTCACCTCGATGGAGAGCCGGCTGGGCCACCAGCGGAACCTGCTCGACGAGTCGCCCGAGCACGCACGTCAGCTCGTCCTCGACTCGCCGATCCTCACCGACGCGGAACTCGAGGCGATCCGGGAGTGCGCCGCGAACGGCATCACGGCCGCGACGATCGACGTCACGTACGAGCCCGAACGCGACGAGGCCGGTTCCGACCTCGAGGCGGCGATCGAACGCGTCCGCGAGGACGTCGTGGAGGCGATCGAGGACGGCCACGAGGTGATCGTCCTCTCGGATCGCGCCGTCGGCGAGGATCGGCTGGCGATTCCGAGTCTGCTCGCGACGGGGAGCGTCCACCACCACCTCGTTCGAAACGGGTTGCGAAACCACGTCGGCCTGGTCGTCGAGTCCGGCGATCCCCGGACGGTCCACCACTTCGCGACGCTCGTCGGCTACGGAGCCGGTGCCGTCAACCCGTATCTCGCCTACCAGACCATCGAGGACCTCACCGCCGGACCGGACGGTGCCGACACCGAGGTGGCCGTCGACGCCTACGTCGGCGCGGTCGAGGACGGGCTGTTGAAGATCATGGCCAAGATGGGAATCTCGACCGTCGAGAGCTACCAGGGGGCCCAGATCTTCGAAGCCGTCGGCCTCGATTCCGACCTCGTCGCCGAGTACTTCGAGGGCACCGAGAATCGGACCGAGGGTATCGGTCTCGCCGAGATCGAAGCCGACGTCCGGGAGCGACACGCGACCGCCTTCGGCGACGACGAGTCGAATCTGGACCGCCACGGCGAGTTCGAGCACCGCTCGAACGGCATTCACCACCAGTGGAACCCGGAGACGGTCGGCACGCTCCAGCAGGCCGTCCGATCGAACGACTACGAACGCTACTGCGAGTTCGCGGAGCTGATTAACGATCAGAACCAGAATCTCCAGACGCTACGCGGGCTGCTCGCGTTCGATTCCGATCGCGAGCCCGTTCCGATCGAGGACGTCGAACCGGTCGCCGACGTCGTCGAGCGATTTTCGACCGCGGCGATGTCGCTGGGATCGCTCTCGCCCGAAGCACACGAGAACAACTCGATCGCGATGAACCGCATCGGCGGCAAGTCGAACTCCGGCGAAGGTGGCGAGCCGCCCGAGCGGTTCGGAACCGAAAAAGAGTGTAACGTCAAGCAGGTCGCCTCGGGTCGGTTCGGCGTCACCTCGACGTATCTCTCGAGTGCGGACGAACTCCAGATCAAGATGGCCCAGGGCTCGAAGCCGGGCGAGGGCGGCCACCTTCCCGGCGAGAAGGTCAACGAGATGATCGCCCACGTGCGCAAGTCGACGCCGGGCGTCGGCCTCATCTCCCCGCCGCCGCTCCACGACATCTACTCGATCGAGGACCTGAAACAGCTCATCTTCGACCTGAAAACGGCCAACGAGGATGCGGACGTCAACGTCAAGCTCGTCAGCGAAGCCGGCATCGGCACCGTGGCCGCCGGCGTCGCGAAGGCGAACGCGGACGTCGTCCACATCTCCGGCCACTCCGGCGGCACCGGCGCGTCGCCGCGAACGTCGATCAAAAACGCCGGTCTCCCCTGGGAGCTCGGGCTGGCCGAGGCGAACCAGATGCTCTGTGCGACCGGCCTTCGCGACCGGATCCGCGTCTCCGCCGACGGCGGGATGAAGACCGGCCGCGACGTCGCCGTCGCCGCCCTGCTGGGCGCGGAGGAGTACGTCTTCGGCACCGCGAGCCTCGTCACGAGCGGCTGCGTGATGGCCCGGCAGTGTCACAAAAACACCTGTCCGGTCGGCGTCGCGACCCAGCGGGAGGACCTCCGCAAGCGGTTCCCCGGCGAACCCGAACACGTCATCAACTACATGACGTTCATCGCCCAGGAGCTGCGCGAGATCATGGCCGAACTCGGCTTCGAGACGGTCGACGAGATGATCGGCCGGGTGGACGTCCTCGAACAGCGCGACGACGTTTCCCATCCGAAGGCGCGCAGCGTCGACCTCTCGGCCGTGCTCGCCGATCCCGCAAGCGACGTGCGACGGAAGGTCCGGGAACAGGACCACGAACTCGAGGATCAACTCGACCGCGACCTCATCGACGCCGCGACAACCGCGATCGACGAGCAGGTGCCGATCGCCCTCTCGAGCGACGTGACGAACGTCGATCGGGCGGTCGGCGCGATGCTCTCGAATCGGATCACCAGCCGCTACGGCGAGCCCGGTCTGCCGGAGGAGACGATCACCGTCGACTTCGACGGCACCGCCGGCCAGAGCTTCGGCGCGTTCCTGGCAAGCGGCGTCTCGTTTCACCTCACGGGCAGCGCCAACGACTACGTCGGCAAGGGGCTCTCGGGCGGCACGATCACGGTCAGAACGCCCGAAACGGCGAACTACGATCCGACCGAGAACGTCTCGATCGGCAACGTCGCGCTCTACGGTGCGACCGACGGACAGCTCTACGTCAACGGCGTCGCGGGCGAGCGCTTCGCCGTCCGTAACTCCGGCGCGAAGGCGGTCGTCGAGGGGGTCGGCGACCACGGCTGTGAGTACATGACCGGCGGCGTCGTCGCCGTCCTCGGCGAGACGGGCAAGAACTTCGCCGCCGGAATGTCCGGCGGCGTCGCCTACGTCTACGATCCCGACGGCGGATTCTCGGCGAAAGCCAACACCGAGATGGTGACGCTGTACGACGACCTCGAGGAGAAGGACGAGCGAATGCTCCACCGTCTCGTCGAGAACCACGTCGCCTTCACCGGCTCCGAGCGCGGCGCAGCGCTGCTCGAAGACTGGGAGGGGGCACTCGACTCGTTCGTGAAGGTCATGCCCGAAGCCTACCGCGACGCGATCGCCGAACGAGGCTCGGACGACGTCAGAGCCGAACTCCCCGGCTCGCCCGACGCCGAGTTCGACGCCGAATCGGCCGGCTTCGCCGCGAGCGACGACTGATCCGTTCCGCCGGCCGCGCTGGCGGTACTGGGGGCCGCCGGACTGCTCTCTCTCTCGTCCAGTCGGCGAAAGTCGTACTCGCGGTCGCGCTCGTCCCGGTAGCGATCGTCGTTCCCGACGACCGCCCTCGTCTCGCCGATCGCGCTCGTCTTCGAAGCCGCCCGAGAGTCGCGACCGACGGGTTGGCGTCGGCAACGACGGCGGATTCGCCGCGCTCGAGCATCGTCGAATCGTCCTCGGCCGCGTCGCGACGGACGTTCGAGCGAAACCGCCCGTCGTCGCCGTCGACGGTGTCGCTCGGAAACGGAGGTGGCGATCGTCGCAGCGGTGGACTAGCGGGTCGCTCGTTCCGTCGGCTGGTAATCCGACATCGTCGGCCCGCACACGAACGTGAAGAAAGAACCCCCGCAAAGCCCCGGTGACTGTCCGTCGATCCGAGCGTTCGCCCGGCGGACGGGATGGACTCGCCACCGAAGTCGAAGGTGGCGCTCTCGAAATCGACGCTGACGCTACCGGAAACGGAGGTGGCGATCGTCGCTCGAGGAAAAACACGTATGTCCCGCGGGTGTGTCAGGGTACCCATGTTCGAGAAATCGACGTGGATTCGCCTGCCGCGAAACGTCGTCGTGGGTCACGGCGTCCGCTCGGCCGTCGTCGACGTCGTGGATGATCTGCACCTGCAGGGACGGCCGCTGCTGGTCACGAGTCCGACGCCGCGAGCGGTGGCTGCCGACCCCGTTGCGGCCGACTTTCGCGACGTCGGCGTCGACCCCGCCATCGTCACCGTCGAGGCGGCGACGTTCGACGCCGTCGAAACCGTGATCGAAACCGCCGAGACCGAGGAGGTCTCCTACCTCGTCGGAATCGGTGGGGGGAAAGCGATCGACATCGCGAAGATGGCCAGCGACCACCTCGATATGGGGTTTCTCTCGGTCCCGACGGCGGCGAGCCACGACGGCATCGTCAGCAACCGCGGTTCGGTCCCCGACGGCGACACCCGCCACAGCGTCGCGGCCGAGCCGCCGCTTGCGGTCGTCGCGGATACGGAGATCCTCGCCGACGCGCCGTGGGAGCTGACGACCGCCGGCTGCGCCGACATTATCTCGAACTACACGGCCGTGATGGACTGGCGGCTCGCGAAGCGGCTCAAAGACGTCGAGTACTCCGAGTACGCCGCCGCACTCGCGGAGATGACCGCGGAGATCCTGGTCGACAACGCCGACATGGTCCGCCCCGGCCTCGAAGAGTCGGCCTGGGTCGTCACCAAGGCGCTCATGTCCTCCGGCGTCGCGATGTCCATCGCGGACTCTTCGAGGCCAGCGAGCGGCGCGGAGCATCTCTTTTCGCACAAGCTCGATCGGCTCGCACCCGACGCGGCACTGCACGGCCACCAGGTCGGCGTCGGCTCGATCATGACCGCCTACCTCCACGGCGGCGACCGCGGCGTCTGGCGGGACATTCGGGACGCGCTCTCGAGCATCGACGCGCCGACGACCGCGGGCGAACTCGGCATCGACGACGGGACCGTGATCGAGGCGCTAACGACCTGCCACGAGATCCGCGATCGGTACACGATCCTCGGCGACGGGATGAACGAGCGAGCCGCACGGGAGGTCGCCAGAAAAACCGGCGTCGTCGGTTGAGACGACGATCAGCAGCGTTCACAGCCGTTGAAAGCCGGTGACAGAGGCGATCACCGCGACGACGCCGGTGACCGCGAGGTGTGCCCAGTAGGTCGTGAGTCGGTAGAGAACCGCGACGGCGCCGGCGTCGCCGGCGGAGACGCCGAGGGTCGCGACGAGCAGACTCGTCAGAACGACCTCGATGCCGCCGCTTCCTCCGGGTAACGGAACCACGCCGCCGAAGGAAGCGAGCGGCGCGCAGACGAGTGCCAGCGCCAGTGGCGCGTCGACGCCGATCGCGAGCAGACAGAAATAAAGCGGCAGCGAGTTGAACATCCAGCTCACGACGGCGACCGAAAAGGCGACCGCGATCGTCCGACGCGACGCCTGTATTACCCGGAGCGTGTCGAAAAATCCGTGGACGCGTTTCGCCAGCACGCTTTCACCCGGGTTGACGTACGGTAGGCGCTCGAGACCGGCCTCGACTCTGACCGACGCCGCGAGCAGCGTGGATCTCGCGATTCCGCGGTTGAATCCCGCGACGACGGCGACCGTCGCGACCGCTCCGGCGACGCCGACGACGACGATCGCGGTCGCGATCGAGGTGACCGCTTCGCTTTCGCTGGTCGCCGCGAACGCGACGAATCCGATTACGGCGACGACGATACTGCTCAGGGCGTTGAACCCCTCCGCGGCGGCGACGACGGCCAGGTTGTCCTCGAACTCCGAATCCGACGCGTCCGCGAGCAAATACGCCGTGATCGGCGTTCCCGTCGAACGTCCCCAGGGGAGCGCGCTCCGAGCGAAGTACCCGGAGAGGTACGCCGCCGCGAACGCTCCACCGCGAGCGCCGCCGGCGACCGGACCGAGCAGTCGCTCGACGACCAACGCGCGAAGTGCCAGAATGCCGAGTCCGCTCACCAGCGCGGCGGCGAGTGCGCCGGGGTGTGCCGTCCGAACGGTCGAGACGACGTCGTCCCAGCCGAGACCGTAGACGAGTAACGTGACGACTACGACCGCAACGGCGAGTCCGCCGACGGCGCGTCGCCAGCGCATACGTGGGGTTGGAACGGGGGGCTGGTTAACGACGCTAAGTCGGTAAGGTTGGCCGTCTTTCGACTCAGACGTGCTCGTCGAGGAACTCGGCGATCGCGGTGTAGGCCTCGATGCGATTCTCGAGCTTCGAGAAGCCGTGCCCTTCGTCGTCGAAGAGCAACGTTCTGACGGGAACGCCCTGCTCGGCGGCCTTCTCGGCGATCTGCTCGGCTTCCCCGACCGGAACGCGCGGATCGTTCTCGCCGTGAAGCACGAACAGCGGCGCCTCGATCCGCTCGACGTTGTTCGTCGGCGAGATCGACTCGAGGAACTCCCGGTCCTCCTCGAGCGAGCCGTACTCGGCCTCGCGCAGTTCGCGACGCCAGTCGCCGGTGTTCTCGAGGAACGTGACGAAGTTCGCGATGCCGACGACATCGATTCCTGCTGCCCAGAGGTCGGGATACTCGGTCAGCGCCGCGAGCACCATGAATCCGCCGTAGGAGCCGCCCTTCGCGGCGATTCGGTCGGGGTCGACGGCGGGATGGTCGTGGAGCCACTCGACGCACGCTCTGAGATCCGCGACGGAGTCCATCCGTTTTTCGACGTCGTCGAGCGCCGCGTACTCCGCGCCGTAGCCAGCCGAACCGCGAACGTTCGGCTCGAAGTACGCGTAACCGCGATCGAGAAAGTACTGCTTGACGCTCGAGAACGACGGCCGGCGTTGGCTCTCGGGACCGCCGTGGATGTCGACGATGACGGGGGCCCCGTCGTCGGTCGATCGTCCGTCGTTCTCCGGGGTCGAACCGTCGTCCGCGCACTCGCTCGGGAGCGTGAGGAATCCGGGAATCTCGAGCCCGTCGAAGCTCTCGACGTGGACCAGCTCCGATTCGTCGAACGTCTCGCGCGGGATACCAGCCGTCGGTGCGTCCGTCCAGCGCTCGGCCTCCCCGGTCTCGACGTCGACGGCGAAGACGTTAGTGTTGACCGCGTCGCCGGTCGTCGACAGCGCGAACCGTTCGGCGTCCGGGTCGAAACTTACGCCGCCCGCGACGCCTCCCGGCAGGTCGGGCTCCGGGAAGGTCTCGAACGCCGTCGGCTCGTCCGGATCGAACTCGCCGACGGTGAGCTCGGTGTACCCCTCGACGTTTCGCGAGTAGACGAACCGGCCGGTCTCGTCGTCGAGTGCAACGCCGTCGACGTTCCAGCCGTCCCCGTCGACGACCGTCTCGAGCGTGCGCTCTTCGAGGTCGAAGTAGGCGAGATAGAGCGTGTCCGCGTCGCCGTGATCGGTCACCAGATACACCCCTTCGCCGTCCGGAGCCCAGCTCGCACTCTGGTAGCGGACGTCTCCTTCGTGTGGCGTGAGGTGGTCGATCTCGCCGGTGTCGACCTCGAGGACGTACAGGTCCTGATCGAAGTTCGAGTACGCCTGCGAGACGAGCAGTCGGGTGTCGTCGGGGCTGAAACCCGAAACCGACAGCCAGCCGTCGCCCTCGTAGACTAGCCGTGCGTCGTCGCCGCGCGCGTCTCGTCGCTGGACGTAGACGTCGAAGACCGACTCGTCCCGGCGGTTCGAGGCGAACGCGAACCGATCGCCGTCGTGGCTCCAGCCGCCCCAGCGATGTTTGGCGTCGGGTTTCGCCGTCAGATTGCTGATCTCGCCGGTCCTCGCGTCGAGTATGAACAGTTGAACGCGCTCGTTGCCGCCCTCGTCCATGCCGAAGATCGCCTCGAGGCGCTCCGGAGACCACGAGGAGAACGTCACCCGCTCGTCGTCGAACGTCCGCTGTACGGGCCACTCCCGCGGGCCCTGGAGCGTCCAGACCTGCGGCGTTCCCGTCGTATCCATCAAAAACGACAGCCGTTGTCCCCGAGGTCCGAACGACGCGCCGTAGGCGCTTCGAACGTTGAGATAGCGCTCGATGTCGTAGCTCACCATAGGTGGGGGAACTCGACCGACGGCGGTATGCGTTTGGGTTGCGGCCGAACGCTCGAGTCACTCCCGCTTTCGGTCGACTAACGACCGATTTCGCCGAACGGTCTCGCCGTTCAGCTCCGCCGAGGGTTCGATCCCATCCGCGTTCTCGATCGTATTACCGGTTTCTCCGGGGTCAGAATGCCGCTCGAAATTCCCCTGGACGATCGCAGTCGGTGGGGAACGACGGTCCTCGAGAACCGCGACGCTCACCCGTTCGTTTCGCGAAGGGAGTGCTAGAAGTAATAACCGATGTCAGCCGTCCGAAACCGATCGTCGGGCAAACGATACCGAACAGCCTTCCGACAGATTCCCCTCGCACCGCGTTTCCCGCACTATCCGGGTCTGGAACCGATCGACAGCTCCGTGATAGTGACCGTTCCATCACAACCAATACGAGCTTTGTCGCACGTTTATTTCGTGCACGTCGGAACGATACGTATTCGTTCGCGGGACGATTTCGGTTCCCCTCGGCTCGCGGCTGTCTGGTTGTCATAACAAAGGGGGACAGTGGCGTGGATTTCTCCGCGGGACGACACATGAGAGACACCAGACCAACGAATACGGAGCGGGGCACAGCGGATCTAACACTGGGCAAAAAGTGGCTGCTCGTACTCGTGACGCTCGCCGTCGCGATCGGGCTTACGATCACGGCCACCGGTGCGATGGTCGGGGCGTCGGAGCACCAGCCGACGGAACACGAAGCGCTCGCCGTGTCGACCGACTGTGAGGACGACGCGAACCATCTCTCGATCGAGAACCCGAACGGCGACGCCGTCGGACTCGGGCTCACCTGGAACGGCGATCACTCGTCGCTCGAGATCCACAGCGACGGAACGCTCGAGACGTCGATGCAAACCGAGCGAACCGTCGAAACCGACGACGCCGGCGACCGTACGGAGACGGCCACGTACAGTTTGGCGACGGAGCTCCCGGCTAACGAGAACGTGACGTTCGTCGGGCTCGCGGACGGAACGTACGAGCTGTCGGCCACGGCGGACGACGACGACGTCTCGCTCGATCACACCGAGGTGACCCTCGAGTGCGCCGACGACTCCGAGGACGTGCTGGTCACTCTCGTGGTCGGTGACTACGTCGACGAGAAACACGACGAAACGGAGATGACGACGGCCGTCTCACTCGAGACGGACGACAAAGCCGACGGCGACGAGAAGAAAGCGGACGCGGACCGGGAGAAGAAGGAGGATAAGGACGACGGGAAAACCATCGTCGATATACTAACCGAAGAACCGCTGGTGAATCAGCCTGCAGAGAAGGATAAGGCGGAGAAACTCGACGAGAAGAAGGATGATCGAGACGACGAGAAACTCGACGAGAAGAAGGATGATCGAGACGACGAGAAACTCGACGAGAAGAAGGATGATCGAGACGACGAGAAACTCGACGAGAAGAAGGATGATCGAGACGACGAAAAACACGACGAGAAGAAAGCCGATAGAGACGACGAAAAAAGCATTATCGATATCCTGACCGAAGAACCGCTGGTGAATCAGCCCGCAGAGAAGGATGACGCGGAGAAGGATGACGAGAAGAAGGACGAGAGAGACGACGACAAACACGACGAGAAGAAAGCTGATCGAGACGACGACAAGTAAGGGTATCTCGAGTATCATCCGCTCGGCGATCGGATCGTTCGATCCTCCCGAACCGGGTTTTCTCGAGCGAAGCCCGCTCGAACCGACCGAAAGAAGTGACTTTTTATCCCGTCGTTACGTCTCCGTCCGCATATGCGCGTCGCGTTCGTCTCCTTCGAAACCGTTCACCACCGGGACACCGAGACGAACCGACGATTGCAGTCGATACTCGAGCTGGTGCGCGACCGGGGTCACGAGGTTCACCACTTCTGTTGTGCGTTCTGGGGCGGCGGCCACGACGTGTTCGAACGCGACGGCGTTACCTACCACGGGGTGGCGTCGAGCCTCGACTCGAAGTCAGCGTTTCTCCTTCGGTTGCCACTGGCGCTGTCGGCGGCGGCACCCGACGTCGTTCACGTCGGCGAACGGCCGCCGGAACAGGTGGTCGCGGCCAGCGTGGGCGGGACGCTCGCACGCGCGCCGACGATTCTCGAGTGGTACGGCGACGGCGGCGTCGCAGACGGTTGGTGGACTCGTCGAGCCGCCGGTCGTCCCGACCGGATCGTCGCCCCGTCGAACCTCGTCGCCACGTGGATTCGGGAACTCGGCATTGGCGGCGACGCAATCGACGTGGTCCCGAACTCGATCGACCTCGATCGAATCCAGCGGGTTTCACCGGACGACCGCGTCGACGTGATCTACGCCCGGAGACTCGACGAGGACGCGAATCTCGAGAGCCTGCTGCTCGCGCTCGCGGAGCTTCGCGACCGGGACTGGCGCGCGACGATCGTCGGCGACGGACCGGAGCGGGCGACGTACGAACGGCTGGCGAGCGATCTTCGGATCGACGACCGGATCGAGTTCGCGGGAGACCTCCCGCTCGAGGAGCGGATCGCCGCCTATCGCGGCGCGCACGTCTTCGCCCAGACTGCCGACCACTGCGTGTTCCCAACGGAGATGCTGTGGGCGCTCGCGGCTGGCTGTATCGGCGTCGTCGAGTACCACGCCGACTCGAGCGCACACGAACTCGTCGAGGGCTGGGACCGCGGGTTCCGGACGACGAGCGAGGACGAACTGACCGACGCGATCGTGGCCGCGGGCGACCTCGAGCACAGGGAGTACGACGACCGGTTCGCCGAGTTCGACCGCGACGTCGTCCGGGATCGCTACCTCACGGCCTACCGGGCGCTGCAGGAGTCTTCTGGGTTTTTGTGATCGATCCCGGAGCGTGAGTCGACCGACCGGATTTCACCGTCGGCGGGCGATCGCGTCTCGAGCTGTGACCGTCCGGAACTCGACCGGACGGTCGACGACTCGAGTGGAGACACCTATTTGTCGGTCGGCGAAAAGTACCGTCCATGCACGACGACTGTCCGTTCTGTCGGATCGTCGCCGGCGACGAGTCCGCCGCCGTCCTCTACGAAGACGACCGAACGATCGCGTTTCTCGACCAGCAACCGGCCGCGACCGGCCACGCGCTGGTCGTCCCTCGCACGCACGCCGAGGAGATTTTCACGGAAGATTCCGCGACGACGGACGCGGTGTTCGACGCCGTCCGAACCGTCGCCGGAGCGCTGGAAGACGCCCTCGAGCCCGACGGCTTCAGCGTCTTTCACACGAGCGGGCCGCTGGTCGGGACCGTCGATCACGCTCACGTCCACGTGGTTCCGCGAACTGCCGACGACGACGTTTCGCTTGCGCTCTCTCGGCGAGGCTTCGACCCCGACGAAGCCGACCGACTCGCGTCTCGCGTTCGAAACGCGCTAGAAACCTAGCGGAGCGCGCCGAATTCGGTCGGCGACTGCTCTCCGCGATTTTCGACGAGCTTAGAGGTCGAACTTTCGGGCGGCCGTCTCCATGTCCTTGTCACCCCGTCCCGACAGGTTTACGAGGATCGTCTCGTGGTCGCCCGCTTCCGCAAGCTGAATCGCGCGGGCGACCGCGTGACTGGACTCGAGCGCCGGAATGATCCCCTCCGTCTCGCTCAGTTCGCGAAACGCGGCGAGGGCCGCGTCGTCGGTGACCCCGTCGTACTGACAGCGGCCGACGGCCCGGAACATCGCGTGTTCGGGGCCCACGCCGGGGTAGTCGAGGCCGGCCGAGACGGAGTGGACCTCGACGTCGTCGTCGATGACGCGGGTTTTCATGCCGTGGATGACGTCGTCGGATCCCCTCGCGAGCGGTGCGGCGTGGCGCTTCGAGTCCGTCCCCTCGCCGCCGCCTTCCGCGCCGTAGAAGTCGACGTCGTCGTCCCGGAACGCGTGAAAGAGGCCGATCGCGTTCGAGCCGCCGCCGACGCAGGCGACCGCCGCGTCCGGCAAGTCGCCGGTTCGCTCGCGAATCTGCTCGCGGGCCTCCCGACCGATGACGCTCTGGAAGTCGCGGACCATCCGCGGGAACGGGTCCGGTCCGACGACGCTGCCGACGAGGTAGTGGGTGTCGTCGACGCGCTGGGCGAAATCCTCGAGCGCGGCGTCGACGGCGTCGGCCAGACCCTGTCCGCCGCGGGTGACCTCGTTGACCTCGGCACCCATCAGCCGCATCCGGAAGGCGTTCATCTCCTGGCGCTCGACGTCCTTTTTTCCCATGTAGATCTCGGTCTCGAGGTCGAGCAGCGCGCCGACCATCGCGGTGGCGGTGCCGTGTTGGCCCGCGCCCGTTTCGGCGATGAGCCGCTCCCTGCCGGCCCGTTTCGCGAGTAGCGCCTGCCCGAGGCAGTTGTTGATCTTGTGGGCCCCGCCGTGGAGGAGGTCCTCGCGCTTGAGGTAGATGTCCGTCCCGTAGCGTTCGCTCAGATTGCGCGCGTAGTACAGCGGCGTCGGCCGACCGGCGAACTCCTCGAGGAGGTCGCGAAACTCCGACTGGAACTCGTCGGTCGTCGCCACGTCGTCGTAGGCGTTCGCGAGCGTCGCGAGGGGCTCCTGTAAGGGCTCCGGAACGTATCTCCCACCGTAACCGTCGAACTCTCCGTCTGACATGCTGTCGATGGGTTTCGGGCTCACCCTAAAGTATGTTCTGTGTGGGTGGACGTTCGATCCCGACGAGGTAGTGGGATCTCTCGTCGCCACTGCCGGGGTCAGTATTATCCGACGGAACGTGGTAGGCGTCCGTAGCTGAGCCATCGATGAGGATCTCGAGTCTTCTCGCCGGTGAGGGGGCGACGCCCCACGGCCTCCCGAACTTCGATTCGACGACGGTGTTCGTACGGGCGACTGCAAGCTACCTTCGCGGCGAGGAGTTTCCGACGCTCGGAATGATCCACCCGGCGCTGACGCCGCTCGCGACGCGGGTCAACGCCCTCCCTCGGCGGGTTCGAACCGGCATCTACACGCGTGGTGGCGCGAACGAGGGCGTCTCTCCCGACAATCTCGGTGAAGTCGACGTCGAGCGCTTTCGCGAGTGGGTCACAGACCAGTATCCGAATCGAGGCTATCCGGCGGTGATCGTCGGTTCGAGCAACGGCGCGGCAGTCTACCTCTCGGCGTTGCTCGGCGTTCCGTGGCTTCCACAGACGTTTCTCGTTCCCATCCGTCGGGAGCTAGACGCCGACGCGATTCGCGAGGACGTCCGGTGGGGCGTCGAACACGCGGGTCCGTTCCTCGAGGCGAATCCCGACGTCTCGCTCCATCAGATGCACGATCCGAACCAGGATCGGCTGATGGTCCGGAAGCTGGCGTACTTCCGGACGAAATCCCGCGTCCTCGGCGACGCGTACGAGGAGTTCATCGAGACGGTGCTCGAGCCCGGCGGAACGATCATCTCGCTCGAGTGCGGCTACGACTGGCCGGCGATCGACCTCGGCGACCGCCACAGTTTCCAGCTCGGCGGCCTCGGCGGGCTCGCCCCCGAGGAGTACTACGAGGGAAGCGAACGGGTCGCGCGCTTTCTCCGGCGTCAGGACGCCGGAATCCGCGAGTGGAGCGTTCCCGAACCTGACGGGCGGATCCCGGAAGCAGAGTGGGGGTTCGATCCGGCGCTTCGGGAGGACCTCGAACGAGTCGCGAACGAGCGTGGGTCCGACCTGCGTCGGCTCGGGTTCGACGATCCGCGCGATCTGAGCCCGTTCGTCGCCGACCTGTACCGCGAACGCTACGCCGACCGGGGACGCTCGCTCGAGCGGCTGTTCGTCCAGTCGTTCGCGCTGGTCGAGCCCTGGTGGACGATCCGAACCGGCTCGATTCCCTACTGGGCGGCGTTCAATACGCGGTCCGACGCCGACTTCCTCGAGGAGTACCTCGAGAGCGCGGAGCCGTACGACGAGATACGGGCGAACCTGTTCGCACACGGCATCGAGTCCGCCGGTCTCGCGTCGATCGACCGCTGGCGCGACGTTCTCTCGGCCGCTCGAGACCGTCACGGCTTCGTCGGGGTCGACCCGACCGAGTTCCCCTACGACGTCGAAGTTCACGCCCGCTACCACGAGGACATTCCGGACGAGATCGACGCTCGGCACCCGCTCGTCGCGCCGATGTCGGTCGACGGGTTCGACGACGTTGCGAGTGAGATGGCTCCCGAATACGCGATCGAGTGGGATCGAGTGTCGTGAGCGTTCGCCAGTCTGCCGTAACCGCGTACCGGTACGACCGCAGTCCGTTGCGGTTTTCCGGAAACGATTCGCAGCGGACCGTCCCGCCGTCGACGGTCGATCCCTGTTGGAACTCACGCGTGGCTGCCCGCCAGGGGACGGCAAGTCCGGGACCTACCTGACTCGAGGGAGGACGGGAAATATGGTCGACGAGTACGAACGAGATGCCGACGAACACCTGAAGCGAGTGCGCGAACGGCTCCAGCACGCGACCGCCGACGCCGACCGGACGATCGAATAAGGCGGAGCCGGGGAGCGGACGGACGAGAAGTGATCGGGCGATCCCGACGCGACCGCGCTGCGACGAGGATCACCGGTCGACGCTCCCGAGGACGATGTCCAGGCTGCCGAGCGAAGCGATGAGGTCCGCCACGTACTCCCCCTCGGCCATCTCGGGGAGCGCCGAGAGGTTGTGGTAACAGGGGCTGCGGATCTTGAACCGCGCTGGCGTGTTCGTCCCGTCCGATCGGACGTAGATGCCGAGTTCTCCTTTGGCGGACTCGACTGCGCGGTAGGTTTCGGCGTCGGCGTCCGGCTTCAGCGTCCGCGGCACGTTGCTCTGGACGGTTCGTTCGTCCTCGGGCCAGTCCTCGAGCAGGTCGAGACACTGCTCGACGATCTTCGCCGACTCCTCGACTTCTTGCATGCGAACGAGAACGCGCGCGTGGTTGTCGCAGGTGTCCTCCGTGACGACGTCCCACTCGAGGTGCTCGTAGTAGCCGTACGGATCGTCCCGACGGAGGTCGTAGTCGATGCCGGAACCGCGGGCAACGGGGCCCGTAACGCCGTAGGACTTCGCGACGTCGGGCTCGAGGATCCCGGTGTCGATGGTCCGCATCCGGAAGATCTCGTTACCGACCACGAGGTCGTGGTACTCGTCGATCTTCGCCGGCAGTTCGTCCAGGAAGTCACGGCACTTCTCGACGAACTCGTCTCGAGGCCGGGGCAGATCCCAGGCGACGCCGCCGAGCCGGAAGTAGTAGAACATCATCCGCTGGCCGGTGAGGTCCTCGAGAATGTCCTGGACGACCTCCCGGTCGCGAAACGCGTACTGGAAGATGGCGGTGAACTCGCCGAAGACGTCGAGCGCGAACGTTCCGATCGCGAGAAAGTGTCCGAGCATTCGGCCGAGCTCCGTCGACATCGTCCGCAGAACCTGGGCGTACTCGGGGACCTCGAGGTCGGCGAGGTCCTCGATGGCGCGAGCGACCGCCCACTCGTTGGGCAGGTTCGCGGTGTAATCCCACCGGTTCGAGTACGGGATGATCTGGTACCGGTAGGTTCCCTGTTCGCACATCTGTTCCTCGCAACGGTGGAGGTAGCCCACGTCGGGGTCGACGTCGGCGACGGTCTCGCCGTCCAGCGTCGCTTTGAGGTGGAGAACGCCGTGGGTCGCCGGGTGGTGGGGACCGATGTTGAGCAGCATCGTCTCCGATTCGGGATCGTGGCGGTCCTGCTGCAGCGGGTTCGCGTGCTCTGCGAACCGAATGATCTGCGGTTTGTCCTGGTCGTAGTCCTTCGAGAGCGGGTGACCCTGCCAGGAGTCCGGAAGGAGAATTCGGCGCAGGTCGGGGTGGCCCTCGTACTCGATGCCGACGAGATCGTACGCCTCGCGTTCGTGCCAGTCGGCGGTCCGGAAGACCGGTTCGGCGGTCTGGCAGACGGGAGCGTCTTTCGGCAACTGGGCGATTACCGTCACCTCGTGCGTCCGTCGATCGTACTTGGTCAGGTGGAGGATGGATTCGTACCGGTCCTGGTACTCCTGTGACGTGAGACACGAGAGGTGATCGAACCCCGCCTCCTCGCGCAACAGCGATAGCACCTCCTGGACGTCGTCCGGTCTGATCACGAACGCCGGCGCGTTCCCGTGATCCTCCCGTCCGAGCGCGTACTCCTCGAGAAGTGCCGCGAGTGCGTCCTCGTCGACGGCGTCCTCGCGTCGATGGTCGTACTCGGGATCGATGCTCGCTCGCTCGCGTTGTGGTGTCTCGCTCATTGGTGGTCCCCCGGAGTCGACGACCGTCCGTGCGTTTCGCTACCGTACAACCGGCACACGGGAGAGGATTTTCCCGCCTCGAGGTGACTGTCTCGCGCGGGAAAACGAGCGGCGTCCGCTCGATCGAGCCGCTTCGCGACGCGTTCGGTCGACGGCTCACCGTTCGGTCGATGACTCACTCCTCGAGTCGCGCGCTCGGCGACGCCTCGATCCCGTGTACTGTGCGGCGTTCGGTCCACAACGCCGCCGCGACGGTGAACTGTCCGGCGCTCGCGTAGCCCCGTTTGACGTAGGGGTCGCCCGAGAGCGTACAGACCTCGAGGAAGTTTCCGTACGGCCGGAGCAGGCAGTCGAGCCGTCTCGACTCCCGCCGGGCGCGTTCGCGGTAGCCGTACCGGTCGAGACCGATGGCGTACAGCAGGCTGTTCCAGGGCCAGACGTGGTAGTGGTAGTCGCGGTGAAAGAGAAAGAACGGGTGGACGTCGGTGGGCGAGAACGGCCGCTCCCGCATGCGAACTCCGCGCGGCGTCTCGAGGCGCTCGAGCGCGTCGACGACCGTCCCCGCTCGCTCGTCGGAGAGTAACCCGAAGTAGAGCGCGACGACGTTAGCGTCACAGGCGAGCGTCGACGAGCCGCGGCGCTCGTCGAAGTGGGTCCCGTTCCAGAGTCTGGCACACAACTCGTCACGAATCGCCGCCGACTCGCCCGTGAACGTCGTCTCGACGCCCGCTTTCTCGAGGCGTTCCGTCGCCGCCAGCAGCATCGCCGTGTTGTACGCCTCCCGTGGGTGTGCGGCCGAATCCCACCAGGAACTCCCGTTTCCGTCCACGAACGCGCCGTCGACGAACTTCTCTCGGTGGCGCGACGCGAGGTCGGCGACTGCGTCGGCGCGTTCCTCGAGCCGTCCGGTCTCCGCGAGCAGGATCACGAGCGCGGGAAACGTGTCGACGCCTTCCGCCGGCGTGGCCGCGTTGTACTCGCCGTGAAAGTCGGTGTAAAAGACGTTCGAGACCTGCTCGAGCAGCCACGCGGCGACGTCGCCGGTTTCGTCTTCGTAGCCCGCCGCGACCAGTCCGCGCGCGGCGAAACAGAGGTCTCGCGGCCAGACGCCACGAAAGTGCCCGCCGGCCCGAAACCCGCCGGCGGCTCGCGCCTCGAGGATCGTCTCGGCGGCTCGCTCGAGCGAGCCGAAGTGACGGTAGCCGTTCCGGCGTTTGTCCGCGTACTGCGCGAGTCGACGGCCGAGTTCACGCGCGTAGTACCGGCCGGTCGCGACGGCGTTCATACCGTCTCGCGGTGTCGGACGGAAAAGAATAGTTCGCCTTCGAAAATCGAACCGTTCCGCCGGGCCGAACCCGGTATGGCTACGTATGGCGCTCGAGGAGGTCGTAGCTGCGCTCCCACTCGGCGTCGTCGTCGAAGTAGCGTTCGGCGAGCGGTTCGTCGGGCATCTCGCCGACGGCCGTTTTCTCCTGCTGGTAGGACGGGCGATCCTCGTCGATGTAGTACCGGCCGGTCAGGACGGTGCCCTCGTTGAGGACGTTCTCCGTCTCGCGCATTATTTCGGCGGCTTCGGCGCGGTCGTGGACGTCGAAGTCGTAGTCGTCGGACTCCTGGACGTCGATGTAGGGGACGTACTGGCGCGCGTCTTTGTTCCAGGTGGGACACTGCGTCAGGAAGTCGATGTGGGCGAAGCCGTCGTGTTCGATGGCCTCCTTGATGATCTCTTTCGCCTGGTTCGGGTTGACCGCGGCGGTGCGAGCGACGTAGCTCGCGCCGGCGTTGAGCGACATCGACAGCGGTCGAAGCGGCGTCTTCGCGCTGCCCGACGGCTGAGTCTTGGATTTGTGGCCCTTGGGACTGGTTGGCGACGTCTGGCCCTTCGTCAGCCCGAAGATCTCGTTGTTGAACACGATGTACGTCATGTCGTGATTCTCGCGGGCCGTGTGGATCCAGTGGTTGCCGCCGATGCCGTAGCCGTCGCCGTCGCCGCCCGCTGCGATGACCTCGAGTTCGGGATTCGCGAGCTTCGCTGCTCGCGCAACGGGAAGCGAGCGGCCGTGGATGGTGTGAAAGCCGTACGTGTCTAGATAGCTGTTCAGCTTGCCGGAACAGCCGATCCCGGTGACGGTCAGCACCTCCTCGGGGGTCTTGCCGACCTCCGGAAGCGCCTGTTTCAGGGCTTTCAGAACTCCGAAGTCGCCACAGCCCGGACACCAGGTCGGCTGGGGTTCGACACCGGGCGTGTACTCGTCCCGGTCGATCTCTCGCTGTTCACCGATTGCGTTGAATGCACTCATGGTCAGTCACCTGCTGCGGGTTCGATTCGCACCTGTGCGGTCGGTTCGCGGTCCTCGTCGGCGAGGTTGACCTCGTAGCCCTCGACGATTTCGGCTGGCTCGAACGGGTTACCGTTGTACTTGAGCAGGCTCGACAGCTTCTCGCCGAAGCGACCGAGTTCGCGCTGGATGTGACCGCGGAACTGGGCGGTGGCGTTCATTTCGACGACCATCGCCTCGTCGACGCTCTCCAGGAACTCGGTGACCTCCGTTTTCGGGAACGGTAGCATGTCGGAGACGCTGAGTCCCTTGACCGAGTGGCCCTGCTCGTTCAGCCGAGCGACCGCTTCCTGGACGGCACCCTGGCTCGAGCCCCAGGTGACGATGCCGTACTCGGCGTCCTCGTCGCCGAAGTACGTCTGGGTCGAGTCCCGTTCGTCGAGTTCCTCGCGGATCGCCTCGAGTTTCTCGAGGCGGCGATCCATCTGGAACGTGCGGTTGTCGGGGTCCTCGCTGATGTGGCCGACCGGACTGTGTTCGTTTCCGGTCGCGAGGTACCGTCCGCCCTTCTGACCGGGCAACGAACGCGGTGCGACGCCGTTCTCGGCCTCCTCGTAGTTGAACCGTTTGAACTTTCCAGAGTTGTCGTGTGCGGCTTCTCTGAGTTCGGCTTCGGTCAGCGTCGAGCCGAGATCCGGTTTTGGCTCGCGATCGAAGAATTCGACGTCGACGTTGGTGTTCTCGCCCGAGAGCTTCTGATCGTAGATGATGATCGCGGGGATCTGGTAATCCCAGGCGATCTCGAAGGCGAGACGCGTCTGCTCGTAGGCTTCCTCGATGTTTCCGGGCGCGAAGACGACCCGCTGGGAGTCGCCCTGGCTCGTGTAGAGGACGAACTCGAGGTCGGCCTGTTCGGGCTTGGTCGGCATTCCGGTCGACGGCCCGGCTCGCATCGACTCAAGCAGCACGAGCGGCGTTTCGGTCATCTCCGCCAGGCCGAGCGGCTCGCTCATCAGCGCGAATCCGCCGCCGGAGGAGCCGGACATGGCCTTGACGCCGGCGTGGCTCGCGCCCACGGCGAGCGCCGCGGCGGCGATCTCGTCTTCGACCTGTTCGGAGACGCCGCCCATGTCGGGGAAGTTCTGGCTGAGGATGGTGAACACGTCCGTCCACGGCGTCATCGGGTAGCCGGCGATGAACCGACAGCCGGCGTCGATTGCGCCGTAGGCGATCGCGTTCGAGCCCGACAACAGCGCCTGTTCGGTGTCGTGTTCGCCGACCGGCGCGCGAAGGTCGTGCTCGAAGTCGTACTCCTCGTTCGTCGTCTCGTAGGCTTCATGGAGGATCTCGAGGTTCGACTCGAGGACGTCGCCGCTCATCGCGTCTTCCATCAGGTCCTCGATGTGCTCGAGGTCCATGTCGAGCAACGCGGCGGTGACGCCGACGCCGGCGGTGTTGCGCATGACCTCGCGACCGTGCTCTTTCGCCAGGCCGCGCAGGTCCATCGGGAAGACGTGCCAGTCGTTCTCTTCGGCCCGCTTCTCGAGGTCGAGGTCGGCGACTTCCTCCTCGTCGAGGAGTCCTTCGTCGTAGACGATGATCCCACCCTCTCTGAGCTCGTCGAGGTTCTCCGAGAGCGGTTTGATCTCCTCGTTCCCGTAGTAGGCTTCCTCCTGTGGATTGCGGGCGAACGAGTCACCGAGGGCCAACAGGAAGTTGTAGCCGTCCCCGCGTGACTGTACCTCGTGTGCTGCAGCCCGAATCTCGACGTACGTGTGGCCGCCACGGATCCTGGACGGATAGTGGCGGTGTGTGAACACGTCGAGCCCCGAGCGCATCAGCGCTTTCGCGAAGTTCTGGCTCGTCGAGTCGATCCCGTCTCCGGAACCCCCCGCGATTCGCCAGATGAGTTCGTCGTCGCTCATAGGTAAATCAGTGGCCAGTGGCCAACCGTACCTGGATTTTGCTCTACCGAACCTAAAGCCTTTGCTATACATTAACAAGGATCTTTCGTGAAGAATGAAGGTCCGTTTACGAACCGGCGTGAAAAACCGTGAACGTTCGTCGGAAACGCGTTCGTTGTTCAACCGATTCGCGTCATCGGAACGGAGTATCGGCCCCTATCGATCGGTGAGCGAATCGTCGATGACTGATCGACTCGACGCTCGAATTCGGTGGTTTCGGTCGCGTCCACACCTGCGACGGAAGCGCCCACTCACAGACGAAGCCGCTTTACGCGCGGACCCGCTTCGATTACGACAATGAGTACGCCGACGCCGGAGGTCTACGAACGGGGCAAGGGAATGGACGCCCACAACCAGGTGATGCGGGAGATCCGCTCGCGAAAGGAGGCGAGCTACGATCCCCGCGAGCCAACGCGAGTCTGGCTCGACGAGGACAACACGCCCGACGGCGTCAAGCGAAGCCTGACGATCATCCTGAACACCGGCGGCTGTCGGTGGGCCCGCGCCGGCGGCTGTACGATGTGCGGCTACGTCGCCGAGAGCGTCGACGGGGGAAGCGTCAGCCACGACGCGCTCGTGGACCAGATCGACGTCTGCCTCGAGCACGAAGCCGAGAACGCCGACGAGCCGGCGGAGCTGATCAAGATCTACACGTCGGGATCGTTCCTCGACGAGCGCGAGGTCGGCGCCGAGACGCGCCGCGCGATCGCCGAGACGTTCGCGGATCGAGAGCGCATGGTCGTCGAGTCGCTGCCGGATTTCGTCGACCGCGAGAAGATCGAGGACTTCACCGACCGGGGGCTCGACACCGACGTGGCGATCGGCCTCGAGACGGCCACCGACCGCGTGCGCCACGACTGCGTGAACAAGTACTTCGACTTCGCGGACTTCGAGGACGCCTGCGCGCAGGCGGCGCGAGCCGATCGGGAGAGCGAGTCGGCCGACGCCGGCGTCAAGGCGTACCTCCTGATGAAACCGCCGTTTCTCGCAGAGCCCGAAGCGGTCCGGGACATGATCTCGTCGGTCGAACGCTGTGCCGACGTCGAGGGCTGTCACACCGTCTCGATGAACCCCTGCAACGTCCAGCGCTACACCATGGTCGACGAACTCTACTTCCGGGACGGCTACCGGCCGCCGTGGCTCTGGTCGGTCGCCCACGTCCTCGAGGAGACCGCCGACGTCGACGCCATCGTCGTCTCGGACCCGGTCGGCCACGGCTCCGAGCGCGGGCCGCACAACTGCGGCGAGTGCGACGACCTGGTCCAGAAGGCGATCAAGGACTTCGACCTCCGGCAGGACCCCTCGGTGTTCGAGCAGGTCTCCTGTGAGTGCGAGCTGACGTGGGAAACCGTCCTCGAGCGCGAGCGCAGTTTCAACCAGCCGCTGACGCGGTGATCGGGAACCGCTCGCCACCACTGCCCTACCTCTGTCCAACTGAATGACGTTCCAATCCAACTATTCGTAAAAGCACATCCCGAAAAGTTCATCCACCGTAAAAGTGATAATAACTGTATTGGATGTCTGGATCAAATATCGAACCAGAGCGAACGGATAGAACGATGGGTGAGACACTGCGAATTATCTCAATTGTGAGTTGTGCCGTCGCGCTCCTCGGATTCCTCGGTGGAGTCGCTCTCGGACGAATATTAGCGGGTGCATTCATCTTTCTCGCAGGTATGTGGATCGGCGTTGGCTTGGCGCTGTACGAGTGGCGTTCGACGAAAGGTACTGATAAGCACGAATCCAACGAAGCCGCGTTCCGGCGAGCCAGCTACTGGTCAGTCGTGACCGTAAACGTGGCGGCTGGCACACTGTTCCCGCCGGTATTTTTTCTATCGGCGAAAGGATGGATCAAGGATGTCCCTGGCTTCCGGTACGTTGTGGGCACAGTCTCCGTGTTTTTGCTCTTTTTCACCGCATTGTACGTAGTATTCTGGGCCGAGATGTAGACGACCAAAAACGCAACCCGTTGTCGACGGGGGAGCGCGATTAAAAAATGCGACAACGGTCTGTGGTAGCCAAACCCGCTTATACTCCCTCGATCGTGATGTTCTCGTAGTCGATTCCCCACTGACCGAGATCGTGCTCCATGTCGACGTACGCTTGTGATGCACCCAAGGCACCGATCGCACATCCCGACGTCAGGATGAAACGGTGGGTATGGTCCGGGTCGATGTTCTGCAGGGTGATCTGTTCGCTGAAGCTTTGATCACGATCGTGGCTGAAGTTTCCTGAATCTTCGAAGCTAACGAACGAGCCGGAATCGACGATCCGCGACGTGGGATCGATTTCGCCCTCTTCAACCCGGTCGATTGCATATCCGAGTTCGTAACTCGCTCCGGATCCGCTGAGCGCTACGAGAAGACCGGCAACGCCCGCTCCAGCGCCGATAGCGATGACGACGGGAGGAACTTGAGGTTCAATTTCGTCACCGTTGGCATAGATGGACGTTTGCCGTGCTTCTTCGTCGGCCAATTCATAGGGATCAGTAGGCTAGTTCATATCTTCTGGACGCGTAGAGAGTCTCATGACGACGTGGGGCGGAAAGTTGGGTGATGTTGATGAGGAGCAGTTGCGCCAGCAACTGCGCACGGAAACTGATGCGAAGGCGATCAAACGCCTCACGTGTGCGCTGCTGTACCGACAAGGTAAATCACCGGCAGAGATCGAGCAGTTGCTC
>NZ_REFZ01000014.1 GCF_003841465.1 Natrarchaeobius oligotrophus
AGCAGGCCGCGAAAGCTGGCCTGCTTCTTGAATACCTCCCCTCGTACGCACCGGAAATGAACCCACTCGAACAGTGCTGGCGTCAAGTGAACGAGGGACGTGCCAACAAACTCTATCGAACACTCTCCGAACTGAAAGCGTATCTCACGAGTAAACTCCCAACGCTGCACTCACCGAGGATCTATGAGTATCTCTGCTGATCCCTATCAGTTCCGGCGCACCCGCGACCCGGGCGGCGGGTGCACCGGTACATCGGTCCAGTAATCCGTATGAGAGACGGCCGCCCCGGCCGTCCGTCGACGTCCGCCACGTCCGTGCGATCGAGATCGGCCCGTCCCTCGTCGTCGCGTCGTCGGCTCTCGATCGCGACGGCGACCGTCACTCCACGGTGAACAGGTGCCCCTCCGTGGGTACGTCGAAAAGACCGACTCGCGCGCCAGCGTCGAGCCAGGCGTGGCCGTAGGAAAACGCCGCCAGCGCGTTGACCGGGTCGTCGCTCTCGCGGAAGTGTCTCCCGTCCTCGAGGTACGACGACGCCATCTCGTAACAGTCGGCGGCGGCGGCGGCCATCGGGGTTCCGTCGGGCGGCGCGACCGTCGCCTCCTCGAGCGCGTCCGCGAGTAACTCGCCGTAGCGATCCGTCTTCTCCTCGAGATCCGCAACCATACGCCTGCAACGACGGTCGCGGCCGTAAACGCGTCGACCGCGTCCCGGTTCCGCGTGGACGCGAGCGGCCGAGTGGATCCGGTCGCGTCGTCGGTTCCGGCGGGATTCCGCGGAGAACGCAAGCGGTTTAGGCCGCGTTTCCCTACAGACGTACAGACAAATGAGCGACCAGCCTCGAGTCGAAATCTACACCAAAGCGGAGTGTCCCTACTGCGAGAAGGCGAAGGATCTCTTCGACGGCAAGGGCGTCGAGTACGAGACCTACAACGTCACCGACGACGACGAACTGTTCGAGGAGATGGTCGAGCGCGCCGGCGGACGCAAGACCGCACCCGAGGTGTTCATCGACGACGAACTGATCGGCGGCTGGGACGACACCAGCGCGCTCGAGGAGACGGGCGAACTCGACGAGAAGCTCGGCATCGCGAACGATGACTCCGCCGACACGGTCGAGCATCGGAAACTCCTCATCGCCGGCACCGGCATCGCCGGTCTGACCGCGGCGATCTACGCCGGCCGAGCGAACAACGAACCGCTGGTCATCGAGGGAGACGAACCCGGCGGCCAGCTGACGCTGACGACCGACGTGGCGAACTACCCCGGCTTCCCCGAGGGGATCGGCGGTCCGGAGCTCGTCAACGACATGAAAGAGCAGGCGCGCCGCTTCGGTGCCGACCTGATCAACGGCATCGTCGACTCGGTCGACGCCTCGAGCCGGCCGTTTCGCGTCGAACTCACCAACGGCGACGTCTACACCGCCGACGCGATCATCGCGGCGTCGGGAGCCAGCGCCCGCACGCTCGGCGTCCCCGGCGAGGACGAACTCATGGGCTACGGGCTGTCGACGTGTGCGACCTGCGACGGCGCGTTCTTCCGCGACGAGGACATGCTCGTCGTCGGCGGCGGCGACGCCGCGATGGAGGAGGCGACGTTTCTCACGAAGTTCGCCGACACCGTCTACATCGCCCACCGCCGCGAGGAGTTCCGCGCCGAGGACTACTGGGTCGACCGCGTCCACGAGAAAGTCGAGGACGGCGAGATCGAGATCATGAAAAACACCGAGCTGATCGAGATCCACGGCTCCCAGGCGGACGGCATCGACCGCGTCACGCTCGTCCACAACGAGCAGGGCCACCCCACCGACCGACTCGAGGACCCCGAAACCGAGGAGTTCGACTTCGACGTCGGCGCGGTCTTCTTCGCCATCGGCCACACCCCCAATACCGCGTACCTCGAGGGCACCGGCGTCGAGATGGACGACGAGGGCTACCTCCGAACCCGGGGCGGCGACGGCGGCGGCCAGACCGAGACCGACGTTCCCGGCATCTTCGGCGCGGGCGACGTCGTCGACTACCACTACCAGCAGGCGGTGACCGCCGCCGGCATGGGCTCGAAAGCCGCGCTCGACGCCGACGAGTACCTGGACGACCTCGAGCGCGCCGACTCGAGCGGCGAGACCGAAGTCGCCGCGGCCGACGACTGAGTTTCGGCCGATTTGTGGACCGCTCGAGGTCCGTTTTTGGCTCGGCGCTCGAGAACTGTTCTTCGGTCAGCGCGCGAGAAAGCTCGCGGATGGATTGATACTGCTGTACGTCAGTGCCGGTACAATCGCGAGACATCTGCGGTTGCACCGGAAAATCGGTACAACGGCCCGTCTCAGCCGTCGCGACCGATCCTCGACGTGAATCCGGCCGGCGGTTTCCCCAGGACGGCCGGCGAGACGCGACAGCCACAGGGCATCGCCGTCGCCTCGAGCGGACCGAGCACGGAGACGATCGTCACGCCCTCGCCGCAGGACGGACACGGCGGCAGCGTCGGTTCGCGGCGCTCGTCGCTCGCCAGCGACGCGGTGCGATCCGCGTTAGGCACTGTCGCCTCCCGCGAGGTCGCTCGCTCGAGTCTTCCGGTCGATCAATACGCGTGGTACCCGGACGCGCGCCTCGAGTTCCGGTGGCCCGCTCGAGGCGGTCGCTGGTCGCTGCGGGCGATTCGGCGGTCGTGCGGGACGTTTATATCCCGCCAGAATATACGTAATCATGCTCCTAACCCTCTCGGGTTGGAAGCCGCGTCTCGGGTGGTCCTAGCACCCGGGGCTTTCTGCGTAGCCCCACTGGAGGGCGACTTCCACTCTGATTGTAGACGTTTAGTGACTTATATCTATTGGAAAACTCGTGAAACGACCGTCGGTTTACGGGTTCGATTCGGACGAAAGCGAACGCAGACCACGTCAGCCGGCAGTTTGGCTTTCCGGGTTACGATCACCGATCGCTCGAGGATACACGGTCGCAGCAACAATTGCTCGAGAACGAACGCGAACCGATCGGCGGTCGGTAATCGCTTGAGGAGTACTCCGAATCGCTCTCTTGAGCGAACCGACGCCCGTCGGACGAGCGAAGCGCTGTCGCTGTCCGGTGTAGCGTCCGAAAAATGAAGGAAATGTCGCGAAGCCGGCGTGAGCCGGTGGTTAGTAGTTAGTTCTGACGGCGGAGCGCGAGCATCGCGGCGGCGAGCAGCGCGACGAGTGCGACTGCGACGCCGAAGCCGGGCACGTCGTCGCCCTCTGCGGTGTCGTCAGTCGTGTCGTCGGTCGTGTCGTCGGTCGGCTCTGCTGGCTCGTCGTCGGTCTCCTCAGGCTCGTCGTCGGTCTCCTCAGGCTCGTCGTCGGTCTCCTCAGGCTCGTCGTCAGTCTCCTCGGGCTCGTCGTCGGTTTCGAGCTCGTCGACGAAGAGCGCGTCGGCGGAGTCGATCGTGCTTCCACTGATGCGGAAGTCGAGTTCGCCCTCGTCGCCTTCGCTACGGTCGCTCAGGTCGACGGATTCGCTCTCGAAGGTTCCGTCCGAGTCGATCTCGGTGTCGTCGAGCGTGTGCAGGAAGCTCGGCGTGTCGCCCGCGTTCGTGATGCGGACGCTGGCGTCCGAGCCGGGTGCGACGTTCGTCTCACCGGTGACGACGAATTCGTCATCGGCCTCGAGCTGGACGTTGTCGTCCTCGTCGAGGTTGTCGAACGTCACGGCGGGGTCGACGATCGTGAACTCGGTGCTCACGGACTGGTCCGAGTCAGCCTGGAAGTACGGGTACGCATCGTGGTAGACACCGTCGAACGGTCCGCCACCAGTCTGGTACTCGTAGCGTTCGTCGTCGTGGGTCTCGTACTCGAGCTCAGCGGTGAAGTCCATACCATCCTCGATGGAGCGATCGAACGCGTCGCTGGAGCTCGTGTCGACGATGACGTAGAGTTCACCAGCGTCGTTGTCGACGAGGATGAAGACATCGTCTTCGTCAGCGCCGAGGTTCAGCGAGGTTGGGTCCTGGTTACCCGTGGCGTCGTCAGCCTCGACCTCGAAGTTGATACCTTCGTGGTTGTCGGTGATCAGGTCGTCGAGGGTGCCGGCTTCGAAGCCATCATCGAGGGAGTCCCATCCGTCGCTGTCGTGGTAGGCCAGTGCGCCGTAGAGACCGGTCGCTTCGGCCTTGATAACGAGTCGGTCTTCTTCAGCGACGTCGGTTCGTTCCGTGACGATGTCAGCGACTTCGTCGAGTTCGTCGTCCTCGTCTGCGTCGTCACCTGGTGCGACCCACGTGCTGATGGAGTCAACACCTGGCGTCGTCAGGTCGAGCGTGGCGAGATCAAGTTCCTCGTCGAGTTCGGACTCGCCGTCGCCGTCAACGATGAAGTCGCCGTTACCGTTGGCGGCGACGTCGTAGTCGGTCGCCTGCAGCGGTCGAGTCAGCTGGTAATCGGTACCTGCTCGGTAGTCGGATGCGTCTTCGGAGATCAGACCGAGTTCGTCGAGGTAGTCGGCGAAGTCACTCTGGTCGCCGAGCTGGTCACCGACTTCCTCGTCGTGGAAGACGGCACCGGTCGAACCAACACCGTCGTGGACTTCGCTCGTGAGTTCGTCGTCCCCGTCGTAGTAGACGTCCTCGGTGTCAGCGTCGTGGGCACCGAGCGTACGGGTGTTGACCTTGAAGCTCACTTCGCCTTCGTCGTCGTCGTCTTCGACGTGCACGACGTCGACGAAGCCAGCGTCTTCGTCACCGATCTGGATCCACGTCTCGTCGGTGTCCTCGAGTTCGACCGTGAACTCGACGATGTCACCGGCGGTCTGCGTGTAGACGCTCTGGTCGAATTCACCGTCGACGTCCTCCTCGACGACCTCGATCGATGCAGAGTCTTCAGCCGTCGTGTCGACGACGTCGAAGTCGAATTCGTACTCGTCAGCGTCAACGCCGTGGAAGTCGACTTCCTCTTCTCGGTCGTTGATGTTGCTGAGGACGATCAGCTCGTCGTAGTCGTCCTCGCTGTCGTCATACAGCGACGCGTTGAACGCACCGAAGCCATAGTGTTCGTATCCCGAATGGGTTGGCTCGTGATCCTCGTCGATGGTGGATGCGTCAGTATTACTCTGGTTGCGAATTTCGTCGTAGAGATCGTCAGCGTGATCGACGTGGTCGATGTCGTCCAGCGTGCTCTGGTCGACGCTGTCGTTGTCGACGAAGATGTTGAACAGCTCCTCGTCGTCGAGGTCACCGTCGGCACCGACGATCACCGAGTAGGAGCCCCGGTTCGAGTCGATGTCGAGGTCGGTGGTGCTGCTGTCACCGTCGTTGACCTGGTCGTCGTCGAATTCAACGTCGAGATCCTGCGAGGTGATCTCGAAGTAGGCGTCGCTCGCGTTACCGAGTTCAGCCGTACCATCGTCGAATTCAATGGCCTGGTTACGGTCGTCGGCGAGCGTGACAACGTAGTCACCCGCTTCCAGATCGTCGGTTTCGACGACAGCGTGACCGCCATCAAGCGAGAACTCGTCCTGGAGGCCGCCGATGTCGTCGTCACCAGCGTCGTACGAACGGATCTGGAGTTCCTCATCGTCAGCTGGCGGGTTGTCTGCGTCAGTAATGTTCAGTTCCTGTCCTTGCCAGTAAGTCGATCCCGAATCGAGATCGTCGTCAGTCGCCGCTGCGCCGCCGGCAAATGCGGCGGACATGGCAACTACTGAAAGGACCATGATCGCGGCCAGGAACACTGCGCGTCCCTTTTCGCGATATGAATTTTCGCTCATGTATTATCTTGTTATGGTTTGTGTTTCGTGTTAGTTTGCGTGCGATCGTGGAGGCGACCATCAGCCTTCCGTCGACAACTCGTCTCGTTCCAACGTGGCCACCCGGATAGGGGTACTCGAGGTGTCTTTCAAGCTGCGGTATAAGTCTTGTGTTATTATGGATTTTCATAGATATGTCGTAAATTACCGATAGGCGGCCTTAATCGGACGTGTAAGCCATAATTGAATCGTTCACAAGGCATTATATGACATGTGTGTATACCTGAATCAGATTACAATAGGTAAATTATAATCGGATGCAGGCCAAAATATTTCTCCTGAAATCCGATATTAGTGTATTGAGAGCATCTCTAGACGAAATAGAACGTCGCGCGACCACAGTAATGAAGAGTAACTATTTTGAATTTCATTTAATCCTAATTCACGTGAAGTTAGTGAGGTCGACGGAGCGATCAGACAGCGACCGCCGAACGTACTCGCTACACTCGAGCACCAGAGCGCCACCCTGGACCTCGGAACGCCAAAAACTGATCCCGTCGTGCTGGAACGTCCCTTCTGATCGACTCCGTCGGCCGCCCGCCGGGCGAACGCAATCAGACACCCAACGATGTTACACACAGCATCGGGCTCGAGGAGACCACGGGAACCGTCACACTCCACACCTCGGGTCAGGCCCCGATCACCACCGTGACCGACTCGAGTTCCGACGGGAGACGACCGACCGATCCGAACGGGAGCCGGCGCTCGCGGGCGCACACTCGATACCAGTGCAGCCGCTCTCGAGTGCAGGTCCCGAAAAATGAAGGTGTGTCGTCGGGCCGGCGTGAGCCGGTGGTTAGCGTTTAGTGCTGACGGCGGAGTGCCAGCATCGCGGCGGCGAGCAGTGCGACGAGAGCGACCGCGACGCCGAAGCCGGGCACGTCGTCGGACTCGTCGGTCGAGTCGTCGGTCGAGTCGTCCGCATCGACGTGCTCGTCTGCGTCGTCACCGTTGTCGTCTTCCTCGTCGGTCCGCTCGTCTGCGTCGTCACCGTTGTCGTCTTCTCCTTCGTCGACGTGCTCGTCATTCTCGTCGCTCGGGATCTCGTCGACGAAGATCGCATCGACGTTGTCGATCGTGCTTCCGCTGATGCGGAACTCGAGCTCGCCCTCGTCGCCGTCGCTGCGGTCGCTCAGGTCGACGGCTTCCGTCTCGAAGGTTCCGTCCGAGTCGATCTCGGTGTCCTCGAGCGTGTGGAGGAAGCTCGGCGTGTCGCCCGCGTTGCGGATGCGGACGCTCGCTTCGGAGCCCGGCGCGATGTTCGTCTCGCCGGTGACTTCGAACTCGTCGGAGGTCTCGAGCATGACGTTGTCGTCCTCGTCGAGGTTGTCGAACGTCACGGCGGGCTCGACGATCGTGAACGAGGCGCTCACGGACTGCGTCGAGTCAGCGCTGAAGTACGGGTAGGCGGCATCGCTCTGCGTGCCATCAGCTCCGCCGTCCCACGGATCGCTCACGGAGTCGGCGGTGAACTGGTAGCGTTCGTCGTCGTCGGTCTCGTACTCGAGTTCGGCGGTGAAGTCCATGCCGTCCTCGATGGAGCGGTCGAACGCGCTGCTCGAGCTGGTGTCGACGATGACGTAGAGTTCGCCGGCGTCGTTGTCGGCGAGGACGAAGACGTCGTCGTCGTCAGCGCCGGCCAGGTCGAGCTCGGTCGCGTCCTGGTTGCCCGTCGCGTCGTCGGCCGACACGTCGAAGTTGATTCCTTCGCCTTCCCAGTCACCGTCGCCGGCGACCGCGTCGAGCGTGTCTGCGGAGAACCCGCTGTCGAGTGCGCCCCAGTCACCTTCTTCGTAGACCAGCGCGCCGAAGATACCGGAGGCTTCGGCTTTGATGATCAACTGGTCGTCCTCGGCGATGTCGGTTCGCTGCGTGACGGTGTCGAGAACTTCCTCGAGGTCGTCCTCGTCGTCGGCACTGTTGGACGGTGCGACGTAGGTGTCGATCGAGTCGATGCCCGGCGGCTCCAGGTCGAGCGTCGCCAGGTCGTACTCGTTGCCGAGTTCGGATTCGCCGTCGTCGGTGACGACGAACTCGAAGTTACCGACCGTGAGGTCGTAGCCCGTCGCCTGCAGCGGTCGGACGAGCTGCTCTTCGGCGTCGTCGCTGATGCCGAGTTCGTCGACGAAGTCGTCGAGGTGGTGTCCGGTCGCGGTGAGGTCGTCACCGTCTTCGTCGAGGAAGACGACCTCCTCGAACTCGTTGGTGGTGTCGCCGCCCTCGTCGATGATCATGCTCTTGACGACGTCGTCGCCGGCGTCGTAGACGTCTTCGGAGTCGGCACTGCTGTCGACGCCGACCGCGCGCGTGTTGACCTGAACGGTCACTTCGCCGTCGTCTTCGTCGTCCTCGACGTAGAGGATGTCGACGAAGCCGGCGTCCTCGTCACCGAACTGGATGTACGCGCTGTCGGTGTCCTCGAGTTCGACCGTGAACTCGACGACGTCACCGGCGGTCTGCGTGTAGACGGTCTGGTCGAAGTTGACGTCGACGTCCTCGTCGGCGACTTCGATGGTCACGCTGTCTTCGGCCGTCGAGTCGTGGCCGCTGAACTCGAGTTCGTACTCGTCGGCGGCGATACCTTCGAAGTCGACGTCGTGCTCGCGGTCGTTGATGTCGTTGAAGACGATGTATTCGTCTTCGCCCTCGACGAGCGAGACCTCGAATTCACCGAACGTGTGGTAGGAAGCGCCCGAGTCGATCGCGCTCAGGTTGTCGTAGACGAGCGAGGTATCCGAGTGACCGTCGCGGATCTCCTCGTAGAGTTCGTCGACGTCGCTCGCTCCCGTGGCGCTCAGTTCGTTACTGACGCTATCGTTGTCGACGAAGATGTTGAACAGGTCCTGCGAGCTGAGGTCGCCGTCGGCTTCTTCGACGATCAGCGAGTAGGAGCCGCGGTTCGAGTCGACGTCGACTTCGGTGACGCTGTTGGCACCGTTGTTGACCTCGCCGTCGGCGATGTCGACGTCGAGGCTCTGTGACGTGATCTCGAAGTAAGCGCTGTCAGCGTCCGACGCGAGCGTTGCTTCGCCGCTGGACGTGAACTCGATGGCCTGGTTGCGGTCGTCCGCAAGCGTGACGACGTAGTCGGCGTCGTCGAGGCCGTCGGTTTCGATGATTGCTTCGCCGCCCTCCAGCGAGAACTCGTCCTGGAGGCCGCCGATGTCACCGTCACCGTCGTATTCGCGGATCTGTAACTCCTCGTCCGCGTCGACGTCCGAGGCGTTACCGGTGATTTCTAGTTCCTGTCCTTGCCAGTAGGTCGAGCCCGAATTGAGCTCGGCGTCAGCAGCCGCTGCGCCACCGATGAATGCGGTGGACATGGCAACTACCGAGAGGACCATGATCGCTGCCAGGAACACTGCGCGTCCCTTTTCGCGATATGAAATTTCGCTCATGTGTTGTGTTGATTATGGATTTCGTCTGTGTTCGTTCGTTTGCGTGCGATTCGCGGAGGCGACCATCGACCGCTGTCCGTCGACGACTCGTCGCGATCCGACGTGGCCACCCGGATAGGGGTATTTACCGATCAATTCACTGTTGGCATAAGTCTTGTGTAATACTGAATTTCTAGATTATAATCTAGGAACAACTGAGTTAGACGTCAAAATACACGATATTGGAGGCTTAGTTCCACATATAATAGTTTTCTGGCTATACACGTTCGAGAACGTAGCGGGCACAGTCACGGATCACGACCGACTCGTTCGCGACCCCCTTGAAGTAGTGACACCGCTTTCTCCGTCGCGTGGCTTCGCGACGCAAATGATTTTCGAGCACGCTCACGAAATAAAAACAGTGTACCGAAACACTCATCTTCGGGAGGTCAATTGGATGAGATGTGGGTTGTCCCCACACGTGCGTCCACTCGCGACGGACGCTTGTCATGCACCTGTCGGGACGTACTTTCGGGTAGGGCCAAAGTATTCTCCCCGGCAGGTATCTTCGCGCGCCACCTCGATCGATCCGAGAGCGGCCGCCTTTCGGGTGGGGAATGAACAGTAACGAGTTGTTCCAGTGTCGAGCGTCGGACTGCAACGTCCGCACGGGGTGAAAATCGCCTCGGACGAGAAAGGAATCGATTTCTCCGCCCGTTGGTGTCCGTTCGAGAAGCGTCGTCGGTCGCCGCGTAGCCGATGGACACGGATCGCACCGATGTACGACCGAGCAGTCGTAGAATCGTCGATCGATCCGAACGGACGCGGTACCGTCGCTATCCGGCGTCGGGTCGCGAAAAATGAAGGAAGTGTCGTTGGGCCGGCGTGAGCCGGTGGTTCGTTACTGATCGGACTTAGTGCTGACGGCGGAGTGCCAGCATCGCGGCGGCGAGCAGCGCGACGAGTGCGACTGCGACGCCGAAGCCGGGCACGTCGTCGGAGTCGTCAGTCGTGTCGTCGGACGAGTCGTCGGTCGAGTCGTCCGTGTCGACGGGCTCGTCGTCAGCGTCGTCGTCGGCCGGCTCGTCGTCGTCAGCGCCGTCGTCGACGGGCTCTTCGTCGTCAGCGTCGTCGTCGATCGGCTCGTCGTCGTCAGTTGCGAGCTCGTCGACGAAGATCGCGTCGGCGGTGCCGATCGTGCTTCCGCTGATGCGGAACTGGAGCTCGCCCTCGTCGCCTTCGCTGCGGTCGCTCAGGTCGACGGATTCGCTCTCGAAGGTTCCGTCCGAGGCGATCTCGGTGTCCTCGAGCGTGTGGAGGAAGCTCGGCGTGTCGCCCGCGTTGCGGATGCGGACCGTGGCGTCCGAGCCGGGCGCGATGTTCGTCTCGCCGCTGATGGTGAACTCGTCGGAGGTCTCGAGCTGGACGTTGTCGTCCTCGTCGAGGTTGTCGAACGCGACTTCGGGTTCGACGATCGTGAACTCGGTGCTCACGGACTGCGTCGAGTCAGCGCTGAAGTACGGGTACGCGTCTTCGGTGGTACCGTCGCCGAAGGCACCTGCAGGCGAACCTGGCAGGTTGCTAGTATCGTACGCGTATCGTTCGTCGCTATCGGTTTCGTACTCGAGTTCAGCGGTGAAGTCCATACCGTCCTCGATGGAGCGGTCGAACGCGTCGCTGTCGCTCGTGTCGACGACGACGTAGAGTTCGCCGGCGTCGTTGTCGGCGAGGACGAAGACGGCGTCTTCGTCAGCGCCGAGGTTCAGCGCGGTCGGGTCCTGGTTACCCGTGGCGTCGTCAGCTTCGACTTCGAAGTTGATTCCTTCGTAGTCGTCATCGACCAGGCTCTCGAGGGTGCTGGCTTCGAAGCCATCCTCGAGCGAGTCCCAGCCGTCGCTGTCGAAGTCGACGAGCGCGCCGTAGAGACCGGTCGCTTCGGCCTTGATGATCAGTCGGTCGTCCTCGGCGATGTCGGTTCGCTCGGTGACAATGTCGTTGAGTTCGTCGAGGCCGTCTTCATCAGCGGAGTCGCTCGGAGCAACCCACGTGCTGATGGAGTCGACGCCGGGCGTCGTCAGGTCGAGCGTGGCGAGGTCGAGTTCGTCGTCGAGTTCGGACTCGCCGTCGCTATCGACGATGAAGTCGCCGTTACCGTTGGCGGCGACGTCGTAGTCGGTCGCCTGCAGCGGTCGGGTCAGCTGGAATTCCTCGCCGCTGCGGTAGTCAGATGCGCTGCTGACCAAGCCGAGTTCGTCGAGGTAGTCGGCGAAGTCACCGGTAGTGCCCAGCTGGTCACCGACTTCCTCGTCGTGGAAGTCGGCACCGGTCGAACCGATTCCGTCGTGGACTTCGCTCGTGAGTTCGTCGTCACCAGCGTCGTAGACGTCCTCGGCGTCAGCGTCGTGGGCACCGAGCGTACGGGTGTTGACCTTGAAGCTCACTTCACCGGTGTCGTCGTCGTCTTCGACGTGAACGATGTCGATGAAGCCAGCGTCCTCGTCACCGATCTGGATCCACGTCTCGTCGGTGTCCTCGAGTTCGACCGTGAACTCGACGATGTCACCGGCGGTCTGCGTGTAGACGCTCTGGTCGAAGGCGCCGTCAACGTCCTCTTCGACGACTTCGATCGTCGCCGTGTCTTCGGCCGTCGAGTCGACGACGTCGAATTCGAGTTCGTACTCGCCGGCGTCGATGCCGTGGAAGTCGACTTCCTCTTCTCGGTCGTTGATGCCGATGAGGACGATCTGTTCGTCGGAGTCGTCCTCGCCATCAGCGAACACAGCGGCGTTGAACTCGCCGAACGTCGCGTCAGCGATCGTGCCCGAAGTTGGGTTCAGGTCTTCATCAACGGAGGTGTTGCCGGTGTTCGGGTCGTCTCGAATGTCGTCGTAGATGTCCTGGGCGTTAGGATCGTCGACGAAGATGTTGAACAGCTCTTCGTCGCTGAGGTCGCCGTCAGCGCTGACGATCACCGAGTAAGTGCCTCGGTTCGAGTCGATGTCGAGGTCGGTGGTGCTGCTGTCACCGTCGTTGACCTGGTCGTCGTCGAACTCGACGTCGAGGTTCTGCGTGGTGATCTCGAAGACCGCGTCGCTCGGACTGGACGCTTGCGACGCCACACCATTGCTGTCGAACTCGATGGCCTGGCTGCGGTTATCCGCTTCGGTGATGACGTAGTCGCCGGACTCCAGTCCGTCAGTTTCGACAACGGCCTGGTCGTTCTCGAGCGAGAACTCGTTGACGAGACTACCGATGTCGCCATCGCCGTCGTACTCACGGATCTGCAAGTCTGCGTCGTGATCAACAGTTCCGTCAGTGTTTGTAATATTCAGTTCCTGTCCCTGCCAGTAAGTCGATCCCGAACTGAGATCTTCGTCGGTCGCCGCCCCCGCGCCTGCAAACGCGGCGGACATGGCGACTACTGATAGGACCATAAGCGCGGCAAGGAACACTGCACGTCCCTTCTCGCGAAGCGAAGTTTCGCTTGTCATGTATTGTCTGTGTTATCTGTGTTGGGTTGGTTTGCGTGCGATACAGCGGAGGCAATGACGGCTTACCTGCTACGTGACTCGGTGGTAACCGACACCGATCTTTCGGGTAGGGGTACTGCTGGCTACCGACCGTCCTGGCATAAGCTTTCTGATCAACGTTACACTCTGATTATGTGTGGTAGTGGCGTATTACTGATTCAGATTTCAGGAGCTTCAGTTATCGACTGTCGAAATTAGTCACTAATCTCGAATCTAATTTCGAGACAAATGTCAAGTTTAGATGACTGGTCACATATTCTGAATGATAGTACTGTTCGAATCGACAATCAGTTCCGAGAGCCGGGGAAGGACGTAAATCGGCAGGGAGGCGGTTACGGGACTGAACTCGCTACGCGAGCTGAACTCGAGAACCGATGATGGCCAGAGCTCGACGGCGGTAAAACGTCGTTTCCGGCGACTCAGTCGCGGTAAAGCGTCGCTTCTAGGTAGGTCTCGATTTCGATACGAACGTCCTCGAGCCAGGCCTCGGTGTCGTGGGTCGACCATCGAAAGAGGACGCCCGTGAGCATCGTGACGAGCGTCGCCGCCACGCGGTCGGGGTCGCACTCGCGGAACACTCCCTGGTCGATCCCCGAGCGGACGATGTCCGCGACGTGAGCCTCGAACACCTCGTCGCTTTTCGTGAAGTGATCGGCGTACTCGCCGTCGTGGATCGCTCGAGATCGGAGCTCGATCAACGTCGACACCATTCGCCGTCGAGCGGGCGGCATCTCCTCGTCGAGTCCCCACTCGACGAACGCCTCGAGCCGGCGGCGGGGGTCGGAGATGTCGTCGTCGGTCATCCGCGCCTCGAAGCGCTCGAGCATAAACGAGAGGCAATCGAGCACGAGCTCGTCTTTGCCGTCGTAGTGGCGATAGACCAGCGACGGGCTCTTTTCGAACTCGTCGCCGATCGCACTGATCGTGAGGTCCGCGTACCCGTGCGTTCGCAGCGCGCGATACGTGGCCGCGAGAATTTCCTCCCGTGTGCCGGCGGGGTTCGCGAACGGATCGTCGGTCACGAGCCAATCACCCGTCGTGACGGAACGCACGACTCGAAACGAACGCAGCCGTCGGTCTCGAGTGCGCCTCGAGTCAATCGAGCGTTACGGGCGCGGTCGGTCATCGACCCGAACGTTGCGACGGGTGAAGATAAATGGTGTGAATGAACGTTCAATCACAAAAGCTATATGCTCGTTGACGAATCGTCCCGTAATGAGCGCTTACGCCCTCCACGCATCCCGTGCTCGAGATGGATCGTCCGTACTAGTCGATTACGACGCAAACGGGAGCTCGCGGTCGACGGAGGGCGACGGATGAGCCGTCGGCCGATCGCCTCGCTTCTGATCGTCGCGCTCGTGGCGGTCGGACTGGCCGTGGCCGCGGCGGCCCCCATCGCAGCCCAGGGCGTCGAGCGGGGTGAACCGAACCTCGAGGTCTACCTGCCGGACAACGAGGTAGAGACGGGGACGACCGAAACGATCGAGGTGAGCGTCGGGAACGACGCGACCGTTCGATCGGGCGGAGGCGAGCAGGTTTCGACCGCACGCGGCGTGAGCGTCGAACTCAGAGACGCCGGACCGTTCGAGGCGAAAAGCGGAGAGACGCCGATCGGCCCGATCCAGGACGGACAGGTCGCCTCGGCTCCGCTGCAGATCGACGTTCCGCGAGACGTCGAGCCCGGCGAGCACACCGTCACCGTACAGGTTCGGTACGCCTACACCAACCGCGTCTCCGGCGGCGACCCACAGCGGCTGACCGCGAGCAAAACCCACCGGATCGACGTCGTCGTTCCGGACGAGCCGCGCTTCGAGATCACGGACGTGAAAACCGACGTCGAGCCGGGCGGAAGCGGCGACGCGACGTTCACCGTTCGTAACACCGGGACCGAAACGGCGAGCAACCTCAGGGCGGCCATGACCGGCGGCACCGGCGTCTCGATCGACGGGGCCACGGCAGAAGCGCCGGCCGAAGAGCTGCTCGGCGAGCTCGATCCGGGAACGTCGACGGACGTGACCGCGGACGTCGCGATCGAAGAGACCGTAAGCGCCGGCGAAAAGCCCGTCGAGTTCGAGTTCACCTACCGGGACGAGTCGGACATCGAGCGTCAGTCGGGTCCCGAAACGGCGAGCCTCGTTCCCGCCGCCGAGCAGTCGTTCTCGATCTCGAACGTCGAGGATACGCTCTCGGTGGGCTACGACGGCGTCGTCACCGGCCAGCTCGCGAACGACGGACCGCGAACGGTCGACGACGCGGTCTTGATCGTCGAGCCGATGAGCGACTCGCTGTACGTCGAGGACACGAGGTACGCGCTGCCGGAACTCGAACCCGGTGAGTCCACCGAGTTTCGCTATCCGACGGACGTGAGCGGCCAGGCGGACGACGGACCGCGTCAGCTGCGGTTTACGGTCGAGTACTCGAGCGGCGATCGCACGACGGCGACCGACGGACCGATCTCCGAGCGCGTCGTCGTCGATCCGAAGCGAGACGAGTTCTCGATCGAGAGCGTCGCGACGACGGTCGGTCAGGGAGAGACCGCGGACCTCGTCCTCGAGATCACGAACGAGCGCCCTGAAACGCTCTCGAACGTCGACGCGAGGCTCTACACCGACAGCCCGCTGGACTCGAACAACGACGAGGCGTTCGTTCCGGAACTCGAACCGGGCGAATCGGCCCAGATCGCGTTCGACGTCTCCGCCGAGGGCGACGCCTCGCCCGAGACGCATCCGGTCGAACTCGACTTCGAGTACGACACCGAGCGCGGCGACTCGGTCGTCTCCGATACGTACGTCCACCCGGTCGACGTTCAGGCGGTCGACGACGACGGCGGAACCAGTCTGGGAACGATCGTCGTCCGCGCCATGGTGGTGCTCACCGTCGCCGGACTCGGCATCGGCCTCTGGTGGCGACAGCGGTAATCCGAACCGATGACCGACTTCGACCGCAGCGGTGACGAGGACGATACCGGCGACCCGGACGTGAGTTCGCCGGCCTCGAGCGACGGTACCGATCCGCAGAGCCCGAGCGGCGACGACGCCGCTCCGTCGAACGACGGGACCGGACCGCTGCCCTGGAGCAGCGGCGACGGCTCGTCAGCCTCGAGCGACCGGAACGGTTCCTCGGCGTCGAGCCACTCCCCGCCAGCCGAACGCGACGAGACCGGGCGACGGTTCAGCCTCTCTGATCGCCTCGGTCGCTCGAGCGGGGGCTCCGATCAGGGCGACGATCCGTTCACCCGGCGGGTCAACCCGCTGATCACGAATCGACCCTGGACCGTCGTCGTCGTGTTTCTCCTGCTGACGGGCGTCTTCCTCGGCGGAGCGATGTTCGGCGGCGGCGGCCAGGAAGCGGGTTCCGACCAGTTCACCGAGGAGACCGAAGCACAGCAGGCGTTCGACGACATGCAGGAGAACTTCGGCGACAACGGTCGCGAAAGCGGCGGCACGACCGCGCAGCTGTTCGTCGAGGACGATCGGAACGTTCTCTCGAAACCGAACCTCCTGCGGATGCTCGAGTTCCAGGATCGGATCGAAACCGAGAACGGATTGCGGGTCGAGTCGTCGACGAGCCCGGCGTCGCTGATCGCCCAGCAGCTCGACCCCAGCGCGGAGACCGCCGAAGAGCAGTACCGGGTCGTCGACCGCGCGAACCAGCGGGAGATCGACCGGGCGATCGCGGACGCCGACGAAGAGGCGGGACTGCCGGTGAGCACCGATTTCACCCGTGAATCGGCGTCGGCGAACGTCGCCCAGATCGCGATCACGTACGACACGCCGCCGAGGGCCGATTCGAGCGACAACGCTCGCCTCCAGTTTCGAACGCAGGAAGTCGCCAACGAGATCGACGGCTTCGATACGGACGAGAACGTCGTCATCTTCGGCGACGCGATCTTAGACGAGGAGGTGCTGCAGTTGCTGGGCGACACCGCGATCGTCGTCTTTCCCGCCGCGATCGTCCTGATCATGATCTTCCTGACGATTGCCTACCGGGATCCGATCGACCTCGGACTCGGGCTCGTGGCACTCGTGATGACCTTGATCTGGACGTTCGGTTTCATGGGATTCGCAAACATTCCGTTTTCGGACTCGCTGCTCACGGTGTTTCCGCTGTTGCTCGCGGTCGGCATCGACTTCGGAATCCACATCATCAATCGCTACCGCGAAGAGCGGACGACGGGTGCGGCGATCGGCGACGCGATGGAGATCACCACCGGACAGCTCACGACGGCCCTGCTGATCGTCACCATCACGACCGTCTTCAGCTTCGCCGCGAACGTCGTCAGCGAGATAACTCGCGACTTCGGCATCGTGGCCGCCTTCGGCATTATCTTCACGTTCCTCATCTTCGGCGTCTTCCTGCCGGCGGGCAAGGTCGGATTCGATCGCCTCCGCGAGGGAACGCGGTTCCCCCAGTTCGGAACCAGTCCGCTCGGCAAGGAGGAGTCGGTCCTCGGTCGCGTTCTCCCGATCGGCGTCGAGATCGCGCGCGTCGCGCCCGTGATCTTCCTCGTCGCCGTGCTCGTCGGCGGTGCGAGCGTCGCCGCCTACGGCACGGGCGTCGACACCGAGTTCGACGACGAGGCGTTCTTCCCAGACCAGGATCGGATCGACCAGTACGAGTCTCTCCCGGGCCCGCTCGCGCCGGGCGAGTACACCTTCATGCAGGTGCTCGACTACATGGAAGAGGACTTCGAACAGGGGATGGAGGGGACGGTGACGATCTACGTCGACGATCCGAACCTCCGGTCCGACGGCGCGCTTCGGGAGATCGATCGGTCGCTGAAAAATCCCGACGACGCGTTCGAGTCGGACGGACGGCGGGCGGATGCGGACTCCATTCTGGACGTGATCGAGTCCCAGAAAGCGGCCGATCCGCAGTTCGCCGGCACCGTCGACAGGTACGACTCGAGCGGCGACGGAATCCCTGATCGCAACGTCGACGTCGTCTACGACGAACTGTTCGATTCCGAGGCGAGCGACGAGGCCGAGGGCCGACTGACGACCGACCGAAGTGCGACGCGGATCGACGTGCAGGTCGACGTCGACGCCGACCAGGACGAAGCGGTCGCCGCCGCCAGGGCGCTGGCGGATTCGATGCGCCTCGACGCGACGGCGACCGGCCAGCTCGTCATCTTCGAGTCCGTCGTCGAGGAAATCAGCGAGTCGGCGCTTTCGAGTCTGTTCGCCGCGTTCGTGCTCACGGCGATCTTCCTCGTGCTCTCGTACTGGTGGCTCGAGGGGCGGGCAATCTACGGCGTGCTCAACCTCGTGCCCGTCCTGCTCTCGGTGGCGCTTCTTGCGGGCTCGATGCGGTACTTCGGCGTGCCGCTCAGCCCGATCAACGCGCCGATCCTCTCCGTGTCGATCGGCCTCGGCGTCGACTACACGGTACATTTCATGCACCGCTTCGTCGACGAGTACGAGTCCGGAAAGGAGGTTCACGACGCCCTGCTCGTCACCGTCCGCGGAACCGGCGGAGCGCTGACCGGCAGCATGATGACGACGGTGTGCGGACTCGGCGTGCTGTATCTCGCGCTGATCCCGCTGATCATGGAGTTCGGTCTGTTGCTCGCGCTCGGCGTCTTCTACGCCTGGTTCACGTCGATCGTAGTGCTCCCGTCGGCGATCGTCGTCTGGGACCGCCTCGAAAACCGCGCCGACGTCAGCCACCGCCTCTCCAGGGCGTGATCTCGAGGTGCTCCACAGACCGCCGTGTAACGGCGGACCGAACGAAGCCGAATCGATCACTCGAGGAAAACGACGGCGGCGAAACGAACCGTTATTACCGGGCGGACGCAACGAGTGCAACGACTTTTGAATGGACGCCGGAGGGGCACTCAAGCGGGAAGTACGAGCGCTGTGGGGCGGTGGAACCGGGCTGTCGCTGCTGGCCGTCGCGGTCGCGTGGGGACTGCTGGTCGGGACGCGAATGATCTACCCGATCGTCCTCCCGTCGCTCCAGGAGTCGTTCGACCTGAGCCTGACGGTCGCCGGTCTCCTCGTGACGGTGCTGTGGCTCGGCGGCGCGATCGGCCAGCTTCCGGGCGGCATGCTGGCGGACAGATACGACGAACGGGCGCTCATGGCGACGAGCACGTTCGTCGTCGCGGCCGCGCTGGTGGTGGTCGTCGTCGCTCCGTCGGCGGCCGTCCTGTTCGCCGCGACGGCGGTGTGGGGACTGGGCCACTCGCTGTACCCGATCGCACGCATCACGCTGCTTTCGAACCTCTACGCCGACCGTCTCGGGAGCGCCCTCGGCGTGACGATGGCGACTGGCGACGTCGGACAGACCGTCCTCCCGCCCATCGGAGCCGTGCTCACGGTCGCGATCGCCTGGCAGGCCGGGCTCGGCTTCGTGATTCCGCTTCTCGTCGTACTGGGGCTGTTCATCCTGGCGATCGTGCCGAAAACGTCGTCCGGCGGCGGGGGAGCCGGACAGTCGCTCGAGGGCGTGCGGACGGTCGCGGCCGAGCTTCGCGCGCCGTCGATGGGATTCATCACGCTGATCCTCTTTCTCTACATCTTCATCTGGCAGTCGTTCACCGCGTTCTATCCGACGTACCTGATCACCGTCAAGGAGCTTCCGGCGGCCACCGCGAGCGTGCTGTTCGGGTTCTTTTTCGCCGTCGGCGTCGTCGTCAAGCCGATCGCGGGTGGCGCGTACGATCGCGTCGGCATCCGCGGCTCGCTCGTCGGCGTTCTCGCTGCACCGGTCGCCGGCTTCGTCCTGCTCCCGTTCGTCGATAGCCTGTGGGGGCTCGCCGTCCTCACCGCGTTCGTGAGTACGATGCTCGGCTCGGGTGCGATCACCCAGTCGTACCTGGCGGAGTCGTTCACCGAGGAGCTTCGTGGGACGGGACTCGGCGTGATTCGAACGCTGACGGCGACGGTGGGTGCCGCCGGTCCCGTCGCCTTCGGCGTGATCGGCGATTACGGCTACTTCGACGAGGGCTACTGGGCGCTGGCGGCGATCATGGCGGTCGTCATCCTCCTGACGCTCAGAATGCCGACGACGTCGGCGATCCAAACCTGAAACGCAGATCGACGCGACTCGTACGGTCTGCTGTGACGATTGCCGGTGTAACCGTCGGACGGTCGCGGGTGCGCCAATGTAACCGTCGGGCGGTCGCAGATGCGCCGGCACCGACGGACGGCAGTCCGTATCAGAACGGGAACAACGAATCGGCCTCGGGGTCGCGCTCCAGTAGTTCGATCTCGTGGCCGTCCTGATCTTTCGTGAACGCGTACATGTCGTCGTTGCTCTCGGGGTCGCGGTAGTCCGTCGCTTCCCGCTCCATCAGTTGCTCCCAGTCCGCTCCGAGCTCGTCGACGCGGACGCAGAGGTGCCCCCAGGCGTCGCCCATCTCGTAGCTGCGACCGTCGTAGTTGTAGGTGAGTTCGACGGCCATCGCCTCGTCGGCCGCGTTCCGTGGTTCGACGAAGTAGTTGGCGAAGGTGTCTGCCTCCCAGCGGCCGACCTCGTCGTACTCGAACTTGCGCGTCCAGAAGCCAAGCGCCTCGTCGGCGTCCTCGACGCGGATCATGGTGTGGTCGATCGACCACAGCGCGCCCTCGTCGGGGTCGCGCTGGACGATCTCGATCTCGTGGCCGTCGGGATCCTCGACGAACGCGTACCGACCGCCGCAGGACTCCGGGTCGCGGTAGTCCTCGACGCCCTCGTCCATCAGCTGCTCGTAGTACTCTTCGAGTTCGCCCTCGGGAACTCGGACCGCGATATGCCCCCAGGCGTCGCCGACCTCGAGGTCGTCGGTGCCCTCGTTGTGGGTCAGCTCGAGCATCGCGCCCTCCTCGTGGACGTCCTCGGGACCGAGGTAGACGATGGAGAAGCCGTCGCCCTCGTAGCGATCTTTTTCCTCGTACTCGAGATGACTCTCGTACCACTCGAGTGATTCCTCGAGGTTCGAGACACGAAGCATCACGTGGTCGAGCGTTCCGTCCATGGGCGTGTCCACGGGAACTCGAATCAAAAGCGTGGCGGAGCCGGGTATCTCAACCTGAACCGGATCCGTCCAACTCGAGTCGCTCGACGGCGACGGCTTCTACGGTATCGAGGCGGCACTCGAGTCCGTCAGCGCGGCTCGAGTCCGACGCCCTCGGCCAGAAGTTCGTGCGACCGAAGCGCGTGGTCGTGATCTCCAACGACGTGCTTGATCATTACCTCGTCGACGCCGACGCGGTCGGCGAGTTGCGCTAACAGCCCCGCGAGCGTGTCCGGGTCTCCGGAGATCGTCTGGGGCCATTCATCGGAGTCGAGGGTAGCGGGCGTCGGCTCGGGAACGCCACCGAGTTCGGCGACGGCCTCCTCGACGGACGGAATGGCCTCGAGAACGCCGCGTCCCAACCGCCTGTAGAACACCTCGGAAACCGCCCGTCGCCGCGCGGCCTCCTCGTCGGTCTCCGCACAGATCGCGTCAACCGCGATCATTCCGCGGGGTTCGTCGACGCTGCCCCCCAGCTCCGTCCGCTGGAACTGATCACGGTATTCCTCGAAGGCTTGCGTGGCGAGCTGCGGCCGGATAAACGCCGCAAAACAGTACCGCAAGCCGAGCTTGCCTGCGATCGCGGCGCTCGACGGTCCCGATCCGAGCACCCACGGGACCGGCACGGACTCGCCCGAGCACGGAATCTCCAGGTCGCTGTAGTCGTGGTCGTCGGGGTAATCGTCGAAGAGGTGATTCACGACCGCCGTGATTTTCTCGGCGTGGTCCTCGTCGGGGTTCTGAGCGTGACGATCCGTCTGGAGGGCTCGATCGGCGGCCGGCGATCCGTTTGCCCGGCCGAGTCCTGCGTCGATTCGACCGGGTGCGAGTGCGTCCAGCGCGCCGAACACCTCTGCGACCTTGAACGGACTGTAGTGATTGAGCAGGACGGCCCCCGAGCCGAGTCGGATCGAGTCGGTTTCGGCGGCGAGGTGTCCGAGCAGTACCTCGGGCGTCGTTCCGGCGTTGATGTCCGCCGTGCCGTGGTGCTCGGCCACCCAGAATCGGGAGTAGCCGAGGCGTTCGGCCTGTTGTGCGGTCTCGACGGTGTTCGCGTAGGCATCGGCTCCGGTACCGTCGTCTGGAACCGGCGAAAGGTCGACAGCAGAGAGCTTCATGCCCGATAATGAAGATTGCAAACGATAATAGTTCGGCTCTGCCGTCCGGGGTACCGTCGTGGTCGGCTGTCAGGAACACCGAACTGGCGTGTCGGTGGCCACGGCGGATGGACCAGACGATCGACCGGGACTCGTGAGCGTTCAGCGAAGCCACCCGCCGGTGATTAGCGACGGAGAATCAGCTTCAGCACGTCCTCGTCCTCGAGCACGTGGTCGGTGCCGACCTGCTGTTCGTCGTGGGTTGCGCTGGGGCCGGTGATGCGGGCGAATCTGAACCGCTCTTCCATCTCGCCGCCGAGCTTCTCGATCGCCTCGCCGACGGTCGATCCCTTCTCGATGACCAGCGGCTCCTCCCAGTCGATCCCCCGGCCCGGTTTGTTCATGTAGACCCGGATGAGCCCGAGATTGTCCCAGATTCGGTCTTTGAGCGCCTCGAGTCCGCGCTCCTGTTCGGCGCTGATGAAGGTGACCTCCTCGGGGTCGAGGTCGCGCGCTCGCAGCTGCTCGTCGACCGTCTCCTTGTAGTCGGGATCGATCAGGTCGACCTTGTTGACGCAGGTGATCGAGGGGATGTACTCGCGGTTGTCCATCAGGCCGTCGATCAGCCGGTCGATGGTGACGTTCTCCTGCAGGTTGAGGTCGGCGTTGACGTACCCCTGGTCGCGTAGGACGTCCGTGATCGTCTCCTCGTCTAAATCCTGGTCTGTGCTCGAGGTGATCTTGATCCCGTCTTTGATCTTCGGGCGGACGGTGACGCCCGGCGGCTCGCGGTCGACGCGGATGTTGATGTCGTACAGCTCTTCCTGCAGGCGATCGTACTGGTCGATCTCGAACACCGAGAGGACGAAGACGATCAGATCGGCGTTGCGCACGACCGCGAGCACCTGCTGGCCGTCGCCCCGCCCCGTAGCGGCCCCCTCGATGAGACCGGGAACGTCGAGCATCTGGATGTTCGCACCGCGGTGCTGGAGCATGCCCGGATTGACGTCGAGCGTCGTGAACTCGTAGGAGCCGATTTCGCTCTCGGCGTTCGTCAGCGAGTTCAACAGCGACGACTTGCCGACGCTCGGAAAGCCGACCAGCGCGACGGTCGCGTCGCCGTGTTTCTCGACGGAGTAGCCCGTTCCGCCGCCGGCCGAGCTCTGATTCTCGAGTTTCTCCTTTTTCTCCGCGAGCTTGGATTTCAGCCGGCCGATGTGGGCCTCGGTCGACTTGTTGTAGGGCGTGTTGGCGATTTCTTCCTCGATTGCCTCGATCTCCTCCTCGAGCCCCATTTGACTGTATCCAGCCGTCGGGGCGGAAAAACACTTTCCATGCGACGTCGCGGGCGGCCCGTGTGTGGTGGCGATCGAACCCTCGTCGAGGCGGATCCGATTCGGCGGTCCGGCGACGGGTTCGGGTTCACGGGTCGGTCGCAATCTCGAGGCGAAGGCCACCGTCCCCGCTCTCGCCGGCGGCAACGTCCCAGCCGTGAGCGTCGACGACCTCGCGGACGATCGCCAGCCCGAAGCCGGTTCCGTCGGTCGCGGAGCTGTATCCCGACTCGAAGATCGCCTCGCGCTTGTCGGGATCGATTCCGGGTCCGTCGTCGTCGACCGCGAACCCGTCGTCGGTCGCGGTCACGGTGACGGTCGCGTCTTCACCTGCGTGCTCGCGTGCGTTCCGGAACACGTTTTCGAAGAGTACGACGAGCCGGTCCGCGTCCGCCTCGACGGTCGGTAACGAGTCGTCCCGAACGACCTCGAGGTCGGGGTCGACCGTTCGCCGGGCGCGGTCGACGACCGACTCGAGGGCGACCGGTTCCCTTCCGGAGAGGCGCTTGCCGCTTCGGGCGAGGGTCAGAACGTTCTCGACGAGGTCGTCCATGCGATCCAGCGCCCACTCGACCTCCTCGAGGTGGGTGTCGATCGGCGCGTCGATCTCCCGGCCGTGATCCGAGACGATCGCGTCGACGGCCTCGAGGTGGCCGCTCGCGAGGGTCAGCGGGTTCCGGAGATCGTGGGACACGGTTCCCGCGAACTGCTCGAGACGCTCGTTCTGGCGCTCGAGCTCGCGACTTCGGCGGGCGAGTTGTGCCTCGCGCTGGGCGCGCTCGAGGGCGGCTTCGACGTTGGATGCGAGGATCTTCGCGAACGTGAGAACCTCGGCGTCGAAGTCGTTCGGTTCCGTCGAGGCGACGATGAAGACGCCGTGGTCGTCGAGCGGGATGAAGATCTCGCTTCGGATCGGCGTATCGGGGTTTCGGACGCTGGGATCGCGTCGAACGTCGCCGTGGGCGATCAGTTCGGTCGATTCGTAAGCGTCCCAGGCGATTCCGCCGTCGGGTTCGATCGTCGGAATCGAGCCGAGCAGCTCCCGGGTCTCCGCGGTGGTGGCCGCCGGCGCGAGGCCGCCGGCGTCCTCGTCGTAGAGGTGAACCGAGTTGAGTTCGAGTCCGAGCGCGTCGCGTGCGATCTCCGTCGCGACGGTTGCGACGTCGCCGGCTCCCTCGGCGGCCATCAGCCGCCGCGTTCCGTCGTGGAGGTCGTGGATGCGTCGCTCGCGCTCCTTTCGGTCGCTGACGTCCCGGATGACCCCGGCGCTGCCGACGAACGAGCCGTCCTCGTCGAGCAGCGGTGCGAGATTGTTCTCCGCGACGTAGGGGTCGTCCGACGCGGGCTCGACGGTCATCTCGAAGGCACCCCACTGTCGCTCGTCGTCCGCGAGCAGTTCGGCGATGAGGTCAGTTCCACGCTCGACGTCCTCGCGTGGCATGTAGTCGGTCGCGTGGCGGCCGACGATCGTCTCGCGCTCTTCGCCGAGCGTTCGAGCCATCGCCTCGTTTATCATCTGGATCCAGCCGTCCGGATCGAGGACGTACATCGGGTCGCCGACCGTCTCGACGAGCGTCCGATACCGCTCGAGGTCGCGTTCGCGGCGCTTGCGCTCGGTGATGTCCGTGTAGATCGCGTACTCGTGGACGTCGGTTCCCGCGTCGACGGCGAATCCTCGGGCGAGAAACTCCCGCGGGCCGTCCGCGGTGAGCCGTTCGACGTCGTCCGAGACGACCGTCCCCTCGCGGACGCCGATCGGCTCCCTCCCGTCCGGAACGATTTGCTCGGCCACCGGGGTGCCGACGACGTCGGTGCGATCGAAGCCGAACAGGTCCTCGAATGCCGGATTGACGTCGAGGATTCGGTTCGGCTCCTCGGCTTCGGTGAGCACGATCGCGTCGGGGACGCTCTCGAACAGCGCGACGAACCGATCGCGCTCGCTACGAAGCGCCCGCTCCGTTCTGATCCGGTCGATCGCCGACGCGACGTGCGTCGCGACGAACTCGAGCAGGTAGAGATCCGAATCGGCGAACGCGGCGACCTCGGTCGAGGTGGCCAGAACGACGCCTTCGTCCCCGACGGGAACGGCTGCGACGGATCTGATCGCGGACGCATCCTCGTCGATCCGGGCCCCGTCACCGCCCTCGGTTGTCACCGACTCGCCTGGCGGTTCGTCGAGTCGATCCGGCTCGTCGCTTCGGAACACTCTCTCGGCGAATTCGTGAACGTCAGGCCGGTCGAAGGCCGTCTCGGCACGGCGACTGGACGTCGTGACTGCTACCAGTTCGGCTGACGATTCTCCGCGATCCGCGTGAAGGTCCACCAGCAGGGCCGTCGATCCGGCGTCGAGCAGCCGATCCGTCGTATCGACCGCGAGCTGATACGTCTCCGCGATCGTCTCGCAGGAGTCGAACGCCAGCGCGACCTCGTGGAGGTCGTCGTCGCGGCCCCGCCCGTCGGAATCGGACGTCACCGTCAGCACTTGCTCGAGCAGTCGATCGACCGGATCCGGGCCCGTTTTCGGGACGTACCCGGACGCGCCGGCGGCGAGAACGTCGCTCGCGATCGTCTCGTCGCCGTCGGTGTAGACGACCGTCGGGACGCGATCGGTCGGCAGCGCCTCGAGTACAGAACGGTCGTTGCCCTCGGCAGGTCCGTCGGTACCGTCGAGAGGATTTCCGTCGGACTCGAGGTCGCACTCTGTGATCAGACAATCGTACCGACCGTTCGCCTCCGCGAGCGTCGATCGAAGGTCGTCGCCGGTCGACACGGTGTCGACGTCGTCGATCGCGGCGTGGCCCTCGAGCTCGCGGACGATTCGTCTCCGGCTCTCCTCGTCTCGATCGGCGTAGAGAACGGAGATCGAACGGTTCCCGGCTCCCGGTTCCGCCATTTCGTCGTCGGAACGATGCGACGGATCGGTATAAGCCGTTTGGCCACGCCGGAGCTGCGACGAGCGCGCTCGGGCATCGAACGGCGTGCCGGAGACCGGATCGTCGTCGGCCGAGCGCGTTCACTCGCCGGAGTTCGAAATTCGAAAAGTGGTTTCGAGAATCGTATCGTTTCGTGGGGCTTATTACGATGTACGAACTCCGGACGAACAAGACCAATGAGCACGGACCACGACGGGAGCTCGACCGGGGACGGACGCACGATCTTGCTCATCGGGAGCGGCCCGATCCAGATCGGACAGGCCGCCGAGTTCGATTACTCGGGCGCACAGGCGTGTCGCGCCCTCCAGGAGGAGGGAGCGCGCGTCGTCCTCGTCAACTCGAATCCCGCGACGATCATGACCGATCCGGAGATGGCGGATCAGGTCTACATCGAGCCGATCACGACCGAGGCGATCGCCGAGATCATTCGCAAGGAAAATCCCGACGGCGTCATCGCCGGGCTGGGCGGCCAGACCGGACTCAACGTCACCGCCGAACTCGCCGAAGCAGGCGTCCTGGAGGAGTACGACGTCGAGATCATGGGAACGCCGCTGGATACGATCTACGCGACGGAGGACCGAGACCTCTTTCGCCAGCGCATGGAGAAGATCGGCCAGCCGGTTCCCAGGTCGACTACCATCGCACTCGATGAGGACGAGGAGGTTTCGGAGCTTACCGAAGCGGATCTCGAAGAACGCGTTCAGGCCGCCGTCGACGAGGTCGGCGGACTCCCGGTAATCGCGCGTACGACCTACACGTTGGGCGGGTCCGGCTCGGGTGTCGTCCACGAGTTCGACGAACTCCTCGCCCGCGTCCGCAAGGGGCTTCGCCTCTCGCGCAACAGCGAGGTGCTCATCACCGAATCCATCGCGGGCTGGGTCGAGTACGAGTACGAGGTGATGCGCGACGCCGACGACTCCTGTATCATCATCTGCAACATGGAAAACATCGATCCGATGGGAATCCACACCGGGGAGTCGACGGTCGTCACGCCCTCCCAGATCGTTCCCGACGAGGGCCACCAGGAGATGCGCACCGCGGCGCTCGACGTCATCCGCGAACTCGGCATTCAGGGCGGCTGTAACATCCAGTTCGCCTGGCGCGACGACGGCACGCCCGGCGGCGAGTACCGCGTCGTCGAGGTGAACCCCCGCGTCTCTCGCTCCTCCGCGCTGGCCTCGAAGGCGACCGGCTACCCGATCGCCCGCGTCACCGCGAAGGTCGCGCTGGGCAAGCGCCTCCACGAGATCGAAAACGAGATCACCGGCGAGACGACCGCGGCGTTCGAGCCCGCGATCGACTACGTCGTGACCAAGGTGCCGCGGTGGCCCAAGGACAAGTTCGACGACGTCGACTTCGAGCTCACCACCGCGATGAAGTCGACCGGCGAGGCGATGGCGATCGGACGCACCTTCGAGGAGAGCCTGCTGAAGGCGCTTCGCTCCTCGGAGTACGACCCCGACGTCGACTGGGACGACGTGAGCGACGAGGAACTCGAGGAACGCTACCTCGCGCGTCCGTCGCCGGACCGACCGTACGCGATGTTCGAGGCGTTCGATCGCGGCTACACGGTCGAGGAGGTCGTCGACCTCACGGGCATCTTCGAGTGGTACGTCGAACGCTACGCGCGCATCGCGAACTCCGTGCGCGCCGCCGCCGAGGGCGATTTCACCGAGGCCGCGATCGCCGGCCACACGAACGCCACGATCGCCGCGGCCGCCGGAACCGACGTCGACGCGGTCGAACAGGACGTCCCCGGACGCACCTACAAACAGGTCGACACCTGCGCCGGCGAGTTCGAGGCCGAGACGCCGTACTACTACTCCGCGCGCAAGACGGAGTTCGAGTCCGGTCCGCTGATTGGCGACGCCGCTGCCGGCGAACTCGAGGTCTCCCGAGACGTCGAGAGCGTCGTCGTGGTCGGCGGCGGTCCGATCCGCATCGGGCAGGGCGTCGAGTTCGACTACTGCTCGGTCCACGCGATCCAGGCGCTTCGCGAACTCGGCATCGACGCTCACGTCGTCAACAACAACCCCGAAACGGTCTCGACGGACTACGACACCTCCGACGGGCTGTTCTTCGAGCCGATCACGGCCGAGGAGGTCGCGGACGTCGCCGAGGCGGCCGACGCCGACGGCGTGATGGTCCAGTTCGGCGGCCAGACTTCCGTCAACATCGCCGAACCGCTCGCCGAGGAGATCGACCGCCGCGGCCTCGACTGCGAGGTGATGGGCACCTCCGTCGAAGCGATGGACTTAGCGGAGGACCGCGACCGGTTCAACGCGCTCATGGACGAACTCGAGATCGCCCAACCCGAGGGCGGAACGGCGTACTCGAAAGAGGAGGCGCTCGAACTCGCCCACGAGATCGGTTACCCCGTCCTCGTCCGCCCCTCCTACGTCCTCGGCGGTCGCGCGATGGACGTCGTCTACGACGACGACGAACTCGAGACGTACATCGAGGAGGCCGTCCGCGTCTCCCCGGATAAGCCGATCCTCGTGGACGACTTCCTCGAGGACGCGATCGAACTCGACGTCGACGCCGTCTCCGACGGCCGCTCGGTGCTGATCGGCGGCATCATGGAACACGTCGAGACCGCGGGCGTCCACTCCGGCGACTCCGCCTGCATGATCCCGCCGCGCTCGCTCGACGAGGACACCCTGGAGCGCGTCCGCGAGGTCACCGAGGACATCGCGGCGGCGCTGAAGACCAAGGGGCTGTTGAACGTACAACTCGCCGTTCGCGACGGTGAGAGCGAGGCGCAAGGCGCCTCGGAGAACGCGAGCGGTGAAACCGCGAGCGAGGTCTACGTCCTCGAGGCCAACCCGCGCTCTTCTCGCACCGTGCCGTTCATCTCGAAGGCGACCGGCGTGCCGATCGCAAAGCTCGCCGCGAAGGTGATGGCCGGCGAGACGCTCGCCAGCCTCGAGGCCGAAGAGCAGATTCCGGAACACACCTCGATCAAAGAGGTCGTCCTCCCGTTCGACCGCCTGCCGGGGTCGGACCCGCGCCTGGGTCCGGAGATGAAGTCGACCGGCGAGGTGATGGGGACGGCCAGCGAGTTCGGCATGGCCTACTGGAAGGCCCAGCAGGCCGCCTCGAATGCGGTCAGCGAGGGAACCGCCGTGATCGACCTCGACGTGGACGGCTTCGAGAACCACTTCGACGTGCGGGAGTTCGACGACGTGCCGGCGGCCATCCGCGAGGGCACGGTCGATTTCGTCGTCAGCCGCGACCGCGACACCCTCGAGATGGCCGTCGAAGAGGAGATTCCCTACCTCTCGACGGAAGCCAGCGCCGAAGCGTACGTCGAGGCGCTCGAGGCCGCCGACGGCGACCTCGAGGTCGCGTCGGTGACCGACCGACCGAAGCGCGCGGCGACGTGGGGCGCGCCGGAGTAGTCCCGCGACCGAGACCGAGAGCGCGGTCGGCGTCCAACTCCCGGGCCGTTTTCGACTTGGCGTATACAGATTTCCGGATAGAGGGACGTTTCCTCGTAGACGCGATCTTTCGGAGCTCGACGCCACGTCCGGGTGATCGGAGCGCGGTCGCTCACCGCGCGACGGGCTCGAGCGACACCGGGTACTCGGTCAGGTTCTCGTAGCCGTCCTCGGTGACGACCACCAGATCCTCGATTCGGACGCCGCCGACCGTCGGCTCGTAGATTCCCGGTTCGATCGTCAGCACGTGACCGGGCTCGAGTTCGCCGCCCGCGGGCGAGACGCTCGGCTCCTCGTGGATGTCCAAGCCGACGCCGTGGCCCGTGCTGTGGATGAAGCCGGTCTCCGTACTCGGGTCGCTACGGAGCGTCTCGTAGCCCGCGTCCTCGATCACGTCGCAGGCCACGTCGTGGACCGCAGCGCCCGTGACGCCGGGTTCGACCGCCTCGAGGGCCGCCCGGTAGGCCCGTTCGGTCACCTCGTACCGTCGGCGGGCCTCCTCGCCGGGATCGCCGCGGGCGAACGTCCGCGTGAGGTCGCCGAAGTAGCCGGATTCCTTGTCCCGCGGAAAGATGTCGATCACGATCAGTTCGTTCGCACGAAGCGGGCCGCTCCCCCGGTCGTGGGGGTCGGCACCGTCGGCACCGCAGACGACGATAGTCTCGTCGAGCCCGCAGCCGTGCCGGAGGAGTGTGACCTCGATCTCCTCTTTGACGCGCTCGCTCGTGAGGGGTTCGCCGCCGTGGACGAGCACGCCGTCGTCGATGTCGGCGCTCGCGATCAGTTCCTCCGCGGTCGCCATCGCGGCCTCGTTCGCCCGCTGGCTCGCCGCGATCCGGTCGATCTCCCACTCGGTTTTGGTCGCGCGAATCCCCTCGACGATCCCCTCCGGTTCGACCGTCACGGAGACCCCACGATCGCGGAGCCCGTCGGCGGTTCCCGTCGGAAAGTTCCGCGGAACCGCGACCGACTCGACCCCGTGGTCGGTGAGAAACGCCTCGAGCGCGCGGACCTTCCCCTCGTGGCGACCGTGTTCGGCGACCAGCGCCTGGTAGTCGTAGGCGGCCCGGCGGGAGACCGAATCCGCGTTCGCGTCGGCGCTCGCCCGGCCGTACTCGAGCCCCGAGACGAGCAGGTGGACGCCCTCGTCCGTGACGAGCGTCTGGTACGGATCGGGCGCGGTGAACCCGGAGACGTACCGCTGGTCGGAGTCCGACCCGTCGGCGTCGATGCAGTAGCCGTCGATCCCCTCCGACTCGAGGAACGCCCGAAGCGGCGAGAGATCGGCTTCCACGTTCATACCCCGGTTTGGGGCCGGCGGCTACATAGCAACTGCGGAGACGAAACGGTACGATTCGGACGCGATACTACCGAGTAACGCGATCCGGACGCGATGGCGACGAACGAACGGAATCCGGACGCGATGACGACGGACCGACTCGACCCGACCCGGTCGGGATACCGACCGGATCGGTATCGGTATAGGGCGGCCACGCCACAGACCGACCATGAACGTCACGATCTTTCCCTCGAGCGTCGAGGGGACGGTTCGGGCACCGCCGTCGAAGAGCTACACCCACCGAGCGATCCTCGCCGCCGGCTACGCCGAGCGGGCGACCGTCGAGGACGGGCTGTGGAGTGCTGACACGCGGGCGACTGCCCGCGCCGTGGGACTATTCGGCGGCGCGGTGAGTCGACGCGACGACGGCACGCTCGAGATCGAGGGCTTCGACGGCGCGCCGGACGTTCCGGCGGACGTCATCGACTGTGAGAACAGCGGGACGACGATGCGACTCGTCACGGCGACGGCCGCCCTCGCCGACGGGACCTCGGTGCTCACCGGCGACGAGTCGCTTCGATCGCGTCCCCAGGGTCCGCTTCTCGAGGCGATCACCGATCTCGGCGCGAGCGCCGAGAGCACCCGCGGAAACGGCCGGGCACCGCTGGTCGTCACCGGCCCCCTCTCCGGAACTGCGGTGTCGATCCCCGGCGACGTCTCCTCGCAGTACGTGACGGCCCTGCTGATGGCGGGTGCTGTCACCGACGACGGAATCGAGATCAGCCTCGAGACGGAGCTCAAGTCTGCACCGTACGTCGAGATCACGATCGAACTGCTGTCGGCGTTCGGCGTCGACGTCCGCCGAACCGAGGACGGGTTCGCCGTCGACGGCGGCCAGCGGTACGACCCTGAGGGCGGCGAGTACGCCGTTCCCGGTGACTTCTCGTCGATCTCCTATCCCCTCGCGGCCGGCGCGATCGCGGGTGAGGAGGGCGTCCGAATCGAAGGTGCCCACCCGAGCGCACAGGGCGACAGCGCGATCGTCGAGATCGTCGACCGGATGGGTGCGAACGTCGACTGGGACCGCAAAGCGGGAACGATCGACGTCTCCGCCGACTCGCTCGAGGGCGTCGAGGTCTCCGTCGAGGATACGCCGGACCTGTTGCCGACGATCGCCTCCCTGGGTGCCGTCGCCGACGGCGACACCCGGATCGTCGACGCCGAGCACGTCCGCTACAAGGAGACCGATCGCGTGAGCGCGATGGCCGACGAACTCGGGAAACTCGGTGTCGAGACGACCGAAGAACACGACTCGCTGACGGTTCACGGACGCGAATCCGACCTCGTGGGTGCGAACGTCGACGGTCGTGGCGACCACCGGATCGTCATGGCCCTCGCGCTCGCGGGCCTGGTCGCCGACGGCGAGACGACGATCGCCGGGGCCGAACACGTCGACGTCTCATTTCCGGGCTTCTTCGACGCGCTCGAGGAACTGGGCGCGACGCTCGAGCGCCACGAGTAGGCGGCGGTCACCCGGCTGCAGGCGCGAAGACCGAGGGAGACGCGGGTCCGGGACGCGACCCGCCCGAAGCGAGCAAGCTCCTATTTAACTGTGGGGGCCGTATTGTCGGCCCGCCAGTCCATCGTGCGGGTACAGGGTGGAAGGGGCCGTTCATCCAACCATGCCACAGGACTTGACCAGACGACGACTCCTCGGCGGCCTCTCGGCCGCCGGCGTGGCAACGCTTGCTGGCTGTACCGGCTCGACGCCCTTCGTCGGGCGTCGCATCGAAGACTCGAAAGAGTTCGATCCGGACGGAGCCGAGACCATCGCGATCGTCGAATCCACCGGCGACGTCTCGGTCGCGGGCGACGATCGCGACACCGTGGCGATGGACGTGGTCAAGCAGGCCAGTTCGGTTCGAACCGATCTCGAGGCGCTCGAACTCACGCGAGAGCGGGTGGACGACGTCCTCGAGTTCAGATCGGAGTACCGATCGGAGACGGGCTGGTTCGAGAGCGAGCCGGCGATGAACCTGGACGTGGCCGTGCCCGAGGAGCTGGCCGTAGACCGGCTACGAACCAGCACGGGTCGAATCACGGCCCGGAACGTTCGGGGCGACCTCGCCGCCGAATCGAGCACCGGCACCGTCCGGATCGAGAGCGTCGACGGAACCGTCGCCGCGGAGACGAGCACCGGCTCCATCGAGATCCGCGACGTCGCGGCCGTCGGTTCGGCGTTCGCGAGCACGGGCAGCATCGACGCGGAGATTCCGGCCATCGACGGGGATACCGACGTGCGAACGAGCACCGGCGGCGTCGACGCCGCGCTCTCCCCGGATCTCGACGCGGAGCTCGAGGTCTCGACCTCCACCGGGTCGATCGACGTCGGCGACCTCGAGCTGGACGACGCCCACCGGGACGGCGACTTCCTGCGGGCGACGCTCGGGGATGGCGGCCCGCGACTCAGGGTCGAGACGAGCACGGGCAGCATCGCGCTCTCGACGCTGTAGCACCTGGCGTGAGGTGTAGGGGAACCGATCACGATCGATCGATTCATTTTGTAGACCGGCGATACGGAGGGCAGTCGGTACGGGGACGAACGGCCCGACCGCGACTCGTCGAACTCCAGCGAAGAGACGACGCGGCGGCAGGTTTCGTCGGAAGCCGTCTCGAAAAAGAGGATTCGTTGCGGGCCGTCTCGATCAAGCCTCGTCGAGCAACGCCACTGCAACGGCGGCCGACGCGCGACCCAGCAGGTTCGAAAGGTACAGCGTCGCGAGGGCGACGATCACGCCGACGCCGGCCGCTCCGAGCGCTCGCGGAAGCGTATCGATCGCGTACGGCTCGGAGATCCCGGTGAAAATCACGAGATCGCTCCCGTAGACGAACGGCGTCGCGAGCAGGCTCGTCGTAACCGAGACGGCGACCACGAGGACGACGAAGCCGACGATTCCCAGCAGGATCTTCCACAGGACGTAGACGCCCCCGAGCCACGTCCGCCGACCCAGCGCGAGTTCTTTCAGGAACGGGACGAGACCGTCGCCCGTCTCCGGGAGGGACGGCTTCACGTCGACGTCGAGGATCGCACGGGTGACGGTCCCGTCCAGCCACGCGAAGGCGACGATCGTCAACAGCGTGACGACCAGCGCGACCGGACCGAGAAGCGTCAGGCTCAGTCCCAGGGTGAGCGACACGCCGGTCGTAACCGCGACCAGGTAGGCGATCCCCAGCGGGAACGCGAGTAACACGTACGCCAGCGAACGATACGTCCAGGGATCGACGGGTGCGGCGAGCACCGATCGATCGCTTCCGCCGTCGGCTCGCGTACCGTCCGTGACGGTGCCAGTGGATGGGTTCGTCGTCATACGTGGTATCCGTCGACCCCGAACCCGGTAAAACGCGATCGCGAACTGGCGGCTCGGCCACCGTGCGAAACAGTTATTAGTCAGGTTCCTTCGAGCGAGTAGAGGATCGATACGAGCCCGGCGATGGTGACCCACAGCACGCCGAGCAGGCTGACCGCGTCGGACCACGAAAACAGCGGTGCGAGCCCGTAGCTGACGACGACGGGGCCGACCGCGATCAGCGCGATTCCGATCGAGAGGTAGAACATGACGGCGCTGTCGTTGCGCTGGTAGCCACGGTAGGCGTACCCGGCGACGACGACGCCCGCCACCGCCGTCAGGAGGGCCGTCACGAACAGTGCAACGGCGGGGTCAACGGCGACCATGGATCACCCCCAGGATGAGCAAGAGCCCGAGCAGCTGACTCGCGGCGACGATCGTCTCCTGCCACGCCGTCTCGATCGCCGGAACGTTCGACAGAACGAGCCGAAGCACCATCGGGACGGTCGTCAACAGGACCAGTCCGATCCCGAGCAAAAGCATGCCTCGACCGCCGCCCGTACGGTATCCTCGATACAGTCGAACCGCCAGGTAGATCGAGAGGACGGTCGCGAGGACGAGCGAGGCAAAGACCAGCGCGACGAGTTCCGGAGCGCCGCCGACCGTGCTGGTGAACCGGCCGATCGGTCCGGACTGTACCGCGGCTGCGACCTCCACACCGATCGTGGCTGGTTCTCCGCTCATTTGAATCCCTCGTAGAGCCGGGTAAAGCGGTCGGCGGCGGGTTCGCTGCGATCGATCTCGACGACGTACCCGTCGTCGCCCAGCCGGATCCGCACCTCCTGGAGCTGCGTGGCGTAGACCTTGTGGTGGTGGCCGTCCGGGTCGAGATGCTGGTGGTCCGTCAGGAGATCGGCTTCGGTGAGCCGCTCGACGCGTCGGTAGATCGTCGACGGGTCCGCCTCGCAGGCGTCGCTCAGCGCCTGAACCGACTTCGGTTCCTCGCGTGCGTGTACGAGGATCGTCTTGGCGTAGTCGTCGCCGAGGATGTCGACCACGTCGACGTCGTCCCCGTCGGCCATTGGTTCGTGATGTCGGCGAATCGGTAAAAGTGTGATCCCCTTGCGAATCGGTACCCATCGATGACAGAGCGTCGATCTGGATACGGAAAGACGAGGAAAACCGGCTCTTCGAGCGAAGTGGCCGTCAATTCGAGCTGTCGGATCGCCAACCCGAGCCGAACGTTTATCCCCTTCCGTCCGGCACTCTCTCACACGATGGGCGGCACCTCGAGCGAGTCAGTCACCGCGCTTGCCCACCGGGTCGGCGACGGTCTCCGGTGGTTCGCGGGCGTGGCGCTCCGGCGTCGAACCTACCTGAATCTCGCGTATCTGTTGCTCGCGTTCCCGCTCGGGATGGTCTACTTCGTCGGGCTAACCGTCGCTCTCTCGGTCGGGATCGGTCTCACCATCGTCCTGATCGGGATACCGATCCTGCTCCTCGCGTTCTTGCTCGCACAGCTCGGCGCGCAGTTCGAACGGTGGCTGACGTCGCAGCTCCTGCCCGTCGAGCTCGAGGCGCGACGCGAACTCGAGGGCGAGAGTCGCCGCGAACGGGCGACGGATCTGCTCCTCGATCGTTCGACCTGGACGGCGGTTCTCTACCTGCCGTCGGTCTTTCTCGTCGGCGTGTTCTCGTTCGTCGTCGCGACGACGGCGCTGTCGACCGCGTTCGCGATGCTCACGGTTCCCTTTTACTACGATCGGCCGGGGCTGTACGTCGGCGTCGTCTCCGAGCGCGCGCCCGAGTTCCACCAGACGATCTACCTCGCGTGGAACCAGCTGCTCGTCGGCTTCGAGGCCGTGCTCACGATCGGCTACTGGGAGATCACCACGCTGTCTCAGGCCCTCGTCGTCGCCCTCGGCGGCGTCGTGCTCGCGCTCGCGACGCTGCACGTGCTCAACGGGATCGCCGCCCTCTTCGCCCGGTGGGCCCGCGCGACGCTCGACGGCGGGTACGACGTCACCGCGCTGATCGAGACGTCCTGAACCGCGATCTCCCCCGAATTTCCCCTAACCGGGAGGGGCAAGTGCGGCGAGTCCGAGTCGCGTCTCCGACGATCTCGAGCGGGTGCGAAATGTTCTCGACGGAGCCCGAGACGGTCCGGCGTCCGTCAGGGTCGGTGCACCCGCGACCCGTCCGCGATTGCACCGGTCCGTCTGGAAGCAATCCCCGCGCGTCGACGTCGGTCCGTCGGCGCGGTCAGATTCGGTACGCCATCAGCACCTCGTCGACGTGGTCGCCGTCGATCGTGTAGTGATTCTTGCGAATTCCTTCGGTGTTCCAGCCGTGCGCCTCGAGAAACGACAGCGCCACGTCGTTGATCGCCGGAACGCTGTTGTACACCTTCCGGTAGCCGTTGGCCTCCGCCCACTCGAGTCCCCTGGTCAACAGGGTGCCCCCGATACCCCGTCCCCGGTAGTCGGGACGGACGCCGACGGTCAGCTGTGCGGTATCCTGCAGTTTCTCGACGTGAGGGAGATCGAGGTGCGTCCAGCCGATCACGGAGCCGTCGACCGTCGCGACGAAGAAGACGCGCGACTCGACGGTGTTGTGACGCGAGACCGAATCGTCGTACAGCAACTGCTCGGCGACGGTTTCGGCGACGACGTACGATTCCGTCGACGTCACGTCCCGGATCGTCTCGACGAGCCCCTCGAAGTCCGCATGTCGGGCGGGTCGGATCGTGACCGTCCCCTCGTCGGTCGCGTACTCCTCGATCGAGCCGACGTCGAGTGCGATCCGGAGCGTCCCGCCGTCTTCCTCGAGATACCCCTTCGTCTTCAGCTCCTCGAGCGTCTCTTCGAACTCCGCCGGGGAGACCGACGCGGCGTCTCGAACCCGGTGGCGAGCGGCCGTACCGTGGCGCTCGATGTACTGATAGATCTCCTTGTTCACCTCGCTGTCGAACGTCGGTCGCTCGGGAGCGCGCATGTCCGTCCTGAGAAACCGGGACGAGGGCAATAGGTCTTGTCGCTAGCTACCAACAGACACGGTTCGGTCGCCGTCGTCGAACGGGTAGCTCGAGGAGTCACCGAACGGGTAACTGGAAAATCGGACCGTTCTCCGGGCTAGTCGGACCGGGCGTCCTCGACGGCCTCGACGAACGACGCCGCGCTCTCTCGCACCCGGTCCATGTCGCCGTCGGCGATCGCCTCGTAATCGACGAGCGCGCTACCCGCGCCGACGGCGAGCGCCCCGGCGTCGAAGTAATCCGCGACGTTGTCGCGCGAGACGCCGCCGGTCGGGATGACGTCGACGTCGCCGAGGGGGCCCCGAAGTGCCCCGATGTGCGACGGGCCGACGGTCTTCGCGGGGAACATCTTGAGGACGTCCGCGCCGGCTTCCATGGCGGTGACCGCCTCGGTCGGGGTCACGACGCCCGGCGCGACGAAGACGCCGTGGCGGTTGCAGGTCCGGATCACGTCCACGTCGACGTGCGGCGAGACGACGAACGACGCGCCGGCGTCGATCACGGACTCGGCGGACGCGGCGTCGAGGACGGTCCCAGCGCCGACGACCGTCCCCGTCCCCGCGAGTTCGCGGTCGACGGCCGCGATCTTCTCCGCCGCGCGAACGTCGTCGGCCGTCACCTCGAGCGCGCCGACGCCGCCCTCGTGCATCGCTCGCGCGACGGGGACGATCGAGTCCTCGTCGATTCCGCGCAGGACAGCGAGGACGCCGCTTTCGACGATCCGGTCCTCGACCGCCCGTCTGTCGGTCATCGGACGCCCCCTTCCGTTTCCGTCTCCGTCGTGTTCCGGCGATCCCGTCGAACCGCGAGCGGGCGGCCCGCGGCCGGCCGTCGCGATGTGGCGTGTGCACGCGTCATCACCGGTCCGTTCGCCGCGCCCACGCAAGAAATTTACTCATTATCGAAAAATGACCCGCAGCCAACTCGAGCGCGCAATTCGAATTCGGCGTGTTCGACGTCGCGCCGCACAGATCGAACGACGAACATCGGGGGGTTTCGAGCTCGACGACGCAAATCGAAGATTCGCTGGCTCGACGACGTTTACGCCTCGTCGAACAGCTCCTCGCCGTCGATCATGTGTTCGGCGACGGCGTCCATGTCGAGGGTGACGCCGAGTCCCGGTTCTTCGGGGACTTCGATGTAGCCGTCCTCGATGACGTCCTCCTCGACGAGGTCCCCCCACCAGCCGAGTTCGTAGGAGTGGTACTCGACGGCAAGCGAGTTCGGGATCGCGGCACCGACGTGGGCGCTCGCCATCGTCGCCACCGGAGAGGAGACGTTGTGCATCGCCACCGGCATGTAGTACATGTCGGCTTTGTCCGCGATCTTCGCCGTCTCGCGCATGCCGCCGACCTTCGGCATGTCGGGTGCGATGATGTCGACGGCCTGCTCTTCGATGAGTCGGCGCTGGCCGTGCTTGCGATAGACGTTCTCGCCGGCCGCGATCGGCGTACTCGACGACTGGGTGACGGCCCGCTGCACGTCGTGGTTCTCCGGCGGGACCGGGTCCTCGAGCCACCAGACGTCGTACTCCTCGAGCGCCGCGGCGAGGCGTTTCGCGCTGCCGCCGGAGAACGTCCAGTGACAGTCGAAGGCGACGTCCGCGCGGGAGCCGACCGCCTCCGTGACGGCTTCGACGATGCTTACCTTGTGGGCGATCTCCGGCTCGCGGAGGTGGCGGTTCGCGCGATCCTTCTCGTGACCCGAGGGGACGTCGAGGTCGAACTTGAGGGCGTCGTAGCCGAGCTCCTCGACGACGCGTTCGGCCTCCTCGGCGCAGGCGATCGGGTTGGCTTCCTCCTCGGTGTGACAGTCGCAGTAGACGCGCACCTCGTCGCGGTACTTGCCCCCGAGCAGCTGGTAGGCGGGGAGGTCGAGGATCTTGCCCGCGAGGTCGTGGAGCGCGACCTCGATGCCGGAGATCGCCGTGACGGTGACGCCGCCGATGGAGCCCTCCCCGGACATCTTCTGGGTGAGGTGCTCGGTCAGCCGGTCGATGTCGAGCGGGTTTTCGCCCCGGAGGAAGGGACCCATCCGCTCGATGAGCTCGGGCGCGCCCGCGCCCCAGTAGGCCTCGCCGGTGCCGACGATTCCGGCGTCGGTGTAGACGCGGACGAGCGTCCACGGGAAGTTGCCGTCGACCATCGTCGTCTGGACGTCGGTGATCTCGACGTCCCGTCCGCCGCCGCGCTCTCGCGTGACGTTCATCGTCTCCGCCGAGAGATCCCGCATCGTGTACTCGGCGTTTGGATCGTGCAGTGTGGAGTAATCGACGCCCATGGCCTAGGTGGAGACACCGACGCTAGTAATAGTTGCCATCCCGCTCCCGTCGCGGGGGGTGTCGTGAATCGGCACCGGACCATCCACGGGCGCATCGTGGCTGCATCGGTACATCGGTACAACGCACCTCTCAGATTTTGTCGAACGCGACGGCCGTCTTCACGACGTCGTCGCCGGTCTCGAACGCCGCCTCGAAGTTCTCGAGGTCGTAGACGCCGGTGACGAGGTCGTCCAGGAACTCCTCGGGGAGCTGGGCGAGCGTGTCGACGGCGGACTCGAAGTGACCGCGGTGGGAGTTGACGGAGCCGACGAGCGCCTTGTTGTGAAGCACCAGCTCCCGGTGGAGCCGGCCGCCGTCGATCTCGAACTCCCAGGGCTCGGGGACGCCGAGCAGGACGCCGACGCCGTTGGGTGCGAGGGCGTCGATCGTCTCGAAGGCGTGTTTCGGGTAGCCGGTAGCCTCGTAGACCAGGTCGACCGGTTCGTGGACGTCGGCGAACTCGGAGACGGGAGTCTCCCGGGAGTCGACGTACGTCGCGCCGAGTCCGTCGATGAGATCGATCGTGGGATCGGGACGGTCGCGACGGCCGAGACAGTACGTCCGGTCGACGTCGTAGACGTCCGCGAACATCGCGAGCGTGAGCAGGCCCAGCGAGCCGTTTCCGAGGACGAGGGCCGACTCGAGACGCCAGTCGAACGCCGATCGGGCTGCGACGGCGTGTTCGACGGCCTTCTCGGTGACGCTGATCGGTTCGACGAGAAAGCCAAGCGGCGCGAGCGCGTCGGGGACGGGAACCAGATACTCCGCCGGACTGGTGACGTACTCCGCCATGAAGCCGTGTGCGCCGGCGATTCCCCGTTCGACGTACTCGCCCGCCGGAGCCATGTCGGGTTCCGCGCGATCGAAGAACTCGTTCGACGTCCCGTTCGGCGGTCGTCGCACCGTCGGAACCACGTACTGGCCCTCCACCAGATCGGTGTCGTTCGCGTCCTCGACGACGCCGACGGCCTCGTGACCGAGCACGAGCCGGTCGTCGCCGGGCGGTACGTCGCCGTGTGCGCCCGCGATGACTTCGTGGTCCGTTCCGTCGACGCCGACGCGCAGCGTGCGAACGAGCGCTTCGCCCGGCGTTGGCTCCGGTCGGGGGACGTCCACGAGAGCCGGTTCTCCGGTCCCCGGTTCGACGACGATCGCTTTCATACGCCGACTAGCGGCGCGGCGTACTAAAGATTTACCATATTTGTAGTAAATAACTGAACTTCTCGCTCACCGGCGTACCACCCGACGTTCCGAACGGCCGGTCCGGCGAGACGGGTGCGCCGTGACGACGATCGTCTAGGAACGCGAAAGAAAGTATCAAATACTAATGTCAATAACCTAATCGTATGGTCCCCGAACGCGACGTAACGCGCCGCGGCGTCCTCGCCCTCGCCGCGGCGACCTCGCTGTCAGGCTGTCTCGGCATCGCGACCAACGCGCTCGGCTCGATGGGGAACAACGTCCCCTCGAGCGTCCCCGCCGATTTGGCACACCCGGGCCTCGGCGTCGCCGACGGAAGCGAAACGATCGACTTCGTGGCCGACGCCGACCTGACGCTGGTGTACTTCTTTGCGACCTGGTGTGGTCCGTGCGAGCCCCAGCTCGAGTACCTCCACGAGGTTCGCGAGGAGTACGACCGTGAGACGCTGGCGATGCGGGCGGTGTCGCCGGAAGACGACGAGGAGCTCGTCGCCGACTACTGGGACGACAACGAGGTCGACTGGCCCGCCGCGATCGATCCCGACGCCGACGTCCACGCCGAGTTCGGAGTCAGCGTCTACCCCTCGCTCGTGCTCGTCGACCCCGATGGGAACGTCCGCTGGGATACGAGCGGCGTCGCCGACGCCGACGAGATCACCGCACGCGTCGACGAGGAACTCGAATCGGAGTGAGATGGTGCTTCCGGAACTACGCCTCTGGTTCGCGTTCACCGCCGGAGCGATGACGTTCTTCGCCCCCTGTGCGTACCCGATGCTGCCCGGCTACGTCGCCTACTACCTGGGAGACGACGTCGGTGCGACCAGACGCGGAACGCTCGGACAGGCGGCGACCGTGAGCCTCGTCGCCAGCCTCGGAATGTTCGCGGTGTACCTCGGACTGGTCGGCATCGCGGTCAGCGTCGGCGCGCACTACCTCGAGCGGCTGGTGTTGCTGGGTGCCGGCGTCGGTCTCGCCCTGATCGTCCTCGGCATCGCCACGTTCGGCGGCGTCGCGAAGGGGCGGACGTTCACGATCGCGCTGCCGGAGCGCGAGCGGAGCTACCGCGGCTACTTCGGCTTCGGCGTCGCTTACGCCGTTGCCTCCACCGGCTGTACCGCCCCGCTGTTCGTCGCCGTCGTGCTCTCGAGTCTGACGGTCGGAGCCGCGGCGGCGCTGGTAACGGTGGCCACCTACGCCGGCGGGATGGCTGCGATGCTCGTCGTCGTGACGCTCGTGACGGCCGTCGGCCGCGACTCGATCCTCCGGCGCGTCGTGCCCCGCGGACCGCTGCTCCAGCGCGCAGCCGGCGCGTTGCTGGTCGTCGCCGGGGTCGCCCAACTGTACCTCTTTCTGTTCCCGTACGGCGGACTCGGACAGCTCGGGATCGGCTGATCCATGCGTCGAGTCGTCGCGGCGTCCACCGGGCGAACGAGTCGATCGGCGACGAACCTGCAGGGCTAAGTGTCCACGTCCCAGATGGAGGGATAATGAACGGGAATCGGTTCGGTCGCCTGTTCCAGGTGACCACGTTCGGCGAGAGTCACGGGAAGGCGATGGGTTGTACCGTCTCCGGCTGTCCGGCCGGCCTCGAGCTCTCGGAATCGGACGTACAGAAGGACCTGGACCGGCGAAAACCGGGCCAGTCGATGATCACGACCAGCCGCGGCGAACCCGACGACGTGACGATCAACTCCGGCGTCCAGGACGGCTACACGACCGGGACGCCGATCGGGATGGTCATCCAGAACAAAGACGCCCGGTCCGGCAAGTACGAGCCGTTCATCACCGCGCCGCGTCCCAGTCACGGCGACTTCACGTACTCCGCGAAGTTCGGGACGCGAAACTGGGGCGGCGGCGGCCGGTCGTCGGCCCGGGAAACCGTCAACTGGGTCGCCGCGGGCGCGATCGCGAAGAAGCTGCTCGCGCTCGAGGGAATCGAGCTCAAAGCCCACGTCAACCAGATCGGCGACGTGTCGGCCCCCGACGTGAGCTTCGAGGAGATGCTCGAGCACTCCGAGGAGAACGACGTCCGCTGTGCCCACCCCGAGACCGCGGCCGAGATGCAGGAGTTGATCGAACGCTACCAGGACGAGGGGGACTCGATCGGCGGCAGCGTCTACTTCCAGGCGCGGGGCGTACCGGCCGGACTCGGCGCGCCGCGGTTCGACTCGCTGTCGGCGCGACTCGGCCAGGCGATGATGGCGATTCCGGCCGCGACGGCCTTCGAGTTCGGGCTCGGCCGCGAGGCCCGCGAGTGGACCGGCAAGGATCGAAACGACGACTGGGAGTTCGGCGAGGACGACGACCCGACGCCGGTCGAGAACGACCACGGCGGCATCCAGGGCGGCATCTCGAGCGGCGAGCCGATCTACGGCGAAGTGACCCTACACGCGCCGACGTCGATCCCCAAAGAACAGCAGACCGTCGACTGGGAGACCGGCGAGGTCGTCGACGACGCGCAGGTAATCGGCCGTCACGACCCGGTGTTGCCGCCGCGTGGCGTTCCCGTCGTCGAGGCGATGCTCGCGCTGACGCTCGTCGACTTCATGCTTCTTTCGGGTCGGATCAACCCGGATCGGGTCGACGGCGAGCCGGGACGCTACGATACCGAATACCACCCGAGTAACCCCAGAAACGAGTAGCCGTCGACGAACTCGCCGTTCGCGCACGCCGATCGTCACAGACGCAGTTCCCTGGTCTCGACGGCGTGACAGGACGAACAGACGAACTGGTAGCGAACCCGACTCCCCGACGTCGTGACGCGCCAGCCGCTGTCGGAATCTCGGAATCCGCACCGGCGACACTCGAGTTCGGAGCTGTCGAACTTCTCTCGGAGCTGCTCGAACGGTGAGCTGTGCGGCGACATATATCATTATAGATCGTGGCAGTTAATAACGTTCAGGGGTACGTGCCGGTCGGCTGATACGGATCCCGTCCGTCAGTTCCGGAGGGGCCGCAGACGGTTCGCGATTACACGGTAATTCGTTGCGCCAGACCGTCTGACAGCAGCCCGGACGAGCCGTCGTCGGGACGCAATGGTTCTTTGACCGTCCCGACGAACGAACGGATATGAACGACGTCGGAGAAAGCGGACACGGCTACCCGAACGGTGGCGGATCCGCAGCGGCGACACTCGAGAACGTCGTCGACCCGGTCGTCGGCGTCGACGACGGGACGGTCACGTACGCCAACGAGGCGGCGAGGGACGCCTTCGATCTCGCGGGAGAGCGTCCGTGGGAGACGGAACCGATCGAGGGCTGGGAGCGACTCGAGCCTGCGGTCGACGAGACGACGGTGGGGACGGCGAGACGGGTCGACCTGGGCGACGAGTGGAGTGCGCGAGTTCACCGCGGTCCCGACGGGGCGACGATCACGTTCGAAGCGCGAGCGCACGAGTCGCCGTCGGTCGACGACCGCGCGGTAAAAGAGCGCGCGATCAACGAGGCACCGGTCGGGATCGCGATCACGGATCCGGATCGCGAGGACAACCCGCTCGTCTACGTCAACGACGCTTTCCGACGGGTCACGGGATACGAGTACGACGACGTCGTCGGCCGGAACTGTCGGTTCCTGCAGGGTGAAGAGTCGAACGAGGACGCGATCGCCGAGATGAGGGCCGCCGTCGACGAGGAACGGCCCGTCACCGTCGAGGTGACGAACTACCGCAAGGACGGGACCCCGTTCTGGAACGAGGTGACGATCGCGCCGGTTCGAAACGAACGCGGCGAGGTCACGAACTACGTCGGCTTTCAGAACGACGTGACGGCCCGAAAGGAGGCCGAACTGGCGCTCGAGCGTCGAACCGACGAACTGGAGTACATCCTCGAGCGGGTCGAAGGGCTCGTCCAGGACGTCACGACGGCCGTCACCGGATCGACCAGCCGAGGCGAACTCGAAGACGCGGTCTGTGAGCGCGTCGTCGAGGAACCGACGTACGAGGCCGTCTGGATCGGCGAACGCAACCCCGCCACGGGGCAGGTCGCGGTTCGGACCGCCGCGGGTAGCGCGGTCGCCACCGATTCGGCCCCCATCTCGGCGGACGGCCACCCGGCGACCGAGGCGCTCGCGAACGGTTCGGTCGTCGTCGAACCCGTCGACGGTCGAACCAACGCGGCGTTTCCGCTCTCGTTCAACGGGGTGGAGTACGGCGTGATGACGGTCGAACTCGACGACGATCGGTCGGTCGACGACCGCGAAGAGGTCATCCTCTCGTCGCTCGCGCGCGCAGTCGCGAGCGGGATCAACGCCCGCGAGACGAGCAAAGTGCTCGAGACCGACGCCGTCGTCGCCGTCGAGATCGAACTCTCCGATCGGACGGTCGCGCCCGTCGCGCTCTCGTTCGAGGCGGACTGTCGACTCGAATACCGCCGCTCCGTCCACCGGACCGGCGACGAAACGGCGTCGCTGTACAGCGTCGTCGGGACGGACGCCGAGTCCCTCGAAGCGGCGGCCGACCGACTGGACGGCGTCGACTGTCGCGTCGTCGTCGAACGCGAGGAGTCCTGTCTGATCGAACTGCTCGGCGACGAGGACCCCGTCTCCTGGTTCGCCGACCGCGGCGTTCGCGTTCGAACCGTCGAAAGCGACCGCGGAACGGCCCGGATAACGCTCGAAATCCCGCGATCGGCGAACGTTCGATCGATCGTCGAAGCGCTCGAGAATCGATACGACCGCACCGACGTCATCTCGTTTCGCCAGCACGACCGGAACGAGCGAACGCAACAGGAGTTCGCAGCCCGACTCGAGGCGGAACTCACCGACCGCCAGTTCGCCGTCTTACAGCGAGCCTACCTCGGCGGCTACTTCAAGTGGCCCCGTCCAGCCACGGGCGAGGAACTCGCCCAGTCGCTCGACGTCTCGCGTCCGACCTTTCACGAACACCTGCGAGCCGCGGAGGCGAAGCTGTGCCGGGCGTTCTTCGACGACGAGTGAGACGATCCGTCGTGGCGACGTACCGGCAATCGTGGGACGGTCGCGGTTCACCGGTACCTGCGTCCGGCGGTCCGTCTGCGTCGCCCGCGAGAGGAAAGCCGAGTGACACGTAGCCCGTGATTATGGCCACGAACTGCGTACGACGGTCGCAGGCGTTTATGTGATCCGTCGTGGTAGCCGCCGGTATGTTCGAGTTCACGACTCCGATCCAGATCGGCGGCGGCGGATTCCTGTACTGGGCGATCGTCTTTTTCGTGCTCGCGATCATCGCCGCCGCCGTCGGCGCACGCGGCGTCGCCGGGATTTCGATGGAGATCGCGCGGATCTTCGTGTTGATCTTCATCGTTCTCGCGATCGTGGCGTTGTTACTGTAGCGGCCGCCCCGTCGTCCGCAAATCGACGCTGCCGACCGGACGCGATCGGTGGCGGCTCCGGTCGTCGCCCGGTAGCTGGACTTGCAGCTCGAGGTCGATCGCCGTTCGCGACCGTAACGTCGGCGGTTCGTCCCACCGCGTCGAACGAACAACTGAGTCCTCGACGGTAATTTTCACCGACCCACAATCGACATCGCCCGGCCGCGATCGAGAGACGACGATTCGACGAGCGCTCGAGACTGCCGAGCGTGACGGAACCACATCCGGTTACGTCTGATTGGGAACGCCTAACACGATGGACGTACAATCCAACGGTAGCGGATTACCATGACAGAACTCGGCGGATTTCAAGACAGGGTCGCTCGCATCGACCTCTCCGAGGAGTCGGTCGCCTTCGAGCCGATCGACGACGAGGACGCCCGCAAGTACATCGGTGCGCGCGGCCTCGGGGTAAAGTACGTGTTCGAACAGGGTGCAGACGTCGATCCGCTGGGCCCGGACAACCTGCTCGCGTTCGTGAACGGGCCGCTGTCGGGCACGCAAGTCACCATGAGCGGGCGGATCGCGGTCTGTACTAAATCGCCGCTGACCGGAACCGTCACCGACAGTCACCACGGCGGCTGGTCGGGCGCCCGCCTGAAGTGGGCCGGCTTCGACGGACTGCTGTTCGAGGGGGAAGCCGACGAGCCGGTCTACGCCTACGTCGAGGACGGCGAGGTCGAACTCCGCGACGCCTCGCATCTGTGGGGTTCGGGCGTCCACGAGACTCGCGATCGGCTCGAACAGGAGGTAGACGGTTCCTACGGCAAGAACCTCTCGCTGATGGCGATCGGTCCCGGCGGCGAGAACGGGGTCAAGTACGCCTGCATCGTCAACGAGGACGACCGCGCCTCGGGTCGTGGCGGTACGGGCTGTGTCATGGGGTCGAAGAACCTCAAGGCCATCGTCGTCAAATCGAACACGAAGATGCCACAGCCTGCGGACCAGGAGACGTTCAAAGAAGGTCACCAGCAGGCGATGCGAGCGATTCAGGAGTCCGACGTCACCGCACCCAACGAGGGCGGGCTCTCGCAGTTCGGCACCAACGTCCTGATGAACATCACCGAGGAGATGGACGGGTTGCCGACGCGCAACGCGAAGTACACCTCGACCCGGAGCATGCGCGAGGCGGAGGGCGCGGACGTCGACTCCGAGCGCGTCTCCGGTGAGAACGTCCGCGAGAACATCCTCGTCGACGAGCCGACCTGTCACTCCTGTCCGGTCGCCTGCAAGAAGGAAGTCGAGGTCCAGACGATGCACAAGGGCGAGGAGATGAACGTTCGGACGGAGTCCTACGAGTACGAGTCGGCGTTCGCACTCGGACCGAACTCCGGCCACACCGACCGCGACGACGTCGCGCTCATGATCGACCGCTGTAACGACATGGGCGTCGACACCATCGAGGTCGGCAACATGATGGCGATGGCGATGGAGATGACCGAGGAGGGCAAACTCGAGGGCGTCGGGGAACTCGACTGGGGCGACTCGGAGACGATGGTCGAGATGATCGAACGCATCGCCCGCCGCGAGGACGACCTCGCGGACCTGCTGGCCGAGGGCGCACGCCGCGTCGCCGAGCGCCGGGACGCCGAGGAGAACTCGCTGGCGGTGAAAGGCCAGACGATCCCCGCGTACGATCCGCGCTGTATGAAGGGGATGGGCATCGGCTACGCCACCTCGAACCGCGGCGCGTGCCACCTGCGCGGATACACGCCGGCCGCCGAAATTCTCGGCATTCCCGAGAAGGTCGACCCCTACGAGTGGGAGGGCAAGGGCGAACTGACCGCGGCCTTCCAGGACCTCCACGCCATCTCCGACAGCTTCGACATCTGCAAGTTCAACGCCTTCGCCGAGGGGATCGAGGAGTACGTCCTGCAGTACAACGGCATGACCGGCCTGGACGTGACCGAAGACGACCTGCTCGAGGCGGGCGAGCGCATCTACAACTTAGAGCGGTACTACAACAACCTCGCCGGCTTCGACGGCGACGACGACTCGCTGCCCGAGCGCTTCCTCGAAGACGGCATCCCCGGCCAGGGAGCCAGTGAGGGCGAGTACTGCGAACTCGAGGAGATGAAAGAGGAGTACTACGACCACCGCGGCTGGGTCGACGGCGTCGTCCCCGAGGAGAAACTCGAGGAACTCGAGATCGAGGTCGGCCCCGGTACCGGCATCAGCAGCGACGGCGGCGCGGCGGCCCCGGGAGACGACTGATACTCAGTCGTCGCCGATTCGATCGCGAACGGTTTACGATCCCGTCGGGACACGGTAACAGCGTTCCGTGCGAGTCGACGAGCCCCGCCGTTGTGGGGCGAACAAGCGCAAAACCCCACTTAGGGCGTGGGAATATCAACTCGAGAACCGTCCACCGCGTTTCGCTCGAGCGACGTACCGATCACCAGCGATCGAAGAGCGCGTCCGGTCGGCCTCGCACGGATTACTGTCCCGATGTCCCGGTGCACCCGCCGCCCGTGTCGCGGGTGGGCCGGAACTGACGGACAGTAAACCGTATCGGGGGCGGTTTCGACGGACATATGCGGTCGCCGTTCGTCGTTTCGCTACCGTGATGGCCACGACCCACGTTCTCTCGGGACTCGTACTCGCGGCCGCCGTGGCGACCGTCGAACCGGCGTTCGCGGGCGTCGCAGCGGTCGCCGCGATCGGCGGCGGCCTCGTTCCGGATCTCGACGTGATCGCGTCCCACCGGAAGACGCTTCACTTTCCCGTCTACTACTCGGCGCTTGCCGTTCCGGCGACGCTGTTCGCGCTCGTCGCACCGTCGGTCGCGACCGTCGGCCTCGCCGTCTTCGTCTGTACCGCCGCGCTCCACGCCGTCGCCGACTGGTTCGGGGGCGGCCTCGAGTTGAAGCCCTGGCAGGGCGAGTCGAACCGGGCGGTCTACAGCCACTACCACGGCCGCTGGCTCGAGCCTCGTCCGCTGATCGGTTACGACGGATCGCCGGGCGATCTCGCGCTCGCGGCGGTGCTCTCGGTCCCCGTCCTGTTCGTCTTCGACGGCGCGATCCGCACGGTCGTCGTCGCGCTGCTCGTCGTCTCGATCGGGTACGCGACGCTTCGAAAGCCGGTCGCAACGGTCCTCGAACGGATCGCCGAAGGCGGCGCGAAGTTCGTCGGCGGCCGGCCACCGGCCGGCCGCACTTCGGACGCGAGCGACGACCGCGAGCAACGCAGCGGCGGCGGACGGTAACGCTCGCGCCATCGTACGGATCGCTGTCACCGTGTGCCGGCGTACTCGCGTCCCGTCGCGATGGTACCGAAACTGACGGCCGCCAAACCGTATCAGTCGTCCGCGACAGCCGAGTGAGACGACGCAGAAGACGTCGAATCGGGTTTCGTCATCTCGATCTCGATTCGGCCCTCGTCCGCGACGGAGACGACGACGTCGTCGAAGCACTTCCGGTACTCCGTGGCGTGCTTTCCCGTCGTGTTGATGCGTATCCGCTCGTCGACGAGGTCCGCGTCGGCCAGCTTCTCGACTTTTCGGTAGGCGGTCGAGGTCGGGATGTCACACCGTTCGGAGAGTTCGGTCGCCGTCAGCGACTCGTCGCTCGTCGCCTCGAGGATGGCGCGGCAGGCGTCGTCGTCGAGCGCACCGAGCACCGCCTGTGGATCGATCTGTTGGTCTTCGGCCGGCCATCCTCGCGTCGCGGAGGGGTTCGAAATGGACATCGTTCACTCTCTAGTACCGCCCGGTTGCCCTCCAAATGAGTCCCAATAAATACAGGGTGCTTTATATGGGGTGTCGCGTTTGGAGACTCGGTCGACGCGTTGTCCACCGCGAGCGCGACGCACCGGGGCGATTCGGGTTCTGACAGAGCACGATGGACGGAGGGTTTACCTGCCCGTAGCCGCCATCGTCTAGGCGATGCCTTCGGGGATCCGTGCGGAGATCAAGATCGACGACCCGCCAGACTGCGTAGTGACCCGGGTCGCCGAGGAGGCGGGCGGTCGAATCCACTCGCTCTCGAAGAGCACCAATCCGACCGAATGCGAACGCGTCACCGAGGAGTTCGTCCTCGAGGCGGACGAGTACCCCGACGAGTTCGACCTCGACGTGGACCTCTCACCCGTCTTCTCGTACGGGTCCGGCTCGGTCTATCGATTTAGTCGCGAACTCGGCCGCGGCTGCCCCTGCGAGACGATCGAACGGTTCGATAGCCCCGTCGTCGACGTACGCGCACAGGGAACCTCGCTGTACCTGACGTTTCACGCTGCGGATATGGAGGGGCTCCAGGCGATCATCGGCGAACTCAGGGACGCGTACGCGAACCTCGACGTCAAACGCCTGCTCCAGTCCGAGCAGGAACACACGGACGGAAATCTCGTCTTCGTCGACCGAAGTACGCTGACCGATCGCCAGCGGGAGGTCCTCGAGACGGCCCACCGGATGGGGTACTTCGAGCATCCGAAGCAGGCCAACGCCGGCGAGGTCGCGAGCGAACTGGGAATTACGGGAACGACTTTCACCGAGCACCTCGCCGCGGCCCAGTCGAAACTGCTCGACGCGATCCTGGACGACGAGGGGTGAGACGAATGCGAACGCAAGAACCCTTCGGTACCTACTGCGAACCGGAATCGAACAGCAACCCTATATATAGTGGACGTACAGCTAGTATCCAGGAACCCGTCACGCGAGACGAGAGCGATCCACCGACATGAGTAGATTCCAATTCACGTGCCCCGAGTGTGGGCAGGAGATCGAGATCAACGACACGATGCGCGAAGCGATGCTTTCACACGGCTGTCCGGTCTGTGGTGCATCGGTTACGTCGGCGGCGTTCGCACCGGAGCAGTCGACGAACTGAGTCGACGTAGCGACAGAGGTTGGTGTCGGTCGGCGGACTCTTCCGTGAGAATCGCGTCACTCGCTCCGGTCGACTTCGGTGCGTCGACCGTCGATCGACTCCGGCGTGAGCCGGTACAGCTCGATGTCGAGTTCGTCCTTCCCTTGCGCCCAGATTTCGAACAGCGGTCGCTTCGCTCGCCCGTACTGTGCGATTTCGTCGGGCGAGAGCTTCGACGGCGGAATGTTCTCGAGCGCCCCCGTCGCGATCACGCTTCGGTAAACGGAGTCGGCTTCGTCGTAGACGACGAGACGGGCGTCCGGTCGGGAGTCGAGAAAATCGCGTTTCTCGCTTTCGGCCGTCGAGACGAGTCGCAGATACATCTCCCGCTCGCCGTCGTCGTACCCGTACGAGATCGGTATCGCGTACGGCACGTCCGCCCGCGCGAGCGACAACACCCCCGTCTCGTGCCGAGCGAGGAAATCGTCGATCTCCGCGTCGGTCATTTCGACTTCCTGATTGATAGCCATCGTCTCAGTGGATCAGAGAAGGGGAAACAGTCTCTTTATAGTTGTCATCGCCCGCGGCCGCCGACGGCTACCGCCCGCTTCGGACGGACCTCTCCCACCGGGCGGTCGTCTGGACGACCGGCCCGGCTCAGTCGCGGCCGACGAGCAGCGGGCTCCGAATCTCGAGGGTGCGTTCGAACTCGGTTTCCCGATCGGTTCGACGTCCGATCCGGCGAAATTGCGCCTCGTGGGCGCGACGCACCGCGGACAGTTCGCGATCGGACAGTCCCACGTCCGCTGCGAGTTCGTCCCACTGGTCGTCCGCGACCAGGAACGCCTCGAGGTCCTCGTCGTCGTGAATTCGCTCGTACGCCTGACGGTATCGGTCGCGGTTGGATTCGGCCGTCGCCTGCACTCGCTCGAGGAGGTCCGGCAGCCGGATGGGCGGCACGCTCGCTTTCGCCGCGGTGAGCAAGAGTATCTGTCCGTCGATCGGATCGTCGGCCATCTAGCCACCCGCTCGCATCGCCTTTCGCGCGAACTGCTCGACGAGCGACTCGAGGCGATCCTCGCCGCCCTCGAAGACGACGGTCACTTCGGTCAGCGAGAGGGTGGGGCCCACGCCGACCTGCTCGGAGTCGACGCTCGCCGACCAGCCGTCACCCTCGACGACGTCTTCGGCGGTTCGTTCGCCGCCCAGGTTCGTCAGGTACCGCACCGCGAGTCGTTCGGAGATGCCCCGAAAGGAGCGTTCGATTCGTACCGTCGCTGCCATACGTCCGATTGGCGCGCTGGACCGATAAAAGCGCGCCCGGTCAGACGGACAGAATGGACCGAAGGAGTACGACGCCCGCCACCCCGGCACACAACGCCAGCAGGATGCTCTCGGTTCGCCACATCACGACCAGCACGACCGCGCCGGCACCCCACTCGGCCGGACCGCCCGCCGCGAGTTCGGGCCCCAGCACGGCGATCACGATCGCACCCGGTAGCACCGAGAAGCCGGCCTCGAGGCGCTCGCTCAACTCGACGTGACGGACGAGCCAGATGCCGCCGACTTTCGTGACCACCGTCACGGCGGCCATTGCCAGAATCACGGCAACGACGAACGGATCGAGCGACAGCGGTTCACGCATCGTATCGGATCACCTCGACGACGGCGGCGGCGACGCCGCCGAGCAGGATGTACCACCGGCCCGCCACCAGTTCCGCCGCGACGACGGCGACCGCCAGCGCCACGAGCCAGGGGACGAGCGACGACCGTCCCTCCCAGAGTTCGACCGCGAGCGCGACGAAGACGGCCGCGAAGACGAAGTCGAACCCGTAGCGGGCCGGGTCGCCGACGACGCCGCCGGCGATCGCGCCGACGATCGTCGACCCTACCCAGAAGAGCCACATCGCGATGCCGCTCCCCAGCAGGAACGCACCCCGGCCGCTGCCGGAGGTGAGCTCCCGCATCGTCAGCGCCCAGTTCTCGTCGGCCATGAAAAAGAGGCTCCCGTAGATCTGCTTCGGCGTGAGCCGCCGGAACCAGGGCTGTAACGCCGCCCCCATCAGCGAGTACCGGAGGTTGATCGCGAAGACCGTGACGAGGATCGCGGCGACCGGAATCGGATCGGTCCACAGCTCGACGGCGACGATCTGCGACGCGCCGGCGAGAACGGTGGCGCTCATCAGCGCGGCCTCCGCGACGCTCAATCCGGCCCGATTTGCGAGGACGCCGAACGCGACGCCGTAGCCGCCGACGCCGATCGCGACCGGGACGGTCGTGAGAAACCCCACGCGAATTCCCTCGCGACCGAACGTGATCGCTTCGCGGTCGGTCCCGGCGGACTCGACGCGCCGCTTTCGATCCGCGTCGGCAGTGCGAGCGTCTCGGTTCCGGCCTCTCGCTCGAGCGTCGGGCTCTCTATCCTCGATCGTTCGGGCGCGTGCGTCGGGCTCGCCGTCGCGTTCGGTTCCGTCGACCACAGCGGCCTTCAGACGGACGAAGGCTAAATCGGTCTCGAAGTTGCGCCGTAGTGACGAACGGTAGCACGCGACCGATCGACACGGCGGATCTCCGCAGCGGTACCCGAAAAGAGCACGTCTCGAGCGACGGTTTCCGATCGTCGCCGTTTCCGGAAACCGTCGCTCGAGGATGGTTTCGAGCGCTCACTCGCCGCCAAATAGAGTATCAACCGAAACCGTTTGCACACCGATCGCACCGGTGTCGCGCGGCGAATGCGTACTGGCGTTCGGTGGCTACTGTCGGAGGCGACTCATCCGATCGTACCGACGTACCGGTGCAAACGTGATACGGGTGTGGATCCATCGGGACCGATGGACGACGGTCCGTATCAGCCGCCGGCGACGGGGGGAAACACCGAGAGCACGTCGCCGTCGTCGAGGATCGTCTCGGCACCGTCCGCGTGGACCACGTCGCGACCGTTTTTCAACACGCTCAACTGGTCGCGAAGTTCCCCGTCCTCGAGTAACTGCCCGTCGAGACCCTCGTACTCGCGCTCGAGGGTCGCGAGCACGTCGCCGACAGTCGTTTCGTCGTCGACGACGTGCGTCCGTTCTTTCTGCCCGACTGCGTCCCGAAAGGTCGCGAAGAACCGAAGCTCGAGTTCCATACCTCGGCATCGTCGCGGAGCGCCATAAGTCCGGGCGACCCGCTCAGGCGGCCGACGTCGCCGGTTGCGAGGTGTACGTTACGCCGTCGACACCGGCGTTCGCGAGTGCGTCGTCGATGGCGTCCGTTCCGACCGCCGCCGCCCGGTCGGCGTCGTCGACGTCGACGACGACCGACACCGCGAATCCGACTTCGATCGTGTACGGCTCGAACGGAGCCGTCGGATGTTCGTACACGTCGGCGTCGTCGATCGCCCAGTCCGAAATCTCGCCTTCCGAGACGAGCGACTCGAGGACGGTCGCGAGTTCGGCCGTCGCCTCGTCTCGAGCGGTCGTATCCGTCCCCTCGTGGAGCGTCACGAGCGTTTGGCCGTCGCGCGACACGGTAAACGTCATACGATCCCGTATCGACCGGGACGATATGAACCCTCTGGTGGCACGTGGCGACGGATCTGTCGCTCCGACGTGACCGTTCGTCCGGTCGAACCGTCCGAAATCGGTCGATTTCACGGGCCGCTACCACGCAGATGTCGGCTTTCGGTTTATACATCTCGAGGGTGGACCGTGGGTATGGATCGGAACACTCGCAAGACGCGCCGTCGAATGCTCGGAATGGCAGGAGCGACCGTCTCGACGATGCTCGTCGCCGGCTGTGGCGGCCCCGGCGAAGATGACAACGGTGCCGACCCCGAAGAGGACCCGGTCGAAGAACCCGACGATCCCGAAGACGACCCCGACGCCGAGGAGGGGACGGGGAACGGACAGGAGATGAACGACGAAGAAGAGCCGTAGTCCTGGTTCTCCACGGATTGTGGCGTGATCCGTCCAACCAGCGACGGGTACGTTCGCCCTTCGGCCGACGCTCGCCGCAGACGCCGCGATCACTCGGTCCGGCGAATCCGACGCGGAGCCATCTCAGCCGGTGAACCCGCCGGCCGTGTCGTCGGCATCCCTCGAGTCGCGGATACCGCTCCGCGAACGCAACCGTTACTCGGTTTCGCCTCCTCCCTCGAGTGAGAACGATGACGGACGAACTCGAGGATCCGGTCGACGGGCTGGGGGAGATCGCACAGCAGCGCGACGAGGTTGCGAGACGCGTTCGAACGCACGCGGGCGAAATCGCGCGGGAGCTCGCACTCTTGCAGGGCGGGGATTACGGTCAGGAGACGTTCGAAACGGACGCTGGACGCTGGACGCTCAAGTACGAGGCGGGCGACGTCCAGTACCTCCGGTTCGATCCGAGATCCGGCGCGGAGACCTACGTCGTCTCGAGCAAACAGCCGCCCGAACCGGCGGCGCTCGAGTCGGCGATGGCCGACTACGGAGCGTTCGTCGCGGCGTACAACGAGTACGTCGCGTCCTTCGAAGGGATGTTCGCGGACGTATCGACGGAGTTTCCCCCGGTCTCGTCGACGGCCGAACTCGTCGCCGAGCGCGATCGCATCGTCGATCGGATTCGCGAGGTCGCGAACGCGATGGCGAGCGAACTCTATCGCTACGACGGCGAGTACGGGACGTACGCGGCGACCATCTCCGGAACGCGCTGGGAGCTGAAGTGGGACGGCGACGTCGCCTCGTACCTCCGGGTCGGCGGCTCGGACGGAACCTACCTCGTCTCGCAGTACGGCCCGCCCGCCGCGGACGAAGTTCGTCGGCTCGTCGACGACGTCGACGCCTTCGTCGACGCGTTCAACGACCACGTCGAGGAGCTCGAGGCCGACCTCTCGACGGTTTCGTTCGACTGAGACGGTCTGTCGTACCGGTGGGACCGCCGGACGGTCGCGATTACATCGGCAACGACGGACGGCAGTCCGTACGAAACTGCCAGACTTCGACTCGTCCCACCGAAGTGTGACGACGCGGTTCAGGCGGTGTGAACGGACGTGTACGCAGTGCCTTCCAGGCGGTACGCACCGGTTACGAACGACCGCTTCGCGTAACCGCGAGGACGATACTGGGAACGGACTATCGGTTGTCCTCGATCGGCGGCCCAAAAATTGACGGAGTATGACACCAACGCGGCGCGAGTCGCTCAAAGCGATCGGTATCGTCGGTGCGAGCGCTTCGTTCTCCGGAACGGTGCTCGCCGGCGCGAGCGCGACGACAAACGAAGCGAGAAGGCTACGGTCGACGACGAGACGGCAGAGCTGTCCGGGTCGCACACGCGTCGCCGGACGCACCGGCTGTCGACGTCTACGTGGATGGCCAGCCGGTTCTCGAGGACGTCGCGTTCGGAGACGTTTCGCCGTATCTCGAACTCGCACCCGGAACGCACACCGTGACGGTGACGGCCGCCGGTGATCCGGAGACCGCCGCCATCGAGGAGGAACTCGCCGTCGAGTCGGCGGCGTACACGGTCACCTCGATCGGCGAGCGCGGCGCGGCCCCGGCCTCGTCAGTCCTGCGGGCGGAACGTGCCGGATAGAAACAGCCTGTCGGTCCTCGAGCGATGTCAGGAGCTAGACGTCGACGTACTGGTCGACCCACTCCTGACGGCGCTGTAAAACGCGTTGGCCCTTCGGGGTCAGGGCGTAGTAGTTCGTCCGTCGGTCGAGCTGTCCTTTTTCCACGAGTTCCCTGTCGACGAGCGTATCGAGGTTCGGATACAGCCGGCCGTGAGTGACCGGTTGATCGATGTATCGATTGATGTCGTCGAGGATCTCCTGGCCGGACGGACGATCTTTTCCTGCGATGACGTACAGCAAGTCACGCTGAAACCCAGTGAGTTGATCCATGGATCATCCTCTGAGTCCCGACGTTCATTGATTCGTGGCTTTGTTATAGTGCAGGTACGTGTCCGAACTATCCGATAACGGTCGACGTAGAAACGTACACCGCCGCCTTCCCGCAGTTCTCACGAGGGGCGGTCGCACAGTCGTCGATGACGGGAGGCTTTTTGATACCGTAGCCGTACCGGGCCGTATGACCGCAGATCCGCTCGCCTGGGAAACCCTCGACCGGCGGGTAGCGTACTCCTGTCCCGGCTTCGACGTCGTTAACGAGTCCGTTCGGCTCCCCGACGGAGCCGAAACCGAATTCGATTACCTCTCCGAGCCGGCGAGCGTCTGCATCCTCCCGTTTACCCCCAGCGGCGACGTCGTCTGCATCGAGGAGTGGCGACAGGCCGTCGACCGAATCAACCGGGGACTGCCGGTCGGCGGCACCGAACCGCACGACGCCGACCTCGAGGCAGCCGCCCGGCGCGAACTCGGGGAAGAGACCGGCCACGAAGCCGACCGGCTCGAGCCGCTGGTGACCGTCGAACCGGCGAACGGCGTCGCGGACGCGGTGTTGCACGTCTTCGCGGCATACGACTGTCGCCCGACGGCCGAACAGGAACTCGATCACGACGAGAGCATTCGCGTGACCACGACGGAGTTCGAGACGCTGATCGACCAGATCGGTTCGGGCGAAATCCGCGACGGACGGACGGTGCTCGCGATCTCGTACTACCGACTGTTCGCGGACGGCGACGCGCCCTGATACGGTCTGTCGTCCGTCGTCGACGGCGGGACAGCGAACCGTCCCCGGTCGCAGCGGTACGCCGGTACAGCAATTCGTGTGAGCGCGCGGCCGCTCGAAGAGATGGTTCGCAGTGGATCCCTCGAGTGTCGGTTCGCACGAGCGCCGACTCGAGCGGAACCGAGGAGTCGAGGCGCTATCGGAGTCGTGAGCCCGGCGTGTGAAAAAGGAACGTCGAACTGCCGATTGCGGGTACGGCTCGGAAGCCGTGGCGAGTGGGTGACGATCAGTTCGCGACGGCGATCGAGGGCTGCTCGTCGGCGTCAGCGTCCTCGTCGGCCTCATCGTCGTCGACCTCATTTTCGTCGTCCTCCTCGTCGAGTGCTTCGAGGTCCTGTGCGTCGCCGATCGTCACGGTTTCGGCGTTCACGTTGTCGATGGACATCGACGTGGCGGATGCCTGTGAGACGGTTTCGGTCTCGGCGACGTCGTTCTCGTCGTCAGCGTCGTCGTCCTCTCCGTTGACGATGCCGTCGTCGTCGTCAGCCTCGTCCTCGCCGTCTTCGTCGTTGGCGATGCCGTCGTCAGCCTCGTCCTCGTCGTCGGCCACGTCGTTTTCGTCGTCGTCCATTTCGTCGTCTTCCTCGTCAGCCTCCTCGAGCGACTCGATGCTCATCGAATCGATGGAGACCGACTCGACGTCGAACTGTTCGATGGTGAGTTCGTCGAACTCCTGGGTGGTCACTTCGTCGTTCTCGTCGTTCTCATCGTTGACGATGCCGTCGTCGTCGACAGCGTCGTTCTCGTCTTCGCCGTCGGCCTCGTCCTCGTCGTCATCGTTGAACAGTCCCTCGAACCAGTCACCGATCTGGTCGATCAGGCCGTCGTCCTCGACGGTCAGTTCGGTGATGGTCATCTGCTCGACGTTCATCTCCTCGATCGTGAGCTCCTCGATCGTGAGCTCGTCAGCGTCCTCGTCGATCAGATCCTGCTCGTCGCCAACGTCGTTCTCGTCGGCCTCATCGTCTTCGAGACCGTTCTCGTCGGCCTCATCGTCGTCGACGCCGTTATCTTCCATCTCGTCATCATCTTCCATCTCCTCGTCGAGGGCGTCATCTTCCTCGTCCATCTCGTCGCCGTCGTCCTCGTCGATCTCGAGGTCCTCGATCGAGACGTCCTCGAGTTCGAGCTGTTCGATCTCGATGTCCGAGATCGTCACGTCCTCGGCCTGAGCGAGGTCGTCCTCGTCATCCTGTGCGTTCTCGTCGTCCTGGGCAGCGGCGCCGTCATCCTCCGCGTTCGGATCGTCATCGGCTTCGACTTCCTCGTTGTCAGCGACGCCAGTGTCTTCCTCTTGCGCTTCGACGTCGTCATTTTCGTCGGCCTCGTCGTCATCCTCGAGCTCCTCCTCGAGTTCGTCTTCCTCAGCCTCGAGCGAATCGACGCTCAACTCCTCGATCGTCGCGTTTTCGACGGTGACGTCGTCGAGTTCGAGTTCGCCCACCTGTACGTTCTCGAGTGTTGCGCTCACGTCTCCGGCGTCGTCCGCGCCCGACGTCGCACCGGCGAGGGCAGGACCCCCCGACATCGCGACCAGCAGGGCAACGAACACGACACCGAGTTTCTGCGGTCGTGAAACCATTGCGCTCCGCCCTACGGCGCTTTGCGGGCTAAAACGAACCGACTGTTACGAAATTATCTCGACGAAAACGGAAGTTGGTGTTCGCTCGCCGACCGCTAATCCGTCGTTCATTCCGTTGGCTTCGACGGGTGTCTCGATCGGCTAGCTCGGGACGATATTCGACGGGAAATTCGGTTTGGCTTGCACGCGCTACCGCGTTATTGTGAATGTCGGAGAACGGAACGTTACCGACGAACCCGTCGGCGGAAACGACTGTCTCCGAACGACGACCATCTGCCACGGAAGACCGTCCAAACTCGAGGGGTGGGGAAGTTCGACGGGCCGACGTCTCGGTGGGTCCGAATCCAACGAGCGCCGGTCGCGCTCCGACGACGGTCGATCGAAAGCGCCGTTCGTCACCGCGAGTGCAACGGCTACTCGTTCGGCGTCGAAAAAAGATCGCCCGCGATCGTTCGGAACGCGGTCAGTACCGTTCGCCCTCGCGTCGATCAGCCCAGGACCGAAATCGATGGCTGATCGTCTTCGGTGTCATCGAGGCCGTCGTCAGCGTCGTCGTCGAAGTCGTCGTCCTCGTCCGCGTCGTCATCGTCGACGTCCTCGAGGTCGTCGGCGTCGCCGAGGGTCACGGAGTCCGCCGTCGCGTCACCGATCGTGATCGAGGAGGCGGAGACCTCGGAGACGGTTTCGCCGTCGTCTGCGTCGACGTCATCGTCAGCGTCGTCGGCCTCATCGTCGTCGAGACCGTTCTCGTCGTCGGCATCGTCGAGGCCGTTCTCGTCGTCGGCCTCATCGTCGTCGAGGCCGTTCTCGTCGTCGGCATCGTCGAGGCCGTTCTCGTCGTCAGCGTCGTCGACGGCGTCGTCATCTTCCTCGAGCGATTCGATGGTCATCGATTCGACGGTGACGTCGTCGACGTCGAACTGTTCGATGGTGAGTTCGTCGATCTCCTCGGCGGCGTCGACGTCGTCATCCTCCTCATCGACGCCGTTCTCGTCGTCGGCATCGTCGAGGCCGTTCTCGTCGTCGGCATCGTCGAGACCGTTCTCGTCGTCAGCGTCGTCGACGGCGTCGTCATCTTCCTCGCCGAGGTCGTCAGCCTCGTCGTCCTCGACGGTTAGCTCCTCGATCGACAGCTGCTCGACGTTCATCTCCTCGATCGTGAGCTCCTCGATCGTGAGTTCGTCAGCGTCCTCGTCGATCAGATCGAGCCCGTCATCAGCGTCGTCGACGCCGTTGTCGTCGGCCTCATCGTCGTCGAGGCCGTTCTCGTCGTCAGCGTCGTCGAGACCGTCGTCGGCGTCATCGACGCCGTTATCGTTCGCGTCGTCATCCAGACCGTTCGCGTCGTCATCGAGTTCGTCGTCTTCGTCGACCTCGAGGTCTTCGATCGAGACGTCCTCGAGCTCGAGCTGTTCGATCTCGATGTCCGAGATGGTCACTTCGTCGTCTTCGGTATCGTCGTCAGCGTCGACGTCGTTATCGGCCGCATCGTCAGCGTCGTCGACGCCGTTGTCGTCGGCCTCGTCGTCGAGTCCGTCGTCATCTGTGACGCCGTTATCGTCCGCGTCGTCCGCGTCGGCATCGTCGTCCTCGTCGAGGGCGTCCTCGAGTTCGTCTTCATCCACGTCGAGGTCCTCGACGGTCAGCTCCTCGATCGTCGCGTTCTCGACGGTGACGTCGTCGAGTTCTAGCGTGTCTACCTGTGCGTCTTCGAGTGTTGCGCTCATGTCTCCGGCGTCGTCCGCGGTCGACAGCGCACCCGCGAAGGCAGGGCCTCCGGAGAGTGCGACCATCAACGCAACGAACACGACACCGAGTTTCTGCGGTCGTGAAACCATGCGCTCCGGTCTACAGGCTTTTCGGGGCTAAAACGAGCCGACTGTTACGAGATTATCCGAACGAAAACCAAAATTGAGCGTTTTGCCGACGGGCATAATCGACTTTTCACCGGCCTCGACGCCGATAGACTGTCGTTCGCCGAAATCGATCGGCCGTCCGAAAGCGGGTCCTCGTTGTGCTTGCGTTCGCCGCCACGGATGTCTCTGTCGGAGAACGGAATCCTTACCGCTGCGCCCGCCAACACACGGTCGATGCGTGAGTGCTTCGAAGTCCGGGACACCGACGTGGGCGGACGAATCGGGAGCCTCACCGTGCCGAGCGCCGGCGTAACCGTCGAAACGCCCGCGCTCCTGCCGGTGATTAATCCGAATTTAGATACGATCAGCCCCCGCCGCCTCGCCGAGGAGTTCGGGGCCGAGATCCTCATCACGAACTCGTACATCATCTACGGAACCGACGACGTCCGGGAGCGCGCGCTCGAGGTCGGACTCCACGAGTTGCTCGAGTTCCCGGGCGCGATCATGACCGACTCCGGCTCCTTCCAGCTGGCCGAGTACGGCGAAATCGACGTCACGACCGAAGAGATCCTCGAGTTCCAGCGCGCGATCGGCTCCGACATCGGAACGCCGGTCGACATTCCCACGCCGCCCGACGTCTCGCGCGAGCGGGCCGAAGACGAACTCGAGACGACCCAGCGCCGACTCGAAGCCGCGCAAGACGTCGAGACGGGAGACATGCTCGTCAACGCACCCGTCCAGGGATCGACCTACCCGGACCTGCGCGAGTCGGCCGGCCGCCACGCCGACGCGACCGACCTCGACGTCTTTCCCGTCGGCGCGGTGGTGCCGCTGATGAACGACTACCGTTACGACGACGTGGTCGACGTCGTCGCCGCCGCAAAACGCGGCCTGGGTGCCGACGCGCCCGTCCACCTCTTCGGCGCCGGCCACCCGATGATGTTCGCGCTCGGCGTCGCGATGGGGTGTGACCTGTTCGACTCCGCGGCGTACGCACTCTACGCCCGCGACGACCGGTACCTCACCGTCAGCGGCACCCGACAGCTCGAGGACCTCGAGTACCTCCCCTGTCCGTGTCCCGTCTGCGCCGAGCACTCGCCGGACGACCTGCGGTCGTTACCCGACGACAGACGCGAGACGGAACTCGCGGCCCACAACCTCCACGTCACTTTCGCGGAGATTCGGCGGATCAAGCAGGCCGTCCGGTCGGGGGACCTGCTCGAACTGGTCGAACAGCGCGCTCGGGCGCATCCAGCGATGCTCGACGGCTACCGAGCGCTGCTCGACCACGCCGAACAGCTCGAGCGGTCGGATCCGGTCTCCAAAGGTGCGTTCTTCTACACGTCCCACGAGAGCGCGCGTCGTCCCGAGGTACTGCGTCACCACCGGCGCCTCGAGCGGCTGTCGGTTCCGGACTCGCTCTTTCTCACCGAGGGCGAATCGGCCCGAACCGACGAGTTCGACGAATCGTGGCGCGTCGAGCCGCCGTTTGGCCCCTTCCCGCGGGCGCTCTCGAAGAGCTACCCGCTGACGGCGGAGGTGCCGGATCGGACGGATCGCGCGGCGCTCGAAGCCGCCGCCGACGGGATCAGCCGGCTCGTCGAGGCGAACCCGAAGACGGAGTTCACGCTCGGTCACCGTAGCTGGCCCGCGACGGCGCTCGAGCGAGTTCCGGAGCGGGTCCGCGTAACCGATCTGAACGACGGCTAGTCTCGGTACTACAGACGGCTAGTCTCGACGCTACCGGCTGAGACGGTCGCCGAAGGCGATACGAACGACCACCTCGGCACACCGCTGGATCGTCGGCCGGCGCCGGGTCCGAATCGACCGGGATCGGTTACGCCGCCTGATCGGCACTTCCGGACGAGTCCGCTGCGGGCGTCGCCATCCCGTCGACGACGACGGTCAGCTCGTCGGTGCGCTCGACGAGGACGACGTGTCCGGCGTACTCGAACTCGAGTCGAACGTTCCGATCGGTTCGTTGGTCCTCGGCCAAGAGCGCGTCGAGCGCGTCGGGCTCGATCCACTCGTACAGCGGCGGGAGGGAGACGGGATCGACGTCGCGCTGGCGTGCAACCGCGTCGACGACGGCGAGGCTAACGTCGTCAGCGCCTTCGCGGAGGTCAGTAACGGCGTGATTCACGATCGAGTGGAGTCGTCGGATGCGTAAAAAGGTGCTGTCGGTTCCCACCGGTTCGCCGGAGCCCGAGTCGGATCAGAACACCAAAGAGGTGAGCGCCGTCCAGTTTCAGTATGCTCGGGGCAGCGTCGCTCGTGCTGGGCGTGATCGTCGTCGTCGCGTTCGCGTCGTGGGTGAGGCGTCGGACCAGCGGCGGGAGCCGGTCGTCGGACCGGGCGGAATCCCGGCAGCGCCACAGAAACGCACAGAAACGCGAGCCGCCGGTCGACGTCGGGGACGTACACGCGGCAGCGATCTACGAGTTTAGCGACCACCACACGGGCGAGCGCCACGCCGTCTGCAAGGTCGAGGGGTTCGTCGTCTTCGTCGAAGACGTTCCCGACGACCTCGAGGCGACCGACGTGATCGAGTTCAAGGTACTCTCGTTCAACCGAGGGTACACGTCTGCGACCGCGACGTACGCCGGCCGGTCGTAGCCTGTCGTCTCCCGTCACGTCGATACCGCCACTCTGATCGGTCCCGCCGGTTCGTTTCGTCGCGTTCATCCCGACAGCGAGACGAGCGTCGCTCCGATCACGACGATCAGCGCAGACGCGCCGACGCGCCAGGTGACTCGCTCCAATCGCTGGGGGAGAAACACCATCGAGAGGCCGGCGACGATCAGGGGCGTAAGCTGAAGCAGCGGCATCACGATGACGACGGGCGCGACCTCGAGCGCCGCGAAGTACGCGAGGAAGCCGGCCGTCGTGGAGACGCCAGCGCCGACGTACCACGCCGTCGCCCTGGTCCTGATCGGAAACGGACGCAGCGATCCGGTGATCGCGAGGTAGCCGACGAATCCGATCGTGCCCGCGATCGCCATGATCGTGAGTCCGGGGAGGATCGCCGTTCCCTCGGCCAGCCCGATCGAGACGAAAATCGGTTCCATCCCGATGCAGACGGCGGCGGCCAGCGGCAATACGAGCGTCGCACCCGTCTCTCGGATCGACTGTCCGGGGCTGGTCGTCGCCGCCGTCTCCCAGGAGACGACCGCCAGTCCGGCGACGATCAGCAGAATGCCCACGAGGTGGACTCCGGTGAGTCGCTCGTCGAGGAACGCGATGGCGAACACCGTCGCGAACAGCACGTTCGAGGCGATCACCGGAGACGTCAGGCTCGCACCGATCTCCTGAATGCTCTTGAACATCAGGAGGCGGGCGACGAACATTCCCACGAGACCGGCCCCCGCAAAGGCTGCGATCGAAGTCGGAGTGAACAGTTCCCCGTACGGCGCGGGATACAACACCAGCACGGGTGGGGCGACGAGCGCGATGTTACAGAACAGAACGACCAACACCGCGTCGCTGACGTCTCCACCGTCGGTCCCGAGACGGACGAATAAAAACTGGCCCGAGAACGCGATCGCGCCGACGATCGCGAGTCCCACACCGAGTAGAGAGTCAGATAATTCGACGACCATACACCCACTTTCGATCGCTGATGGATAACGTCTCTGAAATAACGCTGGCCGGTGTCGGGTTCAGTCTCGACGGTGCGGCGGACACCGACAGTCTCTTTCGCCTTCCCCGTCCCAGTTCTGGTATGACCGACCACTTCGAGATCCACGAGCGCGATGGAGCCGCTCGTCTCGGCGAACTCCGGCTCGAGTCGCCGCTGACGACGCCCGCGCTCGTCGACGACGTACTCGAGGACGCGGGCTCGCTCTGGACCGGCGAACGCGAGGTACCCGACGGCGACGACGCACGGCTCACCGTCCTCCCCCACCGGGCGTTTCCCGGCGGCACCGCGCCGGAGGTCCAAGAGTCGTTCGCCGTCGACCACCCCGACGTCGACTACCCGAGCGCGGCGGTCGTCTCGAGCGAGAGCGCGACCGATCAGAACGTCGACGCCTACGTCGTCTCGGACGCCCAGTCGTTCCTCGGCCACGGCTCGGCGCTCGTCGAGGCCGTCGTCGCCGTTCGCGAGGCCGTGGCGACCGATACGGCAATCTACCTCTCCGGCGTCGCAACGCCGCGAAACGTCGCGCTTCTCGCCTACGCCGGCGTCGACTGTTTCGACGAGACGGCGGCCGTCGTGAACGGAACCGAAGGTCGGTACCTGACGACTGACGAGGCCTACTTCCTCGAGGACCTCGAGGAACTGCCGTGTTCGTGTCCGGCGTGCCAACAGCCTCGAGAGGAGTTCACTCGCGAGGACTGCGCCGAACACAACGTCAACGCGTTGCGAGCCGAACTCGGCATCGTTCGCCGGCGCATCCGCGACGGCCGCCTCCGGGACTATCTCGAAGGACAGGCCCGTCACGATCAGTGGCTCACCGCGGCGCTACGCGAACTGGATTCGCAGTGGGGCTACCTCGAGGAGCGAACGCCGATCCTGCGCGACGCGCGGATCGACGCGGCGACCGAGGACACCCTCCACCGGGTCGAGATCCAGCGCTACGCCGATCGGGTGACGACGCGCTACCGGAACCGGTTTGCGAATCCGCTGGTGCTCGTCCCCTGTTCGGCGACCAAACCGTACAGCGAGTCACAGAGCCACGGCCAGTTCCACGACGCGATCCAGTGGCGCGCCCACCTCGTCTCGATGACGAGCCCGATCGGCGTCGTTCCCCAGGAACTCGAGACGACCTACCCGGCCCAGCACTACGACACCGTCGTTACGGGGCGGTGGTCCGAAGACGAGAAGGAGTTCGTCGCGGCGGTGCTGCGGCGCTACCTCGAGCGAAACGAGTACCCGAAAATCGTCGCCCACGTTCCCGACGAGGGCTACCGCGACATCGTCTCGCGCGTCGAGGACGAGTGGGAGGGCGACGGTCTCGAGATTACTTACACCGTCCCGGAGGGCGGCCATCCGACCGACGACGAGTCGCTTTCGAACCTCTCGGACGCGCTGTCGGGCGAGCTGAAGTACTCGAAGCGCGAGCGAGAGCACAACACCGTCCGGGCGATCGCGGACTACCTGCTCGGCGACGGTGCGGGCGACGACCTCTTCGAGGACATTCGAACGACGAGTCGCTACCCGAAGATCCAGGTGCGCAACGAAGCGGACACCCAGCTGGCGACGATGGTCCCCCAGTACGGGACGCTCTCGTTTACGCTCGAGGGCGCAAAGCGGTGGGTCGACAGCGACGCGCCGACGAAGCGCGTCGAGATCGACGGCTTCGTCCCCCACGGCAGCGTGCTCGCGCCGGGCGTCGTCGACGCCGACGAGGAGATCCGCGTCGGGGACGAGGTCGTCGTCGAGGGGCCGCGGGCGTTCGGCGTGGGTCGTGCCGAGATGTTCGGCCGCGAGATGGAAGAGAGCACGCGCGGGATCGCCTGCGAGATTCGCCACGTCGAAGAGAAGTGAAACGGGGAGTCGCCGGTGTGGAGCACCGGGCTCGACTCGAGCGATAGTAGCAGTTGCCGTCCGACGTATGCACTACACGCGCTTATTTACCCGAGTTTTCTATCGGGTTCGAGTGGCGTTTGTAGTGTCGTGCCGAGTACAGGGCGCAAATGTAGCAGATCTCAGTTAGTAAGCCTATCCGTTATGCTCGATAGCTTCGAATAAGGAAACGATATTCGGTCGTTCACCGCTCCGCAATTCGGTGGGATACCCACCGACGCCGACGACGAGGTCGTCTCCGGATTCGACCGCTTCTGCAATGTGAAGCGTGAGGTCGATCGAGACTCCTTCTCCGACGAGGTCAGCCTCTGCCTCGAATTCGCCAACAGTCGTCGATTCACCGGTGATAGAGACCACGTCCTCGTCAACCCGTTCCAGGTTCTCCATCCCCTCGTAGCGATCCTGTACCATCTCCGCGAGTTCCTCGCTCGTCATCTCGCCGACGGGGTTGAACGTCCGGTCGAGCACGCTCACTTTCGGGGTCGTGAGTGCCGTGCAAACGGCTGCGCGAAGGCGTTCGTCGATCGGTACTCCCAGTTTTCCCAGGTCGATCGTCTTGTCGTACTCTGCCTGCCAATTCGTGACAACGACGTCCTGCGTTTGACCGCCTGCTTCGAACGTCCGCTCGATCCAGACGTCCTCGATTGCGTGCTCGTCGTACCCCGTCTCGTCCAGAGCGGATTGCGGAATCGATGCCGGGTCCGCTTCGAACTCCATCGGCTCGTCGCCGACAAACGGCATACTCGCGGTACATCCAGCTGTAGTTGCTATCGCTGTGCTCGCACCGAGTGTCAAGAAGGTTCGTCTCGATTGCATACGTATCGTATTGCTTTGGAAGATACTTTCTGAACGGTACAATCGTTACAGGCCCATCGTCGACAGCCCCGATGCGCTGGGGCCTCCCGAGGTAAACTCGATTACGCCAACCAGCCAGAGGATACCCAGTACGAGGGCACCGATTGCGATGACCCGCCACGACAGGCTGAATAGCAGACCGACGATCGCAGCCGCGACCACGAGCGCGATCAACAGCCCCAGTAGGAACACGGTTGGACCGACGAACAACGGTATCGAGGCCGCAACGCCGTACATCACGCATCCTCCTCGTATTCGACGGTGATGCCTTTGGGTACTGGCTGGAGAACGTAGCCATCTGCCTGCCCGCGCTGGACCGGCGTGAAGTCCGCCGTGAACACCGTCCGGGTATCCTCGCGGATCTCAAAGCGCTCGTTGAACGTCAGTGGTGCCTGGCCCGGGACCTCAACGTTCGCGTCGGGACCATCTTCGAGCGTCGCGTCGATGTCGTCTATATCCAGTTGTCGGAATTCGTAGCTTACCACATCGAGTTCGCGCTCGTCGACACGTTGGGTAGCATCACCCTGTAGGTCGACGAGGTCAGCCTGTTGGGACTCGTCGTACTCGCGGTCAGCGGGTTCCTCGTCTTCCTCTTCACCTGCCTGTGCGCCCTCGGGACCGAGCCACATCCCGACGATGGTAACGGGACAGGACTCGAAGTCCGCGATGTCGCCTGGTTGGTCGGTCACCTGCGTCGCAAGCGTTCCCGTTTCGCCGGAAGCGAGACAACCAGCGAACCCGATCAGCCCGGTTGTTGCTGCGCCAGTCGTTGCCGGATACGTTCGTCTGTCCGTAAAGGTAGTATTCTGTTTCATGAGATGTTATTGTCTACGTTGGTCATTCACAATCGGGTGTTCGTATTCGGCGCTTACGTGGCTGATTCTACATCGCCACTCTCGTCACCGTTTTCGCTGCGGTCACTCGTGTCCGAACTGTCACCACCGCCTAACAGGTCACTTAGCGTCTGGCCGAGGGAATCAACCGAACCATCCAGGAACGATCCAATTCGGTCGTGGAGCTCACTCACGTGGTCGGGAACCTGCGCGGGCAGGCCGTCGTGTGGCCCGACGCCATCGGCGTTTTCAGCACGATCCTCGGCGGCGTCAGCAGTTCCGCCATCGATATCGGACTCATTTTCGTGATGCGTATTCGACGCATTGTCGTTCGCCTGATCGGTTGGGCTGGCGGCCCCGAGCGCTGCCACCCCACCGATCATGAGCAGTGCCACAACCGCAATCGTGATCAGTTGTCTCGCGTTCATTGCGTCCGATCATACGACAAGACCGATGATATACACCGCAGTTGTTGACTCCTGGTTTCCAGCGTTTTCCTCCATTTAACGCCGTTTGGGAGTGCTCGAGACCTTCGACGTGGTGCTGGCCCAGGATCACTCGGTCGAAGTTCCAGATACGTTCACTACCGATTCGATCACCGCGGACGAACGGATGGCATTCCAGTCGATTGGCGAGGGTAAGCAGACTCAAGAAAAAGTGCACTGTCTATAGTAGCCACTGCAAATCATTGTACACCTGATCGCCAGACTGATCGGCGATCAGTGTACAAACCGTTGCAGTTGTTACTATAATTCATAGGGAGTATCGGAGGAGTCCATAGTTCTCCCTGGAAGAAGCAAGACACGGTCAAAGGAACGGGTTTCGAACGCACCGGTTGGCTACGATAATCCCTATCAGTGTCCTCCGAACGCTGTTAGCGTATAAGACTCCTCAACGTTTGAAGTTCATATGTTTTAAGCGAGCAACTGAAATAATAACAGGCATGAAAGTCCGTTTCGGCTTGCTTGTTTTCCTTTTCGCTACAGGTCTCCTCATCGGGCTTGTTCCCTCAGTGGCTGCCGGATCGCCACAAGGAACAGAGGCACCAGCGATGGAGCCGGATGAGATCGACGCTGATGAGGTGCGAATGGATATTGCGCTCGAAGACGATGGTTCTGCTGAGTGGACGATCGAATTCTGGGTCCAACTCGATGATGACGACAGTACAGACGCTTTCGAGTCACTAGAACGTGATATTGAGGAAGATCCAGACGAGTACACTCAAGAGTTCGCTGACCGGATCGATGGCACCGTTGCGACCGCGAGTGACGCTACAAACAGGGAGATGACGGCTGACAGTTTTAGTGTCAGCACGGAACGACAGTCGTTTGGCCGCGAGTATGGAGTCGTTCGATACTCGTTCCAATGGCACGGATTTGCCAGTAGTGAGGGCGGCGAATTACAGGCCGGAGACGCAATCGAAGGCATCTATATTGATGACGGAACCCGGCTACTGATTAGTTGGCCTGAAGAGTACGATCTCACATCCGTAACCCCAGATTCCGATGATCAGCGTGACCGAGCCGTTATCTGGCACGGTGGGGAAACTGATTTCGTCTCTGGAGAACCTCGCATCGTCGTTTCAACCACTGGAACCGGTCTTAGCTGGCCGCTCATCGCAGGATCGGTAGGCGCTATCGGAGTGATCACAGGGCTTGCAGTGTGGTGGTTCCGTACCCGGACGGGAGACGCAGACGACGGACTAGCGGGGAGTGATCCGCAACCAGTTGCGGAACCAGAAGCACCGGAACCCGAGGAGTCGCTGTTGAGCAATGAGGAGCAGGTGATGCAACTAGTCGAAGAGAATGGTGATCGAATGAAACAAAAGCGAGTGGTCGAGGAGCTTGGATGGACTGATGCGAAGACGAGCAAGGTAGTGAGTAAGCTCCGTGAGGAAGGCGAGCTCGAATCGTTCCGGATCGGCCGGGAAAATGTGCTTCGAATTCCCGAGGAAGAGGCCGAGAAAGCAAGCCACCACGAATAACGTCAACAAGATAACTGTAGTTAGGGAAATCGATAGACGGCGTCGGATCGAAAACGGCGTAAAACCCGGGAAAACATCGTTGAACCGGAGCTAACAACTTCAGTGTATATCCGTGGACAGGCCATAGGAACGATTGCAATGAAACGACTTGGAACGATCCTCATGGCGATCGTGCTCGTTGCCGCACTGGCAGCGGTGCCACTCGGGGCAGCCACAGCCCTGGCAGACGACAGTGATGACAATTCGAATGATAATGCAGACGGGATCGAGAACAACACGGTCAAACCAGGGGAGCAGTTGACCGGCGTCGTAGGCGTTCAAGACGCTGAAATCGATGGTGAAGTGTCCGATCGTACGTTCGGAATCAAAATAGCGAACGCGCAGTCAGATGAGGCCAAAGCCGACATCGTCGGTGACAGGCTTGACGAAATCGAGGAACGGCTGGACGAACACGAAGCCGAATTTGAAGAAGTAGAGAAAGCCCGTGAGAACGGTGAGATTAGCGAGGGTGAGTATCGTGCGGAGATAGCGAAGGTCACTGCCGAGAACGCTAATACAGAACGAGCTGCCGAACAGGCAGGAGAGACTGCTGGCGAGTTGCCTGAAGATGTGTTAGAAGAGCGCGGTATCAATGTAGAGGCGATCCAGGAACTCCAAGAACAGGCGAACGAGCTTGGCGGACCTGAAACGACTGAGCTTGCTCAGTCCATCGCTGGTGAGAACGTCGGTAACGGAGTTGCTGGTGACTTCGAGCCAGGCGCACCCGATGAAATCCCTGGCGATGACGCAACTGACGCAAGCGACGATGACGATGAAGATCGTGGAGCCGGAAACAACAGTGCAGACCAAGGTCAGTAATTAATAATGTATAATCGATTTCTAGTTGCCGTAGTTGCGGTAGTGCTTGTTGGAAGTGTATTTGTTTCGCCGGTTGTCGGAGCGACTAGTGTCGAGGATGCAGACGAACCAAAGGTCCAGGTAGAAATGACTTCGGATGGCGATGCGACCGTGTCGTTGGTCAGTATCTATGATCTGGGTGACGAAGACGAACAGACCTCGTTCGAGTTGTTAGCGGAAGACGAAGAAGCACAGGATGATCTCCGTGACCGGTTCACAGAGCGGATGGAATCCGTGGCTGAAAACAGCGGTCACGATGGAGAAGCCGTGATCGATGACGCATCGATTGAGATCCGAAGTGAAGACGGATACGGTGTAGTGACGGTGGTGGTTACCTGGAGCGGGTTAGCAGAGGGTGATGGTGAGATGCTCGTTCTGACTGAGCCGTTTGTGAGCGGTTTCGAACTGGACAGACAGTTGGTTATTACTGGACCGGATGATGCGACCATCGAATCTACCAGTCACGACCCGGACGAAAAGGATAGTACCCAAGTCTCTTGGGATCCGGATACAGACCTAGATGGGTTCGAATTGGTGATCTCACTGGAAGACGCTGAGAGTGACACTGTGGCGGAAACAGATTCCGAAGATGAAGAAGAGACAGCCGATGGGGTACCTGGATTCGGAATCGGTGTTGCATTAGTTGCGTTAGTTGCTGGCCTTGGAATAGCGTCGCGGCGACTCCATTAGATCGAATCGACGAAGATCTGTCTTTTTCGCTCAGTGAGGCATCTTTGCGAGGATTTGGGGCACCTCTTCTGAGATTCGAAATTCCGTTCAACAACTTTGACATTCATAACTCAAGATAGATATTCGGTGATAGATCGAAGGCGCGAATGTTTCGGGGTCTCTAGTTCAATTTAGATTCATGTGTCGTCAGGGCTGATGTCTATAGAATTTGGATACATCGGGTGGACACATCTCACAACAGCACCGATCGAATAGTTCGATACTGGGATCATGTTGCACAGGAGGGCTAGTCGTAGCGGTTCCCACCTAAACGATTTTTGTGTGCCAACACATACCAAGACTATGGATGGGACACCCGACGACCTCGAATTTCTCGTCACGTCGGACCACCGGGTCGCCGTGCTAAACACACTGGCCAGAGGTTCGAGTGACCGTGACGCATTGCGATCCACAACCGGGGCTTCGTCGCCAACCATGAGCCGGATTCTCACCGACTTCGAGAATCGCAACTGGATCGAACGGGAGAGCCGGAGATACCAGCTGACCGGTCTGGGCGAGTTCGTTGCCGAACGGCTAGGGGAGTTTGTGGACGCGATGACGATCGAGCACCAACTTCGTGACGTCTGGCAGTGGTTGCCACATGAATTAGATGGGTTCAGCGTCGATTTGTTTACGGATGTAACGGTCACTCACCCGAATGCCGGCCACCCCGATAAATCCACTAAACGTCGTATCGAGTTGATCACGGAGACATCTACATGGCGAGGTGTTGGCGTGGCAATGTTGGGGTTACGGACGCTGGAAACCTCATTTGATCGATTCCTCGACCAGCATGATGAGTTCCACTGTGAGTACATCTATCCACCCGAAGTGTTCGATGAACTCCTGTCGTGGGGAGACACGGAAACAATCATGGAGGCAGCCGACAGCGACGGCTACACCGTCTTGCTGCACGAGAATCTGCCGATGGAAGATCGGTACGAAATCTCTCTCTTCGACGATTGCGTAACCATCTGTTGTTACGATCACGAGAAGGGAGGATTGCAGGCGCTCGTCGAGACGACCAGTAGCGACATGCGAACGTGGGCGGAGTCGTACTATGGGCAGTTCCGTGCAGAAGCTCAGCCGCTTAGGGACGCGTACGAACGTGGTTCACTGAGATTGCTCGAATAGGCCGAATCACCGTGGGCTGACCGATCAGTTTTTCACGCCGTGAAAGATTTTGTACGACGAAGATCCTTCAGTGGGAATCTATAACGATTTTGCGGTCGGACCGTGTCGTATGGAATCTGAAACAGAAAATGAAAACCACATCGATGAATTCGAATCGGGATTTCTCGGAGACCTGATCCGCCCCGAGGATTCCGGCTACGACGACGCTCGCGCCGTCTGGAACGGCATGATCGACAAACGTCCTGATCTGGTCGCACGATGCCAGGACGTCGCTGACGTCATCAGTGCGGTCGAGTTCGCCCGCGACCGGGACCTGCTCGTCGCCGTCCGCGGCGGCGGTCATAACGCCGCAGGCCTCGGGACCTGCGACGACGGGATCGTCATCGATCTCTCTCCGATAAACTGGATGGACGTCGATCCCGACGCCCGGCGCGTTCGCGTCGGCGGCGGTGCCACCTGGCGAGACGTTGATCATGCGACGCAGGCGTTCGGACTCGCAGTGCCGGGTGGGGTCGTGTCCCACACTGGTGTCGCGGGCCTCACTCTCGGTGGCGGGTACGGTCACCTCCGGCGACAGTACGGGCTGACCTGCGACAACCTCGTCTCGGTCGATCTGATCACCGCCGACGGACGTTATCTGGCCGCCAGCGAAGACGAACATTCGGATCTCTTCTGGGCAGTCCGCGGAGGCGGCGGTACCTTCGGCATCGTGACTGCCTTCGAGTTCGAGGCACACCCGATCGGGATCGAGCTGGCCACGGTGGAGACGTGGCACCCCATCGAGGACGCGACGGCAGCGTTCGAAGTCTGGCGTGACTTCGTCGAGACCGCGCCACCAGAAGTCAGCGGCGAAGCGATCATCTGGGGCATACCGGAGGACCCCCACTTCCCGGAGGAGCATCACGATGACCCCGTCGCTATCATCACCGCCGTCTACTGTGGCGACCCCGAGGAGGGTGAGAACCGCCTCCGACCGCTTCGGGAGTTCGGCTCGCCGCTGCTCGACTTCAGCGGTCGGACGCGATACCTCGACCTCCAGCAGGGCTTCGATCCGTTCTTCCCGGCCGGAGAGCACCGGTACTACCAGGGGTCGATCTACCTCGATTCGCTGGACGACGAGACCATCACGAAGATCGTCGAGCGTGAGCCGTCGCGGCCGGACCCCCGGATACTCTACTACGTGTGGAACCTCGGTGGGGCAATCGCCGACGTTCCGGAACACGCCACGGCATTCAGCGGCCGAGAGCATCCGTACCTTCTCGCCATCGACTGCAAGTGGGACGACCCCGAGGCTGACGAGGCGGTCCTCGACTGGGCGCGGTCCTTCCAGCGGGACATGGACGTCCACTCCCCGGGTGAAAGCTATCGAAACTTCCCTGGATTGGGTGAGACGGACGACATCGAGCCCGAGCGGTCACCGCGACGCGACGAGACGGCCGACCGATTAGTCGAATTGAAGGACAGATACGACCCGACGAACGTGTTCAGCCGCAATCACGGCGTCAGGCCGTCAGAATCGGCGCGGACTGACGGAGGAGCAGGCGATGAGTGAGACCGATAACCACCGGTCGCCCCAGACACAGCCGGCCCGGCACGAGAACGCTATCCAGACCAGATACGACGAGTTAGTTCGCGCGGCCGAAGCTGCCGTCAGCGTGTATACGCCAGCAGAAGCGATGGATCTGACCGGCGAAACGGGGATCGTCTTCATCGATGTCCGCGACGCTGTCGAGCTACCTGAAGGGATAGTCTCCGGAGCCATCCACACGTCCAGGGGACGGCTGGAGGCACATCTGGTTCCCGATAATCCACGGTACGTGAGTGACCTCGACGACGCGACCGAGATCATCTTCTACTGTACGAGTGGTGCGCAGTCGGCATTCGCTGCCCAACGGGCGCGTGAACTAGGGTACGACCGCGTCGGGCACCTCGATTGTGGGATTTCAGCGTGGAAGGACGCTGGAGGGCCGATGCACGTAATCGACGATCGCTGGTGGTAGCCGATGTTCCTGAACGCATCGAGACGGAGCGACTCACCCTCGAACGGATTTCGCACGACTCCATCGATATCTTCGATCTTCACGAATTCTACTCGGATGGAGACGGTACAGCGGAAATGTTCGAACGCTCTTCTGTAGGTGATTGTTGATACCGTTCGGTTCCTTGTTCGTTTGAACGAGACTAACGTGTAGAACTACTCGTAGACGGCATCTCAGTTCAAAGTACTCACGGAAAATCGCAAGACTGCACTCCATCAACAATGTGCAACAGAAGAGCGATTGAAATATGTATAATAATTTAATTGGATTCTATTCGACGATGAATCCGCTCGCAAGTTCCAGAACCTCCGAGCGAGACCGCGGCTGATCGAACGCCACCGGAAAGCCAATCTCGCCGTTGAGTTCTCGCAGCAACGAGGCGTGTCGCGCTTCGACACTGTGGATACTGAGCGCAGGCGGCACGAGATCGACGTTCTCGATGGAGGGCGCTGCACCGGCGTACGCGGAGACGCCGATATCCTCGAGCATCGCACCGGTCGCGATGAACTCGTCGGGTTGCTGGACGGCCGTCCCGAAGTCGAACTGCGGGCTCGGGACCGGTTCGCCGCCGAGCATCTCGACCGTTTGACCGAGCACTTCCGCGTGCGTAATTTCGTGGTCTCGAACGGTCCGCAGTCGCTGGAGAACGCGATCCTCCATCACGCCCAACTCCGCGACCTGCTGGCGGAGGGCTGCGTCGTCGATGTTCTCGAGTCCCTCCCTGTAGAACTCGGCCTCGAGGAACTCGAGCGTTCGAGCGAAGTTGAGGATCTCGATGTCGTTTTCGAACTCGTCGGGCACTGCTTCGGGTGGTTCGTCAACCATCTGTTCGTCGTCTTTCGGCGCTTCCTTGTGGTCGTCTTTGTCGTCACCAGCCGAGGCCATCGGTGCGACACCGGCTGCACCCGCGCCGAGTATCGCGGACGCCGCGAGAACGCGTCGTCGTGACGCTTTTCCGTCTTTCCGCCTCTGCACACTATGGTCGACTGCCGAATCGGCGTTTATTTTTTCATCTTTCATATGATTTCTGCTCCGTTATACATCATCGAGCGCCATATGTTGGTCATATTGGCGCTCGACGCCTTCATGCCCCAGGTCCAGTAGTATAAAATACACTCAGAGATTTTACAAAACCTTGCCGTAGGACATGTATAATGAGTTGGAATCGAGGACCTTTGGCGTTGTTAATTATGAGATGAACAGGCGCAAAACCTCACCCTTCAGGGTGGGGATACGCGCCGTCACGGGATGACGCTTTCAACCGACGACTGCATTACTGGATATACCACGCCCAACAACTATCTTTAATACGAAACATTCTATAAGTCCTTATCAACACAGTCCGATGCTGGAGACGACCCGCACCTATCGAGCGAAAATCGTCAACCACACCCAAGTGAGTGACGACCTCGATAACTGCGGGTACTCAGCATCCAAACTGTGGAACGTCGCCCGCTACCACACCCAACAAGAATGGGACGAAACCGGCGAAATTCCGTCCGAAGCCGACCTCAAGCGTGAGCTAAAAGACCACGAACGGTACAGTGACCTACAGTCTCAGTCAAGTTCGTTCGAGACGGCGAAGCCGTCTCGTGATGCCAATGAGCTTCGCTCATTGAGCACAGCGAGTTCTCGAAGAGCTTGCTGAGTCGTTCAACGGTTGGTTCAAAAAGCGCAAGAACGGCGACACCGACGCGAATCCACCCGGCTATCGGAAGCGAGGCGACAAGCATCCACGCTCCACCGTGACGTGGAAGCAGAACGGCATCAAACACGACTCCAAGCACAACAAACTCCGCCTGAGCAAGGGATTTAACCTCAAGAGCCACCGCTCAGATTTCATCCTCTGTGAGTACGAAACGCGACCGGACGTGATCGTGGAGAACATCCAGCAGGTACGAGCCGTGTGGAACGGCGACGAGTAGGAACTCCACCTCGTCTGCAACGTCGAAATTCCTGTCGAGGACGCACCCGGCGACGGAACGGCTGGTATCGACCTCGGAATCAAGAACTACCTCGTCATCGCCTACGATAACGGTGTGGCTGAATTGTATCCGGGGAACGTGCTGAAGCAAGACAAACACTACTTCATCCGCGACGAGTACGACACCGAAGGCGAAAACGGCCCGTCACGACGTGCGCTCCGCGCTCGTCAGAAGTTTTCTCGGCGGAAAGACCACTTCTTACACGCACTCGCCAAACACATCGTTGAACAATGCATCGACCACGAGGTCGGACATATCTCCATAGGCGACTTGAGCAAGATTCGAGAGGACGAGAACGGTGAGTCTCGAAACTGGGGTAAGCATGGCAACAAGAAACTCCACGGCTGGGAGTTCGACCGCTTCACTCGATTGCTTGAATACAAGGCGAAGGAACACGGTATTCTCGTTGACCGCACGAGCGAACGGGACACGAGCAAGACGTGTTCGTGCTGTGGACGGAAGCGTGACGCGAATCGTGTGGAGCGTGGGTTGTACGTCTGTGAGTCGTGCGGGGCGACGATGAACGCGGACGTGAATGGCGCGGTGAACATTCGCAGAAAGATAACTCAGAGTCCCCCGTCGGGGGATATGAGTAACGGTCGTTTGGCACGGCCAGTGGCCTACCTGTTCAATCAAACCTCGGGGCGTTTCGCACCGAGCGAACAGATGGGTTGCGAACCGTAATATCCCAACGCTCGGGAATCCTCGCGCTTTAGCGCGGGGAGGATGTCAACTTTGCGTTAGCTCGTCCACATCTCGTTTCAGTCGTTCCCCGTACTGAAGACGAATTTTACGGGCTTCATCCAGACTGACGTAATCACGTCCGTCGATTTTCTGTGTGAGTGGCTCGTACGCCTGAACGTCGAATCCCATTCGCTCAAGGTAGGCAGACAGCTCTGCGGACTCCGTCCCGTCGTGTATCGCTTCCTCGACGTAGGTAAGGACAGTATCGAACTCAGGGATCGTGATTCTCTCATCCGTCACGTTACCGGTGTCGCCTTCGATACGAACTTCTGTGTGATGGAGCTGCTCCATTATGGCACCGATCTCCTCGGCTACGCGTAGGATCTGGCTTGGAAGTGATGTGTCGGGTGCTCGCCACTCGACAGTTGGCATCTCGCCGCGTAATCGAACTGGCGTCCAAACAATATCTTGTGGGGAGAAACTGGCCTCAATATCGTTTTCGCTGACGCCTTCTTTCATGGACGCTTCTTTGAACGAGTCAAAGAGCCGATCGAGTTGTCTCTCCCACTGTCCGACGGTGTTGACGTAATCCCAGAGCTGACCGTGTAGAGGGAAGTATTCGTAGCATTTCTTCCGGTAAATATAGGCACGGGCACCGTTCGCAACTCGGTCTCCCCGAAAGTACGGCGACGAATTTAGCAGTGCCAATGCTGGATCGAGGCTGGTAAGTACGTTAAGTTGATCTGTGACGTTTCGCTTCTCGAAATGGAGGTGGGTTCCGGCACAATACTTCGCGTAGGCAAAGTTGTCGCCGAGCACGTGCTTTTGTATCCGACTCCGGTCGGTGGTCCGTAGCTCAATTGATTCACTGTTGATTGGAGTTCCGAGCGGGACAAGTACCTTTCCGAGTTCGTCGGCTTTGGAGAGCAGATCGGCTAGTTGCTCGACGAACGTCGATCTGAGAGCCGAATACGTCTCACATGGTGGAGTTTTCAGTTCGAGTAGCGGATAGACGAACTCCTCTTCAACGAACTCCGAATACTCCGTGAGTGACCCTGGGTTCGTGAGCGCGCCGTCCTGATCGACGACCCAGTATTCGACTTCGATGCTCTTTTGCATTGATTTATCATCTTCCTCGCTGTGACTCATGGTGTTCCTATCCTCGTTCCGTTTTAAGCAAGGTCTGTTGTGCGCTTTCGAGTGATTCCGCTATTTTGGTTCCCCCGTAGCCAAAGATGTCCGAGTACCCATCAGCCGACATCAAGATCGGGTGGAACGGGTCATCTGCGATCAGTTCTTGCCCATCGACGCTGGCATAGGCCGTTCCCGCTGGAACCGATTCGAAATTTTCGACGTGAACCTCGTAGGATATCCCGGGAGGCTTTCGAATAGGGTCGGCCATATGGAAGAAATCCGGGTCTGCAGCGGGCGCGTCACCAGGGAGCGCATCCACTAGCTTGAGGAACGCATAGGCTTGGTTTTCGGCAGCCACAGCCGCTTCCTCTGTCCCCTGGGGGCCGACCTCGATCTCGACGGAGAGTCCGCAGGAAGTGATCGCTCCCTCGTTTACTCCCCAGTGGTCGACGACGTGTGGCACGGGCATCCGCGCCGCAAGATCGAGCTGAGGGGGCTGTGATCGGTGGATGAGCGCAAACGGTGTGGGCTGAGAGCGGGTACCGTGCAGTGAGAGCGTCGTACGGTCCTGAATCAACTCACAGATCTGAGCGGCGAGTTGCTCTTCGCGATCCCCGGCTGGGTTGCCGGGAAATACGCGATTGAGATCCGAGTCGAGATACCGTTTCCCTGCGTCGACTGCGTCCGGGTTGGCGATGACGAACGCAACGCCCCGATGTAGATCGAGGTCTGCCTCCCGCAAACGGCGTATCGCACGGACACCGCCCGTTTCGTCGCCGTGGACGCCACCGACGACCACAACCTCGGGCTCTCTCGACCCTCGAATGGTCACGTCGGGTGGGGTAATTCCACTTTTCAAGTTCTTACCTCTATTGGTGGGACACATTCCGATATCCTTAAAGTTCTGTCTCTCAAGCCACTCTAATGATATTCACCAAAGTTAATATCTGACGAAAAGTGTATTTCTTCGAAACTGTTCCATCACCTTTCGCCCAGACGTATCTCCCTACGATTTCATACGGTCGCTGGGTCCCATACGTTTTCTATGTCGGAAAATAAATGGAGCGGGAGTACTACCTAGATCCTCTGTACGCAGAACGCGATGTTAGGTGGTACTCGGGGGTGTCGAGGATTGTCCCGTGGCACAAACCGATCGCAGATTACCGTTCGGTCTTCCTCGGTTCTCGGACAGTGTAGCTGCAAACCGAGCGAGGCGACGTCTATCACACGGGCTGCTGTACGTGATTACCGGTGCAACCGTGAGACCGTCCGACGGGTGCATCGGTACCTCGGTCCCACAGACCGTGTCAGGCATCGATCGCATCGGAAAGGGCGTGCCGAATACGAGTTCCGACCGCCTCACTCGGGTGCATACTCCTCGTGGATTCGGTCCATTCGCGCTGCCATGACGAAATCAGCCTTGTGGAGGCCGTCGATCTTGTGCGTCCACATCTCGATCGTTACTTCGCCCCACTGGAGATGGATATCCGGATGGTGCCACTCGTCTTCGGCGAGTTCACCGACTTCGTACGTAAACTCCAGCGCGTCGCGGAAGTCCTCGAACGGATACGTTCCTTCGAGGTGGTGCTCGTCCACGACAGTCCAGACGTCGCCCTCGAGTTCCTCGAGGTGCGTTTCGAATTCCGCTTCCGCGAGCGGCTCGTCCTCGGACGTGCACGCTTCACACTCCTGATCCGCGAGTGAATGAGACATCGTTCCTCCTACGTCTTCGCTCCCTATACATGTTCTCGGTCGATCCGCGCTCGAGCGGCGGGGACCGAACCGGCAAACGCTCACGGCGGGTTTTCGACCGCGTTGATTTCCCAATCAAAGAGGTTCAGTGGCCGTAATCACATTGGTTAAAGTGATTGGCGTTAAGTAAGGTAAGGGCAACTAATACCCCCCAGGAAGCCACCACTACACCCAGTTCTGGCAGCGTTCGGTACCCCCATTCAACGACGCCAAAGTACCCAAACAAAATCCCGAGGTGAGCGGGGATAACAACGATACCGACACGGTGTGGTCGCCAGAGAGAGATATAAACCCCTAACAAACCGGTCCCGGTGAGGAACGCGAAGACGAATTTGGGAGAGCCGAAATCCACAGATAGTAGCAGTTTCCATCCGAAGTATATCGTGGAAAGTAACACGATGCCAAGGACAAACGAGAGGCTCAACTTAGGGACTTCGAACGATCTGTTGGTTACCATATGCAGATAATTACAATATTGGAGCAGGGAATAATAAATGCTGCGGGTCTGAGCCAGTACGAGATTAACTTGGCTCAGTGATGTCGCCCCAGAAGTAGGGTCCAGGGACTGTCGTTTCTCCATACTCAAGCAAGCGATACATATTAGCAGGGGCGATCAACAAGCCGGTCGCGATTTCGTCCCACGGATCAGCAGTGAGATAGTCGTTTTCGGTTGCATTCATGATTGCAGGAACACGCTCTCGATCTTGCCAGTAGAACCAATCCTCGTCGTGGAATACCATCGTAGCATCGCCATCAAGGATCGCATAGGCGAGCGGTTCGAAGATAAGAGAACAGCTGTAGGCCGCCGCCAGTGCTTTAAGTGCAGCAGCGATTTTCGCAACAGGAAGTGCCGCCGGCTGAACAGCCCCACTCGAACCTGCTCCACGGAATTCATCTATCAGCGTACAGATGAGGTCGACAACTAACTCAATTCCAGGATTATATGGAAGTCCCGGTGAATCAACCGCAAGATAAATACCGTGCTCTGGCGCGTCGATGACATCAGATTCGCCGATCTTGTCACCCCCGATCTCAGCTGAGACTCCCGGGATGACATCCATTGGCGAAGCCTCGTCCTGTTGTGCTTGGACTTGTTGAGGATCAGCATAGTAGTCGATTAATTGCTCGAGCTGGTTCTCGTCAAGGTCATTGGCAGTAGCGGTGGTGTGCTCCGGTTTTGGACCGGCATAAGCGTGAATTTGACCAGTCTCGTTCAGATCACGCGGCTCTGTTGAATCGCTGTAAGGCGGTGGATTTCATTGTTTGACGGCACGTTTGATGTTGTAGACGACACACATCAGAGCAATTTCACGGAACTCTCGATACCAGCTACGCGCTCGCACGGCGTAGCCGAGCGAGCGCTTGACGGCGGAGTTGACGGTTTCGGTCATTGACCGCTGTGCGTACCGATCTTCGTCAATGCGGGCGTTGTGTGCGTGATCGTACGGCGCGAAGATCCGGTGTTTGATCAGTGGTCGAATGTCGAGGTCACGGAGTCGGTCGCGGAGTTGTTGCTTGTCATAGCCCTTATCAGCGGCTAAAGACCGCAGATCGCCCGCGTTCCGGCGGGCGATCTGCTCACAGAGATCCGCGTCACTACCTTCTAGCGTCGTCGAGCAGTGAAGATCGAGCACAGCTTGCGTTGCTGTATCGACGAGTTTTGTGACTTTGAGCGTTTGAACCCGGTAATTCGTTCGGTGGCAGTAGTGGCGGCTTGCACGATCACGTTCGTAGAATGTTGCGTCGATAGCAGCGTGTTCGGATGGATCGTGTAGCTGCGCCGACTGGCGCAGCAACACTCGACACACGCTCATACTGATCCGGTCGAACGCCTTACACAACGTGGATGGTGAGGGGAGATCGGCCGCGCTGAGGCCAATCTCCCCGGTTATTTGTGGCATCTCCTTGAGTAAGTCAATCGTCATTCGGTAGGACGTATCGAGGTAAATCCGCAGACTATCCGTCTTTAGCTAAGCGAGAAACCACGTGACAGCGGCGGCTTATCGAGGCATCTTTTCGAGAGGAATGAGGAGGCGACGAGTGTGCACAACGAAGCCTCCTCATCTCGGATTATGCGTCGG
>NZ_REFZ01000015.1 GCF_003841465.1 Natrarchaeobius oligotrophus
GAGCCGACGCATAATCCGAGATGAGGAGGCTTCGTTGTGCACACTCGTCGCCTCCTCATTCCTCTCGAAAAGATGCCTCGATAAGCCGCCGCTGTCACGTGGTTTCTCGCTTAGCTAAAGACGGATAATCGGTTCACCGGCCACAGACCACAGCGGCATGACGTTGAATCCGGGAATAATGAAAGCCATGGCAGACGGCAGGGCGACCGCTTCGAAGGCAGCTACGGTGACATACCCAAAGATAATCGCCCAGGTACAAATGAACGAACCGATCGGTCCTAACGCACGGAGACTGTAGACGTGTTCACCACCGACGAGGGGCATCGAAGAAGCGAGTTCGCTGTAGATGATGGCGACGAACCCAACGACGATTCCGCCTAAGACAAAGGCGGATATCGCTCCTAACGGTCCACCTTCACTGATCCACTCTCCTGTTAATATGATCCATCCCCACCCGATCATCGCACCGAACGAAAGGATCAACACTTCTTTCGACGACAACGTCTTTGCGAGACCGCTGTGTGTAGTTTCAGCCATGTGTTGATTTTTGGATGATCTCTCGATCAGTAATGATAGAATGTATAGTGTCAAGACAGTCAGGCTTGATAGCGCAAGGGAATTCGCCTCGAGACAGATGATTCATCGCTCTCGTGTAGCACTTTGTTGATTTCACAGCGTCGCTTTGATAGCGTGTCTGAGCGCTTTTCTCCCCGTTTTCGGAATAGTTTCCGCCGAAGTTGGAAGGCTCGGAGATACTGTGTGAGCGTATTTTTTTGAGATGGCTCTCGCAGGTATTGACGTGAACGTCGTCGTCGTCCGCATATTCGCCATTACCGTGGACGACGCATTCGACCGAGCTATCTAACAATCAGTACAGAGCAAGGGGATGCCGTAGAACACGTCCTCGTCAGCCTTCTCGCATAACTGCTAACCGGAACTGCTCGAACGACCGAATTACCTCGACAAACTCACCGGGATCAACTGGTTTTTCGAGGATTGCATCTTCGTCTGCATCGTGGTCGAGGTCACGGGCTTCAATCAGGGTTTCGTTCAACCCGGTGAGGACGATCACTGGAACGTGATTCAGTTCAGGGTGGTGTTTGATTTCGTGCAGTACGTCTTCGCCGTCCACTTTCGGCAGTTTCAGGTCCAACATGACAATATCCGGTTGTGGAGTGTCCTCGTACGCTCCGCGCTGATGAATGAAGTCGAGCGCTGCTTGGCCGTCGCTGACGGTATGAAGCGTGTTTTCGATGTTGCCCTCAGAGAAGGCTTCCTCGATGAGACGAACATCACCGGGATTGTCTTCGACGAGTAGAATTACTGCTTCCGATGATCTGCTTTCCGTAGCGTGACGAGAGGGAGAACGTTGGTTCAGCGCTGTGGCGAGTTGCTCACCCCGTTCAGTCAACTCTACCACATCCCGCTCCTGTTCGTACTGAACGACTTCCATCTCGGCTAACTTCGGAATGTGCGAGTGGTAAAGAGACATATAGACCTGTTTGACCTCCTCTGCGGGAATTTCTTGGATCGAACGGCTGCCGTTTCTCTGAATAACTTCCTCGGCCGCATCTGCCAGCGCAACCGAAACCCCGTGTTCATCGAGACAGTCGATGAGTGCGCGACGATGTGTATGACTCAACAATCGGTATACGTCCTCTTCCGAAAGATCCCCTCCTGCGATTCGAAGTTGCTCCTCACTCATTACGAGGGATACCCTCGTGAAGGGGAAGAGATGAGGACTTGCACTCTGCAAGTCTTTACGTGTAGATGACATCTCATTGATCCCTTGAGTTGTCTTCGACGGTCAGCGTAGACAGGACGAGGTTCTCGGTTCCGCGGCGCAGGAGTTCGGAGAGGGCTTGATGAGAAATATCAAGTTTGTCGGCAAGCGCGTCGGTCGTTGTTTCTCTCGGGACGCGAAAGTAGCCGTGTTCGACTGCGGTGACGAGCGCGTCTCGTTGTGCCGGTGTGAGATTGTCGTAGCGCTGGTGTGGTATCTCCGGCTCGTACAGTTGTGTGAGTCGAAACGTGTGACCGGCGTCGATCACGTTCTCGCGGAAGGCGTCGAACTGATCGCGGGTGGCGAAACGCAGTTTCAGTTGCCACTCACGCTCGGAAAATTCCGCTTCGAGAATCGATCCTTCTTTCTCGGTGTACCCATCGATACGACGTTGAACTTCTTCAGCCCACTCGACCTGGTAGAACGCCTCTTCATCGAATCGAGCACCATCTACAATCTGCTCTATCGACGAATCTGAACGAAATGCCTCGGTGACGGCATCGAATTCGGAGTGAGACACCCAGAGACATGGCATGACCCATTTCGTGCTGTGGGCAGCGATTCGTTCCGCTTCGATCTCGATGTCAGGCACGGTTTGCGCCGTGTGTTCGAGCGCGAGTGCTTCGGGTGGAAGCGAGACGGATGCAACCAGCATAGTGTTGGTAGTGTATCCAGCGGCAAAAGGCGGGCGGGGAAGAAGTCACGATAAATTGGAATTACGTGCTCCACGGTTGGACTGACCGACCACTCTCCTTCGCATATCGAGTCTCGTCCGTACCACATTCGCACTGTGGGTTCACCATAGGTCGAGAATTACTGTGTGTGCGACTCCTCTCGTGACGGAGTGGCTGACCTGATTACTGAATACGCCGATTACGACTCGTTCACCCGTGAACTACACCATCCGATCCGGGTGCAAATCTCTCAAATCGCGTGACTTCTCCTCCGATCTCGTTTGTAACGGTGGCAGATCCCGAAAACGTGGACGAGGCCAGACGCATCGGACTCCGCGGAACGCGTGACCTCCACCGACGGGAACCTTATCACGGATCGCCCGCCAATCTCGAGGCGATGGTTTCGGAACTCTTCGACGACGAGCGCTGGGAGCCCGTCACGCCGCTGAACGACGACTTCCGCGACGTCACGTACCACCGCGCGGTCGATTCGGGAACGGTCCGGATCGCCATCGACCGCCCCGAGGTCAGAAACGCCTTCCGGCCGGGGACCGTCGACGAACTGTACGACGCCCTCGATCACGCGAAGCGTCAGACCGACGTGGGCTGCGTGTTGTTGACCGGCAACGGACCGTCGCCGAAGGACGGCGGCTGGGCGTTCTGTTCCGGCGGCGACCAGACGATTCGCGGCGAGGACGGCTACCAGTACGAGGACGCCGACACGGGCGAACCCGGCGGCAGCGAACCCGGCGGCGAGGACGGAACGCGAGCGCGGGCGGCGAAACAGGGCCGACTCCACATCCTCGAGGTCCAGCGACTCGTTCGCCACATCCCGAAGGTGGTCGTCTGCGTCGTCCCCGGCTGGGCGGTCGGCGGCGGCCACTCGCTGCACGTCGTCTGCGACCTGACGCTTGCGAGCGCCGAGCACGCGAAGTTCCTCCAGACCGATCCGGACGTCGCGAGCTACGACGCCGGCTTCGGCTCGGCCTATCTCGCGAAACAGATTGGTCAGAAGAAAGCCCGCGAGGTGTTCTTCCTCGGAAAGACCTACTCCGCCGAAGAGGCCGCCGAGATGGGCATGGTCAACGAGGTCGTTTCCCACCACGAACTCGAGGAGACCGCCCTCGAGTGGGGCGACCGCATCAACTCCAAGAGCCCGACTGCGATGCGCATGCTGAAGTACGGCTTCAACATGACCGACGACGGCATGATCGGCCAGCAGGTGTTCGCCGGCGAGGCGACCCGCCTGGGCTACATGACCGACGAGGCGAAGGAGGGACGGGACGCGTTCGTCGAGGGCCGAGAGCCCGAGTTCGACGAGTATCCCTGGCACTACTGACCGGTATCGCCGGATACCGTCGGCCGGCTTCTCGACCGTCAGCGGCCGCTCGTCCGCCGATCGTCTGATTCGTCGTCGAAGGCGGGCGAATGGTTCGGATCTCCCCGGCAACACGTTCCGGTACCTGACGCCGGAGATCGAATCGCCCTCAAGTTGGCATTCCGTCTCGAGGGATCGGTATTCGGAACTTCGGCCCGGCTAGAGACGGGTGGTGGCGTCACTCGAGATGGAAGATACGGCAGCGAAGCGCAACGTTTTGGGCGTTGCGTCCCCGACTCTCGGACGATGACCCTCCCCGATCGGTCCTCGCTCTCCCGCCGCGAGTACGCCCGCGCGCTGGTAGCCGCGGGTGGCGTCGCGGCGCTTTCGGCGTGTCTCGGCGTCGACGGGAACGACGGGGAACGCGACGTTCCACCGGGGACGAGCGATCCCGACGCGCTGCCCGAGCGCCAGCACGCCTGGAACGAGGCCCTCGAGACCGACGCGGACGGCAACGTCCGCCTCCCGGAACATCACGTTCTGGTTCCGCTTTCGCTGCGAGACGACCCGGACGAAGTTGCCAGCGAAACCACCGAGGACGCTCTCAGAACCCTCGAACGCGCCTACGAGTGGAGCAACGACGGGTTGGTCTTTACGGTCGGCTACGCGCCGGCGTACTTCGACCGGTTCGACGAGTCGATGCCGCCGTCGGTCGACCTGCCCGATCCCGAGGCGCTGACCGACCGCGAGAGCCCCGAGTTCGACGAGTTCGACGCCGTGATCCACCTCGCGAGCGATCGACCCGACGTCGTACTCGAGGCCGAGGAGGGACTGTTCGGCGAACGCGAGACGCTCAACGGCGTCGACGTCGAGGCGACGCTCGCGGACGTCTTCGAGCGGATCGACGACAGACGCCGGACCGGATTCGTCGGTCCCGGTCTCCCGGCCGAACGGACGGACGTTTCGGGCGTTCCGGAGTCGATTCCCGAAGAAGCGCCGTTTTTCATGGGTTTTCGGTCCGGCTTCAGGGAGAGCCAGGCGACCGAGGATCGCGTGACGATCGACGAGGGACCGTTCGCCGGCGGCACGACCCAGCACGTCTCCTCGATGGACCTCCAGCTCGAGGTCTGGTTCGAACAGGACAACCACTACCAGCGCGTTTCGAAGATGTTCAGCCCGGAACACGCCGAGGACGACCTCGTCGGCGAACACGGCGAACGTCTCGGCGCGACCAGCGGACTGACCGACGAGCGCATCGAGGCGACGTCGGCCGACGCCCGCGAACGCGGCGTCGTCGGTCACGCACAGAAGGCGGCTCGAGCCCGGGAGGACGGCGATCCGCTGCTCCTCCGGCGGGATTTCAACACCGTCGACGGCGACCGACCCGGCCTGCACTTCCTCTCGCTGCAGCGCGGGATCGACGAGTTCGTTCGCGTGCGCGAGGCGATGACCGGTGCGGATCTCGACGTCCCGTTCGCGAACAACGGCATCCGCCACTACATCTTCGTCAACCGCCGCGGGAACTTCCTGATTCCGCCGCGGCCGCTGCGGTCGCTTCCCTCGCCCGATCCGGATCCGACGTGAACAGTTCGAAAATCGACGACCACGACGACGCCACAACCACCACGACACATGCAGAATCCAGACACGATCGATCGACGCGCGTTCGTTCGCCTCGGCGCGGCGACGGGGACGCTCGCGCTCGCGGGCTGTTTCGGAACCGAAGACGAAAACGGCACGGACGCGGACCCGGACGACGATTCGGGGGACGAGGCGGGCGACGGAACCGGAGACGACGTCACCGCCGCACCCGAGCTCATCGAGGTCGAGGATCCGCCCGAGGCGGTCTACGTGCCGACCCACCGCGAGGCGATGCGGATGCTCGAGCCGATCCACGAAGGCGATTTCGCGCTCGCGCCGATGCTCTCGTACCCGCACCCGTTCTGGGTGATCGCGGGCGGCGGCGACGACGACGAGGTCGAGCGCGTCGACCCCGAGGACGGACGCGGCGTCCACATGATGTTCACCCTCTGGGACGCCGAGACCGGGATCGTCCTCCCCGTCGACGAGGGTGCCCAGCTTCGCGTGCTCCGGGACGGCGAGCCTGTCGGATCGCCGCGGTCTCCGTGGGCGATGATCTCCCAGGAGATGGGGTTTCACTTCGGGGACAACGTTCCGCTCCCCGAGGACGGGACGTACACGGTCGAAGTGACGGTTCCGTCTATTTCGACCCGCAAGACCGGCGACCTCGAGGGCCGCCTGGAACAAAGCGAGACGATGACGTTCGAGTTCGTCTACGACGACGAGTTCCGCCACGAGGTCGTCGAGGGCGTCGAATACCTCGACGAGGAGCTGTGGGGCCAACGCGGCGCGCTCGAGCCGATGGAGCACGGCCACGACGGCCACGACGATCATGGCGGGGACGACGATCACGGTGACCACGACGGCCACGACGATCACGACGGCCACGACGATCACGACGATCACGACGATCACGACGACCACGACGACCACGACGATCACGACGACCACGACGGCCACGACGATCACGACGATCACGACGATCACGACGACCACGACGACCACGACGATCACGACGACCACGACGGCCACGACGATCACGGCGGACACCACGTCCCGTACTCCGCATTGCCCCGAATCGAGGCCTATCCCGGCACCCGTCTCGTCGACCCGAACGCGGACGAGGTAGCCGTGGAGACGAGCGACCTCCCGCGAAGCGGCGACGCGGCGGTATTCGCCACGCTGCTGGAGTCGGGTTCGCGGCTCGCGGACGGCGACGAGGGATATCTGCTCGTCTCGCCCCGGACGCCGTACAACCGCGTACCGCTCGCGGATATGTCGATCGTCGCGACCGTCGAACGGGATGGCGAGGTCGTCGCCGAACCCGCGCTCGAGCAGACGCTCGACGACGAGTACGACCTCCACTACGGCGCGTCGGTCGAGGGCGTCCAGCCGGGCGATTCGGTCACGATCGCGTTCGAGTCGCCGGCGCAGGTCGCCCGGCACATGGGGTACGAGACGGCGTTTCTCGAGATGCCCCCGGTCGAACTCGTCGTCGAGGAGCCATGACGCTCGATCGATCCGACGCGTCGTACGGTCGCGTCCTGCTCTCCGTCTGTCTCCTCGCGGCGCTCGCGGCGGGGCTGGTCGTTCCGGCACCCGCACTCGCCGGCGATAGCGTGACCATCGTCTTCGTCGAGCCGAGCGAAGTCGACGCCGACTCCGGCGACTCGTTCGAACTCGACGTCGTGGTGAGCGATCACGGCGACTACAACGCCAACGGGATCGACGAGCTGTCGTTCGACATCGAGTACGATCCCGACGTCTTCACCGTCGCCGACGTCGAACACCGGTCGATGCTCGCGGCGGGCGATCCCGACGCCGAGGTCGTCGGCTCCGCGGAGATCGACGACGAGACGGGAACGGTGTCGATCGAGCAGGAACGCGAACCGTCGGGTGACGGAGCGATCGCGACCGAGCCCGCGGTGACGATCACCGTCGAGATCGCCGACGACGTCTCGCCGACGACGGAGACGATCGACCTGACCAACGGCGCTGCGACGCTCGTCACCGACTACCCGCAGTCGGTGTTCGAACGCGACGCGACCGTCGCGATCGACGGCGGAGGCGAGCAGACCGACGCCGACGCAGACGCGAACGCCGACGGCGATCCCGACGGCGTCACGCTCGCCGACGATCCGGACGAGGGCGGGTCCGGGGACGGTACCGGCGGAGCCGACGACGGCTCGAGCGCGGCGGACGACGAAAGCGGGGCTGGAGCCGCCGACGCGGGACAGAGCGAGGTCGCAGAGAGCGACGACGGCGATCCTATCCCGGGATTCGCCGCGACTGCGTCCATCGTCGCCGTCGTCGCTGCGCTCGCGTACGCGCTCGTCGCCAGCCGGTCCTGACGGGCTGGCGAGCCGATCGCTGCGACCGCGATGGACGTCGACCACCGCTCGGGCGGTCGCAATGCCAACGTTGACACTCTCTCGAGTGGGACACTCGAACGAATGAGCACTGCCGAGCTCGAACGATCACGCACGAAAGCCTGGGTGATGGCCGCGCGACCGCAGACGCTCCCCGCAGCCGCGGCGCCGGTGGTCGTCGGAACGGGACTGGCGGTCCACGAGGGCGTCTTCGCCCCGCTGCCCGCGCTGATGGCGTTCGTCGGTGCGGCGCTGATCCAGATCGGCACCAACTTCGCGAACGACTACTACGACGCGATCAAGGGGGCCGACACCGACGACAGGGAGGGGTTCACCCGCGTGACGCAGGCGGGACTCATCCCCCCAGACCGGGTCAAACTCGCGACGCTCGTCACCTTCGCCCTCGCTATCGTCACGGGAACGTACCTCGTCTACGTCGGCGGCCTGCCGATCCTGGTCGTCGGACTCGTGAGCGTCGTCTGCGGCTGGGCGTACACCGGCGGTCCGTACCCGCTCGGCTACTACGGACTCGGCGATCTGTTCGTCTTCGTCTTCTTCGGATTCGTCGCCGTCGTCGGCACCTACTACGTTCAGGCCGCCGCGGCACTCGACCCCCTCGTAACGACGATCCCGCCGGGAACGATCACGCGCGAGGCGATCCTCGCCAGCCTCCCGATCGCGGGACTCTCGACGGCGATCCTCGTCGTGAACAACGTCCGCGACCGCGAGACCGACGCCGCCACGGGGAAACGAACTCTCGCGGTCCGACTCGGCTACCGCTGGAGCCGAATCGAGTACCTCGCCATGCTCGCGCTCGCGTACCTCACACCGATCTGGTTCTGGCTGGTGGAAGGGTTCTCCCCGGTCGTGTTGCTCCCGCTAGCTTCGCTGCCCTATGCCGGCGCGGTTTCCCGGACGGTCTGTACCAGAACCGACGGCGACGCGCTCAACCCGGCGCTCGAGCGAACCGGGAAGCTGCTGGCGATGGTCGCGGCCCTGTTCGCGCTCGGGCTGGTGATCGCATGAGCGACGGCGCGTCCCTCGCGTTCGAGTACCGGCGATTTTCGCTCTCGCTCTCGAGTCCGATGGAGACGGCGACCGGGACGATCGACTCGCGGGACGGCTTCCTGGTGCGACTCGTCGACCGCGGCGATTCCTCCGGCAGCGACGACGCGGAGGCGGCGGTCGGCTACGGCGAGGCGACACCGTTGACCGGGTGGACTGAGTCAGTCGCCGACTGCGAGGCGGCGCTCGAGCGCGCCCGAGAGGCGTTTCGGACCGGCGGTCCGAGCGAGGCCCTCGAGGCGGTCGACAGGCAGGTCGCGGCCCGACACGCGGTGTCGCTCGCGGTCGCGGACCTGCAGGCGACGCGGGAGTCGACGCCGCTGTACCGGTACCTCTGTCGGGGACCGATGGTCGGACGCGTGCCGGTGAACGCGACGATCGACGACGGCTCGCCGTCGGAGACCGTGGCGGCCGTCCGCGAGGCGGTCGGACGCGGCTTCGACTGCTGCAAGCTGAAAGTCGGCGTTCGCGACGTCGAAGCTGACGTCGAGCGGATCCGGCGGGTGCGCGAGGCGGTCGGTCCGGGGGTCGAACTCCGCGTCGACGCGAACGAGGCCTGGACGTACGAGGAGGCCGAAACCGCACTCGAGACGTTCGCCGACTTCGACGTGTCGATCGTGGAACAGCCGCTTCCGGCGGGAGCGCTCGAGGGACACGCCGCGCTCCGCGAGCGGGCCGACGGCGTGGGGATCGCAATCGACGAGGGCGTCCTCGAGCACGGCGTGGACGCGATCTGCGAGGCGAACGCGGCGGACGCCGTCGTCCTGAAGCCGATGGCCCTGGGCGGCATCGACGTGGCTCGCCGGATGGCCGCCTGGGTGTGCGAACTCGAGGTGGCGCCGATCGTGACGACGACGATCGACGGCGTCGTCGCGCGCACTGGCGCGGTCCACCTCGCGGCGTCGATTCCGGACGTACCCGCCTGCGGCCTCGCGACGGCGAAATTTCTCGCGGACGACCTCGGTCGCGATCCCGTTCTGCTCGAGAAGGGGTCCGCGGTCGTCCCCCAGGCGAAGGGGATCGGCGTCGACGGAGTGTGGGACGGACGATGATCCCGCTCGGTGACTGGCCCGGACGCGATCTCCTGGCCCACCGCGCGGCGACGACGCCCGGTACCCCTGCGATCGTCGACGCCGACCGCGACGAGGAGTGGACGTACGCGGCGTTCGACCGACGCGTCGACGCGGTTGCGGCCGAACTCGAGACTGTCGTCTCGGGTCCCGACGACCGCCTCGGCGCGCTGCTCGGAACCCGCCCCGCGTTCGCCGCGATCTACTTCGCCGCGATGCGTCTCGGCGTCACGCTCGTCCCGCTGAACGTCCGCGAGACGCCCGCCGAACTCGAGGAAAAGGCGAGTCGCGTCGACCTCGACGCCCTCGTCTGCGAATCGCCGACGGAGGGGGTGGCGCTCGCGGTCGCGGACTGTCCAATCCGCTCGGTCGACGAACCGACGCACGACGGCGCCGGCCGACTCGGGACGGGAGCCGAGGGCGGCGAGGGCGGCGGCTCGGGGAACTCCTCGAGCGGCCCGCTCGAGGGTCGGATTCCGTTCGATCCGGATCGAACCCACCTGCTCATGTTCACCTCGGGAACGTCGGGCGAGCCGAAGGCGGTCCGGCTGACCGTCGGAAACGTCGTCGCCAGCGCGATCGGGTCGGCGTTCCGGCTGGGCGTGCTGCCCGACGATCGGTGGCTGTGCTGTCTCCCGATGTACCACATGGGCGGGCTGGCACCGCTCGTCCGGTCGACGCTGTACGGGACGACGCTCGTCGTCCAGCGCGAGTTCGATCCCGTCGAGACGGCGAGCGTCCTCGAGAGGGACAAGATCACGGGCGTCTCGCTCGTGCCGACGATGTGCGACCGGCTGCTCGAGGCCGGCTGGTCGCCGTCCGACGACCTTCGGTTCGCGCTGGTCGGAGGCGCACCCGCCTCGAGGGAGCTGATCGAGCGCTGTCGCGAGCGTGGCGTGCCGATCCACCCGACGTACGGCGCGACCGAGACGGCCTCGCAGGTGGCGACGGCCCGTCCCGCGGATGCGTTCGCCGACCCCGAAACTGTCGGCCACCCCCTCTCGTCCGTCGAGGTGTCGATCGTCGACGACGACGGCGATCCCGTCGAGTCGGGCGTCGAAGGGGAACTCGTCGTCTCCGGGCCGGCGGTGACGCCGGGGTACCTGTCCGACGACCGGACCGCCGAGGCCTTCGACGAGCGCGGCTTCCACACCGGCGACGTCGGCCGGCGGGACGCGGACGGCCGGCTCCGGATCAGCGGTCGGCGGGTCGACCGCATCGTCACCGGCGGCGAGAACGTCGACCCCGCCGAGGTCCGCGAGGTCCTGTGCGACCACCGCGTCGTCTCCGAGGCCGCGGTGGTCGGGTTAGCCGACGACGAGTGGGGCGAGCGCGTCGCGGCGCTCGTGGTTCCCGCAGCCGACGACCGTGCCGCGGCCGATCCGATCGACCTCGAGTCGCTGCTCGCACGCTGCGACGAGCGACTCGCGTCGTTCAAGCGGCCGAAGACCGTCGGAACGGCCGACGCGCTTCCGCGGACGGCGTCGGGAACCGTCGATCGCGACGCGGTTCGCGAGCGTCTTCGTGCGGACGGCACCGACGTCTCGTGAACGCGCTCACTCGTGTCTCGGATTCGTGGCGATTCGTCCGCTCGAGCCCGCGCCGCGTGAGTCGTCTCGCCGAGCGATCGACGCGGTCGCGGGCGACGGTTCGGCTTCGGTGACCGAACTCCCGAGGACGCAAGGCATATCCCGCTCACCGCCGTACCGACGCACATGGACTTCCCACCGAACCAGGGACTCGACCAGGAGGAGGTCGACGAACGGGTCGAAACGGCGATCGAGGACAACGACGTCGTGCTGTTCATGAAAGGAACTGCGCTGATGCCCCAGTGTGGCTACTCGCGGCGTGCGCTCGGACTGATCGACCAGTACCGCGAGGAGTACGAGACGGTCGACACCCTCGAGTCGCTCGACGAGTTCCGCGTGGCCCTCGAGCGCCACAGCGGCTGGGAGACGATTCCGCAGACGTTCGTCGACGGCGAGTTCGTCGGCGGCTCGGACATTCTCGCGGAGCTCGAAGAGCGCGGCGAGCTGGCCGAGACGCTCGAGGCGGAGTAGTACGGATCGCCGTTCCGGTTTCCCGGCACAACCGCGAGGAGGGTTGGGTTTCCCGGTGAGACTGACCGCAGTCCGTGCGAGTCGACCGGGATCGATTGCGTTCGGATCGCGAGTTTCACGAGGTAACCGTATCCGTACCCGAGGTCGCCGATTGAATTTATCCGTGGGGGTACGACACGTAGTTAATAGCAGGTCATATAAGTCACGCGCTCGTACTCACACTCAAGCGACTGTCGCCGCAAACCTTCCCACTATGTCCACAGAGGAATCCAGACACGTTTATCGGTTGCACTCGACGCTCGAACTTCCGCTCGAAGACCTTCGCGATCACATCGACGAGGCCGAGTTCCCGGACGGCATCACCGACGTAGAGATCACGCGGCGAAACAACACGCTCATCCTCAAAGCCGTCGCCGAGGACGAATCCGTCAGCAAGTACACCCCGAGCGCCCAGCTCAAAGCCAGCGTCACCGAAAACCGGGTGTACGAGGAGGATCCCGACGAGCGGCGCAACTCCTTTCACTGGGACGAAGAGGACGAAGAGGAAATCGAGTCCGAACTCGTCGAGTTCGCCGCGTTCAAAGGCGACCGCGAGACCGTCCTCCAGAACTCCCTGTTGCAGTACGAGATGTTCCTCGTCCTCTGTGAGATCGCAGAAGTGACGGAGAAAGGGACGCTGACGGCCATCTCCGAGCGCGACGGCGAACTCGAGGCGACGCGGATCGTCGAGGGCGAACCCCGCCCCGCCAACATCGAAGTCGTGGAAGGGCCTCGAGATCACGGCTCTGGCGAGTCCGGGGTCAACTGGCGGGACAACAAGTTCATCAGCGACTGACGCGCAACCGTCTTTGTATTCACACCCGGGTAGCGACCGCTGGGACGGACGAATAAGTTGGTCGTCGCGTCCGTGCGCGCGATAGGGTCCGGAACGACGGACGCCGGTGGCCGACGAACCGGCCCGATCGTTCGGTTCGACGGACGACCGGATCGCCGTGGGGAGGAGCGATCCCGTCTCGTTTCGACCGTCGACCCTCCGGCGCTCACCCGGTGACGGCGTGTTGAGGTTCGACAGGTGGTAGTCACGCACGTCTCGAGTCCCGCCGGAGCCGATCTCGAGCGTGCTCGAAACTGCAGGCACCACACGCTTGCTGCGTTGGGGCGGTAGGTCCGACGACAACAATGAGTCCACGATTCACCGACGACGACGTCGATAAACCCGTCGAGAGCACCGCTGGCGAGCTCATCGGAACCGTCGCCTCGATCGAAGACGACGCCGTACTCGTCCGACCCAGTCCCGGCGTGCTGGATTCGATCAGGGCGAGGCTCGGCTGGAAACGGGCGCGCGAAGACGCGATCGTGATCCACGAAGACGCCGTCGTCGAGGCTTCCGAAGGCGTACTCGTCCTCGAGACCGAGCCGCCCGATCGACCCGAGTTCGCCGACGGGGTCGAATCCGAATCCGCACCGACGACGGACCGCCCGTCGTCGACGGAGACGGCCACGGATTCGACGCCGGAGTCACTCGAGACCGGCGAGACGGATGCCGACGGTCGGTTCGAAGCCGGATCGGGGCGGCGCGTCGAACCGACGGACGCGGAGGCGACCGGAGAAACCGAGATTCCGCCCGTCGGAGAGGAGCCGAGCGAGGTCGACGAGGCGGACCGAGCGGACCGCGACCGACCGGGCGTCGCCGATCCCGAGTTGATCGAGGCGATCGACGAACAGCGGGACGAAGACGAAGGACGAGACGACGGCGAAAGACGGGACGGAGGCGAAACGGAGAGCGAGATGGCGGGATCGACGGGAACGGAGTCGCCGACTGAAGAAGAAGCCGGCGCGGACACGCGGCTGGGGGTCCGAGAGGAGAGCCCCGACGGGGTGGACGACGGTCACCGCGTCGACTCGAGTTCGGTTTCCGACGAAGGGGCCGACGCGAGCGACGTCGGAGTCGAAGCGACGACGGCCGGGGGAACCCATGAAACCGAACGATCGGCGTCGATCGATTCCGGGCCGGACGTCGAGGCCCCCGAGGAAACCGGCGGGATCGAGGAGGATACGGGCGGAGAGTCGGAATCCGAGGGTGCGGACCTGACCGACGAACTCGGTCGGGACGTGGCGACCGATCCGGACGAGATGCCGGGCACCGAAATCGGCGCGGATTCCGATCGGAGTCCGGCGACTCCCGCCGACGAAGACGCGGCCGAGCACGTCGACGCGGGTGTCGATCTCGAAGGGGCGATCGACGCGACCGAGGCGGACGTCGATAGCGATCCCCTCGAGCGTCGATCGTCGGCGGTGGGTGAAACCGAGACCGAAGCGACATCCGCGGAAGCGTCGGCCGATTCGGGGGCCGCAGTCGCGATCGAGCATCGACCCGGTACGGCGAGCGAACGATACGTCGTCGACCAACTGGTCGACGTCGAACCCCGATCAGGCCGGGAGCGCAAGAGCGATCGAGAGGGAAGGCTTGCAGGAGCGCAGGAGGGGGCGAGCGAGAGAGCGAAAGCGACTCGAGAGCGATCGACTGGTGCCGAAATCGCGATGCTCGAACCGCAACGAATCGCGTTCGAGCAGGGACTCGCGATCCAGCGGCGCTCGATTCGGCTGACCGGTTCCGCCCTCGAGACGCAGGCGACCGTCCAGCGTCGAACTCTCGAGGCCGCGGCACTGGCTGCGTCCGCACCGCTCAGCGCGACCGCATCGACGGTCGAATCGGCGCTGCCTCGAGAGCGGACGCGGGTGCGGGATCGATCCGGGGATGACGGGGGATCGAACCGGGAACCTCGACTCGAACTCGTCGACGGTATCGACTCGATGTACCGCTCGCGACTCGAGGAAGCCGGGATAACCTCCCTCGACGACCTCGCAGCCGCCGACGTCGAAACCGTCGCCGACGCTGCGGAGGTCACCGAAAAACGGGCGATCGACTGGATCGAACGGGTCGACGGCTGAGTCACGCGAGTCACGCCGCGTGCGACCGTCTGACCGCCGTCGACGCTCTCGAGGAGAGCGGTAGACGCCTCGGGGTCGTTGATCGTCCGGTTCGCGGAGTCGGGAGGGCGCGCTCGCGTTCGTGGTTCGATGCGGACGTGTTTTCGTTGATCCGTAAGCAGGTTCCTTTCAGTTCGGGCCGTTCCATCGCGTCGACGTCACGGACCCGGATTCCGAACGGGAGATCGAAGGTTCGGCGGACGGCTTTGTCACTTCTACTGGCGCTGTTTCGGTCCCACGTCCGCGCTCGAGCGAAAAGGGAAACCTGGAGCTTCCGATCACTCCATCGCGTCCTCGACGCGCTCGGCCGTGATCGGGAGCTGTCTGACTCTGGCGTCGACCGCGTCGGAGACGGCGTTGGCGATCGCGGCCGCGGTCGGCCCTTGGGAGGTCTCGCCGGTGCCGAGGTAGGGTTCACCGGGTCGGTCGACGAGTTCGACTTCGACCTCGGGCACGTCGGGGAACGTCATGATCGGGTAGTCGCTCCAGTCGTCGTCGAGGGGCCCCTCCTCGTCGAAGTCGACGTCCTCGTACAGCGTCCAACTCGCGGACTGGATGATCCCGCCCCAGATCTGCTGGCGGACCCCGTCCGGGTTGACGATCTCTCCCGAGTCGTCGGCGGCGACGGCACGGTCGACGGTTACTTCACCGGAGTCGTCGTCGACCGTCACTTCGGCCACGACGGCACAGTACGCGGACAGGTTCTTGTACTGGGCGAAGCCGATGCCCATCCCCTGGTCGTCGTCGAGTTCCCGGTCGCCCCAGTCGGCGGCATCGGCCGCGGTCTCGATCACTTCCCTGCCCCGCTCGTCCTCGAGGTGATCGAGGCGGAACTCGACGGGATCGGCGTCGGCTGCCGCGGCGAGTTCGTCGACGAACGACTCGAGCGCAAAGACGTTGGCGTAGCCGCCGAGTGCGCGGAGCGCTGAGACCCGAACGTCGGGCTCCGGCAGGAAGTGGTGTGTCACGCGGGTGTTCTCGAACTCGTAGAGGGGGATCGAGTTACGCGTTCCGCCGCCGGTCGGGAGCGGAATCGGGTCGTTCTCCCGGAGTTCGATCCCATTCTCGCGCTGACGGCCGCCGAGGAGCGGTTGGCCGGGCGGTCTGGTCGAGTGCGGGTAGCTCCAGACGTCGTAGTCCCAGCCGACGATCGTCCCGTCGTCGTCCAGTCCGCCCTGGACCTCCATGATCATCGCGGAGCCGTAGGGTTCCCAGCGGTGTTCGTCCTCGCGCATCCACTGGACGCGGACGGGCTGTCCGTCGACCGCGTCGCTGAGCAGCGCGGCGTCGCCGGCGACGTCGTCGGCGCCGTTGTGGCCGTAACAGCCGGAGCCCTCGAGGTGCGTACAACGAACGTCGTCCATCTGCTCGTCCTCGAAGAGCTCGATCAGGGCCTCACGGAGCGGGTAGACGCCCTGGCTGTGCGTCCACACGTTGAGCTCCCGTTCCTGGTCGTCGGCGACGATCTCGGCGACCGCACACGACGGCCCGATGGAAGCGTGCATCTGGTAGGGTCGGCGGTACTCCGCCTCGAGCGTCTCCGCGGCGTCCTCGAGCGCGTCCTCGGCGTTGCCCTCGTCCTCGGCGATGGTCTCGTCGACCTCGTCCTCGCGGAGGTGCTCCCAGAGGTTCTCCCGCCCGGGTAGCGTCTCCTCGACGGACCACTCGGCGGCGTCGACCAGCTCCTCTCTCGCCTGGATCGCCTGCCACTCGGTCTCGGCGACGACGCCGAGGAAGTTGCCGTCGCGGACGACTTCACGCACGCCCTCCATCTCGAGGACGGCCTCGTCGTCGACGGATTCGAGTTCGGCCTCGTAGCCGGACGGCCTGACGACGCGACCGTGCAACAGCTCCTGGGCTTCGTGTTCGTCGCGTGCGTCGATCTCCTCTTCGGGGAGATCCCGAATGGTCACGCCGCCACGGACATCAGCGGTGTCTCGGAGGTCCTGGACGTAGCTCGGTTCGCCGAGGACCTTTCCCGGAACGTCGATCCGCGACATCGCCTCGCCGACGATCTCCTTCTCGTCGGCCGGCTTCGGCTCGACGTCGGCGGACGCCTCGCCCGCCAGGGCCTCCTCGGTTGCGATCTCCCAGTAGGTGGTTTCGTTTCCGTTGCCGTCAGTGACGGTCCCGTCGTCGACCGACAGCTGGTCCGCTTCGGCGTCGAGTTCGTCCGCGGCGGCCTCGAGCAGAATCTGGCGCACCTCGGCCGCGGCGTACGTGATCGCCGTTCCGCTGTCCTCCATCGACTGGCTTCCGGCGGTGTACCCCTCGTCGGGGGTCCGTTCGGTCTCGGCGGTGATCAGGTCGATCCGGTCGACGTCGACGTCGAGTTCGTCGGCCGAGATCTGAACGAGCGACGTCTTGATTCCCTGGCCCAGCTCGACCTTGCCGGTGTACACCGTCACCCGTTCGTCGCGGATGACGATCCAGGAGTCGAGTTCCGGGTTGTCCTCGAGACTTCCCGGAAGCTCCTCCTGGGTCGTCGCGACCGTCGTCTTCGCGGACGTTCCCAGCGAGAACGCGACCGCGAGCGCGCTGCTCTGGACGAACCGTCGTCGGGACATTCGCGTCTCGTCGCTCATGGTCAGTTCATCTCCTCCGCCGCCTGGCGAACTGCGGCCATAATTTCCGGGTGAGTGCCACACCGACAGAGGTTGTCCGCGAGGGCGTCCCGAATTTCGTCGTCCGACGGATCGGGGTTGTCCTCGAGCAGGACGACCGCCTCCATCACCATTCCGTGGATGCAGTAGCCGCACTGGGCGGCCTGCGTGTCGATGAACGCCTCCTGCACCGGGTGGGGATCGTCGCGGGTTCCGAGTCCCCGCGTCGTCGTCACCTCGCTTCCCTCGACGTCGTCGACGGTGACGACACACGAGATTGCTGTCTCGCCGTCGACTATCACGTCGCAGGACCCACACTGGGCCAGTCCGCAGCCGAACTTCGGCCCGTTCAGCTCCGCGTCGTTCCGAAGGACGTACAGCAACGGCTTCTCCGGATCGCCGTCGAAGGTTACGTCTTCGCCGTTCAGTTCGAACTCGATGGTCTCTTCCACCTCCTCTGTTTCGTCTCCCTCTTCCTGGGTCGTTAGTCGCTCGAAACCTCGATCGCCGTCTTTCAGTATACTGAAAGGATCGTTCTCGTTCGTGCTCATGTCTCGGGTGGACCACCACGAAACCGGACGACCGGTCGGAGGTGGCGAACCGTACGACCACTCTTGTGCTCTTATCGGTTTTCGGGAATCGTGGTGACTGTCACTAGTACGGACGGCTTCCCGCGCGGAACGATGGTCGTCGACCGATCGTCGCACCCGGTCACGTTTGCTCTCGTCGTGGTGCGTGGCCTGAGACGGTCTATCGTAACGATTTACCGGTGGGTCCGCAGACGGATCGCGGTCCCACCGGCAACGACTTACAGTAGTCCGCGTGATGCGGTGGAGTCCGATTCGGGGATCGCCCGTACTCGATCCGGCCGTTTCAATTACTTCGAACTTCGAAGTAATGGCTTAGGAACGCTCTCGAGCCCGAACCGTCCGTCGGTAGCGATCGTCTTCGACGTCGTAACCGACGCCTTGCGTCCGGCTCGAGCGATCGCGACTCGAGTACTCGAGTGCCGACTGCGGTTTCGCTGACCGTACTCGGAGCCTCGATCACGCAGCGGGAGTCGACCGCCTCCGACCGAAAATCGCAGCGAGGGGCTTCTGGAGGGTAGCGCCACGATAACGAAATGATGCGTTCTAGAAGGGGAGACTGCCATGATTTCCGAGGTGATCCGCGTACGACGCTTCTCTTTCGGGCCGCCGAGGACTCGGTCGCCCTCCGATCGCACGGCCGGTGGGGTCGCCGGCCGAGCCGACGAACGCGTCAGCGACCGCCCGAACGAGGAACCGGACGGTCCGGAGGTGAGCTGATGCGCGTGTGTTCGGTCGTGGGAGCCCGCCCGCAGTTCGTCAAGGCGGCGGTCATCTCCCGAAAGCTTCGCGAGGTCGGCGAGGAGGTTCTGGTCCACACCGGCCAGCACTACGACGAGGAGCTCTCGGACGTCTTCTTCGAGGAACTCGACATTCCGGAGCCGGAGTACAATCTCGGGGTCGAGTCGGACACGCACGGACGACAGACGGCGAAGATGATCGCGGCGCTCGAGCCCGTCGTCGAGGAGACCGATCCCGACGCGATCTTGCTCTACGGCGATACGAACTCGACGCTCGCGGGAGCGATCGTCGGCTCGAAGCGCGACCTGACCGTCGCCCACGTCGAAGCCGGCCTGCGCAGCGCGAACTGGGAGATGCCCGAGGAGGTAAACCGAGTGCTGACCGATCACGCCTCCGACCTCTGTTTCGCGCCGAGTCGGGCCGCGGTGACCAACCTCGCCGAGGAGGGGATCACCGAGGGCGTCCACTGGACCGGCGACGTGATGTACGACGCGATCCTCGACGCTCGGGAGCGCTCGCGCCGTCGATCGACGATCCTCGAGGAACTCGACGTCGACGAGGGGGCGTTCGTCCTGGCGACGGTTCACCGGGCGAGCAACACCGACGAGCGGTCGAATCTCGTCTCGATTCTCGACGGGTTGTCGGCCGCGCCGATGCCGGTCGTCGTTCCCGCGCACCCGCGGACGGTGTCTCGCCTCCGGGAGTTCGATCTCTGGCGGCGCGCGACCGAGGAACTCGAGGTGATCGAACCGCAGGGCTACCTCGACTTCGTGCGGCTGCTCGATGGGGCCGAGCGGGTCGCGACCGACTCCGGCGGCGTCCAGAAGGAGGCGTTTTTCCTCGGCACCCGCTGTCTCACGCTCAGGGAGGAGACGGAGTGGACCGAGACGGTAGACTGCGGCTGGAACCGACTCGTGGGGCCGAACGCGGACTCGATCCGGGACGGACTCCGCGACGACTGGGAGCCCACCTCGAGTCCGCACCCCTACGGGGACGGTGCGGCCGGCCGGCGGATCGTCCGACGACTGCAGGAGCACCTCTCGGTCGACGATCCGGAGCGCCGGATCGAAGCGCCGGCGCTCGACTGAGCGGGTTCGTCGCGGTTCGCTCCCCGCTCCCGCCAGGGACGGGTCCGCCGTCGTAGCTTCCGTCAGAGGTTTCCGGTCTCCCAAAGCGTTTAACCGTGCTAATTATATCTAATTACACTACGATGACGACGAACTTCCCCGACTACGTCGACGTCGACTACGAGGACGGAGACGGCGAAGACCCCGCGGATTACCCGCACATCAACGACAAGATCGAGCAGGCGATCGAGGTCACTCGACAGGGCCTCGAGGAGTACGAGAATCCGGCGGTCATGTGGACCGGCGGGAAGGACTCGACGCTCGTGCTCTACTTCGTCAAAGAGGTCGCCGAGCAGTACGACCTCGAGGTGCCGCCCGCGATCTTCATCGACCACTACCAGCACTTCGACGCGATTCACGACTTCGTCGACCGCTGGGCCGACGAGTGGGATCTCGAGGTCATCTACGCCCGCAACGAGGACATCGGCGAGTACGTCGAGGAGAACGACCTCGAGCCGGGCGACGACGTCCCCGTTTCCGACCTCTCGGAACACAACCAACACCACGTCGAGAACATCCTCGAGTACGACGAGGAGACGTTCCCGTTCCTGCTCGACACCTACGCGGGCAACCACCTGCTGAAGACCGTCGCGCTCAACGACGCGCTCGAGGAGTACGACGTCGACGGCGTCATCTCCGGCGTCCGCTGGGACGAACAGGAGGCCCGCGCGGACGAGACGTTCTTCTCCCCGCGACACGATCCGGACATCTACCCGCCACACGACCGCGTACAGCCGATCCTCCAGTTCGACGAGGCCGCCGTCTGGGAGGCGTTCTGGAACTTCGTCGTCCCCGACACCGTCGCCGAGTTCCCCGACGACGGCTACGTCCCCCAGAGCGACGACGACCTGCCGAACGACCTCGAGCAGGACGACATCCCCGTCTCGCCCAAGTACTTCGCCGGCTTTCGCTCGCTCGGCAGCGAGATCAGCACCGAAAAGAGCGACGAGGACCCGGCCTGGCTCCAGGACCTCGAGGAGACGACCGAACGCGCGGGCCGCGCCCAGGACAAAGAGGATCTGATGGAGCGCCTGCGCGACCTCGGCTACATGTGAGGCCCGCGGCGTAGTGTGCGTCGATCGACGACCGTTCTCTCGCGCGGAACCGATTTCGACCGATCCGCGAGTGGTCCCGCGGCTCGCTCCGTTCCGATCGACACTCTTCGTCCGTCGATCTCGCCGGCCCTCGAGTCAGCCCTGCTTCGCGGCGGCCGCGAGTCGCCGCGGAACGATCACGGCGTTCACCAGCGCAAGGGCGACGACGATCCACCGGGCGGTCCCGTCGAACTGCCAGAACGCCACGGCGAGCAGGATCGCCGTCGTCGAGGCGGCGATCCCGTATCGAAATGTCGGACTGTCGAGCAGGTTGACCTCGTCGTCCGAGTCGGCTCGAGCCATGAGCGGTAATTTTCGCGGACCGACCTAACGATTGCTATCGGTCCGGATACGGTCCGCCCGAGGACACCTGCAGCTCGTTCCCGGCGGCTCAGCGCTCCGCGCGGTATTCGCCGTGTTTGACTCCGATGACGAGCGCGATCGCCCCAAAGACGATCATCGACGGAACGACCATCATCAGTACGGTGTCGGTCGCCATCATCGGGGTCGCGAGCATCGCCGCGGCTCCGAGCGCGACGACCAGTGCGAACGCCACAACCGTTTTCGCGAGGTCGAACTCCATGCATGACGGTAGGGCGCGCGCGACCGAGTACCGTCGGAAACCGGAAAATCGTCCCGGACTAACGCCGGTGCGAAAACGAGGTTCGGATCAGTCGCTCGACGGTCGAACGAGATCGGCGAGCGCGATCGGAATCCCGAGGAACCAGCCGAGCGGGAAGGAAATGCCGACCCACATCGCCGCGTACGCCGCCCCCTCGAGCGTGAAGTTCGCCCGGAGCCACTCGTTGAGGCCGCCGACGTGGAGGATCGTATCGAGGATCCAGACGGCGAAGTCGTAGCTGGGATCGAGCACGTAGGGCTGTAGCGTCGGGGTCACGAGCGCGGCGACGACCGGCGGGAGGAAGATCGCCGTCATCGCGAACGGATAGGCGAACAGCACCGACGTGAGACGGCCGCCGACCTTCGAAAAGCCCGCCGCGAGCGCCGCCGAGACGATGCCGACCCCGCTCGCGGCGGCGACCGCGAGGAAGGCGTCGAACGGCAACCGCAAGTGTGCGATAACGGTCAGCGTCCCCCACGCGACGATGGCGACGCCGGTCACGCCGACGATGCCGAGACGGGTTCGCGTCGAGTCGAGTTTCACCGCGTAGTAGCGGGTCGCAAAGCCCAGAACGGTAAGGGGGTAGAGAACGAGCAAGCCGATCGTGCCGAGGACGCTCCAGCCGTGGTAGCCGATCTTCTGCGGAAGCGACTCCGGTTTCCACTTGCCCATGACGGAGTGGCCGCGGCCACGCTGGCGCGGAAAGACGAGTTCCATCCACGCGCCGTGTAACCGCTCGAGGTCGGCCCTGATCGCGCCGACGATCCCACCACCGCCGCCCCTCCGAGTGCGGGTCGACATACGCAAGCCAAACTGCCGGTGAACCGTAAACTTTCCTTCTCTTTCTTCTCGGTCGACAGATCCCGAAGCGGCGTGCGAACGGCCGACGCGACAGCAGCGTCGCGGTCAGTTCCAGGGGCCGAACTCCGGATCGACGATCCGCTCTTCCGTTTCGATCGCGTCGATCCGCTCGATCTCGTCGGGCTCGAGTTCGAGCGAGAGCGACTCGAGGTTCTCTCGGATGTGGGCTTTCCCGGTCGCTTTCGGGATCGCGACGACGCCCGACTGACGCAGCCAGGCGAGGCTGACCTGCGCCTCCGTGACGTCGCGTGCGGCCGCGATCTCGCTCAGCACCGGCCGGTCGAACACCGTTCCCCGTGCGATCGGTGCGTACGCGACGACGTCGACGCCGTGACGCTCGCAGGCTTTCCGAAGCTCCGGCTGTTGAAGCAGCGGGTGGAGTTCGACTTGGTTCGCGACGATCGGCGCGTCGCAGACGTCGATCGCCTCCTCGAGTAACTCGGGCGTGAAGTTGCTCACGCCAACGGCGTCGACGATCCCGTCGTCGTACAGCTGTGAGTAGGCGGCCAGCGTTTCCTCGGCGTCGTACGTCTCCGTGGGCCAGTGGACGTACAGCAGGTCGACGTACTCGACGCCCAGCCGCTCGAGGCTCTCGCGGGTCGTCTCGACGACGTCGTCGGACGCCAGGTTGGTGTACCACACCTTGGTCGCCAGATACACGTCTTCGCGGTCGACGTCGGCCCGGGCGATCCCCTCGCCGACCGCCCGCTCGTTGTCGTACAGCTGGGCGGTGTCGACGTGTCGATAGCCCCGTTCGAGGGCCGTCCGAACGCTTTCTGCGCACTGCGCCGGGTCGGTGTTGCGGTAGGTTCCGAGGCCGAGCACCGGGAGGCCGTTCCCGGTCGTCGGCGTTTGCGGCGGGGCCGCGTCGACGTCGTCTCTTTCCATGTCTCACCCGAGGACGGGCGAGAAAAAATGAATTCGGGTCGGGCTCGACGACGGAATCGAAAGCGCGGGAACCGGCGTCAGTACTTGGGATCTGCCCCGGTGATCTCGTAGACGCCCTCGAGGACGGCGTCGCGATCGTCGCGCCACGCGGCGAACTCCGCCGGGTCGTCGGGATAGTCGTCGTAGACGTCCTTGAGGGAGGCGGCGGCCCGCTGGACGCGGTAGAGCTCGTAGAGGACGTCCCAGTGGCCGAACGTCTTCACGAGCGTCTTCAGCTTGAGCCCGAGGCTCATGTCGGCGGTTCCCTTCTTGCCGATCGCGTCGACGAGCTGCTGGCCGGGAAGCGCCGTGATGACGGCGACAAGTTCGTCAAGGTCGTGGGCCGTCCCGAAGATGTTGTAGCAGTCCATCGCCGCGAAGCGCTTGCCGAAGTCGGTCTGGACGCGCCGGTTGTACTCCCACAGCGCCGCCTCGCTCACGTCGCCGTCGCCGATCGCCTCCGCGGCGACCCTGGCGGCCCAGTGGCCGGCCTTCGCCGCGCCGGGGATGCCGCCGCCCGTGCAGGGATTGACGTGGCCCGCCGCGTCGCCGACCGCGACGTACCCCGGGTGGACCGCCGAGTCGTACGGCCGCCGGGTCGGCAGCGCCGCGCCGAGTTTGTTCTTGACCGTCGCGCCCGCGAACTCCGCTCTGTTGGCGATGTCTTCTTTGAGGGTGTCGACCAGCTCCATCGGTTCCTGGCACATCTGAAAGCCCAGCCCCGCATTGATCTCCGTCGACGAGCGCGGGAAGTACCAGAGGTAGCCAAGCTCCGCCGTCGGCTTGAAGACGAGGGCGTCGTCCCACTCGACCGGCTCCGGAAGCTCGATCACCTCCCGGTAGGCCGAGCAGAACTGCGAGTAGTCCACGTTCGTGTCGAACGACGACGACGCGAAGTCGGTCTTGTCCTGGAGCACCGACAGCGAGCCCGCGCCGTCGACGACGACCTCCGCCTCGTACTCGAGGGCCTCGCCGTCGCGAACCGCGGTGACGCCCGTCACCGTTCCGTTTGGCTGGACGACGTCGTTGACGACCGTGTCGTAGTGGATCTCGGCTCCGGCGCGGTCGGTCTCGTCGAGCAACACCTGTCCGTAGGCGAGCCGGTCCACGACCGCGCCGGTCTCGCCGAACGGGATCTCGAGCGACTCCCCCGACCGCGGATTCTCGAAGATGCCGCGGCTGATCTCGCGGTTGGTGAACGATTCTTCCTTGAGACGGTCGCGGTCGACGACGTCGGGAAACGTGCTCTTTCCCTTGATTCCGTCCCCGCAAGCGATGTGACCCGCCTCTTCGGCGGACTTTCGCTCGAGGAGGACGACGTCGAGCCCGTCCCGAGCCGCCGTCGCCGCGGCGAAACAGCCGGCCGTTCCGCCGCCGACGACGACCATATCGTAGGACTCGGTGCCCGTAGTCATCTCTGTTCCCCCGAAACGGTCTCGAGAATAAAAAATACGCGGGAGTTGTTCTGACGCCGACGGACCGACGAAAAGCGTCGTGCGGCGATTGTCGGCGCGGGCCGACGGTACTCGAGTCGCCTGTGCTCCCGCCGGCAAATCGGTACGACGATCCGTCTGACTACTGGTACATCCGCAGCGGCTGGGGCTGGGCCTGCGTGCTCTCGTCCTGGCCCATCGCCTGCATCTGCTGGGCGAGTTGCTCGCGCTTGTGGCGGATCTCCTCGGCTCGCTCGACGAGTTCGCTCACGTCGACCGAGAGGTCCGCGATCGGCGCGACGCCGCCCTCGAGCAGGACGCTCGCGGCCTCGGGATCGGGGAACTGGGGGCTGCACTCGACGACGAGTCCCATGCTGGCGTAGTCGATCTGTGCGGCGCGGTTGATCAGCGCTCCCGTCGGACCGGTGACGACGCCGTCCTCGGGCGGGACGTCCACGCCGTGCTCCTCGAGGCGGTCGCCGGCGTCGCCGGTCGCGATCCCGTACAGACCGGGGCGGTCGTCCTCGCGCTCGCTCGGGAGTCCGCTCAGGTAGATCGGCGTCGCCTCCCGGTCGACGATCCAGCTGGTGACGCAGCCGGCGACCTCCTCGACGGCGCGGGCGCTGACCGGCGCGTCGCTCTGCAGGGCGAGCAGATCGTCCTCCTCGTTAACGTAGATTCGAACCGGCGGGCGGGCGGTTCGATCGCCGCCCCGGTAGACGCCGATCCGGGGCAACCCCTCGCAGTGGACGCTCGCGTAATAGCGCATGTCGAGTTCGCTGACGAGGTGGTCGGTCGCGATCTTTCCAACCAGTCCGACGCCCGGAAACCCCTCGACGATCGTCGGCTCCTCGAGGTCGGCCTCCGGACCCTGCACGCGGATCTGTGCCATACGGGAGATGAGTCGCGGAGAAACCATAAAATCGAGGGCTCGACGCTCCCCCTGGGTGGTTTCCGTCGCTACGCCGGCTCGACGAGAAGCATCTCCGTCGAACCAGAGAGGAACTCGAACGGCGTCGCCGTAACGCTCACGCCGTACCCCTCGTCTTCGAGGACCTCGACGACGCCGTCGAGATGACGGGATTGCGTCCCGTCGAACGCCTGTAGCGGATACACCCGCACTTCGTCGGTTGCGACCCGTGCGAGTTCGCGCAGTGAATCGAGGTGAAACTCGCGATCGAAGCGATCGTCGTACAGAAACAGGAGGTGCGACGAGAGAACGACCGAGACCGAGTCCGTGGCGAACGGGAGCGACGGGAGGGCGGCGGCGACGTACCGTCCTGAACTAGCAGCGCTCACGTAATCCGTAACGAATCGCTCCGACGCGCGTCTGAGATATCGATCCCGCTTTGCGGGGGACCCGTAAAACGACCACTCGAACAGGTCGCGTTTCTCGCGGAGCTGTTCGACGGCGGCCTCGCGATCGGTTCGACAGCGACGCGCCAGTTCGCCCGGCGGGACGCGGTACACCACGTCGGCACCGACGGCGTCGATCCCGCGCTCGGTCGCTGTAACGACGAACGACGCGACCCCGGACGGACAGTCGAGTATCCGTTTCCCCTCGAGTTCGGCCGGCTCGAGGTCGAACATCGCGACGTACTCCTCGAACGTTCGCCCGACGATGGCACAGTCGGTGACTTCGTACGCCGTCGAATTTGCCATACACTCTCAATTACTGTGTATACATATACATTGCTGTACTATTTCATTCAATATACTCCACAACTGGCTATCTGACGATCACCTGCGTGATCCACCACCGCGCTTCGAAACCCACAAGCGCCGTGGCCGGCAAGCGCTATCCAATGGAGCCACTCGAGCGGTATCGGCCGATCGTCGACGAGTTCGAGTCGTTTCTCGCGGCGTGCGAGCGACCGCTCGGAAACGCGGTTCGGGTGAACACGATCAAGGCGTCCGTCGAGCGGGCGACGGCCGCGCTCGAGGACGAAGGGGTCGAATTCGAACGGGCGTCGTGGAACCCGCGCGTGTTGCGCCTCGAGACGGACTCGCCGGGATCGACGTGGTCGTCCGTCCACGGCTTTACCCACGGACAGGAGGAGGTCTCGGCCGTGCCGCCGATCGTCCTCGATCCCCAGCCGGGCGAGCGGGTGTGGGACTGCTGTGGCGCACCCGGCGGGAAGGCGACGCAGATCGCGGCGCTGATGGACGACCGGGGAACCGTCGTGGCAAACGACAACAACCTCGGTCGCATCTCCGCGCTGCGGTTCAACGCCGAACGGCTGGGGGCGACGAGCCTCGCGGTGACGAACGCCGACGCCAGAAACTACTCGCTGAAGCCGTTTCCGTTCGACGCGTTCGATCGCACGCTCGTCGACGCTCCCTGTTCCTGCGAGGGGACGATCCGGAAGAATCCCGACGCGCTCGACGACTGGTCCGAAGGTCACCTCCACTCGGTCGCCGGCATCCAGAAGGGCATCCTCCGTCGGGCGATACAGACGACGCGCGAGGGCGGCACCGTCGTCTACTCGACCTGTACGTTCGCGCCGGAGGAGAACGAAGCCGTCGTCCAGCACGCCATCGAGAACGAGCCCTGTCGCGTCGTCGACTTCGATCTCGACCTCGAGTACGCGCCCGGCCTCCGGGAGTGGAACGGCGAGACGTTCGACCCGACGCTCGAGCGGGCCGCGCGCATCTATCCCCACCACAACGACACCGGCGGCTTCTTCGTCGCGAAACTCGAGGTGACCGCCGAATGACCGACGACGAAGCGGGCGGAACGCAAAACGATGGCCAGCGATTCGATCGATTGCCGACGACGGCGGCCGAGCGAACCGTCGAGGGACGCGCCAGCCGACGCGAGGTCCTCGAGTACTTCGGGGACCGGTTCGGGATTTCGCCCGAGACGTTCGACGACTACACGTTCTGGGAGAAGGGAGCGGGGAAGATCTGGATCTACGCCGGCGAGGCGTCCTCGCCGGTCGAGATCGAAGCCATCGGCATGACCTGCCTGCGCACGCGCCAGGAACACTGGAAACCGACGACCGATTTCGTCCAGCGCTTCGGCCGTCACGCGAGCGAGTGCGTGATCGAACTCGAACCCGAGGCCGCGCGACGGTTCGTCGCCGGCGAGGACCAGGAACTCGAGTGGGACGGCGACTGGGGATACCTCGTCGTCGCCCACGAACTGGCCGGCGACCTCGAGCCGATCGGCGTGGGACTGTACGTCCACGGCGAACTGCGCTCGATGGTTCCGAAAGGACGGCAGCGGGTGTTGTGAGGCGACGGGAACGCTACACCAGCCCCGACGATGAATCGCTGTCGTCGCGGCTTCTCACGTGGAAACCGCGCGAAACTCAGAACGGATCGCTTCGGGCACCGGATTCGTGTACTCGAGCCGCCTCGCCGTCGAGAAACCGCCGCACCCAGTTGTCGAACGCCTCCTTTCGCTCGAGGTACGCGCCGTGGCGGGCGTTCCGGAACATCGCGAGCTGCGCGTCGGGGAGACCAGCGTGGGTCTCTCTGAGGATCGATTCGGGGAAGAACGGATCGTCGTCGCCGCCGACGACGAGCGTTCGAGTTTCGATTTCGTCGAGACCGTCCGTCCCGTCGTACTCGAGGACGGCGTCGAACGAAACGACGACGTCGCGCGGATCGGCGGGCGTCGGCGGTCGCAGCCTGCCGACCGTTCGCGACAGCGTCGGGTAGAGCCGTCGGCGCGTTCCGGTGTGCATCCGCTCGAGCAGTTGCGATCGAATCTCGACCCACTCGCGTTCGATCGCTTTCGTCCGGAGCGAGCGGATGGTCGGTCTCGCGGCGGCCGCGAGCCGACAGCCCGAGACGGCGACGACGAGGCGCTCGACGAGGTCGGGTCGCAATCTGGCCAGTTCCTGGCCGATCAGGCCGCCCATCGAAACGCCGAGCACCGCCGCCGGACCGACGTGGGCCTCGAGGACGCGGGCGTAGTCCCGCGCCATCGACGTGACCGATCGGCCGTCGCCGAGCCCGCGCGGCCGGCTCACGACCCAGACGGTGTACTCGTCGAGGAATCGCCGGAACGACGCGCGGGCCGCGAGCGCCCCGATCCGACCGTACTCGCCGTCGAACATCGCGTCGCCGATCCCGGGAACCACCAGCAGCGTCTTCGGTCCGTCTCCGACCCGGACGTAGGGGTACGCGCCAGCCAGCCGTCCCGTCTCGGAACGAATTGGAGTGAGCATTACGCCTGCCGCCTTCCACACCCTCGACGAAAATGGTTGGACCCGCGCTGGCCGGCTTCGACGGCGGTCGTCTTCTTCGTCGGATTCTGGTCGATCGGACCGGTGGACGCCATCGATTGGTCGGTCCGAACCGACGGCATCGGTCCGGAGCGAACTCACCGCTCGAGGATCGTTCCGCCGGCCAGCCCGTCCCACTCGACGCGGTAGCCGAGCCGCGAGAGCACCGCACTCGCGTCGGCGATGCCGTACACCTCGAGCGCACGCTCGGCGTCCGCGAGATCCGTTCCCGCCTCGATCTCGTCGGCGAGCGCCTCGAGGACGGACGGGCGGACCAGCGTTCGGCCGACGAGTTCGTGTTCGGGAAACGCCACGTCGGCCAGCGCGTCGACGCTGACGCCGCGTCGGTCGGCGACGTCCTCGAGCGAGATGGCCTCCTCGTCGGGAACCAGCTCCTCAGGGAGGGAGGCGGCGCTCTCGGCGACGAGCTGGCGTTCGTACTCCCGCAGGACGTCGGCAACGTCCTTGAGGCGGACGGTGCCGGAGTACGGGATCGCCCGAAAGTCCCGGGCGGCGATCTCTTCGCCCGCCCCGAGGGACTCGTCGACGGCGACCACCAGCTCGACGTCCTCGAGTTCCTCGAGCTGTCGGAGCTTCTTCTCGACGTACTCCGGCGTCCAGAAGCCCATGATCTCGAAGTAGACCCGAAAGCCACCGTGTTCGTACTCGAAGGCGAAATCGGGGATCATCACGCGGGTTCCCGTCGCCAGCGGCTCGGGTTCGCGCACGAGGTTCCACTCGAGGTCGAGGGCGGAAAATCTGGCCGCGAAATCGGCTTCGACCCCGCTGTCGAAGCTGACGCCCGCGATCGGTTCCGCGTCCGGAACTCGGATCGGGTCGTCGTGACAGAGCTCGAGGGAGCGTTCGGTCCCGCGGTCGTCGATCGCCGCCTCGAGCCGCCACGCCTCCGCGCCGGCGACGGTCCGCAGGAGGCGGGCGAATCGAGTCCCGTACCGCCGCGTGGCTCGAAAGAGGTGCGTGGGGCCGGTGACGACGACTTCGCGGGTGCTCACGATGCCCTCTCCCTCCGCCGCGTCTTCCGCCGCTCGGTCCTCGCCGGTCCGTCGAATCTCGTACATCAGCCGCAATCGCTTGATCGCCGACACGAGCCCCTTCGGATCGCTCGAGCGGACGCGGAGTTCGGTCGCGTCGAACAGTGCGGTCTGTGCAAGCGAGAGGTTGTACTGATCGATCAACTCGTCGGGATCCCATCGAGGGTCGGCCTCGGTCAGGACCCGTCGCTCGTCGAGGTCGGCGTACAGCGATCGCTCGAGTTCGTCGGCCGAGAGGCCGAGCGACTCGCCGGCGCGGACGAGCGCCATCGCCCGTTCGTCCTCGGAAACGACGCCGACGGCCTCGGCCGCCTCGAACGCGGCCCGCCTGGCGCGTTCCGGATCGACCGCGGCGTCTGTCTCGAACGTCGCGTCGCGTTCGAGCAACGCTGCGAACCCCCGGACCAGCTTGAACTCGTCCGGCGCCGGGTCCCGTCCGGTACCGCCGGCCGGGTCGCGGGCGGGTTCGCGCTCGAGGTCGGCCAGGGCGTCGTCGAGCTCCCCGCGCGGGTGTCCGACGTGGCCCTGGTAGGTTCCGATCACGCGGGCCGCGAGCGGGCGGTGTTCGCGGCCGGCGAACCGCGGGTGGTAGCCGCCGCCGGCTCGCGAGACGCGAAGCAGGTCCTTCGTCAGCATTCGTCCGCCTCTCGAGGCCCGAAAATCAAAAGTCGTGCGGACGACTGCCCGGGTTTCGACCGACGAGACGCAACGCGTCTCGAACCGTGCGATCCGAGGGTGTTCATCGTCGGCGCTGTGAGACGCGCTCCTCTCCGGTTTCGCTGCTGATTACCTCGTACAGCAGCGCACGGCTTCCGTCCGATTTCGGCCGCAGGATTCGGCCCAGTCGCTGCGTGAACTCCCGCTCGCTGGCGCTGCCCGAGAGGACGACCGCGACCGACGCGTCCGGGACGTCCACGCCCTCGTCCAGCACGTTCGACGTCGCGATCCGGGTGTAGGTGCCCTCGCGGAACCGCTCGAGAAGTTCACTGCGCTCCGCGGCTCCCGTCTGGTGGGTGATCGTCGGGATCAGAAAGCGCTCGCCGACGTCGTACGCGAGGTCGTTGTGCGCCGTGAAGACGATCGTCCGCTCCCCGCGGTGGTCGTCGAGGATCCCCTCGAGCGCCTCGAGTTTGGCCTCGCTCCCGAGCATTACCTCGCGGGCGCGCTGGCGCGCGAGCAGCGCTTCCCGCGCCTCGGGATCGGTGCCGGATCGCTTGACGAGCTCCTGGTAGTCCGAGCCACTTTGCATCCGGACGTTCGACCGCGCCAGGTAGTTCGCGAACGTCTCCTGATTTCGCTCGTATGCCTCGCGCTCGTCGGGCGTCAGCCTCACCTCGAGGCGTTTGACGTCGTACGGTGCGAGGTGTTCGCCGGCGAGCTCGTCGGCGTCGACGCGGTAGACGACCGGACCGACGAGCTCCGCGATCACCTCGTGGGCGTCGTCGGGCCGTTCGAACGTGGCCGTCAGTCCCAGTCTCGCTGGCGCAGCGAGCAGGCGCGCGATCTCGCGGTACCCCTCGCCGCCGAGGTGGTGCACCTCGTCGAAGACGACCAGACCGAACCGGTCGCCGACCGAGTCCGCCTTCAGGTACGCCGAGTCGTACGTCGAGACGGTGATCGGCTCGAGACGCTGTTCGCCGCCGCCGAAGCGGCCGATCGGAACGCCCGCGGACGATCCGGTCGCCCGACGAACGCCCGAGCCGTCGCGTCCGAACTCCGCGTCGAGTTCGCGAGTCCACTGCTCGAGGAGGTCGATCGTCGGTACCACGACGAGCGTCGGTACGTTGAGCCGCGCGATCGCCTCGAGCGCGATGATCGTCTTGCCGCTGCCGGTCGGCAACTCGAGGACGCCTCTGGGGGCGGACGCCGGGTCGTCCGTTCGATTTCCCTCGCCCGCGCGGTCGGCATCCGCCGGGGCACCCTCCTCGAGCCACGCGGAGAGCGCCTGTCGCTGGTACGGTCGGAGTTCGTACGTAGATCGGAGTTCCGGGATCGACGCCGGATCGTACGAGCGCACCCGGTCGTCGACCGCGACGTCGGCGTCGTCGACCGACCGCCGGAGTGTGGAGTAGCGGACGGCCGGAACGCGCACGCAGTCGGAGCGAGGATCAGCCTCGAGGTCCGACAGCGACTCGCGGAGCCGCCGCTCGAGATTCGAACCGGTCTCGAGTCCGTCGATTCGGATCGTTCCGTCCTCGTATCGGAGCTCGATCGTCCCGTCCTGGCGAGTCCTCGTCACGTGCGTCGGTCGGGGGCGAACGATCAATACACTGTCGGGATTCGTGCTGACCGAATGGACGTCGATCGGACTTGTATGCACGACTTCGCGCGGGGACCTCAACCCTTTTATTACCGCTGTTCCTTGAACCGAACATGAGCGAAGACGAGGGCACGAACTCCGCCGCCCAGGGCGTTTCGTCCGCGGACGAATCGGACGGGCGCGAGCCGGACGGACGCGACGGTGCGGACGGTGCGAACGCGGAATCGGAGTCGGAATCCACGTCGTCGGAAGCGAGCGAGCCGGAAGGGGATGCGGGCGACGCCGCGACCCCGACCGATGAGGTCACCAGGATCCTCGAGCGCGTGACCGAGTACGACGACGAACTCGCAGCGCGGATCAACGCGATCGTCGACGACGTTACCGAGCTGTCGACTACGGTCGAACACCAGCGCGAGGAACTCGAGGACCTCTCGGAACGCGTCGAGGCCCAGGCCGAAACGATCGAAGAGCTACAGGCCGAACTCGAAGAGCGCGAGCGGGCGCTCGCCGAGCGGGACGAACGACTCGAGGAGTACGACGACGAAGTCGAGGAGCTGAAAAACCGCCTCAAGCGAAAGCAGGCTGACTTCCAGAACTACAAGAAGCGCGCGAAAAAGCGCCAACAACAGATCCAGGATCGGGCGACGGAAGATCTCGTGGGTCGGCTCATCGGCGTCCGGGACAACCTCAAACGCGCGCTCGAGGACGAAGGTGGCGACGTCGAGGACCTCCGACAGGGCGTCGAGATGACCCTCCGAGAGTTCGACCGCGTGCTCGAAGACGAGAACGTCTCGGAGATCGATCCGGAGCCGGGCACCGAGACCGACCCCCAGCGCCACGAGGTCATGATGAAAGTCGACAGCGGACAGCCGGAAGGGACGATCGCGGAGGTCTACACGCCGGGCTACGAGATGGGCGACAAGGTCATCCAGAACGCTCAGGTGACGGTCTCGAACGGAGAACTCGAGGAGGAATCCGCGGAGACGGACGCGGAGTCGAACGGCGGCGACGACGAAGACGGCGACTCGAGCGGACCGGCTGACGCCGAAACGGACGAGTCAGTCGACGACGACGCCGACGAAGCGATCGAACTCGGCGGCGAAGTCGAAGGGGACGACGGCTCGAGCGAGACGGGCGACGACTTCCAGCGCGATGACGGCGACGCAGATGGTGTACCGAAACGCAACGGGAGCGGGACGGACGACGAGGGTGCGGACGACAGCGCGGACGACAACCCGGACGACGGCTCGAGCGACAGCTGAGATCACCGTCACCGGTCAGTGCAGACGGTGATCGGCCAGCTTTCGAGACCGTCCGGAGTCAGCTCGGGTTTTGACCGCTTCGGCTCTTTTCGGTCCAACTCGAGCGTTCGAAACGCGAGCCGCAAACGCACGCTCACGATCAGCCACTCGAGCCACAGTGCGAGGACGAGGCCGATGGCTCATCCGGATTACTGTACCGGTGCATCCGCCGCCCGGGTCGCGGGTGCGCCGGTACTGACGGACAGGAAACCGTATCAGTTCCCTCAATCGACCGTCTCGAGCTCGCCACCCGCGACTCGAGCGGTTTTTATTCGGCGGTTCGGCCCGGCTAGTAACCTTTAAAACAAAGTGCGCACAATACCCCTCACAACAATGGCGAGCAACAAGATTCTCGGTATCGACCTCGGGACGACGAACAGCGCGTTCGCCGTCATGGAGGGCGGAGATCCGGAGATCATCGTCAACGCCGAAGGCGATCGGACGACGCCGTCGGTCGTCGCGTTCACCGACGACGACGAGCGACTCGTCGGCAAGCCGGCGAAAAACCAGGCGATCCAGAACCCCGAAAAGACGATCGCCTCGATCAAACGCCACATAGGCGAGGACGACTACACAGTCGAGATAGAGGGCGAAGAGTACACGCCCGAGGAGATCTCGGCGATGATCCTCCAGAAGATCAAACGCGACGCCGAGGAGTATCTCGGCGACGAGGTCGAGCGCGCCGTCATCACGGTCCCGGCGTACTTCTCGGACCGACAGCGACAGGCGACCAAGGACGCCGGCGAGATCGCCGGCTTCGAGGTCGAGCGCATCATCAACGAGCCGACGGCCGCGTCGATGGCCTACGGCCTCGACGACGACTCCGACCAGACCGTCCTCGTCTACGACCTCGGGGGCGGAACGTTCGACGTCTCGATCCTCGACCTCGGCGGCGGCGTCTACGAGGTCGTCGCCACCAACGGCGACAACGACCTCGGCGGCGACGACTGGGACCACGCCATCATCGACTGGCTGGCCGAGGAGTTCGAGGCCGACCACGGCATCGACCTGCGCGAGGATCGCCAGGCGCTCCAGCGGCTCAAAGACGCCGCCGAGGAGGCCAAGATCGAACTCTCCTCGCGCAAGGAGACCGAGATCAACCTCCCGTTCATCACGGCGACGGACGACGGTCCCATCCACCTCGAGGAGTCGCTGACGCGCGCGAAGTTCGAGTCGCTGACCCAGGACCTGATCGACCGCACCGTCGAGCCGACCGAGCAGGCGCTCTCCGACGCCGGCTACGACAAAGACGACATCGACGAAGTGCTGCTCGTCGGCGGGTCGACCCGGATGCCCCAGGTCGCCGAAAAGGTCGAGGACCTGACCGGCCAGGAGCCCCAGAAGAACGTCAACCCCGACGAGGCCGTCGCGCTGGGCGCTGCGATCCAGGGCGGCGTCCTCGGCGGCGAGGTCGACGACATCGTGCTGCTCGACGTGACGCCGCTTTCGCTCGGCATCGAGGTCAAGGGTGGCCTCTTCGAGCGACTCATCGAAAAGAACACGACGATCCCGACCGAGGAGTCGAAGATCTTCACGACGGCGGCGGACAATCAGACGTCCGTACAGGTCCGGGTGTTCCAGGGTGAGCGCGAACTCGCCGAGAAGAACGAACTGCTGGGCGAGTTCCACCTGACCGGCATTCCGCCGGCTCCGGCGGGAACGCCCCAGATCGAGGTTACGTTCTCCATCGACGAGAACGGGATCGTCAACGTCTCGGCCGAGGACAAAGGCACCGGCGAGAGCGAGGAGATCACCATCGAGGGTGGTGCCGGTCTCTCGGACGAGGAGATCGAGCGGATGCAAGAAGAAGCCGAGAAACACGCCGAGGAGGACGAGAAAAAGCGCGAGCGCATCGAGGCCAGAAACACCGCCGAGGCGACGATCCAGCGCGCCGAGACGCTGCTCGAGGAGAACGACGAACAGGTCGACGACGACCTCCGCGAGACGATCGAGGCGGCCGTCGAAGACTTGGAAGCGACGATCGACGACGACGAAGCCGACGCGGAGGACATCGAGGCCGCGACCGAGGAGCTGAGCTCGGAGCTACAGGAGATCGGCAAGCAGATGTACCAGCAACAGGCCGGTGCCGCCGGAGCCGAAGGTGCCGCTGGCGGCGCTGCCGGCGCCGGTGCGGCCGGTGCCGGAGGAATGGGCGGCATGGGCGGCGGACCGAACCCCGGTCCGCAGTCCGACGTCGGCGACGACGAGGAGTTCGTCGACGCGGACTTCGAGGACGTCAGCTTCGACGAGGACGACGAGGACGAGTAACGTCGACTACGCCGTAACGGTTGCCTGACGACGAGAATCGGACGACGACCGCACCGCTCGGGACGACCATCGCCTCCGACCGAACGTTTTCACTTTCAGATCGATACCCGCTGACGGGGACTCGAGCGTCGCTCCGCGGTGAATTCTCTCGTCGGTGAGAACCGACCGTCGCAAACCGGGGTGGGGGCGGGACCCACCCTGGCGTGAGAGACATGAGCGTACTCGAAGCGGGGGCGAGTCCACGTTCGAGTGATCCGGGCACGAACGCACGCAATCGGCTGGTCAACGCGTCGGTACTGAGCCGAACGCGTACCCGACGGGGCGTTTCATCCCCGCACTCGGGTCGACGTGACGGCCACCCTTTGTTATGGAGAGGGTTGGTCCTCAGTAGCACGTGTGAAATACTGACAGGAAGCGTATACTCCGGGTATAGCGCGGTACTACGAATTGGTTGCGGGTGCGTTCGAACCGATAGTCGTCGACTACGCGAGCCGCTGCCGGCGACGAGCGACGTCGGAATCGAGCGTCGTCCCGTCGGATACCGGCCAGCTAACGCGACAGACCGATGGGACTCGAGGTCGTGTCGATGCTATGAGCCAGCGCGACAGCCGCTCTCGATCGCCCGTTCGGATCGGCCTGGTGGGGCTTGGATACATCGGCACCACCGTCGGGGGACAGTTCCACCGCCACCCCGACGCCACGGTACGTGCGATCTGTGACCTCGAGGTCGACGCCCTGACGGCAATCGGACGCGAGTTCTCGGTCGACCCTGCACGTCGATTCGAGGACTACGACGAGTTGCTCGAGACGACGGCGGACGACCTGGATGCGGTGTTGATCGGGACGCCGCACGCGCTCCACTACGAGCAGGTCGTCGCCGCGCTTGAGCGCGATCTGGCCGTCTACTGCGACAAACCGCTCGCGACGGACCTCGGTCACGCGCGCGACCTCGCGGCTCGGGCCGAACGCAGCCCGCGAACGTTGATGGTCGGCTACCAGCGTCACCTCCAGACGGCGTTTCGAACCGCGCGCGACCGCTTCACCGACCGACGGCCACGCTGGCTGACCGCATCGATGACCCAGAACTGGATCGACGACGCGAGCGGTACCTGGCGGCTCGATCCCGACCTCTCTGGTGGCGGATTCCTCTACGACACCGGAAGTCACGTCCTCGACGGCGTCCTCTGGACGACCGGACTCGAGCCCGAGTCGGTCGCCGCCAGTATGGACTTTCACGACGAGGAAGAGCGGATCGATCGCCGGGCCCACCTCGACGTGCGCTTCGAAACCGGCGCGACGGGAACGATCTCGCTCCACGGCGACGCACCGTCGGTCCGCGAACACGTCCACCTCTGGGACGACGACGGGGCGATCTACCTCGGGGGCGTCCAGTGGGGGCCGCGGGAGATCTTCGAAATCGACGACGAGGCGACCGAACGAACACCGTACGTCGATCCCCGACGGGAACCGACGCGAGCCGACGCGTTCCTCGAGTGCGTTCTGGAGGGTGCGGAGCCACCGGCGACGGCGGCGGACGCGCTTCGAGTGACCGCGCTGACCGAAGCCGCCTACGAGGCCGCCCGACGTGGCGAGCGCGTGTCGGTCGACGGCGTCCGCCCGCCTCGCGGCAACTGACGATCGGACCCGAAAGCGGCGACGTTACCGAACCGACGACCGGCGACTGTATCCCGAGCGTACGCGCCGTCAGATCGACCGAACCGATCTATACGGGCCGCCTACTCGTTCGACGCTCCGGTTCAAGCGGGTATTTCGCGGAGTTGACGACTCGGTTCGAACGCACCGGATTCCGCTCTCACCCTCGAGTAAGCGGGAATTACGTCCCGTCACGTGAGCGTACGCGCGCAACACCGCCGCCACCCATGCGTTGCATTCACACGGTCCGAGCACCGGCCGGTAATACCGGCGTAGAGCTGCCTTCCCTTCGGTTACAAGCCGGATAACTACAACCGGTCGAACCGATCCGTCGGATATGATCACCTGCACAAACTGCGAGACGCCACAGTTCTTGCAGATCACGCAGAGTCGGATCTACTTCGAAAACGGAGAGATCATCAACGAGATATCCGAGACGTACGAGTGTACCCTCTGTGGCTCGACCGGACAGTACGTCTACGACGACGACCGCGACGAGGAGGTCGTCAGCGGCGACGTCGAACTCACGACCGAACGGCCGAAGTTCGCCTGACGGTCGGCCCCGTCGCGGGGCCACGCTCGACCGCGAGTTCGCACGCACCGTGTGTGCGTTACGATTACTCACTCTCCGTCGTTTCGCCTTCCGTACTGTCTGCGGGTGATCGCGGACCGGCGACGGTCGACGTCCCACTGTTCGAAGAGGCCGTAGTCGGTCATCGTCTCCATGCCGGCGATCGCTGCGGTGAGTTTGATTCCGACGAGCGGCACGTCCGCGACGGAGACGATCACGTCCGCCCGGAGCACCGCACCGTCTCTGAGCAGTACGTCAAGCACGTCGACGAGCGCTTCGTCGTCCTTTCGTGGTCTCATGAATGGCGTGATACGGATCAGGGTGCGTCCGACCGGCGTCGACCGGACGAGTCGCGTCCGCCCAGCTCCGGCGCGAACGTGTACGGCGGCCACGGTCCCGTAAAGCGAACCTCGAGGCCGTCGGTCGCGGCGACGTCGTCCAGTATCGATCCGATCGCCGCCTCGTCGTCCTCGTGGGCGAGCAGGGTGAGCCGGGCTACCGTCTCGTCCGGACGTCTGGTGCCTTCGCTCGCGCGGTCGTCGCCGGCATCGTCGTCGCGATTCGTCGCCGAACCGCCGCTTTCGCTCGTCACCTCGTCCGAGAGCGTCGCCGTTTTCGATCGTTCGAGGGCGTGGACCTCTCGAGCCACCTCGTCGAGACGGCGCTCGAGATCGCCGGCGATCGATTCGCGTCGGGAGGCGCGACGCTCCTCGAGGCGGCGATCGAACTGCGTTTCGAGCAGGTACGCCGTTCCCTCCCCGGCGTCGTCGATCTTCGCCTCGAGCTCCTGAAGTCGGTCGTCGCGTTCGACCAGCGTCTCGTCGGCCACGGGATCGGTCTCGACCACCTCGACGCGGTACTCCCAGTGGTCGGCCAGCGCCGATACGGCGCGCGCTACGGTCTCCGACTCCTCGCGGAGCCACTCGCGAAGGGCATCGTCGCCGCCGCGCAGGATCGTGTCGAACTGGAACGGGACGGGCGTTCCGAATCGCTCGCCCGCCTCGTCGACGACCGTCTGGTGGCGAACCAGCCAGCGTCTGATCTGGGCGAGATCCGCGGTGTCGTAGAGGCCGTCGCAGGAGTGGACGACCACCCCGACCCCGTTTTCGACGACGATCGACACCGGTTCGCCGTCGACCCCGGTCGTCTCGAACGTGGCTCCCTCGTTCGCCCGAACGAGGCAGTAGAGATACCGTCCGTCGTCGATCGCGGGCCGATCGTCGTCCGGTTTCGGCGGTGATCGACCGCGGGAGCCGCTCTCGAGACTGTCGTCGCCGTCGGGGCTCACTCGCGTTCACCTCCGAACACCGAGTAGCCGGGATCGCGGGCCATCTCGGGGCCGTCGTACAGCTGCTGGATGGCGTCGTCGACGAGCCCGTCGAGGTCGCTGCGCAGGTCTTCGACGCCTCCCTCGATTCCCTCGTCTCGTTTGAGCTGATCGATCTCGGCCTCGATCCGCGCGAGCTGTTTCCCGAGCCGTTCGATCTCGTCGTCCGAGAGGTCGCCGGACTCCATTCGACGCACCGCCTCTCGCTCGAGGGCGTCGATCAACAGTTCGACGACGGTGACGACGAGCGTGACGAGCCCCTGTCGCGCGTCCTTCCCGTCGCCGACGTCGATCTGCGTCACGTCAGTTCCCCTCCGTTTGCTGGGCGGGCTGCTCGTCGCTTTCCTGGCCCCCGTCCTCGTCCCCGCCGTCCGCCGACTCGCCGTCGTCGCTGAGGAGGTCGAATCCGCCGCTCGTGGGCCGTTCCGGGTCCGGGCGCGCACCCACGCGTTCGCTCCCCCGATCGGGAAGTTCGAACGTCTCCTCGCCGTCGTCACTCGAGTTTGCGCCGTCCGACCCGGTTTCGTCGTCGTCGGATCGCGTCTCGTCTACGTACCGCTGGTCGGCCGTGACGTTGACGCCCCGCGTCGGATCGATCGGCGGTCGCGGTCGCTCTCGCTCCGCGAGTTCGGGTTCGCCGACCGCGGCAGCGACGCGGCGCATATCGGTTCCCTCGGGAAACTCCAGGCCGTACTTCGCGGCGGTTTCGAACGAGGCGATCGCCGCGCGAATCTGGACGCCCAGCAGCTGAGTGTCGCCGATCGAGACGGCGATATCCGCGTTGATGACGATCCCCTTGTCGAGCAACATCTCGACGACTTCCGCGAGGTCGGTCTGCTGTCGGCTCGGCTGGAACTCATCGACCACGGTGACCACCTCTCGGTTCGGCCCGCCGGGCGTTCGAGCGTGTGTCGGTCACGTCCTCGAGAGTGCGTCGACAGGACGGTAGCTGTTGTCCGCGTCGCCGGGTCGTCCGCTGTTGTGGATCGGTCATGGGTTGATAGGTCGTAAGTGGTCGATCGGTGGGTCAGTCGTCGTTTCTGCGCTTTTCGCGTTCGCGTCGGAACCGTGGCCCGTATAGTCGCTCGCGACTCGGTGCGGTCGAGAGCTTCACCGATCGCGGAACCGTCGAGTGTCTGACGCCGCTGCCGAGATCCCCACGTTCGGTCGGTATCGTGGCCGCCGCCGTCGGATTCCGCGAGTTCGTGCTCGTGTCCTTGCGGCGCATCTTCTCCCGGTTGAACTCGTACAGCCGGTGAAACTTCACGTGGGTCTCGATCAGCGCCTCGCGGAACGCGTCGATTCCCTCGATCGCACCTTGCTGGATCGCGACCTGGTAGGCTTCGGGATCCTCCATGACGTCGATGTCTCCGAGCGTCTCCGAGAGATCGGCGTCTTCGAGCAACTCGCGTCCCTCGTCGACGAGTCCGTCCTCGTCGCCGAGGAGTTCGCCGTCGTCGCCGAGGAACTCGCCGTCACCGACGTCCTCGACCGCCTCCTCGAGTTCGCGCGTTTCCTCCCAGAGCGATCCGAGATCGGTCGGATCCCAGGCCGACAGCAGGTCGATCGCTCGAAGGAGCCGCCCGAAGTCGACGGCGTCCCCGAGGTCTTCGTCCTCGCTCGCGAGCGCCTCCGGAATCTCTCCGGCGTCTATCGCAGAGAGCAGTTCGTCGCCGTCGACGGCCTCGGGGAGCGAGCCGAAATCGACCGTTTCGACCAGCTCCTGGGTTTCCGTCGCGAGTCGCGCGATCGCCTCGACGTCGTCGAGCGCCGACTCGAGGACGCCGTCGTCGAGTTCCGTTACGTCTTCGACGCCCTGGAACGTCGACTCGAGCGACTCGAGGGCGTCCGCCGCGTCCTCGAGCAGTTGGTCGACCCCCTCGGTCGTCGATTCGTCACTCATCGTCGTCCTCCGCGTCGGTCGATCGCCGGTTCGAGCTCGGTTCGACCCGGACGGTGAGGACGCCGTTTCGGATCCACGCGTCCGCCGATCGGTCGTCCCAGGGGATCGCCGTTCGCCCGAGTTCGGAGCCGGCGACGGCGACCACGAGCGTCGAATCGTCGAAGCCGACCCTGACGTCGCCCGGATCGGCCCCGGCGACGTCGGCCGTAACCAGCAGTTCGCCCTCTTCGCGTCGCGTCGTCAGGTGGTAGGCGTTCGACGACCGCTCTCGTCGCCGTCTGGTTCGTCGCGTGCGATCGGACCGCCGCTCGTCGGACCGATCGGCGTCGGCGGCTCTCCGGTCGAACCCCGAGCGATCGTCCCCGACGCGCCCGATCGAGAGGTCGCACTCGAAGATCGATCGACCGCCGCGGTTGCCTCCGGCCGTCGACCGGCTCTCGAGGGACTCGAGCGCAGAGAGCAAGCTCGAGAGCCAGTGATCGCTCTCGTCCCGTTTCCCCGGGTCGTCGACGTCGCCCTCTCGGTACCGTCGGTCGTCGATCCCGTCCTCGTCGTCGAGCCGTCGATCGTCCGATCCGCCGTTCGGGTCGTTCGGCCCGTCGTCGCGCTCGTTCGGTCCGTCAGGGTCGTCGGTCATCACCGCTTCACCTCCACGCGTCCGCTCGCGAGACGTTCGTGTACCTCGCGGGCGACGTCGAGTTTCTCCTCGAGCTCCGCCTTGCGTTCCCGGTACTCCTCTTCGGATCGATCTCCGATCTCGTACAGCAGCTGGTTCTCCTTGAGCTCGTCCTCGAGCGCGTCGACGTCGTAGAGTTCGTCGAGGGCGATCGTGTGCAACGCGTCGACGATGCCGACGAACGGTCTGAACAGGAGGTCGTCGAGTACGAACATGGTATCACTGTGCACCGATTTTGACGTCGACGAAACTGTAGGGGGCGAACGGCCCCGTGTACCTGATCGTCAGGTCGTCGCGTTCGTCCTCGAGTCGGGCGACCGCGTCGTCGAACGCCTCGCGCTCGTCGCGCTCGACCAAATACGATCGGTTCAACACGAGCCGGTCGCTGAACAGATCGTTCGGAACCGACTGTTCGGCGACGGGCTCGAGGATCTCCTCCGCGTCCGCTTCGACCGCGTCCCGGTCGACCCGGTCGTCCTCGTCGCGGACGGCCTTCACGCCGAGTTCGATCCGGCCTTCGACGTCGTTCATCGCGCGCCTGAACGCCGGGCGCGCCCCGCGGAGGACGTTCTTCAGCGTCCGATCGCTCTCGAAGGCCATACCGAACTGCATCGGGACGACCGCTTCGCCCTCCTCGCGGTCCATCACCTCGCGGAGGACGTCGTCGTGGCGCTGTGCGTCCTCGTCGGTCTCTTCGGGATCGGTCGTGTCGATGTCGGAGACGACCGCGCCGAGTCGGCGATGCGAGACGGTGTACACCCGGTCCGCGCCGCCGACGGCGTCGGTTTCGAACTCGATCGTGCCGCCGCCGATGACGCCGTAGACGTACCGGTTGGTGGCGCTCATCGCCTCGTCACCTCGAGGGCATTGCGTTCGTCGAGCCGTTCGGCTCGCTCGAACCCGACCGACGTCCTCGGCGGTTTCTCGTTCGTTACGCCGGCGGCCTCGAACGACGATGGAGGTCGTGTGGATGTCATGGATACTCGGTGTTCGACTACCCGGGAACCCCTTCGACTCCACCAGGGAGCCTGCTCCGCGGATATTCGAGTAACTCGTGGCCACGAGTTCGATAGCTCGCGGTGTGACGGTGGTGCTTGCAGTCGCAGCGCCGGCTTCATGCGGCCGGGCCGACCGGAGGCGGCGTCAGGGCGACGTCTCGGAGGTCACGGTGGCCGTCCCCCGGCGGTTGCCGTAGACGACGCTGGTTCCCGCGAGGATAACCACGAGCGCGCCGACCACGACGTTCGACCAGAACAGCGGCTCCCGAGTCACCTCGAGGACGAACGGGACCGCGACGGTCACGAGTCCGAGCAGGATCACGATCGCCGGCGCGACGACGCCCGGAAGGGGGCCGCCCGCCGGCTCCGCCGCCGCGTACGCGGCGGCCGTGGCGATGCCGGCACCGAGGACGAGGTTGACGACGACGACGTAGCCCGTTCCGGTGAAAAAGACCCCCGACAGCAGGATCAGCGCACCGAGGCCGGCGGCGAGACCGGCCGCTCGCTCCGGGACGGGCGACGACCGTTCGCGTGTCGATCGATCGCTCATGCTCGAGCGTACGACGTCGAGTCGACTAAAGATGGTGCAGGCACGTCTCGATGGTTTACGGCGGGCTCTCGCATCCGGGATGCGAGAAGCGATTCGAACGGTGCGGCGCGTACGGCTCGAGTCGCTGTCCGTGCGATTCGCCCTCGTGATCCGAGACAACGCGCTCACGAGCGCCGTCGCACCCGCGGAGTCGGCTTGCAGTCGCAGCGCGTGCCGTGTTAGGGGACGGTCGTGAACGATCGTACGTCTCATGGCACAACCACAGCGCAGACCCGACTCCTCGAGTCTCGCGGAAGTACTCGACCGAATCCTCGATAAGGGCGTCGTCATCGACGTCTGGGCGCGAGTGTCGGTCGTCGGTATCGAACTGTTGACGATCGAAGCACGCGTCGTCGTCGCGTCGGTCGACACCTTCCTGCACTACGCGGAGGAGATCGCGAAAATTGAGCAAGCCACCGCAGAGGGCGACCTCGAAGAACTCGAAGAGCTCGAGGTCGAACCGCGCCCCGAATCGTCACCGAAGTCAGCCTCGGAGTAACTCCCACATGGCCGACGACGCCTCGCGAAAGCGCAAGGTCCGCGGTCGGAAGATCAGGAGCGACCGCTCTCGAAAGGAGGGTCGCCGTGCGAAAAAAGAACTCGCACGAAAAGCCTCGGACGCCGGCGAGCGAAACGGGGACGCCCCCCTCCAGGCTCCGGAGGAGGTGGTCCCCGAACCGTTCGTCGAAACGGACGCCGTCGCGTCGCTGTGCGATCGCATCGGCGGCTGGCTCGAGGCGGACCAGCCGGTCCACCTGATCGGTCCGACGGGCTGTGGCAAGACGGCGCTGGCGCTCTCGGCCGCAGCCCAGCGGGGCAGGCCCGTCGTCTGGCTCAACGGCGACGAGTCCGTCGACACCGCCGCGCTGGTCGGCGCTCACGCCGGCGGCGAGCGCTACGAGGAACACGACCGGTTCGTCAGCGGGGTGGACAAGAAGACGCAGATCGTGCGCGAACGCTGGGTCGACAACCCCCTCTCCGTCGCCGTCAGAGAGGGCGCGACGCTCGTCTACAACGAGTTCTCGCGCAGCGATCCCGCAGCGCACAACGTGTTGCTCTCGGTGTTCGAGGAGGGCGTCCTCGAGCGACCGGGAAAGCGCGGCGACGACCGAGCGATCGACGTCCACCCCGAGTTCCGGGCGATCGTCACGTCGAACGACGCCGAGTACGCGGGTGTCCACCGACAGCAGGACGCGCTGCTCGATCGATTCGTCGGCGTTCACGTCGGCTACTACGACGACGAAACCGAACGCGAGATCGTCCGCGCGCACGTGGATCTGTCCGACGAGTCCGTCGAGACGGTCGTCGAGACGACCCGCGCGTTACGCGAGAACCTCGAGTTCGTCGTCGGCACGCGCGCGGCCATCACGGCCGCGAAGGGGCTGGCGGTCTTCGACGGTAACGGCGACGACGGCCGCCTCGACGACGACCTCCTGACGGAGATCTTCACGGACGTCCTCTCGCCGAAGGTCGCCGACGAGGACCCCGACGGCGTGGCGGAACTGCGATCGACGATCGCAGAGGCGATCTGAGCAACGACAGACACCCAACTACGACCCAGAACCATGGCCGAAGCCGACACCAAACAATCGGCGGACCAGTGCAAGGCGCTCACCGAGGACGGCGAGCGCTGTTCGCGGCCGGCCCAAGACGGCGACTTCTGCTTCCAGCACGACGAGAGTGATCCAACCGTGAGCGAAAGCCAAACAGCCGACGAAGGCGAACAGGCGGACGAACAGCAGGCGGACGAACAACCGCGAAGCCGTGACCTCGGCGTCGACATGACCGCCGAGGAGAAGACCGACCCCGAATCGGTCGACGCGGACGTCGACACCGAACACGAGGGAATCGAAGGCGTCCTCGCGATCCGACGCACCGTCCAGTCGACCGCGACGGAACTCATCGGTCGGGAGTTCGACGCCGTCAGCGAGATCGTTCCCACCGACGACGGCTGGCGCGCGATCGTCGAGGTTGTCGAACGCCGGGCCGTTCCCGACACGCAGGACATCATCGGTCGGTACGAGATCGAACTCGACGAGGAGTCGACGATCCACGGCTACCGTCGACTCGACCGCTACCGCCGGGGCGACACGGCGGAGTTCGAGTAAGACGGCCAGGTCGCGCGCGAGGCGCTCTCGCCGTCCGGGACCGCGAGTTACATCTGGTCGCTCGCGTTCGCATCCGCTCGCACCGTCGGGAGTCGATGCAGTCTCTTTTTCGGTCGTACGGTCCGCCGTGAGGATTTGCCGTCACGACTGCCGCCGGCTCGAACGACGAGCCGGTGAGAACTCGAGCGAGGAGTCCGATACGTCCGAGTCACGAGATCGTGCGGGCGCGCTCGTAGACGGCTCCGCAGACGCATCCGACGGGAATCGTCAGCCACGCGGTGAGGACAGCCGCGAAGAAGCCGACGAGGACGACGAGTCCGGTAGCCTCGGTCAGGACGGTTCCGGTACCGGACGACCAGGCCAGGGGAATAGCGACCAGGAACACGAGGACCAGCGATCCCAGGTACGTCAACAGCGTGGCGAGCAGGCCGCCCACCAGGCCAGCGGCGGTGCCGGACGCCGGGAGGACGCGCCAGACGAGCGCGCTCGCGGCGAACGCGGTCGGCACGACGAACGGGAGCGCGACGAGCGCGCTCGCTCCCCAGAACGGGTGGACCAAGTCGGAGGTGACGCCGAGCGCCGGGAGCACGACCATCGCGACCGCGAACGCGAGGGCGAACCCCAGCGCCGCCGACGCGCCCGCGTACCCGGCACCGATCGTTCGCCGATCCGCACCGGGGAGGCGGCCGGGACCAAAGCGCTTGCACGCCGTCGCGAGGTCGTCCATCGACGGGGACGGAAGTGGACGCATGTATCTGTGTTCAACGAGTTGAAACATATAGGTTGGGTCGCACGCTCGAGGATCTCGCGCACCGACGAGACTCGAGTGACGTGCTTTAAAGGCGGTCGGGCCCGCACTCGGAGGTATGCCAGAGGAGGAACTCGCCGCCCGGGTCGCGGACGTGCTGTCGGTCGACGCCGAGGACTTCCGCGACCGCGCGATCGAGGACGCGGCGGTGATCAAAGCCGAGATCGATGCCGGAACCTTCGACAATCCGCAGGCGATCGTCGGCCTCGAGTACGAGTTCTACGCGATCAAAAACGACGACTGCAGCCTCCGCCGAGTGCCGCGTCGGCTACTCGAGCTCATCGGCTTCGAGAAGGAACTCGGCTTGCACAACGCCGAGATGACGACCAGTCCCCAGCCGTTGAACGCCGACGGGCTCGTCGCACAAGAGTCGGAAGTGAAAGCCCGGCTGCGGACGGCTCTCGACGTGACCCAGTCCGAACGAATGCGGCCGGTTAGCGACGCACTCTGGACGATCCCGCCCGAAGGTGAGGACGCGGGAACCTACCTGACCGACAGCATCGAGCGAACGGCCACCGGTCCGGACGGACGCGAGCGCTCGATCAGGGTCGCGACGAACATGAGCGACTCCGCCCGGTATCACGCGATGGCGAACACGGACCGTGCCGAGTCGGCGGGGATGTGCATTCGCGCGCCGAACGTCTCGCTCGAGGCGGATACGGTGATGCCCGAGAGCCTGATCACGTCGATTCAGCCTCACTACCAGGTTCCCCACGCGCTCGACCTCCCGCTGTATTTCAACTACGCGCTTCGCGTGGCGGGTCCGCTGCTCGCCCTCGGCGTGAACTCGCCGTTTTTTCCGCCGGATCTCTACGACGAGGACGCGACGGCCGACGAGGTCCTCGCGGACGGCTGGATGGAACACCGAATCAGCGTCTTCGAGACCGTCCTCAACGATCCGGCGACCGGCGAGGGGAAGGTCCGGTTTCCGCGCGACCTCTCGACGATCGAGGAGGCGGTCGATCGGGTCGCCACCGACGACACGATGGTTCCGATGCCGGTCGAGGCCGGCCGACGCTTCGACGATCGCTTTCCCCACTTCCGGCGCAAACACGGCACCTACTGGCGGTGGGTTCGTCCGGTCTTCGGCGGGCCGACGCGCTCGGCCGCGAACGCACGCATCGAGTTTCGCCCGATCCCCGCTCAGCCGACGGTCAGGGACTCGATCGCGTTTCTCGCGGCGTTCGCCGGGCTGATGGAGAGTCTGACCAGGCTCGAGCATCCGGTTCACGAACTCGACTGGGAGATCGCCCGCGAGAACTTCTACGCCGCGATGCGCGACGGCATCGAGGCCGATTTAACCTGGATCACCAACGACGGCAAGGAGACGACCGACCCCCTCGCGCTGTACGAGGACCTGCTCGCTCACGCCGAGGACGGGCTGGTCAATCGCGGCCTGACCGACGAGGACGCGGCCAAGTACCTGTACCCGCTTCGCCGACGAGTTCGCCAGGGGCTGACGCCGGCGCGCTGGAAGCGCGAACTCGTGGCGGACGAACTCGACGACGACGGCGATCTCGACCGGGCGATCGAGGCCATGCAGCGTCGGTACGTGAGCCGCCAGCGGGAGACGCTGCTCGAGGGCAGTTTCGCGGACTGGATCGGCGACTGACGATCGGCCCGATCTCGTCCGGCGGATCGTCGATCGAAACCGGCCGGCGCAAGCGATTAAGTACCCTGGGTCGACAACTGTAGCGTATGGTTACATTCCTCTCCGGAGGCACCGGAACACCGAAGCTGTTAGACGGTGCTGGCGCTGCGTTCTCACCGGAGGAGACCACGATCGTCGCCAACACGGGCGACGACGTCGAACTCGGCGGACTGTTCGTCTCGCCCGACGTCGACACGCTGTTGTTCCAGGGCGGTGGTGTCCTCGACCGAGAGACGTGGTGGGGAATCGAGGGGGACACGCACCGGACGAACGCGGCGCTGGCGGACATCGCCTCGGCCGCCGCCCTCTCCGACGGACCGCAGTACCTCCCGGAGGATCGTCAGACGGCGGGACGCGAACTGGCGAACTGGCGGCGGTTTTCGGGAATCGCCGAGTTCATGACGATCGGAGATCGCGACCGGGCCGTCCACATCACGCGGACGAGTCTGCTCGATCGGGGCAAATCGCTGAGCGAGGCGACCCAGCGGCTCGCCGGCGCGTTCGGCCTCGAGGTCGACCTCCTTCCGATGAGCGACGATCCGGTGGCGAGTCTCATCCACACCGACGAGGGGATGATGCACTTTCAGGAGTACTGGGTCGCCCGTCGGGGCGAGCCGACGGTCGACACCGTCGAGTTCCGAGGATCGTCGACCGCGGAACCGGCACCCGGAGTGCTCGAGGCGTTCGAGGATACGGTCGTCATCGGACCGTCGAACCCGGTGACGAGCATCGGACCGATGCTCTCGCTGCCGGGCGTTGCCGACGCGCTCGCCCAGACGACGGTCGTCGCGGTTTCGCCGTTTCTCGGCGACGAGACGTTCTCCGGACCGGCGAGCGACCTCATGGCGGCGGTCAACGCCGAACCGAGCACGCGCGGACTCGCGACCGCCTATCCCTTCGCGGACGCGTTCGTGATCGACGACGCCGACGGGACGGAGTTCGATCGGCCGACGATCCGGACGGATATCGCGATGGATACCCGCGAGGACGCGGCCCGGGTCGTCCGCGCAGTCGAGGAGGCGATCGACCTGGTGAGCTAGCGTGGTCGAGATCGATCCGCCGCTGGCGCTTGCGAGCCTGAGCGGAGAGTCCGACGCCGACTGGGCGACAGCCGGCGCTACCTACGCCGGAGCCGCGTTTCTGGGCGGCATCGCCGTCGACGAGGACTCGAGGGCGGCGGCGCGGAAACTCGTCGCCCGGGATCGAACCGAGTTCCTGCCCGACGATCCCGTCGCGTTCGTCGACCGGGAACTCGCCGCACTCGACGGCGTCCCCATTCAGTCGGCGGTCAACGTTCGAAGCGCGACCGTCGAGCCGATCGCCGACGTCGCGGGCGTCTGTCGCGACCGCGGGGCACTCCTCGAGATCAACGCCCACTGCCGCCAGGACGAACTGTGTGCGGTCGGCTGTGGCGAAACGCTGCTTCGAGACGCCGACCGACTCCGGACGTACGTCGAATCGGCCACGGAAACCGGCGTCACGGTCGGCGTGAAGGTTCGCGCCGAGGTACCCGGCGTCGACCTCCCATCGCTCGCTCGCGCCCTCGAGCGGGCCGGAGCGTCGTTCGTCCACGTCGACGCGATGGATACCGAATCGGTGATTCGGGACGTCGTCGACGCGACGGATCTCTACGTCATCGCCAACAACGGCGTTCGCGACGACGGGACCGTCCGAGAGTACGTCGAGTACGGAGCCGACGCCGTCAGCGTCGGTCGCCCGAGCGACTCCCCGGCAGTGCTCGAACGCGTTCGCGCGGCGGTCGACCGACGGTTCGGCCTCGAGACCCGACCGTAGTCCCCGCCGTCTCGGATCGTCTCCCACCCGGGACGTCACCGGAGCGTCTCTCTCGCGTTCGAGGAGGGACAACCAGAAAGGCATATCCAGCGGGCACCCCTGAGCACCGACATGAGCCTCGACGACCTCAACGAAGAGATTCAGGAATCGTACGCCGCCTTCGACGACGAACTCGCCGTCTCGCTCGACCGCGAGACGCGAAACGAACTCGCGCTCCTCGAGACCGCCCTCGAGCCCGATGAGACGGACGAACTCGTTCGCCGGGCGATCCACATGCTCTTTCAGACGACGGTCGACACCGGCAAACTCGACTTCCAGCTTCGAACCGGCTTCGACGTCACTTACGACGAGTACCTGTCGGGGATGACGTTCGACGAGATGACCGGCGCCGACCAGTATCCGTCGATGGACGACGAGCGGCGATACCAGTTCTGAGCAATCGTCGATCGAAGAGCCAACGCCGAGCGGAGGATCGAGCGCCGCGAAAACCGAACGGCTGGGGAGCGTGCGTCTAGTCGTCGATCGGCGGTGCGCTCGAGAGCGCTTCGTCGATGTCTGCCTCGGCCATCTTTTCGACGAGCGCGTCGATGACCTCCTCGCGTTTGCCCTTGATGAACTTGATCGAGCCGACGACGAGGTGACCGCCGCCGGAGACGCCGCCGCCGGAGACCTCCGCCTCGAGTTCCGAGACCATCTGCGGGATGTCGAGGCGGACGCCGTCGCTGCGGAGGACGGCGAAATCGGGCCCGTAGCCGACCGTGATGACGGGGTCGCCGGTCTCTTCGATCTTGCGGTCGTGGATCTCGCCGGTTGTTTTGCCGGGTGCGGGGTAGGTAAAGCGGTGGGCGTAGTTTTCGACGTCGATTCGATAGAGGTGTGCGCCGTTGTCGAGGTGTTCGTGCTCGAGATGGGCCATCGCGGCGTCGAGCTGTTCGTCGACCTCCTCGCGGGCGCGCTCGGCGAAGAACGAGACGAGTTCGCGGTGGCGCTGTTCGTCGTCGCTATCGACCTGAAGCAGGTCCTGGATGAGCCGGTCGCCGGAGTTGTACCGGAGCCAGAACGCCGCGTAGTCGAGAGCCTCGCTCAGGTCCTGCAGCCGCTCTTCGTCGTAGCCCTCTTCGGCGGCGAGCGCGAGGTAGTCGTCCATCGCGTCGGCTTTCGAGCGATCCGAGAGGCCAGCGACGGCCGGAATGTGTCGAAGTTCGTCCGTGAGATCCGGGTAGATCATCCGCGCGAGTTCGACACAGCACATCCCCGTCGTGATCCGGTAATCCTCGTCGTGGAGGTACGGATTGACGTGGGCGTCGAGCAGTTCTTCGACTGCGTCGGGATCGGGATGGTGGTGGTCGACGACCGCGATCGGGATGTCGTAGTGAGCGAGCGTCTCGTAGGCGGGGACGTCCTCGACCGTCGAGCCGTTGTCGAGCATGAGCAACAGCGGAAGCTGCTGGCCGTGTTTCTCGCGGTCCTCGAGCGCGAAGTTCAGGTCCCGCGTCGCGTCTTCCATCTCGTAAAACGGCGCTTTCGCGGGCAGACGTTTGATCAGGTGACGCGGTGCGTTCTCGTCCTGGTGGACCTCGGCGATGAACCGCTCGAGTGCGATCTGCACCGGGACGGCGGCGCACATCCCGTCGCCGTCCGCGTGGTGACGGACGCGGATGGGACGTCCCTCGAGTACGGTTCGCCGGAGCAACTTCGCGACCTCCCGGAGGTCCGGCCGGAGCTTCTCGAACGCCGGCCAGTCGATCAACGGTTCGACGTCGTGGGGTTCGGCGCGGGCGTCGAGTGCGGTGTCGATCCGTTCGCGCGCCTCCTCGGCGTCGTCACCCTCGAGTTTCGAGAGACCGTCGACTTCGACCTGGATCGATTCCTCGCGGTGTTCGGGCGTGCCGGTGATTCGGACGACGTCACCGACTTCGACCGAGGGATAGGCGCGAACGCCGGCCTCCTCGAACGCGGCACAGGGGACGACGCCGTACTCGTCGGCGACGTGAAAGATCGTCGGGCCGCCGGTCTGTTTGACCTGGACGACCTCGCCCTCGAGGTGGATCTGCTCGCCGACGCTGGCCTCGAGGCGGTCAGTGCCCGTTAGCGCGTAGTCGTGTGCGACGGATTCGAGCGTGTACTCCTCGACGTCGACGGGCTCGAACGCCATGTCGCCGTTGTCTCGGACGGTGTCGAGTTCGACGACGAGTTCCTCGCCCACTCGGTAGGTGCCCTCGAGAACCGATTCGTGGATCAGGCCGGAGACGGACTCGGAGAGATCGACGAAAACACCGTAGTCGACGATACCGTTGATTTCAGCGAGATACGGGCGGTTGCGTTCGACGTCCTCTGCGGTACAGTCGGAATCGAGATCGTAAACGACGGAATCCCCGTCGCTGGCGTCGGGTTCCCCGACGGACTCACGTGTCATCTTCGTTTTTCGTTTGGGACGGTCGCGTATAACCCTTGCCAAGACGTGATGTGTTCCCGTCACGACGAGGACGGACCGCACGTCGAGGGTTCGAGCCGGATCGCGTTCGCCGGCCCGCCGTAGCGAGTCGACGCGGATCGCGTTCGGTCACCGCCGAGTCGCGGGCGTCCTACCAGGTGTCAGCGCTGGCGCTTCCCGCGGCCGGCGTCGGCGGGTCCCGTAGAGGATACACGCTCGCCCGAACGGGAGACACCGCTTCCGGAACGTTTAGCAACCGCAAGCCCGGAAGGGGTGGTATGGGGCTGCTCGACGCGCTGTTTCGCTCGAACGAGATTCTCGGCATCGCCGAGGAGACCCTCGAGTTCGCCATCGAGTCCTCGGAGGCCAGCCACCCGGCGGAGTACATGGGATTTCTCCGGGGGACCGAAGCGCGACGACTGGGACTCGAGCGCGACGGACTCGTCATCACCGACGTGCTGGTGGTGCCGGGAACCGAATCCAACAGCGTCAGCGCGACCGTCAGAACGAGCCAGATTCCGAACGACGTGAAGGCGCTCGGAAGCGTCCACTCGCACCCGAACGGCGTCATCAGTCCGAGCGACGCGGACCTCGAGACGTTCGGCCGGGGGAGCGTTCACATCATCATCGGCGCGCCGTACCGACGAACCGACTGGAAGGCCTTCGACTCGCAGGGTCGGCCGACCTCGCTGAACGTGCTCGACGTCGAGCTACCCGACACCGAGGACTTCTTCGATTTCACGCAGGCGGACATCGACGAGGAACTGCGAGGATGAAGGCGACTATGCGAGGTGGATACGCGTGACGCGAACGGTGATCGCCCAGGGGACGTTCGACATTCTCCACCCCGGACACGTCCACTACCTCGAGGAGGCCGCGGCGATGGGCGACGAACTGATCGTCATCGTCGCTCGCTCGTCGAACGTCGACCACAAGCAGACGCCGATCTGTCCCGCCACGCAACGTCGCGACGTGGTCGGCGCGCTCGAGGCGGTCGACGAGGCCATCCTCGGCCACGAAACGGACATCTTCGTCCCGATCGAGGAGATCGAACCCGACGTGATCGCGCTCGGTCACGACCAGCACCACGACGAGGCGGCGATCGCGGCCGAACTCGAGCGCCGCGGGATCGACTGCGAACTCGAGCGCGCGAGCGCCAGCGATTCCGCCGGCGACGAGGAGTTGCTCTCGACCCGCCTCATCGTCGATCGAATCCTCGAACGGCGGGGTTGACCGTCGAACGTCGACCGCCCAGTTCTCAGTCGGTCCGACTCCGGGCCCGCAACTGACGTCGAAACCCGACGTAGGAGGAGGTAATAATTACCGACAGCTGGGTCGAATTCGACGGTCCGACACCGGTTGACGAACCGAGTCGGTCGATCTCGAATCGCCGCTCCAAAACCGGCACGAAGTATTGCCGCGATCTGGCTCAAGTGCCAAATTTGCCACGGAGACGGACTGAAACCCGCAAACTTTTGAATCCGCAGTCCGGAGTTCGCCAACATGGAGTTTGACCCGACCCGCAGGAAGTTTCTGGCAGGTAGTGCGTCAGCCGGCGTCGTCGCAGTCGCCGGCTGTGCCGGTGGGGACGAGGAACCGCCGGAAGAAGATGGGGACGACGACCCCGCCGAGGGTGACGACGATCCGGTCGACGACGAACCGGCGGACGACGACGACGAACCCGAGGAAGAAGACGAGGTGGGACGGTACGAAATCTGGGCGCTCGATCAGGGGCTCGACAACATCCACCTCTACGAACCCGGCGACGGTGACGACGAGTTCGACCACACCGACACGATCGATCTGAACGAACTCGAGGGCGTGCCGGACGAAGGCGTCGTCCCGCACATGATCGACTACAGCTCGGACTACGAGTACGCCGCCGTCGCCTGTACGGCCGGCGCGCGAACGCTCGTCTTCCGGACCGAGGACCACGAACTCGTCGGCAACATCGAAACCGGACCGAGTTCGCACTTCGCCGGGTTCTCGCCCGACGACGAGTACATCCACGTCGACGTCATCGGGGACCGAAAGATCGTCCGCGTCGACGCCGACCTCGAGGCAGAGGAGTTCGAGATCGACGACTACATCGATCTCAACGAAAACGACGCGATCCTCGACGCCGGCATCGAGTCCGGATCGCCGATCTGCCATCAGTACGCCCAGGACGGGCGCTCGCTGCACACGATCGGCCCGAGCTACCACGACGGCGCGCTCGTGATCGTCGACCACGACGACTTCTCCGTCGACAGGGCCTACTCCGGCGACGAGCTGCCGACCAACTGTGGCACCATGCCCCACCCGACCGAGGAGAAGTTCTACCTCACCGCGGGCCTCCCGTCCGACCCCGAGGAAGACGTCGACGGCGTCGGCGACTACTACGTCTACGACACGGCCGAAGACGAGATCGTCGTCGACGGCGAGTCCACCGAAGGTATCGATGCGCACGGCTTCTGGTTCACCCCCGACGGCGAGGAGCTGTGGGTGCTCAACCGAGAGACGAACGACGGGATCGTCCTCGACCCCGAGGACGATACCGAGATCGACGAGATCGACGCCTACGGCGAGAACACGAGCGACGACCCCTCGGAGCGTGACGCACCCGACATCATGTGGTCGTCCCCCGACGGCCAGTATATGTTCGTCACGCTCCGCGGTCCCGCCCCGCAGTCCGGCGATCCCCACGCGGCGACCGGCGTGACGCCGGGCTTTTCCGTGCTCGACACCGAGACGCGCGATATCGTCGACGTCGTCGAGCCTGACCCGATCGACGACTACGACGAGGACGACATCGACGCCGAGGAAGTGCCCGACTTCCACGGCATCGGCGTCCGACCGATCGACGACTTCGACACGGAGATTCCCAACTCGCCGCCGTTCTAACGGGACGGCCGGCCAACCGACGTTTTTCCGGCGACGGCGACTCGAGTTGCCGCGTCTCCGACGGTTATACCACGGAGGCACGCCGTCGTTCGTGGCCCTTCTGTTCGCGATTGCCTCGCTGATCTCCGGCCTCGTTACCATCGGTCTCGGCGCTGGTGCGATCGTCGTCCACTGGTGGCCCGGACGTCGCGACGAACCGTCCGATCCGGGTCCGGGGGACGTCACCGTCGGCTCAGCGGTGGGCGGGCTAGTGGCGTTCCAAGCCCGCACAGATGAGCGAACCCAAGCGGTGTGGTCCGATTTCGCTTATCAGTCGACGGTTAGAACGGTACTAGTTCTGGAGTACCGGCGGGGGCGGAAGTCGCAGGGAATCGACCGTGTGTCCCGTCTCGACGAAATGCTCGATGGCTCGCTTCGACACCTCACGCTCGGTGTACCCGTCGGTCGTACTGACGTGCCAGTGACACTCGAGACAGTATTTGTCCATGTACGTTCTCCCGGGGCAACCGTGGAAAGAGTCGTGCAGGACATCGAAAGGAATCGCCAGCGCAGACAACACCACGACGAGACAGGTCAACCGTCTCGAACGTTCGACGTCGGAATCTGCTCAGTCGCGACGGTCGACGCCCGGATTCGTCACGGCACCGTCGGACGCCGAGGCGAAGTCCCGGCCGAACTTCGCGAGTACGCCGCCCTCGTAGGCCGGTTCCGGCTGGTCCCACTTCTCCCGGCGCGATTCGAGTTCCCCGTCGCTAACGTCGACCGACAGCGTCCGTTCGGGAATGTCGACCGTGATCTCGTCGCCGTCCTCGAGGAGGCCAATGGGGCCGCCGACGAAGGCCTCGGGTGCGACGTGACCGATCATCGGCCCCCGAGTACCGCCGGAGAACCGGCCGTCGGTGATTAGCGCGACGTCGTCCTCGTGGCCCGCGCCGACGACGGCGGCGGTGACGCCGAGCATCTCGCGCATGCCGGGGCCACCTTTCGGCCCCTCGTTTCGGATGACGATCACGTCGCCGCTTTCGATGTGGCCTTCCTGGACGTAGGCCATCGCGGCTTCCTCGTCCTCGAAGATCCGGGCCGGTCCCCGGTGGTAAAACTCGTCGTCGCCGGTGACCTTGAGCACCGCGCCGTCGGGTGCGAGGTTGCCCGTGAGGATCTTGATCGCACCCTCCTCCTCTTTTGGCTCGTCGACGGAATAGAGGAAGTCGGCGTCGATCTCGTCGTCGACCGGCAGGCCGTGTTCGTCCTCGAGAAACGCCAGCTCCTCGGCGATCGTTCGGCCGGTGACGGTCATCGCGTCGCCGTGGAAGCGGTCGGCCTCGAGTAGCCGGCGGATGACGACCGGAACGCCGCCGACCTCGTGGAGGTCGTTCATCACGCGCGAGCCGCCGGGCGCGAGGTCGGCGATCTTCGGCGTTCGACGCGAGACGTCGTCGAAGTTCTCGATCTCGAGGTCGATTCCGGCCTCGCGAGCGAGCGCGAGCAGGTGGAGAACGCCGTTGGTCGAGCCGCCGACCGCGGTCTGGAGCGCGATGGCGTTCTCGAACGATTCCCGCGTGAGAATATCCGAGGGACGGCGATCCGCCTCGATGACCTCGACCGCCAGTTCGCCGGCCCGACGGGCCACGGCGTAGCGTTCGTGGTCCTCCGCGGGCGGCGAGGCACTTCCCAGCGGGGCGAGCCCGAGCGCTTCGGAGATCGACGCCATGGTGTTGGCGGTAAACATCCCGCCACACGACCCCGCGCCCGGACAGGCGTTTCGCTCGAGTTCGTCCAGTTCGTCGGCGTCCATCTCGCCGGTTCCGTACGAGCCGACGCCCTCGAAGACGTTGACGATCGTCACGTCGCGACCCTCGTGTTCGCCGGGCATGATCGAGCCGCCGTAGAGAAAGACGGAGGGGAGGTCGGTTCGGATGGCAGCCATCATCATCCCGGGAAGGTTCTTGTCACAGCCGGCGACGGTGACGAGCCCGTCCATCCGTTCGCCGAAGCTGACCAGCTCGACGCTGTCGGCGATCAGTTCGCGGGAGATGAGCGACGCCTTCATCCCCTCGGTCCCCATCGAGATCGCGTCGGAGATCGTGATCGTGCCGAACTCGATGGGCATGCCGCCGGCCTCGTCGGTACCTTCGATAGCCGACGTCGCGACGTCGTCCAGGTGGACGTTACACGGCGTGATGTCCGCCGCCGGGTTCGCCACGCCGATCATCGGCGAGGAGAGGTCGTCGTCGTCGAATCCCATCGCCCGAAACATCGCCCGGTGGGGCGCTTTCTCGGCACCCTGGGTCACGTCGCGACTCGGGAGCCGCTCGTCCTTTCCGTAGTCGAACTCGTCGCTGCTCATGGTCGAATCTTGCATCGGGAGACCATAAGTCACCCCTTCTCGGTCGATCGAACCGTCTTCGCCCGTTCGAGGCGCGGCCGGCGCCCGGTGTGGCGGGAATCGCGAATGACTGTTCTTCGCGGGTTTATTTCGCGCGATCTTACCGATTCTCGAGGAAGAAAGCTTATACCGTCCGGTCCGACTCATCGAACCATGGCACGCGATGATCCGGTACGAAGCCAGACAGAGACGACGACAGACGACGAACTACCCAATCTCGTGACCATCGTGGGACGGGGCGTTCCCTCGACGTTCGAGATCGCCGTCGACGGCGAGATCGAGATGCTCGTGGACGATCCGCTCCGGGAGGCGACGGTCGTCTCGAAGCACGTCGCCGAGGGGACGATCGACGTCGGCGTCCAGCAGTTCCGGTTTTCCGGGCGCATGGCAAACGTCACGCTTGTCGACTGGAACGGCGTTTCGGCCCCGGATTCGCCGAGCACCCCGACCGTTCACGTCGATTACGACGTACCCGATCGTTGATAATACCGGCTGTTCTCTCCTGGATCTCCGACCGGACGAGCAACGGCACTGCAGACGCTCGCGCCGCGGCGAACACTCGACAGTCGTTGCCTTCGTCGAAACCCCCTTCCCCCGACCGTTCGTATCGCGACTAACGCATGCCGAAGGCGACCGTCAGCACGGGCGCACGCCTCCACGTCGGCTTTCAAAATCTCTCGCTCGCGCGGGTTCGACTCTACGGCGGGATCGGCGTCGCCCTCGAGCGTCCGCGAGTAACCGTCACGGCCCACCCGGCGGACGCAGTCGACGCCGACGATCCGCTACTCGAGGAGTACGCGAGTCGGGCGGTCGAGGTACTCGACGTTCCCGGCGTCGATATCGAACTCGACGAGCGGTTCCCGCGTCACGTCGGTCTCGGGAGCGGAACCCAGCTCGCGCTGTCGACACTCGCGGCGACGGCGAACGCCCACGGCCTCGAGAGCCGAGTTCGATCCCGTGCGCCGGCGATGGGGCGGGGCGGTCGAAGCGGCGTCGGCGTCGCGACGTTCGAGGCCGGGGGATTCGTCGTCGACGCGGGCCACCCGACGGCGCGGTTTACGACCGAACCGCCGACCGAAGGCGACTGGAGGGTTCCGCCGGTGGTCGCCCGTCACGACCTCCCGGAATCCTGGCGATTTCTCGCCGTCGTTCCAGATTCCGAGCCCGGACGCAGCGGCGCCGACGAGGACGCGAGCATGCGGGCGGTCGTCGAGCGCGCCGACCCCGCCGTCGCCGACGAGATCGCCGGAATCGTCACCCGGAAGCTGCTCCCCGCGGCGGCAGACGGTCACCTCGAGGCGTTCGGCGACGCCGTCGCGGAGATCGGGCGCAAGAACGGCAGCTGGTACGCCGACGCCCAGGGCGGCGTTTTCCGTCCGCCCGCTGGTGTCCTCGTCGAGGCGCTCGGCGAGTGCCCCGTCCTCTCGGGCGTCGGCCAGTCGTCGTGGGGTCCCGTCGTCTACGGACTGACCGATCGCGACCACGCTGACGAAGCCGTCATCGCCGTCGAGGACGCGCTCGACGATCGCGGCCTCGACGGCCAGGTGATACTCTCGCGTGCGGCGAACGACGGAGCGCACAGTTGGGTCGACGGCGTCTGACGGTTCCGTCCTGCCGACAGCATTCGCGTGCCACAACAGGTAAGCGGATTCGCTCGAACGGTGGGGCATGGAGCGGATGCCCCTCGGCGTCTCGCGACTCGACCGCCTCATCGGCGGCGGCGCGCCGACCGGAAGCGTCGTCTTGCTCGCGGGCGGGTCCGGGGCCGGAGCGCGAGAGTTCAGCTACACGAGCGCGATCATGAACGGGCTGGCAGCGTCCGATCCGGAGCTGTTCGAGTTGCACTACGGCGACCTCGAGCCCGAAGCGACCCGGCCGGACGGCATCCACTACGTCTCGTTCACCCACGAGCGCGACGCCGTCGCCGAGGAGATGGCTATCGTTATCGACGACGAAATCGTCGACCGCGGGATGGACGGCGTCGAGTTCGTCGAACTGGCACAGGAGTACTTCCAGCTGACGCCGGTGCCGACGGAGTGGTACGCCGATCGACCGGCGGACATCACCGAACTCGGCGGTCACGCCGACCGAAGCGACGTCTTCGAGGCGTTCGCCGACTACCTGAGCGAACACGCGGCTTCGAACCTCGTCGTCGTCGACTCGGTGACCGACCTCGTGGCGGCGATCGACGATGGGTTCGGCTGGAGCGACCTGATCGTGGCGCTGAAGGGCCTCGCACGCGCTTCACACCGGTGGGGCGGCGTGATCCTGCTGTTGGTCAACGCGGATACGCTCACGCCGACGCAGCTCGGACGGCTCAAGGAGGCGACCGACGGAACGCTGCGCTTCGAGTGGGAAAGCGGCGGCTCCCAGCGCGCGCGAACGCTCGTCGTCGAACAGTTCCGGGGCGTCCTCTCGCGGCTCGAGGACGAGAACGTCGTTCGATTCGAGACGGAGATTCACGACGGCGGCTTCGACGTCAGCAACGTCCGCAAGATCCGGTAGCGACCGACTCGCCTTCGGCGAGCGGCGGAAACGGCAAGAATCCTTATCAGTCGATCCGACGTCATTCGAGCGTATGGCAGGCGAGGACCACCAGGACGGCGGCATCTCGTTCGCGCTCCCTGCCGACGTGGACGACTGGATCTCCGAGGAGGCCGACCGGCGCGACGAATCGCGCGAGGCGGTCTGTCGGGACATGATGACGGCCGCCCACGCCGTGGCGACCGGGGACGATCACACGTCGGTCGACGAACTCGTCGGTCGCGACGACCTCGAGTCACTCGAGGGCCAGCTCGAAGCTCAGCGCGAGGAGTTCCGCGAGCTCCTCGAGGACGTCCGCTCGCGCGTCGTCCAGGTCAAACGCGAGACCGACGCCAAGGCGGCCGTCGATCACGATCATCCCTCGCACGCGAGCGACGAGGAACTCGCCGATCTTCGCGACGACGTCGAGGCCCTCGAACGTCGCCTCGACGCCGGGTTCGGTAACTTCGAGGAGATACTCGAGCGCCTTCTCGATCGACTCGACGAACTCGACGCGCGTTCGACGACGCTCGCGTCGACGGTCGTCGACCTCCGGGACCGACGCGACGAACTCGCGGCGAACGAACGCGACAGCGCCGCCGTATCCCGCCTGCAGCTTGCGGCCAACCAGCTCGGTATCCGAACCGCCGCCTGCGAGGATTGCGGTGCGAGCGTCGACGTCGGGCTGTTGACCCGCCCGGAGTGTCCCCACTGTTCGAGTTCGATCGCCGACGTCGCCGAAAAGTCCTCGTTCTTCGGCTCCCACCGACTCCTCACCGGCGATCCGCCGTCGCTCGAGAGCGCACCGTCGTCCGATCTCGATACGCAATTCGACTATGACTGATACCGACGAGTCGACGCGGCGGAAGTTCGACCGATCGGCCGACGAGTCCGGAGAACCGACCGCCGACGAGTCGGAACCGCTCGCCGCCCTCGCCTCGAGCGTCGCGGATTCGAGCGCGGACGATCCGCCGAACGGCGATCCGTTCGACGACCTATTCGATCGGGAGGACATCACCGCGATCGACGGCCAAGCGCTCTGGGATCGGCTCGAGAGCGATGCGCTGTCGGACGTCGATGGCGACCACTGCGAGGTCGAAAAGCGAAGCTACTGCCACCAGTGTGAGCACTTCGCGGAGCCGCCGACGGTCGCGTGTACGCACGACGGAACGGAGATTCTCGCGATGCCGACGCTGGAGACGTTTCGCGTCGTCGACTGTCCGGTCGTTCGGGAAGAGAAAGCGATCGAGCGGGGGTACGGTCGACGGGAGTGATCGCGTCCGGGAAGATTTTTGCGCCCGCGGCCGTAGTCGCGGACATGCAGTTCTGCGACGAGTGCGGTTCGATGATGAAAGCGCGAGACGATCGCATGGTCTGTACCAACGACGAGTGCGGTGCCTCGAGCGAACGCGATCAGGATCGCGAGCGCGAGTTCGTCACGACGGAGTCACAGACGTTCGACGACGTGATCGAATCGAGCGAGGAGGCGAACTTCGAGGGGAAGCCGAAGGCGTCCGACGTCGTCTGCGACGACTGCGGGAACCAGGAGGCGTGGTACACGATCAAACAGACGGCGTCCGCGGACGAGCCGCCGACGCGTTTTTTCAAGTGCACCGAGTGCGGTTACCGGTGGCGCGAGTACAATTAGCTTCGCTCGAAGTCGGTTCGATCTGAGCCGAGATCTGTCCGTCCGATCGGCTCAGGGTCGGTCCGTCCGATCCTGTTCGAGACCGTTTCGATGGATGCGTTCAGGACCGCGTTGGAGCCGTCGAAACGAAATGACTCGACGATCGCTGAGGGGTCGGTCAGTCGTCGTCCGCTTCTTCGGCCGCCTCCGCGTACGCCTCGACGTCCGGGTTGGCGAGCGGGTGCCGGTCCATGACGCCGTCCTCGCCGGGTAACGTCCGAGCGCCGAGGACGCCCTCGTCGGCGTCGTGGACCTCCTCCCACTCCGAGTAGTAGTTCCCGAGTTCGCGCTCGGGATCGTACAGCTCGAGTTCGTCCACAGGAAACGAGGCCAGATCGCCGGTGTCCGTCGAGATGCTGACGTCGCCGCCGACGAACGCGTTCAGGTAGATGCTCGTCGCGGGTGCGCCGTTAACGATGTATCGCGCCGACGATTCGAACCGGTTCAGTTCGAACCGGTCGATGTACGAGCCGTCCTGATTCGACCGAACGGTGCCGTAGATCTCGCAGCCGGTCACATGCGCATCGTACGCGCTCCTGATGTCGATCGCGAGGTCGGAGTCGGGTTTCGACTCGATCACGCAGTCTTCGAGCGCGCCGCTTCCGGTGACGTTGACACCCGATTTGAGCTCGCACCGACGCAACAGTACGCCGTTCAGACCAACCGTTCCCTCGATCGTGCTGTCGAGGACGTAGCCGTTTCGGCTCTTGAGATCTCTGTAGAACAGACACCGCCGTCCGGCGATCGACCGACCGGAGACGTCCCCGTAGAAGCGACAGTCGACCGGTTCGATCTCGTGTGAGAGGTCGTCGTTGAAGACGCTCTCGTGGGCGGTCGTCGGCCCGCCGAACGAGCCGTTGACCGTACAGTAGTTCGCGTCGATCGTCGCCTCGTCCTCCTCGTAGTCGCCCTCGTCGCCCATTCGGGTGTACTCGAGATCCGCCGGTATCTCGAGCGTCGCGTTCCAGAACCCCGGCGCGCCGTCTTCCGGGCGAAAGTGTGCGTTCCCCCGGACGACGAACGACGACTCGTCGGGCATCTCGATCTCGATCACCGTCTCGTCGGCCGACGCCCCGACGTACGTGTACGTTTTCGTCAGGATCTCCCCCTCGAAGTCGGCGTATTCGGCCGACTGTTTGACCGAGTACCTCCCCGATTCGAGGCCGATCACGTCTCCGGACTCGAGCGAGTCGTACGCCTCCTGGAGCGTCTCGTAATCCGCCTCGTCGCTCGAGCCGACGACGAAGTCGGGTTCGGGCGGCTCCGGACCGCCGTTGCTCTCTCCGTTTTCATCGTCTCCGCCTTCGTCGTCGTCGTTTCCGTTTCCATCACCGTTTCCGCCGCCGTTGCCGGTCGAGTCGTCCGGCTCGTCGTCGAGGCACCCTGCGAGTCCGGCTATCGCGGCGCTCGAGCCGAGGACGAACGAGCGCCGGCGCAGCCGATCAAACTCCGATAGTTCCCACATAACTTCTCGAAGTGACGAATAAGTAATAAACTTTGTTCGTTGAGACGAACCGTCGTCACCGACGCACAACGTTAACAATGCGTCGACCTAACCCGCTGTAAAGGAATGCCGACCGGGCCACAGCTTCCCGGCGTCGAGCGATCCGACGCCGAGGACCGAATCGTCTGCCACGTCGACGCGGACTGCTTCTACGCGTCCTGCGAGCGGCTTCGCGAGCCCGAACTCCGGGGAGAGCCCGTCGTCGTCGGGATGGGATACGAACCCGGCGAGACCGTCGGTGCCGTCGCAACCGCCAGCTACGAGGCCCGCGAGTTTGGCGTCGAGAGCGCCCAAGCAATCTCCACCGCGCTCGAGCGCCTCCCCCGTCGCGCCACGTTCGACGCGGACGACGCGGATCTCGAACGGCAGGAGACGGGCCACTATCGCCCGGTCGATATGGACTTCTACGAATCGGTGGCCGCCGACGTCCGGGAGATCCTCCACGACTGTGCCGACGTCGTCCGGGAGGTGAGCATCGACGAGGCCTACCTCGACGTGACCGACCGGACCGCGTGGGGCGTCGCCGACGGCTTCGCCCGCCACGTCAAAGACCGGATCCGACGCGAGGTCGGCGTCACCGTCAGCGTCGGCGTCGCGCCGACGATGAGCGCCGCGAAGATCGCGAGCGACTTCGACAAACCCGACGGACTCACCGTCGTCCGACCGGGCGAGGTTCGCGAGTTTCTCGCGCCGCTTTCGGTCGAGTTACTCCACGGCGTCGGCCCGGTCACCGCACGAGAACTGCGCGAGATGGGACTCGAGACGGCCGAAGACGTCGCGGCGACCGATCCTAAACCGCTGGTCGAGCGGTTCGGCGAGCGCGGCCGTGAGCTGTACGACCGGGCCCGCGGTGAGGACGACCGCCGGGTCGAGCCTCGCGGCGAGCCAAAGAGCTTTTCGCGAGAATCCGCGTTCGCCGAGCCCGTCGAAGAGCCCGAGCCGAAGTACGACCGGATCGAGACGCTCGCCGCGGCCGTCGCGGATCGGGCCCGACGCGAGGATGCGTTGTACCGAACGGTCGGCGTCAAAGCGGTCACGCCTCCGTACGACGTCAACACCCGGGAACAGAGCCTCCCGGGACCGGTGGACGATCCGGAACTCGTCGACCGGATCGCTCGCGACCTGTTCGCCGAGTTCGAGGACGTCGCCGTCAGAAAGCTCGGCGTCAGGGTCGCGAACCTCGAGTTCGCGTCGTCCGATCAGGCGAGCCTCGACGGCTGGGAGACGGCCGGTGGCGACTCGCGATCCGACGGAGACGATCGGAGCGGTACCGATCCGGACCGATCGACGGACGACCGGTCGAATCGAGCGAACGGTCAGTCCTCGTTGACCGATTTCTCCTGACGACGAAGCTGTTTCGCGCGGTCTCGACGCCGGATCGACGGAACATCGAAATTATAATCCCTCGATTATAATTCACTATCGAACCAGGGTTCCCGACTCGTCATGACAGCAGATTTCTACGACCTTCTCGACGTCCCTCCCGACGCCTCCCAGGACGACATCAAGGAGGCCTATCGCGAGAAGGTCCGGATCTACCACCCCGACGTCAACGACGACGACCGGGCGCGCGCGCAATTCACCGCGGTCAAGAAGGCCCACGACATTCTCGGAGATCCGGTCGAACGCCAGGCCTACGATCGGCTGGGACACGCCGATTACGTCGCAAAGCGGACCAGCGGCATCCCGTCGCCCGACGTCTGGGCGGATTCCGACGACGCGTCGACGGACGCCGACGGCTCGAGGCCCGGCGACGAGACGACCGACGCAGACGCTCGCTCGTCGAACGCGACGTCAGCCCGGGCGTCGACCGAGTCGACCTCGGAATCGGCGTCCGGCTCCGGGTCGACGTCGCGGACCGGATCGGGCTCGAGCGGCGCGTCGAGTTCGCGCACTCGAACGAACGCCGACGCGACGGATTCGAGGCGTCAGAGACGCACCGGGTGGACGAACGGAACGGACGATTCAGCACGCTCCGAGAAGACGTCGACCACGTCGGCCGCGAACGACGACCGATCGAGTTCCACCGGGAGCGAAGCCGTCGACGCGGGATCGTCCACGAACTCGGCTGACGCCCGAAACGCGACGGGAACCGGAACCGACGGCGCCGTCAGTTCGACGGACGGTGGGACCGCTCGCGGCCATCACCGATCGGATCGGGCACCGCGTTCCTCCTCGAAGCGAGCGGGCGACGGCAACTCGATCGTCCGCTGGTGGCGGCGGCGAAACGTCGCGTTACCGCTGATCTGGCTCTCGGTGATGCTCTACGCCGTCGGTCTCGCTCACTTCGCCCTCGAGAACGAGCGCGCGTTGACGGCGCTCGGACTCGAACTCGCCGGTGCAGACGGCCTCGGTGCGGTCGCGTCCGTCTTCTCGAGCGGTCGGTACGGAGTCGAGACGCCGGTCGAGTTCGTCGCGTCCGTCGAACCCGTTGCCCCGCCGCTTTCGGGCCTCGAGTGGTACGTCGCGCTCGCCGGCGTCGTCGCGGCTGCGATCGTGATCGTCCTGCTCTCGCGTCTGTGGTTTCGCGACCGCGTGCGGGGTCCGATCTCGATCGACGAGACGATCCTCGTCGCGCTGGCGCTCGCGGTTTCGACGGGGCTGGTCGGCGGCCCGCTGCTGGCCGGCGCGGTGTGTATGCCGTTTCTGTTCGGCGTGATCGTCCACCACACGCGGCGAAGTCCCGGCTGGAAGCCGTCGTACCTGTACGTCCTCCCGGTGCTCGCGCCGATCGGCGGGATCGTAGCCGGGATCGCGGGATACGCGACGCTCTCCGTCGATCTTATGGCGTTCGTCCTCCTCCCCGCCGCCGGGGCGCTCGGGCTCCCGTTGCGGGCGACGATCAGAAAGCACCTGGGTCGGTGACGTCGCTCCGGAGCCGGTCGGAAGATCGTCGGCGTCAGCCGACCGTCGTCGCGACGCCTTTCGTCTGTCGGTAGTCCCTCTCTAGGATCGCCTCGAGCGTCGAGACGAGCCGGTTTCGGTCGTCGCCGCCCCACTCGGTCGGCGCTCGAACCGGGACGACCATGAACCCCCGCCCACGGATCTCCTCGGTGTGGAGGGCTTCCATGTCCAGATCGAGGCGATCGCGCTGGGTCGTGTACTCCCGCAGAACGTGGTCGGTCGCTCGCTCGCCGACCGGCAACAGCACGTGGGCGTTGATCGCCCGGAGTTCGGCGTCGAAGTATCGCTCTAGCTCGTCGTACTCCGCTTCGGTCGGCTCGTGGCCGTCCGGAAGCGAACACATGTGGACGTAACTCCAGTAGCAGTTCTCGAGCGTCGGCCGATCCCGTGGTCCGGTGGCGAATCCCAGATCGCGATAGACGCTCTGGACGGCGAGCCCATCGTCGGTTTCGGTGAACGGAACGCCGGTTCGCTTGCCGCCGTGGACGCCGGGGTGGTCGCCGATGACGTGAAAATCGGCGTTGGCGTCACCGTAGCCGAACGCGGCCACGCGCTCGTTCGGCCCGCTTCGATCGAACGGCGGTCGCAGTCCGAACGGATTGCTCGTCCTATCGGTGACGTTTCTCACGGACGGACGGACGGCTCGAGACCCAATAACGGTTTTGAGAAGCACACGGCGACCCTCACCTCGGTCGGCACCCGTCGATGAGCGCCGTCTCGAGCGTTCCCAGTGTGCGATTCCGGGCCGCGGAACCGCTCGTCGTCCCGTCGCCGATTCGATTTGCCGTCGAGGTCGCGCGTCAACGATCGTCCCGTCCGTCAGCACCGGCGTTGAGGCCGGGGTTCGGCGATCTCCCCTCCGCGGCGGAGTCGTCCGTTCCGGTGCCGACGACGATCGTCGAATTAATGAGCGTCGCGAGGCCGCGACGCAGCCGCTGGGAGACGGCTGAATCGGACACGTCGAGGCGTTCTCCCAGCTCGACGAGCGTCGTCCGTCGCGGCACGTCGAAGTATCCCGCTTCGTAGGCGGCGACGATGAGCTTGCGTTGAGCAGCCGTCAATCCGAACCGAAGTTCGCTGTCGGGGCTGATGGCTTCGTGGAGCTGGATCAGCTCGATCGAAACGTCGCGTTCGAGACAGTCGGTGTAGAACGTCGAGAGGTCCTCGTAAGAGGGGAATCTGAGCCGAAAGGTCCACCGGTCGTGCGTCCCGGCGGCGCTGGTGACGATAGCGTCACTCTGTTCGACGGACTCGAGTACGCCGTTGATCTGTTGTTTCCAGCCGATTTTCACCAGAACGTGGTCGTCCATCGCGTCGACGACCGAAACGGACGTGACGCTCGGTTCGGCCTCGAGACGCTCGAGGATCTCGTCGGCGCCGTCGTCGGGGATCCAGAGGTACGGAATGACGTCTTCGCTGGTCGGCACGGTCGTTTCCACCGTCACCGTCGCGTTCGTGTCCGGCTCGAGCAGCGATCCGAGCGGGAACTCGGCCGCCGGGATCGCGACCGTCGCGATGACGCTCATTGCTCGAGGGGCGGGTCCGAACGGGAGAAACGAGCGTGACTCACAGTCGTTTCACCACCAGGACACGTTCTCGGGGAGTCCAACCATACATTGTCGGTTCGCTCGCTAATATATTCAGCCGTACTTAGAAGAATCGGGCGGTTAGATATCGAAGGCGTTTAAGACCAGGTCGGGGCCGACCTGTCGCCGTGGAGTAATTTGCGTCCCGTCGGCGTCGAATCGTTCGGTCGATCGCAATTCGGGATCGATGTCCGAGCGACGGTGGTTCGGAACGGGTGATAGAACGAGAATCACCGGCAGCGGTCAGTTGGACTGAACCGACGTCGCCGACGGCAGGGTGAAATAAAACGTCGTTCCCTCGTCGGATTCGGAGTCGACCCAGATGTCGCCGTCGTGGTGGGCGACGATCTTTCGACACAGCGAGAGTCCGATACCGGTTCCGGGGAACTCGTCGTTCGAGTGAAGGCGATTGAAGACGTCGAAGATGCCGTCGACGTACTCGGGCTCGATGCCGATTCCGCGGTCGGCGACGGCGAACAGGCAGCGATCGCCCCGGCGCTCGCAGCCGACCTCGATCTGCGGCGGCTCGTCGCCGCTGTACTTGATCGCGTTCGAAAGGAGATTGAAAAACAGTTGTTCGAGTTGGTGGACGTTTCCGGCGACGGCGGGCAAGGAGTCGACGGTGATCTCCGCGTCGGTCTCGTCGATGCGCACGTGCAAGTCGGTGAGCACGTCGTCGACGACGGCGTTGCAGTCGACCGGTTCGACGTCGGATTCGTCCGTGTCGATCCTCGAGTAGGCGAGCAATCCGTCGATCATCTCCCGCATGCGGTCGGATCCGTCGACGGCGAAGTCGATGTACTCTCTCGCGTCTCCGTCGAGGTCGTCGCCGTAGCGTGACTCGAGCAGTTGCAGATAGCTCGAAATCATCCGCAACGGCTCCTGCAGATCGTGCGACGCTACGTAGGCGAATCGCTTGAGACGCTCGTTCGACGCTTCGAGTTGCGACACCGTTTCGTCGAGGTCGGCTCGCGCCCTCGACCGATCTGCCAGCGTGTTCAGCATCCGCTCGACGTCTCGCATCGGCTCGTCGGGTTCGAAGAACTCCTCCGGCGGCGTGTAGTAGAAGTTGTGACAGACCGTCCCCTCGTAGACGATGTGGGGATGCGTTCGAATCACGTCGATCAGCGTCTCCGGCGGAATCCGCTCGCAGTCGTAGTGACAGAGCGCGATACAGTTTTCGCCCCGAAACAGGTCGTTGACGCGGCTCTCGTAGGCCATGAACTCCTCGAGCGTCGCATTCTCGTCGAGTACGAAGTTCGTACTCGCGGTGACGCGAAGGCCCGGATACGACTCGTTCGCGTCCTCGATGGCGTCGGCGTACACCTCGAGCATGTCGTCGGGATCGAACCGGCCGGACCTGAGATACGTCTCCTCGAGCGAGTGAAACGTGAGCTGACCGGAGTCAACGGCCGCGTCGACGTCGGCGTCGCCGCCACGGAGTTCGTCGAGAACGGTCGACCGAGAGAACTCGTCAATGACGTACATGACCCGCTCCCCCCGTTCGATTCCCTGCCTGATAAACGGCGTAACCGTCTCGAATCGCTCGTCTCGATCCCGGTAGAACAATGCGATGTGCTCGCACGTCTCGAGCTCTTCGAGATCATCGAACGGTTCGATCGTCCCGTGAAACTCCGGGCTCTCCCGAAGCGCCTCGAGGCCGCTTTCGACGGTCAACAAATCCTCGTCGCCCGAACGCTCCGTTTGTGACTGTCATCGAGAGCGGGGGTCCGTACCTGAACTCATCGTCACGTTCACGAGGTCGATCGATAAGTAGCCTTCGTCCGCCGACCCGTTTCGGCCTCCGTGGTAGCACGGAACGTGACGATCGGCCGGAACGTTCGTCGGAAACCCGTTCACGCGTCGTTACGACGCGACGTCGCACGCGCTCTCGATTACGCGTTCGAACGCGTACTCGAGGCCGAACGCACGAACCGGACGGAAACGAGAAACGCCACGAGTAAGACGGCGGCGAGGATCAGGTAGGGAACCTCGAGCGCCGGGTTGACGGCTCGCCGGCCGAAAAAGAGGACCGCGACGACCAGCGGCGGCGTCGCGAGCGCGCTCGCGACGGTCAGTCGGTCCTCGAAACGGTCGCGGACGACCATCGCGGCGACGATGGTCGAACCCAGAAGTGTGAGCGTCACGCCGTACTGAACCAGCTGCATCGTCGGCGAGTAGTTCACGGTGGCGGTTCCCACGACGGGGCTGAGCGCGACGTGGAGCGCGAGCGCGACGACGCCGACCGCGAGCGCGACGACGGCGTGAGCCGAGGTCAGTTTCGACTGCCAGACGAGCACCGTGGCGACGACGAAGAGGACGAAGATGAGCACCGCGGTCCAGAAGTGCAACGAGAGGATCGTCATCTCGTACTGGAGCACCGTCTCACGACCCAGAACGACCTGGATCGGCGTCAGAATCATTCCGAGTACGACGAGCCTCGCGACGCGTCGGTCGACGGTCGGGAGCCGCCAGGCCGCGAGCGCGGAGCCGACGATCGCGAACCCGGCGAACATCGCCACGAAGCGGTGGAACCACTCGTAGAAACTCGGCAGGTTCGCCGGGAGCAAGTTGTACGGACCGGCGTCGCACTGGGGCCAGTTTGCCTCACAGGCGAGTCCCGAGCCGGTCGCCTTCGCGGCGACGCCGAGCAGGATCGTCGCGGCGACTAACACGAGCGTCGTCGCGAGTAGCTGCGGAAAGCCGAACCGATCGATCAGCGGGCGGACTACCGGACGAAGGGAGCGACTGTCGGTCGACACGTGCGTTCGCGCGAGGGTTGGGCGGCGCGGTATTTAGGTTGCCCGAGTCGTTCTTACTCGGCTGGAATCGGACGGGAGACGGCTCGACGGCGGCACGTACTCGACGAACCGAGAGCCGTTTCCGCGTCGCTCGCGTCTCGCCTCACGATCCGTTCGATTCGATGTCATCGCATTCAAGAGCCAGCCACGCCAGCACTCGGTATGGACAAACGTGAGCGCCTCGACTCGTACCTCGAGGAACGCGACCTCGACTCGGTCTGGTTCGCGAGGCCGAACTCTTTCGCCTGGCTGACGGGCGGGAGCAACGTCGTCGATCGCGAGACGGACGCCGGCGTCGCCGCCGTCGGCTACGACGGCGACGAGGTGACGGTGCTGACCGACAACATCGAGGCGGATCGCATCGCGGACGAGGAACTGCCCGACCTCGAGTCGACCGACTTCTCGCTCGAGCGGTTTTCCTGGTACGACTCCTCGCTCGCCGACGAGATCGGGACGCGCGTCGGTGCCGACGAGCGCGCTGCGACCGATATCGACGTTCCCGGCCTCGAGTCGGTCGATCCGACGCCGCTGCGCCAGCCGCTGACCGAGCGCGACCGGAAGCGGTACCGAACGCTCGCCCGGGAGACCGCGGCCGCCGTCGAATCCGTCTGTCGGGAACTGCGAACCGACGACACCGAACACGAGGTCGCGTCGGCGCTGCGCGTCGCGCTGTCGGCCCGCGAAATCGAGGCTCCGGTCGTTCTCGTGGGGGGCTCCGAGCGGGTACAGCGGTACCGCCACTACACGCCGACGCAAGCTGAACTGGGCGAGTACGTGCTCATTTCGGTCACGACGCAGCGCGCCGGACTGCACGCGAGTTGTACCCGGACCGTCGCCTTCGATCCGCCCGAGTGGCTCGAGGAGCGCCACGCGGCCGCGGCACGCGTCGAGACGACCGCGCTCGCGGCGACGGAGGAGGCCGCCGCGGCCGGCGACAGCGCTGGCGACGTGTTCGCGGCGATCCAGGACGCCTACGACGCGGTGGGGTACGACGGCGAGTGGAAGCACCACCATCAGGGCGGCGCGGCCGGTTTCTCGGGGCGAGAGTGGATCGCGACGCCCGATCACGACGCGTCGGTCGCGATCCCGATGGCCTACTCCTGGAACCCGACGGTCCAGGGTGCAAAGAGCGAGGACACGGTGTTGATCACCGACGACGAGTACGAGGTGCTGACGCGGACGGGGAACTGGCCGACGACGACCGTCGAGGCGATCGATCGCGACCTCGAACTCGAGCGGCCGGACGTCCTCGTCCTCGAAGACGACACGTAGCGATCACGACGTCTCTTCGTCCGAATCCGTGAGTTCCGCGTCCCTTTCGCTGGCGCTCTCGACCTCGACGTCCGATTCGGAATCGTCGAGCGCGTCGCGTTCGGAGTCTTCGGTCTCGACGCGTCGAATCTCGCCCGGGAACGAATCGGTCTCGTCGACGGTGATCGTCACGGGTTCGGCGTCTTCCCGCACGTCGACGTCGGCGTCCTCGTCGCGGTCGAGGACTCGATCGAGCGTGAAAATCGTGTTCAGCTCCCGTTGTACCTGATCGACGACGCCGCCGACCAGTTCGCTGGGCTGGATCGCCCGGTACTCGTAGGGGTTGTTTCCGGCGCCTTCGCTCGCCCGTTTCTCGCGCGTGACGCGTTCCTCGTCGTGCAGTTCCGCGAGCGCTTCGCGGACCGTACTCGGGTAGAGTCCCGTCCCCTTCGCGACCTCCTCGGACGTGCTGCCGGGGTTTGCAAGCAGGTGGACGTAGATCTTTGCGCGGGTCTCCGTGTCGAGGATCCAAGACAGGAGATCGACGATCCGCTGGTCGACCTCCTCGACTGCCGTCTGTCGCACCCCCTCGGCCTCGTCGACGACCGCCTCGTCGTCCTCGAGTGGCCCGTTCTCGCCGCTCTCACTCTTGCTTCGGTGGTCGTCGGGATCCATGTGCCCTCTCGTGGGGGTCAAAGTTTCGCTCGTGGATAAAGCTTTGCGGGGTCGCTCGCGGTGGACAGGGTGGCTTCCGCCGCCAGCCACCTTGCGAGCCGCCCTGGCGGCGGATCGAGGGCCGATACGGACTGTCGTCTCCGGTCCGGAGCAACCGTCGATCGTGGACGGTCGCACCGACATACGTGGTGATTGGCAAACGAAGGCATACGTTCGACGGACTGTCTTCCGGTGGTTGGTACGTTACGAGAGACAGCGGATGGATCGTCTCACACCAGATCCAGTGAACTCGTTGCTGATGTGCTCCGTTGGGACAACTCAGATACGTCACACGCTCAACGGCTGGTACAGGATTACGGCCAGTCAAGAGGGAGTTCGTCTTGGTGGTTGGTAAGCAACGTGAGAAGTGGCTCAATTTCATCAAACTGGGACCCTCGCGTAATTGTTTTAGTTTGAGTGTTCCAGTCGACGAAGCCCGAATCTGCAAGTTTCGGGAGATGCGTATGGTAGAGTTCTAGTTTGAACTGATTGAGGCTGTCGTCGTCAGCTACGAACTCTGTGACCTCGAACTCATCCTCAGTTCGTGGGTTCTCATCGGCCAGTTCCAAGAGAATTCGTCGCCGGGAACCATGGCTGAGGACATCGAATACGTCACTTAGCGATGTCGTGGCCGATGGGAGTAATCGCTCATTGTGCGATTGGCACTATCAGTCAACGTGAAATAAAGAATTTCGTTGACCAGTCAAACTATTTTTAACGCTCGTGTGGAGTGTTGCCTAGTCACCGGCCGTCGAAGAAAGCAACGTGGCTTCGAGAACCTTCTCGTTCCCACCTCGAATCCGTGCCGAAACCGCCTGTTTCGTAATGTCGAGTTGATCTGCTAACTTACCGAGGCTCACCTCACTTGGCGTTGCGAAATACCCTCTCCGGAGTGCAAGTACCAACGCCTCTCGTTGTTCGGCCGAAAGCCCGAACTGGCGCCGTTCGTCAGTTACGTTAGCAAACGTGTAGATTCGGTTGATATGGATCTTGACGTCGTGAACGGACAAGATGTTTTGAAACTGCGCCAAATCGTCGTGATTGGCGAACCGAACGCGAAATTCCCACGTAGTTCCCGTTTGAGAGCGCGCTTCGAGGATTGTAGAATCTGTCTGAATGAGCGCATCGATGAGATCTTCCGTGGGATTGACCCACGTGATCCGGTACAACGCTCCGTTCTCTATCTTATCGAGTAGCAGAACCTCGTTGACAGATGGACTCCCGGTGAGTTGTGTTTCAAACGTCGATACCACGGTGTCGAGTTCGGCTTCCGTAGTAAGCCAGATGAACGGGTGAACGTATCTTCCCGTCGGGATGATTCGTTCCAGTTCGAAGGTTGTGTCCGATACGCCCGAGAGCGTGTCGCCAAGCTGGAACTGATCCGCGTCAATGGTAAGCTCGAGGACGACACTCATAGGACAGGTACGCGACCCAGCCTCATAGACCTCGCCGTTGAACGGGGGGGTTCCGATTGAATAGGTGTCAAGAGGTTTTCATTGGGACAATCCTTTCACAGATCTACTCGTGGGAATACACGGATCGGAGAGATAACTCCCCGGTATTAGTAATGCATATCTAATAAATTTACGGCGCGAAATGGCGTGACTTTCATTCGCTGATGTAGCAACGTTCGCGCCCCGTATCTTGCCCGCTGATTTCGACACGTTAGCGATCAGCCACTTCGAACGTGTGTAACTCTTGTCGCGCTCTGGCAGTTACAGCGGTCCGTCCGACGTCGACGGCGACCGCCGGCCCCGACGGGAGCGGCGACGATCCGAGTCTGCCTACGTTCGGTCACACCGCCTTCGCTTCGCATTCACTTTCACTCCGGTAACGCACACCTTTTAGCCCCGCCGTTAGTATGAGGGGACAATGACGTCGTTCCAGTCGACACTCGGTGAGGAGCCGGGGATCGCCGAGGAGCTGGCCGAGAACCAGCAGGCGATCTCGATCGCCGAGTTCTTCGAGAAGAACAAGCACATGCTCGGCTTCGACAGCGGCGCTCGAGGCCTCGTCACGGCCGTCAAGGAGGCCGTCGACAACGCCCTAGACGCCGCGGAAGAAGCCGGGATTCTCCCGGACATCTACGTCGAAATCCAGGAGGACGGTGACTACTACCGACTGATCGTCGAGGACAACGGGCCGGGGTTGACGAAGGAGTCGCTCCCGAAAGTCTTCGGGAAGCTGCTGTACGGATCGCGGTTTCACGTTCGCGAGCAAAACCGCGGACAGCAGGGGATCGGCATCTCCGCGGCCGTGCTCTACTCTCAACTTACGAGCGGGAAACCGGCGAAGATCACCAGCCGAACGCAGGGTGAAAGCGAGGCGCAGTACTTCGAGCTGATCGTCGACACCGACGACAACGAACCCGAAATCAGCGTCGAGCGCACGACCTCGTGGGACCGCCCGCACGGCACTCGGATCGAACTCGAGATGGAGGCGAACATGCGCGCTCGTCAACAACTCCACGACTACATCAAGCACACGGCGGTCGTCAACCCCCACGCCCGCCTCGAGTTGCGCGAGCCGAAGGCGGAGTTCAAGTTCGAACGGGCGACCGACCAGCTCCCCGAAGAGACCGAGGAGATTCGCCCCCACCCACACGGCGTCGAACTCGGCACCGTGATCAAGATGCTCGCGGCGACCGACTCCCACACCGTCTCGGGATTCCTGCAGGAGGAGTTCACGCGGGTCGGGAAGAAAACGGCTGACTCGGTCATCGACGCCTTCCGCGACCGTCACTACGGCCGCGAGATGCGCTGGCGATCGCCGGCAGCGCACGAAGGGATCGAGCTCGAGTCGACCGTCTCCGACGCGACCGCCAACAAGGGTGCCGACGCGACCGCCGCCTTCGCCGACGCCATCGCCGAGGCCGTCGACGACCGCGACCGGATCGCCCACCACGAACTGCGCGCGGACGTGGAGGCGGCCGCGGAGGCCGTCGAAGCCGAGCACGGGACGACGTTCGGCGAGACGGTCCGTGAGAACGCCGTCGAAGCCGTCTGGCTCGTGCTGATCGATGCGGTCGACGACGAGGACGACGCCACCGACGTAGCGGCGGCGGATCCCGACGGTTCGAGGCTCGTCGCCGACCTCTACGAACTCGTCGACGACGCGACGAGTACGCGAAAGGACGACGAAGTCGTCCACGCGTTCGCCGAGCGGCTCGCGGCGAAGTTCGAGGACGCCGGCGAGGAGGACGTCCGCCACCGCCTGACGCGTCGGACGCTTCGCGACCACGTCGATCGGGCCGCCGAGTTGACGGAGGAGTACGACGACGTCGCATTCGGAGACACCGCCCGCGAGAACGTCGTCGACGCCGTCTGGAACGTGATGGCGACGGTTCCCGACGATCCGCCGCTGGTTCGAGAACTCGAGAGCGACCGGGACGCGAGCAGCGACCTCGTCGACGGGATGCGCGAGACCGACATCATGGCTCCGCCGACGCGCTGTCTCTCACCCATCAGCGCCGAACTCATCGAGGCGGGACTCGAAAAGGAGTTCGACGCCGACTTCTACGCGTCGTCGACGCGGGACGCCGAGGTCCACGGCGGCGATCCGTTCATCGTCGAGGCGGGCATCGCCTACGGCGGCGAACTCGAGGCGGAGGGAAGCGTCGACGTCCTCCGCTTTGCGAACCGCGTTCCGCTCGTCTATCAGCGCGGCGCGTGTGCGACCACAGACGTCGTGAGATCGATCGGTTGGCGAAACTACGGGCTCGACCAGCCCGGGGGCTCGGGGCTGCCGAACGGGCCGGCGGTGATCATGGTCCACGTCGCCTCGACGAACGTCCCGTTCACGAGCGAGTCCAAAGACGCCGTCGCGAACGTTCCCGAGATCGAAGACGAGATCGAACTCGCGATCCGCGAGGCGGCCCGCGAGCTCAAAAGCTACCTGAACAAGCGCCGCTCGATGCAAAAGCGACGCAAGAAACAGAACGTCCTCGGGAAGATCCTGCCGGAGATGGCCGAGAAGGTGGCGGAAGTCACCGGACGCGCGGAGCCGAACATCGACGACGCGATCGCTCGCATCATGAACAACGTCCTCGTCGAGCGCGAGGTCGAACGGAACGGCGACGGCCAGTCCGTCTCGGTCGTCGTCGAGAACAACTCGAGTACGAACGAGTCGCTCGAAATCACCGACATCGTCACCGCCGAACCGCGCAACCTCTCGGACGGCGCGACCGTCGTCGAGATGGACGGCGAGTGGTTCGTCAAGTGGGAACCGGACGTCGAAAGCGGCGGCGACGCCGCCCTCGAGTACGAGATCGCGGCCGACGGAACGTTCGACCTCGACGTCAAGGGCGTCGAAACGGAGAAACTCACGGTGAAACAATGAGCGCAGACACCAACCAGGAGGCCAGAGAGCAGTTGATCGATCTCGCCGCACAGTTTTACGACCAGTTCGAACTGGGCGAGATCCCCCACATGTCCGTGCCGACGCGGACGAAAAGCAACATCGAGTACGACGAGGACAAGAGCGTCTGGGTGTACGGCGATCGCGAGTCGACGCGCTCGGCGAACTCCGTCCGGGGTGCACGGAAGCTCCTGAAGGCGGTCTACACGATCGAGTTCCTCGCGAACCAGCTCGAGGAGGACCGTTCGTCGACGCTGCGTGAACTCTACTACCTCTCGGAGAGCTGGGACAACGAGGAGGCGCAGTTCTCCGATCAGGACGAGTCGAACGGGCTGATCGAGGACCTCGAGATCGTCTCGGGGGTCACCCGCGAGGACTTCCACATGCGCCCGGAGGAGTCGGGAGCGACGATCATGGGGCCGCTTCACCTGCGCGAACAGACCCGCCGCGGGGAGCGCGAGATCCACTGCCAGGAGGACGTCGGCGAAGGAGGCTACCAGATCCCGAACAATCCGGACACCATCGAGTTCCTCGACAACGACGCCGACTTCATCCTCGCGGTCGAGACCGGCGGCATGCGGGATCGCCTCGTCGAAAACGGCTTCGACGAGGAGTACAACGCCCTGATCGTCCACCTCAAAGGGCAGCCGGCCAGAGCGACCCGACGGATCACCAAGCGACTGCACGACGAACTCGAGCTTCCCGTCACCGTCTTCGCAGACGGTGACCCGTGGTCGTACCGGATTTACGGCTCGGTCGCGTACGGATCGATCAAATCCGCACATCTCTCGGAGTACCTCGCGACGCCCGAGGCCAAGTACATCGGCATCCAGCCCGCCGACATCGTCGAGTACGATCTTCCGACCGATCCGCTCTCCGACTCCGACGTCAACGCCCTCGAGAGCGAACTGGACGACCCCCGGTTCCAGACCGACTACTGGGAAGAACAGATCGAGTTACAGCTCGAGATCGAAAAGAAGTCCGAACAGCAGTCGCTCGCCTCCCACGGTCTCGATTTCGTCACCGAAACGTACCTCCCGGAACGGCTGGACGAGATGGGAATCATCTAACCGCGCAGTCGTGTCGCCTTCGACGAACGCCAGCTTCACCCGGTCCGTCGTGACGACGTACCGATGTAACCGCGACGCGCGTGCGATCGCTCCGGAACTGGCTTACAGCGGTCCGTAGCGAGCGTCGTCGGTGAGGCCGCCTTCTCGATCCCGTCATCGAAACCGCTTTTCAGGGTGACGTCAGGGCCGGGGATCCTCGAGGACGACCGGGACGCCGCGACTGGCGACGTCGACCACGAACGCCTCCTCGTCCGTCGCGATCTCGTCGAACGTGTCGTAGTGGACCGGCAACACGAGATCGGGTCGCATCGCCCCGGCGAGTTCGGCGGCCTCGCGGCGGTTCATGGTGAAGGTTCCGCCGATCGGGGGCACGAGGAGGTCGACGTCCATCTCCTCGTGAAACGGAAGGACGTCGGTGTCGCCGGGCCAGAACGCGGAGACGCCGTCGACCGTGACGACGAATCCGCAGCCTGCGCCCTCCGGGTGGTGTGGTGTTCCGTCGGCGTCTGTGTGCGGGCCCGCCGGTTCGTTGTACGCCGGCGTCGTGAACAGATCGAGGGGGCCGAGGACGAACGACTCGTCGTCGCCCACGCGCTCGACCGCGTACGGCAGTTCCTCGGGTCGTTCGTCGACCCGATCGATCCGGCGTGCGTCGATCGATTCGTGAACGGCGACGATCGCGTCCTCGTGAGCGACGCGACGGATCGACTCCGGATCGTAATGGTGGTCGTGTGATACGAGGATGAGATCGCCGTCGCGGGCAGTGTAGTCGTCCAGGACCCCGTACGCTTCCGGACCCGGATCGACGTAGATGACGGCACCGGTCTGGCCCTCGAGACGGACGCTCGCGAGGCCGAACCAGTCGATCGTTACCGCGCCGAATCGGACGGTCATGTGACACCGTTCGTGCGAGCGGATCGAAAAGGATTCGCCTCCTCGTTTCGGTGTCCAAGCGGCGAACGAATCGGCGCACTAACCTACATGATCAATACATATATACCGGAACACATATAAACAGATTGCCGCTCAGTTTATAAAGTAGGCGTAAGACTTATATGCCTTACGGCCTTACTCTACGTTAGCCGAGGCGACCGGGTTTCTTCTGGTTACCCCACCCGGGAGCCCCGAGTAACCCACCCGATACACCATGACAGATACCAACCTTCGAACGTATTCGAACGAGCGAACCGAGGAAGAAGAGCAGACGACGACCCGGTCGGACGAGCGAGAGCGCTGTCCGGAGTGTAGCGGACGGCTCGTCAGCGACGCCGAGCACGCCGAGACCGTCTGCGAGGACTGCGGCCTCGTCGTCGAGGAAGGCGAGATTGACCGCGGCCCCGAGTGGCGCGCCTTCGACGCCGCCGAAAAGGACGAAAAGAGCCGCGTCGGTGCCCCCACCACCAACATGATGCACGACCAGGGGCTTTCGACCAACATCGGCTGGCAGGACAAAG
>NZ_REFZ01000016.1 GCF_003841465.1 Natrarchaeobius oligotrophus
GGGTGCGCTCGTTCTCCCAAACCTCATCACAATCCACGTCTAAGGTCTCTCTGAGCAGGTTGGCGAGTTGCATAGGCACTTCTCGCCACCACCTGCTCATTCCTCAAACCCTCATCTAGACAGTGCCAATTCAGTCAGTTGTGGTGTCTCTACGCAAACAGTCATAATTACCATGGAGTAGCTATCGATACCTTGGGCTTAGGCCACAAGGCTGAGAAGAACTCCACTATCTCGAATGGGTCCAGTAGTATATATTTTTCTAAACTTTCTCGAGGAGAGTTACACAATATACCGTGTGCTTCCTTTTGCCAATGTACGAACCACCCCCACTTCCCGAATCAAAGGGATCAAACCATAATTTTCGAAAAACGCTACCAGACGGAGGTTGGCTGCGCGCGCGGGTGTCCTTTAAGGAGGGGATGATTCCGGCAAACTCCTCTTCGAAACGGGTATCCTTCCCACTGAAAACAGTCGAAAAAACTATGCTAGGGCGTCGCTGTATGGGAATTACGGTCTGCGACGAAGGAGCAAGCCTAGGCCGGGATTTGAACCCGGGCTCTCGTCCTTACCAAGGACTTTTTCGAGATCGCCTCAAATCGGCCACTTCACGGCTACTATCGCCGGTTCTCGACCTGATTTGTTCCTTCTCACCCCGAAATAACTACACGGACCTATAAGTAAGCGATGATACACTCTCGGGAGTCACAGGAGCACGTTCCAGATAACACCACGCAGACCCAGCTCTGGCTACCGACCGCTACACACTCTCGATACATTCACTGTCTGGAATCGGTTCCAGCGCAGAAACCGGCACTACGTAGTTGTAGTGGCCAAACTTCGACTTCTTTGGATCTCTGTCGAGAACCATTTCTTTTGTTGCCGCACCCAAGAATGTCACCGTAGTGTCCTCCAGATGTGCGAGGACGTAGTAGTCGGAGTTGACCCGCGATTTCTTCACTGGTAAGGCGTACGGCTCCTTCTGACTCGTCTTGATGTCAACTGTTCTTTCAACCCCTTCGGTTGAGATCTCAAAATCAACACCTCCGTCTGACCACCCTACGACCTCAGTATTGATTTGCAGATCAGCATAGATCGCGAACGCCATCTCACCCATCAGCCCAATCATATGCCGGTTCTCAGGATCTACGCCCCAAGTGTCCGACTGGTTGTCCCAGTCCTCGTACTCTTCGAATGACTGGTTTCGCTCCTTTGCCTTCTTACGAACCAGCCGAGCATATCGGGGCGGTACTTCGATAGTGACTGTCATTCGTGAACCTCCGTCCCCGTTCGGAAGCTGGTGAGTTCGTCGATGCGACCCTCCAAATCCTCGATCTCCTGGCGTAACTCTTCGGCCCCCTCACCCTCAGTCGCCGCGAGTTGTTCCTTGAGGCCCTGGAGACGCGTCTCTTTGACTTCCTCGTCGACCTCCGCTTTGCGGACGTATTCGCTCTCCTCAATGTCGTAGACGTCGCTCTCGGACAACTCCGTGACCTCTAACGCATCGACGACCTTGCTCCGGTCGATGCCTGTCACCCGCTCGCGGTCGATTCCTGCGGCTTCCAGCTTCGTCAATACCTCGTCTTCATCTTTCAGTGATCGGTTCCGACGAGTCGTGCGCTGGACAGATCCAAAGGGGCCGCTCACCGGTCGGTCGTGGTGAAGGCGGTTCAGCAGTACGCCAGCCACGTCCTGGCGGAGGTCGTTAGCGTTGCGCTGGACATCCGAGAGCAGGGTGTAGATGTTCACCAGCGCGTTCGTCTCCATCTCCGACAGTGTGGTCACGTCGTGGCGCTCAAGAGCGTCTACGAGCAACAGCGCGTCTGCATACACGTCCAAGTCCGGCTCCGACCGTTGATCTGTATCACCGGCGGGCTCGGCGTCGAGAAGCTGGCTGCAGGTCGGGCCGTCCTTCTCAATGATCAGGCCCGCGTCCTCGTCGATCTCGAACCGTGGGTGGAGACTCAACACCGCCGGGTACGGATCTGCGTCAGCAGGAAGTCGATCAAGCTCGAAGCCGTCATGCCCGTGGTTGATGCGCCGGTACAACGTCTCGAACTGGTCGCGCTGGAGTGGTCGCTTCTCGTCTCTGTCCTCGAAGTCGATGATGACACGTTGCTCCTGCACGTCGGTGACCCGAAATCGCTTGTGCGAGAGTGGGGTGATCAGCGTCGCTTCCTCGGGCAGGTCGTCGAGTTCGTCGAGGAGCGTGTGCCACGAGACGCTGAACGTCATATCAGCGATGAGGTGATCAGGGGCTAAAACCGTGAGGGACGCTTTTTTGGCCGATCGGAGCCGAGGTCGACGCCTCTGTTGGCACGACCGCGTCAGAATACTGCCACCGGTTAATCAGTTGGCGCTGTGGCAGGAGTATGTTCATCAAGCTGGCTCCAGTACACATAGCTGATGGATGTCAGTACGCTGAAGACGTTGAAAGACGAGTACCCGACGTCCAGCTGGGCGCTATGGAGTTCGGAGTTTCCGAACGAGGGTTGTGTTGAAGAGGACCCTGCGGAGTTCTTCGAGTTCATCAACGAAAACCACGACCGTCTACGACCGTCGGTCGTCTTGCTCTCGCTGAACCCCTCTACCAAGTTGCCATCCGACTATCAGAATTTCCATTCGACGGAGCCGAAGCATCGGAACGATCAGTTTCGAGACCACGTTGAGGCGACCGAGCTTGAGGGTGCGTACATGACCGATCTGGTTGAGCGGATCGTCGATGCGGATTCGGGCAACATTGACCCAATAGCGGATGACGTCGAGAACCTTTTCGATCAGCTTGACCTCCTCGATCAGGATACCTACTACGTCCTTTGTTTTCACGAGAAGGTGTTCCAGACGTTGTTAGAGTTCTGTGATTCGAGACAACGAGAACTCGAACACGACATCAGGGCCTTCCGAGCCGTCCACGACGGATTTCAGCTGGAGTGTTACCGCGTCTGGTTCCACGCCAACTGGGGGGCGAATCGGGATAAAATCTACGCGTTACGGGAGCAACTGACGTTCTTGAGTTCGCAGGTGATTGGTGGGGAAATCGCAGACCTCTCGCGGTGGATCGACTGATCGTTTCCCGCCCCGGGACTGAGATCACCAACCTACCTTAACAAGGAATCAATATGGAGGAGTTGGTGATCTTTCGCTACCGTCGATTACTGGTTTGCTGACCCGGGCTGGAGATGGAAGCTGCGACCGAGCCCCGATAATGACAGCATCGTCAGATTCTCCTATCAAACAAAGTCGCACAACTCTTCTGACGTCGCTATTCTGATTCTTTCTCGTATCGTTTAATGAGGAACGTGAGGAACGCAGAGGTCTGGTGAAGCAAAAGAAGACAATAGTCTTGATCAACTTCATCGTGCCAGCTTTTCCGATCTCCGGTTTTTTGTACGCCGGTACGAAGACCACCCATTATTTGTTGCCACTCACCCACCATCGACTGGTTCGGCTCGAACAGTCCTTCCTTGTTTAACCGGTCAAGATAGGTCCCGACGGTCTGTGTTTCGTTTTCCCACCCTTGCTCCACACACATCTTCTGAACGACAGCCTCCACACTGTTGTAGAGCTTTTCAGCGATTATGGCAGAGAACTGACCGTCCTGATACTTATTCCATGCTTCGTTGTAGCCGCTCAATGGCTCTTTCCATTTCGTACCTTTCGTCAAGACTCGAAGATCCTGATCCGCCTGAACAATAGTTTCATCCGCGAGCTTTTCGAAGTGAAGGGGTTCATACCGATTAGGGTCATAACGTCTGGGCCGGGTTTTGCGAACACCACCTTCGACACGCGAACGATGAAGGTACTTGTGATCTGGTCGTAATCTGAAGAGAATCCGGTGCTCACGAAGCACTCGACGGAGTTTACTGTCCATCTTTAACAAGTCCTCCTCGGAGTGATTACGATTCGACCAAAGCGTGTTGAGCAGGATTTCCAGATAGAGAAGCACCTCATCGGTGTCTTCTTCCTTGATTAGGTGTGTCTGAGATGCCCTTGCTGGATCGAAATTTCGCCACCGAAAATAGTCTGGCTCCTCTATGACTTCTGTTCGATATTCCATATACGTCTCATACACATCGTCATACGCAACTACATTTTCAAGAATCCGTGCAATCCGGTTTCGAGCAGGCTCAGTGAGATGCGGATGTACTCGGGGCTCTATCTCCTCATCACGCTTACCCCACGGAGTGAAATCACGATCAAATCCCCATGTCATCAGATGTATGGAGGTTTGATCGATTCAGACATTACACTTACGCCAGCTTTCATCCCCTCACCGGTTGATCTTCTATTATGGAGATCGGGCTCGTGAGCTGTACGAAGAGCAAGCGTGAGCAAGCCGCAAAGCCCGCTGACCTCTATATGCCGTCGACGTTCTTCAGCAAGGCGCGTGAGTACGTCGAAGCCAATCACGACCGCTGGTACATCCTCTCCGCGAAACACCACCTGCTCGATCCGTCAGGCCCGCCTATCGAGCCCTACGATGAAACGCTGACGGGTGCACCGGTTGCCCGGAAACGTGAGTGGGCTGAAACCGTGTACGGCCAACTCGAAGCGGAAGGCATAGTTGATGACGACAACCAACTCGTCTTTCACGCAGGACGCGACTACTACAGCGAACTCATCCCATTGTTGGAGGATACACCGGTCGACGTTGAAACCCCGACTGACGGCCTCCAGTTCGGTGAGACGCTCGCGTGGTACAACGAACATCTCTGAGAACCCGGACGATTTTGTGCCCCAGCTTCGAACCAGGTGATATGTCACGTCGTTCGGATCTTGACAGACTATACGATCTTCTCGATCAGCTCGAAGCAAACGTCGGTGGGAAGCAACGGCTCAAAGATTGTACGGGCTATATGGACTGGCCAGTGCGTGGCGTATATTTCTTCTTTGCCGAGGATGGAACACGAGATTCGACTGATCAGCTTCGACTCACCCGGATCGGCACACATGCAGTGTCCTCGGGTTCGGGTACATCGTTGTGGAATCGACTTCGGACACACCGCGGAGCGAACAGCGGGACCTACGAAGGCGGAGGGAATCACCGTGGCTCGGTCTTCCGCAAGCGTGTCGGAGAGGCGATGATCGAACGCAACGGTATTCACGACGAGTATCCGCACTGGGGCGACGGCTCCAGCGCCGACCGAGAACGTCGACTTTCGGAGTTAGAACATGAACGTCGCGTAAGCGGGTATATCCGTGACCTTCCCTTCCTATGGGTTGACGTCGACGACGATCCAAGCCCGCAGAGTGATCGGGCCTACATCGAGCGTAACGCGATCGCGCTGGTCAGCAACTACCGAAAGGATTCTCTCGACTCTCGGAGCGACGACTGGTTGGGGCGTGATAGTCCCCGTAGCGAGATCAACGACTCGGGCCTGTGGAACATCAACCACGTCGGAGAACAGTACGACACGGCGTTTCTGGACCGATTGGCTGATGCCTTAGAGGAAACCTCCGGCCTCTGAGCTAACTGTGATCTGGAGGATGCTCTGACCGTCGTAGTTTTCTCCGGGGTAGCTGTTGGCACGAACCGCGCAGAGATGTCTCTCAGTTTGTTGTGGATGGAGGATTGAAGATTAGGTCATTCAACCGGAGGCCGACATACGCGATGAGCGCCAGGATGGTCGGGGGCGCTACGGCGACAGTTGCGAACACGACGCTGAGACAACCGGAAGTGAGTATTTCCTTTGCCAGTTTCCAGGAGTAGTTTCGCCGTCTTGGTATTGTAGCAATAGCTAATTCAAGAAGGTGGCCCTAGATGATTTCCCACCGCAGAAAATAACTGGTCCCCCAATTAACGTCTCTCCTATGCCCCTCTCGTTGGACGAACTAAACTCTCATTTATTCAAATGTGCAGACATTATTCGCGATGCTATCGACCCAACCGATTACAAGGAGTATATTCTTCCACTCGTCTATTACAAGACCATTTCCGACGAGTTCGAAAATCAGTATCAGGATAATATCGACGAGTACGGCAAGCAGATCGCTCGGGATCCCGACCTTTATGATGTTCCTGTTGTTCCCGAAGGACACACGTGGGACGATATTTGTGCAATAACCGACAACGTTGATAAAGCACTCAATGAAGCTTTTGAAGCACTAATCAAGAAGAATCCCGAGTTGGAAGGGGCCTTCAGGGTCGATTTTGTCAATGCAAACGGGCTCAATGATGACCGCTTGACCGAGCTGATGGATCATCTAAATAAGTACGATTTTGATCGCACTTCGATACCGCCGGATCTACTTGGTGATGCTTTCAGAGACCTCATTCACCATTTCGCTGAGGAGGAAGGTAAGAGAGGAGGCCAGTTCTATACACCACCAGAGATCTCAAAATTGAGTATCGCACTTTTGAACGATTTCGAAGATGGAGACGAATTTCACGATCCGACCGTTGGATCCGCTGGTATGTTGGTTGATGCCGCCCGCTACTACCGTGAAGAACAAGATAAGGACCCCTCAGAACTCCGACTGACGGGCCAAGAGATCAACTTAGATATTGCCGCCATTGCCCGCTTGAATCTCTCCATCCATGATCTAAACGATGAAATCGCCAGAGGGGATTCACTATTGGATCCCCAGTTCACTCAGAATGGCGAGTTGGAACGATTTGACTACGTCGTCTCCAATTTTCCTTTTTCAATGGATTGGCCGAAAGACGAACTTCGGAATGACCAGTATGAGCGTTTCAATTGGAGCGACAAACTCCCCCGCGCTGATCGCGGTGATTACGCTTTCATCATGCATATCGCCAAGCACCTGAAACGTCCTAATTTAGACGGAACAGGGGGAAAAGCGGCTATCATCATTCCTCATGGTGTCCTCTTTCGGAAGCATGAGATGGCGTATAGGAAATATATGCTTGAGCATGATCTTGTTGAGGCGATAATTGGCCTTCCAGAGAAATTGTTCCCAAACACGGCTATTCCTTCAGCAATTCTCGTTCTAAACACTGACAAGCCAACTGAGAAGGAAGGTGAAGTACAGTTCATTCACGCAGCAGATCCCGATTTCTATGAGGAGCGGAAGAGCCAGAATAAATTGACTGAGGATGGGATTGATAGAATCGTAAGCCTGGTTCAGGACAATGCGACGAGATATTCGATAAGTAAGACTGCTCAAATCGAAGAAATACGAGAGAATGATTACAACCTCAACATTACATTTTATGTTGATGGGGTGGACTTCCGAGAAGGACAGGCACTCAATCGAGGTCTGAGTAAGCTTGATGAAGTGTCATACGACGGTCAGCTGAATCTCAAGGCAAACTCAACGTTTGATGCGATTCTCGGGAGAGTGATCCAAAAGCTCGATAATACGGTCTTGGTTTTAGGAAATTACGAGGGTGCTCATAAAGCGGAGCTCGTACGGGTGAAACGTGCGTTGGAGGAAAGGGGATATGAAGCCCATCTTTTCGAAGATCTCCCTGATTTCCCCGGCCAAGATCTGTCAGGTAGCGTCGCCACCGCAATGCGGCTGGTCGGTTTCTGCGTAATGGTGGACCGTCAAGCTTCAGGCCACATAGACGAGTATCGGCTTGCAGAAAAACAACGAACTATCCTCGCAAGGTTAGTTTCGAACGAAGGTGGTTCGACCCGTATGATCGGGGGATCCGAACACGTTGATGTGAATTATATCAAAACTTTTGAGTTTGGGCTTTACCCACAAGAGGTGCTTGACGAAGCAGTGGATTGGGCTGATCAGATGCAAGAGAAACGTGAGCAGGTGTATAGTGACTTGTATGAGTGGCGTGACTAAGGCACGCACCTACCCCCTCGATTATAAGGCGCTTTATAAAACACGATTCACTAATTGGTATTACGCGATCATCGAAGATAGCTAAGACTGAACAGATTAGATAGCCAGAGAGTTCCCGTTCACCCTGAGCCATTCACGGCGATCCTCGTAATCCGGGATGAGAGCACCAACCGTGTTCCAGAACGCGCCAGAGTGTTCATTGTGTACTGAATGAGCCAACTCATGAGCGATGACGTAATCTTGGATTCGAACGGGTGCTCGAATCAACCGCCAGTTGAGGCGAACGGTTCCTCTGTCGTATTCACCCCACCGGCCATCGATCTCCCCGACCCACACTGGCACGGCGTCAAGCCCCAACCTCGACTCAAAACGTGACACTCGGTCCGGGAGTTCTTCCTCCGCACGCTCAATAAACCAGTCGACGACCGCTTGGTGCTTTCGGCGAACGCTCACATCGTCTACATCCCCGTCGAACCGATGGACGCGAAGGGTGAACGTCTGCTCGTCAAACGATAACCTTGGTTCTGGGACATCTGCCTCAACAGCCTTCAATGGATACTGTCGCCCCCGATACTGGAGTTTCTCCCCGCTCATGTACTCCTTCGGATACGGCGGCCCTTCTTGCTCTTTGAGTCCGTAGAGTTTCTGAAGCAGCCACTCTTGGCGAGATTCAAGCACGTCCTCAACATCACCTACTGTCGCGGTCATCGGGGCTGTAACGGTCAACTCCAAGGACTTGTCGATTGACAAACCTATTGTCTCCCGATTTTCGGACCAATCGACCGTGTAGGGCACGACCGTCTGGCCGATATGATGCCGGCGCTGTAGGCGTTCGCTCATTGGTAGTGATTCCGGGCCAGTTCGATAACGCGGTTGGTTAGCTCTTTCCGTTCATCACCCGAAATGTCGATTTCAGAGCGATACAACTCTCCTGTCACCTCCTTCCGCATCCGGTTCTGTAACTGTGTCTTCTCTTTCCATTCCACCTTGGTCACAAACTGCTCAACAGTCCCGACCAAATCAGCGGTGAGTTCGATGAGATTTTCCTCGCCAGCATCGTGCTCGTCCAGTACGTCCTCAACGGCGTGGTAGAACGAGAGATCGGTCTCGTCCCGGAGCCCTTTGTTCCGCGCCTGCTTGTCGCGGGAGCGAATCTCGTCCATCAGTGCCCGAAGCTCCTCAATGGTTTCACGCTCGTTGTATCGCCCTTCCCGGTACTTTTCAATGAGCTCTTCGAGCCGATCTCTGAGAGAACCGTACTGCACTGGATCTTCGTCGAATCGAACGTTGAGCTCGTGCTTGATTGCATTTTGCATCTCACTCGCCCGAGCTTCGTCGCTTTCTAAGCCTTCAAGTTTCGCGTCGTACTCGACTTCCTCCATAATCGAGACGGGTTCATCGTTCAGGACCTCGATGCCCCGAGACGTGATGTGGTCCTGAATCAACTCACGGACCTTTGCTCCCGCTCCTTCGAGGTTCATCGTCTCATCGCGGTACCGCTCCTTCGCCTTCCCGTAGATCGTGCTGAGCCGCTCCAGATCCTCCCGGTAGGGGTTCGCCATCGGATCAGGGAGGACGACGTCCATCAGCTGTGAGAACCGCTTGAACGCGTTCTTGAACTCGATTCGGCGGTCGTCAGGTTCGAGCGACTGAACGCACTGCTCCACATCATCGAGATCGTCGAAGAACGAGACCGCTTTGCTGTGTGCCGCCTCAAGATCGGGCTGTTTGTCCTCGACCGGCACCATCGCCCGCTCGACGTCCTTCGAGCTGAACATCGCGAGCGCCTCCTTCAACTCGTCCGAGACACCGTAGTAGTCGATGATGAGGCCATGGGTCTTCTCCTCGAACGGCCGGTTCACGCGGGCGATCGCCTGCAACAGGCTGTGCTCACGTAGCGGCTTATCGAGGTACATCACCTGAGCCACCGGCGCGTCGAAGCCTGTCAGGAGCATGTCACAGACGATGAGCAGCTCGACCTCGCCGTTCGGATCGATGAACGATTCCTTGTACTGGCTCTTCTCGGAGTCGCTGGGAGTCCACTTCTTGATGTGCTCAGGGTCGTTGTGCCCCTCAGAGACTATGACTCGTGACTCCGGGCCGTTCAGGTTGTCGAGGGTCTCTTTGTACCGAATCGCCGCCTCCTTGCTTGTAGTGACGACCATACCCTTGAACGGCTCAGGTACGTCGTTCTCGTAGTGTTCGATGATGTCCAGTGCGACCCGGTCGATGCGAGGTTGGGCCTCTGCGAGATCTTGCGTGCGGGCGTATCGCTTCTGGATCTCCGCTTTCTCCTCGTCGGTCTTGTCCGAGAAGATGCGATCGAACAGGCGGTCAAGCGTCTCACCTTCGAGATGGATGTCTGCAAGACGGCCCTGATACAGGATCTCGACCGTCGCGCCGTCCTCCAGCGACTGATCGATCGTGTACGTGTCGATGTAGTTCCCGAACGTCCGGCGGGTGTTGCGCTCGTCCTTCTCGATGGGCGTCCCAGTGAATCCCACGTAGAAGGCATTAGGAAGCGCCGTCCGCATGTTGTTCGCGAGCTCCTTATCCTGCGTCCGGTGGGCCTCGTCGGCCATCACGTAGACGTTCTCGTTCCGGGAGAGCACCGGGAAGTCCTCTTCGTCGTCCGTGGTCTGGAATTTGTGAATCAGCGTCGTGATCGTCTCGCCCGCGTCGTACGAGAGTCGGTCGCGGAGATCCTCGATGCTCTCGGCCTTTTTCGGATTGGGGAAGCCGCAGCGTTCGAACGTCGCATGTATCTGGTCGTTGAGTGCCCGGCGATCCGTAACCAACAGGAGTGTTGGATCGTCCTCGTTCCGGCGGAGCTTCAGCGCGAGAAAGAGCATTGTGAGCGACTTGCCCGAACCCTGGGTGTGCCAGACGACACCGCCCTGTGCCTCGCGCCGACCGCGTTTGTCGATTCGTTCGAGCGCCTTCCGAACAGCCCGGTACTGCTGATACCGAGCGACCATTTTGATCGCGCCGCTCTGTCGGTTCTCGAACACCGTGAAGTGCCGTAGCTGGTCGAGCAGGCGCGAGGGTTCAAACAGTGCATACAGCATCCGGTACTGATCCGGGAGGTAGCCGTCGAGGTCGAACAGCTCGATGAGTTCGTCGTCCTCTAGCGGATAGACGTCTCGCCAGGGCTTGTACTGGTCTTTCGGCGTTCCGTACGTACCCATGACCGCGCCTTCCATCCAGGCGGCGACCGAGAACTGGTTGTATCGGAACAGCTCCTCGGCTCCCTCAGACTCACCGTCGCGTTCGTTCTGGTACCGGGTGAGCTGATCGAGCGCCTCCGAACGCGGCTCTGGGATCTGGGGACTCTTGCACTCGACGACGCCGAGCGGGATGCCGTTGACGAACAGCACGATGTCGGGCTTGACGACCTCGACCGGCCCTGCAACACGGAACTGGTTGAGCGCGAAGAAGTCGTTGTTCTCGGGGTTCTCGTAGTCGATGTACTGAACTGTTTGGTGCTGCTTCCCGTGACCTCGATCCTGCTCGACGGAGATGTGTCGGACGAGCTTTTCATGGATCTGCTCGTTCTCGTCCATCGTGCTCGTCCCGGCGACCTGTGTGATCTCGCGGACGGCCTTGTTCAGATTGTTCTCGTTGAGCCACGGGTTCAGGCGCTCAACTGCATTGCGAAGACGCGGTTTGAGTACAGCCGAGGACTCCGTCTCCCGAGGATCGCGCCAAGTGGACCGTTGCTGGTCGACGACCTCCCAACCGAGTTGCTGGAGTGCGCCAAGGGCGGGCCGTTCGGACTCGGCGTACTCGTCAGGCATGATTAGTCGACGGAGACGCGGACTTTGCCGGTGAGGAGGTCCTGCAGTAGACCTCGTTTGAGGTCTTGGAGGTGCTGTTTGTTTTCACGTTCAATTTCAATTTCTCTCTCCACTGTCGAAAGCACCTCCGAAATACGATCTTGCTCCGAAATCGGTGGGCATATGATTGGAATCTCTCGCAACTCCCCGATATTTAGTGAGGCACGAGTCGAGCCTGTACTGAAGACATCGATCAAATCCTGGTAAATTTTGGTGGAAAGACAGTATTTCAACCATCTCGCATCAAGGTCAGTGGTTGGAGTAACTCGTGCCAAATCACGAGAGATATTCGCTTCTCCTATTTCCTCATTCAATTGAACAATATTGCCGACGGTTCCCTTTACAGAAACGAGTACTTCTCCCCCTTGGAGCTGACTTCGGGAATATTCTTCGTGGAGATCAGGTGTGATTTTATGAATCGACTCTCTTTGTATCTCTCCTGTTTCGTCTACGTCTTCGATATTGAGTAGGGGGATCCCATCTTCATCATGTTTGCCTGGTTGGACAACGCCATAGCAAATGGGATAATCATCCTGATTTAGATCATCAAGATCGGATATCTCCCAATGTTCGGGAATCTGAACCTGAAATGGACCGAGTTGTGTCTCCTTCCGGCCACTATTAGGAATTAGCTCATCAAACAAATCCTGTAGAAGACCATCTCTAAGTGCTTTGGTTTCTTTAATGATCTCGTCTGTCTGCTGTATTTGCTCGTCGACCGTCGAGAGGATGTCAGCGATGCGGCGCTGTTCGGGAAGCGGCGGGAGTGGAACCTGTATTCCGCCTTTGAACACGTCGCTCGGAACCCGTTGTCGGCCGGTAGATCCCTCCATGAGGGAAATAGTGACTGAACGAAACTCGGGTAAGTTCGAGAGATAGTAGACAAACCGCTCGTCGGTTACACCATCCCGGGGATGGAATACAAGAAACTCCGTAGAACCGGAGCCAACCTCCGTACCCAGATCTTCTATGAACGCAATCTTCCCGTTTTCAGTACACGGTGTGATTTTGGCGTAGACAGTATCTCCGTTCTTGAACCACGTCGTCGTACAGTCGTCTTTCTCCCGCTGAGTCCAGTATTCGATGGTCTGCTTTTCTTCATCAACAGCGTCCATTGGGAGGTAATCGAACGGGCCGTTATCGGGTTTCTCGTATTTCGGATTGAGCTCTATCGCCTCGTCGAAAGGCACGTTGTCCCACTCATCCGGTATGGGAATCTCACGAGGACCGAGTTTGACGGTCTTGTAGCCTTCCCGGAGATCAGACTGTTCCAAGGCTTCACTCATCGGTACTCTAACTCCTCCATGTACTGCTGCAGTTCATCGTCCGTCTTCCGACGCCTCTCGGCCAGCCGATCCAACTCCTCTAACTTCGCGCTTACGTCGATCGGCTCCTCAGGCTCGGTCGTGTCGACGTAGCGCGGCACGTTCAGGTTCCAGTCGTTCTCCTCGATCTCCTCCAGCTCGACGAGCCGACTGTGATGATCTTCCTCGCGTCCCGTCTGGAACGTGTCGGCAAGGTACTCGACGCCCTCGTCCGTCAGTTGATTTTGATTCGAGAGTTCCTCGAATACTTGCACGCCGGACTCTCGAAGCGTCTGATCCTCGGCGTAGATGAACTGAACCTTGCTCTCGCGTTCCTCGGGCTTGTCCTTATTCAGAATGAGGATACAGCCCGGTGACGAGGTGTTGTAGAATAGGTTCTCCGGGAGTGCAATCACAGCCTCGATTAGATCGTCTTCCAGAATCGGCTTGCGAATCTTTTTCTCGGACCGCGAACGGAACAGGACGCCGTTGTCCATGACGACGCCCGCCTTTCCGGTCTCGTTGAGCGAGGCGATCATGAGCTGAATCCACGCCCAGTCGCCACGATTCGACGGCGGGAGCCCGTATGGGAAGCGGTTGTACGGCTCGTTGTCCTCTACCCAGTCCTTGTTCCACTCCTTCTGGTTCCACATCGGGTTCGCGATGACCCGGTCAAAGACCTCCAGTTCATCGTGCTTGGTGACGCGCTTGGGGTCGGTGATGGTGTCGCCCTTCTCGATCTTCGCGTCGTAGAGCTCGTGGAGAAGGACGTTCATCTGACCGATGGCCCACGTGTTCAGGTTCTTCTCCTGGCCGTACAGCGAGATGTCTGTCATATCGCCGCCCGATTCACGGATGTGCTCGGCGGAGTAGATGAGCATCCCACCGGAGCCACAGCAGGGGTCATAGACGCGGTGGCCCGGCTCCGGATTCACGCACTTGACGATGAGACGGACGACCTCGCGCGGCGTGTAGAACTCGCCGCCCTTCTTGCCAGCATCGTCGGCGAACTCGCGGATGAGGTATTCGTAGGCTCGTCCGAAGATGTCGGGGTCTTCGAGATCCTCGTTCCGATAGCGGTGCTTCGAGAAGTGCGAGACGAGATCGGAGAGCAGTGAGTCGGGCAACCGCTCTTTGTCGTTAAAATCGACCGTAGTGAGTACGCGGTCGGCAATGGGATCGTTTTCATCTTCGACCGCCGCGAGCGCCTTGTTCAGCGCCGCACCAACGTCGGTCTCCTGTGCCTTGATGTGATCCCACCGAGCGCGTTCTGGTATCCAGAACTCTTCGTGGAGGTCTCGGTCGTCCCTGGCGGTCTCTACTGGAATCCCGAGTTCCTCGGCGACTTCTTCGGTCTCCTCCTCGAAGCGGTCGTTGGCCCGTTTGAGGAACAGCAGCCCGAAGATGTAGTTCTTGTAATCCGCCGAGTCGATGCTTCCCCGAAGTTTGTCCGCAGCCGCCCACAGATGTTTTTCGAGTGTAGGAAGTGTAAGTAGATCCGGTTCCGTTCCAGGTAGCGTAGCCTGGTCCTTTTCAGCCATAGCTCAAGGATTATCTGCAGACATTATAATAGCAACGTCACGATCATAGACGGGTAGGAGCTGTTCGACAATACCGTCAAGACCGTTGCCTGTACCATTATTTCCGGGGCCGCCGTTTCTGTTGGCATTGAGGCGACGGGATTGAAACCCGGTTCCGAGCCCTGGGTTGTAGATGCCGCGCACATACATATGGGGCCACACATACGTACTGGTCGTCTCGGAAAGGCGGTAGCGGCCGAGTTCAACTCGACCGGCACGTGACCTCTGATCCGACTGACGCGGTTGCCCTAACGCCGGACAGCCCGATCACGTGCATCCCACCCGGAGCGCATCGTGACGACATACAGCCATCCGATGCCTTTCTACCCATCCTACAGCCCAACCACCACCCCGACCATTTTGCTCCCACAGATACGGCCGTCGTCGCCGTTTTTTGTTGGCTGATACAGCTACTCGAACAGCTCGTGACCGGCGTACTCTTCAATAGCACGCGGATGCAGGAATTGTACCAGGTCGACCATCTCTTGGGCTAACTCGCGGACTTCGATGTCGTTTCGATCCACTTTGACGTCTCTATGTAGGACACCCATCGATCGGCTGGGATCGTCTATCATATCATATCCTTCCAACTCACCAATATTTTCGGCAAGGAATCGGCGGAGCTCCTCGTGTTGGTTCGATTCTGCATCCCAGATGTTCACACGGAATCGTACCACACCCTCCTCTTCGATGAGCGGCTTCATCCCATATTTCAGTGGTTCCGGGTGATCTGGGTGATTCGAACCAGTGCCCATCCCCCGCTTTTCGGTCGCCCTCGCTATCTGTTCTTTATCTTCTATATGTAGGTCATCCTTCAATTGTGGGTAAATGTGGTCTCGTACGGCGATAATGAGATCAGAGTAGTCTTCGGCGTTGCTTGTGCTCGACACTGTACTGGTTGGCTCTTCACTCAGCGGCCGCCGGATGTTCTCGGTCAAGAGGAGTTCCATTTCACCCTCCGAGTAGACACTGTACTCGACACAGATCACGTCAATGTCGTGCTCTCGAAGAAAGTCGGCCATATTCAGTGAAACGTCGCGGAACTCCGTGCCCACCAAGATCAGCCGCTGGTTGTCGTTGAAATTATCTTCGTCGGCTGTGTCGTCCAAGCCGAAATACGTTCGATGTCGATCACGGAGTGTTAGATCACCATCAAGTGGCTGTTCTGGCCCGTACTCACGTACGAACTCGCGATACCGCTGGTTCAGCTGTTCATAATCTTCTTTCCGGATACCGCTGGCGTATTCAAGAGCTTGAGCGGCGATCTCGCGTGGGGCCCTCCCACGTTTGAGCTCGACGATTACGGTGTTCCCCTCCTCATCAAGGCCCAAGATGTCGAAGATACCGCCCTCGTCTGGGGTCCCCTGACGCCCGATATACATCACGTCAACACCACCGATCGTTGCCCCATCCGTGCGTATGAGCCGGTTTTCGAGGTTAGCCTCCTTGTCAAACTCTGACTCTGGGAGTCGTTTGAGATTCTCCTGTTCGACCATGTAGACTTCCATACACTGCGCGTCTAACTCCACACATATCAATCTAATTAACAAGTTGTTATTTTAGACCGGTCTATCAAGTTGCTTATATAACATACCCCAGACCGGCCAAAAATAGTCGGGTGATGGCACTGGTTGATGAGCGGAAAGTCGATGTCTTGGTCTATCTTCACGAGAACGGACCTGACACCGGATACTCAATCGTGGCGAGTGATGACGTTGAGTACACCAAGGGATACATCTACGATGTTCTTGGCGAGCTGGAAGACGAAGGGATGATCGAAGTTGCTGACCGCGAATCCAAAGGACGTAAACGGGTCACCTACCAGCTCACGGAGAATGGAACACTTCTGCTACGGGCACTTGATCGGGTCTCGTCCGAGGGGTGAGAGAACCCCACAGCTATAGACGGTCGTACAGAACGTTCGTGATCTTGCCTTCCAGCGGAAGTAGAATCCCCAGCGACTCCACATCGTCGTCGTCATACGACAGCTGAACCGCCTGGGCCACACGGTCGTGCATCGCCACCAATTGTTCTGTCTCGATCTCACGTAGGTCAGTGGGCATCTCGTCGCCGTAAACATTGGTCACTACCTCGTGCTCGCGATCGGTCAGCTCCATACTCACCCCTCTGATAGTGGTCGGAGATCTCGCCATCGGAAGTGTTCAGTCTCTCCGTTCTCGAACTCGACGCCGAACAGGTACGAGTCGCGCACGTCGCCGGTAACCGCGTCTGCGTCGTCCTCGATCAGATCGATAACCTCGCCCGTTCGGTCGTGATACAGCTCAAAGTCGGGATCACCTTTGTCCGGGATGTCGATGCGGACCCGATCACCGACCTCGAATCGTCTCATCGACGTAACCATCACAGGGTTGGTACCTGTTCGTTACGGTCCAGCCAACCGCTCGCCCATCTCACGAGCGCGTTCGTCTATCTCGTCCCGATGCTCGATTTCAGCCAGCGACACCCGACCCGCCATCTGTTCCCAGCCACACCGGTCGTTACATTCGTAGTAGACCTTCCAACTCGACGCTTCTTCCTTCGTGCCGTAGACCAGTGACGCACCGCAGTCAGGACATGTCGCCGTGTCGTGTTTCTTGAACGTAATCATTGCTCTCTCGGGTAGCTCCGGTCTTTCACGCGGACGCCAGCAAGTTGATGACTCCAGAACACGGCCTCGACGATCACTTCATCGGCACCTTCCGTACCAGGGTCAACCGCCTCTGGGCAACACTTCATGCACCAAGTCCGCCTCGGTGTCCAGCCACCTTTGTTGTACCAGGTGGCGTACATCGAGACCTTGTCGCCGTGCTGTATCCGACGATTGCACGAATCGCAGATATTCCCGCTACGGATACCGTTGAGCGATGCTGCGGGATCTGGGAGGGTCATTCGTCGTATCCCCCCAGTTCGATCCCGAGCGCATCAGCTGTGTTCTCGAAATTTTCCTCGCTCACTTTGATCGCGGTCTCGACATACTCCTCGCGCCCCATCTTCTCACCGAGGGATCGGAAGACCGGATACCATTTGCGGAACCACCACACCATGAGGCGGATGAACCGATCAAGCATCGGCACTCACCTGCTTGTACCACGTGTCGAGATCGGCTGCCCGAAGTGTCCACCCCTCCTCAGGCAGCTCGGCTACGACATCTCGCTTGAACCGCTGGTAGTGATCACAGGCGATCTCATCGTTAAACGCGTGTGCGAGCAACGCAATCGCGAGTTGTGCGGGGCCGCTTCCACCATAGCCCCACTCGAACCCGCTTCTCGAAGCCGACAGAAGATCGTGCCTGGAGTCGAGTGGCTCGCCGTCGACGCTGACAGTGCACTCTTCGCCAACCGGTGCAGTCGGGTCTCGATAGCCACGGTAGACTGTTTCCGCCGAATCGGTCGTTGCTGAAGGCCGTGGAGCGGTACTCTGGGTGCTCGGACCCTGGGTTTCAGCTCCGACATCCCGGCTCATCTCCCCGTCACCTCTCGAAGCCGTTCGACTGCGTCTTCGAGTTCAGTAGCCGTTTCGCCTAACTCATCAGCGGCCTGGATCAGTTCCTCGGCATCCTGCTGGATGTCGTCGGCCTGCTCGCTGAGTGATTCTTCGAGTGCATCGATGTCGACCTGTCCGACCTCTATCCTCACTCTACGAATGTGTTTACACTCCTCCACTTCCTCCCGGTACTGGAAATCGGGACAGGAGCAGGCAGGCTCTCGCAGGTCAACCGTGTATGCTGATCCAGATTGCGTTGTCACCTCGAAGAGCGCATCTCCCTCTTCGAAGACGGTCATGTGCTCGCGGGCAGCCCGAAGTGTCCGGGCGTCAACCTCGGGCTGGACTGACTCAGAGCTCACGCTTCGTTACCTCCGTTGTCGCGGACTGGAACCCAAACGGGCTCCTTCGAGGAGTATTTGAGCTGTCGCTCCAGATGTGCATCTTCGTCGACGAGGTCGATTGCCTGTTTGGCGGCCTCCAGAGTCAACGACCCCGACCGGAACGTATGGCCCCGTTCCAGTGTCGAGGGATCGGTAGTGAGCCGCACATCGACTACCGGTCCGAACGACCGTTGGTTGACGCAGCCCGCCCGACTTGAGAATGGTCCGCGTAGCGTGATTTGCTCGCCATCGACCATTCTAATGGTGAAACACCGTCCTGCGTAGCCACCATCGTTTCCTTCACCACTCCACGTGTAGTATTGAACAAATCCATCGTGGATCGCACAATAGATCCGGTCCTCGTGTTCAAACCGAAGTTCGTCTCGCGACGGGATTTCATCGACGACCACCTGAAGCCGTGGATCGTTTGCGACTTCCTCTTTCCAGTCGATACTGGCGTCCTCGATGATCACGCTTCGTCACCCCTGCACGAATCCGGTAGGTCGCGTTTCTGCAAGACCTCGACACCGCACAGGGTGCAGCGATAGAAGGATTCGAGGTACTCCACTTGTTCTGGATGTCCTCGGTGGGGGTCGGGATGCTGACCTGGAACCCATTCCGTCTTATCAATCACCAGATGCGAACCTATCTGCTCCGCATCCGGGTGTCTGTTCGACAGCGTTTCCACTCTGGAACTCGTATCTGACATTGCTTCCTGGTCTCCAAGGGAAGCCTACCGAGTCCGGTGTCCCATCACCGGCCTCAACTCCGGCACCGTTTGTCCAGAGCTGTGGCTCCTCGTGTAGGTTTCCCTATGTATTGATAGGATAGATGGTATATTAGTTATATCTATTCCAGCAGAAACTAACGGTAAATTAGGATGTTGAGACTCTACAAACGTCGCTGTTGGCAGTGTCCGGTCGGATCCGGATATGATCCACTGGCACTGTGCTCGGGCCGGTGCGGCTGTAGACAGGGGTCCGTTTGGGTGGCGAGCATCGAAGCGATCAATGTCATTAGCCGGATTGGAACTCTTCTTTAGTGAGGACCGTATCCGGATCATCGCGGAGGGGGAGCCCGAATCCCATTACGTGGTCGATCGCTGAGAATCCATCCTCGCCACCGAGACCGGGCGTTCTTTCCACCTTCTCCCAGAGGTACTTACCACCATCTGGTCTGATCAGGTTATAAAGTGCAGTCAATACGACCTCGGAAAATTTGTAGCAAGCCCACGCGTCGACATGGTAGATGTCAAGTTGGCAGTCATATCCGTAGTCCTCTTTGGTCGTTTGCATCCGTGCGAAAGCAAAGTTCCACTCCCCCTCATCGGTTAATTTTTTGTCCAACTCCTGCGTTCTCCGGGTGTATTCTTTGTCCCCGTCTGAATCGAACATCATAATCTCTTTCGTGAGTAGCCGAAGGTCATCGGGAGTGACTGGGATTACTCGGAACCCGTGTTTAAAGTCATTGAGTAGATTTTTCGTACCATCGGCATAGTTCAGAATCGCGTTACATACTCCGCGATGTAGCCATGGATCTTCGTGAAACTCCACCGATTGCGTCTCGTCGTCGATTGACGCGGGACAACCGAGCAATCCGATCGAAAGGGCCTCCAGCTCGTCGATAGTGTACTCTTCGTTGGTCATTATACTGGCCATCGTGTCTTCGTGCTCCAGCATGTTCTCGACCAGTGGGAATCCATCAGACTCCAGATTCTCAAGCACCGAGTTGATGTTGTTCCGGTAGGTTTCTTCTTTCACGACGAACCACGGCAAGTCTGGATTCCGAACTTTTGCCGCGAACACGTGGGTGTAAATGTCCGACAGTAACACCGCAGTATAGAGTGCCTCGAACCGATCCTGCTCGTTGAATGGGTTGATTTTTTGGACCCGATTTTGCCAATATTTGAAAGGATAGTTGTACTCCCATAGGAATTTGAAGGGTGATTGTATTTCCGAAGACATAGTGGTAGATTAGAGAGAAGGTCCTTAAACCTGCAGCCAAGAACGAGATCTTACAATGGTGACGCCCCACTTCTCATCGTCAGCCGGCTGCTGGCTCTGCAGGCCGACTTTCGAGATCGTCATGTCTATGGCGTCGGCCTGGTCGTCGTGCTCGTCCGGGAAGGACACTCACTCGTCGACGACGTGCAGCCACTCGGCTGGCTCTGCTCGACGGTCATCCATCGACGACACCCGTTGTTGCCGGCTGTAGAGCTGGCTGGCGACGAGATCACGTTCGACGGCCCAGTTGTCTGCGTCCTGATCGAACGCCGCCAGCACTTGGATCAGGCCGGTATCTACGTCGTCTGCGTCAATGACGAGTACGTGATCCGGATGGCCCAATTCGTCGCCGCCTTCAACGAACACTCTATAAGACTAATCGAAAAGTAGGAAGTTCCACTTTCACTCCGTGGGTTGTCGTTTTTATCAACGACATGGTAGTCAGTGGTGTTGGTTTTTGATGATTTCACCCCTTTGAGGTGGGGCTGAAACCAACGGGAAAAACATGAGCGCAGGAATGACCGAAGCGGACGAGGAGTATAGTCCTCCAGAACCACCCGACGGACTCGACAACGATCCGGACGAATATGACGAACTCAACGGATTCCACGACGCCATCTCGTCATCCAAAGGACGGCGCATACTCACGCTGGAATTGGCGCTCTCCCTGGCTGCGTTGGTTGTTCTCCCGTTTGGCATCTCGACCGTCCAAGAAGCCGTGTGGGCAGTGGGAGGGGCGCCGCTCGGCGCACTGGCAGTGCTCGTTGGAGGTGCGATTAGCATCTACGTCGTTACAGTCGTCCTCCACGAGCAGGTCCACCGCGTGGTCAACGAGTATTACGGATACGACGTTGAGATCCGGTATGGCTTCCCGATCTCGTACGCGCTCGTAACGGAGCAGTGGATCGCCCGCGAGCACAACTTGGTGGCTCTCGTCACGCCGTTACTCGTCATCTCTCCGACGAGCTACGCGCTCTGCATCACGGTGTCGAGCCCGGCGCTGACAGTGATCTTCGGCTATGTATTCTTCATCAACACGGCGGCGTCATGTAGTGATCTCTACGCCTTCAGTGGTCTCGGGTCGCGTCCCAAGGGCTCGATGGGATGGATCGCAGACACGAATGACGGCATTCGTTCATTCATATACGAACCGTCCTCTTGACGGTTCTCATACCGCCGTCTCTTTTGGCATGGTCCGGTCAGGCCATCCAACTACGACCCCGACGTCACCATCGAATCCAACCACCGACCGCGTCCAAGCTTTCATAATAACTGACTCGAACATCCCAGTAGGCGATGGATCTTCCCGAGCTGCCCTACGACAACGTTCACAAGTTTCTGGCTACGATCGGGTTCGTCCTTGTCTTGACGGCAATCGCTATAGAGCCTGTATACCTCGAAAACCAAGAGATATTTTCAATCGGTGCCACTGCACTGATACTCGGGCTACTGGGTTGGGGTATTGAAAGGGTATATATCCCGCCGTTACAGGAACTCGACAGGAAACCCAGTCTCAGTCATGGTGAGAAACAGTGGGGAAGAAGGTGGAGCAATAGGTTGCGTTGGTTCCGGTTCCTCGCACCGGTGTTGTTTCTGTTGGTAACTGCGGCTATTATCGTGCTGTGAGATGACGCAGCTGTTGGCAGTGGCGCGTGTGCCGTAACCCGTTCTCTCACATTGCTTCCGGCAGAGGTTGTTAACCAGGATTCTGACGTTCACAACTGGTTAAGCACTCGACCCATCAGATGGGCGGTTACCGTCAAGATATTTATATTACCGTGGCCACACTGAATCTGGGATTACCAGAGGTCTTAGGGGTGCAAGATCTACAACCTATACATTAGTTGTGAAATCTGCATCCCTGAGCCGTCTTGCGGTTTTATCTATCAGGTATTGGAACATTTGCGTGCGGGTTTTTCTCTGATAAGCCGACATTTTTCCATTCCTTCTTGGCGTACCGACCGTCTCCGCGCTCGTCTTCGACATAGCCGTGTTTCCGGAGTACCTTGAGCGCCTCGTCTACGCTTCGCTTTTTGACACTGACGCTGTCGATGATCTCGTCCTTCGTTGCCGACCCCCTCTCTTCCAGGGCACGGGCAACCTCCTGCACAGACCTCGACCATCGCTTCGGGTTCTCCTCGACGACGGTTCGAGGAATCCAGTCAGGGATGTTTGCGGTGTAGACGTAGATGTCTGCGCCCGGTATCTCCTCCGTCCGACCGACTCGGAAGATCGCCTGGGCGACCTCATTGTGGACGAGATGGCGGTAGTATTTGTCTCCGACCTTGCCGTAGCTCTTGTCGATGCCCGGTTCGCCGTTGCTCTCAACAGCGTACCCGTCGAGGGCGGCCAGACGCTGGATCTCTCGGTCGCCCGGATGAAGCGAACCGAGAACCGCGAGGAGCGTCTCGTCTTCGAGCTCGGAGTGCGAGCGCACTTTTCCGAGGTGGAGTTCCTTGTTCGAGACGTAGCGGCCGTTGATGATGCTCTGCTTCGCCTCGTTACTGGTGATCGTCGGTAGCATCCGGTCGTGCTCGTTCTTGATTTCCCAGAGGATGCCGTTGAACACGTCACGGTTCAGATTCTTCGCTTTTGCCGCCGACACCGTCCGGTCGGGTGTCAGCTGGACGATGTTGTAGTCCAAGACGTGCTCGATGAACTCGGCCCGCTCGTTGAGCGTCATAAATTCGTGGTACTCCAGGTCGAGACCGAGGCGGTTGCACCAGATCTCCGGCGTGGGCGTCCCATCCATGGCGATCGTCGCCCACGCACTGGCCAGCGGCTCGGGCGGGGTACGAACGATGATCGATGGATCTGTCGTGTCGGTGCCCTCGTCGTACAGCAGCGTCTTACTCGCGAGCTCCGTTCGACGCATGTTGAGGCTGCCGTCGTCGGCGACGGGCTCGCCGTTGAGCACCGCAATCGCGAGCAGCGGGGCGTCGGCCCGTCCCCCTTGATCCGAGTAGCCAACATTCGGATCGGTCAGATCTACCTGTTCGTGGATCTCCGCGATCCATTCGGCTCGCTGGTCGTCGTCCGCGGCGATCAGGTCGTCGATCGAGGTCGCCCCGTCGAGATCCACGTGGTGCTCCAGGAGGACATTGATCGCTCGCGTGTACGCGTCCTGCTCAACCGTGTATTCGAACGCGCCGCCAGCGTCCTCGTCGAAGATCGTGACTCGTTCCTCGATGTATCGCTCGACGTTGCCGTGGATCGGGTGGCCGATCAGCAGGTCGACGTTATCGATCTCGAAGTCGCAGGCGACGGCGTACGGGCATTTGCCCTCGTGCTGGCAAGGCATGGCGTCGTCGAGGCGTTTGTGCATGTAGCTCGGCGTGATCTGGTTACTGTGGAGCATCTCGACCAGTTGGGACCACGTTTCCTCGCGGTACGGGATCTCGACGTCGTCGTGCTCGCCGGCTGCGGTCGGACAAACCTCGAAAAACTGCGGTAACATCTTGATCCGGTCGGAGTCCTGCCCCTCCTCGATCGCGTAGTCCTTGACCTGCTCACGGGTGTCTGTCTCGTTGGTGAGCACGGTGACCGGCCTGTCGACCGAGGGATCGGCGGCCAGCTTCCCAGCCGAATACGTCTTGCCCAGCATCATCAACACGGGGACCAAGTGGTAGCCGCCGTTAGTAGCGCAAGAGCGGATCAGATCGTACGTCTGTTCGCGTCTCTTTTCAAGCCCCGATTTAGACGACGCTGCGCTACCAGACTTGCTTGCCATCGACATTACAGCCTGTCGATCTTCCGTTCGATCAAGTCGCCGGACCCGTGCTCGTACTCCCGAGTATCAGCCTCCAAGCTGACGATGCTGTATGCCGCATCGCGGTGCCTGAACAAGGCCTGTGGATTTCCGTCGTTCTTTTCCAACACCTGCCCCAGGCTTATCACTTCGTCATCCGACATCACTGATCACCCAACTCGTCAAGTTTTCTTTTTAACTCTATCCGATCCTCAATCAGTTGATGGACAAAGACTGAAAAAACAAAATCATGAGAGGCAATAAAATCGTCGTGCTCATCACTGACACTAACCGACGTGCGGATAAGTTTGTGATCCTCGGTTGATCGATCTGTTTCGGTTGGTAGCTCTCGATTATTTTCAATTACCTCATCGATGGCGGTTTGTACCAACCCACTCAGGGTGAAAGCTTCGTCTTTTACGAAGCGATGATGGTCTTCACGTATGCGGACCTGTCTCGTTGGCATTCTGTACATAAAACTATGTACCACAGGTACATAAGATCTTCTGTTTTTTGATACATGAGTAAAGTCATTGATCGGCGCTCGTATCGGCTGTTCGCTGGACGATCCACTCGGCGATTCCCTGGGGGAGGTTTCGGCCATCCTCCCTCATATCCCTTTGAATCGCTTCTGTGGTGTCCTCTGGGTCTCTGGTTTCGAGGTAAGTTTCAGCATATTTGGATGCGAATCGAATGGTTCGTTGAAGCGGGGTCCATTCCTGCATCGGTTCGCTGGGCTCTGGTCCATTATTTAGGAAGCGTTGGTACCCTCGTAGGTGGTCAAACAGAAGTCTACGACTGCTCTTGACCCACCATTCATCTCCAGTGGCTCGGGCGAAATCGTGGAGGCAGGCATATTGAAACGCGACATGGTCTGATTGATTCATCTGGTACAGTGCTCCGTCGTCGCTCGGGTCATGTGGCATGTTTGATGTCACCTCTTTTTGCCCCGTCATGCGTCGCAAGATACAAGCCCCGAGCGTGCTAAAACACGAACGAGGCGTCCACTTGGAGCAGCGGGCCTCAAATTGAGATCCAGCGGCCGATTTCCTGCTACAAGTTCCGGCCGTTGGTTTTGTACTGCTACTGAGTAGCTACCTCCGAGTAGTGTTCGAGCATCTTATCAAGAAGTTGATTATATGTTTCTCCACCTGATTTTTGGGCTCGCAGCCGATCTCTCACGTTTGGATCCAGCTTGATACTGGTTCGATTTCGGGTCATTGTACCAGGCTTCATATATATCTACACCCCGGGGGATATATACCAGTTTTCCGTGATGAAGGTCACTGGCCGTTCCTGCTGCACGAAGTATGAAAACTGTGTATCCTGTCCTCCATGAAGCAACTAAACTGGCTGACGGCGTTTGATAGCCGGTGTCAACCCCCCGATACAGGGTTCCGACATTTCAGGCTCGGATTCACGACGAGAGAGCACACTGCCAACAGGACCAATGGTACGAACTGCGCGAATCCACCGACATAGAAATCAGCGGTCAACTGGGATTTCGACCAGGGGGTGGGCCGAGGCTTCTATCGTCGGGTGGGTGGGGGTGAAACAGACGGAGAGGGGGTGCTACCCTGATTTGAATTAGCTGGCTTCATTGAAAAGGTGCCTGGGAGTGCCCAGACATCCAGTTTCAGCGTGTTTAGGGGCGACGAACGAGGGGGGCTACTTCATCATGTCTCCACCCTCTCCGGCTCTACGATGAGTGGACCGCTGGAAGCTTAGTTAGTTCTCGTCGTCAAATTCATCCAGCGTGTCCATAGTGTCGAACTCGCACCGCCATGGATCGTCTTCGGCCGTTGGCTCCAGCGCATGCTCGATCTCCTCTTCGCTAAATGCTACCTCTGGTTCCCTGTAGCTGTACTCCGGTCGATCGTACTCTAACACTCGCCGCCGAAATTTCTTCCCGAGTACAGTGTCCTCGTGTGGTCCAATACGCGCGCCATGCAGACGGAAATGAGGCCAGCCACGACCTTTTCCCGCTCCAGGATACGTATGTTTGTCGACAGTCACGAAACCAATTTCTCCATCTGGGTCCAGTTCCTCTTCAGACACTGGTGGCTCGTATAGTGGTTCGTGGTCATCATCCTGTTTCACTCGTGCTCGGTCGACCATCGTGTTCGAGAAGTAGCCGTTGGCATGGGTGGTTTCTCGACTCGGCTGAGCCCGAGCACAGACGAGTGCGGCGGCAATAGCGCAGAGACGGCGTGCCCATCCGTTGTCCTCCCACCTGTTTTTCGCGAGTTCTTCATACCGCAGGACGTGTTCGGTAGCTTCGTTCCCTGCGACCAAATCCTCGACACACACGAGGATCGCACGAGACCAATAGTGACTTTCGTACTTTGGACCAGAGCGAACGAGTTCCCACGCCGCGAAGGCCGCAGTTTCATCGTCCGACCGACGCACCGCCTTCTGGAACAGGCTTGACATCACGTCCCGTCGATAGCCGCCCTTTGTCTCGTACCAAGGCATCTCCTCGTTGAAGTCATTCAATTCCTGCTCGTCCTCGTCATCCTCGTTGTCGACTGGATTACCGTGCAAATCCGTTTGCTGTCGCTCTTCATCGTTCTCCTTAGCCATAGGGTATTACCCATATGAATATTGTAGTTGAAAGATTGTAAATACATCTATTACCTGACTATTCTGACGATAGTTGTGGTTCAGAATCGCCGACAGAGATCGGGTTCCCTCACCGCGACACTGCCAACAGCCACGTAGGTTCGAGATCCGAAAGAACATTCCCTCCCTCGGAAACTGCGATACATTGATTTTCTATCTCTCACCAATACACTGTGTGTCAGTCGAAAAGCAACTACAGGAGCTGGTTCAGCGGCTCAATCACCTCCCAGATTCTGACGAGCCGCCGCCAACGACCCTCCAGATTCTCGGCCGCCATCAACAGGAACAGGACTGGCAACGCCTTCTGTTTCACTTCCTCTCGTCCGAAGAACGCCATGGACTCAACTATGCGCTCTTAGAACACCTCTTGTCATCGCTCTCTGATCGAGATGACCTGGACTACACATTCTCTCGACTGGACTTACAGGACGTCCAGGTCGAAACCGAGGTCGTCACCTCCAACGATTCCCGCCCCGATGCGGTTCTCTGGCTACCAGGAGAGTGGTACATCTGCTGGGAGCTGAAACTCTGGGCGTCCGAGACCCATAAGCAAACAAAAGCGTACATCGATGCCTCATCATTCCCGGCAATCGATCTATCGAAAGACGAAGTCCCAGTAGACAATCGCCATTACATCTACCTCGCCCCTGAGAATGCATCACCACCAGAAGCGACCGAGTTTGTTCAGGTCTCCTGGGAGTGGATCGCATCGGAACTCCAAGCGTTCCTCGCGAAGAGCCAGGGCGGGTATCCGGCACGGACGACAGCACAGCTCGACGACTTCATCAGCACGATACAGCAGGAACTGACTATGACTGAATACCAAGAGAACCAACAAGAGAAAGCTCAGCTATACTTTGACTACTACGACGAGATTGAAGACGTACAGAGCGCGTTTGAGAATCAGTGGGATGCTTTCGCCGATAACTGGGGACTACGTCTCGCCCGAGAGTTGGATGGGGTCGAGATCGTAGAGATCCCCGATCTCCCCGATAATCACATCGCTATTGAACTGGACCCAGACTCCGACGATCGCACTCGATGGATTTTCCGCCAGGGAAGTTCGTGGGCGGGTATCGCCAAGGAACAGTGGAGGCGACGAACAGACGAAGGATCTGTGATCTATACTAAGCGAGATGATGACAACTACGCCCACATCACACTCTATCATCGACTGGAAAAGAACCGCCAAAAGGCGATCAAAGACGGGGTGCTGGAACTCACGCTTTGGCACGGTACAAGTAGTGACACAGAGTTCCACAAGATGGTCAAAGAGCGAGTCCGCAACAAGATCGCAGAGCGAGACTATGAACTCCCACCCGCCGTAAGCTTAGCTGGCGGTAGCGGTAGTGTCTTCTCGGCCACGTACAACATCCCCATCACCGAGCACGACGACTTCTTTGATGCCTACACTGCGGCACTGGGAGACGCGTTCGTTGACTTGTCCGTTGAGAATCCCGAGATAATCACTATCATCGACGAATCTTTCGATGAATCCATGACTGCATACTACTAATCGATTTGTGTAATCCAGTAGCGAAGCCCCCCCTTACTATTGAACAAGCATTGGCGCACGAACGGTTTGACTCGTCTATAGTGGACTAAGCCGTTTGCTCAGGTTGTGGGTAGTTAGGAGACTGGACAAGTATGATGATGGTTCACTTCGAAGCCACGCGCATCAATGGTACTCGCTGACGATCAGCAACTCGTTCGAGCATGGGACGCGTTCGAGGATAACGACTACCGGATGAAAGACAGCCAAGGGGAGGTTGTGACGATGGAAGAAGCCGACCAACGGCGAGAAGATCGGCTCCCTGTTCTTCGTGAACTCATCGATGATTTTCTGGCTGGCGATCTTCCATTGAGTGAGTTTAAGTCAGAGATCGATGGCCAGAACAAGCGGTTCCCCTACTGGGGGTTCAAAGGGATGAACGGAATGATGTTCTTCAATATGGTCTACAGCTCGGCTGGGGAGGAACGCCAAGACGAGCTGGCCGAGCTTTTGCATAACCTCATCCAGCCACCCGCTGACCAAACCGAAGCGAAGGAAAAAATACGTTCGCTCGAAGGCTTTGTTGAACGACTCCGAAACGAGGTTGATGACCTTCGTAAGGCACCGCGCCCTGGATCGATACCCTACTTCCTCTCCTACTTTTGGCAAGTCCACGCCCCTGACGAGTATCCGATCTACTACACCTCGATGGTGAACGCGTTGTCCGACTTGGCGATCTGGGAACCGGAAGACGATCTCGCAGATAGCTATGCTTCTTTCTGGGAGCTTAACGAGGAACTCCGCAAAGCATTAGGAGAGCACACCGGTCGAGACATACATCTCTGGACTGTCGAGCACGTGTTCTGGTACTGGCAACAGCGCGACGAGTTCGACGACGAGCCCGAACCAGCTGGAGGAACGACACAGATGACTACCCTCCCCGACAGCTACATCCCGCCGATCGTCTCCATTCTCCCGGATCTGGCCGAAAACACCGATGAGATTCAAAGCGTCGTCGACGGGATAGGCCACTCGGTAGAAACGCTGTTCGAGAATCGGTTGGCGCGTGCGTTCCGGATGGTAGGGTTCGAAGTTGACGAGATGGGGCAAGGGAGTGGTCGTAATCCGGATGGCATCGCGAAGGACCATATGCACAACTACGCAATCATCTACGACGCGAAATCCCGTCGAAACGGCTACAGTATGGGAACGGGCGATGAACGGCAGTTTCAGGATTACATCAACCGTGAGGTTCCCTCGCTCCGAGCCCAAGGGTTCCGAAACATCTACTTTGCCGTCATCTCCGGAGACTTCACGGATGATGAGCGTGACGCGATTCGGACACTCAAAATCAGCACCGACATCCAGGAAGTCCGTCTGATCGAAGTCGAGGCGCTACTGATCCTTCTGGAGAACCGACTTCGTGATCCAAGCTTTGGACTCGGCCCTGGCGATCTCGGCGGTCCTGGTGTTCAGGACTTCTTCGCAGAGAGCGGGGTTCTTACGGCTGCTGATGTCCGTGAAGAGCTCGGAGTATAGGATCGAGGAGAGGGTTCAATAGTAGTACGACACCGCTTATAGTTAGTCACAAAGACTTGACGGGGCCATCTATTTTAACCTCTATTCCTGTTTAGGGTGATCTATGCCGGGGACATCTACAGACAAAATAACGACAGAGAGAATAATTGAACGTGAATCCGAACCAGGCCCGCCAGCAACGGAGTATGAATCAAAAATGGTGATGCTCCGAGCCGAACGCGGTGACAATATACAGATTGTCGATGTAGTTACGCGTCTCTCCCAGAACGCCGACATCCCGTCAGAGACAACGGTTATCAAGCGGACGACCCCGTATTTTGGACCTAAGCTCGTGCTGGCCGCTGACGAAGAGAGCTATCTACTGACGGCACCAGGACCGGATACACAGCTTCTACTATGGGTTGGCAACTATTTGGATGACGGCGAACGATACGGGTGGGACAAACTCGCTGAGGTTACCGCACAGTTCGCTGAGGATCAACCACAGTACGATCTCTGTCCAGAATGTGGTCAACCGATGCAAACGATAGAACACGAACGCAAAGCGGCTGTCGGACGGTGTCCCGGTCCAGAACTTTAGGGAATCTTAGAAGTCGCTGACCCCCGATTGAAACCGTTCTTCGTCGAAGCCGTCTCGTGCTTGTTCGTATGCCGACTGCGTCTGGTCAGTCACACCGAGTTTCTCAATAACTTGTGGATACGCCTGGTCGGATGCCAGTGCGTCTCGAAGGTCTTTGGCCGCTAACGCCTTCTGCTCGCCGTTGACCAGCTTCTGTAAGCGGTATTTGGCGTTTGTAGGCGAGCGGCGAACGCGAGTGGCTACACCTTCTGCGTCAAAGGCGGTCTTGTCGGGGAACACGTCCGAGAGGTCACTCACTGGGATGTCACGGTAGACCCAGTCTGTCCTGTCGAACAAGCGGAACTCGGGTTCGCCGTCCTCTCCTTGTTCTGCTTCCATCTTTTCGAACGCCTCTTCAGGCATTCGGGGTGACACATGGCATCCCCCGATGATGTCGAAACCAAGACCCAGGGAAGAGATGTCGGAAGCGGGTCGTACACCGAGTGCCTGCTGTCTCGTTCCCGGTGAGGGGTTGATAGCGTAGAACAGTGTGTGTTCTTCGATACCTCGGTTAGCTATACTCTGCATCAACGGCTCGACCATCGCCAGCTGGGTTCCCGTCGTCACCTTACACCGGTCGAAATCGAAGGCATAGGTCGTCACGTCGTGAGCTTCGTAGACACCCAACAAGTCGTCGATGAACTCCCACCCCAATCGTGGAATAAGGCCCATAACGGGTACCTCGGGATGGCGCTCTTGGACCTGGTTTAGGAAAGCGACGACGCTCTTTTTGAATGAGCGATAGGACGGGTCGCTGAGATCGTCTTCGACGTTCCTCACCAGCTTCGGCATCAACGGGACGGTGATTATGTCCGAGTAGGCGGCGTGGATGTCCGCCAGATACCGTGCATGAGCCACGCCAAGAGTGCTCGTTTCGGTGTATTTCGTGAAGGTGATCTTCAACGAGTCATCTGTAGCACTCGAAAACTGGCTTTCGAGGTCGGAGTTGATCTGGCTTCCATCCGGGTCGCGCATCGCCTCATCGAGATCGTCCCCTCCCACGGTTCGATACAGCTCACTCACACCATCACTGTCAGGGTGGAACTCCTCGTGTTCACGGAGTTTGCCAGGGATCGTAGCTGCGGTAGGGGTCTGCACCTTCTTACCCCCTACTCGAACGTTTCGTAGCGGGAAGATGCCGTTCTGGTCGAAGTCATTGACGGTGGTGATTTTCAGGTCCGTCATCATACCCTGGTTGACGGTTTCACAACACTTAAGAGTTGGTTCACCGAGGTGAAAGTAAAATAATCTGGTCGATACCGCAGGACGGCGGTATGATTGGGTGCCAAAACAAAGGGGGTGTTCTACTGAATCTTGCCTCTGGCTCTCACGACAATACACGTATGAGGACGGATGTGAGCTATCTCATCGCGACAATGCCAACAGCCACACAGGTACGAGCTTCGGTGGTACGTCAACCGTCTACCGAGGGTGATGAGTTCTGGCCGGACGGTGATCGCCCGTTACTCACCGCTTCGGGGTGAGCGGCTACCAGATCTGTTCGGCGGCGTCGTTACGGGTTTCAGCGTCGGAGTGAAGATATTTCATCGTCGTTGTGACCGACTTGTGACGGAGCTGCTCTTTCGCGTGGTGTGGGCCGATGTGGTTCGCCCAGTAGGTCGCAACCCCATGCCGGATCGAGTACCAGGTAATATCCTTGTGATCAGGGATAGGAAGGTCGCCCTGCTCAACGAGGCGGCTCAGTAGATAGTTACACGACTTGGAACTGTACTTGCTTCCTTGCTTCGTAAGCCACAGTTCGTCTCGACCGTTGTACTTGTCGTAGGTTGCTCGTTCCTCTAACCATCGTTTGAGGACCCTTGACGTGCGCTTCTTGATGGAACAGTTCCAGTGCGCCTCGTTCTTCGTGGACTCGTCCTTGGGTATGTTGAGCTCGTTGTTCTCAAGATTGACCCAGTCCGTGGTGGCTCGCCCCACTTCGATGGGACGGAGTCCAGTATCCAGCGTCACAGCGATTATCGACGGCTCCTTCCACGAGTTCGCCTGTTCGAAGTGTTCGGGACCAACCTCCGACTTGGGCACGCCGAGACGCTGTGAAACATGGGTTTTCAACCGATCACGCTCCTCGGCGGACATATTGCTGTTGTAGCTCTTGACCGAGTTGTATTCCAATGCCGCCTGATAGAGCGGCTTGAACGCGGTTCTACGGAGATAATCCCGTTCGTCACCAGTCGCCTGACTCAGTTCGGGTTTCGGCTCCCAGTCGTAGTCGGTTCCGTGGATATGGTTCTGGTACTTGAACAGTCGCTGAACCGCTTTCCCGTAGTGAATCACGCTGGAATCGGCCATCCCGTCTGAGCGATTGAGGAGACGGATGAAGCGGTCAGCGTGATCCGGTGTGAAGTCTGTCGTGTAGGCGTCTTCGTCCTCCCAAAGCCATCGGAAGACGATTTCCAGCTTGTAGTGTGTCGACTGAAGAGTGCTCTCTGCGAGGCCCTGCCCCTTCTCTGGGTGCTTACCGTATGTGGCGAGCCACGAGAGAAGATCTTTTTTGAAGTCCCGGTAGTCGTCGACCATATTGAGCCCGTAGTTTTCGAGGTCCTCGCGTGAGCGTTCACTAGCAAGGGGAAAGTCGAACTCAACTTGTTCTGGAGCCGGGGGAAGACCATCCCGCGGAGTGCCGTCCCCGGAGGGGAGATTGTCGAGCGGATCGGGTTGGTTGGTCATCCGCGCGCACCCCGTTTTGTTTGTGTGCCATGACACTTTTCAGAATCGCAAGACTGCGCGGCTATCGGGTTGTAGTTTTTTCGGACGTTATTGGACATCGTTGGTCTCTCCTGAGAAGGGCGAAATCAGTCGAGAGAGACGCTAAGGCCGCTGAAGCCTAGGCCGGGATTTGAACCCGGGCTCTCGTCCTTACCAAGGACGCGCTTTACCGCTAAGCTACCCAGGCGCGTACGTGTTCGTTGACTCGAGTCGTCTTTATGGGTTTCGATTCGCCCGCGGGCGTGGCAGGTGATGGCGCAATTCGAACGACGACGATTCGGAGTTCGTCGCCGGCACGCTGGGTCGAGTCAGTGATCCGTCGCGGAGGTTACCCGATCCGTCCCGGATTCCTCGAGCAGGATGTCGGATCGGGAGGCTGGGAGGTCGGCGAGACAGGTCGCGACGGGGGGAAACGACGGGCCGACGCCGTCGACGAGGTCGTTGGCGAGCGAGAGCAGTTGCGGCGAGGGGCGTTCGTCGACGGCGGCCGCGCCCGCGAGGACGGCGAGTTCGAGGACGTCTCGCTCGAGGTTGGCGTCGAGCGCCGCGAGGTCCGTCGCCGGAGCGGCGTCCGATCGTGTCGACTCGCGTCGCGTCTGGTCGCGTCCGAACGCCTGCACCGTCTGGACCGCCTTCTGGGCGGCGTCGGTTCGCGCGAGCAAGTAGAAGCCACGGGCGACGAGGATGTCCGCGGCCAGAATTTCGAGGTCGGCCGTCTCGCCCGCGGCGTCGTCGTCGTCCGTCCAGGGCTCCCGGTGGGCCAGCATTCGGGTGAGGTTCAGCCCCTCGTAGATGAGCTGGACGCCCGCAGCGTGGGTGAAAACGGCGTCGTCGTCGACGATCGACCGATCGAGATCGACGCCGCCGGCTCGGCGCTCGAGCGGACCGACCGCGTCGGGGCTGGCCCTGGCGGTGCTTTCGATCGTGAATACGGCGGGGATCATCGATGCGTCGTCGAGGACCGATTCGACGAGATCGTGCAACCGCGGTGGTTCGACGTCCGCAACGGCTTCGGTGGCGGCACGCCGACAGTTGTCGGCCTCGTCCATTAGCGGAAACTTACGAGGGGGGAAGCAAAGACCTTTGGAAACGCTCGACCGACTCGGCTCATGATCGACGTCGCGATCGATACCGATCGATCGATCCGGATCGTCACGCTGGATCGTCCCGACGCGCGAAACGCGCTGACGGTCGCGGGACTCGAGGAACTCGAGCGGGCGATCGACGACGCCGACGAGTCGGTGATCGCGATCGAAGGTCGGGGCTCGGCGTTCTGTGCGGGCGCGGATCTCGAGGTCGTCGGGAACTCGACGAGGAGGACGCCGTCGAGTTCGCGGCGCTCGGCCAGCGGGTTGCGCGAACGATCGAGGAGTCGCCGGCCGTCGTCGTCGCAGAAATCGACGGACCGGCTCGGGGCGGCGGACTGGAACTCGCGCTGGCTTGTGACGTCCGCGTCGGCACTCCGGAGTCGACATACGGCGAGCCGGGCGTCACCTTCGGGCTGTTCGGGGCGTGGGGTGGGACCGTTCGCTTACCGCGCGTCGTCGGCGAGGGAAACGCCCTCGAGTTCGCGCTCATCGGGCGAGCGATCGACGCCGACGACGCCCTCCGCATGGGGCTGCTCTCGCGACTCGAGGACGATCCGCGAGCGGTGACGGCGTCGATCGCGGCGAACCCCGACGACGCGTTGCGGACGGTGAAGCGACGGATTCGAGACGACGACGAGCGGAGGCCACAGGAGCGACGTGAGGCGCGAGCGTTCGCCGACCTCGTCTCGTCACACGCGGCCGGTCTCGACGACGCGCTCGAGTAAGGCACGGATCTCTCCGGACGGCGTCGATGGGGCGAATCGCTCGAGCATCGTGCTCGGACCGCTGGACCGGTCCGATCGTCGGGCCCGACCGGCGTCACAGCTCACTCGAGGGGCTCCGGTGCGGGCGGCACCAGTCGTTTGTGCTCGCTACGTTCGTACAGTCCGCGGACCTTCTCGACCGTCTTCTCTTCGATCTCGAGCAGTCGAGCGGTTGCGGCGACCGACAGCGGTCCGTCGACGTGGGCGACGAGGATCGAGTCGAGGGTATCGTAGTCGATGCCCAGCTCGTCCTCGTCGGTCTGATCCGCCCAGAGTTCGGCGGTGGGCGTCTTCTCGACGAGATCGTTCGGAACGCCGACGTAACGGGCGAGCTGGCGGACCTGCTGTTTGTAGAGATTTCCGATCGGGTGGCAGTCGACGGCTCCGTCGCCGTACTTGGTGAAGTAGCCGACGGCGGCTTCGCTTCGGTTGCCGGTGCCGACGACGAGGCGGTTTTCGTGGTTGGCAACGAGGTAGTTCACGACGCCGCGGACGCGCGCTCTGGCGTTGCCGACCGCCTCGTGGTCGCCCTCGGCTTCGGGATACGCTGAAAGCAGCGAGTCGACGATCGGTTCGACCTCGACGACGTCGTACCCGATCTCGAGATCCCGTGCGACCCGTTCGGCGTCGCTCATGTTCTCGTCGCTGCTGACGGTCGCCGGAAGGACGAGGCCGTGAAGGCTCTCCGAGCCGAGGGCCTCGACGGTCAGGTAGGCGGTGAGCGTGCTGTCGATGCCGCCGGAGAGGCCGAGAACGGCACCGTCCGCGCCGGCAGCGTCGACGCTGTCGCGGATGAAGTCGGTAATGTGTTCGCGTTGCAGTTCCAGTTCCTCCTCCGAGAAGCGAAGGTCGATCATCGACTGTCGATACGGGGTCGTCGTCCTAATAGGCTCGCGTTCGCGGAAAAAAGTGGACGTTCGTGCACATGTGGGCCGTTCGATGAGGCTCTCCTCGAGAACACTGTGTGGAAGTGCGGCGAGCGGTTACACTCGGTTGCGTCGAGCGCCGGTGGTGAGCAACTCGGGGAGTTGCAGTTCTCGGCGCGAACGGCGCGAGTGATCGCCGGCGAGGTGGACGGCCGCCGTCGAACGACGACACGAGTGAAAGAGTGACCGAGCGGCGGTGGTGAGCCGAGCGTCTCGCTTCGTCACGAAACGACGAGTACCGAAAGAGCGCCGGCGGCTCAGTAGCCGCGTTCGATCAGGTAATCCGCGAGCTCGAGTAACAGCTCGCGCGCGTCGTTGTCCGGGAGGACCTCGAGTCGCGCTTTCCCCTGTTCGACGAGGTCGCGAGCCATCTCGTTCGCGTACCCGATCGAGCCCGATTCCTCGAGCGTCGCGACCGCGTCGTCGATTTCGGCTTCGGACACCGCGTCGACGTCGGTCGTGTCGACCAGGTTCTCGACGTCGACGCCCTGGTCACGGGCGTGGACGGTGATCAGGGTCTGTTTGTTCTCGACGAGGTCGCTGCCACGCTGTTTGCCGAGTTCCTCGCTCGGAACGGTCAGATCGAGAACGTCGTCCTGAATCTGGAACGCCCGGCCGATGTCGAGGCCGTAGCCGTAGAGCGCGTCGATCGTCTCGTCGTCGGCCCCCATCAGGACGGCCGGAAGACACGCCGATGCGGCGTACAGGACGGCGGTCTTCTGTTCGACCATCTCGAGGTACTCCTCGGTCGAGACGTCCTCGCGCTTTTCGAAGGAGACGTCGAGCGACTGGCCCTCGCAGATCTTCGTACAGGTCGTCGCGAGCACGTCGAGAGCTTCGACCGTCCGGTCGGGCTTTGCGCCCGTCTCGAGCATGATCTCGAACGCTTTCGAGTAGAGCGTATCGCCCGCGAGGATCGCCGTCTCGAGGTCGTACTCCCGATGGACGGCGGGCACGCCCCGACGGAGGTCGTCGTCGTCCATGATGTCGTCGTGGATCAGGGTGAACGACTGGATGACCTCGACGCTGACGGCGGCGTTCATCACGTCGATGACGGCCGACGACTGTGCGCTCGCGTCCCGACCGCCGACGGCGGTTCCGTCCGGTTGCGCGTCGTCCAGCGTCGGAAACGATCGGTAGTCGACCGAAAGCGGCGAGACGTCCGCGAGCGCCTCGGCCGTCGTGAGCAACACCGTCGGACGCAGTCGCTTTCCGCCGGCGTCGAGCAGATACCGCGACGCCTCGTAGAGTCGCTCCGGCCGTCGAATCGGGAGATTTTCGGGAATCGCCTCGTTGACTCGCTCGCGGCGCTTTCGAACCGCCTCGAGCACCGCTTCCTCTCGTGCCTGAGGACTGGTCATGTCAGTCGACGAGCTGGATGAGATTACCGTTTCGCGTGATGTGGAGGTCACGTCCCATCCGGTAACCTTCGCTCTCGGCGAGGTCGACGTAGCCCGAGAAGCCCTTGAGATCCTGGTGGGCCGGAACGATGTTCTGGGGCTGCAAGGCGTCGAGCATCTCGTAGTGGCCCTCCTGGTTCAGGTGGCCGGAGACGTGGATGTCGTCGTACACGCGTGCGCCTTGCATGCCGAGCAGCTTCTCGGCCTGGTAGCGCTGGCCCTCGTTCGTCGGCTCGGGGATGACCCGGGCCGAGAAGACGACTTTGTCGCCGTCGTCGAGTTCGTACGGCGTTTCGCCGCGAGCCATCCGGGTGAGCATCGCGCGGGGTTCGCCCTGGTGGCCGGTCACGACGGGGAGGAAGTTCTCCTTGCCCTCGTTCATGATTCGTTTGAACGTTCGGTCGACGGACTTGCGGTGACCGAACATTCCCAGATCGCTGGGGAAATCGACGAAGTCGAGGCGTTCGGCGGTTCCGGAGTACTTCTCCATCGATCGGCCGAGCAGGACGGGCTGGCGGCCGATGTCTTTGGCGAACTCGACGAGCGACGTCACCCGGGCGATGTGACTCGAGAACGTCGTCGCGACGATGCCGCCGTCGTAGTCCTCCATGCTGTAGAGAACGTCGCGCAGGTGCTCGCGGGCGACGTTCTCGCTCGGGGTTCTCCCTTTCTTGTTCGCGTTGGTGCAGTCCTCGATGTAACAGAGGACGCCGTTGCCCTCGCGACCGATCTCGCGGAACCGGTCCATGTCGATCGGATCACCGATGACCGGCGTGTGGTCCATGCGCTTGTCGAGGCCGTAGACGATCGCGCCCTCGGGCGTGTGGAGGACGGGATTGATCGCGTCGATGATCGAGTGGGTGACGTTGACGAACTCGAGTTCGACCTGACCGCTGTCGCCGATCGACATCGTCTCGCCGGCGTCCATCTTGATCAGGTCGTTTTCGACGCCGAACTTCTGTTCGCCCTCGATCTGCTGTTTGACGAGTTCGATCGTAAACGGCGTCGCGACGACCGGCGCGTTGTACCGGTGTGCGAGCTTCGAGATCGCGCCGATGTGGTCCAGGTGACCGTGCGTCGGGACGATCGCCTGAACGTCGCCCTCGAGGTCGCTCATGACCCGGTCGTCGGGAATCGCGCCCATGTCGATCAGGTCGAGGCTGTGCATCCGCTCGGTTTCGACGTTGTCGTGGATCAGAACCTGCGAGAGGTTCAGTCCCATGTCGAAGATAACGACGTCGTCACCGGCGCGGACGGCAGTCATCTGCCGCCCGACTTCTTCGTATCCGCCTATCGTTGCGATTTCGATTTCCATGGTTCTGTAGCACTGAAAGCCGCGTGGTGGACTCTCATCGAAACGGTCCGCGGACTCCCGGTCGTCGGCCCCGGCGTCTTACAGCACGTCGGCCATCCCGCTATGCGTCCCGGAGGGGCCTCCGACGGCCCGCGACAGGGCCTGGACGCACTTGCCCGCGGGTCTCGCTACCGGCCTCTACACGCCGGGGTGTTAAAAACACAGTGGGTTGGCTCCCCGACGAATCGTCGCCCGACGAGGTATCAGGTGTCGGCGACTCGCGACGCGCCGAATGCTCCGATCGGCCGGCTGGCGAATGTTCCCTCGGATCCGTGTAAACGCAGTAGTCCGGGCTGAGCGTTGAAAAGAGGACGGGCGTAATCCAAATCGGGATATCAATTGCTGATTTTTAATTTTCACCCATTTTGAAGCACAATCGGATCTGAAATGCGAAGCTTTCTAAACTCTCGTTCGGAAATGCCCTTCAATGACGAAGGATCTCGAGCGTGACCTCGGATTACTCGCCGTTATCGCGATCAGTATGGGGGCGATGATCGGGAGCGGGATCTTTATTCTGCCGGGAATCGCGATGGCCGAAGCCGGACCGGCGGTGATTCTCGCGTTCGTAATCGCGGCGATTCTCGTCGTTCCGGCGGCGCTTTCCATCGCGGAACTCGGAACGGCGATGCCCGAAGCCGGCGGGGACTACGTCTTCATCGAACGTGGACTCGGTCCGTCGTTCGGGACGATCGCTGGGCTCGGCACCTGGCTCATGCTGATGCTCAAGGGATCGCTCGCGCTGTACGGCGGCATGTTCTACATCAACTTCATCTACCAGCTTCCGACGTGGAATCTGGCGATCCCCGTGATCGGGGCGTCGCTACCGATTCCCGGCGTCCGAGCGCTCGGGATCACGTTCGCGCTCGTGCTCATCGCGGTCAACCTCATCGGCGTCAAGCAGACGGGCGGTCTCCAGCTCATCATGGTTATCGTCATGCTGATCATCCTCTCGGGATTCGTCGCCGCCTCGATCATCCAGGTGGAGGGCGCCAACTTCGAGGGCTTTTTCGACGAGGGCATCGACGGCATTCTCACCGCGACGGCGCTCGTCCTCGTCTCTTATGCCGGAGTGACGAAGGTCGCCGCAGTCGCCGAAGAGATCGAGAATCCCGGCCGAAATCTTCCGCTCGGGCTGCTCGGCTCGCTGATCGCGACCAGTTTCCTCTACGCGCTGCTCGTGTTCGTGCTGGTCGGCGTGATGGAAGGCGGCGAACTGGCCGATACGGAAGAGCCAATGGCCGAAGCGACCAGTCTGCTTTTCGGTCACGTGACGATGACCGTCCCCGGGCTCGGCAGCGGCGTTCCAGTCGGCTCTTTGGCCGTCGTGACGATAATCCTCGCCGCGTTGCTCGCGCTCGTCAGCACCGCTAACGCGGGGATCCTGACCGCTTCGCGGTACCCGCTCGCGCTGAGTCGAGACAAACTCTTTCTGGAGAAGTTCGAGTACATCCACCCGCGATTCAACACACCGTCGGTCGCGATCCTCACGACGGGTGCGGTCATCGTCTTCATCGTCGCCACCCAGGAGGTCGACGAGATCGCCAAGATGGCCGGCGCGTTCCAGATTCTGGTTTACATCCTCGTCTGTGGCGCCCTGATCGCCTTCCGGGAGCGCGATCTCGAGTGGTACGACCCCGACTTCGATACGCCGGGCTACCCGTGGGTGCAGCTGTTCGGAATCGTTTCGGGCGTGTTCATCATCTCCCAGATGGAACTCAGGGAGATCGTCGGCTCGATCGCCATCGTGATTATCGGGTTCGTCTGGTTCAAGCTCTACGCGCAGAGTCGCATCGAACGCGAAGGCGTCGCGAAGGGGCTCGCCCGTCGCGAAGCCGGCCGCCAGTTCGTCCGCGACACCGAAGAGCAACTCGAGCGCGAGGACACCTACGAGATCCTCATCCCGATCCGACAGGACGTCACTCGCGATCAGGAGGACGCGCTGATTCAACTGGCCGCGCCGATCGTTCGCCGCCGAGGCGGACGCATCCGCGTCGTTCGCTTCGACGAGGTGCCGGACCAGGTTCCCCTCGATACGGCCGCCGAGGACGTCTCCGAATCCGACCTCGAGTTCGAACAACGAACCGACGAACTCGTTCGCTACCTCGAGATTCCGGTCGAAGTCGGCGAGATCGTCAGTCACGACACCCGGCACGCGGTCGTCAACTTCGCGGATCGGACGGGGGCGGACCTAGTGCTCGCCCGACAGGAGGCGACGAGCCGGCTCGGAACCCTGTTCGGACGCGACACCGACTGGATCATGGAACACGCTCCCTGTGACGTCGTCTTCGTCCAGCACGAACAGCGCGTCGACGTCGACGAGATCGCGGTCGTCACCGATCGCAGTCCGTTCAACGACCCGCTCAAGGTCGAACTCGCGGACGCGATGGCCGACGTCCTCGGCGCGCGGCTCAGGTTCCTCTTTGCCGTCTCCGAGAACGCCCCCGACGAACTGGTCGAGACGATCGAAGAGTACCACGACGAACTCGACGACCTCTGTACCGTCCCGGTCGAGTCCGCCATCGTCCGAACGGACGACGAGGTCGACGACCTCTCTCGCGAACTCGAGTCGGCCGACGTCGTCATGCTGAGCACCGTCACCCACCGACGGCTGCCGGATCTGGTCGTCGAACAACGGTCGGATCGGCTGGCTGCGGCGATCGAACAGCCCGTGTTGTTCGTCCACTCGAAAAAGACCCGTCGCGGCTCGTTCCTGCGACCGATCCTCGAGCGCGTCCTCTTCGACTGATCGCGGACGGCGGCTGCCTCCACCGTGCCGGAGTACGTTGCACCCGACTCCGTGCCGTAGTACGTGGCGCTCGACTCCTCGCCGCGGTGTGTCACAAACGGCTTTCGTGACCACTGATTCGCGTCCCGAGCGCCTCGAGACCACCCAAACGATGACGCTGCGCGTCGAACCGCTCGGACGATCCGCTGTCCGTCATTGCCGGTGCAATCGTAGATGGGGCGCGATCCGCCGGGACGCCGGGACGGCAATCCGCATCAAACCCGATCGATCTCGGCGTCCTCGAGGGACGCTCCCGCGCCGTCGAACGTCTCGAGCGTGATTCCGAGTCGATCCGCGAGCAGATACCCGACCGAGACGCGCGCGTTCCGGTTCAGTCCGCGGATCGCGAACCGGTCGCCGGCGTCGAACGTCTCGCTCTCGAATCGGAGGTCTTCGACGACCCGCCCGTTTACCGTGATCGAGAGCCGTTCCGTCTCGATCGCCTCGCCGGCGCGGTGAGCAACGACGCCGGCGTCCTCCGTGTCGTCGTACGCGAAGGCGAGCGTCGCCCGCGGCGGGACGAGTCGGTCGATCGACTCGGCCGGTCGGTCCGCCTCCGCGACGACGACGGCTTCGATTGCGGCGTCGTCACCGTAAACGGTCGGCGAACCGTCCCAGACGTCGTCGACGTGTGCCTCGAACTCGTCGAGGCGACTCTCGAGTCCGTCCGCGGTCGACGACGAACCGGAGTGGGGACCGACCGCGGTTGCTCGACGGACGTAGCCGTCGTCCGTTGCGTCGATCGCGGTCCCCCACCGACCGCCCGCCGGAAGCCACGACGACGCCGAACGCGGTACCGTGGTTCGAATTCCTGCGCCGAGAGCGTCGGTTACGCGCGCGAACGCGTCGTCGGCCTCGTGGCGACGCGAACGCTCGCCTGCTTTCGCGTCGAGAAACGCCCTCGTGCGCGCGATCGCGTCCTCGAGCGCCCGATCGGAATTCGATTCGACCGTCGTCTGGACGACGCCTTCGCTCGAGACCGCGGCGATCCGCGGATGGTCCCGACGGCGAAACAGCGCCTGCGCGTCGTCCGTAATGAGCGGGTCGTATCCCGACGCCTCGAGGCCCGCCGCCGCATCATCGATCGACACGTCGCCCGCGTAGATCGTCGTGATCGGCCCCGATCCCTGGATCAACATGCCGTCGATCTCGTCGACGTCGTGACCGAACCAGTCGCCGAACGCCCAGAACTCGACCGCCGTCGCGGCCAAGTGAACCGAAAGCGTTCCGCCGCGCTCGAGCGTTCGCCCGACGTCGACGTACCGGCTCGCCGACTCCAGTCCGGAGCGGGCGCCGTCCGGCGCCGGAAGCCACTCGCGGTAGACCGGCGGTTCGGGGTCGGGAACGCCGGCGCTCCGTCGGCGCGCGGTGAGCCCCGAACCCGGCGTCGCACAGCCCGCCACACCCACCACTCCCGCCGCAACACCCGTTCGGAGAACGGCTCGTCTCGAGTACATCACTGGCTGAGGTTCGCCCGGCGAGCTAAAACGAGATCGGTTTCGTTCGCCGCGGACCGAGACTGGTCGGCCGGCGGCGACGGGGCGATCTCACCGAACGGTCGTTCCCGGCGTCTTCCCCGCGAGAAACGCCGAAACGTCCTCGATCCCGAAGATCGACGCCTCGGCGTCGAGTTCGAGCAGGGTCTCGACTTTCGCGGCCATCCCGCCGGTGACGTCGGTCGAGTCGCTGTCGCCGAGGACGGCCGCGACCTCCTCGAGCGACGCGATCTCGTCGATCACCGCGTCCGCGTCGTCGAGCACGCCCGGCACCGTCGAACAGAGCCCGACCCGATCGGCCGCGAGGTCGAGAGCCAGCGCGGCGACGAGCTCGTCCCCGCTGACGACGGTCACACCCCGGCCGGTGTGAGCGACGAGGTCGCCGTGGAGGACGGGGACGAACCCTTCCGCGACCATCGTCTCGACCTGTCCGGTCGGGAGCACGAGCCGCCCCGCTTCGTCCCTGTGGGCCGTCGAGAACGGGTGGACGGGAACGGCCGGGACGTCGCGATCGACGAGGCGGCTCAGGACGAACTCGTTCAGCGTCTTCATCGCGCCGTGGACGTCGTGGACTGCGGCCACGTCGTGCGTTCCCGCGGTCGTCGTCACGCCGTGCTCGCTTGCGTTCGCGTGGCCGAAGCTTCCGCCGCCGTGAACGATCACGAGGCTGGATGCCGAGCCGGATCGGAGCCCGTCCGCGATCGCGTCGGCTGCGGTCTCGAGGGATTCCCCGTCGAGCGTTTCGGGACGATCCTTGTCGGTGATCGCGCTCCCGCCGAGTTTCAGGACGATCATTCGAGGCGTTTCACCCCCTCGCCCGTGAGCGCGGCCCGGAACGCGTTTTCACAGCCCGGCGTGAACGAGAGTGCGGTTTCGGTCTCCGGCGTCGGATCGAGGGCGACGATGCAGCCGCCGCCGCCCGCGCCCGTCAGCTTCGCGCCCAGCGCGTCGGCGTCACGGGCCGCCCAGACCATCGCGTCGAGCGACCGCGAGGAGACGCCGAGCGCCGACAGCAGCCCGTGGTTGAAGTTCATCAACCGCCCGACCTCCTCGAGGTCGCCGGCAGCGAGCGCGTCTTCGCCGTTTCTGACGACGTCCCCGATGGCCTCGACCGTGTCTGCTGCGAACTCGTACTGCTCGCGCAGGCCGCGAACGCCGGCGACGAGCTCGCCCGTGTCCCCGGCGCCGCCGTCGAACCCGATCACGATCGGCAGGTCGGGCGACTCGAGCGACCGACAGTCGTCGCCCTCGACGCGGACCGCGCCGCCGGTCGCAGAGCAGAACGTGTCCGCGCGCGAGGCCTGGCCCTCCTGGACATCGTACTCCGTGCGGTAGGCGCGCTCCGCCAGCTCGTCCGGCTCGAGCGTGGTGCCGAGTGCGCGCGTCCCGGCGTCGATCGCGGCGACGGCGACCGCCGCCGAGGAACCGAGGCCGGCGCCGAGCGGGATGTCGCTTTCGATCGTCACGTCGAAGCCGACCTCGTCGTCGCCGGTCACGTCCCGGACCTGCTCGATCGCGCTGTCGACGTACTGGGTTGCCGCCGTCAGCAGCGACTCGGAGACGTTTACGTCCGGCCGGTCGTCCGTCGTCGCGCCGTACTCGACCGTGAATCCGTCCAGGCTGAGGTCCTCGGCGTGGACGCGCAGCCTGCCGTCGTCGCGCCGTTCGACGCCCACCCGCGCCCGCCGCTCGATCGCACACGGCACGGCGGGCTCGCCGTAGACCACCGCGTGCTCTCCGAACAGGTACACCTTGCCGGGAGCGCTCGAGAGTGTCATAGCCGGCCGTTCGCACGACGACGGTTAATAGCTGTCTTCTCGCGGCGGATCGCGACGCCGTGTAGTCGGACTTATGCCGGTGACGTCCGAATCCGGCCGTATGTCCCTCGTCTTGCCGAGCGAACTCGTGGTCGACCGTTTTCTGCCGACCGTCCGGGCGATGCTCGCGATCCGTTTGGCCGATCGGGGCATGACCCAACAGGAGATCGCTGCAAATCTCGGCGTGACCCAGGCCGCGGTGAGCAAGTACGTAAGCGGAGACGGCGGGGGCGACGATCGGTTTCGCGACGATCCCGAGACCGTCGCGACCGTCGAGCGCATCGCGGACGGCCTCTCGACCGGGGAGATGGACGGCTACGACGCGCTGGCCGAACTCCTCTCGCTCGTACACAGCCTCGAGGACCGCGGCCCCATCTGCGAGCTCCACGAGGAGGCGATGCCCGAACTCAGGGGACTCGGCTGTGACCTCTGCGTTCGCGGGCTCGACTCGGACGTCAGGGCCGAACGCGACGTGCTCGCGGACGTCCGGACGGCCGCTCGAACGCTCGCGTCGACGCCGGCGATGGCCGAGATCGTCCCCAACGTCGGCACCAACGTCGGAATGGCGCTGCCGGACGCCCGCGACGAGACCGACGTCGCCGCCGTTCCCGGCCGGATCTACGCGATGAGCGGCCGGATCGAGATTCCCGCCAATCCCGAGTTCGGCGCGTCCCAACACGTCGCGACGGCCGTTCTCGCCGCCCGCGACGTCGACCCCGACGTTCGGGCTGCGATCAACGTCGCGACGGACGAGGCGTTGCTCGAGGCGGCTCGATCGATCGGAATCGACCCGCTCGAGTTCGACGCCGACTACGAGGATCGTCGCGAACACCTCGAGAACCGGTTTCGCGACCGCGGCCGCGTTCCGCGCGTGGCCTACCACCGCGGTGCGTTCGGCATCGAACCGACGACGTACGTGTTCGGACCCGCCGCCAGCGACGCGGCGGAGCTGATCGTCGAGTTACTCGACGGTCCGGCCGCCAAGCGGTGAGCGCGGACGTTCGCCGATCGTCTCGTCGGAGCACTACCACCGTTCGAGAATCGCGTTAATTAGAACGCTCGCGTCGACCGTCCGGACCGCCGGAACCGCCAGAATCATATTTCGAATTCGATTACGGTCTCGTATCCGTTAATGTCCGTCCCGCGCGGTCCGTCGATCGCGGTCGTCGCCGTCCTGGGAGTCGTCGCTTTCGGCGTCGCGGGTGCCGCTCTCGTCGGCGTCCTCGAGAGCGATCCCGATGCGGAGGCGCTGGTCACCGACGTGATCGACGACGACGGCGGCGTCGATACCGTTCGCGCCACCGAGATTTCGACCCACGAGCTGTACGACGTCGACGAAGACGAGCCCCGCGTGCTCACGACGAAGGCGGAGATCGAAGTGCGGCCACCGGATCATCGACGCACGACGGTGATCTCGAGCACCGGACCGGAGATCGACGCCGGCGACGTGACGGTCGTCAACGGCTCGACGCGAACCCACTACTTCGCCGACAGCGAGCGGATGATGGTCGACGACGAGAGCGACTGGGAGGCGATCCAGCACTCGCCGGAGACGCTGTTCGAGTCGTTCGACGTCGAGTACGTCGGCACCGACGACGTCGACGGTCGGGAGGCCCACGTCGTCGAGATCGAGCCGGCGACCGACGCTGCCGCGATCGACGGCGTGAGCATCCTCGTCGGCGAGACGGAGTACGTGCTGGGAGCGGACGCGAACGCGGACGCGTCGAACGCGAGTCGGACGACGACGTGGTGGATAGACGTCGAGGCCGGATTCCCGATCAAAGAGCGAATCGTCACCGAACACGAGAACCCCCGCGAGCACGTTCTCCAGCGCGAGCGGACCGTCCGAACGGTCACCTACGAGAACGTTCGGTTCGACGAGCCGATCCCCGACGAGCGGTTCGCGTTCGACCCGCCGGACGGAACCGAGATCTACGAACCCGCCGAATCCTTCGACGTCTCGACGTTCGCGGAGGCCGACGACGCCGTTCCGTTTCCGATCGCGGAGCCGACGCCACCGGACGGGTTCGAACTCGAGCTGGTGACGGCGAACGAGTTCGAGGGTGATTCGACCGTACAGTTTCTCTACCGGGACGGCGACGACCTCGAGGACGACTCGCTGCTGGGACGAATCACGGAACGACCGCCGGCGTACGATCCCGAGGACGTTCGGGAGGAGGGCGTCGGCGACGTCGACGGCTCGCTCGTCTCGACGTCGATGGGAACGACGCTCGTCTGGCACTGCGGGGACGTCCGGTACGAACTGACGCCGGACGTCGACGGCGACGGGGAGGCCCTCGCGGTCGCGGTGGCCGAGTCGACGGGCTGTCCGCCGTGATCGGGTCGGAGTTTGCGTCTCGAGGCGTTCGGTCGGCGTTTCCGCGGACGCGATTCGCCCGGATCGGCGTCCGGACGAACGATCACCGTCGCTCGAGCGGGGTTCAAAACAGCGCGAGGAGCAGTCGAAGCGGGATGCCGATCGCGAATATCGCGATCAGTGCGGCCGTCGCGAGCAACACGACCGGCGGCAGTATCCCCTCTTCGAACTCGAACAGGATGTCGACCATGGAACCGATTTTTCGAGCGAAGACGTAACTCCTTCGCTTCGAGACGTCCCGAATCGAACGGTCCGCGAAAACGAGCGCTCCGAAATACGCGATCAGACGCCGCTTTCGAAGTCCTCGAGCGAGTACGCGGGTTCGGCACCGCGGCGGTCGAGGACCTCGTTGGCGAGCAGCCAGTAGACGACCGACAGCGCCTTGCGCCCCTTGTTGTTCGTGGGGACGACGAGGTCGACGTTGCTGAGCTGGTTGTTCGAGTCGCACATCGCGATCACCGGGATACCGACGGTGATCGCCTCCTTGACGGCCTGGGCGTCGCCGATCGGGTCAGTGACGACGACGACGTCGGGTTCGATGTAGCCGTCATACTTCGGGTTCGTCAGCGTTCCCGGGATGAACCGGCCGGTGCGCGCGCGAGCGCCGACGGCTTCAGCGAACTTCTCGGCCGGGAAGCGACCGTACTGGCGGCTCGAGGTGACGAGAATCTGTTCGGGTGCGTAGTTCGAGAGGAAGTCCGCGGCGGTGCGGATGCGTCCGTCGGTCTTCGAGACGTCGAGGACGTAGAGACCGTCGGTTCGGACGCGGTGGATGAACCGCTCCATGTCCGCGGTCTTTTGCTGGGTGCCGATGTGAACCCCGGCACCGAGGTAGTCCTCGACCGGGATGAGGAGGTCCGCCTCCTCGTCGGACATCACGTCGTCGTCGAGTGCGGGGCCGGCGTTTTCGGCCTCCGCTTCGGTTTCCTCGGTCGCTGGTTCTGCGTCGGCGTCGGCCGCTCCGGCCGACTCCTCTGTGGACTGTTCGTCGACTGGCTCGACGTCCTCGTCGGGTTCGGAGGCGGGACCGGCCCCTTCGGCCGGTTCCTCCTCGATCTCCTCTTCGGCGGCGTCGAGCCCTTCCTGGGTTGCGTCGTTGTCTGTCATGTCGCGTCGTCTGCGATTCTGATGAGCTCGTTGAGCTTTGCGGTTCGCTCGCCGCCGACGGCGCCCGTCTTGATGAACGGGACGTCGGTCGCTACGGCGAGGTGTGCGATAGTCGCGTCTTCGGTTTCGCCCGAGCGGTGAGAGACGATCGACTCGTAGCCGTTCGCCGTCGCGAGTTCGATCGCGTCGAAGGCGTCGGTCAGCGTCCCGATCTGGTTGGGCTTGATCAGGATGCTGTTTGCCGCTCCGACGTCGATTCCCTCCGCGAGTCGGTCCGTGTTGGTGACGAACAGGTCGTCGCCACAGATCAGCGCCGCGCTGTCGACCACGTCCGTCAGTTCGGCGAACGCGTCGTAGTCGTTCTCGTCGAGGGGATCCTCGACGTAGACGAGATCGTACTCGTCGACGAGATCCGCGATGTAGTCGATCTGTTCGTCGGTGTCGCGGCTGATACCCGCCGATTCGTACTCGTACGTTTCCGAGTCGGCGTCGTACATCTCGGCGGCCGCGACGTCGAGTCCGAACCGGATCTCGAAGCCGACCTCGTCTTCGACCAGCGAAACGGCCTCGTCGACGATCTCGAAGGCGGTCTCGTCGTCGATCGAGGGGGCCCACGCGCCTTCGTCGCCCTTGCCGCTCGGAACCCCGCGTTCGGCGAGCAGATCCGAGACGGCCGCGTGGACGGCCGCGTTCGCGAAGACGGCGTCTTCGACGTTCGGCGCGCCGACGGGCGCGGCGAGAAACTCCTGGATGTCGGTCGCGTCCGCGGCGTGTTCGCCGCCGCCGACGACGTTTCCGAGCGGGATCGGGAAGTTCTCGCCCCGGAACGTTCCGCCCAGGTGCTGAAACAGCGGTGCACCGAGGACGTCGGCTCCGGCCTTGGCGGCGGCCATCGAGATGGCGACCGCGCTGTTGGCACCGATCTTCGAGAAGTCGTTCGTCCCGTCGGCGGCCCGCAAGATCGCGTCGACCTCGCGCTGGTTGCCGGCGTAGGCTTCGCCGACGAGGCGCGGAACCGCGTGTTCGCGAGCCGCGGCGATCGCCTCGCCCGGCGGTCGCTCGATGGCCTCGTACTCGCCGGTGCTCGCCCCGCTGGGCGCTGCGGCGCGGCCGAAACCGCCGCTTTCGGTCACGACGTCGGCCTCGACGGTCGGATTTCCGCGCGAGTCGAGGATTCGCCTGAGCCGAACGTCGGTGATGAGCGTCATCCTCAGTTCTCACCCCGTTTGACGGTGAAGGGTAACACGCCGGCGTCGTACTCTTCGGCGGCGATCAGGATCGGCTGGGTCTGATCGGTTTCGATCAGTACCGGCGCGCCGTACGACACCTGGAGCGCTCGCGCGCCGAGAATCCGTGCCTTCTCGTAGCGGTTGTGGTGTTGCTGTTGCATATTACTGGTACGGAGAGACGACGTCGACCAGGTCGGTGTGACTGACGAGCATGCGCCGACAGCAGTAGCGGTCGACGCCGAGTTCGTCGAGCACCTGCTGTGGGTCCTCGTCCCCCTCGTTCGCTCGTTCGTCGAACTCTTCCCAGTGTTCGCCGACGACGTTACCACAGGTGAAACACCGAACCGGTACCATCATACCTGCATCACCTCAGCGGTACGATTTCTGGTAGCGAGCCCGAGCGCCCGGGCCGCCCCACTTTTTCGGTTCGGACTGGCGAACGTCGTTGACCAGCAGCGAACGGTCGAACTCCATGTACGCATCGCGGAGTTCGGCGTCGTTGGTGTGCTGGACGATGCCGCGGGCGATGGCGGTGCGGACGGCGTCAGCCTGTCCGCTGATGCCGCCACCCTCGACGCGGACGTCGATGTCCATCTCGCTGCGAAGCTCCTCGCCGGCGATGCGAAACGGCTCGAGCATCTTCAGCCGGGACATCTCCGGTTCGATCAGTTCGACCGGCTTGGAGTTGATGCGAACGCGGCCCTCGCCCTCGCTGACGGTCGCGCGGGCGACGGCGGTCTTTTTCTTTCCGCTCGTGTTCGTTACCATGTGACGTTAGCACCGAGTTGTTCGGAAACTTCGCCCAGGTGGACGAAGCGAATGTTCGAGAGTCGATCCAGCGACGTGTCCGCGAGGATTTCGGCCTCGCGGCCGTCGTCGTCCTCGTAGGGGTTGCCGACGTAGACGCGGACGTTTTCGAACGCCTCGCGACCGCGGGGCTTCTTGTACGGAAGCATTCCGCGGACGGAGCGCTTGAAGATCGTGTCCGGTCGCTTCGGGTAGTACGGACCGCTGTCCGATCCGAGCTGGAGTCGCTTCCGGTACGTCTCGAAGACGTCCTCTTTGTCGCCGGTAATGACGGCGTCTTCGGCGTTGACGATGGCGACGCGTTCGCCGGCGAGTGCGCGCTGGGCGACCTCGCTTGCGACGCGTCCGAGGATGCAGTCGCGGGCGTCGACGACGACGTCGGCGTCGAACTCGGCGACGCTCATCGAATCACCCGGACGTTGGATCCTTCTGGGTTCTCTTCGAGCGCTTGCTCGAGCGATACGGGTTCGCCGACCTGTTCGATCTTCGTCTCCGCCGAGGACGAAAAGTCGACGGCCGCGACGGTGACGTTCTTCTGTAGTGCGCCGGAGCCCAGCACCTTGCCGGGAACGACGACTGTCTCTTCTTCGCGTGCGTACCGCTCGATGCGGCCCAGGTTCACCTCTGCGTGGGTGCGCCGGGGCTTTTCGAGTCGATCCGCAACGTCGCGCCAGACGTCGGCGTCCGCTTTGCGGGACGTCGACTTCAGCTCGGCGATGAGATCGTTGAGCCTCGGGTTAGTCTTGCTACTCATTGATGTCCTCCAAATACTGCAACTGCTCGCGCTCGAGAACGCACCGCGTCTCGAGCGACGGTGGAATCGGTCCGAGAGAAGCCGTGCAGGGAGCAGGATTTGAACCTCCGGGAGGCGGTCGGTCTCGCGGGTGCTCGACCGCTGCGACTCCCGTGGCTCAAATCTGTCTGTTCCATTTTTACGGCTCTTCCGTCGGCCGAGCCGGAAAAATGCAGGGAGCAGGATTTGAACCTGCGGACTCCTACGAGACAGCGCCCTGAACGCTGCGCCGTTGGCCAGACTTGGCTATCCCTGCTCGCACTTCCCTCTATCCGTCGCCCCTTCAAACCCCTTTCGATTCCAGTGGCCGATCCGCCGCCGGTCTCGTCGCTCGCGGCGTCAGCGTACGGATCGCGCGGGTCGGGTAGGGGGCGTCGGGTCATTGTCCTACAACTGTACTGCGTCTTCGAGTTCGGTCGCGCGGGCCGCCAGCGTGTCGGCGGCTCGCGTGACCAGCTCCTCGACGGTGAACGAACCGTCGGTCTCGACGTGGAAGACGAAGGCGTTCGGGACGTCCTCGACTTCCAGTTCCTTGCCCGGATAGCGCGTCGTGAGGTCGTGGTCGAACTCCTCGGTCGTGACGAGTTCGCCGTCGATCTCGACGACGCCGCGGACGATGTGGCTCTCGGGCTCTTCGAACTCGGGGGCGTCGCCGACGACCTCGACGCGCTGGAGATGTCGGTAGCCGACGGCCACGCCGCCCTGGTGTTTGGCGTGACCTTTGCCACGCTCGAGAACGGCGTCCGCTTCCGCCTCGAGTCGCTGGCCGTCTTTGAGTTCGATGATCGGGACGTTCTCGTCCGCGGGCTGGACGAGCGGTTCGCTCGAGACGAGATCGCCGGAGTAGGCGGTTCTCGGCCCTTCGACGTCGATCGAGAGCGTGACGGTTTCGTCCTCGCCGAACTCGCCCTCGGGCGGGGTCGAAAGCGGAACGAGACCCAGTCGAAGTGCGAGTTGCTCGTCGAACATGACCGACGAGTTCTCGACGAATCGAACGGTGTCGATCGCCATCGTCGGGACGTCGGCGATCATCGCTCGCCGGATGCCGTTGGCGAACGCGGGCGTTACGCCTCGGACGAGAAACCGCGCCTCGCGGTCGTCCCGTTCGACGAACTCGACGTCGTACGCGTCTGTCATGGATCTAGTAGCCGCCCTTGCCTTTGGGTGCGCGCGATCCGTCGTGCGGGATCGGAGTCACGTCCTCGATTCGGCCGATTTCGATACCGGATCGGGCGAGCGCACGGATCGTCGCCTGCGCGCCCGGTCCGGGGGACTTCTGGAGGTTTCCGCCGGGGCCGCGCACGCGAACGTGCAGGCCCGTGATGCCGGCGGCTTTGACCTCCTCGGCGACGGACTCGGCCATCTGCATGGCCGCGTACGGCGACGCCTCGTCGCGGTTTTGCTTGACGGCCGTCCCGCCTGAGGACTTCGCGATCGTCTCCGACCCCGTCAGGTCGGTGACGGTCATGATGGTGTTGTTGAACGATGCGTGCACGTGGGCGATTCCCCACTTATCGTCGTCTTGGCTCATGTTACTGACCCTCCGCGCGTTCCGGATGTAGTTCGTCCGCGAGCGGGCTGTTCTCGTCGAACGCGACGAGGTCCTCCTCGTCGACGTCGACGACGTACGAGGGGATGCGGTGGCGCTGGCCGCCGATCACGACGTGGCCGTGCGTGATGAACTGGCGAGCCTGCTGGGTCGTGTTCGCGAGACCCTTGCGGTAGACGACCGTCTGTAGCCGTCGCTCGAGAACGTCCTCGATCTCGAGCGAGAGGACGTCGCCGAGTTCGTCCGCCTCGTCGAGGATGCCGACGCGCTTGAGCCGACCGAGGAACTCCCCGGATCGGCGGACGACGGTCTCATCGCCCTGTGGCTGGCCGAGCAGCTCTCGGGCCTCGCGTCGGTACGAACGGAGCTCGGACTGTGCACGCCAGAGCTCCTCTTTGTTCTTCAGCCCGTAGCGGTCGACCAGCGAGTGCTCGGAGGCGATTCGCTCGCCCTGGTACGGGTGGTTCGGCGTCTCGTACTGTTTGGTGTCGGTGCCCAGTGGCATTACTCGTCATCCTCCTCGGCGGCTTCCTCGGCCTCCTCGCGGATCTCCTCGACGTTGACGCCGATGGTGCCCTCCGTTCGACCGGTGGACTTGGTCCGCTGGCCGCGGACCTTCTGGCCGCGCTTGTGGCGGACGCCCTTGTACGAGTCGATCATCTTCATCCGGTTGATGTCGTGTTGACGGGTCAACTGGAGATCGTTCCCGATCTCGTGGGTCGTTTCGCCGGTGTAGAAGTCGTGCTGGCGGTTGTTGAGCCAGTCGGGCACTTCGTCGGCGTAGTTCTCTACGAGCGTGACGACCTCGTCGATGACGTCGTCGTCGAGTGCACCGAACGTCGCCGTTCGATCCACGCCGGCCTCGTCGGCGATGATCCGGGCGGTCCGTCGACCGATCCCGTTCATCTCCGAGAGCGAGCGCTCGACGGACTTCGTCCCGTCGAGGTCGGTCTGACCGATCCGGACGAAGTATCGAAGGTCGTCGTCCTGTTGTTCTTGAGGTTCTTCCTCGCTCATGATGTGGTGTATGTGTGTCTGGTCTGCGCGCGTTGCAAATCGTGGCCGGCACAATCGCCGGCCTCGAGTATCCGACGTCGTGGCGGGGATTCGAACCCCGGAGGCTTGACGCCACATGGTTAGCAACCATGCGCCTTGGGCCGCTTGGCTACCACGACACCGTGTCTCTATCGTCGCCCTTCCGGACTCGGGGACCGCATCCCCTACACGTATCGCACCAGAACCTACCCCCGTCGGGTACTTAAGCGCAACGAAACGCCCGAACTGTCGAGCGAATCGGACCGATCGCGACGGGCACGCTGGACCGCGATTTTCGACCGCCGTCGGCGGAACCGATTCCGCCGGTCGGCGCTCGATCGGAGACCGCAGCCGTCGATCCGCCCCTTCGTACGGCCGGCGATCACGACTGGACGGCGACAGTGTATTATCGATCGACCAACTAACGCGTCGTAGATGTCTCGGTCCCGGGCCGCGGTCCGGATCGCGATCGCGCTCGTCGGAATCGCGGCGGTCGCGATGGCCGCGGCGACGATCACCTCCACGATCGAACCCGCCGGGAGCGACGGCCACGGCGGCGAGGAGACGGGGTCGCCGATCGGGATTCCCCAGGAGGAGCCCGCCGAGACGGCACTCGAGGTGCCGGCGGTCGTCGAGTACCTGCTCTTCGCCCTGGTGATCCTGCTCGCGGCCGTCGCGGCCTGGTACTTTATCGCACACCGACGCGAGCTGGTCAAGACGATCGCGGTCGTTCTGGCCGTTTCGCTCCTGCTGGCCGCGATCGTCTACGCGCTGCTACGGTCGAACCTGTGGGAGTCGGTCCCCTCGCCGCAGCCGATGGAGGAGCCGAACGAGAGCCTCGGCGGGCAGCCGGGCGACGGAGACGATCAGCGGCGCCAGCCCTTCTCGGTCGGGCCGCTGGTCGTGTTGCTCGCGGTCCTCACCGCGATCTTCGCCGGCGCGATCGCCTGGTCAGACCGGAACGATCGGACGGCTCCCCGCGAGGACGACGGCGTCGAACCGGCGGACGCGGCCGAGGGGAGTCGCGCCGAGGTCGGTGCGGCCGCCGGTCGCGCAGCCGAGCGAATCGAGTCGAGCGACGACGTCGACAACGAGGTGTATCGCGCCTGGCTCGAGATGACGCGCCCGCTCGAGGTGGATCGCCCCGACTCGAGTACGCCCGGCGAGTTCGCGGCCGCGGCCGTCGAGACGGGGCTGGCACGCGAGGACGTCGACGAACTCACGTCGCTGTTCGAGTCGGTCCGATACGGCGATCGGGAGACGACCGACGAGCGAGAGCGCCGGGCGGTCACCGTCCTGCGACGGATCGAAGCCGAGTACGCCGACGCTGACGATCGGACGGACGGTGAGACGCCGTGAGCGAACGCGACCTCGGCCCCGGGGTCAGACCCTTCCACGTCGTCGTCGCGGTCGGCTCGTTCGCCGGCGCGATCGCGATCCTCGCCGGAACCGGGACGGTGACGATGACCCGGGCGGTCGTCGCTCTCGTCGGCGCCGTCGCGCTCGTTGGCGCGGCGGCCAGTCTCGGCCGTCGCCGCGACGCCCGGGAGTGTACGTCCACGCCGGATTCCGAGCGCCACCACCCGACCCCGGTTCCGGGTGAACACCTCACCGACGCCGTCGAAGCGTTCACCGCGACGACGGCGCGTGGCTCGTTCGTCAGTCGACGCACGGTCGACGGGCTCAGAACCGCCGCCGTCGCCGTCCTCACTCGGTTCGAGGGGCTTTCGGAGGACGACGCACGGGCCGCAGTCGGCGACGGCTCCTGGACGGACGATCCGATCGCCGCCGCGTTCCTCTCGGAGGACGTCGAGTTCCCGTCACGATCGATCCGCGACCGCCTCGCCGATCGGTTCCGGAGAGACGATCGGTTTCGTCGCGGTATCCGCCGGACGGCGGCCGCGATCGCCGAGATCGGCTACGTCGGACTGAACGACCGAACCGTTCCGGACACCGTCACCCTCCGCCACCGGCGCTCGAGCGCGGACGACGACGTCGACGTCAGAACCACGGACGAACGCCTCCCCGAGGGCGAGGTGTCGTCGTTTCCCGTCAGTGCGACCGGCCACTGGGCCGGAATCGGCGTCGTCGCGCTGGCGGCGATCGGCGTCGGGGCCGTCGCGGAACTGCCCGCAGTGGTGCTCGCCGGCGTCGTCGGGATCGGCTACGCCGGCTTCGCCCGCACCGGCTCGTCGCCGCGGCCGACGCTCGAGATCGACCGAACGCTGAGCGACGACGAGCCCGAACCGGGCGACGAAATCGACGTCACCCTCGCGATCACGAACGCGGGCGATCGGCCGCTGTTCGACCTCCGGTTCGTCGACGGCGTACCCGCGGCGCTTTCGGTCACCGACGGCTCTCCGCGGCTGGGCACCGCGCTTCGACCCGGCGAGCGGGTCACCCTCGAGTACAGCGTCACGGCCGCACCGGGCACCCACGAGTTCGATCCGGCGCTCGTCCTGACGCGAGATCTCTCCCGGTCGGCCGAGGGTGCCTTCCACGTCGGCGCTCCGACGACTGTGGTCTGCGAGCCCCGTCTGCGTCCGATCGCCGCCGGCGTGCCGCTACGGGCGGCCACGACGACGTTCGCCGGCCGCCTCACGACGTCGGCCGGCGGTGCGGGCACCGAGTTCCACTCGGTCCGCGAATATCGCCGAAACGACCCGCTCAACCGCATCGACTGGAAGCGCCGCGCTCGAACCGGCGAGCTCTCGACGATCGAGTTCCACCAGGAGCGAGCCGCGCGCGTCGTCGTGCTCGTCGACGCCCGGAAGGCGTCGTACCTCGCGCCGTCGACCGGCGCGGTCCACGCCGTCGACCGCGCGACCGACGCCGCCGCCCGGATCGCCGCGACGCTGCTCGAGTCGGGCGACACCGTCGGGCTGGCGGCGCTCGGCCCGACGGAACGGCCCGGCGACGCCGGCGAGGACGTCTGCTGGATTCCGCCCGCGTCGGGGAGTCGCCACCGCGTCCGCCTGCGCGAGGCGCTCGCGTCCCACCCGCAGTTTTCCTCGACGCCCCCGCTCGAGGAGGCTCGCTGGATCACCCAGCTGCGAACGCTCCGCCGGCGGTTACCCGCGGAGACGCAGGTCGTCCTGCTCACCCCGCTGTGCGACAGGGGGAGCGTCGTCGTCGCCCGCCGGCTCGCCTCCCGCGGGCACGCGGTGACGGTCGTCAGCCCGGACCCGACCGCCGAGCGCACGACGAGCCAGCAGCTCGCGCGCGTCGCCAGGCGGGTTCGACGGTTCGATCTCCAGCGCGCCGGAATTCCGGTCGTCGACTGGGGGACCGACGACTCGATCGACGAGGTCTTCGCCCGCCGCCTCGCGGCGATCGACGGGGGTGGTCGATGAGCGACTCGAGTCCACCCGCCCCGGCCGGTACCAGCCGCCGATTCCAGTCGGGGGACGAGCAGCCGGGAACCGAACGATCGGGAACCGAGTCCGCTACCGACTCGTCGACCGACGGGGCATCGACCGACGGGGCATCGACCGACGGGACGGATCTCGAGACCGCCGAAAAACGCCGAACCGACGGGGTCGAGCTCACCCGACGACCGACGAAGATCGCGGGCGGCGTCTCGATCGGCGCGATCGTGATCGCGACGGCCGCCGTCGTCGCGACGTCCGCGACCGGCGGACTGCTCGCGGTCGCCGGCGTCGGGCTGGTCGCGGTCGGACTGTTCGGCGGCCGGCCCGTCGGTCGCCGCCGCCTCGTCGATTACGGCTCGCTCGCCACCTTCGCCGGGGTCGTCGTCGCCGGCCTCGAGGGTGCCGCCATCGAGCCGACGCTGCTCGCGACCGTCGCCGTCGTCGTGGCCTGGGACCTCGGAGGGAGCGCGATCGATCTGGGCGAACAGCTCGGCCGCGAGGCGGACACGCGCCGACTCGAGGTGGTCCACGCGGTCTCGAGCGCGCTGGTCGGTCTCGCGACGGTGACGGTCGGGTTCGGAACGTACGCCGTCGCCGCCGGCGGCCAGCCGGTCGGCGCGGTCGTCCTGTTGTTGCTCGCGGCCACGTTCGCGACGCTGGCGCTCGGAACGCGGCCGTAGTCGCGGACGTGCGGATCGACTGCGTCGGACGGGACGTGTTCGAGAGAGAACTGACGGACGAAGAGACGAGAACGCGATGGGAGGGACGCCGACCTGCTACGACGCGAGAAGACGAGTCGAACGTGGCCGCGTCGAATGTGATCGGCTCGAGAACGCGTTCAGGCGGGAGCGTCGAGGTACTTCTCGTTGAGTTCCCACTCGCCGTCGGCGTTTTTGATCATGTACTCGCCGTAGTAGGGAACGCGGTTCGCGACGGTTTCGCGGAACGCCTCGCGGATTTCGGATTTCGTCATCTCGCCCATCGGGCGGAGGTCGTCGTTGCGGTTGAGACAGCCCTTGAGATACCCCTCGTGGGTGACGCGGACGCGGTGACAGTTGGCACAGAACGTCGGGTTCTCGACCGGATCGACGATCTCGACCATCCCGACGCCCGGTTCGTCCCGCGAGCGGGCGTCCGAGCCGTCGGCCGCGACCCAGTACCGCCGACGGTCGTGCATCTCCCGATGTTCGATCTCGAGCGCCCGCTCTGCGAGCCAGTCGTGGACGCGCTCGATCTCGATGTTCCACTCCGGTTTTCCCGTCAGCTCGGGCATGTACTCGATCAGTTGCAGCTGCAGTCCCTCGTTTTCGGCCACGTGGTCGACCATCTCCGGAACGTAGCCTGCCGTGTGCTCGAAGACGACCATGTTGAGCTTTACGGGGTCGAGCCCCGCCTCGAGCGCCGCGTCGACGCCCTCGAGCACCTTCTCGTACGCGCCGCTTTTCGTGACGGCGGCGAAGTCCTCCGGATCGAGAGCGTCCTGGGAGACGTTGACGCGATCCAGGCCGGCGTCCACGAGCGCCTCGGCGCGCCCGGGGAGAAACGTTCCGTTCGTCGTCAGCGAGACCTCCATCTGGTCGGGCGTTCGGTCGACGATCTCCTCGAGATCCTGTCGCAGCATCGGCTCGCCGCCGGTGAACTTGACCGCGTCGACGTCGAACTCGGCCGCAACCTCGAGAAAGCGCACGACGTCGTCGGTTTCCATCTCGTCGTCCTGTGGGTCCATCGGACCGCGCGTGTCCCCGAGTCCCTCATTGTGACAGTAGATGCAGTCGAAGTTGCACCGATCGGTGAGCGAGACGCGAACGCCGGTTACCTCGCGCCCGAACTCGTCGGTGAGCATATCACCCCGTTGCAGACGGATCCGCTTAAACTCGCCGGATATTTCGATCGTTCGTAACCTATTTTGGTTTCGGATCGGACGGGCGAACCAACTCCGATCGATACGGGACCATCGCCGTTGATCAAAAGACGTATTGGGTTTCGAACCTGTTCTCTCGAGCAGAGACCATGGTTGGTTCCCCGTCCCACTGGCTCCGGTCGAAACCCTTCGAACGGCAGATACTGATCCTCGCGCTGATTCTCGATCCGATCGGGTTCGTCGCGGGCTACCTCTTGGCCCCGTCGTTCGACGTCGACCCGATACTCGGCGGCGTGTACGGACTGATCGCCGCCAGCATGCCGCTTTCGATGTGGATTGTTCGGTACCAGCGAGCCCACTCGTGAGCCTCGAGGCCGATACATGAGCACACCACGGACCGAAACCGGCCCGTTCGTTCCCCTGGTCGTCCTCTTCGTACTGGTTGCCGTCGCGATGGTCCCGCTGCTCGCGATGGGGCTATCGCTTCGCGTCGCCGCCGGCGTCCTCCTCGGAGTGGCGCTCGCTGTGCACCTCTATCTACTCGCCAGAATCCTCGCGGCTCTCGAGGCGCTTGCGGACGATCCGGGGTGAGACGTCGCCGGCCTTCGAGATTCACTCCGGCGACCATCATCCTCGCCATCGAAAACGAATATCTGTGCATCTAACCCTTTTTTTCGGTCGATGGGAGAGAAGGGAACGGTATCGGGCGGGAATGGGGAGGCTCACGCTGGCTGTGGCACTCGAGCACAACGGGATACGGACGAAATTCTCCGAGCGGGCGACGGAGTTTCGGATGGTCGGATCGGGGATCACGATGCGACCGAACGCGACGCGGATACTGGAACGGCTCGGTATCGCGAGTGACCGCAGAGACGTCGGGGTGATGAACGAACACCGGCACGCGATGGCACCTCGAGCGGTCGAGCGAAGCGGCTCGGTAACTTTTATTACGAATCGGATATCCGAGATTTGAGTTTCCGGAGAACAGACCAATGTCAGAAGTTAGTGGATCTGGGTGAAAAACGAGCGAAAACAACGAAAGCTCCGCTCCAGATTCTGTACAGAGGGGAATTCTCTGTACTCTTAAGAAACAATAAAGTTCAGAATGGGGTCGGAGGGATTTGAACCCCCGATCGACTGATATCTCCGGTGCGCCTCGGAACTCCAGAGGGTCATCACACGGACACTGATCAGGTGTCCGATCAGTATATCAGTCTGGAGTGTCGTCCCGGGCGCGGTGCCTCTGGAGTCAGTCGCCATGCCTGGCTTGGCCACGACCCCTCGAGAATCAGTTGGGCGATGGTGCCTAAAGTGGTTTCGATTCGGTTACAGCCACGGGGCTCTCCCGTCGGTTTCGGTCGAGTCGTCGGCTGGATATCGTTCGTCGTCGGCCTCCGTCTCGTCCGAGTCCGAGCCGGTTCCCGGAAGTCCACTGTCGGCCAGCGGTCCCGTTCCGACGGCCGGAAGGAAGCCACCGTCGTCGTCCTCGGCGTCGGAGTCGTCGTCACGGTCGACGGTCAGATCGAGGGCGAACAGCGCGGCGACCACGAGCGCGGCCAGCGGGGCCTGACCGAAGGCGAACCCGAGCAGGGATAGCGGCAGCAGGCCGAGCGCGACGGCGCTGCCGAACCGGAATCGGTCGAGGTCCATGTACTCCCGCAGGTACGGGCCGGTGAGGGCGACCGCCAGCGCGAATGCGACGCCGACGACCGCGGCGAGAGTCGCGTTTGCCATCAGCGCGGGGTCGTCCATCACGACGAACGACGCGCCGTTGAGATCGAGACTCGCGAGCAGTCCCAATCCGATGATGACTGCGGGATTCGGGAGGTAGTCGCCGATGGTCGCACTGGCCGTTTTGGCCGCGATGGCGAGGATCACGAGCGCTGCGAACCGTTCGATGATCGCATCGTCGACGACGCTTCCGATGGCGGGTGCCAGCGCAGCCTGGAGGAACGCGAGCGCGATGAGCGGGATGCCGACCAGTAACACGATCGTCGCCTGTTCGCGCGGCGTGCCGCTCATGTCCGCGAGAATCACCGCGACGGTGGCGCTGCCACCGAAGATGAGGAGGCCGATCTGGATCGCGCTCAGCGGATCGTCGAGTGCGCCCGCCAGGATCAACGCCGGGAAGACGCCATCGATGAGCGGCAGCATCATTACCAGCGCCAGCAGCTTCGCGTCACCGCCGACGAGTCGCTCGAGGCGAAGGGCGACCGGGTGTTCAGAGGTGCTCATTACTCACGGACGATGGCCGTGACCCGAGGCCGGCGGGTGGTGTGACGGACGATATCCTCCCCGGTGAGAAAGCCACCAGTTCGTCCAGTTGCGGCCTCGCGCTGTGAGCATAAATGTCGTTTTCCCGAAGTTAAAACTGGAGGCGGAGTTCGCGTTCGTCCGACCACCGATTCGGGAGTCGCTGATACTCACAGCGTGCATACTGGAACGGAGGCCGGGATTCTCAATAAACGTTGTGTGAGAACCGATTCCACGATTCGTTAGTCGAGTAACAATACTGTCCAGAAGCGGGTGGCGATGTACGCATCTGTAGCGGAGGGGCTGAAACCCTGCGCCACACCGGTCGCTGGCGGCGATTTCGAGGAAACAGCATCCGCCGGTGACTCGAGGATCGTCCCCAAAACGACCGGGCGCCTCGAGCCGGGGCCGGCCGGCGCGAAAATCGCAGGGTATTCAAACGACACCGGCGTACATCCGGCTGCGTGCGAGGGTAGCCAAGCGGCCAACGGCGGCGGACTCAAGATCCGCTCTCGTAGGAGTTCGTGGGTTCGATTCCCTCCCCTCGCATCGCAAGATGCAGAAGGTCCTACGCGGGATCTTCCCTCGCAAAGCTTTACGGCAGATACGGTACCAGCGGTTGTGCGAGCGGCAAGCTCGAGATCCGCTCTCGGAGGATCTTCGCGAGCGGTAGCGAGCGAAGGCAGGGAAGTCGTAGCGTGCGAACGAAGTGAGCACGATCGTCTTCCCGAGGTTCGTGGGTTCGATTCCCTCCCCTCGCATCGCAAGATGCAGAAGGTCCTACGCGGGATCTTCCCTCGCAAAGCTTCTCCGGCAGATAGCTCGAAGAGAGTGGCGTAGCCACCGGCCTCGAGAACGAGCGAGACGCATTCGGCGCGCGGACCGTTCTCCGGGGCACTCTCGTCGTCGACGACTCGAGGAGGGGTGGCGTTTTATTCGTGGACGCTCATGTGCTCGTATGGCGACAGACGACGTGGGCAACGAAGGGATGGGGGAGGCGATCGACATTTTGCTCGTCGAACCCAACCCCGGTGACACTCGTCTCTTCACGGAGAAGTTTCGCGACGCGAAGCTCATGAACGCCGTTCACGCCGTTCCCGACGGCGAGCAGGCGCTGGATTTCGTCCACCAGTGGGGCGAGTTCACGGACGCGCCCCGTCCGGACCTCGTGTTGCTCGAGCCACAGCTTCCCGGCTCGAGTGGGATGGAGATTCTCTCGGAGCTGAAAAACGAACCCGCACTCAGCGAGATCCCCGTAATCGTGCTCACGAGTTCGGAGACCGGCAAAGAGATCGTCAAATCCCACGACTTCGACGCCGACGAGTACCTTCAGAAACCGGTCGAAACCGAGGAGTTCATCGAGTTCGTCCGGAACGTCGAGGAGTTCTGGTTCGCGATCGTCAGAAGCGAGGACGGCGAGTGAACGAACGAGCGACGGTCTCGGCCCGAGAGTTCGCGTTCGTCGTCTCCGGTTCGGCTGCGTTCGCCCCGCGGCGATCCCTGGTCGGTTGGTTTGGCGTTCGAACCGCGTTCGTCGGTGTTCCCGACCGTGCGGCCGACATTCCGATCGCTTTTCACCGCGGACGCCGGAGAGAGCGCAATGAGCGACCACGGATCGGATCGACGTCGATCGGCCGTCGCGGCGGAGGCGGCGAAGGCGGGTGCGGCGGTGGCCGAAGACTCGTTTCGCACGACGCTCGAGATCGAGACGAAGTCGGGAAAGACCGACGTCGTCACGCAGGCGGATCGGGACGCACAGGATGCGGTCATCGACTACGTCAGCGGGGCGTTTCCGGACGAGCCGATCGTGGGCGAAGAGGACGACGCGCTCAAACGCGTTCCCGAGGACGGACCGGCGTGGATCGTCGACCCGATCGACGGGACGAGCAACTACGTCGACGGCTGTCGGACGTTCGCAACGGCGGTCGCGGCGGTCGTCGACGGCGAGCCAATCGGCGCGGCGATCGTCTGTCCGGCGCTGGGAGACGTCTACCGACTGGGGCCGGACGGCGCGTTCCGTAACGGCGATCGGCTCTCGGTGAGCGAGCGGGCTGATCCCCGGACGGCGACGGTTTGCCCGACGCTCTGGTGGGACTTCGATCGGCGCGATCAGTTCGCGACGGCGACGAGCGTAGTGGTCCGTCGCTTCGGAGATCTGCGTCGATACGGTTGTGCCCAGTACGAACTGGGGCTGGTCGCGTCGGGTGCTCTCGAGGGCGTCGTCACGAATCTGCGGGCGCATCCGTGGGATTCCGTCGCCGGCGTCGGTCTGATTCGCGAGGCGGGCGGCGTCGTGACCGACCTCGAAGGGGACCGGTGGCGACACGACAGCCGGGGGCTGATCGCCTCGAACGGCGAAATTCACGACGAACTGCTCGAGGCGGCACGGGCGATCGACGGCGAGTGATCGGGAGCGAAAACCGGAAACGGTAAGCGACGTCCACGACGGATATCGGGTATGTACGAGTCCATCGAGCGGTACGGCCCGGCTCGAGTGTGGGCCGGGGTCGTCGCCGTGCTCGCGGTTCTGGTGACGCTCGCCGCGGTCACGTTCCCCCAGCGGGTGTACGTCGATCTCATCTGGCAGTACTACTGGGGCCCGGTCGTCGCGGACGCACACGGGTGGAACTGCGTCGCATGGGCCGGCGGCGAACAGCTCCCGTGTCACGAAGCGGGTGCCGACGCCGGACCGACCGCGTCGCCCGGGTACACGTTCGTATCGTACGCCGGCTACGTCCCGACGCTGATCCTGTTTCTGGTCGGGATCGTGTTGCTCGTCCGCCGGCTGAACATCGACCGGTATCGCGCCGGCTTCTACGCGCTGTTTCCGTTCATGCTCTTCGGCGGAGCGCTTCGGGTCGTCGAGGACGCGAACGTGGCCGCCTTCCGCGACACCGGCGAACTCGCCATCGAACTGCCGTGGTCGGGCTTTCTCATCAGCCCGCTGATCTACTTCACGGTCTTTCTGATCACGCTCGCTGCGGTCATCGTCTCGGTGTGGCTCGAGCGAAGCGGGCGCGTCTCGGGCTACGAGTACCCCCTCGCCGGAATCGGAACGGGCCTGCTCGCAGCGACCGTCGGTTACCTCGGGTTCGTCGCCGCGACGGAGCCGTACGCGACGTTCTATCCGCTGTTGTTGCTGACCACGCTCGTCGGGGCGACGGTCGCGACGGGACTCACCTGGCTGGCGATCGAACGGTTCGCGCCCAGCATCAACCGCGGCACTCGGTACATGGGATTGGTCGTCATCTGGGCCCACGCCGTCGACGGCGTGGCGAACGTCATCGGTCTCGACTGGGCGGTCGCGTTCGGCCACGGCAGCAATCTCGTCCCGAAGCACCCGGTCAACGAGGCGATCGTCAACGTCACCGGCTCGATGCTCCCCGCGAGCGTCGTCGACGTCACCGGGGCCGCCTGGCCGTTCCTGATCGTGAAACTCGTCGCCGCCGTCGTCGTCATCTGGATCTTCGACGAGACGGTGTTCGAGGAGAGTCCGCGCTACGCCATCTTGTTGATGATCACCGTCGTCGCCGTGGGGCTGGGTCCCGGCACTCGAGACATGTTGCGGGCGACGTTCGGCGTCTGAGCGCGGGTTCGCCGTTCCGGTAACAAATAGTTTAAGGGGAGTGTCCGTCGTGAGTTACTGTACTGAGAAATCGACTGCAAATACGAAAATGACAGCCAATCTATCTTCGCTTTCGTCACTAATGTGGGGGAGTTATGACTGAAACCGAAGAGGAACTTGCCAAGGACCTGGGGTTAATCTCCGCGCTTGCGATCGGTATCGGCACGATGATCGGCGCGGGCATCTTCGTCCTTCCGGGGATCGCCGCCCAGGAAGCCGGGCCGGCGGTCGTCCTCTCGTTTATCATCGGCGGCATGATCGCCATGGTGAACGCGTTCTCGGTGAGCGAACTCGGGACGGCGATGCCGAAAGCCGGGGGGGCCTACTACTACATCAATCGCGCGCTCGGCCCACTGTTCGGTTCGATCTCGGGGATGGGTGACTGGATCGGTCTCGCCTTTGCTAGCGCGTTTTACTGCATCGGTTTCGGCGGTTACCTCGCCGACATGCTCGACGGAACGACGATCTCGATTCCCGTCCTCGGTTCTGTCGCCTTGCTTCCGGAAGTCGATCTCGGAACGGTCGCGCTCGGAAGTGTGGAAGTCGCGCTCACGCTCAACGAGATCCAGATTGGGGCGATCGTCGCTGGCGTGATCTTCGTCGGCGTCAACTACATCGGCGCGAAAGAGACCGGCGGCATCCAGACCGCCATCGTCACACTGCTGCTCGGTATCCTCACGATCTTCGCCATCGTCGGCTTCTTCTCGTTCGATTGGGCGACCGTAACCGCAGACGGGAGCCTCGCACCCGAGGGAACGGCCGCGATCCTCCCCGGTGCGGCGCTCGTCTTCGTCTCCTATCTCGGCTACGCGAAGATCGCGACGATCGGCGAAGAGCTCAAAAATCCCGGCCGAAACCTCCCGATCGCCATCATCGGCAGCGTCGGTATCGTGATGGTCATCTACACGATCCTCGTCGGCCTGCTGATGGGGCTGATCCCACACGACGAGTTCTTCCTCGAGGAAGTCGAGAACGCGCCGATGTCCTACGCCGCGGAGATCGTCTTCGACTACCAGTTCGCGATCGTCGGTTTCGAGATACCGATTCTCGGAATCGGCGTGACGTCGATCACGCTCGGAGCGCTACTGGCGACGGCCTCGAGCGCCAACGCCTCGATCCTCGCGTCGGCGCGGATCAACTTCGCGATGGGCCGGGACAAGATCGTCACGGCGAAGCTCAACGAGATTCACCCGCGATTCGCGACGCCGTACCGATCGATCGCCGTCACCGGCCTCATGATCGTCATCTTCATCGTCGGACTTGGCGAGACGGTCGAGATCCTGGCGAGCGCGGCGAGCGTGTTGCACCTCGTCGTCTACGCGCTGATCAACGCGTCGCTGGTCGTCTTCCGGGAGACGAACCCGCCGGAGTACGATCCGGACTTCGAGGTGCCGTTCTATCCTCTCACGCCGATTCTCGGTTTCGTCCTCTCGCTGGGATTGATCTACTTCATGGACGAGACTGCGGTCCTGATCAGCGCGGCGTTCGTCGTCTTCGCGATCGCGTGGTACTTCTGGTACGCCCGAACCGAGACCGATCTTCAGGGGCTGCTCGGCTCGTACATCCTGGACCGCTCGGCCGAAATGCCCGACGCCGCGGTCACCGCCGCGAGCGCGGTGCAGCCGACCAGCGACGAGCACACGGTCGTCGTTCCCGTCTCGAACCCCCGGACCGAGTCCGAACTCCTCTCGCTCGCGAGCGTCCTCGCGAAAGCCAACGACGGCCGCGTCCAGGCCGTCCACATCGTCGAGGTCCCAGACCAGACGCCGCTCGAGGAGGGCTCCGAACACCTCCGACGGATCGACGAGGAGTCCCGGACGCTGATGAACCGGGTTCGCGAGAGCACGGAGACGCTCGACGTACCGGTCGACGTTCGAACCGTCGTCTCCCACCGCTCGTTCGAAGAAGTGTTCGACGTCGCCAGACGCGAGAACGCCGATACGGTCGTCATGGGCTGGGGCCCGGGTCGTCCGTGGACCGCCGGACGCGCGGAACGACCGCTCGACGAACTCACTCACGATCTCCCGTGTGACTTCCTCGTCCTCAACGATCGCGGCCTCGAGCTCGATCGCGTGCTCGTGCCGACGGCCGGCGGCCCGGACTCCGAGCTCAGCGCCGAGGTCGCCCGCGATCTGCGCGCACAAACCGACGCGAAGATCACGCTGTTACACGTCGTCGACGACGAAACCCAGCGGGCCGACGGCGAGGCATTCCTGACCGACTGGGCGTCGGAACGGAACCTCGAGGACGCCGAGATTCGAATCGACGCCTCGGGGGACGTCGAGGAGGCGATCGTGACGGCAGCGGACGATCACTCGTTGATCGTCATCGGCGCGACCGAGCGCGGCCTCCTCTCGAGGCTCCTCCGCGGATCGCTCGCCTACGACGTCGTCAACGAGGTCGACTGTTCGGTTCTCCTCGCCGAGCGGCCGACTTCGCGGTCGCTGCGCGATCGACTATTCGGACGCTGAATTCGGATTTGGGTTCGGTCGCGTCGCTCCGCGTTCGGGAACGCATATACGAGTCCGGTCGGTAGGGAAACGTATGAGCGACGACGCCCCGATAGCCGGGGGATGGTTCGCCGGCGTCGATCCGGACGACCTCGAGGCGGGCGCGTCGGCAATTCGCGAGGGTGAACGTTCCCACCCTCGCGACTGGCCGGCGCTCGCCGTCGAGTCCGGCTTCGCCGACGACGAGCGGGAGTACTACGATCTGCTGAAAGAGACGACGGCGCGAGCCACGAAGGCGGCCGTCTCCGAGGCCGAGCGCGCGGACGACCGCCAGCTCGTTCACGCCGTTCGGGCGATGGACGACTGCGAACGCACCGCAAACGAGCTCGCGGAGCGACTCGCCGAGTGGGCGGGAACCGTCGACTCCGAGGCGGGAACCGGAATCGAGTACGCCCGATCGCTCTCGAGCGGCGGGCGGTCGCTCGAGGCCGACGATCGACGGATCGTCTCGCTGGCCGAGCGGACGGCGTCGCTGGCGGACGAGGCCGACGAGCTACGGGAGTTCGTCGAGCGACGGACGCCGACCGTCGCGCCGAACCTCGCCGCGCTCGCGGGCCCCGTCCTCGGGGCGCGACTGATCTCGCTGGCCGGCGGTCTCGAGAACCTCGCGAAGAAGCCCAGCGGGACGATCCAGGTCCTGGGCGCGGAGGACGCGCTGTTCGCGCATCTGCGTGGACACGCGCCGTCGCCGAAACACGGGATCATCTACGTCCACGATGCAGTGCGGGGAACGCACCCGGACGAACGCGGCTCGGCCGCCCGGGCGCTGGCGGGTAAACTCGCCATCGCCGCCCGGATCGACCACTACAGCGGGGACCTAAAGCCCGAACTCGAGGACGAGCTCGACGGCCGTATCCGGACGATCAGGGCCCGCACAGACGGCAAACCGGACGCCGACGGTGGTAGCGATGAGTGAGCCGGCGCTCCCCGACGGCGTCGAACGGCGGTCGTTCGACGGGACCGAGCGCCTCGCGACCCGCGGCGAGGCCGTGTACGGCGAGCCGACCGACGGCGACTGGCGAGCCTGGAACCCGCGTCGATCGAAACTCGGCGCGATGCTCGAACTCGGGATGGAGACCGGACTCGCCGGCGGCGAGACGGTACTTTACCTCGGCGCCGCCAGCGGAACGACCGTCAGCCACGTCGCCGACTTCGCCGGCCCGACCTACGCCGTCGAGTTCGCTGCCCGGCCGGCCAGGGACCTGCTCGAAGCCGCCGATTCGCGACCGCGGCTCTTTCCCCTGCTCGCGGACGCCCGAAAGCCGGAGACGTACGCGCACGTCGTGGAATCGGACGTCGACGTCGTCGTACAGGACGTCGCGACGCGCGGCCAGGCTCGCGTCGCTCTGGAGAACCGCCGGTTTCTCGCCGACGACGGCCGCCTGCTGCTCGCGGTCAAGGCCCGAAGCGAGAACGTCGCGCGCGATCCCGCCGCGGTCTTCGAGGACGTCAGGCACGAACTCGCCGACGGGTACGACCTCCTCGAGTGTCGTCGTCTCGACGGCTACCACGTCGATCACGAGGCGATCGTCGCCCGGCCGCGGTGACCGACCGCTCGGCGCGTTGCGGGAAGCCTATATGGCTCTAATTCCGATGATACGCTATCTGAAATGAGACGTGTACGTGATCGGCGCGGATTCCTTCGCGGAGCCGCGGCGGCCTGCATCGTCGGTCTGGCCGGTTGTCTCGGCGACTCGGACGAGGGCGGACCGGACGGCGTCGACGTCGACGTCGAGCCGGGCGACCCGGAGGCCGGCGAGGACTGGTCGACGTTCCAGTTCGATTCGGCGAACACCGGTCGAGCTCCCGGCCAAGGGCCGACGGACGACGTGGAAGCGAAGTGGACGTTTTCGACCGGTGGAACCGTCTACAGCAGCCCCGCCGTCGTCGACGACACCGTCTACGTCGGCAGCAACGACGGCACCGTCTACGCGCTGGCAGCCGACGACGGTGAGGAGACGTGGCGACACTCGACCGGCGACTCGGTCTCGAGCAGTCCCGCGGTCGACGACGGCGTCGTTTACGTCGGAAGCCAGGACGGCACCGTCTACGCGCTGGCAGCCGACGACGGCGAGACGGTGTGGGAGTTCGAGACCGGGGACAAGGTCGCGGGAAGCCCGGTCGTCGACGACGGCGTCGTCTACGTCGGCAGCAACGACGGCACCGTCTACGCGCTGTCGACCGACGGTGGGGACGACCTGTGGCGCTTCGAAACCGACGGCCCCGTCCAGCGCTCGCCCGCGGTAACCGACGACGGCGTGTTCGCCGGGAGCGGAGATGGATCGCTGTACGCGATCGATCGCGAGTCGGGCGACGGCCGTTGGGCCGTCGAGACGGACGACTGGATCCAGAGTCGGCCGACCGTCGCGGACGGCGTCGTCTACGTCGGCAGCAACGACGACCGGGTCTACTCGGTCGACGCCGAGTCGGGCGACGTCCGGTGGACGTTTTTAACGGAGGGGTCGGTTACCGCGAGCCCGGCCGTGATCGAGGACGTCGTCTACGTCGGCAGCTTCGACAACCGGATGTACGCCCTTTCGGCAGAGGCGACGGAAGCCGACGAACCGACCGAGGACGGCGAAGACGATCCCGGCGACCCGGCGACGTACTACTGGGCGGCCAGCGGCTTTCAGCAGATCAGAAGCAGTCCCGCGGCGGTCGGAGACACGATTTACGTCGGCAACGAGGACAGCTACGTGTACGCCCTCTCGGCCGTCGACGGCGAAACCCGCTGGCGGTTCTCGACCGACGGCGGCGTACCGAGTTCGCCGGCCGTCGTCGACGGCGTCGTCTACGTCGGCAGCCAGGACGACAGGCTCTACGCGCTCGAGGAGTCCTGATACGGACTGCTGGACGCCGTTTCCGGTGCAACCGAGTCGTCCGGTGGTTGCACCGATACATCGGGGCAACGGGCCGTCCGACCCGACAGTTGACGGGTGACAGCTGCCCGGACGAGCGTCGCCCCACGAGCGACGGACGTCGTCGCTTTCGAGGGGGGGGCGGTCGTTCAGCTGGCGATACTGCCGTCGCGCGCGAAGACGAAATTCGTCCGTCCGATCGTCGTCGCCGTCGCTCGGCTGCGCTCGCGCGCTGCCGAGTCCAAACGGTATTTACTGTCGCAGCCGAAACCCCGAGACGATGGAACGCGGGTCGTCGGAATCGTTCACGCGTATGGGGACGCTGGGGATCGAAGAGGAGTGTTTCGTCGTCGACGACGCCGGCCGCCCGACGAGCGGAACCGACGAACTCGTCTACGAACGCGAGCCGCCGGCGATCCTCGAGGATCGCCTCGACCACGAGCTGTTCAAATTCGTCATCGAGACCCAGACGCCGCTGATCGACTCCCCCGACGACGCCAGGGACGCGCTGCTCGAGATCCGGTCGGCGCTGTGTGAACACGCCGAAGCCCACGGCTACCGGATCGCCGCCGCCGGACTCCACCCGCTGGCGAAGTGGCGGGAGCTCGAGCACGCCGAGAAGCCTCGCTACCGGTCACAACTCGATCGCATTCAGTACCCTCAGCACCGGAACACGACCGCAGGGGTCCACGTCCACGTCGGCGTCGACGACGCCGACAAGGCGGTCTGGATCGCGAACGAACTGCGCTGGTACGTCCCGATCATGCTCGCGCTCTCGGCGAACTCGCCGTACTGGAACGGGTTCGACACCGGACTGCAGTCGGCGCGGGCGAAGATCTTCGAGGCGCTGCCGAACACCGGCATGCCGACCTACTTCGAGGACTACGAGGCGTTCGATCGGTTCGAACGCCGGATGCTCGAGACCGACTCGATCCGCGACCGCGGCGAGCTCTGGTACGACGTGCGCCCGCACACGGCCCACGGCACGGTCGAACTCCGGACGCCGGACGGGCAGGCCGATCCCGACGTCGTGATGGCGTTCGTCGAGTACGCCCACGCGCTCGTCGAGGCGCTGGCCGAATCGTACGACGACGGCGCGTCGGGGATGGCCCGCGAACACCGCCGAGAACTCCTGGACGAGAACAAGTGGCGGGCGATCCGACACGGCCACGACGCCGCCTTTATCGACCGCGACCTCGAGGGAACCGTCGACCTCGGCGAGCTCGTCGACCGCGAATGCGAGCGCCTGAACGTCGACGGGATCAGGCGCGTCTACGAACGCGAAAGCGGCGCACGGAATCAGCGGCGGCTGCTCGAAGAGAACGGACCCGACGCGCTCTGTGAATCGCTGTTTCTCGAGTGCGAGTGAGAAACGATCGGCTATCGAGCTCCGGACCGACGGGGAGCGTCGCGTTCGATCGGACGGCCGCGACTACTCGGTACAGAAACGGTAGATGGGGGGATTCGGCAGGGGATCCGTGCGTGTATGGCGCAGGTGATGATGTGGTGCCCTGCCTGTTTGTTCGTACGGAGCCAACGGTAATATCGCTGGTGCCAAAGCACGTTGGTATCGTCGGAGATCGGTCGACGCCGATCGTCGCCCCGCCTCGGGAGCTCGCGCCGCCGGGAGAGGTACCACGCCGCCACAACTGGTCCACCCGTCGGCACGAGGGTGCCGAGTTCGTATCGCTCCGGGCTCTCGAGGCCGAGTCGTCCGACGTCGAGGTGGACGAGCAGCGCGATCGGTAGCTGCACCGCGAGGGGGCACCGATCAACACCGCCACGAGGTCGGTATACCCGAACCTCACCGCGGGACGATCAAAAGGAGGAACGCTGGTCTCGCCGGGACGAACCGGCTATCGGATAGTCGAAGCACAGTCGTTGCCCCGGGAAATTCGAACTCAATCGAACCGGAGGAACTTCCGGTCGTCCGCTCGCTCGCCGGTCGCGGGGTAGACGACGACGAAGTTGCCGTCGGTGATCCGCGAGACGTCCGTCGGCAGCGTTCGCAGTTCGGGATGCCAGCCGACGTCGGTTCGCCGGGAGCTCAGACAGACGACGAGGTCGTCCGGGCGAACCTCCCTGCGAAGCGTCTCGCGGAGCCCGTCCCAGCCGTCGACCGGTTCGAACTCGGTCGATACCTCGGGTTCGATCCGATCGATCGGTCGGTCGACGCGCTCGTCGCGGCCGTCGACGACGAGGGCCCGAATCTGCGAGCCGGTGTCAGCCGCGATCAGTTTCACGGCGTGGACAGCCTCGGAGAACCCTTCGTTGTGTTCGCTTTCCGGCGGCACGGCGAGGAGGATCCGCCGCGTCGTCTCGAGGGGTTCGCGAATCCGGCCGACGAGCGCGAGCTGTGTCGTCCGACGCAGCACCTGATCGATGACGTGGCCGAACGTCGACTGCGTCCGCGCCTCGGCACCGTCCCAGCCGATGATCATCGTCGTGGTCCGGGTCTCGACGGCCGAGCGAACGATTCCCCCGGCGACGTTGTGGCTGACCCGGGTGTGTCCCTCGAAGGGAAATTCGGCGCTCGAGGCGTACGACTTCAGTTCCTCGAGCATCGACTCCGCCTCCGCGACGTCCGCCTCCGTCCGGACGGTTCCGCTGGGTCGGACGACGGAAACGGCATAGATCGACTCGGTGGAACGCTTCTCGCGGATCGAAAACGCCAGATCGAGCAGCGAGGTCGCGTGCTGTGAACGTTTCGATACCGGAACGAGAACCCGTTGGGGCGTCGCACTCGGATCGTACGCCTCTCGCTCGCGAGCGCGCGCCAGCGCCGTACCGGCTCGTTCGACGAGCGCGGGGCTGAACAGGCTGACCGCGAGGATCATCAGGACGACGCCGTTGAGCACGTGCTGGTCGAACCCGGGAACCCCCGCGTCGAATCCGATCTGAACGATCGCAAGCGCAGCGGCGGCCTGTCCGACCGAGAGTCCGAACATTCCGAGCACCTCCGAGCGATCGTAGCCGTACAGTCGGCCGGTCACCCACGCCGCCGCGTACTTCGTCACGATCACCATCGTTACCAGCGAGACGGCGACGACGTACGTCTCGGGTCCTTCGAGGAGAACTCGCGCGTCGACGAGCATCCCGACCGACAGCAGGAAAAACGGGATGAACAGCGCGTTTCCGACGAACTCGATTCTGTTCATCAGCGGGCCGCTGTCGGGGATCAGCGGGTTGAGCGCGAGGCCGGCGAGAAACGCGCCGATGATGTGTTCGACGCCGACGACCGTCGCGAGGAATGCACAGGCAAACAGCACGACCATCACGAACAGGAACTCGAAGTAGCTCTCCTCGGCCTGTCGCCGGAAGAACCACCGACCGAGACGGGGGACGAGCAGCCAGACGCCGACGAAAAACGCCGTCAACCCGACCGAGAGCGTCAACCAGAACGCTGCGTCGAGTTCCCCGCCGACCGAGGCGATGACGACTGCGAGGACGAGCAGCGCGAGCGTGTCGGTGAAGATGGTTCCTCCGATCGTCACCGTCACGGCCTCGTTTTTCGCGATTCCGAGGCGGTTGACGACCGGGTACGCGAGCAGCGTGTGCGAGGCGAAGATGGCGGCAAACAACAGCGCAGCCGGAACCGTGAGGTCGAGCACGGCGACGCCGACGACCGTTCCGACCGCCTGCGGGATCACGAACGAGAGCAGCCCGAACGCGACGCTTCTACCCCTGTACTCGAGAAAGCGGGCGAAGTCGATCTCGAGCGCGGCGACGAACATCAGGTAGATCAATCCGACTTCCCCGAGCAGCTGAATCGTCGGTTCGCGCTCGAGCAGGTGGAGCCCGTTGGGACCGATCGCCGCGCCGACGAGGATGACCCCGACGATGCCGGGCAGCCGGTATCGCTTGAGGATCAGCGGCGCGATCAGAAAGATCAACATCGCGAGTCCGAAGACGAGCACCGGATCGTCGAACGGCGGTGCGAGCGACGGACCCGTCGCCAGCGGCGATCGAAGGCCGGTCGATCCCTCCGCGAACCATCGGACGCCCAGCACCGAGTCCATCGTCACCGCCGGTTCCGAACGCGTCCGATCGGAACGCATCCGCGTCTTCGGGCGTACGCAGCCGCGAACTCGCTCATCGGTCGTTCGAGATCATGTACCTCACCAGTAATCAGTAGGGAGCGGCTACGACTCTCGCCGTCGACCGTACGCTTACCTTATTCCGTCGCCTAGGGTCGTCGATGACCGTCACCGTCCGGTACACGTGTCCCCACTGTGGGGCCGTCACGAGCGTCGACCGTGCGCCAACCCTGGCGGACAGGTCGGTCACGACGACCGCACAGCCCGGCTGGGCGTACGCCGAGCCGAACGACGACGACCTCGAGGACGCCGACGGAATCGCGTTCGTCTGCGGCGAGGACGGCTCAGTCACGGCCCTCGACGGCGAGTCAGTCGAAGGCTGCGGTCGTCCGTTTTACCTCAACTTCGTGCGATACGAGCGAGGCGTCGAACTCGAGCCCGACCCGCCGGCGTACGGCGGACCGCGGTTCGACTTCAACGCGTGAGCGGGCCGTGGTCGTTCGCCGAGGGACGGTGGTGAGTCGAGGACGAACCGGAACGCCACCGCTCGTGACGATCCGAGGGCAGCGACTCGAGCCGAACCGCGGGCGGAACAGATTCGGATCGAGAGTGCGAATTCGACGAACTGCGGACTGGAATCGACTTAGACGAGAGCCGGAACGAAAACCGGACGAGAACCGGAACTCGAGCTGCCGCGATTCAGGCGCGCGGTTTCACGTTCTGGTTGAGTCGGAACAGGTTCTCCGGATCGTACGCCGTCTTCACGTCGGCGAGCCGCTCGTACTTCTCCCGACCGTGGGTCCGCTCGAGCAGGGCTTCTTTCTCCTCGCCGAACCCCGGGAAGTTCAGGTAGAGTCCGCCGGAGGAGTACTCCTGCATCTCCGCCCAGAACGATCGGGACCACTCGAGCAACCGGTCGTCGTCCGCGGGCTCTTCCCAGGTGGCGTCGATAGCGAGCAAGAACGGCTCCTGGCGTCCACTGTAGGCCATCTCGTCCTCGGGAACGCGAGCCACCGCGCCGCCCATCTGCCAGATATCGAGGAGGACCCGGTAGTGCGGGCGCGACTCCGCCCGCGCGACGATCGCGTCGATCGCCGCGTCGTCGAGTCCGTCGAGGAAGAGTGATTTCGCGTAGTAGCGCAGCTCCTCCGCCGGGAAGAACGGGTCGAAGTCCTGCTGGAGTTCGACGTACGGCGTCGGTCCGCTGAAGTCGAACAGCGGATCGCCGAGCGATCGGAGCGGCTCGAGAACGCGCTCTCCCTCCGCTAAGTCGCCGCAGTGGACCGCGGCGACGATGGCGACCGGCCGTCTTCGTAGCTCCTCAGGGAAGTCCGGAACGTCGGGGACGCTCCAGAGGACCATCTCCGCGCTGACCTCGTCAGGTGCCGTCGTCACGAAATCGCGCCAGCCGCGGACGATCGTCGCCGCATCGTCCGTCGAGTGCCACGTCTCGACGGTAGCAACCTCGGGACCGACGGGGTGAAGGCGGTACTCGAAGGCCGTCACGACGCCGAAGTTCCCGCCGCCGCCGCGGACGGCCCAGAACAGGTCCTCACGTTCGGTCTCGCTCGCGGTCAGGTACCGGCCGTCCGCCGTGACGACATCGACCGACTGGAGGTTGTCGCAGGTCAGCCCGTGTTTCCGACGGAGGTAGCCGTAGCCGCCGCCGAGGGTCAACCCCGCGACGCCGGTCGTGGAAACCACGCCGCCGGGCGTCGCCAACCCGAACGCCTGGGTCTCGTGGTCGACGCTGCCCCAGGTCGCGCCGCCGCCGACGCGCGCGGTGCGTCCCTCCGGGTCGACGTCGATCCAGTTCATCGGGGAGAGGTCGATCACGAGACCGCCGTCGCAGGTCGCGTGACCCGCGACGTTGTGTCCGCCGCCGCGAATCGCCACGAGCAGGCCGTGATCGCGGACGAACCTCACCGCGGTGACGACGTCGGCGACGCCGTCGCACCGGGCGACGATCGCCGGATAGCGGTCGATCATCCCGTTCCAGACCCGACGAGCGCCGTCGTACTCCTCGTCGTCGGGAAGGATCGCCGATCCGCGTAGTTCCGAGACGAACGACTCCAGGTCCTCGTCCGGAATGTCCTCGAGCGTCTTTTCACCGGCGTGGGCGGCTGTATTTCCGGTTTTCATTCCAATAGACGTACGCGGAGCACGACGATAATGGTTGTTAGTTATTATCTAGCGCAAACTCGTGGTACTGTCGAGGTCACTGACGCGTTGGTTCCGGCCCTCCACTCGTCCCGTCCGGCGAACGGGATCGTCGCGAGACACGAAGGCGTCGGCACACGAACGTGGATCCCCAGCGACGAACACAACCCTTTTCGACGCCGGGCGGCACCTACGACCATGGACGAAGACGCCGTTCTCGAACGCCTGCGCGCGGTCGAGGATCCGGAACTGGGCGACGACATCGTCTCGCTCGGGCTCGTCAACGAGATCGCGGTCGACGGCGAGACGGTCACGATCGACCTCGCGCTGGGCGCACCCTACTCTCCGACCGAATCGGACGTCGCGGGCGAGATCCGCGAACTGCTCATCGAAGAGGGGCTCGAGCCGGAGCTATCCGCGAGCATTCCCGACCGGGACGGGCTCTCGAGCGAGGAGCAGGTGTTGCCGAACGTCAAGAACGTCATCGCGGTCGCCTCGGGGAAAGGCGGCGTGGGCAAGTCGACGGTCGCGGTCAACCTCGCGGCCGGTCTCTCGCAACTCGGTGCTCGCGTCGGCCTCTTCGACGCGGACGTCTACGGACCGAACGTGCCGCGGATGGTCGACGCCGACGAGCCGCCGATGGCGACCGAAGACGAGACGCTCGTGCCGCCGGAGAAGTACGGCGTGAAGCTGATGAGCATGGCGTTTCTGACCGGGGAGGACGACCCCGTCATCTGGCGCGGTCCGATGGTCCACAAGGTGATCACCCAGCTCACGGAGGACGTCGAGTGGGGCCACCTCGACTACCTCGTCGTCGACCTGCCGCCGGGAACGGGCGACACCCAGCTGACGATGCTCCAGACGATGCCCGTCACGGGAGCCGTCATCGTCACGACTCCACAGGACGTCGCGCTCGACGACGCCCGAAAGGGCCTCGAGATGTTCGCCAAACACGAGACCGTCGTCCTCGGCATCGTCGAGAACATGTCCACGTTCGCCTGCCCCGACTGCGGGAGCAACCACGACATCTTCGGCTCCGGCGGCGGCGAGGAGTTCGCCGACAGCCACGAGATGCCGTTTCTCGGCTCGATCCCCCTCGATCCGACCGTCCGCGAGGACGGCGACGGCGGGAAGCCGACGGTGCTCGAGGACGAGGACGACACTGCTGACGCGCTCCGGTCGATCACCGAAAACGTCGCGAACAACACCGGGATCGTCCACCGACGCGGGGTCTCGCAGGCGATAGATCGTCGATCGCCGACGCCCGACCGATGACCGACGACTCGAGCGACAACCGACCCGAGACCGACGATTTAGCCCTCAACCGACCGATGACCGACGGGAGTGGGAACGACGTTCCGACGGGAACCGATACCGGCGTCGTCTCCGACGGAAGCGACGACCGCGAATTCGAGCCAAATCCCGAGCGCGTCGAGTTTCTCCGCGAGATCGCAGACGACGTCCGCGGCGACTCGAGCGAGCGCAAGCAACTCGCGAACGTCCTATATCGTACCAGCGACCTCTACGACGAGGACGGAGACACCTCGCCGGCCGAGATCGTCCGTACCGTGAAGTACATTCTCGAGGTGAACGAGCGCGGCGGATTCGAGCAAAACGATACTGTGGCGTTGTAGCAGACTTTCACACGTTAACCTACGATCACGAAAATAACTGTACTGAGCTGTATAATTGGTTCAACCGATTCTTCCAGGACACAGATCGACGCCGAGACGTTGACCCTGATTTCATTCCCATTTGAACGTCAGTGTGCGTGACGACTTTTCACTGGGCTCCCAGTCTATAGTCATTCGTGGTAATACGCCAACAGGCCAAATAAAGCACTAGTGTTAGTACCACATAGAGGGGAGAAAAAATGATGCCCACAGCAAACTGGGCGAAACGAACGATAACTACTGACTCGAGATCGAGTCAACTGATGACGGACCATGACACGTTTCCGACGTGAGGAGAGGTTGTGGACGAGATCGACGAGATTCAAGACCGCCGCAAACGCGACGTAGAAATTCTCGGACGTATGATTGCTGATTCGACAGCCGCACAGGGTGTCGATCGGTGGCCGTCGATATCGTAGGTTACTCCGCTTCGGAGTGGGCTGATATGACTGACGGTGACCGTTCTACAGTCTTGCGAAACGTTCGGCACGCGTCGGAGTGATCGTCATTTGGCAGCCTTCAACAAAGCAGATATTTCTACCCCATAAAGAGTTTAAACCAGCACACATTAAGTCAGAATATGCCTTCCTCTCGTACCGGCAGTAATCGAGAAAAAACGTTAGCCGAAATCACACTCTTGCTGCTTGGAGGGATTGTTATTGTCTTTCTATGGCATGAACTTATTTTTGCACTTGTCGTTCCCATCAGTTTGATTGTCATTTATTTACTCTACCGACTGCTGATTACTGCTGAGGAAATCGCTGAGAAATTATAATGTTCTTATCATCCCATTGATAGGGATCAGCAGGCTAGTTCATATCTTCTGGACGCGTAGAGAGTCTCATGACGACGTGGGGCGGAAAGTTGGATGATGTTGATGAGGAGCAGTTGCGCCAGCAACTGCGCACGGAAACTGATGCG
>NZ_REFZ01000017.1 GCF_003841465.1 Natrarchaeobius oligotrophus
GGTTTCAGACTGTCTCAATGCGGATCGACCGCTTTCACTCCTTCTGGCGGGGCAGTCCAGCCAGCGCACGCCGCTGGCTCAGACGCTTCAGACACCATTATAACCATGATCGGCCGAATCAAGCACTAAATGGACGAACACCAGCTGAGGAGGTGCTGAACTAGACAGTGCCTTCACGACTGGAATCTCGAAGATCCTCACGGTAAGGATATAGAGACGGTTCGGGGGATCCGTGACGAGGTCGAACGGCGTGTCACAGACCTTTTAGATCAGATCACTCTCTGAGACAAATTGGACTATGGATACTGAGTTGCTGCCGATCGAACTGGTGGTCGCTGCGTTCGCAGGTGGCGCGTTCGGTGTTGCGATAGGAGCATTGGCATCGAGACTGTTCCGTGTGCGAGCGGGAGTGAACCGGAGTTCGAAACCGAGTTACGAATCGTCAGTACCCTGCATTCGGTCCGTGTAATCCCAGCTAAACACCTGCCGCGGTTCGATGCGGATTCGAATCTCGTCGCGCTCGTCGTCGAGCAATCGACGCGCGAGATCGGAGTCCGTCCCATCGAGGTACCGTTCGACGAGCGCACGCAACACGGTCTTGTCCGTATCCGGCTCGAGTGTGGCGGTGCCGTTGCCCCTCACGCCGCGGTAGGGGATCCGATTCGTCGAGACGTCGAACGCCACCTCGGGATCGGTACGAAGGAACCGCACCAGGTGCGCGCTGTCTTCGGTCGCACACTCGAACCCCCCATCGTGGTACCGATACCACACTGTCACCACCCACGGCGAGCCGTCCGGTCTGTGGGTCGCGATCCGGATCGGAATCGTCGCTCGCTGAAGAAACGCCTCCACTTCCGTCTCGTTCCACGAGCCGAGAAATTCGGGCATATCGTCGGTACGGGACGCAGCCGGAAAGTTCTGCCCGGGGTCCGTTCCCCGCCGACGTCACCCACCGTATCGAGGGCGTACGAGTTACCTCGAGACGACAGTCGGATTCGTCGGCGTCCAAATTCCGACGAAGTCGGATAGGGACCGCGTTCGCCATCGCTTTCGGAGGATTACCACTCGACGAGCGCGCGACGGCCGTGTAGCCACACGAGGATCACCAGAAACAGCGCGACGCCGGAGAGCGCGAACGCGCCGCCGACGTAGAACACCGCGGACATTCCCACCTCGTACATCAGCCAGCCGCCAAGTAGCGGCGCGACGACGCTTCCCGGCCGCCAGAGCAGGTCGCGAATGCCGAAACTCGAGGCGACGCCGCCGTCTTCGGTCCCCTCGTCGGCGAACAGCGCCATACTCGCCGGTTCGCGGAAGCTGTCGGCGACGCCGAGCAGCCCCGACAGGACGATCAGCGGGACGAACGCGGGCGAAACGTCGCCGAGGATCGTCACCTGCCCCGGTACGGCCGACAGTGGGAGCCATCCGGGAAGCGTCGCCCCGGCCGCGATCGCGGGAATCGAGACGACGAACTCCGACGGTAGCGCGAGCGCGGCCCCGATAGCCGGTGCGAACGGAACGGCCAGCGCGACCAGCCCGTACGTCGCTCCGCCGGCGAAGACGAACAGCGCGCGGCCGTAGCCGTCGGAGAGTCTGCCGGTAAACGGCTGACAGCACATGTTGGTGAACTTCTCCGCGACGACCGTCAGCGCGACCGCGAGTCCGCCGTAGGCCAGCCCACCCTGGGCGGCGGAGACGCCGGCGAAGATGGGGACCCACGTTCGAACGAGCGTCACCGAAAACGCGTACTGAACGCGAAAGCTCGAGAGGGTGAGAATGCGACGGTTGAGCGCGAGGTCGCTGAACGGAAAGCCGTAGACGCGCGTCACGTCGGGCTCGAGGTGGTGTCGCATCGCGAGCCAGGCTGCGATCGTGATACAGACGATGATCGCGAAGATCGGCCCGAAGCCGAACGCCTCGTAGAGCACGCCGGCGCTGAGGCTGCCGACGATCGAGGCGGCGAAGTACGCGGCGTTGGACTTTCCGATGTAGTTCGCCCGCGTTCCGGTGGCGGCGATCTGGCCGACCAGCGAGAGCGTCATCAGCCCCGTTCCGGTGATGATCGCTCCCTGAAGCGCGCGGATTGCGATGAACGTCGCGCTCGAGTCGACCAGCGGAAAGAGCGCGTAGACGCCCGCACCCAGGCCGAGCACGGTGAGCAAGACGAGCCGTTTGTCGAAGCGGTCGCCGCCCCAGGCGAGCGGAATCACGGCGACCGTCTGTGCGAACGTAAAGCCGGTGGTGTACAGCCCGACGATGAGGCCGGCGCTGATCGTGAGACCCAGGATCGTCGTATCCGTCGGCTCGAGCGCGTTGATGTAGTACGGCAGCAGCGTTACCAGCGTGATGAACCCGAAGCCTTCCGCGAATCTGGTGAGATAGAGCGCCCAGAACTGTCGTCGATCCTCGTTCACGCCGCCCGTTTCGAACGCGACGAAAAAGATGTTTCGAAACGAAAGTCATACGATGACGTCGTCCGGTGGGCTCGGCGTTCGTCGAATCGAAAGCGATCGGTCCGTCCCCGATCTAGTACCGTCCCAAGCGTCGACTGCTGAGCGAAACCGAACCACACCGAATGATTTCGCTCATCAGTTCAGGCTTGGGACGCCACTAGTCCCGTACGCGGACGATGTCGTCCTCGAACACCCGCCGGTTCGGGATGATGTACTCCTCCGAGTCGTTTTCGACCTTCGTCACGAACAGGTCGACCTCCTGGACGATTCCGGACTGGTCGCCGATCCGAATCCGATCGCCGATTCCGTAGGGCTGGTTGAGCAGGAGGTAGATCCCCGCCGCGCTCGAGACGAGAAAGTCCCTGAACGTGAGCGCGCCGACGACGACGATTCCGGCCGCGTAGACCGCGAGCAAGATCAAAAGCGGCAGGACGTAGACGCCGATCTGTCCGAGCGCGATGACGAACGCCACGAAGAGAACCGAGTATTTGACGAGCCGCGGAATCACCGCCACTTCGGGAAGTTTGACGCCGCGCAGGTACTCGCTGACCATCAGCTCCGACTTGTCGGCGACGATGAATCCGAGAATAAGCACCAGCACCGCGATGAACGCCTGCGGGATGAACTCGACCACCCGAAACGCGAACATGTCGGTGTCCAGTAACTGGGCGATGTAGATCGCCGTCAACACTGCGATTCCGTAGATGAACCACGAACTCAGCCGGGCGACGATCTCGACCGTCGAGGTGCCGATCGACTGTGCCGTCCGCTCGAACGGCGTTCCCTCGACGGCCTCCGGAACGCCCGACGCCGTCAGCAGCTCCTTGTTGAGGCGGCCGACGAGATACCCCACGACGAGCCCCAGCGCCAGTACTGCGGCGGCGATCACCGCCGGCTCGTCGATGAGCGTCTGCCAGTCCATATCAGTACGCCTCCGGATCGACCTCGAGAATGATTTCTCCGCCTTTGAACGCCCGGACGAGCCCGTCGCTCTCCGAGAGCACGATCGCGATCGCGTTGGTGTCGCGCGTGATGGCCCCGCCGGCCATGTGGCGCGCACCGAGTCCCTTCGGAATGTCGACTCCCTCGGCCGACGGCTCGAGGTAGCGGTACGCCGAGACGATCTTGCCCGCGTCGGAGATGACGAACGCTCCGTCGAGCCGCGAGAACTCCTTTAACATCACGTCGACGATCGGGTCGCCGACGTGGACGTGAGACTTCTCGAACGGGTTGTACGACAGCGGCCGGGACTTGTTCATCACCTTTCCGGCGTCGCCGACGATGAACAGCGCGCCGACCGGTTTTCCCTTCTGTCCTTTCTTGCCGAGTTCGATCGCCAGCTCGAGCACCGCCTTGATCACCTGCGGCTCCGCGCGAGATTTGGCGAACAGGTCGTAGATTCCCGTGTGGGCGTCCTGACTCACCCTGACGCGCGAGACCGTGTCGATCTCCTCTTCGAAGATGCTCGTCGCACAGACCAGTTCGTCACCGCCATCGATCACACCCTTCTCGAGTCCGCCCTCGAGCCCGAAGCGGATCCGCTCGGAAACGTCGTCGAACTCGAGGGGGAGCTCGACGAACTCCGGCGCGCCGACGTCGTTTTCCGTTCCGACGACGATTACGTCGAGGTCGTCGACCTTCGCGAACCGCTCGTAGTACGAGCCGCTCGGTGCAAAGAGCATGACGGCGTCGACACCCGAGAAGAGATCCCCGAACACGTCGTCTAACCCGGCCATTGCTCATACAAGCCGCGCCCGCGCGAATAAGCGTTTTGGACCGTCTGACGTGCGTCTGTCTCTTCACTCGTCTGTAACAACCGCGTACTTTTCCGAGCAGGTTCGGTGTCGAGCGTTCGTTTGTTCGGTCGAAGGGGTCGACGCTCGGTGGAATCGAACCCGATCCTCCCGAATACGTGCGGTTTCGCCCGGGACGAACGACGGTCACTCCCTCTCGAGCGCCTGCCACGACAGCCGCGGGGTTCGCGCCGCGCTCGTCTGGTCGATCCGGCGTGCCGTCGTTCGGCCGGGCGCGGCCTCGAGGTCGGCGTCGTCCTCTCTGGCGACGGCGTTGAACGCGCCTGCGAGCCGATCGAGGGTGGCTTTGCTCTCGATCTCCGTCGGCTCTGTCATGAGCGCCTCCGGAACGATCTCGGGCCACTTCGTCGTCGGCGGGTGGACGCCGTAATCGAGCATCCGCTTTGCGACGTCTGCGGCGTCCTGTTCGCCCGCGCTGGCGACGAACTCGTGGTGGAACGGCTCGTACGGGACGTCGTACTCGATCTGGGAGGCGAGGTAGTTCGCGTTGAGCACCGCCTTCGCGCTGGCGTCTGCGAGCCCCTCGTCGCCCAGCCGAGCGACGTAGGCGAACGCCTTGACGAGGACGAGCCAGTTGCCGTGGTAGCCGTGGACCTTCCCGATGGTGCGCTCGGGTTCGAACAGTTCGTACGTCGGTTCGCGGCCGCGGGTCCCGCCACCGATATCGTCACCAGAATCGCCGCCACCGCCGCTCGAGTCGCTGCCGGTATCGCTCGATCCGCCGACCTTCCGAACCCGCGGCGACGGCAGAAACGGCGCGAGTTGCTCGCTGACGCCGACGGGACCGGCTCCGGGTCCGCCGCCGCCGTGGGGCGTCGCGAACGTCTTGTGGACGTTGTAGTGCATCACGTCGAAGCCCATGTCGCCCGGGCGGACGCGCCCCAGCAGCGCGTTCAGGTTCGCGCCGTCGTAGTAGAGCAATCCGCCGACGTCGTGAACCCGCTGTGCGATCTCGACGATGTCGCGCTCGAACAGTCCCAGCGTGTTGGGGTTGGTGAGCATCAGCGCGGCCGTCCGCTCGGAGAGGGCAGCCTCGAGCGCCTCGAGGTCGACGCGTCCCCCGTCGTCGCTGGGGAGCTCGACGACGTCGTACCCCCCGAGCGCGGCGGTCGCGAAGTTCGTCCCGTGAGCGCTCTCGGGAACGATCACCTCGTCGCGGTCGTCGTCCCGGTGGTCGTGATACGCTGCGGCAATGCGGACGCCGACGAACTCGCCTGCGGCGCCCGCCGGCGGCTGGAGCGTGACGGCGTCCATCCCGCCGATTCGCGCGAGGTAGTCCTGGAGCCGGTACAGCAACTCGAGCGTCCCCTGGATCGACCGTTCCGATCGATCGGGGTGGACCGCGGCCGAGGCGAGCGCGGCGACGTCCTCGGTAAACGGCGGGTTGTACTTCATCGTACACGAGCCGAGCGGGTAGGGACCGCTGTCGATGCCGTAGACCATCTGGGAGAGGCGGGTGTAGTGGCGCGCGAGTTCGGGCTCCGAGAGTGCCGGGAGTTCGAGAGAGTCGCGCGTAAGGTCGTCTGGAAGCGGCGAGTTCACGGTCTCTTCGCTTTCGTCGCCGTCCTCCCGGCCGCCGTCGATCTCGACGCGCGTCAGATCCTTCTCCGACAGCAACGGTTCGTAGCGCCCGTTCTCGACGTAACGCGCTTGATCGTACCGGACCTGCCGTCCCCCAGGGCCGTCCGATTCGCCCGAGCGGTCGTCGGTCATCCGACCACCTCCTCGAGGGTCGCGACGAACGAGTCGAGTCGCTCGTCGGGAACGCCGGCGACGCAGAGCTGTATCTCGTGGTCGTCCACCACGTGCACCGCGAAGCCACGTTTCTGGAGGTCCGACGCGATGGCTCGAGCGGGCTGATCGACGTGAGCGACGAACTCCCGGAAGTGTCGCCGGTCGTGGACCGGAGCGGTGACGCCGGTGAGGTCGTCCACCCGCTCGGCCAACTCTTCGGCTCGGGTGACGCTTCGCGAGGCGAGTTCGACCAGCCCGCGCGGGCCGAGCGCGCCGACGTGGATCGCGGTCCGGAGCGCGACCCACGCCTGGTTCGTACAGATGTTGCTCGTCGCCCGCTCGCGGCGGATGTGTTGCTCGCGGGTCTGTAACGTCAGCGTGAACGTTCGCCGGTCGGTCGCGTCCTCGCTGGCGCCGACCAGCCGCCCCGGAACCTGCCGGAGGTACGTTTCGCTCGTCGCGAACAGCCCGAGCCCCATCCCGAAACTCGTCGGGAGCCCGAGCACGCTCGCGTCGCCGACGACGACGTCCGCGCCGACGTCGGCCGGCCGCTCCAGCAGCGCCAGCGCGACCGGATCGGAGCCGAGGACGAACAGCGCGTCGGCGTCGTCGGCGATCGAACCGATCGCACTCAGATTCTCCTCGATCGTTCCGCGAACCGTCGGGTTTTCGGCGTACACCATCACGGCGTCCGTTTCGTCGCCGCCGGCTCCGCCCCCTTCGACGCGGCGTTCGAACCCCTCGAGGTCGACGATTCCGTCGTCGGTCGGGTACGTCTCGACGACGAGATCGGTTCCGGCGACGTAGTTCTCGAGGGTGCGTCGCTTGCCGGACGCCAGGCGGTCGGGAACGAGCACGCGCGTTCCGCTCGCGTCGCGGATCCGATCGGCGAGCGTCGCGGCCTCTCCGAGCGCCGTCGCGGCGTCGTACATCGAGCAGTTGGCGACCTCGAGGCCGGTGAGTTCGACCAGCAGCGACTGGTACTCGAACAGCGCCTGCAGAAAACCCTGAGAGATCTCGGGCTGGTACTGCGTGTAGGAGGTGAGAAACTCCGACCGATCCGCGAGATGGTCGACCAGCGAGGGAACGTAGTAGCCGTAGTGTCCCCGGCCGAGGAGTTCCGTGAGCCCGTCGTTTCGTCCCAGTATCGACCGAACCAACCGGCGCGTCTCGCGTTCTGACCGGGAGTCGATTCCGTACTCGCCGTCGAACGCCACCCCGGCGGGAACGTCGAAGAGATCCTCGACCGTCTCGGCGCCGATCGCCTCGAGCATCGCCGTTCGTTCGTCGTCCGTGTGGGGAGCGTACGGACTCCCCGCGTCGTGTGTTCCGTGCATGCTTGCGATGACCTCGATCGACGTACCCCGCGATCCCCGTTCCTCACCGCCCCGGTCGTCGATCGAAGACGTGGTATCGACTAGTCACGGCGATTGTATAAAGAACACACCGTTCGGCGGCCGTCGCTCATACGTCCCGACGGTCGGAATCAGTCGAACGTCCGGGGCGTTTCTCGCGTCCGTCAGATCGAGTCGTACGAACTGGCGCAACCGAGGCCCGGTACAACCGCGTCCAGTTGGCGGTTGCGCCCGAACTGACGGACGACGGTTCGCATCAGGTCAGGGATCCGGATCGCCTCCCGTTCCCGCCGCGTCTTCGTCCTCGACGGTTCGATCCCCGTCGTTGGAGACGCCGTCTCGGCGTTCGCTCGCCCCGCCGGAATCCGGATCGGCGCGTTCGGTCGCGATCCAGTCGGCGTCGTCTCGGCCGGCTGCGTCGACCTCGTCGGATTCGACGGCTGGACGGCCGTTCTCGTCCGTCTCGGACGCGATGCCGGTTTCGTCATCGGTTTCCGCGGCCGGATCGGCGGCCGTCTCCTCGTCCTCGAGCGTCCGCGCGGCGGTCGCCCCCTCGCGCTCTCGAGCGTAGACGTCGAGGGCGATCTTCGCGCCGCCGAGGACGACGGGACCGATGAACAGCCCGACCGCGCCGAAGACGACGAGGCCGCCGAAGATGCCGACGACGACGATAGCGGAGTTGAACGCGCTCGTTCGGCCGATCAGCGCCGGTCGAAGGTAGGTGTCGGAGGCGCTGACGAGCGAGCCGTAGACGGCGAGCGTCGCCGCGGCGACGGGGCGATCGAGCGCGAGGAGATAGAGTGTGACGGGGACCCAGACGCCGAACGCCCCGACCAGCGGGAGCAACGCGAGGACGAACGTCGCGACGGTGAGAAAGATGACGACGGGGACGTCGAGCAGCGCAAGCCCGACCCCGAGCAAGACCGCCTGAATGCCGGCGACGGCGACGTTTCCGACGACCGACGCCCACATGAGCTGATCGAGTTCGCGCCGGAGTTCGCGCTGGATCTCGTCGTCGATCGGCAGCACTCGCCCGAACCACGCCACGAGCGCGTCCCCGTCTCGCAACAGCGCGAACAACACGAACAGCGTCACGGTCAACCCGATGAGGATTCCCGGAAGCCCGGTGACCACGTCCATCGTCCTGGTCGCGAGCCCCTGGACGCCCGTCGCGATCGGCTCCTCGTAGGTCTGATACAGCTCCCCGAGGTCGACGGCGTATCCGGTCGCCTCGAGTCTGGACTCGATCGCGTCGACGCTGAGATTCCCCTCCTGAACGGCGGTCGCGATCTCGAGCGCCTCGCGGATCGCGATGGCGAGGACGTACGCGAGCGGCAACAGGATCGCGAGAATCGCGACGACGACGAGCACGAGCGCCGCGGTCATCGATCGGACGTACGTCTCGAGTCGTCGCTGTGCCGGCATGAGAATGTACGCGAGGACGACCCCGAGGAGAATGTACTGGAGGTACGGGAGGATGACGACGAGACCGAAGGCAGTGCTCGCGACCGCGATCGCGAGCAGTCCGGGCCGCTCGGAGAACCACTCCGACGGGTCGAGTCGTTCGACCATGCGTCCCGGTACGTCGCCCCGACTAATTAGCTCGGTGACTCGATCGGTGCGAACGAACGATCACTCCTCGAGTAACGACCGCGAGGAGTTGGTCACGACGAGCAGGCTGCTCGTCCCCATCGCGATCGCGGCGAACAGCGGGTTGAGCAGGCCGGTGACCGCGAGCGGGATCGCGATCGCGTTGTAACAGAACGCCCACCCGACGTTCCCTTTCACGCGTCGATCGGTCGCTCGAGCGAGCTCGAAGACGGTGTCGACCGAGGAGAGGTCGTCGTCGACGAGCGCGACGTCGGCCGCGTCTGCGGCCATCGCCGTCCCGCCGCCGAGTGCGATGCCGAGGTCCGCCGCCGCGAGCGCGGGGGCGTCGTTCGTCCCGTCGCCGATCATCACGGTCCGACCGCGGGTTCCGAGTCGCTCGACGGTCTCGGCTTTACCCTCCGGCGGGACGCCCGCGAACACGCGATCGACCGCCGAGTGTTCTCGGAGCCGACGCGTCGCGCGCTCGTCGTCGCCCGTGAGGACGACGACCTCCGCGTCGGCCGTCGAGATCGCGTCGAGGGTCTCTTCCCACCCACCTCGGAGTTCGTCGCCGACGACGATGACGCCCGTCGCAACGCCACCTTCGCCGACGGCAACCGGGACGCGGCCGGTCTCACGAGCCCCGTCGATCCGGGCGGCGATCCCGTCCGGAACCGTCCAGCCGAGCGCGGCGAACAGGTCCGGGTGGCCGACGACGATCTCCTCGCCGTCGACGACGCCGGAGACGCCGTTTCGGTGGCTGCGGAACTCCTCGATGCGGTCGTCGGCCGTCGCGTCACCCCCTCGCTCGAGGGCGTCGTCGCTCGAGTCGGTCGCCGAGTCATCTTCGACGGGGTCTCTCTCGAGCGAGCCCCCGTCCGCGAGCGGCGAGGCGGCGGCGATCGCCCGCCCGATCGGGTGTGCGGACCGACGCTCGAGCAGGGCCGCCCGCTCGAGGAGGTCGGCGTCGACGTCGGCGTCGACGACGGTCATCTCGCCGGTCGTCAGCGTCCCCGTCTTGTCGAAGACGACGGTGTCGGCGTCGCGGATGCGTTCGAAGACGCTGTCGTCGAAGACGACGATCGACCGCTCGAGAGCGTCGCGGATGCCCGCGGCGACGGCCAGCGGCGTCGCGAGTCCGAGCGCACACGGACAGGAGACGATGAGCACGGTGAGTCCGACCAGCAACGCGTCGGCGACGCCGGCACCGAGCGCGAGGTAGACGGTCGTGACGACGACCGCGAGGACGAGCACGAGCGGAACGAAGATCGTCGCCAGCTTGTCGGCGAGTTTCTGGATGCCGTGACTCGAGCTCTGGAGATCCCAGACGAGTTCGGCGATCCGATCGAGGGTGCTCGTCGCGTCCTCGCCGACGCGGACCGTGATCGCGCCGTCTGCGACCAGCGAGCCGCCGACGACATCGTCGCCGTCGCCCTTCGTTACCGGCAGCGATTCGCCCGTGACGACCGCCTCGTCGATGGCGGCGTCTCCTTCGACCACCACGCCGTCGACGGGGACGCGCTCGCCGGCGCGCACCAGTACGCGATCGCCAGTCACGAGGTCCGAGACGGCGACGTCCTCGTGGCCGCCGTCGTCGCGGACGCGTCGAGCCTCGTCGACCTGGACGGCGGTCAGATCCGAGAGTCGCTCGGTCGCCTCGCGTTTGAGCGTGGACTCGTAGTAGCCGCCGACGGTCACGATGACGACGATCGCCACGGTCACGTCGTAGTAAATGTGGTCGCCGCCGACGGCGATCGAGAGCGTGCTGTAGAGGTAGGCGCTGACGGCGGCGATCGCCACGAGCAGGTCCATGTTCGGCGACCGCGTGCGAATCCCGACGTACGCACCCTGCAGGATCGGCTTGCCGGTCACGCCGAGGACGATCGTCGTGAGCGCGGCGATCATGAGGTAAAACGGCGTCGCCACGTCGCTCGCGAGCGTGGCCTCGAAGAACGCCGTCGTCCGCTCGTCGTAGAACAGCCCGCCAAAGTACACCGGGTAGATGAAAACGACGTACTGGAGCATCACCATCATCCCCATGAGCACGCCGACGGCGACGCGTCCCATCTCCCAGTTGTCCGCCTGGCGCCGGCTGAACGCGTCGTCGCGGGCGTAGGCGCTGTATCCCAGCTGGCTAATCTCGTCGGCTAACTCCTCGAGCGAGACGGCGTCGGGGTCGTGGTCGATCCGCACCGTCTCGGTGACGTAGCTCGAACTCGCCGCGCTGACGCCGTCGACGTCGCTCGCGACGGCCTCGATGAACGCCTCGCAGGACGCACAGTACATCCCGTCGACCTCGAGGTACGTCGACTCGTGATCGGGCGGAACCGTCCGGTCGGAGCCGTCGTCCGACCGGGCTCGTCGAACGTCCGCGGCGTCGACGTCGACGTCCCCGAGCGCCCGGTAGACGTCGCGACAGCCGACGCAACAGAAGGCGTCCTCCCCGTCGACGACGTCGCTTCCTTCGACCGGGAGGTCACACAGCGTGCAGCCGCCTTCTGTCGGTCGGTCGGTCGTCATCGTGGGTGCGTTTCGGATTGGTGGTGGTCGATCGCGCGGTGGTCAGTGGTGGTCGTGGCCGCCCGGTGCGTCGATCGCGTCGTAGAACGGCAGTTCGGGATGGGGAACGTGGACGTCGATCGCCATCAGCCCGTGGGCGAACAGGACGTAGCCGAGGACGACGAACGCGACGCCGAGCAACCGGTGAACGCGACGACGGTGGGCGACGTCCACCGCGTCGACGACGGTGCCGTAGGCGAACACCGCCGGAACCGTTCCGACGCCGAGCGCCGCGAGCGCGAGCGCGCCGCCCGTCGGCGAGCCGGTCGCGAACGCGTACAGAAACGCCGGGTACAGGACCGGACACGGCAACAATCCGTGGACCGCGCCGAGTCCGACGATCCCGGGGCCGTTCGCCAGCCGGTCGACGCGCGCGACGAGCCAACCGGTGATCCGCTCGAGGCCGGGCACCGAGACGCCGCCGGTCGTCCGCCCCAGCAGGTAGTAAACGCCCGTCGCGATGACGAAGCCGCCGACGACGAGGCCGACGCCGCCGCGGGCGAGGTCGACGACCGGCGTGAGCTCCGCGGTCGTCAGAAAGAGCGCGCCGCCGAGCGCGCCGAAGAACGCCCCGAGCAGCGTGTAACTCGCCGTCCGTCCGATATTGAACAGCGCGTGTTGGCGGACCTCGTACGTCGTGAGGTGCCCGGCTCGTCCGCCGGAGCCGGCACTCGGGTCTCCCGACCCGCCGTCCATTCGGCCGGCGTAGACCGTCACGAGCGGACCGCACATTCCGATGCAATGTGCGCCGGCCAGGAGACCGATGACGAAGAAGAGAACGACGTCGATACCGAACAGCGTGAGCGGGTCCATACAATCTGATCCTCGAGTGTTTCCGTTGGCTGCTCTAGCGAGCGAACGGTGTAGTGCGTTTCGCCTCCGGAATCGGATTCGACGGACGGACTAACACGGCGGCACGTCCGAGTCTCCCGCCCAGCGATCCGTCTCACTCGACGTAGCTGTACTTTCGCTCGCCCATCCGTCCCCAGCCGTCGAAGACGAACTCGTTTTCTGGCGTCGTGAACTCCCCGACGTCGTCGTCGACGTCGTGGTTGTGGGCGTCGTGAACCTTCTCGTAGTCCGCCCAGCTCAGGTCGTAGCGGGCCGCGAGCTGTTGGTCGACGTTCAGGGAGCCGATCTCCTCGCGCCAGCCGTCGGCCACCGTTTCGGCGTGGATCTCCGCCTGCGCGCCGCTGCCGTAGGAGCCGACCAGCAGTATCTCGCCGGCGAGGTCACGGTCCTCCTCGAGCGCGGTTTTGAGCGCGCTCGTGCGCGCGAGGTGGACGGAGCCGGTGTACCAGTTGCCGACCTCTCGCGAGAGCGACAGCGTCGGTTCGATGGTCTCGGCGTACCACTCGTGGTACCGGTCGGTCTCTTTGAGCGCATTCATGTACTCGCGAACGGCGTCACGGAAGGCGTCCTCGTCGTCGAACGCCTCCTTTCGCGGTTGTCTGCCGATCTCGTCGGCGAGGTCGTCCTCGATCGACGTGTCGCGCGTGATGTGGCGGTAGCCGAGCAGGCCAGCCTTCCGAACCATTCCCGGAAACGGGGTGTGAAACGGAATGTAGGAGATGTCGTCGGGGTGGACGTCGCCCGCGACGCTCTCGTAGTCCTCGAGCGCCTCGCGCATGCGTGCGAGGTACACCTGCACCGACCGCTTGCCGTCGACGGAGGGGAACTGCTGGTTGGGTTTGAGAAAGTCGGTCTCGTCGGCCGAACCGTACCCCTGCTCGGTGGACAGCTCGACGAGGGCAGGCTCCTCGCTGATCAACATCGCGACGGCCCCGGCACCCTGGGTCGCCTCGCCCGCGTCGCCGCGTGCGTACAGCGCCGTGTCGGTCGCGATCACGAGCGCCGACCGGCCGCGATTGCGGCCCGCGCGGATCCAGTTGTAGGCGTCGTCCAAACTCTGGGTGCCCGCGATGCAGGCGAACTTGCGCTCGCCTTTGTTCGCGTGGTGGAAGTCGTCGTCGTACACTTCCTCGAGACAGCCGGCGATGTACGTCGAAACCGGTTTGGAGTTGTCGAACGCGCTCTCGGTCGCGACGTCGATGCGGCCGATGTCGTCGGGTTCGAGGCCTTTGCGTTCCATCAGTCGGTGAGCGGCGTTCGCTCCCATCGTGACGATGTCCTCGTAGCTATCGGGGAACGAACTGGCGTTGAGTCCGAGCCCCTTCGTGTACTTCTCGGGGTCCTCGCCTTTCTCCGGGGCGAACGTCCCGGGCAAGTCGAGTTTGAGGTTCCCGGTCCAGATTTCGATCGCGTCGATACCGACTGCGGTCATGGCCGAATACTATCGGTGAAGCCATATGGTATTGTCGTTCGAAATTTCGACAGCTGACGTACGTGCCGTCGATCGCGGCGGTGCTACGGGGATTCGTACTCCGCGGGCGGTTCCGTCGATGGTCGTACCGTCGTTGCAGTCGATACCGTCCGCGTACACGTCGCCGCCGATCGAGACGTCCTGACCGAGCTGGACGTCGCCTTCCGCGCCGATGTCGTCTCCAACTCACGCATCGACTCGACGACCACATACGTTCCCGCGTCGATCGTCCCGTGAGGAGAAACGTCCTGTCCGACCAAAACGCACGCTCCCGCGTCGAGGTCGCCGTCGAAGTACCCGTCGTCGTTCACGACGACGTAGCCCGTCGCGTACAGTCGTCAGCGTAGTCGAGATCGGCGACGCTTTAATCGGATCTGATCGCGAACGACGCCGTCTCCGCCGTCTCGTTCGGTCCGTCGAAGTCGACGTCGTACGCGGTTCCGTCGCCGTCGTCCGCGTCCACGTTTTCGAGGAGAATCCGTATCTCGGTTTCCGCGTCGTCGCCGGCCGACTCGTACGTGAGTTCGGCGTGATTGCCGCCGGTGTCGAACGATATCGATTCGTGATTCCCGGACTGAACGGTGGCCGTCCCCTGCGGGTGATAATCGACGCTCCCCGACTGCGCGTCCCCGAGATCGACCTCGACCTCGTCGCCGGGCTCGAGCGTTCCGTCGAACTGGAACGCGATCTCCTGGCTCTGTCCCGATTCGCCGGCGACGAGATCCGACACGCTGGCGCTCTCGAACGTCGTCACCGGCGACGGGTCGGGCGGATCGGGATCGGACGCCCGCTCCACCTCGAGGTCGTGGCGATCGCCGCTCGCGCCGCTCGAGACGTACACAGACACCGACGATCCGTCGGCCGGAATCGCGTCGTCGTCGAACTCGAGCGTGGTCTGGTTTCGCCCGTCCGCGTCCGTGGTACCGCGTCGGTCGAACTCGTCGACGACGTCGTCGGGATCGGAGATCGCGTACGAAACGGACGCTCGCTCCACGGCCGCGCCGTCGTCGTCGGCCTCCATCTCGAGTGCTACGTCGCGTTCTCCCTCCTCGATCACGACGTCGTCGGGGTTCGTCTCCGCCCACAACGTCCGGTAGGGTGCCGGATCACCGTTTTCTCCCGGTCCGTCGGATTGGCCGTGGGACCGATGGACGTCGAACTCGTCGCTCGCACCGCCGTGGGATCCGACGCCGACGCGAGCGACCTGCAGTTCGTACGTGTCCGCGTTCAGTTCGACCGTGACGTGACCGTTCGTCTCGTCCTCGTCGACGTTCGCGATCGCGTCCTCGAGATCGTCCCGAAGCGTTTCGTTCCACAGCGACGGTGAGTCGGTCGGAATCGTCAGCGTGAGCCCGCCGGTCACGGAGACCGGATCGCTCGGTCCGCTGAGCGCGACCGGATCGACCGAGACGGCACCGGTCGACGTCTCCGAGAGCTCTCCGTCGACGACGACGACGGTGATTCGGTCGTCGTCGATCAGCGGTTGTTCCGTGAGCGCCACCGCCGCGTCGTCGAACTCGTTGAACGCCAGGCCGTGCTCGAGCCGAGTCGTCGGGTGCGCGTCGTACTCGTTGTATCCGGGCTCGTACGCGATCGTCGTCGTGTCGTGCTCCCCGAGGAGGTTCGCCGGCTCCCCTTCGTAGTCGTCCGGATCGTCGACGGTCGCGTTCTCGATCGCGATCGTTCTCGTGTCGGTCGTCTCGAGCGTTCCCGAGGGATCGGGCGGATTCGTCAGAAACGACCGCGTGGGATACTGCGTTCCGAGCGTCACCGAGGCCGACCGGCGCTCCCCGCTCGTGCCGGCGTTCCGTATCTCGTTTCGCAGCACCTGGACGTCGTCGTGAACGCGTTCGTTGTGGGAAATCTCGACGGCTTCGTTCTGGACGGGGACGGCGTTGACTTGATACAGCGCCAGCGCCGAAAAGACGATCGCGAGCAACAACACGGCGCCGATCTGGATCGTCACCGCGCGCTCTCGTCCCCCGCGTTTCATACCGACGGATAGTCGCAACTACGTATACGTCTGGTGGCCCCTCGATACGTCGATCGCGATGGGTCTCGCTGTTCGAGAACGCCGGGAACGCCCGCGTGCGTTTCTCAGACGGTCTGGCGTCGCTGGATATCGGAACACCGCGGGCCGATCGCGGGTGTGTCGGAGTCGACGAACAGCGGACCGTCTCACTCGTCCTCTTCGACGACTTCCGGATCGCTCATCGCGCTCTGGAGACTGTCCAATCCGTTGATCCACTCCGTCACGAGCCCGTACTCGAGTTCCTCCGCGACGGTCATGTCGAGTTCGTCGCCGTCGATGATGAGCGTACCCGCCTGCGCCGCGTAGCCGAGCGCGGCGTCGAAATCCTCTTCGGCCTCGGCGTCTGCTGCGGCCCCGAGGTAGTCGGTGACGCTGCCTTCCTCCGCCGGTCCGTTGGCGATGTACTCCTCCGCGGCGAAAAACACGCAGACCAGGCTCGTCTGGACGCCGTCTACGAGGATCAGCTTCTCCTCGTCCTCGATGTCGACCTCGTCGAGGACGATCTCGCGGACGTCGTTGATCTCGCCGAGTGCCTCCTCCCGCTCGAGTTCGTCGTCGTCGTAGGCGGCGACGATCTTCGCGACCGCGATCGCCGTATCGTCCTGGAGGTTCAACAGCAGCCGGGCCGACGACTCGTCCTCCGGATCGATCTCCTCGTCTTTGATTCGGTCGATCCAGTTCTGCCAACGTTCCTCCGAGTAGAACTCGGTCGGCGGATTGCTCATACAGTCACCTACACCGGCCGCTTGAAATGCCTTTCTCTACCTCGTGCCGAGTCGGCCCGACCGGAGAGACGCGCTCGCGTCCGCGTCCGCGGCTCATCCGGTCCGAGATGCCTCGAGCGTCGCTTCGGTGTCGATGCCGTACACCCGCGCCGGCGTCTCGACGTGTGCGTTCCGGACGGCGTCGTCGTAGCCGTTCTCGAGCAGCCAGGCGACGCGGCGGGGGACGGTCTTGGGACCGAGAACGGCACCCGGTCTGTCGGGATCGTCGATGTAGTCGGTTTCCATCAGGAACGGCTCGCCGCGCTCGGCGGCCACCTCGAGTTCGTCTTTCCGACTGATCACGCTCGGGATCGGCCCCTCGAGTCGACCGCCCGCGTAGTGTTTGACGACCCTGTGGGCCGCCAGTCCGACCGCTTCGGCCCACTCGGTGACGTCGGACATCTCCTCGCTCGACTCGGCGTGAAGCTGGACCGCACACTCGAGGTCCGCGGCGCGCTCGAACGCCCGGCGCATGACGTCGTTGGACGCCTCTCGGACGGCGTCGTCGACCTCGTAGTGGGGGCGGCCCGATTTCAGCGCCAGCGCCCGGCCGTCCGCGACGTACTCCGCCGCGACGTCGATCCCGCCCCGCATGATCTCGCGAGCCCGCTCGGGGGAGTAGCCGCGCTCGTCGACCAGCCGCGAGATCAGTCCGGGATGGACGCCGAGTACGGGCCAGGCGCGTCCCTCGAGTTCCGCCGACGCGGCGTCGACGATCTCGACGGTTCGATCGAACACGGGCCGAAAGTCCTCGCCCGCGTCGGCCTCGACGCCGAGGTGCCAGGACGGCTTGTTCACCACGAGCAGGTGAGTCCCGCCGACGCGGGCGAAGTCGCGGACGGCGTCGATGCCGCGGTTGTTGTCCGGATCGAGGTGCAGGTGATTGTCGAGCACCGGCGTCCCGTCGTCGATCATACGCGCCTGTGGGCGGTCCGGCCGTGAAAAGTCACCGAATCGTCGCTCCGGCGACCCGGATCGCATCCGGGTCCACGGCGTATCGGTTCCCTCGCGATCGGTCAGACGGCTCGTCGCCGCCAGTTCCGGTCGGACCGCGATCCGTCTGCGGTTGCACCGCTACGTCAATGCAACGGACCGTCTCGATCGAGGTGAGCGACCGCTTTTGTTCGTTCGTCGCCACTAGCACTCATGACCGCGTTTTCGACCGAAGGAAGATCGCGATCGGTCCTCCTCGAGTGGCTATCCGGGCTGTGGACGTACTACCGAGGATACACCCACAGCGCGGCCCACGCGGGTGCGGCGGCCGCGCTCTCGGCGTTCGGACTGTTCACGTTCGTCGACCCGCTGTTCGCGATCGTCGGCGTCGTCGCGTACGTCTGTCCGCCCGTCGTCCTCTATTACCTCGACGGCGGCCCGGGTGTCGATGGCGTCGACGGCGACTCGCACGGTGACGGCGATTCCGACGGCGAGGACGGCGATTCGGATACTGACGGTTCCGACGGCGATTTCGACGGTGACGACGGGGACACCGACTCGGACGGCTCGTAACCGCGCGGTCGCGCGATGTCCCGATCGAGCGCCGGCGCTACGGCTCGAGGGTGACGGCTTCGTCCGCCGCGTTCTGGAGGGCGTCGGAGCGGCCGTGGATCCCCGGCGCGATGGCGACGGTCTCGACGCCGACGGCACCCGCGTACTCGAGCACCGGTTTGAAGTCCGTATCCCGCGACGCGATCGCGAGCGTGTCGACGGTTCCGTCGCCGACGAGCGCCGTGGCGTCGACGGCCAGTTTGACGTCGACGTCGCCGCTGGTGACGATCACCTCGAAACCGCGAGCTTCGGCGGCCTGGATGAGTCCGGGCGTCGCGTGCTCGTCGAGGTAGAGGCGGATGATTCCCACGCGGCCGAGCTCTCGAGCGGCGTCCCGGAGGTCGTCGAGGTCGACGTCGAACTCGTCGCGGAACACGTTCGGCCCGTCGACGAAGAGCCCGACGCTCGGGGCGGACGTCGGCTCGGCGGGCCGTTTCGAGCCGACATCGAAGAGCGCGCGAACGCGTTCGAGCATGTTCGTCGTTTCGCGAGCCGGCAGATAGGTGTGGCGAAAGGTCGCCGGGAGCGCGATTCACGGGTCGCGACGAACGGGACCGCTCGCGGGAGGGACGCTTCTCGAACCGCGAGAGGTGGGGGTGGTTTTTACCTGCGAACGGTGTCCGTTCGACGGAGGATACACAGATGACACGGTTCGACGACTCGACGGCGATCGTCACCGGCGGCGGATCGGGCATCGGCGAACGAACGGCGCGGACGCTCGCGAACGACGGCGCGAACGTCGTCGTCGCGGACATCGACAGGGAGAACGGCGAATCAGTTGCGGCGACGATATCCGAGGAAACCGACGCCGAGGCGACGTTCGTCGCCGTGGACGTCACCGACGACGGCGACGTCGCGGAGATGGTCGAGACGGCGACCGAGAAGTACGGCGGCCTCGACGTCGCCGTGAACAACGCGGGGATCGGAAGCACGCTCGTGCCGACGGCGGAGGTGTCCGAACGCGACTGGCAGCAGGTGATCGACGTGAACCTCACCGGCGTCTGGCGCTGTCTCCGCGCCGAGATCGACGCGATGGCCGAGGAAGGCGGCGGTGCGATCGTCAACACGGCGTCGATCCTCGGGCGCGTCGGTACGGAGGGTGCACCCGCCTACACCGCCTCGAAACACGGCGTCGTCGGCCTCACGAAAGTCGCCGCGCTCGATTACGCGTCGGACGATATCAGGGTCAACGCCGTCTGTCCGGGATACGTCGAGACGCCAATGCTCGAGGAAGCCGGGCTCTACGAGGACGAGGCGACGGTGGAGCAGCTACGAGAGCTGCATCCGCAGGGTCGACTCGGCGAGCCACGGGAGATCGCCGACGCGATCGCGTGGCTGTGTTCCGACGAGGCGTCGTTCGCGACGGGAGAGGCGATGGCGATCGACGGGGGGTACCTGAGCAGGTGACGAAATCGGTCGCCGTCCGACAGTCCCACACCGCGTTCGCCAGTACGCCCACTGAGTCGCCGTAGATCGCGCCCTCGAGGATTCGCCCCGTCGCCTCCTTGCGGAAACGCCGTGCGAGTTTATCACACTCTCGAGTCGGTAGTGCTTCCCGGGCTTCACCTGTTCGCCGTTTATATTCGATTGATGTTGTGAATGACACCTCTCATCTGAAAATATAATCGAATAAATCAACTCGAGTTCGCAAAGATATTAATAATTTCACCGAATGTTGATTGTCGTTGTATGCCACCTACTGACTCCGCGGAACGGGACCGGCGATCGGTCCTCAAAGCCGCTGGCGCGCTCGGTGCCTTCTTCGGTTCGACCGGGGTCGCCAGCGCCACGCCCGGACGCGACCCGGGCTCGAAAGAACAAGAGCTGCTCGTCGGCGTCTCCTCGTCTACTTCGGACGCCGAGTCGACGGTCCGATCCGCGCTCTCCGGGAACGCGGACGTCGTCCACTCGAACGAGGTTCTCGAGTACGTTTCGATCAGGTTTCCCGCGCAGACGCCCGAGGAAGCGAAAGAGCGGGTCGAGGAAACGCTCGAAGGGATCGACGCGATCGAGTACGTCGAAGAGAACGCGACGATTCAGGCGCTGTATACGCCGAACGACCCACATTACGGCGCTCAGCACGCGCCACAGCAGGTCAACTGCGAAGGGGCGTGGGAGCGAACGCTTGGCGACGACGACGTCGTCATCTCCGTCGTCGATCAGGCGGTCCAGCACGACCACGAAAATCTCGAGCCGAACGTCGACGACCGCATCGGAGAGGTGTTCGTCGGCCGGATGAGCGAGCCGTATCCGGCTAATTCGAACGAAACGCACGGAACGATCGTGGCCGGCATCGCGGCCGGAGCGACCGACAACGCGACCGGACACGCCGGGATCAGCAACTGTACGTTCCTGAGCGCCCGCGCGCTCGACGAAAGCGGCAGCGGCTCGCTCTCGGACGTCGCCGACGCGATCCAGTGGTCCGCCGACAGCGGTGCCGACGTTATCAACCTCTCGCTTGCCAGCTCGAGCGACTGGCGGACGCTCGAAAACGCCTGCGAGTACGCCGTCGCGCAGGGCTGTCTCCTCGTCGGCGGTGCCGGAAACGACGGCGGGTCCGTCCTCTATCCCGCCGCCTACGACTCCGTGATCGCCGTCTCGGCGCTCACGTCGAACGACGGACTCGCGTCGTTCTCGAACCGCGGATCGGCGATCGAACTCGCCGCGCCCGGAACCAGCCTCGTCTCGACCACTCTCGACGACGGATACACGCGGGCGTCGGGAACGTCGATGTCCACGCCGGTCGTCTCCGGCGTCGCCGGGCTGGTGCTGTCGGCCTATCCCGATCTCTCCGTCGAGGAGCTGCGCGAGCACCTCCGGGAGACGGCGACGGACGTCGGACTCTCGAGCAGCGCCCAGGGGTACGGACGGGTGGACGCGGACGCGGCGGTGAACACCGTCCCGGACGGCTACGAGCCGGACGACGGAGACGACGGTGACGAGGGCGACGGTGAGGACGATACCGACGACGATGACGACGACGCGGAACCCGCGGGACGCCTTCTGGCGTTCATCACCGAGCCCGACACGAGGGGGGCGGGCTACGAGTTCACGGCCGAAGGACCGGTCGAGTTCGCCGACGCGCCCTACGACAGCCCGTCCGGCGGGAACATCGAGGGCGGCACGTACGTCTCGGAAGACTTCATCGAGGAGGACGACGGGACGTGGCACGCCGGCGGCGTCACCGGCGGCGGCCACGGCGACGCCTTCCGGGTCGATGGCCCGGTCACGTCGATCGACCTGGAACAGCCCGACGGCATGTGGATCGAACTCGACGGCGAGGAACGATCGACCGAGGAGGTCATCGCGGAGACTGGTGGCAACGACGAGCAAGAAGACGGAGGTGAGGAGGACGACGGAGACGACGACACCGACCGCTGTGGAGCCGAAACGGAGACCGCGAGCGTCGAAAGCAGCCTCCGGGCGAGCTGGTTCGGCCGACGTGACAGGTGGAGCTACGCCCTGCGAACGTCGAACCCCTGTGGCGCGACGGTCTCCATCGACGGGCCGTCGGACGCGGACTTCGACCTCTACGTGACGACCGACGGAAGCCGACCGTCGCGGACGAGTTACGACGAAGCGTCGACCGGCGACGGCAGCGACGAAGAAGTCGACGTCGACCTCTCGGGCGACGAGACGATTCGCATCCTCGTTCGCGCGGAAGACGGCAGCGGCAGTTACACGCTGACCATCGAAGAGCGCGGTACGTAGTCGGCGACTCGTGCACGCACCTGCCTTTTGCTCGTCGCAACGGTGACCAACGGACCGCCCGCCTCTCGAGGCGACGAAAAGACATTACTGTATCCGCGGTGTCGGCTCGAGTATGCCGCTTCAGACGCCGCCGTTGCGTGGGATCCACGACGAGCGTGGCGCGAAGTTCACGGAGTTCGGCGGCTGGGACATGCCGGTCGAGTTCGACTCGATTCGTACGGAACACACGGCCGTGCGCACCGAAGCGGGTATCTTCGACGTCTCGCATATGGGCCAGATTCACGTCACCGGCCCGGACGCGGCGTCGCTGATGCAACGACTCACCAGCAACGACGTCACGCGACTCGACGTCGGGGAGAGTCAGTACGCGACGATCACCGACGAAGACGGCGTTATTCTCGACGACACCGTCGTCTACCGGCTCCCCGACGAAGACGGGGATGCGACGTACCTCTTCGTTCCAAACGCCGGAACCGACGAGGCGACCCACGAGCGCTGGATCGAGTTCCGAAACGAGTGGGGCCTCGATGCGACCGTCGACAACCGCACCGACGAGTACGCCATGTTCGCCGTCCAGGGACCGGCCGCCCCGGAACTGGTCGAGGACGTGATCGACGGATCCGTGGCCGACCGCTCGCGATTCGAAGCCGAGTACGCGGCGATCGACGGCGTCGAGTGCTGGACGGCCCGAACCGGCTACACCGGCGAGGACGGCTTCGAACTGATCGTCCCCTGGAACGAGGCCGAGCGGATCTGGTCGGCGTTCGACTGCCAGCCCTGCGGGCTCGGCGCTCGCGATACGCTCCGGATCGAAGCCGGCTTCCTGCTCGCCGGCCAGGAGTTCGATCCCGAGTCGAACCCCCGGACGCCGTACGAGGCGGGGATCGGCTTCACCGTCGCGCTCGACACCGAGTTCGTCGGCAGGGACGCACTCGAGCGGATCGAACGGGACGGAGTCGAGGAGAAACTCGTCGGCTTTCAGCTCATCGACCGCGGCGTTCCGCGCCACGGGTACGACGTGACGAACACCGACGACCGGGTCGTCGGAACCGTCACCAGCGGCACGATGAGTCCTACCCTCGAGCAGGCGATCGGCCTCGGCTACGTGCCGATCGAGTACGCAGAGCCCGGGACGACCCTGCGGGTCGTCGTTCGCGGCCAGTCGAAAAAGGCAAGAGTCGAACCCACGCCGTTTATCGACACAGCATAACATGAGCTTCGACGTACCATCGGACAGGCGGTATCTGGAATCACACGAGTGGGCACTCGAGACGAACGGGACGGTTCGCGTCGGAATCACGGACTTCGCTCAGGACGAACTGGGCGACGTGGTCTTCGTCGAACTGCCGGACGAGGGCGAGTCGGTGACACAGGAAGGCGAGTTCGGCATCGTCGAATCGATCAAGGCCGTCTCCGATCTCTACGCGCCGGTCGCCGGCGAGGTCGTCGCGGTCAACGAGGCGCTGTTCGACGCGCCCGAACTCGTCAACGGCGATCCGTTCGGCGAGGGGTGGATGCTCGAGATCGATCCCGACGACGCAGCCGAACTCGAGGAGCTCCTGTCGGCCGCGGAGTACGAAGACCAGATCGCCTGATTTCGCACTCGAGGTGCGACGGGGATTCGGACGGGAGCGATCTCGCGGAACGCGGACGCACCTATTCGATCGACCGGATGCGATTGGCGACGATCATCGCCGCCCCTGAGACCGCGACCGCGCCGATCGCCCACGCGAGCCAGACGATCGGCTCGTCGACGAGCCAAACGGCCGAGAGCGTCGCGAGGTAGGCGGCCGTGAGCCCGATGGTCGCCCGTTCGGTTCGATCGATGTCGTCGAAAATCGGTGCGAGGATCATCGTCGATACCGCACGCGGAACTCACTCGAGTGAAACGAGCCGCTCGAGAACGTTCTCGAGCGGCGCGGTCGTCACGGCCAGCGAGTAGCCGTCGATGCGCGCGAGGTCTCGCGCGTGGTCCCACAGTTCGTCCTCCTCGAGCCCGTGGAGGACGACGGCGTTGGGCGTCGGGTTGACGACCCGGAGTGCGATACCGACGCCTTCTCCACGGGTCACGTTGGTGAACACGAGCACGCGGTTCGTGCTCTGGCCGTAGAGTCGGAAGAACTCCTCGCTCGAGAGACGGGTGATCGCCTCGATGCTGTCGACGACGGTGTGACCGCTGATGTGGCTCGTGTTCCCGGTGACGATCTCGGTCGCCTCGAGTTCGTCGTGCAGCCGCGAGACGGGGATCGACGTCGCGTACTCCCGGAGATCGAGGACGACGTCGCTGTCGAAACCGGCCGAGAGCACGCGTCCGTACTGTCGGATTCGGTCGCCGCCTCTGCGCTCGTCGATCTCGAGCAGTCCTTCGACGAGACGGCCGACGACGCCGATGCCGGGACTCTCTCGGCGGCCGCTTTCGTAGTCGGAGATGACCGACGAAGAGACGTCGAGTTCCGCCGCGAGATCCGTCTGGGAGACGTCGAAGTCGGTTCGCCACTTACGCAGCGTTGCCCCGGGATCGTCGCTCAGGGTAATCTCTCCGGCGATCTTCTCCGCGAGTTCCCGTTTCGGTCCGCGTCCGCCCATGTGCGTCGGTCACGCGGTCGCCTCAAGTAGCTACCGGAGTCGCCGGTTCCGGCCGCCCCCTCCGAGCCGGCGGACGAGACGACTCGACGGCCGGCCGCTCGGTCGCGGGCAACAGTAAAGCGACGACGGTTCCAGACGATCGATATGCCATCGACAATCGTCCACGTCGCGATCGCTGGAATGATGGGGGCGGCGCTGCTGGGTGATCGGTTCGACACGAAAGCGATCCTGATTGTCATGGGCGCGACGGCGATCATCGACCTCGATACGCTGATCGGCATCTACGTGCCCGGAACCCACCGCGCGGCGTTTCACAACGTCTGGATCGTCCTCGTGCCCGCCGCGCTGTTACTGTGGGACGTCAAACTTCGCGATCGATCGTTCGTCCTCGAACGCTGGGGCGAGTACGGCTACCGCGTGGCGTGGGTGACGCTCGTCACGGTGTTGTTCGCGCACATTCTACTCGACGCGTTCTTCAACGGAGTCAACCTCTTCTGGCCGGTTCACGACCGATTTTACGACCTCTCGGGAACGCTACTCGTCACCGACCAGCGCGGACTCGTCCAGACGTTCGTCGAGATCGATTCGGAGACGGGCGGCGTCGACGAGTCGACCGTGCGCGGAACGACCGCGGACACGCACTACTCGACGGGATTCGATCCGACCCGGGACGAGCCGCCTGCCGACGTCGAGCGCGTCTTCCCGATCGCCGCTACCGGTGAGCGATTCGTGTTGACCGTCGCAGGCTTCGGAACGGTGCTGTACCGAATCGTCGAAACCCGCCGGAGCGACGACGAGTGATCGGGGGAGCACCGGCTACGTCTCGACGACGCGGTCACGGATCGACGTGATGGAGCGGGTGTCCGACCGCGAAAACGCAAACGCACTCGAAAAATCAGGCGTTGTTCATCCGCTTGCTGTCGCGGTTCCCACACCGGAGACACTCCCGGACGCGGTAGGGCTCGCGCGAGTATCGCGCGTTCTTTCCGTCACCGCCTTCGGTGATGAGCTGGACGGTCACTTCGTGTAACGTGTCAGTTTCGCAAACTTCGCAGGGCTCGGTCATCCCGTTCGAGACGTCATTAGTCGTTGCCATACCCGTGTATCGTATCTCCCCATCATATAACGTCGACAGCGACTTCGTACGGGGATAATTGCTATATAAAGGTATTTTCGCTGATTGAGAAAGCCCAATCGAACGACAGGAGTCTCGCCGGAGTAGAGCCGGAAAAACATGTGTTATCTTACACCAATGGTCGGCCAAAATTCGTCGGAGTAGGCGGCCCGACACAGTCGGAAACGAACCCATCGGACGGGGTTTGTCGAATTACCCGGCGGGAACCAACACCTTGGAACAGCGACACGCGGTGGAAAGCGAAAGCGATCGTGACTGTTTGATCAACCCAGAAAACCTTTTGCTTGAGAGTTCCAGAGGAATCATACATGGATGATGAGGCCCCCATCGAAGAGATCCTCAACACGATCGGGGACGAACACGCCCGGACCGTACTCGCGTCGATCAGTCGCGAACCGGGCTCCGCGAAGGAACTAGCCGACCGACTGGATCTCTCTCAACCGACCATCTACCGACGTATCGACGTCCTCCAGGAGTACGACCTCATCAAAGAACGGACGCTCGTCGCCGACGACGGCAACCACTACAAGGAGTACACGTGCAACTTCAACAGCACGGTCATCTCGCTCGAGGACGACGAGTACGACGTTCGCATCTTCCGGGAAGAGAACCTGCCGGACCGGTTCTCCCGTCTCTGGGACGACCTCGGTGTCAAATGAACTCGAGCTACCGACCGCCGACGATGACGACGATCGATTCGCCGACCGCCCGACGAGGTACCACCGATGAGTGAGCTGGGAGAGACCCTCCTGATGCTCATGGAGAGCCAGCTCGCGGAAGTCCTGTTGATGCTGATGCAGATGACGGTGTTCGCGCTCGCGCTCGGGCTGACGCTCATCAGCTTCCAGTCGTACTGCGCCAACCCGTCGAAGCGTCTCGAGTCGGCGTTCATCGGCTTCGCGTTTCTCAGCATGGGCGTCGGGATGACGACGATCGTCTCACAGATTACCTCGCCGATAACGGTCTTCTACATCGTCGAGACGATTCCGTTCATCGTCGGCTTCGGCATGCTGTACGTCTCGCTGTACCGGTGATCGGACTGGAAACCGATTCGTCGAATCGGTCGCCGTGAGAACGCGGTCGTCGACGGACGCTCACACGCGAGGACCGAACCCTCGCCGCTCAGGTGTGCTCGTCGACGAACGCCTCGATCCGGACCAGCGCCTCCCGCAGTTCCTCGAGCCCCGTCGCGTACGAGACCCGCAGGTGCCCCTCGCCGCCCTCGCCGAAGACGTCGCCGGGGACGACGGCCACCCCCTGCTCTCGGAGCACCGCCTCCGCGAACTCCTCGGACGTAAAGCTCTCCGGCACCTCGGGGAAACAGTAGAACGCACCCTTCGCCTCGAAGACGTCCATTCCGATCTCGCGAAAGCGCGAGAGGACGAACCGCCGCCTGCGATCGTACTGATCGATCATCTCGCGAACGTCGTTCTCGCACGACTCGAGGGCTTCGAGCGCGGCGTACTGGGCCGTCGTCGGCGCCGAGAGCATCGTGTACTGGTGAATCCTGTTCATCGCGCCGACGACGTCCGCGGGGCCGAGCGCGTATCCCAGCCGCAGGCCGGTCATCGCGTGGGCCTTCGAAAAGCCGTTGAAGACGATCGTTCGCTCGCGCATGCCCGGTAACGTGGCGATCGATGCGTGCTCACCGTCGTAGGTCAACTCGGCGTAGATCTCGTCCGAGAGGACCGTCACGTCGTGTTCGCGCGCGAACTCCGCGATCGGCTCGAGGTCCGACTCGCGCATGATCGCGCCGGTCGGGTTGTTGGGATAACAGAGGACCAGTAGGTCCGCGTTCTCGGCACCCGCGTCCTCGAGCGCCTCGACGGTGAGTCGAAACTCGTCCCGTTCGTTCGTCGGAACGGAGAGCACCTCGCCGCCGGCGAAGATCACGCCCGGCTCGTACGAGATGTACGCCGGCTGGGCGATCGCGACGGTGTCGCCCGGATCGACGAGCGCTCGAAAGGCGAGATCGACCGCCTCGCTCGCTCCGGCGGTGACGATGATCTCCTCGTCGGGATCGTAGTCGAAGTCGAATCGGTCCGCGACGTAGCCGGCGATCGCTTCCCTGAGTTCGCGTTTTCCTCGATTCGCGGTGTAGGAGGTCTTGCCGCGCTCGAGGGAGGCGATCGCGGCGTCGCGAGCGGCCCACGGCGTCGAGAAGTCGGGTTCGCCGACGCCCAGCGAGATGACCTCGTCGCGCTCCTCTGCGATCTCGAAAAAGCGCCGAATGCCTGACGGCGGAACCGCCTGCACCCGGTCGGAGAGTTCGATCGTCATGGTCAGGGCGAGACCGAGAGCCGATCGTCGTCGTCGCCGTCGCCGAGTTCGATCCCGTGTTCCTTGTAGGAGGTCATCACGTAGTGGGTGACCGTCTGGGTGATCTCGGGGACCGGCGCGACCTTTTCGCTGATGAACTGGGAGACCTCGCGGATCGAATCGCCCTCGACCTCCATGTCGAAGTCGTAGTCGCCGCTGACCAGCCGCAGCGCTCTGACCTGCGGAAACCGTGCGAGGCGCTCCGCGATGTCGCCGTATCCCGTCTCGCGGTCGAGCCTGACGTTCAACTCGACTTCGGCGCGGACGCGTTCGTCCTCGAGTTTGTCCCAGTCGACCACCGGCTGGTACCCACGGACCACGCCCGCTGCCTCGAGTTCCTCGATTACCGCCTCGACCTCGCTCTCCTCGAGGTCGGTCATTCGCGCGATGTCGGCCGCGGAGTACCGCGCGTTCTCACGAAGGGACTCGAGCACCTCGCGTTCGCTCATACGACTTCGAAGCGCGAGCGCGAGTAAAAACGTTGTTGAATCGCCTCACAGATCCATCCCGCCGTTGACGTCGATCACCTCGCCGGTGACGTACGACGACGCTTCGCTCGCGAGAAACCGCACGACTGCGGCGACGTCTTCGACCTCGGCGAGGCGCTCGAGCGGGATGCCCGAGACGATGCGCTCGAGGACGGACTCCGGAACGCTCTCTAACATGTCCGTCCGGGTGAATCCGGGCGCGACGCAGTTGGCCGTCGAACCGCCCTGTGCCAGTTCGAGGGCGATGGTGCGCGTGAATCCGAACAGTCCGCTTTTGGCCGCGGCGTAGTTGGCCTGCCCGAAGTTCCCCTGTTTGCCGACGACGCTCGAGATGTTGATCAGTCGCCCCTCGTTCGCGTTCCAGATGTCGTCGTAGAACGCCTGGGTGCAGTTGAACGTCCCTCCGAGGTTGACGTCCATCACGCGATCCCACTCCTCGGGGGTCATGTCGACGAACTGCGTGTCGGCCGTGATTCCCGCGTTGTTCACCAGCACGTCGGCGGGACCGAACGCGTCGTGACAGATATCGACCATCTCCTCGACCTCCACCCGGCTGGTGACGTCGGCCCGCGCGGCGACTGCGCTCCCGCCTGCGGTTTCGATCGCGTCGATCGCCTCGTTCGCCGCCTCCTCGGAAGAGCGGTAGTTGATGACGACGTTGGCACCCTCCGCGCCGAGGTACTCGGCGATACCGCGTCCGATGCCGCGCGCCGATCCCGTGACCACGCACGTCCGTCCGTCCATAGACATGGCTAGGACCACGTTCTACCTCCGACAGTATATAAGAACCTGTGGCCGCGACGGGCCGTCCCGCCAGCCCCGGTCGTCGAACTCGAGTCGGCGTTTCCGAACCGAACTCGAGTCGGCCTCGGATATCGAACGACGGACGAACCGAGACGGTCGATTCGCGTCAGCGCTCGCGCGCCTGCTCGATCCAGTCGTCGACGCGACTCGGCGACAGCCCCGTTTCGGCCGCGAGCTCCGCGGTGTCCGCCTCGGCGAGCTGGTCGAACGTGTCGACGCCCGCCTCGGACAGGACGTTCGCGTACGCCCGACCGACGCCGTCGAGGTCGGTCAGATCGTCCGTTTCGGCGTCGATCGCGGACTCCTCGTCGCCCCCGCTCCCGTCGACGGTATCGGGGTCGTCTGCGACCTCCTCGACGACTTCCTCGTCGACGGTCATCTCACCGGGCTCGGCGGGCTCGTCGTCGACGTCGGACTCGCCGCGCGCTTCGATCTCCTCGTCGGAGCGCTCGTCGCCGACGTACTCGCTCGTTTCGGCCTCGAGGTCGGCGTCAGAAGCGGACTCGAGGTTCCCGGTCGAACCGGCGATCGACTCGGCGTCGACCCCGTTCTCGAGGTCGTCGGGTCCGCGCTCGTCGCCAGCGACGTCTTCGGCCAGCGCGGCGTCCGGTTCGTCGGGTTCGGGCGTCTCCGGCTCAGACTCGACGCCGGCACCGTTCGAGCGTGCCTCGAACCAGTCACAGACCTCGGGCCAGAGTTCGTCGTGGCTGCGCGAGGAGACGGACATGCCGATGTGGCCGGTCGGGAACTCGAGGATCTCGGTGTCCTCGGCGGGAATTTCCTCGTTGAACGGCTTCGACGCACCCGGCGGGATGAGGTGATCGTACTCGGCGACGATCTGGAGGACGGGCATCTCGACGTTCGTGATGTCGACGCGTTCGCCGTTCAGGTGGAGTTCGTTTCTGTGGAGTTTGTTCGCCTGGTAGATGTCGCGGATGAACTCCTCGTAGGCGCGGCCGGCGACGTCGATCCCTTCGTCGAGCCAGCGCTCCATCCGGGCGAAGTTCTCGACGAAGTCTTCGTCCTCGACGTTGTCGTAGAAGCGGACGTACTTCGTGACGTTGTTGGCGACGGGATCCATCAGCGCGAAGCCGACGTCCAGAAACTCCGCGGGGACGTTGTCGAACGTCTCGGTCACCGTCTCGGGGTCGTAGTACTCCTCGGCACCCCACAGTTCGAGGACGCCCCCCTCACCGGCGAAACAGAGTCCGGAGGCCATCAACGCGAGGTTCTTGACCTTTTCGGGGAACAACGCGGCGTACATCGCCGACATCGTCCCGCCCATGCAGTAGCCGAGGACGTTGATCTCATCCTGATCCGAGCGCTCGCGAACCACGTCGGCGCAGTTGTCGATGTAGCGCGTGACGTAGTCGTCGAGGCCGAGCGTCCGGTCGAGCTTCGACGGTTCGCCCCAGTCGATGAGGTAGACGTCGAAACCGGCCTCGAGCAGCGTCTGGACGACCGATCGGTCGGGCTGGAGGTCGAGAATGTACGGCTTGTTGATGAGCGCGTAGACGACGAGGATCGGCACGTCGTGTTGCTCGTCGGTCTTTGGCTCGTAGTGGAGGAGTTCGAGCTTGTTCTCCCCGTAGACGACCTCGCTCGGCGTCGATCCGACGTCGACGTTCTCGATCGTCTCGGTGCGCTCCGGGGCGATTCGGCTCTTGTCCGCCAGGTTGGCGGTGGCCTCCCAGGCCTGTCGCTGGAAGTCCAGTGCGGTTGCGTACGGATTTTTCATGGCTCGTGGTGGCTCACTCTTGGTCCTCGTCTTCGAGGTGATCGAGGACGCGGTCGAGCTTTCGCTCGACGTCGTGCTGGCGGCGTTCGAGTTCGACGAGGCGGTCGCCGATCTCGAGGACGTCCTCCTCGGTGGCGAAGCCGAGGGTGCGAAGCGTCTCCTGTGCGGTCTCGTCGGCCTGCTGTTGTAACTCGAGGACGTCGCCGACGGTCTCGCCGGTCATCTTCGCGAAGGCGGTCGTCGACATGACCTCCTTGAACGCCTCGTTGGCCGTGTTGAGCCAGACGTCGCGGAACTCCTCGGCGTCGACGTCTTCGCCCTCGAGGCTGTCGTTCATCCGCTCGACCATCTGCTTGGAGGCGTTCATCCAGGTCTCGTAGGCCCTGGCGTAGCCCTCGAGTCCGTCCGAGACCTCGTTGTCCTCGCTTAGCTCGCCGACGGTTTCGGACCAGCTCTCGACGAACCGGGCCTGGGCCTCGACGTTGTCCTCGAACGCCTCGATGAATTGTTCGTTCCACTGTTCGACGACCGCGTTCCAGTTCTGCGCCGGAGGCTGCTCTGAATCGGACATTGGTTACCTATAGGGGTGGAGTTGTGAAAAGGCTGAGGTGGGTCGACTCAGGCCGACGCGTCGAACTCCTCGGCGGTCTCTTCGACGTTCTCGGCCGCGACCGCCACGTTGTGCTCGAGCTGTTCGTGGGCCTGCAGGAACGACTCGAAGGAGGCGTCCACCATCTCGGAGTAGTTCGCGGCGAACTCGTCGTAGGCGGCTTCGGACTCCTCGAGCGTCTCGACGACGGCCGCGATCGACTCCGACTGCGCGCTGGTCGCGGAGTCGACGCTCTCGTCGGCGAGTTCTCGCAGTTCGTCGAACTCGGCGGCCCCTTCGGGCATCGTCGACTCGAGGGCGTCGAAGTACGCGTGGACGGCTCCGCGGGAGAGTTCCGCGTTGGACGTCGCGAGCGAGCTCGACGCCTCGAGTGCGTCGGCGAACGCGCCGATCGAGGTTCGCTGGGCCTCGAGGGCGTCGTGGGTGAGGTGCTGGGTCTGTTCGACTGCGGTGCGCTGTGCGTCGAAGAACGCGGTGAGTGGGTTCTGAGTCATTGTGTTTCCTCTCGGTTTCGTTTGACGGGGACGACGATCGTCTGGACGATGTCACCCTCTTCGATGTCGAGGGCGTCCCGTTCGGGTTCGGGAATGCTGATCCGACCGCCGCTCTGGACGCGGGCTTTGAACGTCGCCGTTCCCATGTTCATCGGCCCGAACGCGCCCGCGTCGTCGAAGGGAGTCTTCGTACTCGCTTCCATCAACTGGCGCATCATCTCCTGCTGGGATTCAGCAACCTGCTCGCCCGCTTCCTGCATCTGCTGGCCGAACATGGCCGGCGGGAACCAGAGCGATCGGTCGGAGTCGTCCGTCATCACTCGAGTGAACGTGGGGGAACGGGATAAGGCTTTCCACTAGAAACCATCAAATGGTACTAGATGGTTTCAGTTGGGCGGGGGCGCGAACGTGATGGCCTTAGTCCGCACCGCGGTCGATCGCGGCGTCGGCAGTTCGCTGGCGTTCCGGGACCCGGATCGGATCCCTCGCAATACCTGCGATCCGACTCGAGGAACCACCAGTCCGGTCGAGACGCCGGTGCGAAACCGTCTCGATACTCGAACGGTCGCGACAATAGTCACTTACTCGCAGCGGGGGCCGGTAATACGTCGTTAAACGGGGCGAAACGATCGGATCCGGATCGCCTGATAACAGCGGAGTGATGCAGCCAAAGAGTGATAAATCCTCCAGCCCTAGCATCGAGCAGATGTCACACCAGAACAGTGGGGGGAACAACTTCGCCGCCATGACGAACGCGTGGACGGCGATGACCCGGAGCTTCTTCCAGGGTGCGGCCGCCGCCAACCGCGCCGCGTTCTCCGCGATGGTTCCCGATACGACCGCCGCTCGATCGAACGGTAAAACGACGTCCGCCTCGGTTCCGTCGGTTACGCACTCCGACCTCGACTGGGCGTTCGAGCGAACCGTCGACGATCCGACCCGGATCGACGTGGGGGATACGGTGACGTTCGCGAAGACGATCTCGGACGAGGACGTCAGAGCGTTCGCCAGCATCAGCGGCGACACGAACCGCCTCCACCTCGACGACGAGTTCGCGACGGAGACGCGCTTTGGCGAACGGATCGTTCACGGGACGCTCGTTTCGGGGCTCATCAGCGCCGCCCTCGCCCGACTCCCCGGTCTCACCGTGTATCTCTCCCAGGACCTCGAGTTCACCGCGCCGGTCGGCATCGGCGATCGCGTCTCCGCGCGCGTCGAAGTCGTCGAAGACCTCGGCCGCGACCAGTACCGGCTCGAGACGACCATCCGCAACGAGGACGACGACGCGACGGTGATCGACGGCGAAGCCGTCGTCCTGATCGACGACCTTCCCGAGTAGGGTTCACACTCGAGTCGCTTCCGTCCGCAACCGTCCTCGGTTCGCGTCGCAGCGATAGTCGCACCTCTTCTCTCAGCGGACAGTATAAGTGCCTCCTCGGGAAACGACCCCACATGACGCTGTTCGGGACCGCCGGAATTCGCGGTCCGGTCGCTGAGATCACGCCGTCGCTCGCGCTGGCCGTCGGTCAGGCCGCGGGCGAACCGGGCGAAACGTTCGTCGTGGGCCGAGACGGTCGCGAAACCGGTCCGGCGCTCGCCGCCGCGATGGAGGCCGGACTCGAGAGCGCCGGCGCCGACGTTTACCGGATCGGACGAGTTCCGACCCCCGCGCTCGCGTTCGCCTCGCGCGGCCGTCGCGGAGTGATGCTCACCGCGAGCCACAATCCACCGTCGGACAACGGGATCAAACTCTTCGTCGACGGCGTCGAGTACGACCGCGAGGCCGAGCGATCGATCGAAGCCGCGGTCGACGCGAACGACACCGAGCCAGCGCCGTGGAACGAGTGGGGTCACTCGGACCGCCTCGCCGTGCTCGAGGAGTACCGCGACGCAGTCACGGCGTACGTCCGCGGCCGATTCGTCGGGGACGACGACCGCGGCGACGTCCTCGCGGGACTCTCGATCGCGGTCGACTGCGGAAACGGGATGGGCGGGCTCGCCACGCCACAGGTGCTCGAGCGTCTGGGTGCCGACGTCGTCGCGGTGAACGCGAACGTCGACGGTCACTTCAGTGCGCGGCCGAGCAAACCGACGCCGGAGACGCTGAGCGAGTTCTCGTCGTTTCTCGCGAGCGGGACGTTCGACGTCGGCCTGGCCCACGACGGCGACGCCGACCGACTGGTCGTCACGGGACCGGACGGGGCCGTGATCCACGAAGACACCGTCCTCGCCGTCGTCGCCGCACACTACGTGACCCAGAGCGACGCCGCCGATCCGGTCGTCGTCACGACGCCGAACGCCTCGGCGCGCATCGACGAGCGCGTCCGCGACGCCGGCGGCCGGGTCGAACGAGTCCGGCTGGGCGCGTTGCACGAGGGAATCGCTCGCGAGCGCCGGCGGGCCGACGACGACACGGCGGTCGTCTTCGCAGCCGAACCCTGGAAGCACGTACACCCCGCCCTCGGCGGCTGGATCGACGGCGTCGCGAGCGCCGCGCTCGTCGCTGGGCTCGTCGCCGGCGCGGGCGACACCGACGCCCTCAGAGCGCCGGTGACCGAACGGCCGTACCGGAAGGTGAGCGTCGACTGTCCCGACGAACGAAAGGCCGACGCGATGGCCGCCCTCGAGACGGAACTCCCGGCGACGTTTCCCGACGCGACCGTCGACACGGATTACGGCGTTCGCCTCGAGTTTTCCGACGCGTCGTGGATCCTCGTGCGCCCGAGCGGAACCGAGCCGTACGTTCGCATCTACGCCGAAAGCGACGAGGTCGACGACCTGGTCGAACGCGCGAGCGACGTCGTCGAGACGGCGGTCGACGACGCTGCGTAGCCCCCGGAATCGGACCGGCGAGATCTCCCGAAGTCCTCTCGCGACGGGACGACGGCCGCCGGTGGCTTCTTGCGCTCGCAGACGGTATCGCGTGCTATGGACGAACGCGAGTTGATCGAGGCCGCACGCGAGGTGCAGTCGGCCGCTCACGTCCCCTACTCCGAGTACCGGGTCGGGGCGGCACTCGAGACCGCGGCCGGCGAGGTGTTCGTCGGCTGCAACCTCGAGAACGCCAACTTCAGCAACAGCCTCCACGCCGAGGAGGTCGCGATCGCCGAGGCTGTCAAAAACGGTCACCGCGAGTTCACCCGACTCGCCGTCAGCTCCGACCGACGCGACGGCGTCACTCCCTGCGGAATGTGTCGACAGACGCTCGCGGAGTTTTGCGACGAGGAGCTTCCGGTGGTCTGTGACCACGGGGTCGAGGAGCCTGCCCGGTACACGCTCGGGGAACTCATTCCGAACACGATCTCACGGGACACCCTCGAGTGATTCGGCCGCCGGCGGATCGGTTCGCTCTCGACGGCGGCGACTGCTGGTACGTCGACGGCCGCAGTCCATCACCGCAGAGAGGCGAGGCGCTCTCGCAAAATCGTCCGGTGGCACCGCTTTTTCTCGGTGTTCTCGTAGCAGACGATCGCCAGCGATTCGCCGGCCGCCAGCCGATCCTCGAGCGCCGCCAGCGAATCCCTCGCGTCGTCCGACCGCTCGAGGTAGTCGCGATAGCGCTCGCCGAACCCGACGTCGTCCCAGGCGGCGTTGTGTGCGCCTTCCGCACAGAGGCCGCACAGTTTCAGCTCCTCCTCGGCGTCGCGCATCGCCTCGAGGAGGTCCGTCGGCGGACCGAGTTCGGGGTGGTTCTCGTCGACGGTCGCGTGAAACCACGACGTCGGCCGACGAACGACCCCGACGAGCGTCGCGTCCGCGGGAAGCTCGACGAGATCGTGCTGGATCGCCGCGACGTAGGTGTCGGTGAGCGAGCCGTCCATACCCGTGCTACGGCCGTCCCCCATTTATATACGGCGTCGCCGCGAACCGCGCCTATCCGATGCCAGGCGACAGCGAAGATCCGAACGCCGACGTACAGTACCACCTCGAGGTGGGTCCGGACGACGTCGCCGAGACCGTCCTCCTGCCGGGAAACCCCGAGCGCCTCGAGAAGATCGTCGCCCACTGGGACGACCACGAACTGATGGCCCACCACCGCGAGTATCGGACCGCGACGGGCACCTACGAGGGAACGCCGATCTCGGTCACCTCGACGGGGATCGGCAGCCCCTCGGCGGCGATCGCGGTCGAGGAACTCGCGCGGGTCGGCTGCGAGACGTTCCTTCGAGTGGGCTCGTGCGGGGCGATCCAGCCGGAGATGAGCGTCGGCGACCTCGTGATCACGACCGGCGCGGTTCGCCAGGAGGGGACCAGCGCGGAGTACGTCCGGGAGGATTACCCCGCCGTCGCCGACCACGAGGTCGTCTCCGCGCTGATCGCCGCCGCAGAGCGGCTGGGCTACGAGTACCATGCGGGACTGACGATGAGCGCCGACTCGTTTTACGCCGGACAGGGACGGGCCGGCTACGACGGGTTCGAAGCCGCCGGTTCGGCCGACCTCGTCGACCGACTCGCCGAGGCGAACGTCAAGAACATCGAGATGGAAGCGAGCGCGATCTGTACGCTCGCCTCGATCTACGGGCTCCGCGCGGGCGCGGTCTGTACGGTGTACGCCGACCGCGACGGCGGCGAGTTCCGAACCGAAGGCGAGTCGCGAGCAGCAGAAACCGCGTCGCTCGCGGCGCACCTGCTCGCGAAGATGGACGAGCGAAAACGCGAGGCGGGCGTCGATCGCTGGCACGCCGGGTTGGCGATAGAGGACTGATCCCCGCGATCGATCACTCGTCTTTGCCGACGCTGATGACCTGCAACAGCGAGTAGACGGGAACGCCGTCGACCTCCTCGATACCCTGTTTGTCCGCGAGCACGACGCACGCCAGCGGATCTCCGCCTTGGGCACGGATCGCGTCGATCGTCTCGTGCATCGTCGTGCCGCTCGTGATCGTGTCGTCGACGACGTAACACTCCCGGTTGCGGATACCCGCGAAATTGCGGGAGAACGTCCCGCCGAGGTCTTCGATGTCGCCTTCTTCCCACTGGTGTTTCGCGGGGGTGTAGGTCGCGAGGTCCGTCTCGAGTTCGCGGGCGACGAGCGTGGCGATCGGACCGCCCGCCTTCTCGATGCCGACGGTCAGGTCGACGTCCTCGCCGTGTTTGGCGAGCAGGTCGGCCATCGCGGCGGCGACGTAGCACATCCGCTTGCTGTCGCGGCCGATGGCCGACCAGTCGACGTGGATGTCCTGTGGGCCGCTGACGGGGTGTTCTTCGGCGGTCTGCGTGGGCCGGTCCGTCGGTTGCGCGTCGCTGCGTTCGACGAGCCAGCTCGCGGTCTCGCGGGAGACGTTCAGTTCGTCCGCGATCTCTCCCTTCGAGAGCCCTCGAGCGGCGAGCTCCGCTGCACTCTCGATCAGGTCGTCGACGTTCTTCATATATCGGCGAGTTCGGTCGCCGCTTTTATATACTGTTCGTTGACGCGGGAGAATACCCGGAGGGGGTCGCCGGGCGTCCGGCGGTCTCGGTCGACGCGTCGCCGCCCTCCGTGGCATCCGGTTCCTCGAGGACAGCGAAAACGCTTACTCCTCGGGGCCAGGGTGTTCGTCACATGGAACGATACGATCTCGTCTACCGCCTGTACGACGAGTACGACACGGAGACGCTTCGGGAGTACCAGGAGTTCGTCGACGTCTTTCCCGCCGTCGACTCGCGGGTCGCCCTCGAGCACTGGCAGAGCGCGACCGAGGAACTCGAGCACCGAAAGGACGAGATCCGTTCGGCGTTCGCCGCCGGCGAGACGTTCGCGGAAGTCGCCTCGCGGGCGAACCGCGACCAAGCGTTTACCGCCCTCGATCTCGAGGCGAAGTACGGCCGGGCCGTGAACGTGCTGGTCCTCGACGTCGACGAGACGCTCCGGTCGGCCGGGGGCACCGACAACGAGATTCCCCGGGAGACGCTGTACGTCCTCACGGAGTTTTACGACGCGGGCGTCCCGATCGTCATCTGTACGGGCCAGACCCTGGAGAACGTCAAGGGGTTCGCGATCCAGGGACTGGGCAGCGAGATCGTTCACTCGGGGAACCTCTCGATCGTCTACGAGGCGGGCACCGGCGTGTTCACGCCCGGCCACGGCGCGGAGACGAAACAGCTCCTCTACGAGGACCTCGAAGAAGAGATCAGAGACGTCTTCGACGACGTGCGCTCGCGCGTGCTCCCGGAGGCACCCGAGGAGCTGCGGCGGGGCTGTCACCTCCAGGGAAACGAGTTCAACGTGACGATGAAGCCCAACTACGAGACCGGATCGTCGCGCGCCCGCGAGACCATCGACGAGGCGCTGGTCTACCTGATCGACCTGCTGGCGGATGCGGTCGGAACGGCGGTGGAGGCGGGCGACGGCGAGATCGGATCGAACGGCGGGACCGTCGTCGACTGGACCCGGACGTTCTACGCGAGCCAGGACCCCGAGATCAGGACCGTCCTCGAGGGGGAGGGTGCCTACCCGGATCTGCAATCGGACGACGTTCCCGACGAACTCGCGTCCGTGCTCGAGCGGATCGACGTCGCCTACTACGAGGCCGACGCGGCCGAGATCGGAAGTCTCGAGCTGAACAAGGTCGTCGGCGTCGAGCGGGCGCTCGACGTCCTCGACGTCGACGATCCGTTCGCGCTGGTGATGGGCGACTCCAAGAGCGATCTGCGCGTGATGGAGTGGATCGCGGAGACCGGCGCCGGCATCGCGGCCGCGCCAGAACACGCCTCCCGCGACACGCTGGCTCACGTCCTCGAGACGGACGAACTCGTCTTCGACCGCGGCAAGAGCGTCGACGTCCTCCGGACGGTGTACGCGCTGAACCGGCTTGCGCGCCTCGACTGATACGGATTGCTGTGACGATTTACCGGCGCAACCGCGACCCGTACGGCGGTTGCGCCGGAAATGACGTACGGTAAACCGGATGAAACGGCTCCGTCACCGTCTGTCGGGACAACCGCAGCCCGCTCGTGGTTGCACCGGAACCGACGGACAGAAGACCGTCTGCGAGCCGTTCCCGGACCTCCCGATCCCGTCGATATTTGGGATCGCTCCACGAACGGGCGTGCATGCACTTCGATCACGCAGGGATCGCGACCACCGACGCGCGCGAACTCGCCGAGCTGTACGGCGACCTCTTCGGACTCGAGACCGTTCACGAAGAGGAGTTCGACGGCATGTTGCTCGTCTTTCTCGACTGCGGTGACGGCTACGTCGAGTTGCTCGAACCGCTCGAGGACGGACCGATCGCGCAGTACCTCGAGCGACGCGGACAGGGAATCCACCACCTCGCGTTCGCGACCGACGACGCGGACCGGGCGCTCGAGCGCGTTCGCAACCGCGGCGTTCGGACGATCGACGACGAGCCGCGACCCGGAGCGTGGGGCCACTCGGTGGCGTTCGTCCATCCGGCCGACACCGGCGGGGTGCTGTTCGAGTTCGTCGAGCACTGATCACCGCCGGGGCTTGCAGTTCCATGCACAGCATCCAGTGAGTCCGGTGCGGTAGTCGCCGTGACCCGGTCGAGCCGGGAACGCCTACCATGACCACGGACGACGATCCAGAGCGCGGACGGGATGGAGCGGACGAACGAACGACGGAGGAGAGGGACGATCCGTCGTCAGAGGGTGCCGACGGAACCGACTCGAGTCCGACGCGGGCCGACGGCTCGGGTTCGAACGAGGAGTCGCGGTCGGGAACGAGCGACGGCAGCGAGGAAATCGACGACGAGAGCAAGCGCCGACAGCTCGACGCGGTGCGCGAGAGCCCGGAGGGTGAGTACCTGACGACCGATCACGGCGTGCGCGTCAGCGACACCGACAACTCGCTGAAAGCGAGCGAGCGCGGGCCGACGATCATGGAGGACTTCCACTTCCGGGAGAAGATGACGCAGTTCGACCACGAGTCGATCCCGGAGCGAGTCGTCCACGCCCGCGGCACCGGCGCACACGGCTACTTCGAACCCTACGAGGACCCGGATCTCGAGGGGTTCGACGACATCTCCGAGCTGACGAAGGCGTCGGTGCTGACCGATCCCGACACGAAGACGCCCGTGTTCACCCGGTTTTCGACCGTCGTCGGATCGCGGGGATCGCCCGACACCGTTCGGGACGTCCGCGGGTTCGCTACCAAGTTCTACACGGAGGAGGGCAACTGGGACCTCGTCGGGAACAACATCCCCATCTTTTTCATCCAGGACGCGATGGAATTTCCGGATCTGGTTCACGCGATCAAACCGGAACCCGACGACGGGACGCCCCAGGCGTCGGCAGCTCACGACACCTTCTGGGACTTCGCGTCGCTCAAACCGGAGATCACGCACATGATCATGTGGGTGCTGTCGGGCCGCGCGCTCCCGCGGGCCTACCGCATGATGCAGGGATTCGGCGTCCACACGTTCCGGCTGGTCAACGACGAGGGCGACGCACACTTCGTCAAGTTCCACTGGACGCCGGCGTACGGTACCCAGCAGCTCGTCTGGGACGAGACCCAGAAGATCGCCGGCAAGAACCCCGATTTCAATCGGATGGATCTCTACGACGTCATCGAGGAGGGGTACGAACCCGAGTGGGAACTCGGCGTTCAGATCTTCGACGAGGACGAGGCCGAGGCGTTCGACTTCGACGTCCTCGATCCGACGAAGATCGTCCCCGAGACCGAGGTCCCGGTCGAGCCGATCGGCCGGATGGTGCTGAACGAGACGCCGGACAACTTCTTCGCCGAGACCGAGCAGGTGGCGTTCCACCCCGGAAACGTCGTTCCCGGCATCGACTTCACGAACGACCCGCTGTTGCAGGGGCGACTGTTCTCCTACCAGGACACGCAGCTCAACCGGTTCAACAGCGCCAACTGGGACGAGATCCCGATCAACAGGCCGCTCGCGCAACGACACAACAACCAGCGCGCGGGCTTCATGCGCCAGGAAATCAACTCGGGGAAGGTCTCGTACAAACCGAACTCGATCGGCGACGACGAGCCCCGAGAAGCGTCCGCGGAGGAAGGCGGCTACGAGCACTTCGCCGAGAAGATCGACGGCAGAAAGATTCGAAATCGGTCGGAGAGCTTCAAGAACCACTTCGATCAAGCGCGGCTGTTCTGGAACAGCATGACCGAACCCGAAAAGCAAAACATCGTCGACGCCGCCCACTTCGAACTCGGCAAGGTCGACCGGATGGAGATCCGCGAGCGGATGGTGTACGACCTGTTCAACAACGTCGACCACGAGTTCGCCAAACGCGTCGCCGAGGGAATCGGCGTCGAGCCACCCGAAGCGCCGGGAGACGAGATGCCGGATCACGACGCCGAAGACCCCGCGTTGAGCATCAACGAGCGCCGCGACGCGGACTCCATCGAAACCCGAAAGATCGCGATCCTCGTCGACGACGGCTACGACGGCGACCACCTCGAGGCGGTCCGGTCGACGCTACAGGACGAGGGCGCTCGCGTGAAGGTCGTCTCGAAGGTGCTGGGCGACAAGGAAGCCGAAAACGGCGACGAGATCGAGGCAGACGAGAGCCACGTGACGACCCAGTCGGTGTTGTTCGACGCGGTCTACATCCCCGGCGGCGAGGAGAACGTCGAGGCCCTGCTCGAGCAGGGTGGCGCGAAACAGTTCGTCGCGGAGGCGTTCAAACACAAGAAGGCGATCGCCGCCGCCGGCGACGCGACGAGCGTGCTCGAGGCGGTGGAGCTGCCGGGTATCGACGTTGCGGGCGACGGGGACGGCGTCGTCTCCGAACACGGCGTCGTGACGATCGGCGACGGCGACGACCTCGAGGCGTTCGCCGAGTCGTTCGTCGACGCCATCGCCGAGCATCGCCACTGGGAGCGCGACCCCACGGAGCTTCCCGCCTGAGACGGTCCGTGTAGCGCCGCAATTCGGCTATCGTTGTTGCCGCTGTCCCGCAAGACGTGTCGCGGTCGCGCCGGGAGACCGGCCCGACAGCCCGTCCGAATCGCTTCGTCGCGACAGTCCGTCCGAACCGTTTCGTCGGCGAAAACGCGTCGCCCGAACGGCGGGCCGTGACGGGGGTTCGTCCTCCGTTTTGAAGCCCAACGTTAGCGAAACAGAGGATCAGTTTCGAGTGACACTCACGGCGATTGGGTGGCGGGAAAGGCTACCGGAAACCCAATTCGTCTATACGTCCTTGTGGTGGATTCGGGTGATGACGACGGTCGTCGAACTCGAGATTCCTGCCGATCGACTCGGATTCGCCCGGACGTTCGATCGCGTATCGACGTTCGAGTTCCAGATCGCGGGGCTGATCGGTGACGGACCGCCCCTGGTTCGAGTGTCGGGTTCCGATCGTCGGAGGGTCGAAGACGCGCTCGAGGAAGATCCGTCCGTGGACGTGATCGCCAGTTTGACCGGCGATCGAGACCGCGCCGAGTTCGGAGATGAGGAGGCCGATCAGTGGCTGTTCCGCCTCGAGTTTGGAGACGGAGTCAAGCTGTTCCAGGAGATCGTCACCGACAACGACGGGGCGATCCTCACGGCTCGCGGTCGGGACGCCTCCTGGTCGCTCCAGTTGCTCTTTCACGAACACGAGGCGGTGTCGGCGTGTCACGAACTGTTCCAGCGCTACGAGTTTCAGGTGAACGTTACGCGCGTCGCCGGCTTCGACGATCTCGACCGCGCTCGGACGCCGCTGACCGAAACCCAGTACGAGACGATTAGCGCGGCCCACGAACACGGCTACTTCGACGTCCCCCGCAGGATAACGCTCGAGGAACTCGCGGCCGAACTGGACGTCTCCCACCAGGCCCTCTCCGAGCGACTTCGGCGAAGTCACGCGGCCCTCATCAGCGCGGAGCTGTCGGAGGGGTTGACGCCGGCCAAGATCGACCCCTGAATCGGCTCGAGGGGGTGTCGACGGACGATCGAACGTCCGAATATCGCACCGGACGAATTCGGTCTGACGTGACGATCTATCGGTGCAACCGCGACTCCCCAGCGGTTGCACCGTGATGACGTACGACGCCGTTCCGATGGACCGCACGTTCGTTTCGGATCCAACACCAACCGTGCCCGTGCGGGCGGTTCGGTCGGCGACAACCGGTTCGATCGACGTCCGAAATCGACGCATCGGACGGAGTTCCCTCGATCCCGGGGACCAAAGTACTAACTCTTCAAAATAACTCGCAGATAGATGCATTATGTGGATATTAAAATGCAGTATCGGTCGATATAGCACGAACGATTAAGTTTATTATTGGACAGATACATAGACCATACGTCGGCATCGACGCCGACTCCGGTCGCATCGAATACGAAAACCCCTGTGAACGCCGGTGGATCACTCGTGCTCAATCAGCGCTTGCGGTCACTCGTGGCTGTGTGATCGTTCAGTGTGATCCGGCTCGGACCCGTCCCCCGCGTCGGGTCCAGCACCTTTTGTGAGACGAACCCGAACGCTCGAGCACCGCGTCCGTCGAAACGGACGGTAGTAGTGAACGCGCACACGGCGACGCGGCGACCGTCAGTCGGCGCGGGAACTGCGCGCGTTCGCGTCGTCGACCTCCTCGAGAACGCGATGGGCGTAGAACGCGACGGAGAAATCCTGCGGGCTCGGAATCGCGCAGGCGAGGAGGCCGATTGCGATCGCCGTCTCGAGCGACGAACCGGTCGAGACGACGTCGAACGCGACGAGTGCGAAGACCGGAACGGCGATCGACAGCGGTGCGAGCGCCGCGACTCTGAGGACCCAGGCCGGCTCCCGTCCCGTCGGGGACGGGTGGACGGCGGCCCAGGGGCAACTCGCGAGCAGGCTGACGAGTCCGTCGGTGCGGCCGGGGAAGTACGAGACGGTGTACTCGACGTCCGCGAGTCGGAGTACGACCGCGTGTGCCCACTCGTGAGCGAGCAGTCCGATCACGACCGCGAGGAGGAGTCCACCGACTGCGACCGCTTCGTCCGGTCCGATCATCGCTGTTCGTTCGGCGAGCGCTCGGTCAGCGAGCGCGAGATTCGGTTTTCGACGGGCATCCCACCGTTCGTCGAGATGAACCCCACGGTCAAATCCGGCCGGATTCATCTGTCGCACCATTATACCGCCGGCGGCGTCCCTCGCGAGTGGCCCCCGATACGACGAAACGTTAAGTTGCGTGGGCCGCCATTCCATACCATGGGACTCAGCGAACCACTCGAGTTCGGCCACGAGGACCGAAAGCGGATCTACGAGTACGTCGAACGGCAGGGAACAGTCGATCCGGAGGACGTCAGAGAGCGACTCGGGATCGACTCCGGCGGATTCAGACACCACGTCGCGATCTTAAAGCGAGACGGACGCCTCGAGGAAGAACGCGGAACGCTCAGGGTGACGATCGACGCCGGAGCCGAAGAGGAGTACGTCAGCGAGGACCTCGAGTTCCACATCCGACCGGCCAGACAGGAGGATCTCACGGGCATCGTTGGCGCGATCCGCCAGGTCGCGACCGAGAAGACGTACATCGAGGCCGAGTCCGTCGCCGACGAGATCGACCACGAGGAGACGCTGTTGCGACACAACGAACTCGAGTCGCGCATGTTCTTCGTCGCGACCGTCGACGACGAGGTGGTCGGCTGGGTCCACCTCTACGCGCCGGAACTCGAGAAGCTGAGCCACACGGCCGAACTCACCGTCGGCGTCCTCGAGGAGTACCGCGGCCACGGCATCGGGTCGCACCTCCTCGCGCGAGGACTCCAGTGGGCGGGTGCGAACGAGTACGAGAAAGTCTACCAGAGCGTTCCGTCCACGAACGAGGAGGCGATCGCCTTCCTCGAGGAACACGACTGGGAGATCGAGGCGGTTCGCGAGGACCACTACAAGCTGGAGGGACGCGACGTCGACGAAGTCATGATGGCGGTCGAGCTGTAGGGTCACGCCGCCGAGAACTGCGTCGACTACCGGAACGCGCCGGCCGGACCTATTTCCGCGCGGTCGGTGTCGACGCCCGTATGACCGACATCGCGATCACCGGAGCGTCGGGACGCGTCGGCAGGCAGGCGATCGAAGCGCTGTCGGACGGCGAACGCGACCTCGCGCTCTTTTCACACAGCGAGTCGGCGGACCTCGAGACGACGCCGATCGAGGTCTCCGATCGGGAGTCCGTCCACGACGCGCTCGAGGGGTACGACGCGGTGGTCCATCTCGCGGCGAACCCCGATCCGCGGGCCGAGTGGGACGCCCTGTCGGACCCGAACGTCGAGGGAGTCTACAACGTCTACGAGGCCGCGGTCGCCAACGATCTCGAACGGGTCGTGTTCGCGAGTTCGAACCACGCGGTCAACATGGGGAACGCGGTCTCGTCGATTCGACCGGAGTCGACGATCGGAACGCCGGAGGTCGTCCGTCCCGACGACCCGCCGGATCCGGACACCTACTACGGCGTCACCAAGGTCTTCGGCGAAGCGATGGGGTCGTACTACGCCAAGCGACACGGGCTGGACGTCGTTAACCTCCGGATCGGCTGGTTGCTCACCAGAGACGAACTGCGCCAGGAGTGTGCCGACCGCGACGGGGCTGGCGAGCGGTTCGCCCGTGCGATGTGGCTCAGCCCGGCCGACTGCCGGCGGGTGATTCGCGCCGCGGCGACCCACAGCCTCGAGCGGACGCCGCTTACCGCCCACGGAATCTCGAACAACGCCGACCGGTTTCTCTCGCTGACCGAAACGATGCTCGAACTCGGCTACCGACCGCGGGACGACTCGAACGAGGTTCTCGAAGACTGATACGGGCCGCCGTCCCGATGTGGGTGGGACCGCCGGGCGTTCGCGCTCGCACGGAGCCGACGGACGGCGGTCTCCACGGGGCGCGTCCGACGGCGAAATCCGAACGAGTCGATCGTCGAGGCGGCGCTCGGCACCGGCGAACGGGTGGGGCGATCGAAAGACCGAATATCGACACGTTCGTACCAGCGAACATGTCGCCGAAGGTGTCTCAGTCGACGGGGTACGCACCGAACGTTCAGATGTCGGCGTTCGGCTACGTGATGGCGATTATTCTCGTGATCGTCTTGTTGCCGATGTTGCCGATACTCGTCCTCGCGTGGATTCTCTGGAAGATTTTCGTCCCGGAGCAAGAGCACGAGTCGCGCTTTGAATCCTGGCGGACCGAGTCCGGAAAGCAGCCGTCGAACGCTTCTTGACGGACCGGCGCTCGAGCGGAGGCGACGTCCTCGAGACGGCTGCGTCTAATCGTCCGCACTCGCAGGGGCCAGATCCTCCGGCGGACCGCCGGGAAGTTCGTCGCGGTCGTGGGGCGCGTCGAGCGCGAGGTCGGGCCCGCGAGCGACGATCCGGTGGGGATTGACGTCGGGGTGAGTCGTGTAGTAGTGTTCTTTGATGTGTGCCATGTTCACCGTCTCCGCGACGCCCGGCGTCTGGTAGAGATCCCGCAGGTACGGCCAGAGGTTGTCGTACTCGCGGACGTACTGGACGTTACACATGAAGTGCGTGTGGTAGACCTCGTCGAACCGGACGAGCGTGGTGAACATGGCGACGTCGGCCTCCGTGAGTCGATCGCCCGCGAGGTACCGCTGGTCCGCGAGGACGTCGTCCCAGTGATCGAGCGCGTCGAAGAGGTCGTCGATCGCGTCGTCGTAGGGCCCCTGTTCGGTCGCGAACCCGGCGCGGTAGACGCCGTTGTTGATCGGTTCGTAGATTTCGTCGATGATCCGGTCGACCTCGTCTCGGTACCCCTCGGGGGAGAGGTCGACGTCGCGAGTCGCGACCGGGTCGAACTCGGTGTCGAGCATTCGCATGATCTCTCTCGACTCGTTGTTGACGATCGTGTCCTCGCGTTCGTCCCACAGCACCGGCACTGTCACGCGCCCAGTGACGTCGGGATCGGCTCTGACGTACAGCTCTCGCAGATAGTCCACGCCGTGGACCCGATCGCGCGTACAGCCCGCCTTCTCGGGCGTGAACTGCCACCCGTCCTCGTCGCGGTACGGATCGACCACCGAGACGCCGATCGCGTCTTCGAGGCCGTTCAGCGCGCGCGTTACGAGCGTGCGGTGGGCCCACGGGCAGGCGTACGAGACGTAGAGGTGGTACCGGCCCGCCTCGGGTCGTGCGTCGGCGTCCGGATCGTCGCGGACCCAGTCGCGAAACGTCGTCTCCTGGCGCTCGAACGAGCCGTCGCCGTCGGTCGATTCGTACGCGTCCGTTCGCCACTCGCCGTCGACGAGCATGTTCATACGCACCCTTGTGCTCGAGCGTACAAAGGGGCCCGCTAACGGTGGTGTCACCACCCGACGTGCGGCCGTGATCGGTCCGACACCGATCCGTGGGTTGCGCCACCGGCGATCGACGCCGACCGACGACCCGAGTTCCGCCGGTGTGGAGCGCGACGACCCGACTGACGCGTCACGTCGAGCCGACGGACGCGAAATCGCGAGAGACCGGCATTTATGCGATCACGGCCCCTTACGACGGACAGAGATGGCAGACGACGGGGAGCGTCACCGGCAGAGCCGGCTGTTTACCGACGACGACGGCGAGTTCGACGTCGAGCGCGCACGCGACGAATCGCTACCGATCGAAGACGGCGACGTGATCGACACCGACGAACTCGCAGATCACCAGCGCTACCTCGAGGGTCGCGGCATCTACGACGAACGAAACCGCGTCAACGACCTCACCGGCAGGGAGTGGAAGTACGCGACGAAGTCGGTGATCGATCGGGGCTATCCGCCGGACGTCCAGCACGACCTGCGCAGCGAACACGGCGGTCAGAAACCACCGCGGCTCTGTGCCGAGCTGATCGGTCGGTTCAGCAAAGCGGGTGACACCGTTCTCGACCCCTTCGCGGGCGTCGGCGGCACCCTCCTCGGGGCGAGTTTTTGCGAACACGAGGGAACCGGGCTCCGCGAGGCGATCGGGTTCGAACGAAACGACCGCTGGGTCGAACTCTACGAGACCGTCCTCGAGCGCGAAAACGACGAGCGGACGAGCCGCGGCGAGCCGCCCCTTGCAGCCCAGGAGATGCGCCACGGCGACTGCGCAGAGCTGATCACGGACGTCCCCGACGACTCGGTCGACCTCCTGCTCACCGACGTTCCCTACTGGCACATGGACGAACTCGAGCAAACGCGAAACGAGCGGGAGACCCGCGAGAGCAAACTCGGCGCGTTCGACGACGGAGCCGGGCGTCGGACGAAAGACGAGTGGCTCGCGGACATGGCGACGAAGTTCGACCGGTTCGCCGACGCGGTCGCACCCGACGGACACCTGGTCGTCTTCATCGGGGATATGTACCGTGAGCAGTCCTACGAGTTCCTCTCGGCCGATCTCGCGCGGGCGATCGAGTCGACGGCACCGGTGACGCTCGCGGCGAACCTGATCTGGTACGATCCCACGAAGGACCTCCACGTCTACGGCTACCCGTTCTCGTTCGTCCCGTCGATGGTCCACCAGAACGTACTCGTGTTTCGACCGAACGACGATCGATGACGGCGTCTGACTGACGTCATTCGATCGTCTGACGCGGTTTTATGGCAATCAGGTGTATTGTACTAACCGGCGCGCATCGTGTAACACCCCCATCCCCCGTCGCGCGCCGATTGCCGACGTCGGCAATCGCTGTCGACGGGCGCCGACGGCGCCGAACCGATTCGGCGACCCCGCGGCGTCCCGGCCGACGGCGTTCGTTCCGCTGGTGATCGAGAGACGACACCGTTGTGCCCGACTCGCATTCGGGCGATCGACTTTTCCAGTGGCGGTTACGGATTTGACGAGCCCGGCGGCTGGCCAGGAGTTCGAGGAGCGACGGTCGTCCAATCCGTTTCGACGCGAATGGCCCGTCCGTCGTTCAACCGCTCGCAGGCAGCAGACTCGAGCGCACCTCGTCGATGCGATCGGTTTCGGTGATGATGGCGACCTCGTCGCCCGCCTCGAGCGTGGTGCCGGGGATCGGAATCGTCAGCGATTCGCGGGGGCGTCCGTGGGCGTAGATTCGCGTCGAGTCGGGAAGCTCGAGCTCGCTTACCCGCTTTCCGACGGCCGGAGAGCCGTCACGGATCTCCAGTACCGTCAGCTGCAGGTTGGCCGCCAGGTCGGTGACGACGTTGAAGTCCCCGCCGAGCATAGCGGTTTTGGCTCCCGCCGCGCCGAGTCGCTCCGGGTAGATGATCTCGTCGACGTCTTCGGCGTACTTCGCGTAAATGTCCTCGCGATAGTCCTCGTCGATCCGGAGGACGGTCCGACAGCCGTGGTGTTTGCCGACCATGCAGGCAGCGAAGTTGACGTTGAGATCCGGGGTGAACGCGCCGATCGCGTCAGCAGCCGCGATGCCGGCGTCGACGAGAACGTCCTCGTCCGCGCCGTCACCCTGGACGGTCTCGAAACCCGCGGCTCCGGCGCGGTCGACGCGATCGGAGTCGGTGTCGACGACGACGGCTTCGTGGCCCTCCTCGTCCAGAATGCGTGCCGTTCGCGATCCGACACGACCGTACCCCACGATAACAAACTTCATGGGGAATGGGTACGCACTCCGACGTGAAATACGTTCGTCTCGAGCGACCGACGGACGTTCACCCGACCGTCCACGCCGGTCGACCGGGGCGGCGGACACCGTCCGGTTTATCGCACCGACACCACTTATACACGTACCTGTATACTCTGGTGGGCGCGGAGACAATAACTTTTAAATCATATCTGTATCTATGCTCGAACGTCCAACATGGGGGCTTCAGAAACGCTCGCGGAGTACTTCGGTTTCGACGAGTACGATACTGATTACCGAACGGAAGCGCTGGCGGGGGTGACGACGTTCCTCGCGATGGCGTACATCATCGTGGTCAACCCGGCGATTCTAAGCAGCGCGATTCTCTGGGATCACGACGCCGGCGAGTTCCAGAGCGAAGCGATGATCAACGGGACGACCTACGACGCAGGTCAAATCGTCCAGATGCTCGCGGTCGTGACGATTCTCGCTTCGATCGTGGCTATTCTCGTGATGGCGCTGTACGCGAACCGTCCGTTCGGTCTGGCTCCGGGAATGGGGTTGAACGCCTTTTTCACCTTCACCGTGGTCGTCATCCTCGGCGTGCCGTGGCAGCTCGCGCTCGCCGCCGTCTTCGTGGAGGGAATCATCTTCATCGCCCTGACCGCCGTGGGTGCACGGAAGTACATCATCGAGCTGTTCCCTGAACCGGTGAAGTTCGCCGTCGGTGCCGGTATCGGTGTGTTCTTGCTATTTCTCGGCTTGCAGGAGATGCAGGTCGTCGTCGCTTACGAGAGCACGCTGGTCACCCTCGGGAACGTTCTCGAAAGTCCCGTCGCCGCACTCTCGCTGGCCGGATTGCTCCTGACGCTGCTTCTGTACGCACGTGGCGTGCGGGGGTCGATCATCATCGGAATCGTGTTGACCGCGCTTTCGGGGTGGGTGCTTACGCTCGTCGGCGTCGTGGCACCCGACGTTCTCACGCCCGAGGGTTCCTACGAGGAGGTGACGTCCGACGGCCTGCTCTCGATGCTCGCATCCGTCCAGTACGACTTCACGCCGCTGTTCTGGGGCTTCGTCGAGGGACTCGGAATGATTACCGACGATCCGCTCGTCTTCCTGCTCGTCGTGTTCACGTTCTTCTTCGTCGACTTCTTCGACACCGCGGGAACGCTGATCGGCGTCTCGCAGATCGCCGGCTTCCTCGACGAACAGGGTGACCTACCCGAGGTCGAAAAGCCGCTGATGGCCGACGCAGTCGGCACCACGTTCGGAGCGATGATCGGAACCTCGACCGTGACGACGTACATCGAGTCGTCGACCGGTATCGAGGAAGGCGGACGGACCGGATTCACGGCACTGGTGGTTGGTGGACTGTTCCTGCTCGCGTTGCTCGTCGTTCCGCTGATAGCCGCGATTCCCCAGTACGCGACGTATCTGGCTCTCGTCGTCGTCGGGATCATCATGCTCCAGGGCGTTGCGGACATCGACTGGACCGACCCTGCCTGGGCGATCACCGCCGGCCTGACGATCACGATCATGCCGTTGACGACCTCGATCGCGAACGGACTGGCGGCGGGAATCATCAGCTATCCGCTCGTCAAATCCGCCATGGGCAACCACCGCGACGTCTCGCTCGGACAGTGGGCGCTTGCAATCGCGTTCGTCGCCTACTTCGTCGTCTACTTCGCGGTCGAGGCCGGAATGGTCGTCTTCTGATCGCGAGTAGCGTCACCTTCGTTCCGCCGTCTCGCCTCATGGGTGAGTGAAACATACCCACAGCCGACCGGTGCGTTCATAGGGAGCAATCGACTACTACGGCACATGTCAGACATTACGATGTACGAACTCCCGGGCTGTCCCTACTGCGCGAAGGTGCGTTCGAAACTCGACGAACTCGACCTCGAGTACGACGTCATCGAGGTACCGCGCTCGCACGACGAACGCACCGAAGTCGAGGAGGTCAGCGGTCAGACCGGCGTCCCCGTGATCACGGACGAGACAAACGACGTCGTCGGCATGTACGAAAGCGCCGACATCGTCGACTACCTCGAGGAGACGTACGCGTAGACGCTTCGTTCGGTATCCGCGATCCGTCGATCGATCAGGCCGAGTATTCGTTCGACCGTCGATACCAATTCGCCCGCTCGTCGCTCGAGACCGGCCGGTCCGTTCGTGACAGACCCGAGAAAATGATTCTAACGCCGCTTCGAGCCGCCTACGCCGCTTCTTCCTGCTCTGCGCGCTCGCGGATGACGTCCCGAAGGTCGTCGGCGTCACGAAACGTCTCGAGTTCCTCGCGTTCGACGAGCGCGGTACCGTCGACCGAGTCGCGTTTCGCGCGGTCGACGACGTAGACGGACTGGGTCCGGGTGACGCGGCTGATCGAACTCATGATCCGGGCGCGTTTCTCGGCGGTCTTGGTGAACTCGGAGTGGCCCGTGAGGACGACGTCCTCGTCGACGTCCTCCTCGTCGCGACTGACGGCCTTGAACGGCGACCGAATCGTCGGGTGGACCCGGTAGCCGGCACGCGTGAGTACGGTGACGACCTGTTTGTCGTCCGGATCGGCCTCCGGATCGTCCGGCGTCGACTCGGTCTCGTGGACGTCGTCTGCACCCTCGAGGACGTCGACGGGACTCGTCAACGGCGCGTCGAACAGCTCCTGAAGCGCCATCGCGACCTCGACGGAGGCGTTCATCCCGTCTTCGTACTTCGAGACGGTGCGTCGCGAGACGCCGAGTTCGTTCGCCAGCTGACCGAGACTCCAGTCGCGGTCCTCGCGCTCGTCGGCGAGCAGGTCGCCGTCGATGTTGACGTACAGTCCGCCGGGTGCCGCGTAGATCAGCGGCGGGACGTCCTCGACGAACAGGTTGTACGCGGTATCCGGACTGAGGACGGGAACGCCGTGGCGGAAGTAGACGACGTCGGGTTTCAGATCCTCGTCACGACTTCGCAGACCGAGTACGAGCGGCGTCGCCTCGAGATAGGTGCCGAGACGGCGCATCTCGTGGCCGGTCGCCTCGTTGAATGCGTCGATGTTCCCGAGAATCTTCACGAGAATGAGGTCATCGCCGCGACGAGCAGCGACGTCGAAACTCTTCGGACGGATCGCACACCGGTCGCTGACCACGAATCCCGCATCCTCGAGCATCGCGGTTACGTTTCCGACCAGTGCGGAGCGGGACATAGAAGTATGTAAGCAACTCCTCATATAAGAGCGTTGCCCCGGAATGTCCGGAAGCTGTCTCCGAATTCGAGTCGTCCGTGGAGGTATACTTAAATAGAAGTTCTCTTCCGTCGTCCGCTCGATCGCGACGACCGCACGTCCCGAAAGGGGTTACTCGTCTCGTCCACAACGGTCGACGATGACCGTCGTCGGACTCGACGATACCGACTCCCGCGAGCACGGGATGTGCACGACGTACGTCGCCGCGCGGATCGCAACGCGCCTCGAGCGCGAATCGCGAGCGACGAACGGCGACGGAGACCGCTCCGTCGCCCGCGTCCTGCTCGTCCGCCTGAACCCTGCGGTCGAGTACAAGACCCGCGGGAACGCCGCGCTCGCGATCCACACGGAGTGCGATCCCGATCTGGCGTTCGAGCTCGCCCGCGACCGCCTCGAGTCGCTGGCCGAGACCGTCGACGAACGAACGAATCCCGGCCTCGTCGTCGCCGACCATCCGCTAGAGCGGACCGACGCGGACGAGGCGGCGGACGAAATTCCCGAGGACGTCGGGGAGTTCGCGCGACGGGCGATCCGCGACCACCTCGAGATCGACGAAGCCGTCGCGACGATCGAGCGCCACGGCTACCGATCCTGGCACGCCGGCGACGGCCGCGGACGCGTCGGGGCGCTCGCGGCGATCGGTAGCTGGCGGGCGCTGTCGGAGTGGACCTACGAGTGCATCTCCTACCGCGCGGTCGATCGGTGGGGGACGCCCCGCGACGTCGATCCCGAGAGCGTCTTCGCGGCCGCCGACGCGGGCTACCCTGAGGCGTGGGATACGGTCGACCGCGGGGAAGGCGAGACCGTCTGCGTCCCGCACACGCCGGGTCCGATCCTCCACGGAATTCGCGGCGACGACCCCGACACCGTGCGGGCGGTCGCGCGTCGAATCGACGGCGAGGCGGTCGCCTCGAGCCGGCTGTTCGTGACCAACCAGGGGACGGACGTCCACCTGCGAGACGGCTCGATCGACTCCGTCGAGGACGGGCGCGCGTATCGACTCGACGGCCGGGTCGCGAGCGAGCCAGAGACCCGCCGCGGCGGCCACGTCTTCGTCGATTTCGAGGCGGAGCCGACCCACGGCGCCGAGGACAGTCGCCTGGAGTGTGCGGCGTTCGAGCCGACCAAACGGTTTCGCGACCGGGTTCGTGCGCTCCGCCCCGGCGATCGGATCACCGCCTGCGGCGAGGTCTCCCGGGGAACGCTCAAACTCGAGAAGTTCGCCGTCCGAGACCTCGAGACGATCGAGCGCGTGACGCCGACCTGTCCCGACTGCGACCGGACGATGGAAAGCGCCGGGCGCGGACAGGGCTACCGGTGTCGAGACTGCGGGACGTCTGCGGCGGGAAAGGAAACGATCGACGTCGACCGCGACCTCGAGTCGGGGTGGTACGAAGTGCCGCCGTGTGCGCGTCGCCACGTCGCCAAACCGTTAGTTCGTGGTGGTTTCGACGCCCCGGTTCATCCCGAGCGATGATCGCCGTCCCCGTCGATCGCCGTCCACCCGTCAGTCGAAGGCGCGACGGTGCGGACGGGACGACGAGACGGACGGCGCGAGAGAGTGGGACGACGAAGCGAGCACCACGACGGTGAGCGACACGACGTGCGAGTCGGACGGTCGAGTGCGATTCGTCTCCGCGGTTCGTCGATCAGTCGCCTCGCTCGAGCTGATCGCCGCCGAACTCGTCGTCGCTCTGGATGCGGGAGGCCTGCGGGCCGTCCTGGTCCTGGTACTTCGAGCCGCGGCCGCTGCCGTAGGGTCGCTCGGCTTCCGTTTTGAGTTCGGTGAACGTGAGCTGGGAGATTCGCATTCCGGGCGTCAACGCGACCGGTGCGGTGCCGAGATTCGACAACTCGAGGGTGATCTGGCCGCGATAGCCCGGATCGCACAGTCCCGCGGTAGCGTGGACCACCACGGCGAGCCGTCCCAGCGACGACCGCCCCTCCACGTGTGCGATCAGGTCAGCCGGAATCTCGACGCGCTCGTGGGTCGTTCCCAGCACGAAGTCGCCGGGATGGAGGATGAAGTCGTCGCCGTCGTCGACGACCGTCTCCGTGACGTACTCGTCGACCTCCCGTTCGGAGTTCGGGTGAATGCAGGGGATGTTCGTCCGCTGGAACTCGAGGAACTCCCGTCCCAGTCGGAGGTCGACGCTCGCCGGCTGAATCTGTAGCTCCGGATCGTCGAGGGGATCGACGACGAGATCGCCGTCCTCGAGGCGGTCCAGAATGTCCGCGTCGGAGAGGATCATTACGCGGGCAGTCGCACCAGCGTTCGTAAAAGGTACCGAAACGTTCCGAGCCCTGCTCGACGGTATCGAAACGTTCTCGATCCTCGAGATCCCGTCACGGTAGCCGCGGCGGATCATCGGGATTATACGCCGCCGTCGCGTCGGTCCCGCCATGAAACAGGCCATCGTCGCTCGTACCGACGTCGGGATGGGCCAGGGAAAACTCGCGGCTCAGGTCGCACACGCGTCGCTGTCGGCGTACGAGAAGGCCGACACGCAGCTTCGCGACCAGTGGAAACGAGGGGGACAGAAGAAGGTCGTCCTGAAAGGCGAGAGCGAACGCCAGCTCCACGAGCTCTCCGAGATTGCAGAGCGCGACGGAATTCCCACCGCGCTCGTCCGAGACGCGGGTCACACGCAACTCGAGCCCGGCACCGTTACCGCCCTGGCGGTTGGCCCCGCCGCGGACGATCGCGTCGACCGGGTCACCGGAGACCTATCGCTGTTTTGAGCGGCCGACTGCGCGTGCGGACCGGACGACGCGCTCGCCGATCGGCGGACGACGCGCTCGTCGGGTGGTGATAGTAACCGAATTTGAAGCGATTCGGCGCGGACTATCGTCGCCGTGTCCTCCGGACGGACGTTCCGGTGATTCTCCCCCGTTACCGATCCGGTCCGGCGACCGATTCACTCGAGTCGGCCAGGCGTAGATACGGCGCGACGACGGCTCGATCGATGGCGAGCGAGACGAGTTCCGTCTCCGCGTCGTAGGCGACGAGTCCGACGTCGGTCAGCTGCGGGAGATGGTTGTGATACAGGTCGACGAGAATTCGCTCGTACCGGTCGTACGACGGCTCTCCCTCCTCGAGGGCGACGAACTCCGCGACGTCACCGAGCGGGATCGCCGCCGGTTTCGCCGCGAGATAGTCGAGCGCGCGCTGGCGTCGATCCGACGAGAACGCGCGAAAGAGTTCCGTCGGCGTGATCGCCGGCGTGCCGTCTCCACCGTCGTTCGGATTCCGTGTCTCGGGTTTCATACTGACTCCGTACTTCACCTACGCGGCTCCCGGTGCCGACTCGCCTCGCGTGCCGACTTCAGCGGAGTACGAGTACCGATTACCGGGAAGAGCCATAGCTTTTGTTGTATCGATCTACTTGAGAAACAAACAGTCGACTCGACTGACTGGTACGCGTCTCACTCCTCGAGAAATCGCGGATCGTACCCGGAGCCGTCGCTCGAGTACCGCTTTTCGACCGTCACCGACCAGTCGGGTGCGTCCGCGACCGGCGTTGGCACGTCCCAGGTGTCTTCGATTACCGCACCGCGTGCGAAGGAAGTCGTGATCAGTTCCACGAGTTCCCGTTCGAATTGCTCGGTCGCTTCGGTCGGGTCCATCCGAGAGGGATTCGAGTTCATGAGAGCGTGCGAGAAACCAAGGGACACCTGATCTCCTGTCATCGAGAGGTCACCAGCGATAATAACCGTGTCGCCGAATCCCGTCGCCGAGAACGAACCGATTTATGCCCGGCGAGCGAATCGCCGTCACCCAGTATGCGTCCGGCACATCCCACGGAGCAAGCCGTCGGCATGGAGTACTACGTCAGCGACGTCGACGGCGTCGGCGGTCGCCTGCGCGCGAACGACGACCACTTCCGGGTTCGCGAACTCGAGCGGTTCTCCACGGAGCCGGTCGACGCGCCGACGGACGCCTACCCGCACCTCGTCGTTCGCGCGACGTTGCGGGGCTGGGACACGAACGACTTCGCCGCACGGCTCTCCGACGCGCTCGGGATGTCCCGGGAGCGGGTCGACTGGGCCGGCACGAAGGACAAGTACGCCGTGACGACGCAGCTGTTTTCGATCTACGGCGCGGAGCCGGCGAACCTGCCGGACGTCGACGGCGCAACGATCGAGGTCCTCGGCCGCGCGGGACGGGGACTCGAGTTCGGCGATCTCGCGGGCAACGCCTTCGAGATCGTGGTCAGCGATCCCAACCGACCCGACCGGGCCCCCGAGATCACGGCCCAACTCGCGGCGTTCGGCGGCTTCGACGACGGGTCCGCGGTCGGAGTTTCCAACTTCTTCGGCCAGCAGCGATTCGGAAGCCGTCGGCCGGTCACCCACGCGGTCGGCCTCGAGATCGTTCGCGGCGACTGGGAGGGGGCGGTCATGGCCTACCTCGGGAACCCAACCGCCGCCGAGCCGGAGGGAACTCAGCGGGCCAGGGCGTTCGTCGAGGAGACCCGCGACTGGACGGAGGCTCTCGAGCGGTTTCCAAACCGACTCCGGTACGAGCGATCGATGCTCCACGAACTGGCCGACGCGGGCGGCGAACCCGACGACGAACGGTTCCGGGCCGCCCTCGAGCGCCTCCCCTCGAATCTCCAGCGGCTGTTCGTCCACGCCGCCCAGTCGTACGCGTTCAACCTCGTGCTCAGCGAGCGACTCGAGCGCGGATTGCCGTTCGACCGACCGGTCGCAGGCGACGTCGTCTGCTTTGTCGACAGGGACGCTCCCGACGGGCTCGAGCTTCCCGATACGGACAGGCTCCAGCGCGTCGACGACCGACGCGTCCGCTCGGTCACTCGCCACTGCGAGCGCGGCCGAGCGTTCGTCACCGCCCCGCTGGTGGGCACCGAAACCGACCTCGCCGACGGCGAACAGGGCGAGATCGAACGCGAGGTGCTCGAAAACCTCGGAGTCGAGCCCGACGACTTCGAGTTGCCCGGAGAGTTCCACTCGAGCGGCACGCGTCGGGCGATCCTCGTTCGCACTGACCTCGAACTCGGGACCGACCCCCTCGAACTCTCGTTTTCACTGCCGAAGGGATCGTACGCGACCGTCGTCGCCCGGGAGTATCTGAAGGTCGATCCCGTCGACCTCGGGTGAATCACCCCGAGGTCAAGCCTCGGGGCTTCCCGTTTCTACGACGTGACTTGCAGACACTCGCTGGAAAGTAGCGGCATCCACAGCGGTCACAGTCTCCACGGGCGTAGATTCGGGCCATCCCAGCCCTAATTCAGAAAAGCCCCGTTGCAACACGTTCATCGCCGCGTTCGCGTCCCTATCCGTTTCAAACCCACACGCTGGACACAAGTGTTCACGAACCCAGATAGGCTTCGCCGTCTCCACACCACAACACGCACACTCTTTCGTCGTTCCACAAGTAGGTACTTTCACAACGTGCGTGCCGTACAAATCACCCTTGTATTCGAGTAGCGTGATGAACTGCCGCCACGCGGCATCCTGCTTGTTCCGAGCGTTCCCGTCGCCCTGAAGCATTCCAGCAACGTTGAGGTCTTCAACGAACACAGCGTCGTACTCTCGCACGAGCCACGTCGTCAGCTTGTGCTGGTAATCCAGCACCTTCCGCCGAATCTTCCGCTTCACCTTGGCGACTTTCCGACGCTGTTTCTCGTAGTTCTGACTGCCGTGTTCTTTCCGCGAGAGTTTGCGTTGCTCGCGGTGTAATCGCTCGTATTCGTCTCCGAGGTCGAGCCAATCCACGGTATTACCGTCGCTGGTGTGGATGTAGTTCAGGATTCCAAGGTCGATTCCCACACTGTTGCTTGCGTCGAGCGTATCTATCGAGGGTTTCTCTGGGACGTGTTCCTCATCGGTGTTGAGGCTGAACGAGACGAACCACTCACCAGTCACTTCCTTTTTCAGCGTGACTTCTTTGATAGTAGCGTGTTCGGGGAGTGGTCGGTGGTAGCGAATTTTGACCCAGCCGATTTTGCTGAAACGCACGTACGCATACCCGTCGCGGCCCCTCTTGTTATCGAGGTCGAAGCCAGACTGATTGTACGTGACGCTTCGGTACTCACTGGGGGCTTGCCGCTTGAGCCATCCGACGTTGTATCCCTTCTCTTTTTTCTTGCGAAGGTTCGAGAGGTTGTCGTGGAAGCGTGCGACAGTGGCTTGGGCGGCTTTCGAGTGAAGCTCTGCGAATACAGGCCACTGTCGTTTCCACTGGGTGAGCTTCTTGTTTTGCGTGTACTCGCTCGGCTTGCCATCATCGGGGCTGTTGGTGTAGTCCCATTTGACGTGGTTGTAGAGTTGGCGATGAACGTCGATGTGATGTTCAGCAGCCATCGCTACCTCGTCGCTTGGGTAAGCGCGGTAACGGTGGCTGTGTTCCATCGCTGTCTGTTGGTTAGGGAATGTGTCTATTTATTGGTTTGTATTCGGGTTGCCTATCGGATTCATCCCGAGGTCAAGCTTCGGGGTATTCTCCTGTGCCGCTGATAAACCGCGAAAAACGAACGAATATCGTCGAAACGGATTAGTCGTCGGTCGCGACGTCCCCTTCGTCGACGTCGACGGAGGTCGCTTCCTCCTCGGCGACTTCGTCGGGATGAGCTTCGAGCGTCGCTTTCTGAATCTCGACGCGGCGAAGCGGGTAGATCGTCTTCGACTCGCCGTAGATCGCCGACGAGAGCCGTCCCTCGACGATGCTCGAGATGAGTTCCTCGAACGTGCGTTCGGCCGCGGCGTCCTCGACCATCTCGACCATCGTCTCGCGGATGGCCTTCTCCTGGCTCGCGTCGGCCTTCTTGGTCGTGAACGCGACAGGCTGAACCTGCACGCGGTAGTCGTCGGTCGTGAGGACCGTGACGTACGCTTCGATCTTCGACGCGCCGCGACGGACCAGCGATCGCAGGTAGTCACGCGTCAGCGAGTGCTCTTTGAACTCGGTGTAGGCGGCGTCGCTGCCGACGTCGGTCACCTTGAACGTGAGCTTGGTGTTGTTCTCGCTGGCGTTGTTCGTCAGCTCGCCGAGCGTCGTCTCGATCGTTCGGTCGTATACTTTCTCCGGTTCGTCAGCGGGGGTCTCTCCAAGTTCCTGGCGATCGAACTGCTCGGGTGCCAGAATGGTGTACCACCGCTTTTCCTGTTTCGTGCGTGAAACTGATCGTTCACTCATCGTGTAGTTGTGTCGTGTTCTGTTTTGGGTCGGACACAGCTCCCGTGTCCGTCAGTTGATCGCTCTGTTCCGCTCGGCCGGCGTGTGCGACGTCCACCGCGACCGCCAGGTTGACCACGTAGTCGTCGACCGTCGAGTGCAGGCCGGTCGTCGAGTCGCGCTCGATGCGCGTGACGACCTCGCCGCCGCGTTCGTCGTCGTCCGACGCTCGCTCTTCAGCCGACTCGACGACGGTCTCCATCTCGTCGGTATTGTCCGGGCCCAACGCCCGTGCAACCAGTTCCGGATCGTCGTGGATCGTCCGGATCGTCGCGCGTCGACTCACGGTCGATCCACCCCGCGTACCGCGGCGACGACTGCGGACTCGTCGACGCTCGAGCCGTACCGCAGGTAGCCGCGGCGGCGACCGACGTCGTACTCGACGCCCGTCGGCCCGTCGTCGTCCCCGCGATCGTCGGAGCCGTCGTGGCCGCCCTCGAGTTCCCGAGCGATCCGTTCGACGACCGGGCCGAGCGACCGGTCCTCTCGGATCGCGATCGCGCTCTCGGCTTCGCCGACCGCGAGAACGGTCGGTTCGGGCGACCGGTACGAGACGGCGATCCGCGCGACCGCCTCGACCGGCCCGCCGTCCACGTCGACGACGAACAGCCCGTCGTACCGGCCCGTCGACGCTCCGGCGAGCGCCTCGTGGGCGGCGCGACCGTACGCCCGCCAGGCGGCGAGCGTCGGCTCGCGAGCGTCGTGGCCCATCGACAACGCCGCGCCCGTTCCCGGCTCCGTCCGGGCGGCCGCCTCGAGTACGTCGGCGTAGCCGCCGAGCGTTTCGAAGGGTGCCTCGGGGGTCGCGTACGGCGACAGTGCGTCGCCGATCGACCGGGACGCCACCGTCGCCGCGTCTTCGTCGCCCACGGCGTCGAGGGCGACCAGCGAGCCGATCGCACGCCGGTCGTCCTCGTCGAGTTCGTCCGTCGACTCGATCGCGACTCCGAGCGTCGCAATCGCCTCTCGTGCAGCGTCCGGATCGCCCGACCACGGGGCCGAAAGCCGCGTCGAGTGGGCGATTCCGTCGGCCGGATCCCCGGTCGGAACCGCGACGCCCGGTCGCCGCTCGACCAGCCCGCGCTCGCGAGCCGTCTCCAGGAGCCACTCGCTTTCGCCCGCACCGGGCTCGACGCCAGCGGCGACCAGCCCGGCGAGTGCGAGCACCGGATCGGGCGTCTCCTCGAGGTCGCGAACGAGGTCGACGGCGGCGAGCGTCGCGGGCCGGTCGCCGCCGGCGTCGATCCGGCCGACGTCCGCGTCCGTCGGACCGATCGCGAGCGTGAGGTCGCGAGCGCCAGCCGTCTCGGCCGCCGCCCGAACGCGTCGCGTCCGTTCTGCGACGGTCCGGCCAACGGTCACCTGAAACGGCGTTCCGCGGGCGGTGAGCGCCCTCGCGACGAGGCCGCCGGCCGCGAGCGCGTCGCCGTCCGCTCTCGCGACGAGCCGGACGAAGCCCGCGCTCTCGAGTTCGGCGGGGGCGTCAATCGCGTCCGTGGATCGGCCGTCGGTGGACATGCGGATTCGTCAGTCTTCGTCGAGGATCTCCTTCGCCACGTCGTAGGAGTACGTGAAGTCGGGTTCGAGTTCGTCGCCTTGGTAGTAGTTGACGAGTCGTCGAACCTTCGATTCGGTGTTCTGCAACGATCGCTTGTTCTGGTAGTCCTGCGGGTTCGCCTGGACGTGCTCGCGCAGACGCACCGCACGCTCCATCAGATTCCGAAGATCCTCGGGAATCTCGGACGCTGCGTCGTTCTCCTCGAGGATCTCGGAGATCTTCTTTCCGGTCGCAAGTTTGACGTCCGGAACGGGCGTGCCGGTGACACCTTCGTCACGCAGCTTGATCCCTATCTGGCTGGGATCGTGGCCCTGTTCCGCCAGTTCGACGACCCGCTGTTCGATCTGCTCTGGGTCGACGTCGCTCCACTCCGGTGGTTCGTCTGCCGCCGGCTTGTCCGAACCGGACGAGCCGCGGCGGCGGGTGTGCATTCGTGCCATTGGTCGAGGATAGGAATCGCACTGACCGCTCGAGACGTGCGACAGTCGACTTCCGACTGTCGGTGCACTTCCGCAATCCCAAGCCGCCCGAAGCCGGGCGACGAGTCAGATTTGCGGCCGTGCGCTTCCCACCGACGCTTTCACCGGCGCGGACTAAAACGTTGCCATGTGGATTGCTGCTGGAGTGTGACGTCTTTCTCACTGGCTCGAGCGTTTCGAGGGGTTTATTTATGCTCCCGGAAAAGCAGTGAATGCCGACGAGGGCTCGTAGATCAGAGGTAGATCACTCCCTTGGCATGGGAGAGGCCCCGGGTTCAAATCCCGGCGAGTCCATGACGCGAGCGCCTGAGGCACATTTGCCAGACGGCGCAGGTTCTTTATAACCGATACTCCTCCCTGGAGCTGTGAGTTGGCGCGTTTTACCGGCAACCGATTCCGGCCAGAGTTGGAGTGCTTCCATAGTACCGTCCGCTCCTGCTTGCGGTTACAACATGGGATACTCAACCCAAATCCATAGTAATACCGAAATATGGGTCTGATGAGTCCACTTTTCACATGTTACACACTCCGTCAGCATGACCTGCACTGTGTTCTATCCAACTCCGCGTGATCCTCTTATTAGCCTACTTCTGTCTCAGTGCAGCAACTCGTTGGCTTGTCGTGAAGCGTGTCCAGCTCACGCTGAACGTCAGATTCGCGAAGAGATGGTTGGGGACTAAAACCGTGAGGGACGCTTCTTGGAGCGATCGGAGGTGAGGCCGTCGCCGCTGTTGGCATCGACCGGTCGTATCATCTGTGTCTGTTGGTTGTTGAAGCTCTACCCGAAGATCCCCCATGGGGGCAGACAGACCACTGAACCGCTGCTCTGCTACTGACGTAGACACATCATGACGGGAAACTTTACAATAATCGACTGAGGAGTACCGGACTATGAGCCTCACAAAGTTTTACCACTACAACATTTGGATCGCAGGTGACGATGGTCGAAGACTGAACCCCATTGAAGTGATTGATAACGGTGCTTTCTCTACCGATCTATATCGCATACCTAAAAGTGGTGACAGGAACTATCATGCTCAGTACCGTGAAGTCGACACTAATCTCTACTATGGGGTTATTATCAGAACCAAAGATGAGGATGACTTTGTCAGACTTTCACCAGATGGCCGCCTTGGGCCGTTGTCGGAAGCGACCGAGGATAGGGGAGAAGCGGGAGACATAGATTATGATTATGTTGATTTCGCCATACGTGTTGATGGTACAAAAATTGATCTGTTGATCAAGGTTGGATTTCAAACACCAGGTATTGGCATTGTAAGGGATTATCTGGAAGAGCATATCGAATTTGACGACGAGTTTGATATTGAGCACGAAACGGACCTCCGTGATTTCGACGACGACAAAGTAGAACGGCTATTGGATAGCACTCTTAAGAAAGTCGAGATCAGTTTCAAGAAGAATCCACAAACATATCCTGAACTCGATCCCGACGACACGATTCGAACGTTGATTGACGATAGCTATCGATTGAAGATTGAGGCAAGTCTCCATCAAGACAAAAATGCTGATGCAACTCGGGTTGACGAGTTCGTGAACCACTTTAGTTCCATATTGGGAGTTAATGAAGATAGCGCCGAACAGTCTATCTCCCAAATCGACTTCCCCCGAATCATGCACACTTTCCGTATTGAGGGCGTAGAGTCGGATGACGAAGAGATCGAGGACAACCTCGCCGACATCGTCAAGAAGGAGGAGATCGATACATCCGGTTACGGGATCTTCGATCCTGACCTGGGAGAGGAACTGTGTGAGCGTATCTAACCACCCATGACAAAGTTTCATAAGTTTACTCCCCGTGTTATCTCGGAAAGAGATTTTATGGGGTCAGGCCCAGTCGGTGACCTAAAGAGAGATATAGTATATTCTTTTGTTCTGTCTATAGCTGGGCTCTCACTGTTGTTTTACGCCGGTATTCCATTAGTTCCATTAGAAAATATAGATGCGATCAATAGAACGATTACAACTATCCTTGGACTACTATTCCCCGTATTGGCGATCGTCTATACATTTGGTTTCAGAGATGATAACCGGGCTATCAAGGAACTAAAGCGGGTTGGCAAATTTGATGATGTAGTCACAATCTTTACTCTATCTATTGCCAGCATTGGGGCTATCTGGATCTTTACGTTCGCTATCACGGTGTTTGAAATCCACACCCTATTCAGCTGGGAAATCCAATCAGTATTCGCGTTTACCGCCATTTTCGCGTTCATCTTTGTGATCCTGAGACTTTGGCGGTGTTTTCAGATATTTGTATTACTGAACAAAGCGATTAAGGCCAACGAGTGAAGAAACGGCCCTAATGACCGAAATAGGCTTGGTGAGTTGTACGAAAAGCAAACGTGAGCAGGCCGTGAGGCCCGCCGACCTCTATATGCCGTCGACGTTCTTCCAGAAGGCGCGTGAGTACGTCGAAGCCAATCACGACCGCTGGTACATCCTCTCCGCAAAACACCACTTGCTCGATCCGTCAGGCCCGCCTATCGAGCCCTACGATGAAACGCTGACGGGTGCACCGGTTGCCCGGAAAAGTGAGTGGGCTGAAACAGTGTATGACCAGCTCGAAGCCGAAGGCGTACTTAATGCCGACAACCAACTCGTGTTTCACGCAGGACGCGACTACTACAGCGAACTCATCCCATTGTTGGACGATATGCCTGTTGGTGTCGAAACCCCGACCGATGGCCTCCAGTTCGGTGAAACGCTCGCGTGGTACAACGAACACCTCTGAGAACCCGGACGATTTTGTGCCCCAGCTTCGAACTGGGTGACATGTCACGTCATTCAGATCTTGACAGACTATACGATCTTCTCGACCAGCTCGAAGCGAAGGTCGGTGGTAAGCAGCGACTCAAGGACTGTACGGGCTACATGGACTGGCCGGAGCGCGGCGTGTATTTCTTCTTCGCCAAAGATGAGACGCGAAATTTAGCTGACCAGCTTCGACTCACCCGGATCGGCACACATGCAGTGTCCTCGGGTTCGGGTACATCGTTGTGGAATCGACTTCGGACACACCGCGGAGCGAACAGCGGAACCTACGAAGGCGGAGGGAATCACCGTGGCTCGGTCTTCCGCAAGCGAGTCGGAGAGGCGATGATCGAACGCAACGGTATTCACGACGAGTATCCGCACTGGGGCGACGGCTCCAGCGCCGACCGAGATCGTCGACTTTCGGAGTTAGAACATGAACGTCGCGTGAGCGAGTATATTCGCGACCTCCCCTTCCTGTGGGTCGACGTCGACGACGAGCCAAGCTCGCAGAGTGATCGGGCCTACATCGAGCGTAACGCGATCGCGCTGGTCAGCAACTACCAGAAGGACTCTTTCGATCCCCGGAGCGATGGTTGGCTGGGGCATGACAGCCCCCGTAGTGAGATCAGCGACTCAGGCCTGTGGAACATCAACCACGTCGAAGAGCAGTACGACCTCGGGTTCCTGGACCGATTGGCTGACGCCGTAGAGAAGACATCTGGCCTCTGATCTCCTATGGTCTGGCCGTCGTAGCGTTCTCTCGGGAGGCTGTTGGCACGAATCGTTTCAGTACCGGTATCATTGGTTTTGAATCATTCGGCCGGGAGTCAACCACCACTCCTTGGACTCTTCCTGTTGGGCAACACACCACTCGAAGAGTTCCTGCTTCAGCTCATCTGAGGTGGGGCCGAGCAGCCGTCCGAGACGACACCCGAGATTATCCCACGTAAGATTCGTAAGCTCTGGATCAGCGTTGTACCGTGAGGATTCGTCTTCACCTTTCACTGCAGCACCCCATCCACGCTTGAACGCACCTTGTCGGTCGGAACCCGGATTCTCTTGTCGATTATCGTCTTCGTAGTCAATCAGGTTTGATGGCATACGGAACTGTTGGATAGTCAAGGTTCATAACTTTCCCGCCAGCACGCGCCTCTCTTCGGAGCCTACGTTCCAAACGTCACCTGGCTCATCAGCTGGGGCCGGTCGTCTTCTTCCTCGTCCTCTTCGGGCGCAATGACCATCCAGCAGATCAGTTTGACCTCGTCTTCCTGAATCCGCGGGAGAGGGTCCGGGGCCTCGAACGGCTGGAGGCCAAGATCTTCGACCTTCTCGACGAGTTGCCTGGATTTCTCGACCGGCGCGAGCGATTCGTCCTCGTATATCTCCCGCAGCTCGCGTTCGTACCGACGACCCCATGGAGCCTCAACAGCCTCGACCGTCTCCCGAAGCTTGTCTTGGGTCATACCGTCTGGCCAGTTTTCCCGCAAGTGCTTGGCGACCTGTTTGAATAATGGGCGGACCTCAGGCTGAACTGCCAACGGATCGGTCTGCTCTTGCCACTGTGCATAGATGTCTGCACGGGCTGTCTCCCACGCATCATACACGCGGTCACGCATCGAGTCCGGGAGGGTTCGTTTCGTCTCCTCGGTACACTCTATTTGTTTCAGACAGGTGAGCGTGTCCTGGACGATCTCGTCTTCTTCATCGTCAGTCTCCTCGTGGAGGAAACGCATGAACACCTCCTCCCCAACCCGAGCACAGAAGAAGTACCCAGGCATGTCGCCCACGAAGCCGGAGCCAGCTGCCCACGGAAGAGAGGTGACCTGGTCTTCTCGCGTCTCCAGTCCCTTTCGGAGTTCCTGACGGTACTCCTCACCGGAGTAGGCGGCCGCAGTCCCGCCACCCTCCTCGTAGAAGTCCCGGTCCTCCTCCTGAATCGACCCGATGTCCTCGACACGCTCAGCAAAGTTCTGGTTCAACGTCTCCATGTCGGGGATAACGCCACTGCTCACACCGATCGACCGGGCGGCTTGGGTGAGTTTCTGACGGACGCGGTGTTCCAGCTCAAGGAGGTCATCGAGGCGATCCTCCGGAAAGAACGTGATGGGATAGATTTTCGAGTGTGGCGAGTTCACGCGGTCGATACGCCCGTTTCGCTGAACGACACGCATCGGGTTCCACGGAAGGTCGTAGTTGATGACCGTCCGGGCTTCTTGGAGATTGACACCCTGGGCGAGCACATCAGTCGAAATCAGAATGTCGAACTCGTCAGTCGCATCCGGCGGAGCGTCGCCAGAGTTCGGCGCGAAACCGTGAACTGCCTTTTCTCGTGTCACACCGTACTTCGACCCGTCTCCACTAACAGCCGCGATCCGACCTTCGTAACAGGATAGCTCTTCGTCGTCCCTGACAGCCTCTTCCAGATACTCGTAGATCCAGTCGACAGTGTCCTCGTAGTACGAGAACAGCAGCACCTTTCGGTTTTGGCGGAAGGCCGCTTCGACACCCTCGTCTGATACCTCCTGCGATTGGGCATCCTCACGCGCCTCTGAGACGACATCGTGGAGAGCATCCCGGAGAGCGTGGAGTTTCTCGTCGTCGTCGCGCTCAACCTTGCGTGCGCCGTCTCGCCACCGTTCGAGTATCTCGATGTCGTTCTCTAAGTCCGCACGGAGCTGCGCAGGATCAGCGTTGACAGCATTGAGCGGGATATGGCCGTCTGAGGCGTCACCGAGCGTCTCGTCGAACGCCTCGTCACTGTCCATCTCCACCCATTCATCAATCGCATCTGGGTCGGGGAAGCGCCCTTCTTCGATAAGTCGGAGAGCGGCACGATTTTGCGCCACCATCCGGTCGAGCGTGTTGGCGAAGGCGTGACTCGACGACTCGAATCGTTTGAGCAGTCCCGTTCGGAGCAGTCCAACGAGGGAGATCTCTGAGCCGTCTTCCTCGCCTTCGAGGTAGTAGGACGGTCGATAGCGGGCCAGCGTCAGCTCGGACTCGTCACGGTCGCCTGCGGCCAGTCCACGGGCAACGTCCTCGAAGTAGGCGTCTCCGAAAGTCTCGGAGAACGTGTAGTCAACTCGTTTGGGGTTGGGATCGGGGAAGTTTACCCGCACCGGCCCCTCGTCGGTAGGGATCGTCGCATCTTCGTAGTGGTTTTTAATGAACCGCCGCGTCCGCCGCACGGTCGTCTCGTCGAGGACATCGAACAGCATATCGGGGCTGAGGTCCGAGGGATCCTCCGACTGCGCGGTCTTGAACCGCTCACGGAGCGACCGAATACCCTCGTTGGCGAATGCCGCGTCGTTCTTGATGAAGTAGTTAAGCAGGTAGTATAGGTCCCACAGCGAGTTGTTCACCGGCGTTGCCGTGAGCATCACTACGTCCTTCGGCGGGTCGCCGCGTAGGAGCGTCCGGAGTGCGTGGGACTGTTGCGTACCTGGATTTCGGAACGCGTGAGCCTCGTCGATGACGATCAGCTGGTACTCGTCGACTTCAAGATCCAGTACGTCGAGATCACCGCCAAGTTGCTTCTCGCGGCGAAGTTCCGCATACGACACCGTCTCGAACTGAATGCCCCACTCGGAGTCCTTCCGCGTCCACATCCCGTCCCGGAGGTAGGCGGGTGCCACTACCAGCGCACGCTGTCTGTTCTGTTGGACGTACTGGCGGAGGAGTTCACCCGCGATGTACGTCTTCCCGAGGCCGACTTCATCGCCAACGATAACGCCGCCATGTTTGTCGAGGAAACGGTTCGCTCGCCGTACAGCGTCCTGCTGAAAGTTGGTGAGATGAATTCCACCATTTTCCTCCTTTTCCTCCTCCAGCTCGTCGCTGTATCTCTCGTACAGGACACGCAGGTAGATGAGATACGGATCATAGGGTTCGAAACGTTCCTCGTATAGGGCAGCGAGGTCGAACTCCTGGCTTTCGGCCCAGAGGTCGTCGAACCACTCCTGTACTCGGCCCGTAACGTGTGGGTTGTACGCGCCGATGTTCAGCTCCAGATTCGAGTTTAGGCCTGCACCCGTGAAATTCGACGACCCCGCGATGACGCCTTGATGGTCGGAGAACAGGTATGCTTTCCCGTGAATAAACTGATTTTCGTGGCGGCGGACTTCGACACGATCACTACGTAGGAAATCGACCAGATCTCGGAGATTTTCGTCGACCTCGCGGGAGAACCCGAGCAGGTCACGGTCGCGTTTGAGGTTGAAATCAAGCGTCTGAAGCGATTCGTTGATACGTTTCTGATTGTATTCCTCGTCGCGTGGTTCGCCGGGCTGCCGCCAGCGTTCTGTTCCCTCATTTCTCGGTTGTGCTCCAACTAAGAGCCGGACTTGGTCCACGTGTTCGAGACCATCGGAGACCGAAAAGTACCCTCGCGGATTAAAATATCCCGTAACGATGTCGAGATCGGGGTTGTTAGCGAGCGTGTCGTCAAGATCGCTGAGGTAGACGTTGATCGCTGTTGACAGGGTGTTGCCATCTCGGTTGTCGACGAACTGCGGTTGCTCAGTCATCGTTTCGTGTGCCTGCCTTTTGTTCCTCCTCGCGGTTAGCGTGGTCGAGGTCAAGTCTGTCGGCCCAGCTCGCGTAGTAGTCGAGCACGCGGTCTAAGCGTTCCTCGTAGTCCCATCCATCGTGGAACGTCTCGAAGATGATCTCGACGTGTTCGCGGGAGAGTCCATAGAGGTGTGCGACGACAGCATCAAGCTCGTAAATTTTGTCTATTTGATCTTTTTCGTCTAATGTTCCGTATTCTACTCCCACAGACTGGGCCCACTCAGCGTACCGATCATCTTTAGCTGCAAGCTGTCCTGATAGCTCAACGACTCGCTGACGTAGCTTAGAGTCTTTTCCCGGACGTGGTACTGGCAGGGCATTAAATATGAAAAAGCTGACATGTGATTCGACAAAACACCGACTATACCAGTCAAGAGGGATCGAGTTCAAAATACCAAGTAGATACGCTTCATCTCTTTCATCTCCTCTTGGCCAGAGAACATAGGGGGCTGTATTTGTAAGGGGCGTTTCTGGCGGAACAAGTGAAGCCAAGACCGTTCGTTGATTAGTTCTCTGTGTTGCATCCCGGAACGCAATTCGGGACGAAAGACAGGGTAGCGTACTAATATCATGCACCCAATCTTCGGAAAACTTCACAAAGGCTGAACGGCTGCCAGCATATCTGTATGAGTTTTCCCTACTCTGCTGTAAATAATCAACTACTGTGTCTGGGTCTGCGTAGCCAAATCTGTCTCCGGTATCATTCACCCATAACTGGGTGTCTGGTGGATTAATAGAACCACCATCAAAGACTGGCCAGTAGTTTTCAGGTGGATCATCCGTTTCGTGTATTATCTTTGTTCCATCGTCCTTTGTTTTATCATTAGTTTCGTGAAGCTCGGCATATGGTCTTGCAAACCATTCCCCACCCTCATAATTTAGATTGGGATGATCATTCAATTGTGCAAGAACTCTAATCGAGCGCGGTTCTGGTGGTAATAGTGGGAAAGACGCTTTTTCTGTCCAGTTTTTCACACTATTAACCGAGAATATGTGGGGATCCGATTCAATACCTTGTTCATATGCACCTTCATTGGGGTAAGGACCCCTAATCGGTACATTCTGTCCTTTGATTCCCTTTTTGAATGATAGCAGCCCTATTGTCATCCGATTTCCGACGCTATTGAATGCCCATTCCGATCTATTTTTGAGAAATGTAACATCATTTATAACAGACTCATCGAGGATTTTCTTTCTGTATTCCTCAGATCCAGACACGAGAAAAGCACTTCGTGGAAGGACAATTCCAACACTTCCTTCAGCATGACAGAGGGTCCAGAACCGCCAATAAAACGCCTTATAAGTATCTGGATCACCCTCTCCCATACCAGGATATGGTCCCTCTCTTAGGATTTCTCGGCGCTTTCTTTGCTCTCTACTTTCGCTTTCAAATTTCTTTGCTAATTCGGGACGCTCTTTCTTGAGCCTGTCAATAATCTCTTCCTTATTTCCTCCATGACTTTCTTCACGCTGGAGTCCTGGTTCGTAGCGGGTCCAGAATTCATCTTCTTCTAACATCGCCTCTTCCCACGGGGGATTTCCTATGATTGCATCAAATCCTGCGTTATCTCCATCAAAAACTTCCGGAAACGCAGCGGGAAAATGTAGAGTATCCGTTGACTCCAGTACTTGCTGTGCTTGTAGATAGCTATCGTGCTGAGTTATATCAATATCCATATTCGAAACTGGGTCTGTATCGATTTCATCATCAATCCGAGATGCTGCCAATATATCGAACCGGGAACGGACCTGTTGTAGCTTATCTTCAATCTCCGCGCGAGTCTCACGGGCCTCCTGTACCTGCTCGGCACTGGCATCAGCAAAGTTACCCAGTTGGTCGATGTCATCACGGATCTCCTTCATTACACTCTGTCCACCAGTAAACATCCCCAAAGACGATTGCTCGACATCAAGAATCTCTGTTACCTCATCTAGGGTACCAATTCCTGCCAGAGAATCACCAGTCACGAGGTTGTAGTCGAGAAACGTGAGTGGAAGCCCTGGAACGAACGTATGAACCCAGATGGATAATCGGGCAAGCTCGGTCGACAGTGGGTTAAGGTCAACGCCGTAGATGCATCGTCGGGCGACCTGACGCCGCAAGAGCTGTCCACGTTCAACTGGCGGTGCATACTCCTCATTCTCAAAGGCCTCCAACGCCGCATCTTCCAGGTTGTCAAGTTCGTCCTCAACAGGCGACAGTGGTTTTTCAGTCAGATACGAGTAAAGACGTGACTCGATTCGGTCGACAGCCCCAACGAGAAAGTGTCCCGACCCCATCGCGATGTCCGAGATACGGAGGTCAAAGAACGCATCTGCAGCCGCATGCTCTCCTTCCTCTTCACGGAGCCGGTCGATTCGTTCGAGGTGATCATCCAGCGCAGGTTCCAGCGAATGATCGAGAATGTGTTCGACGAAACGAGACTTCGTGTAGTATGTTCCAGTCGCTTTCCGTTCACCGGACTGGCCGTGGAGGTAGACCTCTCCTTCGCCAACGACAATGTCATCGTCATCACCTAATGTCTGCTGGCCATCAGAGTTGATTGGGACGTAGTGTCCATCGTTATCGGTACTGAGCGGTTGTTCGGCCAGTGATAGCTCGGACTCAAGCAGGCCCTCATAAATTACACCAAATTCGCGGACACCGATATTCCGGAAGTCAACAGGTCCCTGATACCCGTCGCCTGTCTCGTCGATCAACAGATTCGCCAGCACCGGTCCAAACTCTTCATTGTTGAGCCGAATGTCAGCCAGCTTCGAACCCGCCTCGGAGATGTCCTCATCCTCGGAGAGCAGCCGACCGTCGTAGGCTGGAAGTCCCAGCTCATCGTGACCATGGTGGACGGCCCGCGAGAGATGCATCACGTCATCCCAGTGGTCGTAGAACGCCGCATCAAAGTCGCCGTCGTCCTCGATGAAGTCATGCAGGTCGTGGGCCTTCTGCTTCAGCGAGTTCCGGTCGTACCGCTCGTTACGTCGTCGCGGAAGGAACTCTTCGTCCTCAGCATACGCGATGAATAGTAATCGATAGAGCAATACTACGGTCATTTCGTACGTCTCGTCCAAGTCCTCTTTCGTCGGGTTGTTGAGGTCGCGAGCGCGGGCGATCGCCTCCGCGAGGTCCGGGACGACGTCGTCATAGATCCGCTCGCGGAGACGTTCCCCGAGGGCCGCCGCGTAGTCCTTCGACCGCTCCATAATGTCATAGAGCATGCCGTCCTCACGGAGCGCGTTCGCGGAGAATAGCAGCCAGAGATACCCCGCCTTCTCGTCCGCGAGCAGGCTTGTATTCACTTCGACGTAGGTGTCGGTTCGACCGCGAGAGCCGAACCCAGCGTCGGGATTGGTGGTGTATAGTCGGAGCGTTTCGCCGCTGCTCCCGATGACGTATTCGAGGTTCCGTTTGGTGGCCTCGTTAAGTGCGTAGGCGACCGGTGTCGATTCCCCTACGAACCGCTCTTGCTTGTGATCGAATGATTCGTCTTCTTGAAGGAACATGGCTACGGCGCGCTCGTGCCCATCGCTCGTGTCCTTCAGCAGATACCCTTGTCCGGGAAGATCATCAATTTCGTAGTTGAGACCCTTGATCAGCTCTCGGGGATCGTCGTCAAGTGCCTGCAGGGCGCGTTCGGTCGCTTCCTCCCAGTCGTCTCGGTCGGGGACGCCAACCTTCAGCTCGTGTGTCGAGAGGAGGCCCTGATTGCGGAGTCCGGTCAGTTCCTCGTCAAGCTGTGGGAGCATCTCGGTGAGGAAACGCTGAGCCGCGTGTCGGTCAGGCTCGTCGAGAGCCGTGTCACAGACGCGGTCTGCTTGCCCACGGTCGACATCGCGGTAGACTGGTGGTTCTTCGCCACTCGGCCCGCATAGCCCTGCGTAGCCGTCGTAGAGGGCAACGACGAGGATCGGGTTTACTCGTCCCCCACGTCGATCTTTGTACGCATTCTGGAGGAACTCTTTGGTCGGTCGTTCGCCGTGATCGACGACAACGACCTCCAGCGCGCTTGATCCATTTCCTTGATAGAACTTGAAATCGCCTCCAGCCGGATCGTCAGCCCATGGACGGCCAGAGCGCGATTCGAGAAAATCCGAAGCCATATCAACGGACTTGGAAGACTGGGGACATATATCTTGGTAGTTTGGCCTCAGTTGACGGTGGATTTGCTACCTTGTCCCCGACGCCCGAGCAATCGTATCTGTTGGCACTGTCGCGACAGGATCAATAATCCGGTTCCGAGTCTCGGGGCCGCACATACATATGGGGGCATACATACGTACTGGCCGTCTCGGAAAGGCGGTAACGGCCGAGTTCAACTCGACCGGCACATGACCTCTGATCCGACTGACGCGGTTGCCCTAACGCCGGACAGCCCGATCACGTGCATCCCACCCGGAGCGCACCGTAGCGGCGAATAGCCGCCCGATGCCTTCCTACCCATCCTACGGCCCAGCCACCACCCCGACCAGTTCACCCTCGCAGGTTGGCCGTCGTCGCCGTTTTTGTTGGTTGACACAGCTACTCGAATAGCTCGTGACCGGCGTACTCTTCAATAGCACGTGGATGCAGGAATTGTACCAGGTCGACCATCTCCTGGGCTAACTCGCGGACCTCGATGTCGTTTCGATCCACTTTGACGTCTCTATGTAGGACACCCATCGATCGGCTGGGATCGTCTATCATATCGTATCCTTCCAACTCACCAATATTTTCGGCAAGGAATCGGCGGAGCTCCTCGTGTTGATTCGATTCTGCGTCCCAAATGTTCACACGGAATCGTACCACACCCTCCTCTTCGATGAGCGGCTTCATCCCATATTTCAGTGGTTCCGGGTGATCTGGGTGATTCGAACCAGTGCCCATCCCCCGCTTTTCGGTCGCCCTCGCTATCTGCTCTTTATCTTCTATATGTAAGTCATCATTTAATTGCGGGTAAATGTGGTCTCGTACAGTGATAATGAGATCAGAGTAGTCTTCGGCGTTGCTTGTGCTCGACACTGTACTGGTTGGCTCTTCACTCAGCGGCCGCCGAATGTTCTCGGTCAAGAGGAGTTCAACTTCACTTTCCGAATAGACACTGTACTCAACACAGATCACGTCGATGTCGTGCTCTCGAAGAAAGTCGGCCATATTCAGTGAAACGTCGCGGAACTCCGTGCCCACCAAGATCAGCCGCTGGTTGTCGTTGAAATCATCTTCGTCGACTGTGTCGTCCAAGCCGAAATACGTTCGGTGGCGATCACGAAGTGTTATATCACCATCAAGTGGCTGTTCTGGCCCGTACTCACGTACGAACTCGCGATACCGCTGGTTCAGCTGTTCATAATCTTCTTTCCGGATGCCGCTGGCGTACTCAAGAGCTTGAGCGGCGATCTCGCGTGGGGCCTTCCCACGTTTGAGCTCGACGATTACGGTGTTCCCCTCCTCATCAAGGCCCAATATGTCGAAGATACCGCCCTCGTCTGGGGTCCCCTGACGCCCGATATACATCACGTCAACACCACCGATCGTTGCCCCATCCGTGCGTATGAGCCGTTTTTCGAGGTTTGCCTCCTTGTCAAACTCTGACTCCGGGAGCCGCTTGAGATCTTCCTGCTCCACCATGTAGACTTCCATACACTGCGAGTCTAACTCCATACATATCAATCTGGTTAACAGGATGGTATTTTAGACCGGTCTGTAAAATTGCTTATATAGCATACACAGACCGGCCAGCAAAACTCGGGTGATGGCTCTGGTTGATGAGCGGAAAGTTGATGTCCTTGTCTATCTCTACGAGAACGGTCCAGGCACCGGATATTCAATTGCGGCGAGTGATGATGTAGAGTACACCAAGGGATACATCTACGATGTTCTTGGCGAGCTGGAAGACGAAGGGATGATCGAAGTTGCTGACCGAGAATCCGAAGGGCGTAAACGGGTCACCTACCAGCTCACAGAGAACGGAACACTTCTGCTGCGGGCACTTGATCGGGTCTCATCCAAGGGGTGAGAGAACCCCACAGCTATAGACGGTCGTGCAGAACGTTCGTGATCTTGCCTTCCAGCGGAAGTAGGATCCCCAGCGATTCCACATCGTCGTCGTCATACGACAGCTGAACCCCCTGGGTCACACGGTCGTGCATCGCCACCAACTGGTCTGTCTCGATCTCACGTAGGTCAGTGGGCATCTCATCGCCGCAAACATTGGTCACTACCTCGTGCTCGCGATCGGTCAGTTCCATACTCACCCCTCTGATAGTGGTCGAAGATCTCGCCATCGGAAGTGTTCAGTCTCTCCGTTCTCGAACTCAATGCTGAACAAGTACGAGTCGCGCACATCGCCGGTAACTGCGTCTGCGTCGTCCTCGATCAGGTCGATAACCTCGCCCGTTCGGTCGTGATACAGCTCAAAGTCGGGATCACCTTTGTCCGGGATGTCGATGCGGACCCGGTCCCCGACCTCGAATCGTCTCATCGACGTAACCATCACAGGGTTGGCACCTGTTCGTTACGGTCCAGACCACTGGTCGCCCATCTCGCGGGCACGGTCGTCGACGTCGTCTCGATGGTCGACATCAGCCAGCAACACTCGACCCGTCATCTGCTCCCAACCACACCGTTCGTTGCACTCGTAGTAGACCTTCCAGCTCGACGCTTCCTCCTTCGTACCATAGACCAGTGAGGCACCGCAGTCAGGACACGTCGCCGTGTCGTGTTTCTTGAACGTGATCATTGCTCTATCGGGTGACTCCGATCCTTCACGTGAACGCCAGCAAGTCGGTGACTCCAGAACACGGCCTCGACGATCACCTCGTCAGCTCCTTCCGTTCCAGGGTCCACCGATTCGGGACAACACTTCATGCACCAGGTCCGTCTCGGTATCCAGCTGCCCTCGTCGTACCATGTCGCGTACATCGAGACTTTGTCGCCGTGTTGAATTCGTTTGTTGCAGCTATCGCAGATGTGGCCCGTCTGGACACCGTTGAGCGATGCTGCGGGATCAGGGCGGCTCATTCGTCGATTTCCTCCAGTTCAATCCCGATTGCTTCAGCTGTGTTCTCGAAATTCTCTTCGCTCACTTCGATCGCTGTCTCGACGTACTCTTCACGTCCTGTCTTCTCACCGACGAACCGGAAGATCGGATACCATTTGCGGAACCACCACATCATGAGGCGGATGAATGGCTCAATCATCGGCATTCACCTCCTCGTACCATGCGCCGAGATCGGCCGCGCGGAGTGTCCATCGCCTCTCACGGAGATTAGCTACGACATCTCGCTTGAACCGCTGGTAGTGATCACAGGCGGTCTCATCGTCAAACGCGTGCGCGAGCAACGCGATTGCCAGCTGTGCAGGACCCGAACCACCGTATCCCCACTCGTACCCGCTTCTCGAAACCGACAGTAGATCATACCTGAAGTCGAGCGGCTCGCCGTCGACGGTAACGGTACACTCTTTGCCAACCGGTGCAGTCGGGTCTCGATAGCCGTGGTAGACTGTTTCCGCCGAATCGGTCGTTACTGAATGCCGTGGCTCGGTACTTTGGGTGCTCGAACCCCTGGATTCGGCCCCGACATCGTTGCTCATCGTTCCGCCACCTCCCGGAGACGGTCGACCGCGTCTTCGAGCTCGGTGGCAGTCTCACCTAACTCGTCAGCGGCCTGTTTCAGTTCCTCGGCGTCTTGCTGGATGTCGTCAGCCTGCTCACTGAGCGATTCTTCGAGTGCCTCGATGTCGACTTGTCCGACCTCAATTCTCACTCTGCGTATGTGTTTACACTCCCTCACTTCGTCTCTGTAGGTGAAATCTGGGCACTCGCACACGGGCTCGCTCAGGTCCACCATATAGGCTCGACCTGACTGGCTGGTGACCTCGAAGAGCGCATCACCCTCCTCGATGACCGTCATATGTTCGCTCGCGGCCCGCAGCGTCCGGGCGTCGACCTCGGGTTGAACGGATTCCGAGCTCACGCCCCGTCACCTCCGTCTTCGCGGACTGGAACCCAGACGGGCTCCTTCGAGGAGTATTTGAGCTGTCGCTCCAGGTGTGCATCTTCGTCGACGAGGTCGATCGCCTGTTTGGCGGCTTCCAGGGTCAGTGATCCCGACCGGAACGTGTGGCCCTGTTCCAGTGTCGAGGGATCGGTAGTAAGCCGCACGTCGACGACCGGGCCGAATGACCGTTGGTTGACACAACCCGCCCGACTGGAGAATGGTCCGCGTAGCGTGATTTGCCCGCCATCGACCATCCTAATGGTGAAACACCGTCCTGCGTAGCCACCATCGTTTCCTTCCCCACTCCACGTGTAGTATTGAACAAATCCATCGTGGATCGCACAATAGATCCGGTCCTCGTGTTCAAATCGAAGTTCGTCTCGCGACGGGATCTCATCGACGACCACCTGAAGCTGTGGATCGTTTGCGACTTCCTCTTTCCAGTCGATACTGGCGTCCTCGATGATCACGCTTCATCACCCCCGCACGAATCCGGTAGGTCGCGTTTCTGCAAGACCTCGACACCGCACAGGGTGCAACGATAGAATGATTCGAGGTACTCCAGTTGCTCTGGATGTCCTCGGTGGGGGTCGGGATGCTGACCTGGAACCCATTCCGTCTTATCAATCACCAGATGCGGACCAACCTGTTCTGCATCTGGATGTCTGTCCGATAGCGTTTCCACTCTTGAGCTCGTATTCGACATTGGCTTCTTGCCTCCATCAGGAAGCCTACCGAGTCCGGTGCGTCACCACCGGGCCTTTACTCCGGTACCGTTTGTCCAGAGCTGTAGCTCCTCGTGTAGGTTTTCCCTATATATTGATAGGGTTATCCGTCTTTAGCTAAGCGAGAAACCACGTGACAGCGGCGGCTTATCGAGGCATCTTTTCGAGAGGAATGAGGAGGCGACGAGTGTGCACAACGAAGCCTCCTCATCTCGGATTATGCGTCGGCTC
>NZ_REFZ01000018.1 GCF_003841465.1 Natrarchaeobius oligotrophus
GCCGCGCCCATGCGCGGGTAGAAGTGTATCTTGGACTGTGTCTCCGAGTGATCGTTGCCATCACGAACTACGAACAGGGTGAAAATCCGGGTCGAACCAAGCTCGTGGCATGAGATGAATTGTATGACACCCTCACTAGGCAACGTAATACCACAATAATTCCATGTTGTGGGCCGGGTATCGCCTCCAAAGTACCCCTACCCGGGAGGCCGCCCGGCGTCCACTCCCTCATTTCGAAGCCTCCGCCATAAGCTTTCTCTTACTGTGGCACGTTTCCGAGTACTTCACTCAGTTGTCCAATCGAACCGTTTTCGGCATCGAGACGGTCCGAAACCTCGGAAATGGCCACCGATGTGCCTATCAATAACACGGACCCATCGGTCGGACGGTATACTCGAACGTCCTCGCCCCCGGCCGCGTCCGCGAGTCGTGCGTACGAATCGCTGGAGAGGCCGTCGATTTCGAGCACCAGGGCTCGCCAGTCGTCGGCTACGGCCGGTTCAATTCCCCGCTCGGCGAGGTGTGTACGCAACTCCCGCGGGGATCGAACGTCGAGTTCCGTCACCGTCAGTCCGTCGTGTGTCTCCCGCATCCGTTCCGTAAAGGCGGAGCCGATCAACGCCGCGTCTCGCGTTTCCGCGACGTCGTGCGTTCTGATCACGTGTGCACCCCGTTCGACCGCCATCGACGTTGCCGCGAGGCTAACGGGGAGTCGATCCGCCGTGTCGCGGCCGGCGATCTCGCCCAGGAAGTTCTTTCGGTTGATCGAGACGAGTATCGGCCGGCCGAGTGCCCGGAACTCGCCCAGCCGACGGAACGTCTCCCGATCGTTCTCGAGCGTCTGTACGTCGCTCCAGCCGCCAAAAGCGGGATCGACGATCGTCTTGTCCGTGAGCCCGTTCTGTTTCAGCGCCTCGTACACCTGGTCGACGTAGTCCGCACGATCTGCCCATCCGGCGGATTTCCGGGCCCGCCAGTCGGTCTCCTCGACTGCGCCCGGCCGCTCGAGATCCGGCGGGCTCGCCATCTTGACGACGGCCGCGTCGTGATCCTCACAGACGGTGGGCATCTCCGGGTCCGCGAACCCGCAGATGTCGTTGACCACGTCGAATCCCTCCGAGAGCGCGCGATCGGCGACGGCGGCGTAGCGAGTCTCGATCGAGAAAATCGCATCGCCGGAGACGCTCTCGATCGTTTCGAGGGCGACGTGCAACCGATCGAGTTCCTCCTCGGCCGAGAGGACGTCGAAGCGCTTGTTCGCCGACTCGAGGCCGACGTCGACGATGTCCGCACCCTCGTCGATCAGCTCCTCGTCGACGTACCGGGCGGCGTCGCCGGGATCGTCGTAAACGCTCGGATCGTAGGGGGATTCCTCGCTGACGTTCAACACCCCCATGATCCGCGGGGGATGCTCGTCGCCGATCCCCAGTCCGGCCGCATCGACGCTGTTCATATCTGGACTGTGGAGGGCAGACTCAAATGAGCCCCGGTTCCGGCGAAGGCGACGATATCGATGGGGAGCAAGGACATCGTATGGCGACGATGTCGACCGAGAGGGAGAATACCGTTTAGCGACGGAACGGAAAATACTGTTTGGCGACGGAACGAGAAGAGAATACAACCAAGCGACCGTCGACGGCGGTGATCTACGGCTACGTCTCGTTCGAGTTCGCCTCCTCGAGGGGAGCGAGCCTCGAATCGCGGAGCAGCACTTTCTTGACGATCGACGGGTTCTCGAGTAGGCGGTGTTTGGCGTGAGCACCGCGGCCGCGTCCGCGCCCCTCGCGTTCGGACTGGATAACGTTGAGGAAGTTCTGTTCCTGGAGGATCTCCTGGACACGACGCTCGGAGAGGACGTCGAAGTCGAGCCGACGAGCGATCTCCTTGTACTGGTTGTAGATGATCTTCGTTGGAAACTCCTTTTGGGAGCTGTTTTCGGTGAGCAGCGTCAGCGCGTAGAGGATCGCTTTCGCCTGCTGGGGCGATCCCTCGATCAGTTCGTTGAACCGGTCGGCTTCGGTTTTCTCTTTGGCGTCGCGGACGTGTTCGGCGGTGACTCGCGTGTCCGTCCGTTTCTTCGCGATTCGGCCGGCGTTTCTGAGGATATCGATCGCCTTTCGCGCGTCGCCGTGTTCCTGGGCCGCCAGCGCGGCCGTCAGCGGGATCACGTCGTCCGAGAGAACGCCGTCGTGGAACGCGTCCCGACGCTTCTCGAGGATTTCGACGAGCTGGTTCGCGTCGTAGGGCGAGAAGACGAGTTCGTCGCGCGAGAGGCTCGACTTGACCCGTTCGGAGAGGTGATCCGGGAAATCGATCTTGTTCGAGATGCCGATGATACCGATGCTCGCGCTCGAAATCCGCCGGTTCTCGCCCGCCCGTGAGAGCTTCCGGAGCACTTCGTCGTCCTCGAGCATGTCGATTTCGTCCAGGATCACGATGGTGACGTCGGTACAGCGGTCGACGGCTTGCCAGAGCCGTTTGTAATAGTCGCCAGTTCCCAGCCCCCGGTCGGGAACCGAGACGCCACTGGCGGCGGGATCGTTGACGATCTGGGCGATCGTCTTGATGATCGACGCCTCCGTGTTCTGTTCGCCGCAGTCGATGAAGGCGTACTTTACCGTGACGTCGTCGCGTTGCGCTTCCGAGATCACTCGCTTGGTGACCGACCGCGAGATGAGCGATTTGCCGGTTCCGGTCTTGCCGAAGATGAACAGGTGGTTCGGCTCGCTCCCGAAGATAGCCGGATTCAATGCGTCCGCGACTCGTTGCATTTGCTCGTCGCGTCCGACGATCCGGTCCGGACCGGGCAGGTGCGTGATCTCAAGCAACCGCTCGTCGGCAAAGACCGGATCGTCGTACCGAAAGAGTGGATCACGATCGTCGTTGGCGGACATTGCAGTACCGGGGCTCTTTCAGCGGCACTGAAATAAATATGTGGGGTTTGCTCGCGGATGTAAACCGTCCGAAACAGGAATCGTCTTCCGGGTTTTCGTTGGTCTCAGTCATTTCGCGTGAAATCGCCCGCATCGCGCATGTGAACCGGTCTCGCGTATTCGCTCGTGACGGATCGACACCGACACCCCCGTCGCGGATGTAACCGAACGAGAAAACGGCGGGAGAGCGGCGTCGAACGATCGGTTTCATCGATCGGTCGTACTGATAACCGAAGGGAGGAGACGGACGCAAATCGTTGGGTAGTGTTCACATCGGAGACCGTCGGCGATCACCGCTACCGAACGAATCCGACACGCAGGTCGCCTACCGGCAGTAGACGCACGTTCGGGACAGTTCGTCGGGGGACCCACACCCCCATCGCGGATGTAACGCCAAAGGAGGGGAGAGGTTCGAAACGGTCCGGCCTTTTCGGCAGTTTGAGGGCACAACACCTGCTATTTTACATCCGCGACGGTGGTGTGTTCTCGAGCAGAACACCCACGCATATTCGCCGTTACAAACGCGACGGTGGTGTGTCCGTCCCATCCCTCGAGTACGCCGATCGTACCGCTCGCTCGTCGTGCTGTTTCGGACAGGTACGAGCATCGAGAGACAGCTACCACGTCGACGGTATCGGCTGAATCCGTTCTCGTACGCTGTTCTCGACACTGATTCGGGTTGCTGTTCGTCAATCCCATCCCAACCGCGTTTCGGTCACAGCCTCTCGAGTCCACGTTTCGGTCACAGCCTTTCCAGTCTGTAGTGATACTCGTCAGTGTGGACACTCTAGACTAGTTGTTCTAGAGCTAGTTACAGAGAGAGATTATTCCAGACGTGAATAGTCCCGGACTGAAGGATCAGCGATATTCGACCACATCGTTCCACGTCACTCTCGAGCAAGGAACCGAAATCAGTAACACGCCTTCGCGTCGAACTCGAACCGATGACCGATCGCTCGTCTGAGTCCCGCACTCCCGGCGGTCGATCCCTTCCGGCCGTCGCCGTCGTCGACGCACAGTCGCCGGGGAACGTCGGGACCATCGCCCGAGCGATGAAGAACTTCGGCTTCGAGGAACTCCTGCTCGTCGATCCGCCTGAACTCGAGCCCGACGGCGACGCGTACGGATTTGCGGGCCACGCTCGAGAGGACGTCCTCCCGAACGCGGTCGAGGTTTCGTTCGACCACCTCGTCGAGACCTACCACACGATCGGCTGCACTGCGGTGACCAACGAGGACGACCGCAGCCACGTCCGATTTCCGTTTTCGACTCCGCGCGAGCTCGCCGATCGACTGTCCGCCGTCGAGTCGCAAACTGCGATCGTTTTCGGCAGAGAACGAGTCGGTCTGACGAACGACGAACTGGCGCGGATCGACGAGATCTGTTCGATTCCCGCAAGCGCCGAGTATCCGGTCCTCAACCTCGGACAGGCCGCGACGATCGTCCTCTACGAACTGCGACCGCTCGCACTCGCCGCCGACGAGACGCAACTTCCCGACGTCGATCGAGTTCGCGCGCCAGAACCGACGCTCGAGCGCCTCTACGATCAGTGGGAAGCGCTGCTCGAGGAGCTCAATCATCCAGAGGAAAAACGTGCAAAGACGATGCGGATGCTCCGGCGGGTGTACGGGCGCGCCGATCCGACCGAACGCGAAGTCAACACGTTCCTCGGCCTGTTGCGACGGGCGACGGAGCGTCCGGATCGGTTCGCGGAGTCGATAGCGGCCGACGGTGACGACACGACAAACGGTGACGACACGACAAACAGTGACGTCGACAGCGGCAGACGGTGACGACGCGGCAAACGGTGACGACGCGGCAAACGGTGACGACGCGGCAAACGGTGACGACGCGGCAAACGGTGACGACGCGACAAACGGTGACGACGACCGTACCGACCGTCTCCCGTACGCAGTGTTCTGACTTCGCTCCGACGGCCGTCGTCAGGTTTCGAGGACGAATCGCTCGTTGCTCGCGTTGATCCGGAGATCGAACAGTTCGCTGATCAGGTTGATCGTCGGCCCCGACTTCGTCTCCGGGTTGCAGTAGAAATGCGAGAGCGCGTTGGCGTTTTCGATCCGCGACGTAAGCAAGTGGAGGAACCGGAATACGCGCTCGAGTTCGAACTTGTCGATGAGATCAGAGAGAACGTCGACCTCGACGGAAATCTTCGTCTCCGGACCTTCGTGCTCGGCGATGACCCGGGAGATGGTTTCGCCGAGGCCGGCCAGCCCAAGTCCCCTGTCCAGCTGGACGATCTCCAGCGAAACGCTCGAGACGTCGAGCCCGTCGAGGTTCGCGAGCGGCTCGTCTTTCGTGGTGAGGACGATCGTTCGAGACGGCCACGACTCGAGTTTCGTCTCCAGCACGCGCAAGCGGCTGACCACGTTCGTCGTTACGATGATCGCGACGTCGGTACCCGTATGGAAGTGACCGCGTGCGGCATCCGCGCCGTCGCTTTCGGACGGTGCGAGCACGAGCACGTTTCCGACGCCGGCGACTTCGTCCGCGACGTGCGCTCCCGATCGGACACTTCGCTTTGCGTGGTCAAAGAGGTGGCGTTTAAAATCGCGAACGGCTGTCCCCTCGTCGTGATCCTGTCCTCGCTCGTCACAGTACGGACACCGCCACGCGGCCTGAAAACCTTCGTTCGAGAGACGCTGTCGGTGATGTTCGACGAGATGGTCCTGCACCGCGTTTCGGATCTCCCCCCCGTTCCCAGACCAGACGGCGAACTCACAGCGCTGGCATCGCCAATTGTATACCATGCGGCGTTGTTCGTAGTCGTCGACTGACGACGATATATATTGTGGGCGAACAGTTCGGCTCCACGACAGAAGGGCATCCGAACGAGGTATTCAGAAGTGCGTCCGAACGGGTTGGGCCAGTAGCGCATTCGAACGAATTGGCGCGCAATCGCAATCCGCTCGAGTCAGAGGAAGGCTCCCTCGAGAACGCAGCGTCTCGATTCGAGAACCCGCGGCCGGGTCGAAGATTTCACCGCGATCTGAATCCGGTTACTGGCGGGTACCGTCCGCTTCGTCTCGTTCGTCGGCTCGCTTCTTGGCCGTGTAGTCGGCGGGATCGCTCACGTAGGTGTACTCGACGGCGTTGCTCACGGCTTCGCGCGAGGGGACACCCGTGGTGAGCCTCTCGAGGACGAACTCCGCACGCACCGTCCCGTCCTCGGACGTCTCGTCGGCCGTCGCGAACTCGCGAAGGTGCGATGCGAACGACGGCTCGCCGAGCTGGACGAGCGTCGACATCGCGAACCGCGCGGTCAACTCGTCCGGATCGTCGAGCAGTTCGACCAGACACGTCTGGACGTCGTCTCGCCGTTCGACGCCGTTCAGCTGTCCGAACAGCCACGCGGCGTTGCGCCTGACGTGGTCGGGCGGGTTTCCGTTCAGTATCGTGACGAGCTGACCGGCGAGTTCCTCGGATTCGGCGTCGGCCAGTTCGTCAGCCAGCCCGTCCCGAAGTTCGTGGCTTCGCTCGGACGGAGCGTTCGCCAGCAACTCGAGGATCGATCGCGCCGCGGTTCGTCTGACCAGGTCGGATCGATCCTCGAGGGCTTCCATGAGCATCGGCACCGGTTCCAGATTGCCGAATCTGCCGAACTCGCCGATCGCGATCACGCGAACCGAGACGCTGTCCGACCGCGCAGCCGGCAACAGCGCGTGAAGTGCGTCTTTCGTTCCGATCTCCGCGAGCGCGGCGGCGGCCGCGCGTCGCACCTGTTCGTTTCGATCGTTCAGTCGGTTCGCGAGCGCGTCGACACACCGCGGATCGCCGATCTGCCCGCACGAGCGGACGGCGCGAGTTCGGACGCGAACGTCGGCGTCGGTGAAAACGTCGAGCAGGGCCGGAACCGTCTCCTCGGCGGCGATGCGTCCGAGCGCGACCGCTGCGAGCATCCGAAACTCGGAGTGGTCCGACTCGAGCCAGTCCGTGAGTCGGTCAGCCCCGGTCCAGGCGGGCGGATCGTCGACGCCGCCGTCGACGAGTTCCCGTATCAACTGCTCGAGGCCGTCCTCGTCGCGGAGGTAAATCGCATCGATTGCGGCGGCCCGAACGGAATCGTTCCGGTCGCGTCGTGCGGTTCGGGCGAGCGCTTCGACGACGCGCTCGCGTGCTTCTTCGCTGGTACCGCTCGCGAGCCCACCCAGGAGTTCCGCGGCGCGGTATCGGATAATCGGCTTTTCCGATCCCGTCAGGTACTCGATGAGCTTCACTTCGTTCGCGTCGCGTGCGAACTCGTACAGAAACGTCGGATCCTCTTGTGGCATACTGTGGATCATCGGCCGATGGCCGCTCGTGTCCGCTCGGGCAGGCCGTTCCACCCCCTTCTCGGTGACCCGAATCCTCGGGTCCGGCCTTTCGTACAGTACTGTCGCCTTCGGTATCATAACAATTTGGGCTCGCTACAAGTCCGTCGCCCGAGACCCTCTCCACCTTCGATAGTGCTCAATACGAGTTCGGACGGTGCCGTTACCCTCGATCGGATACCGTCTCGAGCGTCGACGACTCGTCGAAGCGGTCCGAAAAGTCGACGCACTCGCCCGACTCGGTAGCTGCACCGACCCAGTCACAGCTTCCGCAGGCGAACAGTCCCTGGCCGTCGATCAACTCGTCGCCACAGGCGGGACACTCCGTCGCCGACGCCCTCGAACGTTCGGACGGCTCCGAACCCAGCGGCGTCGGAAGGTCGCCCGTTCGAAGCGTTGCGATAGCCTCGTCCGTCGTGTGCGTCTCCTCGTCCCTGGAGTGGGGAAAGACGCCGAGCAGCTCGTCCTCGACGTACACCTCGAGACACAGAAGCGGCGTTACGAGCAGTCGCCGCATCTCGCCGGTTATCTGTGACGTGCTCGTTCGCTCGCGAAACGGGGGTTTGATGCTGACGTCCCGGCGGCCGGCCCACCGCTGGAACCGCTCGAACGCGTGGAGGACGTTTCCGTGGGGGCCGTCGTTCGAGCGGCTAACCTCCTTCGGCCAGCTCCGAAGCAACAGCTCGTCGATCGCTCCTTCGGACTCGCAGGCGTGGAGGGTTTCGACCTGTCGGTCGACCGGCTCGAGCAACAGCGGCGCGCGGACGTGACAGACTACGGTCACGTCAGTTTCTCGGTTCCAGTTGGTCATCGTTTCACCTCGAACGTGTGGCCAACGCACGTCACAATAAGTATTTTCGACGCCGGGACAGATGGAGTCGTTCGGCGACACGTTCTCGCGCCCGCGACTACTCCACTCGACTTCGATCCGTTCGTCGTCCGCCGATTTCGGGCGTTCTTCGCTCGATCTCGCGTACCCGGACTCAGGCCCGTTTCTGGATCTCCTCGCGGAGCAACTGACTCACGAGGTCGCCGTCGGCCTTTCCGCGAAGCGCCCCCATGCACTCGCCCATCAGCGCGGAGAACGCGTTCATGCCGTCCTCCTCGACCTGGCTTTCGTTTCGTTCGACGACCTCGACGATCGCTTCCCGGACTTCGTCCTCGCCGGCTGAGCCGAGTCCCGCCTCGTCGGCGGCCTCGCTCGCGGATCGTTCGGGGGTTTCGGCGAGCGCCGACAGGAGATCCGGAATCCCCTCTCGTGCCAGGTCTCCGCCTTCGGCCATCGCGAACGTCTCCGCGAAGTGCGTCTCCGTCAGGTTCTCGACCGGGACGTCGTCCCGTCGTAGCTCCGTCACCGTCGACTCGAGCGTCGTCGCGGCGAGGGTCGCATCGGTGCCGTCGGCGACCACCTCCTCGAACAGGGGCATGTACTGGCCGTAGGCCACCTGCCCGGCGAGCCCCGCATCGAGGCCGTACTCGGCCTGGTATCGCTCGACTTTCTCGGTCAACAGCTCGGGTTCGGGAACCTCGCTCGGATCCGGTTCGACGGGCGGCACGTCCGTCTCGGGGTACATGCGTGCCGCACCGGGGAGCGGACGTAGATAGCGCGTCGTTCCGTCGTCGTTCGCGCCACGCGTCTCCTCCGGAACGCCCTCGAGTGCGCTCCGCGCGCGGTCGGCGACGGCATCGATGGCCGCGTGCGCGACGTCGGTCTCGGCGGCGACGATGGCGACGGCGTCGTCGGGACCGGCACCGACGGCGTCGCGAAGATCGTTCACCTCTCCTTCCGTGACGCCGTAGGCCGGTAACTCGTCCGTGTGGAAGATGCCGCCCGCGCCGTGGCGCTTGGCGTGATCGGAGAACTCGGTGCCGAGACGGCGGTCGGGTGCGATTTCGCGTCCGACCACTCCGTCGAAGCCGTACAGCGGGACGGCCATCACGCTGCCGCCGGCGTCCACCGCACCCGCGATGACGCCGCTGTCGGTGGTTTCGAACACCGCCGTCGCGTCTCGAGGCTCGCCGACCGACGCCTCGCGCACGCCGAGTGCGGCAGCGATCTCGACGAGCTCGGCCTGCCGGGCGACCTCGTTTCGGACGATGTCGTCGATGTCGTCGAGGCTCTGGACCCCTTTGATCTCGACGCGCGCGCCGTCGGCGATCGAGACGTTGACGTCCTGGCGGATCGTTCCCAGCCCGCGTTTGACTTTCCCGGTCGAGCGCAACAGCATCCCGATTCGCTCGGCCGCCTCGAGAGCCTGCTCGGGCGTCGAGATGTCCGGACTGGTGCCGATCTCGACCAGCGGGATGCCGAGCCGGTCGAGGCTGTATCTGACGCCGTCGTCGGTCTCCTCGACGCGCTGGGCGCTCTCTTCTTCGAGCAGGAGGTCTTCGATGCCGACCGGACCGGCGCTCGTTTCGATCTCACCGTCGGTGGCGATCAGCGTCGAGCGCTGAAAGCCGGTCGTGTTCGAGCCGTCGACGACGATCTTGCGCATGACGTGGGCCTGATCGACCGGCTCCATCTCCATGAGTTGTGCGACCTCGAGCGTCGTCTCGAGCGCTTCGGCGTCGAGTTCGTGTGGCGGCTCGTCGTCCTCTTCGACGAGACAGGTCGTATCGTAGGCGAGGTACTCGAACTCGCGTTCGACCCTGCTCTCTTCGAGAGCGGCCTGGTCGATCTCGCCGAGTTCGCTCCGGGTCGGGTGGAGGTAGCGCGCGAACGTCCGGGTCGCCGCCTCGGGGTCGCGAAGCTCGGTCGGACACTGACAGAACAGCTTCGTCGCCGTGTCGAGTTGCTGGTGGATCTCGAGGCCGGCGACGAGTCCGAGTTCGTCGTAGTCGTACTCGGTATCGGTCATTGGCGGCCACTCGGGGGCGGAGGGGTAAAAAACCGTTCAGTTGCGATTTCCTCCAGTCGCTTCCCAGCCCGACGGCGATCCGAGCCGATCGGTCCTTCCGATAGCGTTCCGGTCCTCCCGGCGGAGTTTCGATCCTCGCCTCGAGCGACGTCTCGGCTGGATATCGTCCCGTCGCTCTCTCCGTCCGCCGCCCGGTTCGCAACTCTACGTCTCGGACCGCCGCCGAAGCGTCGCACGAACCGCTTCGAGAACGCTCTCCGGGGTGGCCTCGACCGCACGCTCGCGACAGTCCTCGTACCGTCGTCTAACGTCGTTTCCGTCGATCCGTTCCTCGGGCGGACGTCGCTCGACGAAGACGAGCCGTTCGGCCGTCTCGATCGACTCGAGGAGCCGCCGCCCGTCTTCGGTCGCCCCGACGGCGAGATCCGCGACGACGGTTACGTCTGCGCCGCGGACGCGCTCGTCGAGGGCAGCCCGATCGCTCGCCGACGGTCTCGCGAACGGCTCGACCGCGATCCGATCGACCTCGAGTCGTCGCGCGGTCTCGTCGGCGACGTCGCCACCGGGAATCGGGCCGATCGAGACGTCGACTCCAGCGCGCTCGAGGCGGGTGAGGACGCCGGCCGCGGTCGAGCCGGTGCCGACGACGTGTGCGCTGGGCGTTCGTCCGCCGTCCGTCGCCTCTCCTGGCTCTGCTCGGCCCGATTCGGCTCCGTCCGACGTCCCGTGCGGGAGTGCGGTCACCGTCGCCGTCCCGGTAACGGGGTTCGGCGTCACCGCGGCGTTGGCCTCGAACGTCTCGGCCAGCGTCTCGGTCGTGAGAACCGCCGACGGGGGGCCGACGGTGTGAACCGTCCCGTCTGCGAGCAGCACCAGCCGGTCGCAGTAGCGGGCTGCCAGATCCAGGTCGTGGATCGCCGCGACGACCGTTCGCCCGTCCGCGACGAGTTCGCGCACGACTTCGAGCGTCTCGATCTGGTGGTTGATGTCGAGGCTCGCAGTGGGCTCGTCGAGCAAGAGAACGGGCGTCTCTTGAGCGATCGCTCGCGCGAGGACGACGCGCTGGCGTTGGCCGCCGCTGACCTCGTCGATCGGTCGGTCGGCGAGTTCCGCCGTTCTGGTCCGCTCGAGGGCGCGCTCGACGGCGGCCCGATCGTCGTCGCTCGGCGGGGAAAACCGCGATCGGTGAGGGTGCCGGCCCATCTCGACGACGTCGCGGACCGGAAACGAAAACGACAGCGACGTGTCCTGGGGGACGACCGCGACGAGCCTGCTCGATCGCCGCGAAGAGACGTCGTGGACGTTCGTATCGCTGATCTCGACGGTTCCCGCCGACGGCTCGAGCGCGCCGCTGATCGACCGGAGGAGTGAGGTCTTGCCGGCCCCGTTCGGTCCGACGAAGCCCACGAACTCGCCGGGTTCGACGGAAAGCGAGACGGCCTCGAGGACGGAGAGATCGCCGAACGAGAGCGAGACGTCCTCGACCGAGACCGTCGCCGGTTCAGGTCCCGCCCCTCCGTTCGCGTCGGGTCGCGGTGTATCAGTCACACCGAGTGCACCTCCCTTCGGACGAGCAAAAACAGGAAAAACGGCGCGCCGAGTGCGGCCGTGACGATTCCGACCGGGACCTCGGCTGGCCCCGCCCGCGCGATGGTGTCGGTCGCGACCAGAAACGACGCGCCAGCGAGCGCGCTCGTCGGCAGCAGAATTCGATGATCGGGGCCGACGATCAGCCGCATGATGTGGGGGACGACCAGCCCGACGAAGCCGATGACGCCCGCGACGGCGACGCCCGCTGCGGTGACGAGACTGGACAGCGCCAGCAGGAGGAGTTTGGTGCGCTCGACGTCGACGCCGAGGTGGTGTGCGTCCTCCTCGCCGAGCAGGAGGACGTTCAGTTCGCGGGCGTACGCACAGAGGACGATCACGCCGACGAACGCGAACGGGAGCGCGAAGCCGACATCGCTCCAGGTGCTGTTGTGGAGGTGTCCCATCATCCAGATCACCGCCTGGCGCAGGTCGTCACCGCTGTGGACGAGCATGTACGAGATCATCGCGCCGAGGAAGGCCTGTATCGCGACGCCGGCGAGCAACAGGGTCGCGACCGGCGTTTTCCCCCCTTCCGTCGCGATCGCGTAGACGAGAAACGCGGTGGCGAGCGCGCCGATGAACGCCGAGAGGTGGAGGCTTCCGAACGGAACGAGCGCCGGAAACGCGATGGCCGCGACCGCACCCGCGGCCGCCCCGGAGGAGACGCCGATGATCGACGGATCAGCGAGCGGATTCCTGAAAAAACCCTGCATCACCGCTCCCGCGGCTGCGAGCGCGAATCCGACGACGCTCGCGAGCACGATCCGCGGAAGCCGGATGTCCGCCACGATCGTCTGGTGAGTGTCGGGAACGTCGAACCCGAATACGGGGACGTACTCGAGGGCGGGAACCGGGACGGTCCACCCGAGTCCCGGAATCGTCGTCGCGCTTTCGGTGACAATTCCGGACGGAACGATCACGGCGTTCAACGTCGCCTTCGCGACCACCGTGGGATCGATCCTGACCGGTCCGAGGGCGGCGCTGACGATCGTCACCGCGATCAGGACGACCAGCAGGCCGGCGGTCCACGACAGCGTTCGGACCGGCCGCATCATACGCACAATCTCGGTTGCAGTAGACAAATATTTGTTGAAGTGCGTGGTCGTATTCCGCGATGAGAGATCCACGCCCGACGCTGGTAGCGGCGATACTTCTCGTCGCGGTCGTCGCTCCGTTCGCGGGCGGCGTCGCGGCAGCGAGCGGCCCCGGCGCGTCCGCCGCCACGACGCAACCGATCGACGCCGACTGCGAGTACCCGATCGAGCGAACCGACGCGCGCGGGGAGACGATCGCGCTCGAGGAGGAGCCTGGGGAAGTGGTGACGCTCTATCCGGGCGACGCACAGCTCGCGTTCCAGATCGGCGCCGAGGACCGCGTCGTCGGGATGCCGGTCGGGCCGTACACCGACGCGCTCGAGGCCGGCGACCGAACCGACATCACCGAAGACGACGGCGTGACGCCGGTCGCCGAGGAGATCGTCGCGCTCGAGCCCGACGTGGTGCTCGCGGCGAACGTCGCGCTCGCGGACGAGGACCTCCTCGATCAGCTCGAGGACACCGGAATAACGGTTTACGTCCTCGACACCGCGACGTCGATCGACGACGTCCGGGCGAACGTCGAGACGACGGGCGAACTGACCGGCGAGTGCGAGGGTGCCGTCGAGACCGTCGAGTGGATGGACGACCGTCTCGCCCTGCTCGAGGACGCACTCGAGGACGAGGATCGTCCCCTCGCTTACTACGCCATGGACGAGGAGGGAACGACGCCGGGCACCGACACCTTCCAGCACGAGGTGTTGACGACCGCCGGACTGGAGAACGTCGCCGAACGCGCCGGCATCGAGGGCTGGCAGGAGATCAGCGCCGAGGTCGTCGTCGACGAAGATCCCGAGTGGATCGTCTACCCCGACTGGACGGACGAACCACCTATCGCGGAGAGCGCCGAAGCGACGACCGCGTTCCAGGAGAACAACGTCGTCGCGGTCGACGACAACGCGATGAGCCAGCCCGCGCCCGGCATCGTGCACGTGATTACCCACCTCGTCGAGACGGTTCACCCCGACGCGTACGCGGAGATCGAGGCCGACCTCGAGTCGGTCGACGAGGAGTACGGCGTCGGCGAGGGCGGTATCCTCGACGCCGGCGATGCGACCGACGATACTGACGACGAAACCGCAGCCGCGGACGACGACACGCTTTCGATCCCCGGCTTCGGTGCGGTCGCAGCCGTCGTCGCGGTGCTATCGGTCACCCTCCTCGCCCGGTACCGATCCGCCTGACCGACAGTTCGTTTTGCAAAGGGTTTACTCGCCGGCCCGCCGAGGTGAGCGCATGGTCGAGAACGTCATCTGGCCCGCCTATCTCGACGCCGACCTCTCGCGGGCCGATGGACGACGCGTATCGGAGGATCTCGCGGTCGAGGAGCCGACGGTCGACGAGATCGCCAAAGCGGTCCAGCAGATCGGTTACGACGCCACGATCGAACGGGACAAGGCGTACTCGAGGGAGCCGTGGGCCGACCGCGGTCGGGTGGTCGTCCGCGGTGCGGACGACTCCTCGAAGAACGACCTCGTGCAAGCCGTCGCGGCGTACGTCGTCGCGATGCGGGACTGATGCGTCGGATCGGCTCGGTCGTCCGCACGGCCCAGGGCCTGGCGATCCTCCGGGTGGACGATCCTGACGACGATGCCGACGACGGCGACCGCCACCGGGACGAGATCGGAACGATCGTCCTCGACGACTCGCTCGAGGAAGTCGGACGCGTCGTCGACGTGTTCGGCCCGATCGAACGCCCCTATCTGGCCGTGACGCCGGACGACGACGTTCACCTGGCGTCGCTGGTCGGCTCGACCCTGTACGCGAGATAGCGACCGGCGGATCGTCTCGGTTCCCGACAGCGGAGGGCTTCGACCGAGAAGAAAACACCCATAGGAGCGGGGGGCAAACCCCGGGCCATGAACGACCGGACGCGGATTCTCGTCGCCGTCGCCGTGACGGTTGGGCTCTTTCTCGCGGTCCAGATCGGCGCGCTCGCGCTGATCGAGCCGTTCCACGACTCCGACCGCCAGGCCGTCGAGAATCCGGAGGATCCGACGAACAGCGTCCTCTACTTCGGTATCATCCTCGTCGCGACGGGCTTCATGCTCGCGGCGTTCAAGTACGACCTCCAGTGGCTCATACGCGCGCTCATCGTCGGCGTCAGCGTGATGCTCGCGTGGTTCGTGTTCACCGAGTTCGTCCCGTCCGCGATCACTGCTGGCCCGGTCAACGTTCTCGCCGTCCTCGCGGCGCTCGGTGTCGGCGCGGCCCTGCTGTGGTATCCGGAGTGGTACGTCATCGACGCCGCGGGCGTGTTGATGGGTGCCGGTGCCGCCGCGCTGTTCGGAATCAGCTTCGGTCTGCTGCCAGCGATCCTCCTGCTGTCGGTGCTCGCGATCTACGACGCGATCAGCGTCTACGGCACCGAACACATGCTCGATCTCGCGGAGGGCGTGATGGACCTCAAGATCCCCGTCATCCTGATCGTCCCGACGTCGCTGTCGTACTCCTACCTCGCGTCGGGAAGCACCGACGACGTTCTCGAAAGCGACGGGACGGACGGACGTAGCGACGTGGGTGGGGAAGACAGTGCGGACGAGGCCAGTGCTGGATCTGCGGACGAGGTTTCGACCGACACCGGCGAATCGGAGGCGCGCCCGGACGCGAGCACACTCGAGGAACCCACGAACGGCGGCCTCGAGACGGATTCGACGACTGACGACCGAGTCGAACCGACGGACGCCGAGCGAGAACCCGGGGGAGCTGACGGAGGACTCGAGCGCGACGCGCTGTTCATCGGACTGGGTGATGCCGTCATCCCGACCATTCTGGTCGTGAGCGCTGCGTTCTTCCTCGAGGCCGGCGCGGTCGACGTTCCCGGACTCCTGCTCAACCTTCCCGCGCTGGGGGCGCTCGTGGGAACGAACGCGGGGCTACTCGTTCTCATGTACATGGTCCTCAAGGGGCGGCCACACGCGGGCCTCCCGCTGCTCAACGGCGGGGCGATCGGCGGTTATCTGATCGGAGCGGTCGCGAGCGGCGTCTCGGTCGCCACCGCGATCGGATTGTAGCTACTCCGCGGGCGTCGTAGAACTGTTCGGACACCCTGTTCGCGAACGCAAGAGCGAATTCGCCCGTCCCGTTTACACGTGTTGTGAGCGGCCACTCTCACTCCGGCGACTCCTCGAGCGTGTTCGCGACCGGATTCGCGCGGCGGCCGGTCTTCTCGCTGATTCGTAGCTCGTGCCAGCTGAACGAGAGTTCGTTCGCCGGCCCGGGAAAGATTCCCAGGGAGATGGGCGTCGCGTTTGCGGCGAACGTTACGGCCGCCGCGTGGTGTTCGTCTTCGGGGAGTTCGGACAGCGAACCGTGCAGAACCACCGAGCGCCAGTCGTCGATTCCGTTCCACTCGTAAACCGACAGCGAGACCCGGTTCGACCGCTCGAGATACGCCTGCTTTCTGCTGTCGTCGTGACTGATGAACTGGAAGAGACAGCGCTGATTCGATCGATCGTACCCGAACGACATCGGAACCGCGTACCCGCCCTCCTCGCTCCCGAACGCGATCGTTCCGAACCCCCTCTCTTCGAGAAACGAGTCGATCGCACGAGTCGACATGCTCGCTACGGGTGCGGTCGTCGGATCGGTAGCCATGGCGGACGTTCACCGTCGACTAAAAATAAACCGAACACGAAATCCAGCGTTTCGAGAATTACTTGTCAAAATATTGTATCCAATAATCCGGATACGGGGTCGAGACGTCGCACGTTATGATAATTCAGCAACTATATCGTTCAGCCAACCGTCGTCGCGACGAGGATGGTCGCCGAGCCGTCTACGGTCTCGAGGACGGCGCATCGAGTCGGACCCTCGTTTCGTTCGCTTCGAGATCGCGAACGCTCGAGAGCCGAACACGCCGGACCGGCGTCACGTTCAGACTGCGAAGACGTCGACGTCCCTGATCTCGAACCGGGCTCCGTCGTCGGTCGTCGTCGCGTCGATGGACCAGTCGTGGGCGTCGACGACCCGCCGTACGATGGCGAGTCCGAATCCCGACCCGTCCGATTCCGTGGTGTACCCCGACTCGAAGAGTCTGTCGCGATCGGCCGCGTCGAAACCGGGGCCGTCGTCTTCGACGTAGAACCCGTCGAACTCGCCCTCGAAACCGATTTCCGAGACAGCTGTGGCCGAGTCGCGAGCGGATTCGGCCGTCGCGTCGCCGGCCGTCTCGAGCGGACCGACGTCCACGCTGGGAGTCGAACCGCCGTGTTCGACGCTGTTTCGAAACAGGTTTTCGAAGAGGTGACTCAGAAGCGACGGATCGGCGCGGACGCCGACTCGTTCGGTCGCCGAGACCGACGCCGACTCGGTCCTGACGTGTGACCACGCCTCGTCGACGGCGTCCGCCAGCAGGACCGGTTCCGTCCGTTCGACGTCGTCAGTTCCGACGAGGACGAGCGCCTCCTCGAGCATCGTCTCCATGCGCTGGAGCGAGGAGACGATCGACTCACTCCGATCGTTGACCGCGTCGGAGAGGTCGCTCCGCTCGAGGGATTGCGCCTCGGCCAGCGCGACCGAGAGCGGATTGCGCAGGTCGTGTGACAGCAGCGTCGCGAACGCTTCCATCCGCTCGGCCTGTTCGCGGGCGCGCTGCTCGAGTCGACGCCGGTCGGTGATGTCGACGTGCATCACGAGCACGTACCGTTCCCGGTCGTGATCGTACGCCGTCGCGTTCATGCTGAACCACCGGTCGCGCTCGGGGGTGTGACAGGGGTATTCGAAGGAGTAGGTCTCCCGGTCGCCGGCGGCGACGTCTCGGATCCCGCTGGCTGCGTTGGCGGCGTCGTCGCCGTCGCTCCCGTCGCAAACGTCGAGATAGTTGGCGCCCACGTTTCCCGCACCCTCAGCGAGACCCTGATCGTCCCCGAACTCCTCCCACGATCGGTTCGTGTGGACGATCGTCCCGGATCGGTCGAGGATGGCGACGTGGGCGGGGAGGGCGTCGAACCCGGCGATCGCGATTGCTCCCGACGAACCCATTGACGGTCGTAAGAATTCGAGCTACTTGAACTGTCGCGTCCGCAGAACGGTCCGGTCGACCGGCCGCCACCGCTCGAGTGCACGATCGCTGCAGACACGCCGGTGCTTACTCGCCCGACGGAAGCCGGTACGTCGGTCCCTCGTCCGTGTCCTGGATCTCGACGCCGAGCGCCTCGAGTTCGTCGCGCAACTCGTCGGCGCGGTCGTAGTTCCCGTCGGCCCGTTCGCGCTCGCGCACGTCGAGGACGAGCTCGACGACGTCGCCCGCGAGACCCGCCGTTCCATCGGTCTCGCCGACGAACGAGAGTCCTAGCACGCCACCGAGTTCCTCGAGAGCCTCGACCGCCCGGTTGAGCCCGCGGTAGTCGAATTCGTCCGTCGAATCGGCGTCGGCCGATCGGCCGCTCTCGAGGTGTTTATTCACCGCGGTCGCGATCGACAGCAGCGCCGATTGCGCTTCGCGCGTGTTGAAGTCGTCGTTCATTGCTGCCGTGAACTCCTCGCGCGCCGTCGCGACCGCGGATCGAAGCTCGTCGTCTTCGACCTTGGTTCGCGCGGCCGGCGAGTCGAGCGCCTCGACCGCCGACTCGTGGGCTCGCTCGAGTCGATCCCAGCGCTCTTCGGCCTCCGCGATCGTCTCGTCGGAGTACAGCTGCGTGCTGTTGTACGAACCCGCCGTCAGGAACGTCCGGAGCGCGTTCGTCCCGTACCGTTCGACGGCTTCCTCGACGGTGACGAAGTTCCCCAGACTCGAGGACATCTTCTCGTCGTCCATCTGGAACAGCTCGCAGTGGAGCCAGTACCTCGCGAACTCGCGTCCGGTCGCGGCTTCGGACTGGGCGATCTCGTTTTCGTGGTGGGGAAAGACGAGGTCGCGGCCGCCGACGTGGACGTCGATCGTCTCACCCAGGTGGGTCATGCTCATCGCCGAACACTCGATGTGCCAGCCCGGACGACCCTCCCCCCACGGCGATTCCCAGGTCTGGCCGGCGGGCGGGTCGTCGCCGTGATCGACGCCCTCGTGTCGGTGCTCGTGAACCGCGCTCTCGTCGACGGGACCGGCTTTCCACAGCGCGAAGTCGGCCGGATTTCGCTTTTCGCTCCGCTCGTCCGGGTCGCCCTGTGACTCGATCTCCTCGAGTTCCTGGTTCGAGAGCTTGCCGTACTCCTCGAAGCTCGTCACGTCGAAGTAGACCGATCCGTTGGATTCGTAGGCGTAGCCTTTCTCGACCAGCGTCTCGACGAGGTCGACGATCTCCGGAACGTGCTCGGAGACGCGTGGGTACACCTCCGCCCGGAGGAGGTTGAGCGAACGCATGTCCGCGAGCGTTCGCTCGATGTAGCTCTCGGCGACCGACGCCTCGTCGCTGCCGAGGTCGTCTTCGCCAACGCGGGCGACGATCTTCTCGTTCACGTCGGTGAAGTTCTCGACGTGACGAACCTCGTAGCCGAGGTGCTCGAGCCAGCGATGCATGACGTCGACGTGGACCCACGATCGGGCATGGCCCAGGTGGGGCGGATCCGACACCGTCAGGCCGCAGTAGTAGAGGAGAACGCTTTCGGGGTCCTGCGGCTCGAACGGCTCCGTCTCGCCCGTCAACGTGTTCGTCACGTACAGGGTCATTATCCTGAGTTACCGGGGACGAAAGTTAAACCGTGTGATGAACGCGGACGGATGCGGGCGAGAACCCGTCACACCGACGTGGTGTCGACGATCGACACTCGCTCGAGGGCGCTCTCGACCGCACGCAGCGCGTTCGCCCCCTCGAGACGATCGACGACGACCACGAGACTGTCGTCGCCAACTGCGGCCGCATCGGGATCGATCCCCTCGAGAGCGAGTCGCGCCAGCACCGCGGTGAGCGCCCCCGCGTCGACGTCTCCGGTCGCGACGATCGCGGTTTGCTCTCCGCCCCCGGGACCCAGCCCGGTGCCGGCGACCGTGACGAACGCCGATCCGTCGTTCGGATCGACGGGGCCGATCCCGCTTTCCATGCGTACCCGGACGTCGAGCGACTCCGTCTCGTACGCCGGTAGCTCGGCCGCGTAGCGTCGAAGCGCCGTCGCGATCGCGTCCGTCTCCCCGTCCACCTCGAGAAATCGGGCCGCGGCCGTGTAGTTGACGACGTCCGCACGCAGCGCCGTCACGAGAAACGGATGTTCCTCGACGGCGCGGCGCGTTTCACCTGCCAGTGACATGTTCACGAACGCGAACCGAGAGAGCATAAGCGCGACGCCCGTTCGTCCCGCCTCCCCGGTCGATCGAACGTTGCGCGAGGACCGCGGCGTTTTTGCCGCGAGCGCCCCATCTCGCGAGTATGAAACCCGAGGACGTCGAGGAACTCATCGAATCGAAGCTCGAGGACGCCGAGGCGACCGTCACGCACGCGCGCGACGAACACGACGACGATCACCTGGCGGCGACGGTCGTCTCCCCGTCGTTCGACGGGCTCTCGCTGGTCCAGCAACACCAGCTGGTGTACGACGCCCTCGACGAGCACATGACGACCGACATCCACGCCCTCGAGCTGTCGACGTACACGCCGGCGGAGTACGAGGACGCTTAGCGGCCGATTCGGGAATCGGTCCGATCCGACGGACTCTCGAGGGCGCACCGCTAGCCCGTCGTCCTCGTTCGTGCCGCCGTCCGTCGGTATCGGTACGACCGCACAGCGTTCACGGTTACAGCGCCACACAGTTTCAGCGGCCCCTATCACACGATGATCGGAACCGCAGGTTTATCCTTCACTGCTGATACGATACTGGTATGGAATCGCTTCACCCTCGAATCAGAGTGCTCTGGATCGGTCAGTGGGCGATCACGGCGATCGTGCTGGGTACGATTGCGCTCGTCGCCGATCGGTTGTTCGTCGACGTGCCAACGGCTCTGCAGGGGGGGATCGTCGTGGTCGGTTTCGTACTCGGGACCGTCTACGCGCTTCGTCTCTACCAGATCTGGAGGTTCGAGCTACAGTCCGACGCGCTGTATCTCGAACGCGGCGTCGTCACCTTCGTCGAGACGGCCGTTCCGTTCGTTCGCGTCCAGCACGTCGACACGCAGTTCGGACCGATCGAACGTGCGCTCGGGCTCTCGAGCGTCGTCGTCTACACGGCCGGCTCTCGAAACGCCGACGTTCGGATCCCTGGTCTGACGCCGGATCGCGCCCGCGAGTTACAGGACACGCTTCGGGACCTCGCCGTCGAGAGCGAGGCGGACGACGCCGTCTAACATGAACCGTCTCCACCCATTCAGCGCGGTGACGATGGCGATTCAGCAGGCGATCACCGGCTTTACCCTCCCGTTTTTCCTGGTGATCTTCCTCTCGAGCGTCACCGACGTCGTCACCACCACCTGGGCGTTTGTGCTGGCTCCGGCCGGCCTCGTCCTCGGCGTCGCGTACGCGCTCGCGTACTACTATCGGTTCGAGTACGGAATGACGTCGGACACGTTCGACGTTCAGTCGGGCGTGTTTTCCCGACGATCGCGCGAGATCCCGTACGGGCGCATTCAGAACGTCGACATCGCTCGCGGGGTCGTCCAGCGCCTGCTCGGCCTCGCCGTCGTCTCGATCGAAACCGCCGGCGGCGGAAGCACCGAAGCAGCGCTGCGATTCGTCAGCGAGGGGGAGGCGAACCGCCTCCAGCGCCAGATTCGCAAGCGAACTGCCGAGGTGAAAGGCCGACAGCGCGAGCCCAGACCGAGTGCGGCCGACGAATCGACGACGACCGACGAGGAGCCGGTGGAACCGCGTCCCGACAAGCCGACGTCGCCTCGAGGCGCCGATCGGGGGCGTGAAGTGGCCGACGAGATCGGACCGGCGGAGTCGAGTGAAGCGTCCGGATACGAGGTCGACCGCCGCCGCGAGCAACGCCTGTTCGACCTCAGATCGCGGGAGCTGTTGCTCTATGCGTTCACCTCGTTTCGACCCGCGGCGGTCGCCGCGGTGTTGTTCCTGTTCTTTCTCGCGACCGATACGATCCTCGAGTACTTCGTCGCGATCGCACAGCCCGTCGGCGGTCCGGAGGACCTCGAAACCGGAACGACTGGAAGTTACGGCGTCTTGACCCTGGTGTCGTTCGTCAACGGCCTCGTCATCACCTACCTGCTGAGCGTCGCGTATACGTTCGCGACGTACTTCGGATTCCGGCTTAGCCGTGCCGACGAGGACTTCGTCTACGAGCGCGGGTTGCTCCAGCGATACAGCGGATCGATTCCCGCCGAAAAAGTTCAATCGGTGACCGTCACCGACAATCCGGCACAGCGGCTCATCGGCTACGCCGGCCTGTGGGTCGAGACGGCCGGGTACGGTCCGGACAGTAGCGCCGGAAGCCAGTCGGCCGTTCCGCTCGCCAAACGCCGGCGCGTCTACACCTTCACGGAGAACCTGACCGACGTCGAACGTCCCAGGTTCCACCGACCGCCGACGATCGCGCGGCGTCGGTACCTGGTTCGGTACTCCCTGATCGCTCTCGCGATCGTCGCCGTTGCGTTCGCCGTGACGCGCGTCACCGTCCTCGAGCGGTGGTACCTGGCCGTCGCGGTTTTCACCGCCGTTCCGCCGGCGGCCCACCTGCGCTACGTCAATCTCGGTTACTTCGTCGGCGAGGATCACCTCGTGATCAGACGCGGCTTCTGGCGACGACGAACGACGGTTGTTCCCTACTACCGGATCCAGACCGTCTCAACGCGCCGTTCGATCTTTCAGCGCCGCCTCGGGCTCGCGTCGCTGCTGGTCGACACTGCGAGCTCCCGAACGTTCTCCCAGGCGACGCCGACGATTTACGACGTCGACCTCGAGGACGCACGCGACGTCCACGAGACCGGCCGAAAACGACTCCAGTCGGCCCTTCGCGAACGGGCTCGGTCGGACGACCCCGGATTCTCGGTCGATTTCACCTGACGCCACCCGGACGATTTCCCGGCGTTCACCGTGCGCTCGTTCGATTCGGTGGATTTTACCCCGCCCGACGTGAGAGCCCGGATATGGGAGCAGAAGACGAGCACCGAATCGAGGAGGACAGTCTCGGGGAGATGCGAGTTCCGGCGGACGCCTACTGGGGGGCCCAGACCCAGCGCGCCATCGAGAACTTCCCCATCTCCGGCGTGACGTTCGGCCGGCGGTTCGTCCGCGCGCTGGGCGTCGTCAAGAAGGCCGCCGCGCAGGCCAACCGTGATCTCGAGTTGATCGACGAGGAGGTCGCGGAGGCGATCATCGAGGCCGCCGACGAGGTCATCGCAGGCGAGCACGACGCCCAGTTCCCGGTCGACGTCTTCCAGACCGGCTCCGGAACGTCTTCGAACATGAACGCGAACGAGGTCATCGCCAACCGCGCCGCCGAGATTACGGGAGCGGAGGTCGGCGACCGCGTCGTCCATCCCAACGACCACGTCAACTACGGCCAGTCGAGCAACGACGTCATCCCGACGGCGATGCACGTCGCTTCGCTCGAAGCCGTCGAGAAGGACGTCATTCCCGCCCTCGACACCCTTCGCGAAACGCTCGAGGAGAAGGAAGCGGAGTTCGACGACGTCGTCAAGACCGGACGCACACACCTCCAGGACGCGACGCCGGTGACGCTCGGCCAGGAGTTCGGCGGCTACCGAACCCAGATCGAGAAGGGGCTCGGGCGGGTCGACAACGTCCGGGAACACCTCGCCGAACTCGCACTCGGCGGGACCGCGACCGGAACCGGACTGAACACCCACCCCGAGTTCCCGGGACGGGCCGCCGAGTACATCACCAAAGAGACTGGCGTCCAGTTCCGCGAGGCCGACGACCACTTCGAGGCCCAGGCCGCCCACGACGCGATGTCGGAAGCCCACGGCGCGCTTCGGGTCGTCGCCGGCTCGCTCAACAAGATCGCAAGCGACCTCCGACTGCTCGCGTCGGGTCCGCGAAACGGGCTCGGTGAGATCGAACAGCCCCAGAACCAGCCCGGTTCGTCGATCATGCCCGGCAAGATCAACCCGGTCGTCGCGGAGGCCGTCAACCAGGTCCACAAGCAGGTCGTCGGCAACGACGCCGCCGTCTCCGCCGGCGCCGCCGAGGGACAGATCGACCTGAACCTCTACAAACCGCTGCTCGCGCACAACTTCCTGCAGTCGGCCGAAATCGTCGCGAACGCGAGTACCGTCTTCGCTGATCGGTTCGTTCGACCGCTCGAGGCTAACCGTGAACACTGTGCGGACGCGGTCGAACAGTCGATGGCGCTTGCGACCCCGCTCAACGTTCACATCGGCTACGACAAAGCGAGCGAAGTGGCGAAAATCGCCACAGAGGAGGGAAAGACGATCCGTGAGGTCGCCCTCGAGAAAGGATATCTCGACGAGGACGAAGCCGACGAGGTGCTCGATCCCGCGAAGATGACTGAACGAGGAATACTCGGACAGGATACCTGATCTGACGGAAAACAGTGTACTCGATTCCGAGTATACGGTTCGATTGATCGGTCTTTTTTCCCTGTCGGTTCGATACAAATCGGCGTATTGAGGCCGAATCACGGTCGAATTGGGCGTAATAAAAGAACCCAAGCAGTTTTGGGGAACGCTCGCGTCTGACGAAATATGCACACTTGTCGCAACTGCAACCAGTCGTTCCAGACCGAGCTAGCGCTGGAACTTCACCGGGATACGTGCACGAAAGGACAGTTATTCTGCCAGGTCTGTGGAGACCGATTCCGCGAGCGTGACGCGACCCAGGACGGGTGGCACTACGAGTGTCCGAGCGACGACTGCACCGGCGACGGGTTACAGGAGGATCTGTATCGAGTCGAAGACGTCCGGACGACGACGCACTGACCGCATAACCAACATCTCGTCTCTTTCATCGGCTTTCGGTACCGTCACCGATTCTAACCAGCGGTGGACTCAACTGACTCCGAGCGTTAGATCCGGCCGTGTCGACCGACCGCGATCGACAGCCGCCGAGCGCTAACCGTTCCTCGAGCGACTCCGCCGTCGATCCCCGAGCGCCGCGATTCGGCCAGTCGATCACCGGCGCGCTCTTGCTGGCCGGCGCGGCGTTACGAGAGCCGCTGCTCATATACGCGGTCGCGGTCATCCTCGGTGTCGCGGTCCTCTCGCGGTCGCGACTCGATCCGTACCAACTGCTCTGGCGATCGGTACTGAGACGGATCGTCGGCCGACCGAACGAGACGGAGCCCGCTGCTCCGCACCGCTTTGCGAAGTTGCTCGGGGCCGTGGGTGCCGTCGCCTCGTCGCTGCTGTTACTCGCCGGAGTGACGTCCGTCGGATACGCGATCGCCGCGCTCGTCGGAGTACTCGCGGCACTCGCGGCGACGACCGGATTCTGTCTGGGCTGTCGGATGTATCGCCAGGTTTCGTTCTTGCGATCTCGAGGTGTTCTGGGGTAAGTTTGGTCCGATTCGACCACGACCGTTGAATATAGCAATCTGTGGTTTATACTGCGTATTTCGGTTCGGTCCACGAACTGTTCGGCCCACGGTTTAGGCGGCCGGATCGACGTCAGGCACGCAGTTCACACGCTGAGTCCTCGAGGACTACTCGAGTTCGAGACGGCTGGCGACCGCGTGACAGTCGAGTCGATCGGTGCGATTTCGAGCCGATTCGTCCGATCGGCGGTGTGCGGTGCGAGAGCGCGTGCGGTCGCTGTCCGCGTCGCTCCGATCTGTCGATCCGCCGTTGCAATTCGTGCAGTCGACAGACGCGACGACGCGTCGAAACTTGCCGCGCGATCGAGCCCGATTCGCTATGACGTCGGCGGGGGTCGAACGGCCGTGGGCTGGGCTGTGGGTAGCAACCCGAAGCGATTGCGGAGACGGAACGGGCGGTCATCCACCCGATTCGAACGACTGACACGTCCTCGAGCGTTGCCGGCCCGGACCTGAGTCGACCAACTATATATTGAATCGTGTGACCATACGCCTGTAGAGTAGTATCTCAACTTGTAGCACGTTTATATCTATAATATCAATATTTAGGACCAGTTTTCCTGCTATATCAGGCCTAAAAGTTTTGATAAGGTCACTTAGACTCACTGATGGGGTAGGTTAAAGGTCTCCGAGTTTGATGGGTGTGATATGAAACCCGGTGCGGATACGTCTCGAAAATCCGTCAAAACCTACGTGCCCGCCTACCAGAAAGACGAGTGGCAAGCACACGCGAAGGAACTCGAGATGAGTCAGAGCGAGTTCGTCCGGACGATGGTACAGGCCGGACGAAAGGGGTTCGATCCCGACCGCGAGGAACCCGACTCTCCGGACGCTACCCCTGGGGGTAACGCCCTCGAAACGCGTGTCCTCGAGTTACTGTCCGATGACACGTACTCCTGGGACGAACTGCTCGACGCGGTCAGCGACGACATCGAGTCGCGACTCGACGAGACCCTCGAGGAACTCCAGGCGACGGATCGAATTCGATACAGCGGCCGCCACGGAGGATACGTGGTCGTGGACGACGCCGAAACAGCAAGTGGTGACGATGGCGACTGAATCGACGCCGGAAGCGCTCGAGGATCCGATCGGGTACTTCCTCGACGATCAGCGCTATCACGGCAAGAGCGATCGGACGCTCGAGGCGTACCGTCGGGTGCTCCGGGAGTTCGAACGGTTCGTTCGCGAGGAGTTCGGCGTCGAGGCGATGGGCGAGGCCACCAGACGTGAGTGTATGGCCTGGATACACTCGCTGCGTGGCGGATACGAGTCGAGTACGATCGCGACGTACGCGTCGTATCTCAACCGATTCTACGACTACATGAACCGAATCGGGACGTTCGACGAGAATCCGATGGCGCTCGTAATGGAGGAACTGTCGGAGTCGATCGACTCGAATCCGACCCGGCGGGACGTTTCGATCGCCGAGATGCGGTCGTTCGTCGATTCGATCGGCCACCCGCTCGAGCGCGGGCTCGTCGTCACGCTGTTGAAGACGGGGATGCGCGTCGGCGAGCTCTGTAACCTGGACCTGCGCGACCTGCGCGTCGCAGGCGACGGACTGGATCTCGAGTGGACGCCACGGGTCGAACTGGATCGACGGCCGTCGTCGCTGTTCGTCTCCGCGGAGCCTGCTCGGGGGACGCGGGTCAACGGCGAAGAACGAACCGCCTCGAACAAGCGAAAGCGAAATACGGTCGTCCCCGTCGACGAGGAGCTCCGGACGGCGCTATCCGAGTGGCTCGCGATCCGTCCCGATCCGATCTCGCCTGCGGATCCGCTCTTTCTGGACACCGGACAGGACTGGGGGCGACGGCTGGCCCCGTCGGACGTCAGGTACGTCGTCGAAAAGCACGCTCGAGAGCGCGGCTGGTATCGAACCGGTGGCGGAACGACCGAAAACGTCACGCCCCACTACTTTCGACACTTCTTCACGACGCACCTGCGGGATCGGACCGGCGACCGCGGAATCGTCCAGTACCTCCGGGGCGACGTCGCGAGCGACGTGATCGACACGTACACGCACGACTGGGGCGACCGCGTCCGGGAGACGTACCTCGAGCACATCTACTCTGTGACGGCGTGACGGTTCGTAGCCAGTATCGGTAATCGAACCCATCTTGCGTTAGCAGGTGTAGACGAGACGAATAAATCGTATGTGGCTATACGGACTGTCCGGATCCGATCGGTTGGAAGATCCCACCGCTGAACGGCCACTCGGGGTGGGAAGCGCTCCTCTCGAACGCCCGTCAGGAACGACTTTTGCGGACTCATACGGTTTACTGTAAGTCAGTACCGGCGCACCTGCGACCCGGACGGCGGGTGCGCCGGTAAATCGGTACAGCAATCCGTATCAAGAACTGACGGCGAGTTCCGTCTCGAGGTCGGGACCGTTCAGCAGGGACCGAACGGCGCGGATCGCGTCGGTGAGCTCCGGACTCGTCTCGAGCAACACGGTCTCGCTGGGAAAGAGCTGTTCGCCCAGCAGGAGGCCGTGTTCGCGTGCGGTCGATCCGGTCACCGTCAGGTAGACGCCAAGTCCCGCGTCGGCGATCGCCGCCTCTTCCTCGCGGCCGTCGTCGGGGTAGGCGAACTCGACTCCGTCGAGGGTCCGCGTTCCCAGCACGGCGCGCACCAGCCGCTCGTAGCGTGGTTCGATACACAGCGGTCCCTCGTAGCCCTCGAGAAACTCCCGATCGATCGAGGCCGCAGACGGCGCGACCTCGGGGGTCGCCATCAGCGTGTGGTAGACGGTATCACCGAGGCCGGTTACGACCCGGACGTCGGTGTCCGCCGGATCGATCCGCGCGTTGACGTCCTCGATGCGATCCAGCGGCTCCGGGCGGAGTTCGACGACCTCCTCGAGGACCAGATCCGCGCTGTCGAACCCGAGCGCGAACTCGTGGGTCCGAAGCGCCCGGAAGGGTTCCTCGCGACCGACGAGCTGAATCCGCGTTCCGTCGGGAACGCCGTCGACGCCCTCGAGCGGTATCGTGACGCTGTCGAAGACGATCCGGCGCGGTTTGCCCTTCCGGTCGTCGCGAACCAGCGTGAACTCGGGTTCGGTCGCGTCGGAAACGGTGCTGTAGTCTGCGAGACGATGGTAGACGTTTCCCTCGGTCGACTCCAGAGTGCCTTTCGTGAGCGCCTTTTCGTGACGCAGCGTCGACGTAATGTCGTCCGCGAGTTCCGAGATACCGACTCGGCGTGCGAGTCGATCGAGTACGGACTCGAGCGGGCGACCCTTTCGAGGAACGGCGATCGGTATCGTCTCGCCCATCGCTGTACGCTCGACCGGGGACGGATAAACGAGTTGCGTTTTCCTCGGTGACGATCAGCTATCGGAGAACATCGACCCGAGCTGCTCGCGCCAGTCCTGAATGTCCGTTACCTCTTCGCGGACGTCGTCGAGGTCGCTCTCGAGTGTCGACAGGTCGCCGCCGATTTCGTCGACCTCAGACTCGACGCTCGAGAGGTCGTCTTCGAGATCGTCGACGTCGTCGTCGAGCGTCTCGACCGATTCGGAGAGTTCGCCGAGATCCCGCTCGACGTTCGATACGTCGTCTTCGACTGCGGAGACGTCGCCTTCGACCGATCCGAGATCGTCCTCGAGACCGCCGACGGACTCTTCGACGGACTCGAGACCGCCCTCGAGGGCGTCCACGTCGCTTTCGACCGTGGAGACGTCGCCGTCAACTTCCTCGAGTCCGGCTTCGATCGAATCGGTTCGGTCGGTCAGTTCGTCTACGTCCTCGGCGAGGTCCGTTAGGTCGGAGACGTCGTTTTCGAGATCCGTCGTCCACTCGGTCAGCGTATCGACGTCTGACTCGAACTCGTCGAGTCGTTCCGCCATCGTCCCGAGTTCGTCGTCGAACTCCGCGACGTCTCGTTTCAGCGTTTCGATGACCTGTTTGCCGGTTCCGTGTTCGCCGATGAACTCCTCGAGCGAACTGGTGTAGGCGGCGACTTCCTCCACGCGGGACTGGAGGTGGTTGAGCTTCACTTGATCGAGATTCGACGGACCGATCTCGAGTTCCGATCGCAGCGTCTCGAGGTCGTCGTCGTCGATTTCGCCGGTGCGAATCTCCGACGCGAGTCGCGCACCGAGCGTCTCGGTCGAGACCGGGTCCGAAACCGGCGCGTCGGATTCGTCGGGGTCGACGCCGACCGCTTCCGGCTCGGCGTCCGCGTCGACGGCGTCTTCGGTCGCTTCGCTCTCGGTTTCGACGACTTCGGCTTCGTTCTCGAGGGTGTCGTCCACGTCGTCAGCTTCTTCCTCGTCCTCGTCGAACGCGACGGCCCGCTCGTCCGATTCGGCACCGCTCTCGTCGGTCTGGACGTCGCCTTCGTCGGTCTGTGCGGCGTCGTCGTCGACGTCGCCGCTCTTTTCCTCCGATTCGGCGTCTTGGTCGGCGCTCTCGTCGAGATCGAGGTCAATAGCGGGCTCCGCCTCGTCGGTCTCGCTCGCCTCGTCTTCGTCGACGTCCAGGTCGAGGGAGATCTCCGGCTCGTCTTCGGATTCGTCGTCCAACTCCGGCTCCGGAATCTCTTCCTCGCCGAAATCCAGGTCGATGTCCGGGGCGTCGTCGTCCGCGTCGTCCTCGTCGGTCACGTCGACCGGCTCGGTGTCGACGTCGCCAAGATCGAGGTCGAGATCCTCAGCGCCTTCGTCGATCGAGTCGCCGTCGGCTTCGGCCTCGTTGCCCTCGCCCTCGAGGCCGGGAACGGATTCCGAATCGCCGCTGAGCATGTCTTTGACCGGCTGGTTGCGATCCTCGGAGACGATGCTGTCGATGACGCCGTCTTCGACCTCTTTTCGATCCGAACCGGCATCGTCCTCGGAACTCACCTCGACGATCGCCGGTTCGGTGAGAAACTTCGTCGCGGCCTCTTGATCGTCGATGCGGATTCCGTACACGGTAACGAGTCGATCGCCGGGATCGAGCGTTCCGGTGAACTCGACGTGGTTGTCCTGAAACGCCGTCCAGTCGTCGCTGTGGTAGTCCGGGTGGAATCCGACTTTGTCCATCGGGAACGACTCCGGAATGTCCTCGGAGAGTCGAAATTCAACCTGTTCGTCGCGGTCGGATTCGATCTCGAATCGGATCGCCGGTACCGGAAACTCGTCCGCCGTGAACGATTTCTGGACGGTCAAGCCGTCGTCGCTGACCTCGATCACGTCGTCCGTGTCGGCGGTAGTACTCATGCCGACAACGTTGCTTCACCATTACTATAAATGGTACGGACAGTATCAAATATGAATCATTACGCCCCGACGGAACGAATTACGCGACGTCGACCCGATCGCCGATTTCGACGATCTCGAGGCGGCGCGGGTACTCGAAGCTTCGTGCGTGGTGATGGAGCACCGTGGGATCCGACGTGAGTCCCCGCCACATGTCCCAGTGACTGGGGAGGAGTCGATCGACCTCGAGTGCGGCCGCCGCCTCGACGATCTGGTTCTCGTCGTTGTACCAGCGGGTTCGCTTCGGTTCGCGCGTCTCTCTGTCCGGGACCATCCCGACCGTCCCGAACGCGAGCACGCCGAGATCGATGTCGTACTCCCGGCCGATCCGTTCGAACTCGTCGCTCGGCTTCGAGTCGCCGGCGTGGAAGAACGTCCCGGCGTCGTGTTCGAGCACGTAACTCACCGGATGTGCCGCGTCCGGATCGTTCGCGTCCTCGACGTGGAGGGTGAACTCGCCGATCTCGAGGCTGTCGCCTTCGTTGATCTCGATGAACTGCTCGTCCGCGACGTCCCACGCGTCGGTCCATTCTTCGTCTTCGCGCGCGACCGCGAGGCTCTCGTCGGGTCCGTACAACGTTGCGTCGGTCCGTTCGAGAATCGGCGCCTGACTCGGTCCGTGGACGTGATCGGTGTGTTCGTGAGTCGCGAGGATCGCGTCCGCATCGGAGACGTCCTCGGGGTCGAACGGCACCGGAATCATGCGAACGGTTCGCGGCGGATCGCCGAGGCCAACGTACGGGTCGATGAACACCGTCGTCCCGTCTCGACCTTTAACCACGAATCCGTTGCAGCCGAGATACCAGATCGCGACGCCGTCGGGCGTCGCCGCTTCGACGTCGCGGACGAGCCAGTCTCCCCAATCGCTTCGGATTTGTGTCATACTGGTGGGTGTGCGGACCGAGGGCGTAAGTGTTGTCCTCTCGGCTGACCGGACGTGGAATCCGATGCGTGTCGCGCCGGACGAAGCTGAACGGGCTCACGTACCGGACGGCAGTCGGTGAACGCCGGGGTGGGTCCCGCGGCCAACTCGTGTGAGTGTCGGCCGTTCGAGTGCGGCCGATGTGCGAGCGGTTCACTTCAGCAGCATCAGGAGTGATGGGTGAGGAGTTCGACCTCGGCCGCATCGCAGACCGGCGTCCGTTCCAGTTCGAACTCGTCGTCCGAGTCGTCACAGGGTGCGGGGTAGCCCTCGTAGCCGACCCGGCTCGATTCGTGGTCGTACGCGAGGAGTCCGGCGTCGACCAGCGCAGGAAGGTGCACGTGCACGAGCGAGATCAGCACGTCGTCGACGCGACCGCTCGGAGCCGGGTGGACGTCCGAATCGCTCTCTCGAGCGACCGCTCTCGTCGAGAGGGGGCGGTGTCGTCGATTGAGAACCGACAGGACCGCGCGTCGACGGGGGTGATCGAGTGCGTCCAGCAACGCTTCGACGTCGTCTGATAGATCAGCCGAGAGGAGCGCGTTGCCCTCGTCGAACAGCCGGTGGTCGGCGGCAACGATCGAGTCGTCGTCGGTCCGCGAGAGCAATCCAGCGTCGGCGAGCGCCGGGACGTCGCGGTGGTGGAGCGCGACGAGCGTGTCGTGACGGTCCATTTCGGGATCCGTCTCCGTCGACTCTTCGCGTGTGCGGCGAAGCTTGTGGGCCAATTCGTCGAGTTCGATCCCGGCGGGGGAGTGCTCGCCCACGATTCGGAGCAGCGCTCGACGGCGAGGACACGAGAGAACCGAACCGAGCGAGCCGGAACTGCCGGTGACCTCCAGCGGATGCGACGGGACGGAGTCGATATCTGTGTTCGTCATCGATCGCTAGTCGGTCCTTACTGGGCAAAAGGGCTACTCCAAACGTATTTGGAAACAGACAATATTACATAAAACGTGAATGTGGGTCCTGATGGATTGTACTGGAAGGTTACTGGCGCGGTTAGATTATAGTTATCCAATCTTTAGCATCTATTACTCGAGGAGTATCAGCCGTTACTCGGTGTCCGTCGGTACCGGTCCAGCGGCCAATACGTCGTTGCTTGCGCGTGTGCGCGATGAAACATGTGATCGGTTCACCGTTTCAGAGGGAACGTGATCGATTCACCGGTGCAGGGAACGAGTCGCCGCTGAAGGCGGTGAGTCCACGCCGATCGGCCCGAGACGTCACCAGGTCCCGTGGAAGGTGTCGAACGAGAGGTTCTCGAGCGGTTCGTTGCCGACGGCGATTTCGTACTCGCCGGGCGTGAGCATCGGCTTGTGGAACCGCGGGCCGTCGTCGGTCGTGATCCGGGGACAGCCCGTGTTGACGAACGCGTCCATGTCGAAGTTGCGCAATCGATCGGGCGTCACTTCGTCCATCGTGATGAGGTAGGCGTCGTCGTTGTCCGCGAGAATTTCCTGGGCCTGCTCCCACCGACCCTGACCGATCTTGGTGCAGAAGATGACGCCCCACTTCTCGGCGTCCATCGCGCGGTGGACGGCGCCGTAGCGCTGTTTCAGGAACTTTTCGGTGTCGGCGACGGTGACGACGTTGTTGACCGGATCGGCGATGACGACGTGTTTGTCGGGGTGTTCCATCGCCAGGCCGAGCGGGTGGAACTTCCCGCCGCCGACGTAGAGCACCTGGTCGGCGGGCACGTCCGCGCTCGCGTAGTTACAGCCGAGAACCTGTCCCTCGTGAGTGAGTCGTTCGTCGCCGCGGCGGCTGTGAACCTCGTACCCCTCGTCCTCCAGGTACGTGCGCATCTCGTCGTACCGGTTCATGTGCTGGGCGGTCGTGACGAGGCCAACGCCGTCCGTTTCGCCCGGTGGCTCGAGCGTCTCGAGGGCCTCCTCCATGATGGGGAGAACGTCGACGTTCGAAAACAGTGGGACGTAAATCACCTTGTCGGTGTCTTTCATCGGCGAGTGGCCGAAGTGTACGAAGACGTCGGTGCGTTTCATCAGGTAGGTGTCGAGGTCGCACGCGCCGTAGCAGGGTTGACCCGAGAGCATGAACGTCACGTCGTCGTCGACGAGCTCACGCAGATCGTCGGCGACGGAGGGTCCGCGGCGCTTGAGTCCCTCGGGAAACTGCAATCCGACTTTCGTCGCGTTCGTCTCCTCGACGGCCTCGACGATCCGCTCGAGTTCGTAGTCCCACTCGCGGTCGTGTTTCAGTCGCATTCCCGTGTTGCGGAGGTCCCCCTGCGTGTACTCCGACTCCTGACTCATTGGCCGTCCTAACGACCACGGACGTATATACTGCACGCTGTCTCGAACCGAGAAGCCGCCGATCTCTCGAGCCGGCCGCCATCGCGGACGCGTCCGCTCCATCTCGACATTGGTCGACAGCTGTCCGCGAAAAGGAACGTTTCAGATCGTTCGGGGACGGATAATTTCAACCCAACAGTCATAGTACTGGAGTCTAAACGGGAAGCTAATGGCAGCGGAATCGTTCGAAAACGGATACCTCTTCGACCTCTATCGCCGGTACATCGGAGAACCGGAGGACCGAACCGACGTCTACCTCGGCTTCGGGCTGTTCCTCGGCGGAATCGGGCTCGCGGCGGTCGCGCTGGTGCTGTTTCTCTGGAGCGGCACCTTCGAGCCGCGCTCGTCGGCCCACATCGCGTGGGCGCAACCGGCGTACGCACTGGTCCTGGTGGCACTGCCCGCAATGATGCTCGGTATCGTCGTCTTACTGCCGTCGGAACGGCGCGTCCTGTACGCTTCGGTCGCCGGGACGGCCGTCACGCTCGTCGCGGTCGTCGGCTTTCTCTACGCCTATCCGTACGACTGGAACGGCTACGGAAACGACTACACCGCCCAGGTCGTCGGGGTGTACGCCGTCGGGCTCGCGGCGATCACCGCCTCGACTGGCGCAGCGCTCATCGGACACTACCTCGACATGGCTCGCGCGGCCGATCGAATCGACGGCGACGCGGATGACGACGAGGAGACGGAGTCGTACTCCGACGAGGAGATTCGCCGGGATATCGACGACGCGATGGACGGCGTCGAACTGTCGTGGGGCGGCGTCGAGAAGTCCGACCACAGCCGACTGCAGTTCTCCGGCGACGAGTTCGACGACGTCGACGTCGACGTCCAGGCAAAGACGACCCGGTCGTCGGGAGTCGACGCACAGGTCGCCGGCCTGAAGGGATTGAGGGGTGGCGAAACGAAGACGACGACCTCGAGTTCGACCGTCGACGACCAGACGGCGAAACTCCGGGAACTCCGGGAACAAAAGCGAGCCGAGGAGGCGAAATCGGCCGGCGCTCGATCCGAGTCGCCGCTGGCGTCGATCCGCGAGCGGTTGCGGTCGATACTCGGTCGCCGGTAATTCTTCATTACTGAAAAAAATATAATATTGTTCCCACGTCTTTTCAAATAGAATTTCGGTACATAGATTTATAATCCATCGGCATCCTTGGCCAACTATGGCCAAAGGCCTAGACGTCGGAACGATGAACATCCTGTCCGCACAACAGGATGGGAACGACACGGTTTTCGTGCAACAGCGTAACTCCTTCGTGGAGATCGAGTACTCGGATATGGCCGAGCAGATGCTCTCGCGAAGCGAAGTGCTTCACATTCGCAAAGACGACAAGGTGTACGTCGTCGGCGACGACGCGCTCAACTTTGCGAACATCTTCAACAAGGAAACCCGCCGGCCGATGAAACACGGGATCCTCTCGAACGACGAGAAGAGCGCGATCCCGATGATGAAACTCATCATCGAGCAGGTCGTCGGCGAACCGGCCTACCCCGACGAGAAACTCTACTTCTCGACGCCGGCGGATCCGATCGACTCGGATCTGTCGACGCTGTACCACCAGAAGACGATCGAGTCCTTCCTCGACGACATGGGCTACGACGCCGAACCGATCAACGAGGGGATGTCGGTCATCTACTCCGAACTCGCGGACAACAACTTCACCGGCCTCGGCATCAGTTTCGGCGCCGGGATGACGAACGTCTGTCTGGCGTACTACGCCGTTCCCGTCATGAAGTTTTCCGTCGCCCGCGGTGGCGACTGGGTCGACGAGCAGGCCGCCCGCGCGACCGGTACCCCGGTCGACAAGGTTACCTCGATCAAAGAGGATGACTTCGAACTCGACTTCACCACCGACGTCGGCGGCGTCGAAGGGGCGCTGTCGATCTACTACGAGAATCTGCTGGACTACGTCATCGAGAACATCGTCGACGAGGTCGACGAAGAGGACGTCGAGGAGGGTCTCGACGTTCCCGTCGTCGTCACGGGCGGTACCTCGAGCCCGAAGGGCTTCGAGGCGCTGTTCCGGGATCACCTCGAGGACGCGAACATTCCGTTCTCGATCAGCGGCGTCTCACACGCGAACGAGCCGCTGTACAGCGTCGCACGCGGCGGACTCGTCGCCGCGCGGTCGGACGAGGACGTCGAACACGAGGACGACGACGAGGCAGAGGCGGCCGCTGCGAGCGAGTAATCCGGCCGCACTCGGGCCGTTTTCGGGACGGATATCCGTCGGGGATCGCTCCCTGATCCGTAACGAGCGTCCCGCCGTCCGCGACGGGTGTGAATCCGACAACGGATACGACAATCCGTGTTCGACGCTCGGTCCGGGGCCTCCGCTCTGACTTTCCTCTCGCATTCGCGGACTCACCCCTTCCGCGTCGGCCCACGGTGCTCGTTCAGTTCTTTCATCAGGTCGTACTGTTCGCCATCGTCACACTCGACACCTCCGTGGGTCGATAACCGACTCCCCGAACGCGAGGAATCCTCGCCGTTCACGGAGGGGAGGACGTCATAACCGATAGAAGCGGTTGAACGCGTCCTGCCAGGATTCGGGTTCTTCTCCCCTGCTTTCGTGCTCGACGGGGATGTCCGCGTAGTCACAGTGCGGACAGGTGACGGTCGACACCTCCCCGAGCGACAGTTGCTCGAGCGAGCCCTGACACCGAGGACACTGGTCCATACCGTCGCTTCTCACGGATCCTCCTTAACTCTATTCGATCCTGTCGTGAAAACATACCGTTCGTGCGCGCGAGAATGCCCGCGAACGGTCCCTCGCTCCCCCCGAGTATTACTACTGAACATTTACAAAGGTTTTTGTATGCAACTCATGTATGTGGTTACAATGAGTACGACGCCGTCTCCAGATCCCGAACCGACGATCGAACGCTGTCGACCCGCGGACGTCACCCCGGTGATCCTCGAGGCCGCAGATCTCGAGTCGACCGCGCCCGAGTACCTGCGAGATCTCAAACGCGAACTCGCCGATTCGGAGCTGGTGCCCGCGCGCTTGCGCGTCGAGGCGTGTTTCGACGAGGACTGTTCGCTCGCGACCCAGGACGAGGTCGACCGAATCAGAGGGTACGTTCGCGCCGGCTCGTTTCTCGGCGTCGGCTCCGTTACGGTCTCGATCGACCGCGTCGAAAACGCAGAGAAGGTCCGCCCGGCGCTCGCGGCGTGTGCCGAGCGCGCGGAACGTGAGGGCCTCGTCTTCGACCTGGCTGGAGCCGTCGAATTCGAGCGCTGACGACAGCGATGGAGGCACCGTCGCGTCGTAGCCTCGCCCGGGCGCTCGAGTCGCTCGACGACTTCGCCGATCCGTCCGCGGAGCTCGAACAGTACCTCACACCGGCCGACCTCGCGGCCCACGTCTGTCACCTAGCGGGGTTGCAGGGCGACCTCGAGCGGCTCGTCGTCGATCTCGGTACCGGGACGGGCATGCTCGCGATCGCGGCGGCGCTTTCCGGAGCCGACTCCGTGGTCGGGATCGACGTCGATCGCGATGCGCTCGAACTGGCACGGGCCAACGCGGCGACGCTGGGTTCGGACCGCCGCCTGGATCGGTCGATCGACTGGATACGCGGCGACGTCACTCGACACCCGTTCTCCGGCATCGAGGCGACGGTCGTCTCCAACCCTCCCTTCGGCGCACAGCGGGGGAACCGTCACGCGGATCGGGCGTTTCTCGAGACCGCACGCGAGATCTCGACCGTCTCCTACACGGTTCACAACGAAGGGAGCGCCTCGTTCGTCGAATCGTTCGCCGGCGACGAGGGCGGCGACGTCACTCACGCCTTTCGAGCGGAGCTTCCGATCGATCGCCGGTTCGACTTCCACACGGATCGGACGGAGACGCTCGCGGCCGAGGTGTTCAGGATCGAGTGGTCGGCGTAGGTTCCGGATCGAGTGGTCGGCGTAGGTTCAGGATCGAGTGGTCGGCGTAGGTTCAGGATCGAGTGGTCGGCGTAGGTTCAGGATCGAGTGGTCGGCGTAGGTTCAGGATCGAGTGGTCGGCGTAGGTTCAGGATCGAGTGGTCGGCGTAAATTTCGGAACGGGTAGTCGGCGTATCCCACGTCACGCGAGCGCGCCTCACTCGAGGTGCTCGATCCGGGCGTACCGACCGGCCCGCCAGCCGACGACGACCGCGACGATCGTCCCGAGGCCGACGGCGACCGCGAACCCGACGGCGTACACCTCGAGCGGCGTCTGTAGGACCTCTTCGAATCCGACGACGGAGACTGCGATGTGATTCAGTCCCCGCACGATCGGGACCGTGGCCGCGAGCCCGACGAGCCCTCCGAGGACGCCGATTCCGAGCCCCTGTGCACCGACCGTTCCTGCCAACACGCCACGGGAGAGCCCGATCGCTCGCAGGGCCGCAAGCTCGGTCCGCTGGTGGTACGTGACGAGCGCGAACAGGTTGACGGTGAGGACGACGCCGCCGACCACCGAGAGCCCGATCAGCGTGAGGCCGCTCGCGACGACGATCGGTCGTTCCTCGAGCATCGCCCCGACCTGTTCCTCGCTGGTTCGAACGTCGTAGTCGGGGTACTCCTCGTCGAGTTCGTCTCTGACGGCGTCGCGGTCGGCGTCGTCGGTCACGTTCGCCGTGATGAACGTCGATCGATCCGTTCCCGTCGTTCCGGCGACGGCCTGCAGATCGACCAGCGGGAGCGTCACGGCGTCCTGTCCGAGAAACTGCGAGTAGTACGACGAAATCCCGACGACGGTGAACTCGTACTGTGGTGCCGACTCCCGGCTCGTCCCGACGTACACCGTCTCGCCGACGGAGACGTCGAGAGCGTCGGCGACCGCGGGATCGAGGACGATCTCCGACTGCTGGGGGGTCGTCGATCGCGCTCCGTCGTAGGCCGAGTCCGGCGTTTCGAAGCCACCACCCTCCTCGAAGTCGAAGCCGTCGTGGGTTCGTTGGACGCCGACGGCCGGCCTGCGCTCTAAGTCGTCCGGGTCAGTTCCGACGTATACGTCGTGCATCGCGATCGGTGACGCGCCGCTGATATCGTCGCGCTGGGTGAGTTCGGCTGCGATTCCGTGGGAGCCAACGACCGGATTTTCGGTTCCGCTGGCGGCCGGGTCGACCGGTTCGCTCGAGAGCCAGAGGTCGCGGTCGGCCGTGTCGAGGCCGTCTTCCCCCATCGCGACGACGCCTGCACCGAGGCTCGCGAGGAGGGTGACGGAAAGCACCGCGAGCGCGACCGCGAGGACGGCGAGCGCCGTCCGACTCGGCGACCGGCGCAACTGTGCGAACGCGATCCCGCCGACTGCCCGAATCTTGACCGAGCGCCTCCCCGCGCTCATCGGCCGACCTCCTCGAGCACGGACGTTCGCGCGGCGACGGCCAGCGGGTACGGAACGGCGATCACGGCGGAGACGAACGCCACGACGACGGCGTAGGGAACGAACGCCGGATGGACAAGCGCGACCGATCCCGACGCGACGGTGGCTGCGGCGATCGCGTTCACGGCGTAGATCCCGACGATCCCGAGGCCGGCGCCGACGAGCGCTCCGCACAGCGTCGTCGTGAGCGTCGAGATCGCGACGACCGAGAGCCGGCCGAACGTCGGAACGCCGATCGACTCGAGGACGGCGAGCGTCCGCCGATCCTCGTTGACCGTCATTCCCGCGGTCGTCGCGACGAACGACGTGCAGATCGCGATTCCGACGACGAGCGCGAGCACGCTCGTCGCGAACGCCAGGCCGTCGTCGAACAGCGACGACGGATCGGCGTCGCCGCTCGCCTCCGCCGTCGCCTCGGGGAAGGCGTCGGCCGCGCTCGATTCAGCCGCGGCCGGGTCTCCCCACACCAGGACGTCGCTCGCGAGTTCGGCGTCGTCGGCGCCGGCGAACGTCTGGAGTTCGCTCAGTTGCACGAGCGCAACCGGAGCGGCGGATTCGGAGTCGCGGTCGGTCTCCTCGACGGCCGCGACGGTCAGCGAGCGCTCCGGGGCCTCGTCCCCGTCCGGCCCGGGCACTTCGAGTTCGTCTCCCGCCTGGACCTCGAGCCGTTCGGCCGCCGCTCGGGATAGCACGATTTCGCCCGTCGGCGGTCCGTCGTAGCCTCCGTCCGCGTAGTGTGGGTCGCCCGGCTCGATCGAATCGGTCGGCAGGCCCGCGACCGTTCGAGACTCGTCGTCGGCGACGACGCCGACGAGCAAGATCGTTCGCGGCTCGTCGCTCTCTGCGGCCTGGAGGCGGCCCGTCTCGACGAGGACGGGCGAAGCGTGGTCGACCCCCTCGTGGGATCGAACCGCCTCGGCTCGTTCGTTCGCCCCGCCGATTCGCGGTCCCTCGACGCCGTCGACCGCCGACAGCGTTCCGCTGTCTTCCGGGCCGATTCTGACCTCCGCGTCCGTCTCGCTCGTGACGCTGCCGTCCGCCAGCCCGAGCGCGATGCCGGTGACGATCACCAGCAGCGCGATCGTCAGCGCGACCGCGACGATCGTCGCCGCGATCCGCCCCGATCGGGTTCGTCTCGCCAGCGTCCACAGTCTGGCGAGCGAAAAGCCGACCAGACTGCGCCAGCGAGTCAGTCTGCTCCCGTCCGACTCATCCGCCATCTGAGACCACCACGCCGTCGCGTAGCGTTACCACCCGATCGGCGGCCGCCAGCGTGTCGTCGTCGTGAGACGCGATCACGACCGCCCGATCGTGACCGACGTCGGTCAACAGCTCGAGCACGTCGGTCCCCGTCGCCGTGTCGAGTTCGCCGGTCGGCTCGTCCGCGACGATGACGTCCGGATCCGCCGCCAGCGACCTGGCGATCGCGACGCGCTGGCGCTCCCCGCCGCTCAACTCCCGCGGCAGGTGCGTCACCCGATCCGCGAGCCCGACCTGTTCGAGCAGCGCCGTTGCCCGGCTCCGTCGCTTCGATCGCGCAACGCCCAGTTGCACGAGCGGGAGCGCGACGTTCGCCCGTGCGGACAGCGACGGCAGGAGGTGAAACCGCTGAAAGACGATCCCGACGTGTCGTCGTCGCAGCCGAGTTCGCTCGCGACTCGAGCGCGTCGCGAGATTCGTCCCGAGCACCTCGACGGAGCCGTCGGTCGGAACGAGCAACCCGGCGATCGCGTGCAGGATCGTCGACTTTCCGCTCCCGCTCGGTCCCTCCAGGCCGACGATTTCGCCTCGAGCACACGAGATCGTGACGTCCCGAAGCGCCGTCACCGTCCGGTCCGGTCCGGAGCCGAACCGCCCGCCGCCCGTCCCGTACTCGTGGGAAACGTTCTCGAGGCGGACGGGCACCGCCGACTCGGCTCGTCCGCTCGAGGACTCGGCTCTCGCGGGTGACTGCCGTAGTACACGTTGGATCATCCGTCCAGTCTCAACCCACTCGTGTCGTCGCGCCACCGGGTCATTGTTTCTGACCGGCTTCCCCGAACCACGCGATCGTTAACCGAGCGGGGATAGTCCGCCGTCGCTACCCGTCCATCGCCGATCCAAAACGAGTCGAATCACGCACACTATCGGTCCCACTCGAGCGAGAATTCGGTTGTACGTGGGCGTTTCGGGCGATTTGGGCGCCGTACGGAGGGGCGAACGCGGCTCGTCTTCGCGGCTCGTCGGTTTCGCGCCGCCGAAAAGACGGCCGAACGTCGCGAAACGTCCACGTACACGGAACAGTTCGTCCGTCCTACCGGTCGGTACGATTCGGCGTCTCCGCCGGCTGGCCGGCGACCGTCCGTTTCGCGTTCGAGTCGTCGCCGAAGGGAAGGGGATCGTACGATCTACGTTCGGGTCGCCGGGCGGGCTAGTTGTACGTCTCCTCGGTCGCGACCGGGACCGCAGTCCCGTTCGAACTCGCGTAGACGGTGCGGTCGTAGCGCTCGAACGCGAGTCCGCCCGCTTCGGTCGTCTCGTTTTCGCCGGGAATCGAAGCGCTCGCGTCCGCACCCGTTTCCAGCGACGTCACCTCGAGTGCGAACGAGCCCTCGTCGGGGACGACGCTCACGGTGTGGTTGTCGATCACCAACTCGGCCGTCGACTCGTTCGATTCGAAGGCCAGTCGACGGTCGTCACCGTCTTGCCACAGCCAGACCTGATAGACCGTCGCGTTGTCGGTCGGCGTCCAGCCGGCACGCTCGACGTGGACGGTCTCGCGCCACCCCGGTCCGCCGACCGTAACCGTCTCCGATCCCGAAAACTCGAGCTGACGGGCCGTCACCGCCTCGATCCAGAGGTTGCGCCGCTCGCTCGAGACGATGACGCCGTCGGCAACGAGTCCCCCGTCGTCCTCGATCGCTTCGACGCCGATGCCGGAGACGAGCTGGTGCTCGACGCCCTCGGCGTACTCGATCGTGTAGTCTTCGACCTGAATCGACGGCCGGTCGGCCTCGCCTTCCCCGTCGAGGACGAGGAGATTGACCGGTACGGCGACGCCGGCGAGCACCGCCAGAACGACCAGCACGACGGCGAACGCCGAACCCCGCGCCGAGATCGTCGACAGTCGCGAAGAGCGCCCGCGTCCGCCGCCCGCGACGATGTCGCGGATTCGCTCGAGGCGGTCCGCCGTTCCGTCGTCGCCTCGTCCGCCGCCCGCGAGTTCGAGCGGTCGAATCGCCGGCGGATCGACCCCGATCGAAGAGCCGCCGATTCGCTCGAGCAGCCGACGGGGGATCGCGGGTCCGTCCGGGCCGGAGACCGCGAGCGCGATCACGATCGCGAGCGTCGCGACGATCACGACGCCTGGCCCCTGAAAGAGGAGGTACGCGTTCCCCTCGCCGAACCAGTAGATCTGCCAGAGCCCCTTCGAGAACGCAAAGAGGAGAACGGCGAGCCAGATTCGGATCGCGCTCGGACGAGCGCCGCGGCGCTCGAGGAGCGCGAGTCCGAGAACGAGACCGATGAAAAAACCGAGTGCGTGACCCTGAATCGCGATTTCTGCCCACGACGGCGACGACGGCGGTCTCGCCTCCGCAACGTAGACGAAGACCGGCGTGCGAAGCGACCGGTACAGCGTCGACAGCGCCGGCTGCAGTCCGATCGTCGCGATTAGCGTCGCGATCGGATACCTGACGATCGCGAAGCCGGCGAACGCGTAGACGAGGCCCGAAAAGCCGATGACGGGACCCAAGCTGAACAGGCTCGTCGTTACGCCGATCCCGAGTACGGCGGCCGGAAAGAGCACTAACGCGCGCATCCACGGATTCGCCCGCCACCACGGCAGGTCGCTGCCGTCGTCGGGGTAATGCCCCCAGACGTACTCCGCGAGGGGGGCGATCGCCACCGTCGCGATCAGGTTTCCGACGAGGTGACCGAAGCTGGCGTGCGAGAACGACGACGTGAGCATGCCGAGCGGGTAGAAGTACGACCACGCGCGGTAGGGAATCGTCACCGGATCGTAGAGGTTCGAGCGACCGCCCTGGACGAACAGGTAGACACAGAGGACGAACCCGATCACGACCAGCGTCCCCCACGGGACGCCCAGCACGAAGCGGGCTCGGGCGACGTCCCGCCACCGTCGATCCGATCGATCGAGCCGATTCACGACCGCGACGGACGCGACGAGCGCGAGGACGATCACCGCTGCGAGCGCGACCGAGAGCATGTCCCTGTGGTTCGACCGAACGACTATATACTGCACGCTGTCTCGTTCGGCGTGCGAGACCACGTTCATCCGTGTCGTCGGCGATCGGCATCCGCGGATACGGTCTGCTGTCCGTCAGTCCCCCCACAGCCGCGACCGGCCAGCGGATATCCCGTACACAACGACAGCAGCCCGTACGAATCGACCGCAGACGGCTTCGAAAAGTACAAGCGGCCGACGGACGGACCAGTGGATATGGAACTACGGGTCACCGAGAGCAGCGAGGACGAACTCTCGATCGAGATCACCGGCGAAGATCACACGTTCATGAACGTCCTCAAGGGGACGCTGCTCGAACACGACGACGTGAGTGCAGCGACCTACGACATGAATCCCGAACAGTCCGGCGGACAGACCGATCCCGTGTTGACGATCAAGACCGAAGGCGGCGTCGACCCCCTCGATGCGCTCGAGGACGCCGCGGTCGACGTTCGCGAAAAGGCGGTCTCGTTCCGCGAGGCGTTCGAGGCGGCGGCCTAGTCCTCCCAGTAGTCGACGTCGTCGTCGATCCGATAAAACCCGTGAAGCGATCGCTCGTCTCCGCCTGGCGGTGAACCCACGAACACGCCCAGTTTCTCCGTTTCGGGATAGACGGTCACGTCCGGTTCGACCATCGTCGAGATCGCGAGGTAGCGAAGCGGCTCGTCGCCGTCGTTGACCACGCGGTGGCCGCCCGATTCGTCGGCCGGAAACGCAGCGTAGTCCCCTTCGCCAATCGGGTAGCTCTCGCCGTCCAGCCGGAGCGTTCCGGTTCCCGACAGCACGAACATCGCCTCCTCGTTCGCCGTGTGGTAGTGGTACGGCCAGGATCGACGGCCGGCCGGTAGCTCGTAGAGGCTACAGCCCAGCTGGTCGCCCTCGACCGCCGCTCCGAGCTGTTTGCGCCTGAACCCGACGTCGTCGCGCTCGAGCGTCGACCACTCGAGGTCCGACTCGTTGATCGGTTCCATACGCGACACTTGGCGCTCGCGTTGATAATTCCCCGCGATCTAGAACCAACCCGTTCGCGACGAGCGGCTCCCGCAGTTACCGGCGGGGACGAAACCGGTAACGGACCACCTAACACGCGACGTAAAAGACGTAGACGTCACCTTCGGGGCCGACGTGGACGTCGATTCCCTCGCCGTCGTGGCCGGTGCGCACGTCGGATTCGATGCTCGAGGCGAGCAGTCGATCGGCGATCGCGTCCGCGAGCGCTTCCTCGTCGTCGTACTCCTCGATCGATGCGCCGGCCAGCGGTAGCTGACCGCCGACTGGCTCCCCGACGCAGTCGGCTCCGAAGTCGCCCGGCCCCGCCGAGTTCGGTCTCGCGTCCTCGTACTCGACGGCCAGGAACGCCCGGTTCTGATACTCGGCGTACGCGACGAGTCCCCCGTCGAGAGCGCGAGGCTCGCCGCCTCCGCCGTCGCGTTCGGCCTCGAGCCGTTCGTGAACGCCCTCCGCGGTGGCGTCGAGATCGATTCCGGCGGCCTGTGAGCCCTCGCCCGGAGCGTCAGGCGGGGACGGTGCGCCGATTCCGGGCAGGATCGTCGGCGACAGGATTCCGGTCGCAAACAGCATCGCGACTACCCCGACGACGGCGAAAACCGGCGCGTACGGTTTCGCCACCTCGAGCCAGCTCGGCGTCTCCAGCTCGCTGTCGACGTCGGCGTACGTTTGCTCGACCTTCTCGAGGTCGTGGTTGTGACAGCGCGAACAGGGCGGATTGTTCCGCACGTGATCTCGCCCGCACTCCGTACACCGCCAGACGTAGGTCGTTCCGGTGTCGACGGTCCGGGGGCCCCGATCCTCGTCGGCGCGGACGATCGCCTCCTCGAAGGCGTTGTGTCCGCACTCGTCGCAGGGTGGGTCGTTCTCGGCGTGGGGTTTCCCACACCACGTGCACCGCCACTTCACTGTTTGAACGGGACGACCGCGAGAATATAAGGGTATTGGAAGGTGCGCTCGCACGCTCCGACCGCTCGAGTCGATCGAGGACCGGTCGTCCGACTACGACAGCCTGACGGGAACGCCGCGCTCGTCGAGGTGGGCTTTCGTCTCCTCGATCGAGTACTCGTCGAAGTGAAAGATCGACGCCGCCAGCCCGGCGTCCGCACCGGCCTCGGTGAACACGTCGTACATGTCCTCGGGACCGCCACAGCCCGAGGAAGCGATGACGGGCGTGTCGACGACGTCACAGACCCCGCGCGTCAGCGCCAGGTCGTAGCCGTCTTTGGTGCCGTCTTTGTCGATCGAGTTGACGAACAGTTCGCCCGCGCCGCGGGCTTCGGCCTCGGCGGCCCACTCGAGGACGTCGATGCCGGTCCCCTCCCGGCCCCCCTTTTTGGTGCACTCGAACCAGCAGGATTCGCCGTCGTCCTCGACGTAGTGTTCGCCGCCCTCGTCGAAGCGCCGTCTGGCGTCGACGCTGATGACGATGCACTGGCTGCCGAAGGCGCGCGCCCCCTCGTTGACGAGCGTCGGGCGCTCGAGAGCGCCGGTCGTGATCGACACCTTGTCCGCGCCCGCTCGAAGCGTCTCCCGGATGTCGTCGGTCGTCCGGATTCCGCCGCCGACGGTCAGCGGAATGAACACCTCGTCGGCGACGCGCTCGACGACGTCGAGCATCGTCTCGCGCCCCTCGGCCGAGGCGGTGATGTCGAGAAAGACGAACTCGTCGGCCCCCGCCTCGTTGTACGCCTTCGCCATCTCCACGGGGTCGCCGGTGTACTCGAGGTCCTCGAAGTGGACGCCGGTGTAGACGGCCGGATTCCCGTCGTCGTCCAGGTCGACGTCGATACACGGGATGATTCGCTTGGTCAGCACCATTTCGTACGCGCCCGTTCGATCCGAGGGTAGTAAAGGGGTCCGAATGGCGGGTGTGACGACCCCGGTCGGCGGTCGTGACCGGTTGACTCGCGAAAAAGCCGGGCTGCGAGATCCAGATTCGTTCGTCCGGGCTGCTGTCAGTCGTTGCCGGTGCGTCCGCGAACGGCTGTGGTCGTACCGGTGACCGATGACAGCAATCCGTCTCACTCTTCGAACAACCGCGTTCGAGTCGCCTCGGCGGCGTCCGGAAGGGCGTCGAACCGCGCACGGAGACAGACGTAACCGCTGTACTCGTCGCTCAGCGAGACGAGGGCGTCCGAATCGGACTCGTGCCACCGACGGATCCGGTCGTCGGTCCAGCCGAGCGCCCGCACTCCGTCCGCGAGTCGCGCCGCGGCGAGGGTCGGCTCGGCGAACGACTCGAGCGCGGATTCGACGGCCTCGATCGCGGCCTCGCGCTCCGAACGGATCTCGTCGATCGACGCCGACGGTTCGACGTCGCGGCCCTCGAACCGATCGCGAACCGTCTCGAACGCTCGCCGCTCCTGTTCGAACCGAACGGCCGCCGCGAGCCCCCGCCCGAGTCGTCCCTCCGACGCGGCGTCGTCCATTCGGTCTCTCGCGTCGTAGACCGGCCTCACCGCGTCCCAGACGAGCGTCTGTTGAAACCCCGTCTCGAGGTCGCCCTCGACGAGTTCGGAAAGCCAGTCGTCTTCGTCCTGATCCGGGAGGGAGAACTCCGTTGCGGCGTCGATCGACCGCTCCAGCGCCGCCGAAAAGGCGGCCTCGAGGTCGACCGAGCTCCGGAGGTCGTCGGCGTACCGTTCCGAGAGGTGATCCCAGGCGTCGGTCGTCGCCGCGACGAACTCGAGGTCGCCGGCGTGCTCGCCGAGTTCGACGACGTTCGATCCGGCGTGGAGCCGCCACCGACGGACGCGCCACCCGGCCCGGACGAGGTCGTCCTCTCGGTCGGCGGCGACGAGCGCGGCTCGAAGTCGTCCGTCCCGCGAGTCGTCCCCCGCGTACGCCGTCGTCTCGAGCCGGTCGTCGAGCCGGGACCGTCGTTCGCCGCGCTCGTCGTCCAGTTCGTCGACGGCCGGTCCGTCCTCGACGGCGGCCAGCGTCGTCGCGGACTCGCGCGCCGCCTCGCGAGCGTCCGGAACGTCGTTCCGGAGGGCGTGGTACCGCGCGCTCCCCGCCGTTTCTCGTGCGCTTTCGCGGTACTCCGTCGCGTCGACTCGCCGCTCCTCGATCGTCTCGCGGACGACCCCGTTCGGAACGTCGTCCCGTTCCACGGACGGCGGAACGGCGTCCAGCAGCTTCGAAACGCGCTCGAGTTCGTTCTCGAGGGCGGCGTCCGCGGGTCCGATCGGGACGGGCGGATCGACGTCGGGTGTCGGTACGGTCAGGATCGCCTCGAGCTCCGACCGCTCGAACCGGCCCGAGTCGTCCTCGGAGAGCGAAATTTCGGAACAGCCGGCGAGGGAAACCCCGCCAGCCGTCGCCAGTCCCGCCAGCAGCTGACGACGGGTCGCGTTCGATGGAACGGTCATGGCTCGCCTCCGTCGTCGGCCGATTCGTCTGCGTCGTCACGCCGGTCCGGCTTCGCGTCGGTCGCGTTTTCCGCGCCGTCGTCTCGTTTCTCGTCGATGACGGCCTCCTCCGAACACGACGCGCGTTCGCCGCTCGATCGACCGGACGGAGGCTCCTCGTAGACGTATCGGATCCGGAAGAACTGCGCTTCCATCACCTCGACGTCGGCCTCGCACGCCGCCGTCGGCGGTTTGAGCGTGCGGCAGTACCGCGTTCGAAACCGGTCCGGATCGGCCCGAACGGCCAGCACGTGACGCCGGTAGCAGTCTTCGATCGATCGCTGCTCGACGACGACGGACTGGTCGTCGAAGTCCGTCTCGTCGAGGAAGGACCGTGCCGCAGCCTCGTCGTCCGCGTCGATCTCGAGGGCCTCGGCGTCGTCTTCGTCGAGGACGAACTCGATAGACCGTCGCCTCGGACGGTCGTCGTCGCTCGGGTCGTCCGGCGGGTCGTCGCGCGGAAAGACGAAGCGTTCGTCGTCGTCGGTGCGGATCGCGAGGTGATCGTACTCGTCGGATTCGAAGGCGACTCCTTCGTCTACCGCGTGGTCGTGTGCTTGGGATTCGGTGGCGTCCGTTCCGGTGCAGCCGGCGATCAGGGCCGACAGACAGCCCGTACCGGCGGCTAGCAGTCGCCTGCGGGGGACGTCGCTGGAGGGCATTCACGCCGAGTTGTTCGCCGATCGGTAAATACTCTCTGGACGACTGTTCGGCGTCGACCGGCTCTTCGTCGCGCGATCCTGTGAGCCGATCCGCTCTCGAACGGCCTCGGTCAGCCGCTGGCCTCGTCCACCGAGCGATCGTTCGCGGTCCCCGTCGCGGGTTCGAACCGCTGTAGGTGTCTTTAAGGCGGTGAACCGACAAGAGCCGCACATGGCAGACGATACGGAACCCGCCGTCGATCACGACTCGGCCGCCGACGTGGGCCACGACCTCGAGGCCGAGCGGACGACTGCACCGATGAGCGAGTACGCGTCGCGCGACGTCGCGGTCGGCCTCGTCGTGTTCGTCGTCGGCGTCGCAGTCGCGTTCGGAATTCCGCTGGTGGCGCTGGCGGCGTAGAAATCAGAACGAGACGGATAGCGAATCGAAGATCGTTAGAAGACGTACTCGTCGTCGTGGCCCATCATTCCGTCGTCTTCGAGTCCGGGACCGCCGGCTCCGCCCTCCTCTTCGTCCATCGGTCCGCTGGTCTTGTAGGCTTTGATCCCCGTCGAGAGCAGATCTTCGACGGCTTCCTCGCGGTTGACGAACTCCCCACGCTCGACCATCTGGGCGATCTGCATCTCGAGGTGTTCCGGGATAGTGATCTCTACTTTCGGCATCTGATTCGGCTTTCGGCAAGGGGGTATTTAGGTTTGACGGGGATTTTCCGGACGCGGATCGTCTCACAAACCCGTCAGTTCGGAACCGAGCGCAGCGTCGCTCGTCGAGGCCTACCGGTCAGCAATCGGTCGCTATCGTTCGCCGGCACCGACCGGAATCGAACGGGCCCCAGCTCGGGGTGGCGGTCGTCCACTCCCTGATACGGTTTCCTGTCCGTCAGTTCCGGCGCACCCGCGACACGGGCGGCGGGTGCACCGGTACATCGGTACAGTAATCCGTATGAGAGGGAGTATCGTAGCCAACCGGCGGTTTCGACGTCCGTCTTTCGAGGCCGTGTCTCGGTTCATCACGGGAAAGCTATGGACTCCTCCGATCGTGTCTCTGAAACGGGTATCCTCTTCGTCGAACCGGGAGTCTTACCGCTTTCCGGAACGGCAACCTCGAAAAAGCGTGGTCAGGACGTCCCGCCGGTTCGGAATCGGATACTGCGCTGTGGGTCCGACGTTACCGGTTGCCCATCATCGAGTCGATCGCGTTCTTGAGCGACGTACCCGGTTTCGTGATCGTATCGAGTTGCTGGCGCATCTTCCGCTGGTTGAAGTAGCTCGCGAACGCGAGGATGGTCGGGGGCCAGAGCCCGACGAACAGTCCCCGCTCGCGGTCCCCGCGCACGAAGAAGTAGTACCAGGAGAGTCCGACCGACGCGGCCGACGCGAGAAACGCCGGACCCATTGCCTGTTCTCCGACCTCTTCGGCTGACTGTGTGGAGACGTCTCGTTCTGCGATCTGCTGTTTACTCGCCATACACGACTCGAGTCGGGGAGATACTACTAAGGGGTGGCGAGGGTTTCGGAGAGAAGGGGCCGACTTGTTCGCGAGATTCGACCGTTTCGAGTCGTTTCGACCCGGCCGCAGTCCGGCAAATATCGGCTTGTACGTGCCGGTCGGCGCGCACTCGTGGGCGCGTCTCGAGGACGAGGTGGAACGGGACCCGAACGGCTCCGAACCGCGATCGGTCGGTCCCCACCGGCGGACGGTCGGGTGGCGTCACTCGTGCGGACCGACGCGACCGATCGTACGTGGGACGACCGGCCCCGTTCTCGAACGTCAGTACTACGTCGATCGATTCCGTCCTTCGAGTATGACCACGAACGACGTCACGGACCTGTACCGGGAGTTCGGCGACGAGCGGGTTCCGCCGGGCCAACGCGAGACGACGGCGTTTCCGGTCCTCTCGAAGAGCGGTACGCCCGACGTCGACCTCGAGAGCTGGACGTTCACGGTCACCGGTGCCGTCGAGGAGGAACTCGCACTCTCGTGGGAGGAGTTTCGCGATCTACCGAGCGAAACGCAACGCCAGGACTTTCACTGCGTCACCGGCTGGAGCGCCCTCGACTGCGAGTTCACCGGCGTACCGTTCCCCGAGATCGCGGCGCGCGCCGGCGTCTCTGACGAGGCGGTCCACGTCATGTTCTCCGCGCTCGACGGCTACACGACGGACCTCCCGCTCGAAGATTGCATGCGCGAGGAAGTGCTGTTCGCGTGGGGGTACGACGACGCGGACCTACCGACGGATCACGGCGGTCCCCTCCGAGTCGTGACACCCCACAAGTACGCCTACAAGGGGGCAAAGTGGGTCGACGGCGTCGAGTTTCTCACCGAATCACGGCCGGGCTACTGGGAGCGCAGGGGGTACTCGCAGACGGCGAACCCGTGGCGAGAGGAGCGATATAGTTAGGCTGAAGGCGCGTCGGTTCCGATTCTCGATCGATGGATCGAACGCCGGGTGGGAGACGACTTGCGGCCGAATCGCGCTCGCTCGCGGACGGCGAACCGATCGAACTGGTGAGTCGAAGCTGCGAGGTCGACGACGTTTCGTTCGCCGCAGTCGTCGACGCCGCGGACGAGTCACGGATCCTGTGGGCGACGCCCGAGGGGCTCGAGATCGCCGGCCGCGGCGTCGCAGCCGGATTCTCCGCCGCCGGCCCGGATCGGTACGACGCGATCCGACGGCAGGCCGATCGCGTCTTCGATCGGCTCGAACACGGCGGTCCGACAGTCGCCCGACCCCGAGCGTTCGGCGGGTTCTCGTTTCACGACGGATCCGATGCGGACCCGCCGTGGACCGGTTTCGATCCCGCGTCGTTCGTCGTTCCGCAGGTGTTCGTCACCCGCGACGAGACCGACGGAATCTGGCTGACGGCCGTCGCGGACGACCGTGAGGCTGTCGACGCCCGCCTCGAGCGGTGGCGCGATCGATTGACCGACGGCCCGACGATGTGCGCGAGCGGATCGGCACCCGGCGTCGAATCGACCGAGCGGTCGACGTCTCCGGAGCGATGGGCCGAGCAAATCTCGCGAGCGCTCGATCGGATCGACGACGGCCGCCTCACGAAAGTCGTCCTCGCACAGGCGCTTTCGGTCGACCTGACGGTGCCCGTCGACGTTCCGGCGACGCTCGAGCGGCTCCGCCGACAGTACCCGAGCTGTTACCGGTTTCTGGTGGGCCACGGCGTCGGGGGGACCTTCTTCGGCGCGCCGCCCGAACAGCTGGTGTCGAAACGCGGCGAGCGCGTCGGGACGGAGGCGCTTGCCGGGTCGGCACCGCGCGGTCGGACGCCGGAAGCGGACGAGGAGTACGCCGAACGGATGCTCGCCGACGAGAAACTCCGCCGGGAACACGAACTCGTCGTCGACGCCATTCGCGAACAACTCGGGCCGCTCGCCAGCGAGCTGACCGTCTCCGATCGAACGCTTCGCAAACTCGCGACGATACAGCACCTCAGGACGCCGATTTCGGCCACGCTCGAGACGGACCGACACGTCCTCGAGCTCGTCGAAGCGTTGCACCCGACGCCCGCGGTCGGCGGCGTCCCGCCGGAGTCGGCCTGGGAGACGATTCACGAGACGGAGACGTTCGACCGCGGCTGGTACGCCGCGCCGGTCGGTTGGTTCGACGGGAGCGGCGACGGCGAGTTCGCGGTCGCGTTGCGATCCGCGATCACGGCCGGCGAATCCGCGACGCTGTTCGCCGGCAACGGCATCGTCGCCGACAGCGATCCGGACGACGAGTGGGAGGAGGTCCAGCTGAAGTTCCGACCGATCCTCGACGAGCTCCGGGAGCGATGACCGCGCCGAACAGAGCGACGCTGTGGGGACGAACGCTCGTCGATGAACTCGCGGCTGGCGGACTCGAGGCGGTGTGTATCGCACCCGGCAGTCGATCCACGCCGCTGACCGTCGCGTTCGCCGCCCACCCGGAGATCGCCGTCCACTCACATCTCGACGAGCGGTCGGCGGCGTTTTTCGCTCTCGGACGCGCGAGACGGACCGGCGAGCCGACGGCGCTCGTGTGTACGTCGGGAACGGCGGCGGCGAACTTCCACCCGGCGGTGATCGAGGCAGATCGGGCCAGGGTACCGCTGCTCGTGCTCACGGCCGATCGGCCGCCCGAGTTGCGCGACAGCGGCGCGAACCAGACGGTCGATCAGGTGAAACTGTACGGTGACGCCGTCCGCTGGTACGTCGACCTCCCCGAGCCCGAACCCGACGAGAGGAAGGTGCGAAGCCTCCGGACGACGGCCGCCCGCGCGCTGGCGAAGACGGTCGCAGTTCCGCCCGGACCGGTCCACCTCAACTGTCCGTTTCGCAAGCCCCTCGAGCCGACGCCCGTCCCGGACGACGTTCCGGACGAGTTCGGCGAGTCGCTCGCGGGAACGGGTCGAGATGGCCCGTTCGTGGAGACGAGTTCCGCCACGCAGACGCCGAGTTCCGCCGCGATCGAAACCCTCGCCGGCGCGCTCGCGTCGGCGACGCGACCGTTACTCGTCGCCGGCCCGGGGGATCCGACGGACCTGCGGGGGCTCGATCCGGCGACCGTCGTCGAGGTTGCAGACCGGGTCGATGCGCCGATCCTCGCGGATCCGCTCTCGAGCGTCCGGTTCGGACCGCACGTCGAGGACGACGCCAATCGAGACCGGCGCCGCCGGGTGTACGGCGGCTACGACGCGTACGCGAACGACCTTCCTGCCCCCGACGTCGTCGTTCGATTCGGCGCGTCCCCGACCTCGAAAACGGTGCGTCACGCCGTGCGAGACGCCGACGCGCGGCAGTTCCTGGTCGACCCTGCCGGGGGGTGGCGCGAGGCGACGTTTACGGCGACGGACCTCGTCGAATCCTCTCCCGGCGAGGCGTTCGAACGGCTCCTCGAGACGCTTCCCGAAACGCGAGCCGGATCGACGGACGGCGACTGGCTCGCCGCGTTCGACGAGCGGGAGAGTCGCCACTGGACGATCCGCGACGAGGCGCGTTCGCCGGCCGAACTCGAGGCCGAGCCGTTCGAGGGTGCGATCGTCGCGTCGGTCTTCGAGCACGCCCCCGATCCGGCGACGATCTTCGTCTCCAACAGCATGCCGATCAGGGACGCGGATCGATTCGCTCGACCGCGAGGGGCCGAACTGACCGTCCTCGCAAACCGGGGAGCGAGCGGTATCGACGGCATTACCAGCACGGCACTCGGTGCCGCAAGCGCGACGGACGATCCCGTCGTCCTCGTCACCGGCGACCTGGCGTTCTACCACGACGCGAACGGCCTGCTCGCGGTCGATCGCTGCGACGTCGACGCGACGATCGTCCTGCTCGACAACGACGGCGGGGGCATCTTCCACATGCTCCCGATCGAGGAGTTCGACCCGCCCTTCACGGAGCAGTTTGAGACGCCCCACGGTCTCGAGTTCGAACACCTCGCCGACCTCTACGACCTCGAGTTCGAGCGCGTCGAGCCCCGGGAGTTCGACGCGAGCTACCGGCGGTCGCTCGAGCGCGAGGGGACCCAGGTCGTTTCGGTTTCGTTCGACGCCGAAACGAGTCATCGAAGACGCGAGGAGCTCGAGCGACGGGGCCGGGCGGAGACGAATCCCGATAGATAGTCAGCGCCGGACGGCCCACCAGACCGCGAGCGCGTACCCGAACGGGATCCAGACGAACGCGAGCACGAGCGAGCCGCGTATCGACAGCACCTCCACCGACGACAGTCGGACGACGGCGAGTGGAACGATGAGGCTCCAGCCGCCGAAAAACAGCGGCGCGAGGCGAGGGATCGTCAGCAGGTAGGCGACGACGCCGAGCGTGCACGCGACCAGGATTCCGTTGACGACCGGCGAGAACGCCGGCGTCAGGCTGGCGTAGACGAACGCCGGGTAGAGCACCCAGAGGCAGGCGACCGTCACCGCCGTCGAGTGATCGATCGATCGTTCCTCTCGCCGAAGGGTAACGTCGTCGTCGTCGTCCCAGTCGCGTACTCTGTATCGAAATTCGGCGTCCCCGCTCGAGGCGGACGCGTTCGTTTCGCGTCCGTTTTCCCCCCTGGAGGCCGTTCCGGTCCGCTCGCCGCCGCCGAACGACCAGCCGTTTCTCGCCGTTCGCTCGGCGGTCTCGCGTTGACGCCGCGTGCGCTGGCGGGCGTGGTGGCTTCGGCGGCGACCCGTTCCGGCGTCGGTTCCGAACCCGGACCGGTTCTCCGTCGTCGTCGAACCGGACGCGTCGACTCCGCCTCGAGGGGGCGTCTCCTCGTCGCTCCGGTGGACCGAACCGAACGAACCGTCAGCGAGTCCGACGTAGGCGTCGTGACCGAGTCGGTCGTATCGCGCACGCTCGTCGCCGTCGGTGAGCACCGCTTGCGCGGTCGAGACCCGCTGGAACTGGTCGGTCGCGTCCGGATCGTCGTTGTGATCCGGGTGCGTCTCGAGGACACGCTCGCGGTAGGCGTCCCGGATCTCGGCCTGCGTGGCGTCCGGGTCGACCTCGAGGACGTCGTAGTAGGTCTCGCCCATCGACTGCGCGTCGATATGACGTCGGTCGTGAAAATCCCTCCGGCAGTGCCGTCGTTCGTCCGGCGTCGTTGTTCGATTGACTGGTTTCTGGTGGCGGCTTTCCGACTCGTACACGCTATTTCGATATATCGAACGTGGTGTCTGACGCAGCCACAGTTTCGGAGGATGGGCCATTTTCTGCGTAGCTTTCGTGATAGCTGTAGCCCAAATGGGCTCTGTGCGAAGGAATCAGTCGTATCTCTCGGTTCAAGCTCGTCAGATACACCAAAGCAGCTCACTATTCGAGATCTCACAGAGCGTCGCCACTCATCACGGGCAGTCCAAATCGGTGAAGAGCGTTAGTCTGGCGGAATCAGTGCTGAACAAACCAACTCGATACATTCGCCAGCCGTCAAAACCGGCGCGTATTCCATCTCATCGTCGACACCGGCTTTCAGAAGGAAATCGGTGAGCCGCCAGATATTGTACAATAGCACGGCAAATACGAAATAGAACAGCCGTACACGGTAGTCCTTTGAGGAGGTCTTCGCCAAGAAGTCGCCCTTGATGCTCTTGTACTCGTTTTCGATCTGCCAGCGGCTGCTGTAGCGCCGACAGAACGTCTCAGCTTCGTTCGGGCCAACTCTGAGATTCGTCGCGAAGACGGTTGTCCCATCACCTTTCGTTGATGGTACGTACAGGAACTGCATCGAGTGGCTTCCTGCCTCAACGTGAACAGACGCCGATTCCACCGCGACAGCCTGTCTGTCAGCCTCTATCGTCTCAATAATCTCCTGCTCAGTGCTGTTGATTCGTTTCGGGACGAGGTAATTCACTCCGAGATTTGAGAGTGTCTGGTAGACTCGCTTGGCATCGAATTCTCGATCACAGAGTACCGTCTCAATTGGGACGTGTTCTTTCGCTCGTGTCACGAGCCGGCGGACGACGCGGTGAATCTGGTTCGATGGATTCTCGTCCCATGCTGAGCTCTCCCGGACAGGTTCCACAGCTAGAATGAGTGGAATGTTCAGCCCAACAATCGAGAGCGTGGCGAATTTGAACGCTCGGTCGTCTTGACTGAGTCCGCTGACCATAGGCATCCCCTCGACATCGCCGTAGTACGGGACAGTCGTGATATCGATCGCGGCTGTCACCGGTCGACGGAACGTCGCCTTTGATTCGATAATCGAGAGCAGCCGGTCGGTTGCCACGTCAAATCCATCTATCAGAGAGTCTGGCTCGAATTGTTTGACTGCTCTGAGATGCGTATCCCCATGTGGACTGCCGTCCGTCCCGTGTCGATACCGGAACCGGGTTGCACCCTGTGGTGTCCCACAGCCGACCATCCCCATGAACGTCTGCAACTCAAAGAACTGCGTATCATCGTAGGTGGCGTTCCCGGCACGACCGGAATCGAACCCGTCAAAGCCGTGATCCCGAGCGAGTCTGGTTGTCCGGTAGATTTGCTCGTCAGTGAACTCTTGACCTGTCACTTCGTCGCCCTCGTTAGAACGTTTCTCTTCGTCGACAACCTCCGCTTTGGGCCGGACAGTAACAGCTGCGAACTCGCGGTCGTGGACCTGCTTGACGACGAAGTGTGCTGCAACACGAATGAACTCACGGACGTCGTCATCGAACCGGTTACGCCACGTACGCGAGAGCACGGATTGGTCAGGAACGTGATTCAGTCCGAACGGCTCGGCCAGTTCTTGATGCCGGGTGAGCGCTCGATAGCTGTCGCCTGTAATTTCCCGATAGACGAGGAGTCGTAGCATCCCGAGAAACGAATGCGGAGCGGGGTGCCATTCTGGATACCCATCGTCGAGGTACTCAGTTCGAATCGTACTTTCGGCGACGCTCGATATAAGGGAGTTCTCTGCTCGCAGCTGTTCGGTGACTCCGATGCCTGTCCTGTAGGCGTCGGTCATCCGGCAGGAACGATCTGAAAGCGGGTCCAGCGTGTCTGGCATCTATCTGCTAAACAGTATGTGCCAACTGTCACTGTTGTGCCGTCTGCAACGGCACTCATGCCTAGCGATGTGTCTGCGGTACTGGGAGCAAAGCACCAACGTAAATTTGTATTGTCACTTCCCACCTACTGGATCGGTTGTCAAGCGCGTCGGAATGGACTCACTAATCGAATTTGAAGATTATCTGGAGGAGACATAGAATACATATACAAAATTAACGCCTCGAAAACAATATCCTACACCGATAAGTATCCGATATGGAGTACAATCCGACAAGAAGAACAGTCCTCGCATCGAGTGGGTTGCTCACAGCTGGTCTCGCTGGCTGTATAGGCGCCGCGCAAGAAGGTGAAGATCCACCGGTCCAAATCCAACAAGACGGTCCGGCACCGGTCGATCTCGGGACGGCCTGTGATTTTTCGATCCTGGCAAAATCCGGGATCTCGAGCGTTCCCAATTCCGACGTGGCAGGGGACATTGGCGTGAGTCCGATCGCGTCGACTGCGATAACCGGATTCGATCTGACGCTGGATGCATCCGGCGTCTTCGCGACGTCGACGCAAGTGGGCGGACGGGTGTACGCGGCTGATTATGCGGAGCCGACCCCGTCCAGGTTAACGACTGCGGTGAGCGATATGGAAACCGCATTCACTGATGCATACGGCCGCGTTCCGCCGGACTTTACAAATTTAGGCGGTGGCAATCTTGACGGAGAAACACTGACTCCAGGAGTGTACAATTGGGATACCGGCCTCTCGATTGACGGGGATATCACTCTTGACGGCGGTCCAGACGACACCTGGATCTTCCAGGTTGCAGGAGATCTCACCGTGGCGAGCGATGTGACAATCAATCTGACAGGGGGCGCGCAGCCCGAAAACATCGTCTGGGTGGTCGCTGGCGGTGGCGGTGTCGAGATCGGAACGGATGCGAACTTTGCGGGGGTCGTGCTGGCCCAAACGGCGATCAACGTGCTCACCAATGCAACGGTGGACGGTTGTTTGTACGCCCAAACTGCCGTCAATCTTCAGATGGCGACGGTTACCGGGTGTGACTGCGATCTCGTAGACCTGCAAGTTGATTCGGCGTGCGTAGATGAGGAAGGGGAGATCACGGTAACGAACCCCAACGACGTCTCGGTGATGGTAACCGTCACTGGACCGGATGCGTACGAGGAGACGATGGAGGTTCCGGCCGGCGGTTCGGCGACGTGGGGGAATCTCGCGGACGGAACGTACTCGCTCGAGACCGACAATATCGCAATCGGTCTCGATATCACGACGCTAGACATCAGCTGCGATCCGACTATCCCTAACGTCGTAACGACGCCAGCGACGGACGTCAACGGATCGACGGCCACGCTCAACGGTGAGCTGACCGACCTCGGAGAGTTCGACACGGTCGACGTCTTCTTCGAGTGGCGTGAACTCGGCACGGACGAGTGGATCGCCACTCCGCCCCAGACGCTCGACGCGCCCGGCGACTTCAGCGACGAGATCGCGGGTCTCGAGCCCGGCACCACGTACGAATTCCGGGCGGTCGGGCTGGCGAACGGCGAACGGGTCGAAGGAGCCACGCTTCGCATCATCAAGGAGGTGCCAGGTGTACCGGAGGTCATCACGTCGCCAGCGACGGACGTCAACGGCTCGACGGCGACGCTTAACGGCGAACTGCTCGATCTCGGAGAGTTCGACACCGTCGACGTCTTCTTCGAGTGGCGTGAAGTCGGCGCGGACGACTGGATCGCCACCGAGACGCAGACGCTCGATGAGCCCGGAGAGTTCAACGCCGAAATCGCCGGCCTCGAACCTGGCGGAACGTACGAATTCCGAGCGGTCGCAGTGGCCGATGGCACGCGTGACGAGGGGGCTATTCTCTCGTTCACCAAAGCCGAACCCGGTGCCCCCATCGTCGAGACCCAGACGGCGACGGACATCAACGGATCGACAGCGACGCTCAACGCAGAGTTGATCGATCTCGGCGACTTCGACACGGTCGACGTCTTCTTCGAGTGGCGTGAACTCGGCACGGACGAGTGGATCGCCACCGAGACGCAGACGCTCGACGAACCCGGCGACTTCACCGCCGAAATCGCAGGTCTCGAGCCCGGCAGCACGTACGAATTCCGGGCAGTCGCAGTGGCCAATGGCGAGCGCTACGAAGGAACCATCGTCTCGTTCACCAAAGCTGAGACCGGCGTTCCCAGCGTCGAGACACAACCTGCGACGGACGTCAACGGCTCGACGGCGACGCTCAACGGCGAGTTGATCGATCTCGGCGACTTCGCCGCCGCCGACGTCTTCTTCGAGTGGCGCGAAGTCGGCGCGGACGAGTGGATCGCTACCGAGCCCCAGACACTCGACGCGCCCGGCGACTTCAGCGACGAAATCGAGGGCCTCGAGTCCGGCAGCACGTACGAATTCCGGGCAGTCATGGTTGCGAACGGCGAACGGTTCCTCGGAGCTACACTCTCATTCACCAAATTCGGGCTAGACGAGTTGAATGTCGAAACACAGCCAGCGACGGACATCAACGGCTCGACGGCCACGCTCAACGCAGAGTTGGTCGATCTCGGCGACTTCGACGCCGCTGACGTCTTCTTCGAGTGGCGCGAAGTCGGCGCGGACGAGTGGATCGCCACCGAGACGCAGACGCTCGATGAGCCCGGAGAGTTCAACGCCGAAATCGCCGGCCTCGAACCTGGCGGAACGTACGAATTCCGGGCGGTCGCAGTGGCCAATGGCACGCGTGATGAGGGGGCTATTCTCTCGTTCACCAAAGCCGAACTCGGTGCCCCCATCGTCGAGACCCAGCCAGCGACGGACATCAACGGCTCGACGGCGACGCTCAACGCAGAGTTGATCGACCTCGGCGACTTCGACACCGTCGATGTCTTCTTCGAGTGGCGCGAAGTCGGCGCGGACGAGTGGATCGCCACCGAGACGCAGACGCTCGACGAGCCCGGCGACTTCAGTACCGAAATCGCAGGTCTCGAGCCCGGTAGCACGTACGAATTCCGGGCAGTCGCAGTGGCCAATAGCGAGCGCTACGAAGGAACCATCGTCTCGTTCACCAAAGCTGAGGTCGGCGTTCCCAGCGTCGAGACACAGCCAGCGACGGATATCAATGGTTCGACGGCGACGCTCAACGGTGAACTGCTTGACCTCGGAGAGTTCGACACTGTCGACGTCTTCTTCGAGTGGCGCGAAGTCGGCGCGGACGAGTGGATCGCCACCACGCCCCAGACGCTCGACGAGCCCGGTGACTTCAGTGCTGAGATTGCGGGCCTCGAACTCGGTTCCACGTACGAATTCCGGGGAGTCGTGGTCGCGAACGGCGAACGGTTCCTCGGAGCCACACTCTCGTTCACCAAATTCGGGCCAGCTGAGTTGGATGTCGAGACGAGGCCAGCGACGGATGTCAACGGCTCGACGGCGACGCTCAACGGCGAACTGCTCGAACTCGAGGGTGCAGCGGAGGTTACCGTCTTCTTCCTGTACCGCGTCAAGGGAACGGCGGTGTGGACGTTTACCGACGAAGCGGTCCTCACCGAGCCCGGACCGTTCAGTGCGACGGCGATGAACCTCGAGATTGGCACAACCTACGAATTCCAAGCGGTCGCTCAGGTGGGTGGCACGGTTGTCTACGGCAGTATTCTGGAGTTCACGAAGAAACCAGATGACAAGAAAGACAAGAAGAAGAAAAAGCGCGAATACAAGCGCGCAAAACGCGAGTACGAGAAGTACAAAAAGAAATACGAGAAGGGAAAGGTGAACAAAAAGCAACTCAAAAAGAAGAAACACGCCTACGAGCGCGCAAAACGCGAGTACGAGGAGTATAAACAGAAGTGTAAGAACGCGTCCTGATTCGGTCGAACACCCAACAACGGTTGATTCGACCGCGCCAACTGTGGCGTCACCTCGAACGGTTCTTTATTTGGCTCTCTTGAACCCCGATGTAATGGACCTCTTTGAGCCAGTCGAGACGATTGTGCAACCGTCGCCATAGTATAGTAACAACTGCAATGATTTACACATCGATCGCCGAGCCGTCTGGCGATCGGGTGTGCACTGACTTGCAGTGGCTACTATAGTACTCTTCAGCGGTTTGATCGTAGTATTTTGACGCAGTTGGATCGGCAGGTATCGGTCTCATCTCGGTTGAATCAATGCGGTCGGGTCGGTCACGTCGAGGAGGCCCCAGATGACGGCCCGCGTGACGAGGTGGTCGAAGACCTCATCGACGAAGTGTCGAGATCAGTAAAAACCGATCGACCGCCTCTCGCCAGATAACCTGGGTGATCACACCGTTGAGGCTGCTCCTGAGGCGTCCGTCGCCGGCAAGGTCAACGAGGCCGAGTTCGAGCGCCGCATCGAGACGCTGCTCAATTCCGAGACGGGCCGCATCCGATCCAACATGACACCCCGAGCGATGTGACCTCTCACACAAAGTCGCTGCCATCTAGTGATTTGTCAGGACTCAATACTGAATTCTTGAATAGTTATCGCGCGAGTTATGCGCCCTATACTGACCGCCTTCAGGCCAGAAGGACTACTTGTTGAGAATATCAAGATATTCACATCTACTTAAGATATATTCCGATGAATGACCGTAGTAATTAGGGCACACATCAAACTAATCCTCCGAGATTGTGGACGCACGCGAGTTCGCGATGTGAATAGATAGAAATTGACAAATGAATGCAGGTTGTATGAGAACAGCGATCGACCTGGTGACGTCTTCGGTTAGAACGATATTGACGCGAAACACCGACCACCACACGTGCACACTGACCGGATCGAGAATCCCGGTTTCATACCTCAAAATGAAATAGAGATCGTACGGTTAGCACGGGGAAGGTATCAAGCCGGGATGGAAGTCACACGTCATCGTCTTTTTCCAATGACTCGAGCTTTTCGACGAGGTCCTCCGTCGATGCCGTGGTATCTGCTCCCGAGACGACGAATAATACGACGCCGAGGATACACCACAGAAGAACGATCAGCCACTCGTATGGCCAGAGCAGTGCCGACCCTCCGCCGGGTAAGTAGAGTGACACGAAGATAGCGGTCATAACGAAACCGAGTGCCCCAACAAGGTATCCCGCCGGAACCTTGTACGGGCGGTTCATCTCGGGTTCTCGATAGCGAAGGACGAGGAACGAGACTACGACGAAGAACCAGGCGGTGACGATACCTAGCCCTCCTGCGTTCACGATCCACGTCAACATCTGTTCCCCGAAGAGTGGTGCAAGCACGGAGAGACCCCCGATGAGAAGGATCGCGTTACTCGGGGTATTGTACTCGGGATGGACTTTCGATAGTGATGCGGGAATCATTCCAGATTCTGAAAGGGCGAACAACGCTCGGCTTCCACCGATGATAAACGCGTTCCAACTCGTGAGAATCCCGGCGATTCCGGCAAGAGCCATCAGTTGCCCCATCAGTTGCGAATCGAATAATTCAGCCATGGCTGCGGCAGCTGGAAGCGGACTGTCGACGAGTGTGCTCGCGGGAAGTGCTCGACTCGCCCCCCAGATCACGGCCATGTAGAATAGTGCGGCCATCACAACTGAAACGATAATCAAGAGTCCCAACGTTCGAGGAGGGACGTTGGCCTCCTCTGCCGATTGTGGTATCACGTCGAATCCCACGAACATGAAGGGGACCATCAACATCACGGCGAAGATACCGGCGGTGCCAGCCCCGAAGGAGGGATCTGGAGATGGTTGGCCACCGATGATCGCACCAGCAATCAATACGACCCCTGCGAATGCGATAACTACTGTCATGATTATCTGAAATTGTGCGGCCGGCCGAATGCCGATATAATTCAAACCCGTCACAAAAATGGTTCCGAGAACACCAACGAAAACCCACGACCCATATACCGGTTCACTATTCGTCTTTAGCTAAGACTCACACCTCGGTTGCGTAGCGGTAGCGAGCGTCTCTTGTAACACTGGCCGTTGCTGGTGGATCTTCTGTGCGTCGTCGATCAACCGGTCGAGCAGCGGTGGCGGCGA
>NZ_REFZ01000019.1 GCF_003841465.1 Natrarchaeobius oligotrophus
CCCCGGTCCAGACGACCGACGACATCTTCGACGATCCTCACGTTCACACACGAGGAATGCTGGTTGCCGTCGACCAGCCCGGTGCCGACGCCGACGTCGAAATCGCGGGCAATCCGATCAAGATGACGGCGAACGCGGCGGCGTCCCCGCGGTGCTCGCGGCCTTCCTCGTGCAGTACTACGCCGAGCGCGAGCTCCCCGACGCCCTCCTGTTGCCCGAACGCCACGGCGACGACGAGGTGGCCGCCTGGCTCGAGGCCGAAGGCGTCGCGGTTCGGGTCCCCGGCGCGGGCCGGGAGGCGAAACTCGTCGAACTCGCGCTGAAGAACGCTCGGCGGAACGTCGGCGGCCGCGACGAGTGCGGGATGCTCGCCGACGCCCTCGAGATCGACGCCGCCAGCCGGATCGAGGGCTTCGACGTGAGCCACGCCCAGGGGAAGGCCGCGGTCGGCAGCAACGTGACGTTCGTCGACGGCAGCGCCGAAACGGCCGACTACCGCCGGAAGAAGCTCCTCGAGCAGAACGACGACTACGACAACATGCGCGAACTCCTCGCGTGGCGCGCGCGCCGGGCCGTCGAGGGTCGCGACGACCGCCCCGATCCCGACCTGCTGGTGATCGACGGCGGCGAGGGCCAGCTCGAGGCCGCCCGGACGGCGCTTTCCGACGTCGGCTGGGACGTGCCCGCGATCGCGCTCGCGAAGGCCGAAGAGCGGGTGATCACGCCCGACCGCGAGTTCGCCTGGCCGTCGGACGCCCCCCACCTGCACCTCCTCCAGCGCGTGCGCGACGAGGCCCACCGCTTTGCGGTGCAGTACCACCGGACGGTCCGCGACGAGGTGAAGACGGTCCTCGACGACGTCCCCGGCGTCGGCCCCGAGACGCGAAAGCGGCTGCTCGGGCGCTTCGGCAGCGTCGAGAACGTCCGCGAGGCGTCGATCGAGGACCTCACGAGCGTCCCCGGCGTCGGGACGAAGACCGCCGAGACGATCCACTCGAGGTTGTGAGAGGGACCGGTACAACGCATTAACGCTCCCCACGACGCACTTCTCGAGACTATAGAACGGTCGTGCATTCGAGTGAGAAGATCCCGACTGGTGGCTCGAGCCGTCCTGACGGACCGATCCCCGTAAGCGAACCGCCGTGCGACACGACGGTGCGAGGCTGCGACGATCCGCCCGTGCTCGCACGTCCGTTCTCCCCGGCGCGCGCTGGCTCGCGGCGAGCGATCGCGAGGCGCGAGGCGACATCGCGCGAGGGTGAGCGACCGCAGGGAGCGACCGGCTGGGGAGGACGAGGCTGCTCCCCGTGTTTCGTGCGAGCAGAACGCTCGAGCGGACGATACCTCGACTCCTCCAGCCATTACTTTGACTTTCGAAGTATTTGTGGATCCGTCTCTGCCGGCTCCGTTGTACCCCGATCCGTAGCCTTCGTAAGACGAAGGACGCGTGAGCCACAACTGAGCCTCTCGAGCCAATACTTTGATTTTCGAAGTAATAGATGGTGGCGCTTCTACTACCGATTTCACCCGATATTTCTCTACTCGAGTATCCTCGAGTCCCCGGAAAATCCGTCGGCCGTGATCGCGAACTCGAGTCTTCGGTCCGACATCGCCAACAATTATTCACTCATTCATCGGAAATTATAATAGCCATTACGTGGAATTCTACGATGGAAGTCAGTTCCAACGAGCCGCGAGGGCGTGCGCTGAAACGCCCCGGGTGCGGGAACACCCGAAGCTGGCTTCCAAGCTCATCCGGCTTCGAAAGCCATGTTTGCATTCCTGCTCGCGAGATATAAACGTCTCGCACGACGAGCGTACCGTTCACGAACCAGAAGCGACCGCCAGCGAACCGAAACGCCGCCTCGAGCTGCGACGCCTCGAGCGTCCACGGGGACGCCTCGAGTCACCACGACGCGGTTTCGAACGGCCTCGAAGCGGTCCCGGTCCCCCACAACGCCGTCTCGAGCGCCCGCCCTCGCGTGGCGTCGCGTCCCGCTCGAGCCGCCGCGTTCGTTCCGCTCGACGAATCCGCCTCGAGCCGTGAGGTCTCGATGACGGGCTGTTTCTGGGCGGACGACCCCTTCGAATCCGTCGATCCTGGCGGGGCCGACGAGGACGGCCCGACGCGCTGTCCCCGCTGTGGGACCCCCATCGCCATCGTCTCGAGTACCGGCCCGACCACCCACGTCGCCACCCCCTGTGGCTGTCGGGTCCCCGGCGACGTCCTCGAGCACGACGGCGACGAACCGTAGCGGACCGCTGCCGATTTTTCGACGGCCGGCGCTGGAGGGTCGACTACCAGCCCGCTCGAGCGGCCGACTCCCCACCTCGCTCGAGCGGCAGACTCCCCATCCGTTCACTCGAGGTCGACTCGGCCGCTGGTCGCGCTGTTGAGCCGATCCCGAAGCGACGCGCTCTCCGCGAGCGGGACGCGAACGGAAAAGGAGACGTCGGCCCCGTACTCGGCTTCGAACTCGTAGCCCTCGCTCTCGAGGACGGACCGAACCGTCCCCGAGTCGTCGTACTCGACGGTGACCGAGACGGTCTCGTGTGGGCGGCGCTCGACGATACCCGCCGCCTCGATCGCCTCCTTCGTCGCCCGCGAGTACGCCCGGACGAGGCCGCCGACGCCTAGGTTGGTGCCGCCGTAGTAGCGGGTGACGACGACCGCGCAGTTTTCGAGCTCCCGCTGGACGAGCACGTTCAGCGCCGGCTTTCCGGCCGATCCCGACGGCTCGCCGTCGTCGCTCGAGTACTCCCGCAGGAACTCGCCGTCGTCGCCGGCGCGCACCCGGTAGGCGGGGACGTTGTGGGTGGCGTCGTCGTACTCCTCGCGGACGGCGTCGACGAACGCCTCGGCGTCGTCGACCGAGTCGACCGGCCGGACGCGGCCGAGGAACTCCGAGCCCCGGACGACGAACTCGGCCGTCGCCGGCTCCGCGACGGTGCGGAAGGTTCGGCTCACGGCGACCGACCACCCGGAGCTTCGCCGCCGCTCGAGCGCTCCCGCGGGAGGTCGCCGCCGGGTCCCGCGCCGACGCCGCGTTCGACCATATCCGGGCTACTCCGTCCGGCGAAAAGAGCGCATCGGTCGCCTCGTCCGTCCACTACGGTCGCTCCGTCCACCCGTCTGCGGTCGCCCCGTCCGATCCGCTGCGGTCGCTCCGTCCAGCCCGACCGCGGTTTGCCCGCCCATCCACCGCGGTCGCCGCATCCGCTACGCTATTTACCCCGGGTGTGCTACTGTGGGGCATGAAATCCGAGTCACTCGAGCGGGCGTTCGAGGAGGAACTCCGCAGCGCCTGTCGAACGACCGTCGGCGACGAACTCCGCAGCATCACCTACTTCACCGAGGACCTGGTCGAACAGCTGTACCTCCGGTCGGGCCTCGAGCAGACGGCCGACCTCGTCGGCTTCGCGGATCACGAACGGCTGGGCTTTCGCTCGCAGTCGGCCTACCGGAACACGCAACTCGGGGAGTACGGGGCGACGATCCGGATGTTCGAAAACGGCTACCTGACGCGCGTGATCCGGGGCGACCACGGCGTCTGGGTCACGACGGACGACCTCTCGATGGAGCGATTCGAGGAGCTGTCGAGCACGCTCGCGACGATCCTCGACGACAACGACGTTCCGCGGGTCGAGTGAGAGGACCGCTCACTGAATCTCGATCTTGCGGACGAACTCGAGGTTGCGAATCTGGGTGATCGCCTCGCCGGGCAGCTTCTGGTCGGTGATGAGGTAGAGCCGGGGCTCGTCGGTGAACTCCGGGTCTTCGCTGATCGTCTGGCGAATCGAGACGTCGTTGTCGGCCAGCGTGCCGGTGACGCCGGCGACGATCCCCTTTTGCTCGGCGTCGTCGACCGCGATCGAGAGCACGGTCAGATCCAGCACGGGCGCGAGGTCCATCAGACTCGGCACCTGCGAGATGTTCTGGAAAATTCGCCGGAGTTCGGGATCCTCGAGGATGACGTCCGTCGTCGAGTCGACGACGCGGCGGTCGACGCCGATCTCGCGGGCGATCCCCGTGTTCGGAATCTCGATGCCGCCCGATACGACCCTGCCGTCGTCGTTGACGGAGAAGCCGCGCTCGAGCAACAGTCGAATCACCGCCTGCTGGCTCGGCGATCCCTCGAACTTCTCCATGATCTCGTCGAACATTCGTTCGGATCTACGCGCGCTCGAGTATAACTGCGGTGATCGCCGCTCTCCGTCGTGGCGATCGCCGCCGACACCTCTCGTCGCTCGAGCGCTCGTCCGTCTGACTGACGTTTTTAGGCACCGGCGTACTACCGCCGAGCATGCGCGAACTTCGAAGCTGTGACTTCTGTGACGCCGAGGCCGTCGGTGCCTTCGAGGCCGTTCCGGCGGAACTCGACCCCGCCGACGGCGAGCGACGACGCGTCGTCCTCTGTTTGGACTGTCGGAACCGACTCGAGACGCTGCTCGAACCGCTGCTCGCCCGGTTGGGCGTCGACGCCGACGGCGAGTCGTCCGGAACCGTGGTCGCGTCGGCGGGCGACTCGACGGAACGGCCCGAGCGGACGGGCAGTTCGAACGCGACCGTGTCGTCACCCGACGCCGATCGCTCGGCCGGAGCGTCCTCGAGCGGGGGGATCACGTTCGACGACGATTCCGCGGCCGACGCGACGACGGAGTCGTCGGAAGGCGGCGATCCGACGACTGAGACGACCGAAACCGACTCGTCGCCGACCGCCGCGGATCGATCGACGGCGGCGACCGACGAGTTCGCGGCCGGCCGCTCGTCGGACGCGACGGAGACGATCGAGAGCGTCCGTCCGGATGCGACGGACGAAACAGACGACGAGCGCGACGAAAACGGGGCCGCCGACGCTCGAGCGTCGGCGTCGACCGCGGCCGCGTCGACCCCCGATCGTCCGCCGCGGGCGTACGCGAAAGGCGTCCGATTGCTTCGAAACCGAGACTTCCCGATGGAACGTGACGCCGTCGAACAGCTGATCGCGGGCGCGTACGACCTCGAGGCCGAGGACGCCGGCGCGATCGTCGACCACGCGATCGAGAACGGCGAGTTCGCCGACCGAAACGGAACGCTCCACCGGCCCTGACGTCCGTCCACGGCGGTCGCTGCCCGCGCTCGTCTCCGGAAAACCCGCGATCCCTCCGGCGGAGCGACGTCCCTACAGCGTCCCCTTCGTGCTCGGCGTTCCCGTCCGGCGCTCGTCGATCCTGGTCGCGTCGTCGAGCGCCCGCGCGAGCGCCTTGAACAGCGCCTCGACCTCGTGGTGGGCGTTCTCGCCGTCGACCTCGACGTGCAGCGTCAGTCCGGCGTTCATCGCCAGCGACTCGCCGAAGTGTCTGGCCATGTCGCTCGTGAACTCGCCGATCTGCTCCTGGGAGAACGTCCCCTCGAAGTACCACCGCGGACGGCCGCTGACGTCGACGACGGCCCCGGCGACGGCTTCGTCCAGGGGGACGCGCCGGTCCGCGTACCGGACGATTCCCGATCGGTCGCCGAGCGCCTCGTCGATGGCCGCTCCGAGGACGATGGCGACGTCCTCGACCGTGTGGTGGTCGTCGATCTCGAGGTCGCCGTCGCAGTCGACCTCGAGGTCGAACAGGCCGTGTTTGGCGAACGACGTCAGCATGTGATCGAAGAAGCCGATCCCGGTGTCGACTGCGGCCGTCCCGTCGCCGTCGATCGTCACGGCACACTCGATCGACGTCTCGCCCGTCTCGCGCGTCACGGTCGCCGTTCGCTCGCTCATGCTCGAGCGAAGGCCCTCCCGGTACAAGGTGATTGCGCTCGGCGGTCGCTCCCGATTCGACGCCGGCCGGGACGGCCGATTCCGACGCGTGCCGACTCCGCTCGCCGCCGATTGTTCACCGAACCGATACGAATCGACGCGCGCGTTTTGCAGATTCGGAAACGAATCCGATCGAAAGTCCCAGAAGGTTTTATAAAACGTTTACTCGAATCTAGAACGGTCTCGAAACGTCGGTTACTGCACCCTACCGGGGTAAAACGGGTCGAAACGGAACCAATATTCGTCCGATTATATGATGGATGCGACGAATGTCGTTCGTACTGAAGAGGTGATTCGATTCGATGTCCAACCACTCCCCGCTCCCGAACGAATCCATCGGTCCCTCGAGCCCTGATGCGGACCGTGAATCCGAGGGACGCCGTCCCGGTCGCTCGCTGAAAGGCCCCGCCCAGTTCCTCTCGTTCTGGGTCGCCATCGCGCTGCCGTTCGTCCATCTCCCCCTGCTGGCGCAGGGTCTCGGCGATCCGTCCGTGACGCTCACGTTCGTCACCCTCCTCGGGATCAACGCGGTCGCGCTCTACGCCGGCCACGGCTACAATCGGGAGTGACCGCTCCACGGCGCGCAACCAGCGACCGCCCCCGGCCGGGTGCACTCGAGAACTCGCCTTCCTTCGAACGCCACCGATTTCGCCCTCGATGCCCCTCGACTCCGTCGCCTCGATGCCGATCCGGCACTTCTCGGCGACCGATCGTCTCCGAATCGGTTATTTCGCTCCCGCACTCAGGATGAACTGATCGATGAGGATTCGCGTCGACTGGCGCTCGAGTTGCAGTCTCACCGGAACGGTGCTGAAGTGGCTCGCCGTAGCGCTCGCCGTTCCGCTCGGACTCTCGCTGCTCGACGGCGACGATCCGGTCCCGTTTCTCGCCGCCATCGCCGTCACGATCGCGGTCGGGATCGGCCTCGAGCGACTCAGCACCGACCGCGAGCTCGGCCAGCGCGAGTCGTTTCTGATGGTCGCGCTCACCTGGCTCGGCGTCGCCGCCGTCGGCGCGGTTCCGTTTTTCGTCGCGGGCCTTGGTGCGGGCGGGAATTCGGCGTTCTCCGGGCTCGTCGACGGTCCCGTCAACGCGATGTTCGAGAGCACGAGCGGGCTGACGACGACCGGCGCGACGATCATGAACGGCTGGGACTTCGAGAACCAGTCGCGAGCCATCCTGCTCTGGCGACAGCTCATCCAGTGGCTCGGCGGGCTGGGAATCCTGGTCGTCGCGATCGGGCTCCTCTCGCACCTGATGGTCGGGGGTGCCCAGCTCATGGAGACCGAATCCCAGACGAGAAACGTCCGGAAGCTCCGACCGCACATCTCCGAGACGGCCCGGCTCATCTGGGGGCTCTACGTCGGCATCACGCTCCTTGCGATCGCCGTCTTTTACGGCCTTCACCTGGTCGGACTCGCGCCCAACATGTCGCTGTTCAACGCCGTCTCGCACGCGTTCACGGCCGTCGCGACGGCCGGCTTCTCGCCCGAACCGCAGAGCGTCGGCGCGTTCGAACCCATCGTCCAGTGGTCGATCATGCCCTTCATGATCGTCGGCTCGACGAACTTCGTCCTCCTCTATTACGTCACGCAGGGCGAGTTCGATCGCCCGCTGGGCTCCGAGGAGTTTCGGTTTTACCTGGGCACGCTCGCGTTCTTCGGCGCGATCGTCGTCGCTATCCTCGCGTTCGACCCCGAGATCGACAAGGGCCTCGAGCCGACGATCCGCCACGGCCTGTTCAACGTGGTCTCGCTGGTGACGACGACCGGCTACGCCTCGACGGACTTCGACCTCTGGACGCCCGGCGCGAAACACGTGCTCTTTCTCTGTATGTTCCTCGGCGGGATGGCCGGCAGCACGACCTGTTCGATCAAGTCGCTGCGGTGGTTGATCGTCCTCAAAGCGTTCCGCAGAAACCTCTTCACCTCGGTCCACCCCGAGGCGGTCCGCCCGATCCGCCTCGGCGACGGCGTCGTCGCCGAGGAGACGATCAACGACGTCTTCGGCTACGTCATGCTGGCGCTCGTCATCTTCTTTTTGCTCACCGTCTTCCTCGTCGTCGACGCCGCTCGAGCCGGCGAGTTCGTCGGCGAGTTCGAGGCCCTCGGTGCGGCCGCGTCGATCTTCCTCAACATCGGCCCCGCGTTCGGCATGGCCGGGCCGATGGACAACTACGCCGGCTTTACCACCGCCTCGCGGACCGTGATGATCGTGATGATGTGGATCGGCCGCATCGAGATCGTTCCTGTGCTCGTGCTGTTGACGCCCGCGTTCTGGCGTTCGTAACTCGTTACAGCAGTCCGTCTCACTCGATCGCGGCCCGCGCCTCCTCGAGCGTGAACTTCCCCTCGTACAGCGCGCTGCCGACCACGACGGCGGCGGCACCGGCCTCCTCGAGCGCCCGGACGTCGTCGAGCGTCGCGACGCCGCCGCTTGCGATCACGGGAATCTCGGTCGCCTCGACGAGCTCCCGAACCGGATCCGTCGCGACCCCCTCGAGCCGGCCTTCGACGTCGACGTTGGTAAAGAGGATCGCGGCCGCGCCAAGCTCTTCGTATCGCTCGGCGGCGTCGACGGGCGAGACTCCCGCACCTTCGGTCCAGCCCTCGACGACGACCTCGCCGTCTTTCGCGTCGAGGCTGACGACCACGCTCTCGGGGTGGTCGTCGCTGATCTCCGCGACGATCTCCGGGTTTTCGACCGCCGCGGTGCCGAGGATGACCCGGTCGATGCCGCGCTCGAGCAGGTCGACCGCGTCGGCGACGGTTCGGATGCCCCCGCCCAGTTGCGTCCGGGCGTCGACGGCCTCGGCGACGGCGTCGATGGCGGCGGCGTTCTCGCGTCGGCCTTCGAACGCGCCGTCGAGGTCGATCAAATGGAGCGTCTCGGCCCCCGCGTCGATCCACCGCCGCGCCGCCTCCACGGGGTCGCCGTAGGTCGTTTCCGTGCCGCGTTCGCCCTGGACGAGCTGGACGACCTCGCCGTCCTGTACGTCGACCGCCGGGATCACTTCGAACGTCTCGTCGGCTCCGTCGCTCGCGTTCATACTGGTCCGCGCGAGCGCGACTCGAGTAAAGGCGACGGTTCGTCGCCGCACGAAACCGAACGGTTCGAGCGGCGCGAAGGGGGACGATTCGCGACGGCGCGACCCACCGACGGTTCGTCGCGCGAACGATCATCGACTCGACACTGTCCGCGTTCGGTACAGAATACATACGTGTCGGGACGGTGTGATCCGCGTCATGGCGGTGAGCCTGGTCCTCGCCCAGGAGCCCGCGACCCAACCCGAACTGACGACGGACGTCCTGGTCGTCCTCGGCGTCGTCGCGCTCGCGCTCGTCTTCTTTCTCACCGAGCGGCTGCCGATCGACGTCACCGCGATCTTGCTGATCGTGATCCTGATCCTGCTCGAGCCCTGGACGGGGATCGACCCGGCCACCGGCATCTCGGGGTTTTCGAGCGACGCGACGATCACCGTCCTCGCGCTGCTCATCCTCAGCGGCGGCGTCAGTCGGACCGGCGTCGTCCAGGAACTCGGTCGACGGATGGCAGCGTTCGCGGGAACCAGCATCCGAAAGCAGCTGTTCGCGACGATCGTCGTCACGAGCCCCGTGTCGGGCGTTCTGAACAACACGCCGGTCGTCGCGCTGTTGGTGCCGGTCGTCACCGACGTCGCGAACCGCGGAAACACCTCGCCCTCGAAGCTGCTCATCCCGCTCTCGTACGCCTCGCAGGTCGGCGGCATGCTCACGCTCATCGGCACGTCGACGAACATCCTCGCGAGCGACGTCAGCGCCAGACTCGGAGCCGAGTATCCCGAACTCCACCGGTTTTCGATGTTCGAGTTCACCCAGCTCGGCGCGATCGTCGTGATCGTCGGCGCGCTCTACCTGATCTTCGTCGGCCACTACCTCTTGCCCGAGCGCGTGCCGCCGCGGGCGGACTACCTCGCGGAGTACGAGGTCGGCGATTACGTCGCCGAAGTCGCCGTGGTCCCCGGCTCGCCGCTGGCCGAAGCGACCGTCGGCGACGCGACAGCGTCGCTGGGGGCGGACGTCGACGTCGTCCAGATCGTCCGCGACGCCGATCGGTCGATCGCGCCGCGACAGGTGAGCCGGCTCCGAGAGGGCGACGTGCTCGTCGTGCGCACCGACAGGGACGCGATCGCGACGCTCGAGGATGCGACCGGCGTCGAACTCGTCGGCGACCCCCGGTCGGGTACGGATCTCGAGACGGAGGGGGAGGGTGGCGTGATCACGGAGATCGTCGTCTCGCTCGATTCGCGGCTCGTCGGCGAGCACCTCGATCCCGGGACCTTTCGCGAGGAGTTCGGCGCGGCCGTACTCGGGATGCGTCGCCACGGCGAACTCGTCGAGGAGCGACTCGTGGGCCGCCGGCTCGACGTCGGCGACACGCTGCTCGTCCAGGCACCCCAGGAGACGCTCGATCGGCTCTCGCGGCGCGACGACGTGATCGTCGCCCGCGAACCGCCTCGACCCGGGTACCGGGCGGACAAGGCCCCGATCGCGATCGCCATCATGATCGGCGTCGTCGCGGTCGCCGCCCTCGAGCTCTATCCGATTCTCGTCTCGGCGCTGGCGGGCGTCGTCGCGATGGTCGTCACCGGCGTGCTCGAGCCGAACGAGCTGTACGACGCCGTCGAGTGGGACATCATCTTCCTGCTCGCGGGGGTGATTCCGCTCGGCATCGCCCTCGAGCAGTCGGGCGGAGCGTCGTATCTCGCGTGGCTCGTCGTCTCGACGGCGGGGTTCCTGCCGACGATCGTCGTCCTGTGGCTGTTCTACATCGCCACGGGGTTGATCACCGAGATGATCAGCAACAACGCGAGCGTCGTGCTGTTGATCCCCGTCGCGGCGGCCGCGGCGGCCGGAATCGGAGCGAACCCGTTCGCCTTCGTGATGGCGGTCACGTTCGCCGCGAGCACCGCCTTTCTGGGCCCGATCGGCTACCAGACGAACCTGTTCGTCTACGGGCCCGGCGGCTACCGCTTCACCGACTACTTTCGGGTCGGCGCGCCGCTACAGTTCGTGCTGTCGATCGTGACCGTGCTCGGGATCGCGTTCTTCTGGGGCATCTGAACGGCGGTCGAACGAGAGAATCCTTCCGAGCGCGGCGTCGACGGCGGTGGACGCGACGCGAGGTCGCACCCGCGCGACGGTGCCTCGTCCCTTCTCCCGCGTCACGATCATCGGACCAGTAGACGAGATGCGAGAGACCTACTCCGGATCATCGCGGAAAGACGGAGACCGGAGCGTCCCAAACTGATTTCACGCAGTACGATAAACTGAAACCACGTCATGAATGCGGATATCGATCGTGTCCGAAACGCAGCCGCGATCGTATCGGAGGGGCTCCTCGAGCGATGAACCCGCGTCGCATCGACGCGATCATCGATCTCGCCTACGGCGTCCTGATTTTCGTCTCGATCGTCCTGATCGTCTCGGTCGGAACGCTGGTCGGGTTAGCGTTCGGACTGGGCGTGCTGGTGGCTTACGGGCTACACGTCGTCTGGAAGATGGCCCGGTTCGATCCGGAGTGGATGACGACGACCGTCGAGGAGACGGTCGAGGAAACCGTCGGCGAACAGGTCCAGCAGGTCGAGGAGACCGTCGAGCGGACGGTCGGCGAACAGATCGAGGAGACGGTCGAGGAAACCGTCGGCGAACAGGTCCAGCAGGTCGAACGAACCGTCGAGCAGACGGTCGGCGAACAGGTCGATGCGGTCCAGGAACAGATCGAGACCGTCGATCGACGGATCGATCGCCGGCCGCGCGAGGACGAACTCGAGGAACTACTCGGGGAAACGGTGACAGATGAGAAAGAGACGTCCGACGGGTGACACCGACGGCGTTCGACGGCCGCCGTTCGACCCGCGATCGAGCGGGGGAAGACGCCCGGCGCTCGATCGGAACCTCGCGGAGTCCCGGCCGACTTCGAACCGAGCGCCCCGGACGGCGCGAACCGATCCCCCTGAATACCGGCGTCCGCCTCGCGTCCACGGATGATTTCGACGCTGCTCCTCGTCGGTATCCTCGTCGCGATCTTCGTCGGCTACAACATCGGCGGCGCGACGACCGGTCCCGCCTTCGGGCCGGCCGTCGGAGCCGACGCCATCTCGAAGACGGCGGCCGGTGCGCTGATGTCGATCTTCTTTTTCGTCGGTGCGTGGACGATCGGTCGGCGGGTCGTCGACACCCTCGGCCGGGACCTCGTTTACGATCCCGCCGTCTTCACGCTCGAGGCGAGCGTCGCCGTCCTCTTTTTCATCGGCGTCGCGCTGTTCATCGGGAACTTCTTCGGCGTCCCCGCGTCGACGTCGATGACGGCCGTCGGATCGATCGCGGGCCTCGCTCTCGCGGCCGGCGAACTCAACTGGGCGGTCATGGGCGAGATCGCGATCTGGTGGCTCGTCTCGCCGTTCATCGGCTTCTGGGTCTCGCTGGTCATCGGCCGGTACTTCTACGCCTCGCTCAATCGGCGGCTCGCGATGGATCGAAGCGAGGGGCCGCCGTTCGAGGTCGATCGTTCCGGGATCGTTCCGATGCCGACCCTGAGCGACACCGCGAACGTGCGCGAAGCCGCCGGCGTGGTGTTGGTGATCGTCATCGGCTGTCTGATGGCGTTCAGTTCGGGAACGTCGAACATCGCGAACGCGGTCGCGCCGCTGGTCGGCAGCGGCGAACTCGAGATGAACCCCGCGATTATCCTCGGCTGTCTCGCGGTCGGCATCGGGACGTTCACGATCGCGCGCCGGACCCTCGAGACGATGGGCAACGAACTCACGGAGCTGCCGCTGACGGCGGCGATCGTCACCGCGACGGTCAGCGCCTCGCTGGTCATCTTCCTCTCCGCGATCGGCATCCCCGCGAGTTTCGTCATCATCGCGACGATGTGTATCATCGGCCTCGGCTGGGGCCGGGCGACCCGCCCGATAACGGTCGGCGAAGCCGTCCGCGGCGAGGAGTCGCCGCCGGTTTCGGTCGGTGCGCTGTCCGACGACCGAGAGGGCGAAGAACTGCCGCCGATCGGCGACGAGGAAGAACCCGAACGGATCCCGAAAGCGTCGGATCTCTTCGACCCGGCGACGACGGCCCGCGTGGTTCTCATGCAGAACGTCGTCCCGGCCGTCGCGACGATCGGCGCGTACGCGACGTTCCGATTCGTGCCGATCTTCGGGCTCTGAGACGGTCTACCGTACCGATCTCCCCGACACGACCGCGGCTCGTCCGTGTCGCGTGGCGACGGTTTACACCGGTCCGTACGAATCGACCCACCATCGCGCTTATTCCCGTCGACGTTGGAGGTCGCGTATGGTCGACGCCGTACTCGTTCCCATGGACGGCTCCGAAATGAGCGAACGCGCCCTCGAGTACGCGCTCGAAGTGTTTCCGGACGCCGACATTACCGCCCTCCACGTCGTCGGCGAACCGTCGCCGATGTGGGCGCGGGCGACCGGCATCGCGCTCGCCGACGATATCGAAGCGTCGGCCCGCGAACACGCCGAGGAGGTGTTCGAACGCGCGCGCGAAATCGCGGCGGACGCCGACGACGTCGAACTCGACACTCGGGTCGCCCTCGGACATCCGGTTCGCGCCATCGTCGATCGTGCCGCCGATTACGAGACGGTCGTGATCGGCAGCCACGGCGGCAACGTCGCGGACCGAATTTTCGTCGGCAACGTCGCGGAGAAGGTGTTTCGGCGGTCCCCGGTACCGGTCGTCGTCGTCCGGTGACCCGGCGGTCACGGCCCACCGTCGTCCCGGACGTCACGTCTCGAGATCCCTCGAGTAGAGATCGTTCGATGACCGCTTCCGGCGACTCACGTCCGACTCGAGAACGGTGTGAACGTCAGCCCCGTTCGTGAAGCGCTCGTCGTTCGAGTGTCGATCGCAGTGTCCCGTTCCGATCAGCAGTGGACGGACTGTAGCGCGGGTCGTGTCTCACGTTCGGCGTGGGCGGTGATCGAATACGGAACCGAGAATATACTGTGAGTGATTTATCAGGGATCCCTGTACTTATTTCACCAACAACGATATACTATTCGCCGATGGTCGAAACGGTGCTGTTGGTCGGAGTCGTCGCCTCGATTTTCGTCGGGTTCAACATCGGCGGTTCGTCGACGGGGATCACGTGGGGCCCGTCCGTCGGCGCGGGGATCGTCAAGAAGACGACCGCGGCGGCGATCATGACGTTTTTCGTCTTCCTCGGCGGGTGGACCGTCGGTCGAAACGTGATGGATACGCTCAGCGAGGGGATCATCACGATCGATCTCACGCTGGCGGCGGGCGTCGCCGTCCTCTTTTTCATCGGGCTCGGAATCCTCGTCGCCAACGTCTTCGGCGTCCCCGTCCCGACGTCGATGACGACCGTCGGTGCGATCGCCGGACTGGGGCTGGCGACCGACACCCTCAACTACGAGACGATCGCCGAGATCATCTCGTGGTGGATCGTGACGCCGATCATCGGCTTCTGGATCGGCGCGGTTATCGGGCGCTACGTCTACACCGAAGTCGACCAGCGGATAGGGATCGAAACGTCCGACGGGCCGTTGCTGACGCTCGAGTACGAGGGAACGGTGCCGAAACCGGCGCTCGGTCCGAACACGACGCGACGGGAGCTCGCCACCACGGTAGTCGTCCTCGCCGTCGGCTGTTACATGGCGTTCAGCGCCGGCGCGAGCAACGTTCCGAACGCCGCAGCGCCGCTCGTCGGCGGTGTCGGCGGTCTGGATCGGGACATCGCGATCGTCGTCGCCACGCTCGCGATCGGCCTCGGCGGGTTCACGATCGCCCGCCGAACGATGGAGTCCGTCGGCGGCGAACTGAGCGAAATTCCGCTGCTCGCGGCCCTGTTCGTCATGGTGACGGCGTCCACGATCACGACCATCCTCTCCTGGATCGGGATCCCGATCAGTCTCGTGATGGCGACGGTGATGACGATCGTCGGCATCGGCTGGGGGCGGGCGACGCGTCCGATCACCGTCCGCGAGGCCGTCACCCGCGACGTGGACGACCAGGAGATCGTTCCGGGCGCGATCACGGCCGAGGAGATGAAGGGGGAACCCGCGCCGCCGATCGGCGAGGAAGAGCCCCAGGAGATCCTCGACGCGGGCGACCTCTTCAACCCGCGGGCGGTCATCAAGTACGTCTCGATGTGGATCATCGGGCCGTCGATGTCGACGCTGCTCGCCTACGGCTTTTTCACGCTCGTTCCGGGGGTCGCCTGACACGGAATTTAGGTACCCGGAGGCCGTCTTTCCCGGTGTGCTCTCGACACTCCTCGTTCCGATGGACGACTCCGAACACGCCGAACACGCCCTCGAGTACGCCCTCGACACCCACCCCGACGCCGACGTCACCGTCCTCCACGTCGTCGGCGTCCCGTCGATGATGATGGGCGACGCGGTCGGGCTCTCTCTCGAGGACGACATCAACGAAGCGGCCGCCGAGCGCGCCGAACCCGTCTTCGATCGCGCTCGAGCGGTCGCCGACGAACGGGATCGAGCGCTCGAGACGATCGTCGGCGTCGGTCACCCGGCCCGGAATATCGTCGACCGGGCCGACGGGTACGACACGATCGTCCTCGGCAGCCACGGCGAGGACTGGAACCGCGCGACCCACCGGTTTCTCGTCGGAAACGTCGCGGAGACGGTGGTTCGCCGTGCGACGGTTCCGGTCGTCGTCGTTCGCTAACTTCCGGCGCCGAACTCCCTCGGTCCGCCGAGCGTCGTTTCACCGCCAGCCGTTGTACCGATGATCCGACGACCGGCCAGCGCTCGAGGCAACGGCGATGACCGACGCTCGAGGCCGCTTCGCCGCCGGTCGGTCGACGTGAACCGCCCTCAGCAGGGGTGTCGTCGGCTGGGTCCCACCATTAACTACGGCGACGGTGTACGACGCCCGATGGCCGACACCCACGTGCGTCCGAACGTCCTGTTCGTGCTCACCGACCAGGAACGGTACGACGTCTCCGCTCCCGACGGACCGCCGGTGAAAACCGACGCGATGGACGCTCTCTCGAGCGACGGGATGCGGTTTACGCGGGCGTTCACGCCGATCAGCATCTGCTCGAGCGCTCGCGCGTCGCTGCTGACGGGGCAGTTCCCCCACGGTCACGGCATGCTGAACAACTGCCACGAGGCCGACGCGATCCGGGCGAACCTGCCGTCGGACGTGCCGACGTTTTCGGAACTGCTCGCCGAGAACGGCTACGACTGTACCTACACCGGCAAGTGGCACGTCGGCCGCGACCGAACCCCCGAGGAGTACGGCTTCTCGTACCTCGGTGGCAGCGACACCCACCACGACGACATCGACGAGGCGTTCGAGGAGTACCGGCGCGAGCGAGGCGTTCCGCTCGGCTCGGTCGACCTCGAGGAGGTGCTCTACACCGGCGACGATCCCCGCGACGACGACGGAACCTTCGTCGCCGCGAAGACGTCGATCGACGTCGAGGCGACTCGAGCCTGGTTCCTGGCGGAGCGGACGATCGAGGCGATCGAGGCGCACGCCGATGACGGAGGCGAGTTCGACGGCGTGGACGGGGACGGACCGTTCTTCCACCGCGCGGACTTCTACGGCCCCCACCATCCCTACGTCGTCCCCGAGCCGTACGCCTCGATGTACGATCCGAGCGAGATCGAGTCGCCGGCGAGCTACGCGGAGACGTTCGACGGGAAACCGCGGGTCCACGAGAACTACCTCGCCTATCGCGGCGTCGCCGACTTCGACTGGGAGCTGTGGGCCGAGGCCGTCGCGAAGTACTGGGGGTTCGTCACGCTGATCGACGATCAACTCGGCCGGATCCTCGAGGCGCTCGAAGAGCACGGCCTGGCCGACGAGACGGTCGTCGTCCACGCCTCGGACCACGGCGACTTCGTCGGCGGCCACCGGCAGTTCAACAAGGGACCGCTGATGTACGACGACACCTACCGAATCCCGCTGCAGGTTCGTTGGCCGGGCGTCGTCGATCCCGGCTCGGTCTGCGAGCACCCCGTCCACCTGCACGACCTCGCGCCGACGTTCCTCGAACTGGCCGACGTGGCGGCTCCGGAAACGTTCGACGCCCGCAGCCTCGTCCCCCTGCTCGAGGGCGACGAGGACGGTCACGGCAGGGACGGATCCGGTCGCGACGACGGCGACTGGCCCGACTCCGTTTTCGCCCAGTACCACGGCGACGAGTTCGGCCTCTACAGCCAGCGGATGGTGCGGACGGCGCGGTACAAGTACGTCTACAACGGGCCCGACGTCGACGAACTGTACGATCTCGAGGCGGATTCCGGCGAACTCCAGAACCTGATCGACCACCCCGACTACGAGCGCGTGCGACGGGAGATGCGCAAACGACTGATCGAGTGGATGGACGAGACGGCCGATCCGAACCGGGGCTGGGTGCCCGACGTGCTGCTGCGGGCGTCGCGCGACGGCGGCTGAGGCGGGGATGCGAGGCCGACCCGCCGCGGGACGAAGCAGTTACGGGGCCGAACGCGGTATCTTCACCCATGATCGTCGACGCCGACTGGAGGGACGACCGATGACGAGTGACGCCGGACAACCCGACGACGCCGGGATCGATCCGGAACGGTGCGACGAGATCGCGGACGCGACCGAGGACCTCGTGATCGAACTCCGCGACGAGCCGGTTACCGAATCGCGCCTCGAGGGGTTGTTCGACGAGGCGACCACGAGCGATCCGCGCATCTGGAACACCGTGACGGCGTTCATCGACGTCGAGGACGGCGAGGCCGTCGTCACGGACGAGTCGAAACTGGCGGAAGGAAAGTGGGCCCCGGAGATCGTCGAGGACTGCGATACGATGGTGACGATCGACGTCCAGCCCGGACTGATGCCCGACGACTTCGCGTACCTCGTCGGCAGGGAGCTAACCGACCGGATCGAGGAGTTCCGCGAGCGAGCGGAAGCCGCACGCGACGACCGATGGCGTGAGTGATACGGAGTACCGTACCGGTGCACCCGCCGTCCGGGTCGCGGGTGCGCCGGAACTGACGTACGGTAAACCGTATGACGGCTCGTCCGCATCGGATCACGTTGCGTAGCCCGACGCCGGGAACGCGACTCGCGAGGCGGAATCGACCACGTGGTATATAAAAGCTGTATCCCCTAGTGGCCGTATGAACGTCGTGCCGGACACGAGCGTGGTCATCGACGGCCGCGTGTCGGCGATGATCGAAGACGGGCAGTTCGAGGGAGCGACGATTTCGGTTCCCGAAGCCGTCGTCGCGGAACTCGAGGCGCAGGCCAACGACGGCATCGAGACGGGTTGGGACGGCTTAGAAGAGCTGAAACGGCTGGCCGAACTCGCCGACGAGGCGACCATCGACCTGGTGTACGTGGGCGAGCGCCCCGACGCCATCGAGCGGGGCCACGCCTCCGAGGGCGAGATCGACGCGCTCATCCGCGACCTCGCGGAGGACCTCGAGGCGACGTTCGTGACGAGCGACATCGTCCAGGCCGAGGTGGCGAAGGCGAAGGGACTCGACGTCAGACACGTCTCGCCCGAAACCCGCCGCGTCGGAACGCTCGCCGTCGAGGAGTTCTTCGACGACGAGACGATGAGCGTCCACCTCAAGACCGACGCCGTCCCGCGAGCCAAACGCGGCGAACTCGGCTCGATGCACTACGAGGAGATCGCCGACGAGCCCCTCGATGAGGAGAGGATGGACGAGTACGCCCGCGAGGTCGTCGACGGCGCGAAGGAAGCGCCCGACGGATTCATCGAACTCTCGGAGCCGGGGATGAAGATCGTCCAGTTTCGGGACTACCGGATCGCAATCGGCCGGCCGCCGTTTTCCGACGGGATCGAGATCACCGCCGTCCGTCCGATCGCCCAGACGGACCTCGAGGACTACGAGAACGCCCGGGAGCTGAAGGATCGGTTGCTCGAGCGCCAGCGCGGCGTTCTCATTTCGGGTGCGCCCGGTGCCGGGAAGTCGACGTTCGCCCAGGCCGTCGCTCGCTTCATCTCGGATCACGATTACGCGGTCAAGACGATGGAGAAACCGCGTGACCTCCAGGTCGGTCCCGACATCACCCAGTACACCGAACTGAGCGGCCAGATGGCCAAGACCGCCGACGCGCTGTTGATGGTCCGGCCGGATTACACCATCTACGACGAGGTCAGAAAGACCGACGACTTCGAGGTCTTCGCGGACATGCGGCTGGCGGGCGTCGGGATGATCGGCGTCGTCCACGCGACCCGACCGATCGACGCCCTCCAGCGGCTGGTCGGTCGCGTCGAACTCGGGATGATTCCGCAGGTGGTCGACACGGTCGTCTACATCGAGGCCGGATCGGTCCACACGGTGTACGACGTCCGAACGGAGGTGAAAGTTCCCGCCGGCCTCACCGAGGAGGACCTCGCCCGCCCCGTGATCCAGGTGACGAACTTCGAGACGAACGAGCCGGAGTACGAGATCTACACCTTCAACCGTCAGGTCGTCACCGTCCCGCTAAAAGACGACGACGGCGGACCCGGAACCGACACCGGCGTCGACCGAATCGCCAAACAGGAGATCGAACGCGAGATCCGCTCGATCGCACGCGGCTACGTCGACGTCCAGCTCAAGAGCCAGAACAAAGCCGTCGTCTACGTCGAGGAAGACGACATCTCGAGCGTCATCGGGAAAGGAGGCGGCCGCATCACCGACGTCGAAAACCGGCTGGGGATCGACATCGACGTTCGCACGCACGACGAGAACCCCCACCGCGGGGCCGGCGGCGGAAGCGCGAGCGCGAACGGCGGTGGCGGCGGCCAGGAGGCCGCCGGACAGATGGTCTCCCCGGAGATCACCTCCCGCCACATCGTCATCCCGGTCGACGGCAACCACGGCGAAACCGTCGAGATCCAGGCCGACGGCGACTACCTCTTCACCGCGACGGTGAGCCGCGGGGGCGAGATTCAGGTCTCGCGGGGAAGCGCGATCGCCGACGAGCTCGAGGCGGCGATCGATCGGAAAGCGCCGATCAGCGTCGTGCCGTCGTAATCGGTTCCCTCCCTTCTCGAGCGGTTCGTTTTCGGTGGCTATCGTAGTCGACGTCCGACGGCTCGAGCGGTGGGTATCACAGCCGATGCGCGATCGTGTACCGCCGACCCGGCCGCCGCCGGAACCCGTAGAGCGTGCCGTCGGCGATCACGACGAGTCGGTCGCCGACGAGACGCAGGTCGCCGGCGCAGCCGAGTTCCTCGAGCGGCGGCACGTGCCACCACGGTTCGCCCTCGTGCGTGATCGCGACCAGTCCGCAATCGGTCGCTCCGGGACCGGTTCCGCGGCCGTAGACGCCGTCGGCGTCTGCGACCGGCGGCTCCCGGAACGAGTAGTCGTCGCGGGACCAGACGCGCCGGCCCTCGTCGACGTCGACCGCCTCGAGCGTTCCGTCCGCGTAGTGGTAGAGTCGGTCGCGCTCCTCGACGACCAGCGGCGTCGCGCGCGCCGTCGGTCCCTCGAGTTCGACGACGAACGCGGGGTCGTCCCCGTCGAAGAACGCCAGAATTTCGTCGTCGACGCCGACGACGGCGGTCGATCCGCTCGTCTCGAGCCAGCCGGGCGGGGCCGGGATCGACGCGGCGGTTCGGACGTCGCCGTCGGCGGTGACGCCGTACAGCACGGGTTCGCGGTCCGCTCCGGTCCCGCCGGCATCGTCGTTCGTCCCATCGGATTCGTCGGCATCCGTTCCTTCGTCGGTACCGATCGCCCACACCCGCCCGGATCCGACGGCGACGTCGACGATCCGGCGTCCGCCGAACGCCTCGCGCCCGAGGTCGAACCGCGTCGCTCCGTCGTCGGCGTCGAACGCGACGAGCCCGTCGGCGTGAACGCCCGCGACCAGGGCGTCATCCGCGATCAGCGAGCGGTCGGCTCCGTCCCAGTCGGTCCGCCATCGCCGTCGGACGTCCGTGCCGGCGTCCCACTCGTCGGTTGCGGGTTCGCGCTCGAGCGCCGTCACCCGCCCGTCTTCGAGGGGGACGTACGCCCGACCGTCGGCGACCGCCGGCTCGCCCGCGTACTGGGTCTCGGCGGCGCCGCTCCAGATTCGCGTTCCCTTCGAGTCGTAGACGGTGACGTAGGCGTCCTCCACCTCGACGAACCCGGTTCCGTGTTCGACGACTCGCCCGTTCCGATTGCGAATCCTGAACAGCGACGCGTCGTCGACGAGCCACCGTTCGTCGCTGGTGCGGGTGAATCCCGGACTGCCGCCGGCGTCGTCGCGCCAGTCCAGTTCGCCGCCGGCGGGCTGGTAGCCACAGCCGGCGAGCCCCGTCGCGAGGACCGTACCGGTCGACGCCAGGAGTCGTCGGCGGGAGACGGAGTCGGTCATCCACGAGCCACCTCGGAGGGGACGTCGGTCTCGCGAGCGAGTTCGCGAAGACGGTCGATCCGGTCTTCGGTCGGCGGGTGGGTGTCCGGAAAGATGTCGGTGCTGACCAGCTCCTTTGAGCCGAACGCGCGAGCTTCGAGCGGGGCGACGTAGAGCGCTTCGGTGCCGCCGTCGAGCTTTCGGAGGTCCCGGTCGGGGAGTTCGGGCATCGTCTCGTCGAGCGTCTCGAGCGCGCTCGCGAGGGCGGCGGGCGAGCCGGTGATCGCGGCCGCGGCGCGATCCGCGGCGTACTCGCGGTGGCGCGAGAGAACTCGGTAGAGCAGGACGCTCGCGGCCCAGAACATCGCGGAGACGGCGAGCGTGACGACGGCGCAGACGACGATGACGACGATCGCGACCGCCAGCCCCCGTCCGTCGCTGTTTCCGCTACGCGAACTCCCGCCGCCGGCACCGAGCAGCCGGTAGAGGCCGTAGAGAACGTAGAAGGCGGCGATCGCGAGATAGTAGGTGATCGTCGGGAGCAACCACGCGACAGTCATCAGGTTCGCGTCCCGGTTTTTCACGTGGGCGAGTTCGTGCGCCAACACGGCCTCGAGTTCGTCGTCCTCGAGGCGCTCTATGAGTCCGGTCGTGACGACCACCGTTCCCGTCGCACCGGGATCGTCCCCGCGGAGTCCGCGGATCGATCCGCCGGCGACGGCGAACGCGTTGGGGACCTCGCTGGAAACGACGGCGAGATCGGGTTTCGACGCGTCGACCTGGGCCGCGAGTCTGGTGAGCGTCGCGTGGAGGTCCGGGTACTCGTCGCTGGAGACGACGCGCGCGCCGACCGACCCGAGCGCCGTTCGCGGGCCGTACCGGTACTGGAGGGCCAGTCCGGCCAGCACGACGACGGTGAGAACGATCGGATCGACGTAGAACTCCCCGTGATACGGCCGTTCGGTGGCCCACTCGAGAAGCGCGATGCCGAGGGTGTTCGCGAGAAACAGGAACGTGTAGACGAAGACGAACGGGAGGAGGACGATCAGTCCGAGCGCGGCGATCATCCGCCGCCGAAGCGTGCGGTCTGGGTGGAGGGACATAGGGGACGCGAACCGATCGTTCACACCGTGGAAGGTGACAGAATATAATTGTATCCATCGAAGCGTTTCGGGACGGCGAGACCGATCCGGTCACGCGACTGACGCCCACACGGTTGGCTACTAGCTGTTTAAGGAATACGTATATTTTGAGGACAAATGTTTTACTATCTCGTTTCAAGCACTCGGATGAGTGAAAGTGTGCGTGCATAAGCGTTCATCCGTCTACCAGAATGGCGACAACGAGAAACGATCGTTCAGGACGGATCGCCGGCATCTCGAGCGAGTGCGCGAACGGATCGCCGGCCACCTTCGGGCGACGGTCGACGATGCGGGTGCCAACGGCGTCGTCGTCGGAATGAGCGGCGGAATCGACTCGACGCTGACCGCGACGCTAGCCGTCGAGGCGCTCGGCGGCGACAGCGTCGTCGGACTCGGCATGCCCGTTCACAAGACCGAACGTCCTCACGCCGTCGAGGCCCGGACGATCGCGGAAGGGCTCGGAATCGAGTTCCACGAGATCCACCTGCGTCCCCTGCTCGAGGCGTTCGAGGAGGCGTTCACCAGCCGCTTCGAGTCGCCGGCGGACGGAACGCGACCGAACGAGCGAAATCGCGCGCTCGGAAACGCCGTGGCGCGGTTGCGAATGCTCTGTGCGTACTACGTGTCGAACCGCCAGTCGCGGCTCGTCCTCGGGACCGCGAACCGGTCGGAGCTGTTGCTCGGGTACTTCACCAAATTCGGCGACGGCGGGGTCGACGTCAATCCGATCGGAGATCTCTACAAGACCGAGGTGCGAGCGCTCGCGAGACGCGTCGGCGTTCCGCGGCGCATCGTCTCCAAGGAGCCGACGGCGGGATTCTGGGCCGGACAGACCGACGCCGACGAACTCGGGGTCTCCTACGAGCGCGTCGACCCGTTTCTGGCCCGCGTCGTCGACGACTGCCAGCCGATCGACGACGCCATCGACGGCCTCGAGATCGACCGCGAGACGGCGTCAGACGTGGCCGACCTCGTCGTCGAAACCGCCCACAAACGGAGTCCGCCGCCGACACCGGGGATCGACGGGCGATCCGATCTCGGCGGCCGGTTCGACTCTTGAGACGGCGACCGAGCGGAGTCGACGCGCCCGGGGCCGGGTCGTCTCGAGCGCCGACTGTGAGACGCCGGTTGTGAGCCGTAGCTCGGCGACGGAGAGGACGGCTACCCGTCGTGCGGGCGCGAGGATTCGGTCACAGCCCGTCCTCGTTTCGGTACAGTTCCGGATTCCGCCACCAGAACAGCCCCCACGAGAGCAGGAAACCGGCGACCATCGCGACGACGTCCTGTACGAGCCGGCTGAGTCCGAAATCGAGTATCGCGACGAGCGCGAGCGACGAGCCGACCACGGCACCCACGACGATGAAGACGACGTCGCCGAAGATCCGTTCCCGTCTGTGCTCCCAGTACTGCTGTCGATGCTCGTCGTACCAGACGCCGACGTAGATCAACACGAGCGACATCGCGGTGATAATCGTGACGACGTGATACTCCTCCGCGAGCCCCGCGGGTCCGAGGACGAACACGTTCACCAGGTTGGCGACGATGGTCATCGCGAACAGCCCCACCAGCAACCACCCCCAGCGCGGTAATCGTTCCTTGTCCATGCGTGTGCACGGTCACCGCGTCGAGATAATGGTGCCGTTCTCGACCGGAGAAGGGGCGACAGTGGCGGCCACACGATCCGTACTGGATTCGCACCGTCCGGTACCGGTCATCGTGACGATCGAGAAAACGCGACGCCGATCGGCGGCGGGGCCTCGAGCGAACTATTCGGCGCAGCAGGCGTCCTTTTTCGCGGGCTTCTCGACGCCGTTGCCGTCGGCCGCGACCGGCTCACAGAGCCGGTAGAGACTCTGTCTGGCGTCCGCAAAGTAGATGTCCTCGTCGACGATCCCGATCTCCTCGAGACGCTCGAGTGCGTACCGAACCGTTCTGGCCGAGAGCATCGATTCCTCGACGATCTGTTTCTGGGTCAGCGGTCCGTCGTACTCGAGGACTTTGAAGACGAGTTTCGCGCTCGGTGGCAGGTCTTCGATTTCCTCCCCGTCGGTCTCTCCCATGTTACGAATCGAAATCCCCCAGCAGCATAAAAGTTGAGCCTTACTCGAGACGAATCTACTTAAATACTACTTTTATAATATTGCAAAATATGGTCACAGGCCTCAATGGTCGGGATCACTCCATTTGACTGGCCGGTCAGAATTCGAACGTGACAGTCAGTCGGCCGAAGGAGAGCGATCACTACAGGCGCTCCCAGACGTCTTCGTCGTCGTCGAACCCGCCGGCGTCCTCGGGGTCGCCGAACTCGTCGCTTCCTTCGAACTCCGAGAGTTCGCCCGGTGGAAGAACCTGTTCGGCGTCGACGACCGACTGCCCGTCGGAGAGGTCCATCTCCGGCCAGGTCGTCTGCTCCCAGAGGCCGCGCTCGCTGTAGTAGTAGACGACGTCGCCGTTGACGACGGCGAACAGTCCCCGCTGGCGGTCGTGAACCACCCGCTCGTTGGTATCGATCGCCACGTCGACGACGTCCTCGAGCGTATCGAGGGCGATGTGGTGATTCCCGATCCACATCGGAATCGAACCGCGCGAGATCCACTCCGCGTAGCGACGTTCGTGGACGGCGCGACGGGCGGACTCGACGTCGGCGGGCGATCGGTGGGCGACGAACGCGGCGCCCGCCAGCGCGAGCGTTCCGATCAGCGAGAGCAGGCCGATCACCAGCGGACTCTGCTGGTGGGTCGTCCGCTCCGTCCCGATCCTGTGCGTGTGCGGGGTCGAGTCGGAGAGTGGCTCGTCCGCGACTAGCCAGTAGGCGTCGTCGCTCAACTGAAGGGGCGTCGAGACGTTCTGCGTTCCCTGGTGCGTTCCGGTGTCGTACTCGACGTCGAGGTGAAGTTCGAGCGTGATCGACCCGACGCCGGCGATCGCCTCCTCGAGGCGGTGCAATCTGTCGTGGTACGACCGAACGTCGATCGTCGTCGACGACGTCGCGGCGCCGTCCTCGACGGACGCGGTCGCGTCCAGCTCCTCGTGGGTTTCGCTCCAGAACGTCTCGCCGTCGCGGTCCGCCACGAATCGGAGCGTGAGCCGGTGGGTGACGGTGACGTCGTCGACCGGCGCGCCGGCGGTTTCGTTTGCCACCCTGGTTTCGGGAGCGACCACGAGCTCCGGCGTGGCGTTCAGCAGGTAGACCGGACTGTCCGAGAGTTCGTCCCCGGCGCTCCAGAGGCCGGTGTCTTCGACGACCGTCGCGCTCGTGTGTACCTCCGACGTGACGGATTCCTGGGCGTACTGCGGCGAGGTTTCGGTCTCCGGATTCGCGACGACCCAGCCGGTCGCTGCCAGCGCGAGGATTCCGATCACGACGAGTGCGACGACGACTGTTCGTCCGTGTCGGGCGAGCAACAGATCGAGACGCGGATTGTCGATCACTCGTTCATCCCCCACCGCCCTGCCGACGTTGTGTACCCGTCACCGATTCAGTATGCCGCCGAAAACGTCGGCAAGACAACGCATATATCGAGCCAGGGATGCGACGAATATAACAATACTGGTTCGGCGACCGTCGCGAGAGTGGGATGAGACAGCGGTCGAACGTGCTCACAGCCACTTTCTGAGTTTGCGCTCGAGTCTCTTCGAGAGCGAAACGTGGTCGCCGGCGGACCGCAGTCTGAAGTCGGCCGTTCCGAAAAGCGCGATCACCAGGACGACGACGCCACCGACGACGACGGCGTTTACCGCGGCGATCGCGGCGAGCGGGTGGATCGCGTGAAGCGAGACGAGCAGGGACGGCGGTAAGACGGCGAGGTAGCGGTGTTCCTCGACGTGACGCGTGTACTGGCCGGTTTCGTGGGGTGCCGTGAGCGACACCGTCGCCTCGGCGGTGGATCTGACGCCGACCGTCTGCCACGACGGGTCGACGGCTGCGGTTTCGCTTCCGGTCTCGTAAACGACGACGACGGGAACGTAGCCGGCGTTGTCGATCGTTCGCGTGAGTTCCGCCGATTCGCCCGGCGCGAGCACCTGCGGATCGTCCGTCGGCGAATCGGTGCTCACGATACCGTACTCCGTCGTTCCCGACGGAATCACCATCGCGGCGGTCGCGAACGTCACGAGGACGAGTAACACGAGCCCGAGCGCGACCCAGAACCCCACGACGTTTTCGCGTCGGCGCGATCGGGTCGTTTGCCGGCCAGCGGGACCGAATCGATCGAGCAGTATCCCGAACCCGAACATCGCAATTCCGACCGCGACGAACATCGCGCCGATCCCGTCCGAATCGACGGTCGTGGTCAGCCCGAGAATGCTGGAAACGTCTTCGTACACCGTTCCGACGACGTCCTGGGCTGTCATTACGACGGTTCCGAGGTGTGGAATCGTGACGACCTCGCCGTTCACCTGGAGCGCCGTCGCCACGATCTGTGCGTCGGAGACGGGCGGCTCGTCGCCGTCCTGATCCGTGAAGGGGTTTGCGTCTCCGGCCGTCACGTAGCCCTCTTCGGTCTCGTCGACGACGCGGTGGGTCGTCAGTCCGCCGTCGTGGAGTTCTCGAGCGTCGTAGACGACGACGTCGCCGACCTCGACGTCGCCCGAGACGGCGCTCGGAACCGCGATGAACCCGTCGCCTGCCGCCATCGTCGGCTCCATGCTCCCGGTCGCGACGTACCCCAGCAGAATCGGTTGCCCGAGCAGGCTTCCGACCAGCAGCGAGATCACGACCACGGCCGCGAGAAGACCGATCGCCCGCTGAAGGTGCGTTCGCGCAGTCATCGGTGGAATCCGGCGTGCGTCATTGTCGGGAGCGATTCGCGTCCGCGAAGTGTGGGGAGCGAAACGGTATAAAGATTCGAGAAACCGACTCGTCGAACGCGACGTGCTACCGACCGATCCATCAGATCCGCCGCCTGGCGACCGAGAAGACGAACAGCAGCCCGACGGCCGCGGGCGGAGCGAGCGCCGCGGTCGTCGACGCCGCGAGTTCCCGGTTTACCACCACGTGTGAGGGCGGCTCCTCGACGGTGACGGTGCCGGCGGAAGCGCCGTCGACGCTCACCCCGTAGGAACCGGGTTCGTCCGCGTACCACTCGAACGCGACCGTCTCGCTTTCGTTCGGTGCGAGCGTGACGGATCTGCTGTCGACGACGACGTCGTCGATCGCCAGTCCGACCACGTGTGACTCGGTCGCGTTACCGGCGTTCTCGTAGGTGGCGGTCACCGCGACCGGCTCGTCTAGCTGGATCGTCGACGAGGATAGCTCGAGACTCCGTTGCTCGATCGATCCTTCCGGAACGTCCCCGTCGCCCTTTCGGACGGATTCGTTCGTCTCGTCGTCCGACGGACTGCTATCGTGGTCGTCATCGTCCTGCTCGTCGTCTTCGTACGTCACGTGAACGGTGAACGTCTCGGAGCCGTCGGTTGCGTCTCGAGTGTCGATCGAGACGCCGACCGCCGCGACGTCGCCCGCGTCGAGCGCGAGCGGATTCGAGCCGTTCACTTTCGCGTTCGGATCACCGTCCCCGTAGAACGCGAGTCCGTCGACGTCGGTTTCGATCCAGACCGACTCGATCGTCTCGTCCGTCGCCGTTATCGCGAACACCTCGTCGGTCTCGGTGACGGCCCGGTCGTTGAGCCGATCGAAGTCCAGCGACAGCTCCCCGCCGTCGACGGACGCGTACGGCGACGTCGACTCTAGCGCGATCGGACCAGCCGTATCGCTCTGGACCGAAACCGCCGCGGTCGGCACTGCGAGCACCAGGGCGAGCGCCGCGATTCCGACGAGCAGGCGTGTGTTCATGTGAGGCGTTCGGTTCCTCCGTTTTCCGGTTCAAATTTCAGACGGAGCTAACGGAGGCGTGATACGAACGGGGGTGTCACACCGGTTCGGCGGCTCGACGAGCGAAGCGCTACCCGAACGCGTCGTACCCGATTACGACGCGTCGGTCGCCGTGAAGGTCATCTCGTCGAGTACGTCATCTCCGTCGTTCAACGTCGCCTGCGTGGTGTCGATCACGAGGTCGACCGTAACCTCGTCTCCGTCTCCGAGTTCCCATTCGTTGCCGGATTCGGTGTCTCCGATCAGGTCGTCTTCATCGCTGACGCCCGTCGGCGTGTCGGTGCTCGCACTCTCGTTGAACTCGAGGCTGAAGATCGATCGTGCGGTGGCGTCGTCGACGTCCCCGCCGGACGCGAGCGTGACGCCGAGTTCGATCTGCTGACCGCCGTTGTTCTCGATCTCGATCGCTTCGTCGACCCTGGTCGTCCCGTTGAGGTTGATGTTGTTCTGGTCGATTCCCAGCGTTCCGCCGTCTTCGTCGATCAGCTGCGAATCGGTGTCGCCGCGGAGCGTCAGCAGCGCCGACGAGTCGTCGGCGACCGAGATGTCTGCCGTTCTCGTGGCTTCCACCTGGCTGAACGCGCCAGTTCCGATTGCTGCGCCACCGCCGGCGACGATCGTTCCGAGTCCGAGTAACACGTTGCGTCTGTTCATTCTCATGGGTTCAGTCTCACGATCCGAACCGTCGATCGGCGACCCGATCCGGCTCGGTTCTCACTCGAACACCAGACAGTCCAGCATCTTTGTATTAGGCAGCCAGAAGGTCCGAACGGTCGGCGAGAAGACGTTCAAGCCGGTCTTGAACGGAGAATACCCGCGACGAGCCGAACCGGTTCGGGAGCGTCGCCGACGCCCCTCCCGCGAAGTCAGCAAACTTATGTGTCGACCGGGCGTCACTGTCGCTCGTGAGGGGGATCGATGGCGACGCTCGAGGGCGACACTGACTCGAGCGACGAGGCGCGTCCGAAGCGCGGCGAGATTTTCGACCTCCTGAGTAACCACCGACGTCGGTACGCCGTCCACTACTGCAAGCGCGAGGACGGACCGGTCACCCTCGGCGAGCTGGCCGAGCAGGTCGCGGCCTGGGAACTCGACAAGGAGGTGTCGGAGATCACCTCGGCGGAGCGAAAACGCGCGTACACCTCGTTACAGCAGACGCACCTGCCGACGCTCGAGCGCGCCGGCATGGTCGAGTTCGACGACCGGACGATCGAGCTGACCGACGACGCCGCCGACCTCGAGGTGTACCTCGACGTCGTTCCCGGCGACTCGGTCCCGTGGGGGGTGTACTACCTCGGCCTCTCCGTCCTCGGGTTCGTCGTGTTGGGCGGCGTCGCGCTCGAGATCGTGCCGACCGAGACGGTTCCTCCTCTTGGATGGGCGGCGATCGTCCTCGGGCTGTTCGCCGTTTCGGCGGTCGCGCACGCCTTCTCGAGCCGACGGATGCGGCTTGGCGAGATCGAACGGCCGCCGTGATCACGGAGACCGCGCGGGACGTCCACATCGAGAGAAACGCCGTCACTCCTCGCGGACGTACGGCGGCGGATCCTCGCCGTCGGCGACGGTCGTCACGGTGCCCGAATCGACCGGAATGCCACTCTCGGTCAACACCTCGACGGTGATCTCGTACGGATCGCCGCTCGTTCCACCTTGACCGCCACCGCCGCCCTGGCCGCCACCTCCACCCTGGCCGCCACCTCCGCCACCGCCACTTTCTGGATAAGACACGGATCCGGTCGGCTCGTCTTCGCTTGTGACCGTCTGATCGGACCAGGAGTGATTCTGATTGTCGAACGTCACCTCGACCCATCCGAAGTTTTCGGTGTTCGAGAGTTCGTACTCGACATCGAACTGGGCGTAATCCTGCTCCAGACTCGAGTTGTCGGTTACCGTGAACGTCTCGAGCACCGGATCGTCGTCGTCGCCGAAGTCGTCGTCGTCATCGTCGCTTTCGCCGTCGGCGACTCTGGTGGTTTGCTCGAAGATAACCGAACCCTGCTCTTCGTCGAACACCTCGAACGTGAACTCGTAGGTGTCTCCCTCGGCGCCGCCGTCGTGTCCGCTCGAGGGATACGAGATCACGCCCTCGGGATCCGTGACGGTGAACGACTCGCTCAGATTGTGGTCGTCTTCGCTTACGTTTTCGACGAATAGCTCCAGCCGGTCGAAGTCGGGAACGTCACGAACCTGGTACTGGACGTCGAACTCGACGTTCGTGTTCCGCGTCCGATCGACGATGCTGCGGTTGAGCGTCGGGATCGCGGTTCGACGCCGCAGATCGACCGACAGCGACTCGCCGTCGGTCGCGGTCACGTCGAACGCCAGCGCGTCCGGTCCCCCGTCCCGTGCGGGATCGATCGTCGCCGTGACGGTCGTCGACCCGCCAGGCTGAAGCGACGTCTCCGCCGGCGAGACGGACTCCGATCCGAGCGCATCGACCAGCTCGATCGTGACGTCGAGAGCCCGCTCGGCGTTGTTGGTGACGTCGACGAGCGGTTCGTCCGGCAAGCCGACGCCGACCAGCGGGGCGACGTCGAGACCGAGCAACGCGCCCCCGTCCGACCCGACGCCGACCGACGCGCCTCGAGTCGCCGCCGTCCGGGAGAACGCACCGGATTCGGTGAGCATGAGTCCGGTGCCGACGACGACGAAACCGCCGGCGACGACGCTCCGGCGCGTGATCGGCTTCCCCCCGCTCCGTCGACGATTTCCCATCGGATCGAGTACGAATAAGTTCTCGAGTGAAATAAGTAATCTGGTCGAACAGTGTTTTCGAAGGATATAGACGGGAATAAAAGGCAGATCGGGGATGACAGTCTCCTGTCTCCTCGACGGTCGGGTACGGGGCGGCGGACAGGACGTCGGAACGCCACGGAGCCAACCCGAACGGCTTTTCAACACCGCCACCCGAGGTCACAGTATGTCGACCGAATCGATTAGCGATCGGCGCGAGCACATCCGCTCGATCAGCGTAACCGCGCTGTCGGCGTTGCTCGGCGTCGGGGCGGCGCTGGCTTCCGCGTCGGTCACCGGCCACCTCGAGCCGGCCGAGGCGGCGACCCAGACGACGCCGCTGTTGCTCGTCTTCGGCGCGATCCTCGTGCAGTTCGTCCTCTTCGATTTCACGAGCATCTACGGCGAGGACGAGTTCGGGATCAAACACTACCTGTTCATCACGTTCATGACGTTCTCGTTCTGGTTCGTGGTGTGGGGAATCCTACTCACTGCGGAGTACACGGCATAACATGGCCGACGACAGCATCGCCGTCGTAGACCTCGATCGGTGTCAGCCCGACCGGTGTAACTACGAGTGCAAGAACTACTGTCCGCCGAACCGGACGGGAAAGGAGTGCATCACCCTTCGCGGCGACGACGCCGCCGAGGGCCAGCCCGAACAGATCCACATCTCCGAGGAGATCTGTCTCGGCGAAACCTGTGGCATCTGCGTCGAGAAGTGTCCGTTCGACGCGATCGAGATCATCAACCTGCCGAGCGAACTCCAGGACGATCCCGCCCACCGGTACGGCGAGAACGCCTTCTCGCTGTACGGTCTCCCCGCCCCCCAGGAGGGACAGGTGACGGGTATCCTGGGACCGAACGGAATCGGGAAGACGACCGCCGTCCGAATCCTCGCGGGCGAACTCGAGCCGAATCTCGGTCGCCACGAGGAGTCGCCGGGCTGGGACGAGGTGCTCGAAGCCTACCGCGGCACGGAGCTCCAGGACTACATCGCTGACGTTCGCGACGGGGCGGTCACCGTCGCCAGAAAACCGCAGTACGTCGACCAGATACCCGAGAGCTTCGACGGCAACACCCGCGAACTGCTCGAGCGAACCGACGAGCGCGGCGAACTCGACTCGCTCGTTTCCCGGCTCTCGATCGACCCCGTCATGGAGCAGTCGATCGACGACCTCTCGGGCGGCGAACTCCAGCGGGTCGCGCTCGCGGCGACGCTCGCCCGCGATACGGACTTTTACTTCCTGGACGAGATCACCCCGTATCTCGACATCGGCCAGCGCGTGACGGCCGCGCGACTGATCCGGGAGCTCGCGGAGGAAGAAAACCGCTCGATGCTGGTCGTCGAACACGACCTGGCGATCCTCGACCTGCTCGCGGACACGCTCCACGTCGCCTACGGTGAGCCCGGCGCCTACGGCGTCATTACCCCGCCCAAGTCCGTCCGCAACGGTATCAACGAGTACCTCGCGGGCTACCTCGACAACGAGAACATGCGGATCCGACCGGATCCGATCGAGTTCGAGGAACACGCCCCGCGAACCGAGACCCACGGCGACACGCTCGTCGAGTACCCCGACCTCACGAAGAGCTACGGCGACGGCGAGTTCGCCCTCGAGGTCGACGGCGGCGCGATTCGATGGAACGAGGTGCTCGGGATCGTCGGCCCGAACGGGATCGGAAAGTCGACGTTCGCGAAGCTCCTGACCGGAAACCTCGAGCCCGACAGCGTCGCCGGATCGGCCGAGTCCGCGGATCTCGATCTGAATCTCGAGATCTCGTACAAACCCCAGTACGTGACGATCGACCAGCACATGCGCGTCGACGCCTTCCTCTCGTCGATCACGGACCAGTTCGGCTCCTCGTACTGGAACACCGAGATCGCGGGGCCGCTGCAACTCGAGCGGATCATGGAACAGAACCTCTCGGATCTCTCGGGCGGCGAACGCCAGCGAGTGGCGATCGCGGCCTGTCTCTCCGACTCCGCGGACCTCTACCTGCTCGACGAGCCCTCGGCCCACCTCGACGTCGAACAGCGCGTGCAGGCGACGAGCGCCATCCGCCGGTACGCCGAACAGCAGGACGCCACCGTGTTGGTCATCGACCACGACATCTACATGATCGACCTGCTCGCCGACCGGCTGATGGTCTTCGACGGCGAGCCGGCCGTCCACGGACGCGCAGGCACGCCACAGTCGATGCGAGACGGCATGAACGAGTTCCTCGCCAACCTCGAGGTCACGTTCCGCCGCGACGAGCGAACCTCGCGCCCGCGGATCAACAAGCCCGACTCACAGCTCGATCGCCAGCAAAAAAGCGACGGCGAGTACTACTACGCGCCCTGATCGTCGCCCGATAGGAGAGCGAGTCCGATCAGCGCGAGGACGAATCCGCCGAGCGCGTAGCCGACGAGCGCGCTCGAGACGGCCAGTTCGCCCGTCGTCGCCAGCGCGACGCCGACGGCCGACAGCAGCGGTGCGACGAGAATCGAGAGCCACGCGGCCGCCGTCGTCGCGTCGATCCCGCTCGAACGGTCGTTCTCGAGCGATCGGCGCTCGAGCGGATCGACCAGTCGCCACTCGGGATCGTCGGTTCGCTCGAGGCGGTACCGACCGCCCGACAGCGACGAGAGCAGGGCGTCGCTCGCGGCCCGGACCGACGACTCCCACCACTCTTCGTCGGCGTCGGGCTCGAGATCCGCTCGAGCCAGGTAGACGGGTTCGCCCACGACGTGATCGATCGACGCCGCGTCGTAGCCGACGTCCTCGACCAGCCGCGCGAGCAGGAACTCGCGCGACCAGGGTATCGGCTTCTCGAGCGCGAACGAGGCGGTTTCGCCGTGAGGGAGGGAAACCGAGAGCCGAACCGTCGTCGCGTCGACGGCGGTCACGTCGGTCACTCGCCCCTCGACGTAGCCCTCCGGGGTCGTCATCACGTCGATTCGCCCGAGTTCGTCCGCCAGCTCGCGTTCCGGCGAGGAGACGTCGCGGTCGTTCCGACGACCGCGGCGGTCCGCGCCGTCGATCGATCGGTCCGCGGAACTCCCGCGCGTGATCTCGATTTCGATCTCGCCGTCGCTGGTCTCGCGGTCGCACTCGTCGCGTTCGTCCGGGTCGTCGGTCACGGTGGTGCTCGCCTCGGACCTACGGGCGCGAGCGAGGTAAGTCGTTCCCGTTACCGGTCTCCTGGCGTCGCCCGGACGACGGCGAACAGTCCGTCGCCGTGACCGGGCCGAACGCCCGACGAGACGTCCGGATCGTCCCCGATGGCTCCCGGATCGTCGACGATCGTCTGGACGCGGCGTTCGATCTCGAACCCCGCGTTCGCGAGCGCGGCGGACGCCTCGTCGGCGGTCAGAAACTCGGCGCGGGCGTAGAACGGGCTCTCGTCTTTGTGCTTCTGGTACACCTGCCCGATCGGACTCGAGCGGTCGAGGACCGCGAGGACGAGCGTCCCGTCGGCGGCGAGGACGCGCCGGGCTTCCGCCAGCGTCCGCTCGAGATCGTCGACGAACGAGAGGACGGTGACGAACGCGACGAGATCGAGCGTTCCAGTTCCGACCGGAAGGAGTTCGGCGACGCCGCGGATCGGATCGACGCCGCGCTCTCGAGCGCGTTCGAGCGGCGCTCGAGCGGGATCGATCCCGACTCCGATTCCGAGCGTGCCGGCGAAGCGTCCGGTTCCGACGCCGACCTCGAGGGCGCGTTCGGCGTCGAAGTCGTCCGGAAGCGCTCGCTCGAGCGCCGCACGCTCGAGCCGATAGGCGCCCGCGTGAGCGTCGTACCACTCGTCGTACGCGTCCGTGTGAGTTTCGAAGGGTGCGTGTGACATCGATCCGGAACCACGAAGACGAGACTGAAAGTACCGGTACCTAATCGTTACGCCCCGAGCGTGAGTCGGATCAGCTAATCAGTCGCTGACAGCTTCCGCAGAGAAACTCCTCTTTGATGTCGACCTCCCTCACCGTCGGCGAGAAGTTCATCACGCAGCGGTTGTTGTCGCAGTGTTCGAGGCCGTAGGTGTGGCCGATCTCGTGGACGATCTCCTTGCGGACGCGGTTTTCGAAGATTTCGCTCGCGCTCTTGTTCGAGAAGCCGCCGTCGCTCGAGGTCTGCAGCCGGTAGGTCGAGACCACGCTTCCGCTGCCGTCGAGGTAAGCCAGACCGAAGACGTAGTTTCGACGCCGATAGAAGAGGTCGTGTGGGGTGATGGCGATGTTCTTGTCGCCGCGACCGACGCGCTCTGCGAGCTGGATGAACGTCTCCGCCGAGTACTGATTTCGACCGGAATCGTACGCGCCGTTTGGAACCGACTGCGAGTCGTTGATCGAAACCTCGCAGTCGTAGACCGACCGCAACGCCGAGGAGGCCGCCCGCTTGACCTCCGCGGGGACGTTGCCGACCGGCACGATGTCGACGAGCATAGCAAGGGCTATGGTCGCGGACGCTATAAACGTCCCGCCGTGTCCCACTCTCGCCGGAACGCACCGCCAATGCTCGAGTTCCTCCTCGAGTACGACCGCGTCGTCGAGGTCGGCGTCGGTCGGCGAACCGACCTGGCGGCGGCGCTCGTCGCGAGCGGCGTCGACGTCACCGCGACCGACGTCCACCGACGCGACGTCCCCGACGGCGTCCGGTTCGTCCGCGACGACGTCGTCGATCCCGACCCGTCGGTGTACGCCGACGCCGACGCCGTCTACGCGCGCAACTTGCCGCCGGAGCTCCACCGGCCGGCGCTCGAGGCGGCTCGAGCCGCCGACGCCGAGTTCCTGTTTACGACGCTGGGTGGCGATCAACCCGCGGTGCCGGTCGAGCGACGAACGGTTCGGGATGGGACGGTGTACGTGGCACGGACGGATCCGTCCGGTCGGGAGTGAAGTGGACAGGAGAGCGCGTGAGTCAGGGTGAGACGGACAGGAGAGCGCGTGAGTCGAGGGGCGAACGCGCGAGCGAGACGCGAACCGTTTATCGGGATCCGGAACAGTTCGGATAGCGATGGTCTCGGAGCACGCGTCGTTCGTCCTCGTCGCGGTAGTCGCCGCCGTCGCGCTCGCGACGGTCTTCGTCGGCATCGGGTACGTGTTCTGGCTCTGTGGCCGGCTCTTTGCCCTCCCGGGCGTCGTCGTTCACGAACTGGCCCACAAAACGGCCTGCGACCTCGCGGGCGTTCACGTCGCCGAGGTCGTCTACTTTCGACTCGGCGATCCGGCGGGGTACGTCGTCCACGAGCGACCGACGCGCTACAGCGCCTCGTTCGCGATCGGCGTCGCCCCGTTTCTCGCCAACACCGTCGTCTCGTTCGCGGCGTTTCTCGCCCTCGGGGTACTCGTCTCGCGGATCGGCGATCCTCGAGCGGTCGCCGCCGAGACGGTCGCCGCCGGCGTCGCGCTCGGCTGGCTCGGCCTCTCGGTCGGGATGGCCGCGTTTCCGAGCACCGGAGACGCGAGCGAACTCTGGAACCGGTCGCGGTCCGAGTGGCGACGGTCCCCGTCCGTCCTGCTCGGCGTTCCGGTCGTGGCGCTCATCTACGTCGCGAACCTGCTGTCGCGGCTGTGGGCTCACGTGCTGTACGCGCTCGCGCTCGGAGCGTTCGCGTTCGCCGCCGTCGGCCTCGGTCCGTTCTGAACGCCGTCGGTCCGTTCCGATCCGAATTCGACCGCTTTTATCACCTGCGGGCCGTTTGGGGGAGTATGAACGCAGACGCCGTCGTGCTCGACGTCGACGGCGTGCTCGTCGACGTCGCCGGCTCCTACCGCCGGGCGATCCTCGAGTCGATCGAGCGCGTCTACGATCGGACGATCCGCAGGGAAGACATCCAGCAGTTCAAGAACGCGGGCGGGTTCAACAACGACTGGGAACTGACGTACGCGGCCGCGCTGTACGTGCTCGCGACCGCGGAAGGCTACGGCGAGTCGATCGACGAGTTCACCGACGCGATCGCCGCCGAAGGCGGGGGACTCGAGGCGGCCGAGACCGTCGTCCGGAACGGACTCGGCGCGCGGGCGACCCAGCGCGTGCTCGAGCGGTGGGATCGCGAGCGTCTCCGGGACGTCTTCCAGCAGCTGTATCTCGGTGCGGAGCTCTACCGCGGGATCGAGGGCGGCGAGCCGGACCTCGAGACGCGCGGGTTCATCCACGACGAGCCGGTGTTGCTCGAGGCCGAAACGCGCGACCTCCTCCTCGAGAACTACGACGTCGGGATCCTGACCGGACGGCCGGAGGCCGAGGCGGGGATCGCTCTCGATCGCGTCTCGCTCGAGGCGGAGCTGCCGCTCGACCACCGGTTCACGATGGACGACTGGGAGGAAGGGAAACCGCATCCGAAGGCGCTGACGACGCTCGCCGAGCGGTTCGACGCCGAGACGGTCGTTTTCGTGGGCGACACCCTCGACGACGTCCGGACGGCGGTCAACGCGAGCGAGGTCGACCCGGGCCGAACGTACCACGGCGTCGGCGTCCTGACCGGCGGACTCACGGGCGAGGAGGGCCGGGAGACGTTCGCCGCCGACGGCGCGACGACGGTGCTGGAATCGGTGAACGAGCTGCCGGACGCGCTCGCGGAGTGACGGAGCCACCGCGCAGCGCTAGCTCCGGAGCAAGCCGCCGTCGATCGCCAGCTGAGCGCCGTTGACGTAGCTCGAGCGGGGACTCGAGAGGAAGGCGACAGCCTCGCCGAGTTCGCGCGGCTCGCCGATGCGATCCATCGGGATGTCGTCCGCGAGCTCCGCCAGCCCCTCGTCGTAGTCGTCGTAGACGCCGGCGTCGATGCGCTCGTCGACGAGCGCCTCGATGCGCGGCGTCTCGATCGTTCCCGGCAACACCGCGTTCGCCCTGATCTCGGGGGCGAACTCCCGCGAAACGGTCTTGACGAGACCGATCACCGCCCGTCGAACCGCGTTCGACAGCAACAACCCGTCGGCCACCTCTCGGACCGTCCGGGAGGTGATACACGTGATCGTCCCGCGGTCGGACTCGAGCAGGTGCGGGTGGGCCTCCTCGATCGCCCAGACGACGCCCATCACGAGCACGTCGTACGCCCGGTACCAGTCCTGTTCGTCGGTCTCGAGGAACGTCGCGCTCGGCGGCCCGCCGGCGGAGGTGACCAGGTGATCGAGGCCGCCGAAGGCGTCGACGGTCTCGGTGACGAGCCGCGAGACGTCGTCGGGATCCGTGACGTCCGCCTGCAGGGCGAGCACCTCGCCGTCGCCGGTTTCGGCGAGCTCCGCTCGGGCCGCCTCGAGGCGATCTTCCGTTCGACCGCAGATCGTGACGTTCGCGTCCTCCGCCGCCAGCGCGCGGGCGCTCGCGAGTCCGAGCCCGCTCGAGGAGGCGGTGACCAGCCCAGCGTCGCCGTCGAGTTCGAGGTCCATGATGGGCTCGACGGCACCGAGAACCAAATCTTCGGGGGGCGGTTTCGAGGGGACCGATGATCGGGACGATCTCTCGTGTCCCGAGCGAGTTCGGGCTACGCTCGCCGTCTTCGACGGCTTCGAAGTCGGCGACTGCGACGCCGTCACTCCTGGTGGCGAACGCGAACCATGCCGTCCGACGTCACGCCGACGATCAGCGGGATCGCGACCTCGCGTCCGGAGACGGCCGATCCCGCGGCGTCGCTGACGACTTTCATCAGGTCCGGGGCGGTGTAGTCGACCTTGACGCCGGCCTCGTCGCAGGCCTCGTAGACGAGCTGGGGGACGTCGTAGAGGTCGGTCCCCTCCGGGACGCGGACGCGAACCGGCGCTCGCAGCGCCTCGGCGAACGCGACCGTCTCGCGAGCCTTCTCGAGGTTCTCGCGGGCGCTGGCCTCGACGGAGGAGACGTTCGCCCGGGAGGTTCCGAGCGCGTCCGCGATGTCGGCCTGTGAGACGTCGCGTTCGCGTAGCGCGAGCACCTGGGCCTGCCGGTGTGTCAGCACGCTCGTCTCCGCGTCGAAGCCGATCTCCTGGAGCAACTCCTCGATCTCGTCGATCACGCGGATCGCCTCCGGCCGGAAGCGAGCGGGGTGGTTCGGACTCGCGTGTTCATACGTCGACAGTATCCGGAGGAGGGATCAAAGCTTCCCCGGTCCGTTCGCCGATTCGACGATCCGAAAACCGTGAGTCGTCCCCGAACCGCGGGCCGACGTGGCCGACGTTTTTACGCTCCCGCCCGAAGTGGCGGTATGGACCGAAAGGAGTTTCGCGACCTCGCTCCCCCGGCGGAGGCACACGAGGCCATCGCGTCGCTGTCGCTCGAGGCCGGGATCGAGCGCGTCTCGCTCGAGGACGCCCGCGGACGGGTGCTCGTCGCCCGCCTCGACGCCGAACTCGACGTGCCCGGCTTCGACAGGGCCACGCTCGACGGCTACGCCCTGCGGGCGCGGGACACGTTCAGCGCGGACGAAGCCGATCCCGCGCGGCTCGCGGTCGTCGGCGAGGTTCACGCCGGCGAGGAGCCCGCGGTCGAACTCGAGGGGGGTCAGGCCGTCGAGATCTCGACGGGCGCGGTGATGCCCCGCGGCGCGGACGCGATGGCTCCGGTCGAACGAACCGACGACGACGGCGACGACGTCCTGGTTCGGACGAGCGTCGCGCCCGGCGACAACGTCATGTTCGCCGGTGCCGACGTCGCCGCGGGCGAGCGCGCGCTCGGGCCCGGAACGACGATCACGCCGCGGGACGTCGGGCTCCTGTCGGCGCTCGGGATCGACGAGGTTCCCGTTCGCAAGCGCCCCCGCGTCGGCATCGTCTCGACGGGCGACGAACTCGTCCGCCCCGGCGAGGACGTCGACAGCGCCCGCGGGGAGATCTACGACGTCAACAGCTACACGATCGCGGCGGGCGTCGAGGACGCGGGGGGCGAGGCCGTCCTCTACCCGCACGCTGGCGACGACCGCGAGGAGATGGAACGGATTCTCCGGGAGGCCGCGAGCGAGTGCGACCTCGTGCTCTCGTCCGGTTCGACCAGCGCGAGCGCGGTCGACGTGATCTACCGCGTGATCGAGGAGGGCGGCGAACTGTTGCTCCACGGCGTGCGCGTCAAACCCGGAAAGCCGATGCTCGTGGGCCGGCTCGAGGACTCGGCGTACGTCGGCCTCCCCGGCTACCCCGTCTCCGCGATGATGGTCTTTCGAACGTTCGTCGCGCCGGCGATCAGGGAAGCCGCCGGCGTTCCCGAGCCGGAGGCGGCGACCGTCACCGGGCGGCTGGCGCGTCGCGAACGCTACGGCGAGGGTCGACTTCGCCTCATGCCCGTCGGGCTCGTCGAGCCAGGACCGCCTTCGACGGCCTCGAGCGGCGGTGATAGAGCCGACGGCGACGGAGCGGCGACCCCCGACGCCGACACGGAACGCGCGCCGCTCGTCTACCCCGTCGACAAGGGCAGCGGCGCGACGACGAGCCTCGCGGAGGCCGACGGCGTCGTCGAGGTGCCGCCGGACGTCGACTACCTCGAGGCGGGCGAACCCGTCGACGTCCGGCTCTTCTCGCCCGACGTTCGTCCGCCGTCGGTACTCGGCGTCGGCGAGGACGATCCGACCGTGAACCGACTGCTCGATCGCCTCGAGAACCCGCGGTACCTCTCGGTCGGATCTCGGCCGGCGCTCCGGCGGCTGCGCGAGGGCGTCCCGGACGTCGCGGTCGTCGCCGGCCCGCTCGGCGACGACGCCGGGGAGATCGCCGTCTCCGTCCCGGGAACCGACTCGGACGCGGGCGAGCCGGTCGATCTCGGGAGCTGGGAACGCGAGTGGGGACTGCTCGTCCGTCCCGGCAATCCGGACGACGTCGACGGTGTGGCCGCCCTGATCGACCGCGACCTCCGGTTCGTCAACCGGACGACCGACTCCGGACTGCGCACGAGTCTGGACCGAACGCTCGCGGACCGGGCGGCCGAGCGGGACACCGACCGGCGCGACCTCGAGCGGTCGATCGACGGCTACGACGTCGGGCTGCGCGCCCACGAGAGTCCCGCCCGGCGAGTGCTGGCGGGCGAGGCGGACGCGGGACTCGGGCTCGCGGAAACCGCGGACAGGCTCGAACTCGAGTTCGTCCCGCTCGGTCGACAGCTCGTTCGGCTGCTGGCCAACCCGGACCGCGTCGACAGAGACGGCGTCCGCCACCTCGAGCGGGCCCTGGCCGACGACGCGTAGTTCGGCGCGACGAACGTCAGATTTCGCGACGGTCAGGATCGTCTGAACAGCGGTTTTTAGGGTGCGACGGTGTACGTGCCGTGATGTCGACGATAGCCGAACTCCGGTTCCCAGTTCCGGACACGACACTCGAGACGGCGTTCGAGCACGCTCCCGACGCGACGTTCGAACTGGAGTCGTCGGTGTCGAAGACTCGCCCCTGTCTCTGGGTCGCGGGCGTCGATCGCGACCGGACGGCGTCGGCGTTCGAGGCGGACCCGACCGTCGAGGCGTACGAACTCGTCGTCGAGACGCAGTCTCGGCTGTTATTCGACGTGCGGTTCGCCGACGGTTCCGGAATCGATCAGTTGTGCGATCCGCTGCTCGTCGACGGCGGGTCGCTGCTCGAGGCCTGGGCGTCCGACGGCTGGTGGCAGGTACGCGTCCGGTTTCCCGACCGCGACGCGCTCTGTAACGCGTACGATCGGCTCGTCGACCGCGACGTCAACGCGGACCTCCGACGGGTGACCGACGTCTCCGAGACCGCCGACCCCGACACGCGGCTGACCCCACAGCAACGCGAGGCGCTCGAGGCCGCACTCGAGTACGGCTACTTCGAGATTCCCCGGCGCATCTCCATGGAGGAGCTGGCCGCGGAACTCGGCATCTCCCACCAGGCGCTGTCCGAACGGTTCCGGCGGGCCTACGAGACGCTCGTCGACGAGGAGCTACAGCCGGCCGGCGAGCGCTCGACGGCCGAGTGAGTGCTCGACCGATCTCGAGACGAAACCGCTCGCATTCACGACGGCCGTGCGCACTGTTGGCGTCGGTTTCCGGAGAGTCATCCCAGTTCGCACGTCGCTCCCAGGTCGGGTGCACTCGCGTCGTACCCGTCCGCACGGAGTTCCTCGGCGAACGCCTCGCACCGATCGCCGTGGTTGACCAGCACCGTCTCGTCTCGATAGCGCTCGAGGAACGAGCGCAGCCCCGTCCGGTCCGCGTGCGCGGAGAAGTCGAACTGTTCGACCCGGGCGCTGACGCGCATCATCCGGCCGTCGATCTCGGCGCTGCCGGTCTCGAGGAGGTCCCGGCCGGGCGTCCCCTCGACCTGGTAGCCGGTCATCGCGATCGCATTCGCCGGATGGTCCCGCACCGCGGGGACGTAGGTCATCGCGGGCCCGCCGTGGAGCATCCCGCTCGTGGTGACGATGACCGTGTTCTGTTCGGCGATGCGCGTGCGCTGGCCGTCGCGGCCGTCGACGAAGCGGGCGTTGCCCTTCGCCCGTCGGAGGAGGTCCGGATCGCGGAGAAATTTGCGATTCTCCTCGCGCAACAGAAGTTCCGCGACGCGCGTGCCCATCCCGTCGACGTAACACTCGAGGTCGTGGCGCTCGCAGATGCACAGCACCTCCTGGGTGCGTCCGATCGCGAACGCGGGGACGACGACGGTGCCGCCCTCCCAGAGCGTCCGCTCGAGGAGGTCGACGAACGCGCGTTCGATCTCCTCGCGCGGGTCGCGCGTGGTGTCGGCGTACGTGCTCTCACAGATCACCGCGTCGGCGTCCGGCCTGGCGGTCGTCCCCGACAGCAGCCGCTGCTCTTCGGTGTGAAAGTCGCCGGTGTAGAGCAGTCGCGTCTCCCCGTCGTCGATCAGGACGTGGGCGCTGCCGGGAACGTGGCCCGCGTCGAAGAAGGTGATCTCGTAGCCGACGGCCTCGAACGGCTCGCGGTAGCCGTGGGTCTCCGAGACCTGCGTGAGCCGCGCGAGTTCGGCCCGCGTGAACGGGCAGTCGTAGGTTCCCCCGTGGAGTTTCAGCGTGTCGCGAGCCAGCAACATGGCGAGGTCCCGCGTCGGCGGCGTCCAGTGGACCGGCGGACGGGCGTCGCCCGACAGCAGCGACGGGATCGAGCCGACGTGATCCAGGTGGCCGTGGCTGACGACGACCGCCTCCGGATCGACGTCGCCGATCGGAAACGACGGCGGGTTGCCCGAGTCCATCCCGAAATCGAGTAGGAGCCGGCCGTCGACGAGGATCGCGCTTCGGCCGATCTCTCGAGCCCCGCCGAGAAACTGGACGTCCATTAGGCGACGGATACTCGGTCGTGCCGTTTGACAACGTCGATTGCTCGGCGTTCGAGGCGGAGATTGGCGACCTCGCGTTTGCCTCTCGCGTCGAAGCCGAGCGCTCACGATCCTCGGTATGAAGCGTCCGACGGCGGTGACCGCTACTGCTTGCCTCGAGTTCGATCCGGATCCGACCGCACTGTGGCGGGGCGTCGTCTGCAAAGCGGATCGAACCGGCGACGAACACGAAAACGACGTCACGCTGGAGTTGACAAGGGCGTCCCTGGTCGTTCGACGTCGACGCGGATCACCGGGACGGCGACGGCAGGTACCAGCTCTCACGGAGTTCGAGCGCTCCCGGCGACGAGCCGACGCAATTCGGGCGATCGGTACACGTCAAGAGGTGGTCACCGAACGTAGCGTGATCGGTTTTTCCGCCCGTCGAACAGTCAGGACGTTTTCCGACGGTTGCGTTACGCGTCGGATCCACCGCCGAGAACGTCCCGCCCCGCCTCGAGGACGATCTCGAGTCCCGCGACCGCGTCCTCGAGATCGACGTGCTCGTCGTACGTGTGCGCCTGAGCGAGGTCACCCGGTCCCCACGTAATGGCCTGCATTTCCGCGTCGTTCACGAAATTCCGGACGTCGGTGGAGGCTTCGATACCCCACGGATCCGTCGGCGCGTCGGCGATCGCCTCGGAGTGCTCCCGGAAAATGGCAGCTAACGGACTATCCGGATCGATCGCCGCCGATTCGTACGTTCGGGTCCGTTCCCACGCCGTTTCGATGCCGTGTCTCGCTTCGACGTCGACCAGCAGTTCGTCGATCTCCCGATCGATTTGTTCGACGGTTTCGTCCGGAAGAAACCGCCGATCGACCGTGATCGTGGCAGCTTCCGGAACGACGTTCTCTTTCGTTCCGGCTTCGAGTCCCGTCACCGTCGCGTACGCCTGGCCGACTAGCTCGTCGGTCCGTTCCCTGATAGCGTCGTCGTACTCGACGAGCGCATCGAGAACGGGCCGTGATCGAACGATCGCGTTCTTCCCTTGATCCGGCCGACTCGCGTGGGACGGTTCTCCGTCGACGCGAATCTCGTACCACGCGAGTCCCTTCTCGCTCGTCGCGGTTCGGAACCCGGTCGGCTCCAGGACGACGCCGTAGTTCCCGTCGTATCCGCGCTCTAGCAGCGTTTTCGTTCCCGGTTCGGCCGTTTCTTCCCCGATAGCAGCGTGGAAGACGATCGATCCCGAGAGATCGCCCGATTCGATCTCGTCGGCAAACTGCGCCGTCGCGAGCATTCCGATCGCGACGCCCGTTTTCATATCGGCGCTCCCACGACCGTACAGCCGGCCCTCCTCGATCGTCGGCACGTACGGATCGTGGTCCCACTGCTCGCGATCCCCGGCGGGGACGACGTCGATGTGTCCGTTCAGGATGAGTTCCGGAGAGCCCTCGCCAACTCCGACGCCGACCTGGGGTCGATCGGGATCGGGTTCGAAGACCAGTTTCGCGCCGATATCACGTTCGGCGAACCAGCCTCGAATGTACTCCGCACATTCGCGCTCGTTTCCGGGCGGGTTCTCCGTTTCGATCGAAACCAGGTCGGTAACGAGCGCCTCCAATTCCGTCCGCCTATTCTCCGTCATGCGTGGTCGTATTCCTTCGGTCGAACGTCGTCTCGGCGTTTACGAACCCACTCATCGATCGCTTCGAGCGACTCGGTCGGTCGCAAGCTGAAACGCCGCGTTCGCGAGCGTGTTTGCTGCCGCGTAGCAATCGTCCCAACTCGTATACTCCTCTGGCGAATGGCTCTTTCCGCCCTCGCTGACCGCGAAGACCATACTCGCGTCCGTGACGGATGCGAGATGTGTCGCGTCGTGTCCAGCGCCGGAGATCAACCGTTTGCTGTCGTACTCGAGTTCGTCGGCGGCCGACTGGACGGCGTCGATACACCGATCCGCGAACTCGACGCTCGGGGCCCGCATCGTCTCTTCGTACTCGAGGTCGACGCCTTCGCGTGAGGCAGCGTGCTCCGCCTCTCGGACGACCGTTTCGAACGCCCGCTCGACGACGGCGTCGTCGGGATCGCGGAACCCCCACGTTATCCTCACCTCGCCGGGAATGACGTTCACCGAGTTCGGATCGACGTCGAGGTAGCCGACGGTCCCGACGGTCCGTTCGCCGAGCGTTCCCGGAATCCGTCGGACCTGCGTGATGACGTCAGCGGCCGCGACGAGCGCGTCGCTTCGGTGATTCATCGGCGTCGGTCCGGAGTGATCCGCCTCCCCCGTGAACGTCACTTCACCCCACGTGAATCCGACGATACCGGTGACGACGCCGACGTCAGCCTCCGCCGTCTCGAGCGACGGGCCCTGTTCGACGTGCAACTCGAGATACGCTTCGTACTCTTTCTGGGGGCTTGCGGGAGCCCCGCCTTTGTACCCGATCCGCTCGAGTTCGTCCGCAACCGTCTCGCCGTCGGCATCGGCTTTTTCGTACTCGTCAGCGATATCGTGCGCTCCCGCCCAGACCCCGCTTCCTTGCATCGCCGGCTGGAACCGTGATCCCTCCTCGTTCGTCCAGTTGACGATCTCGATCGGATGGTTCGGCGTGATAGCACGCTCGTCGAGCGTCAAAACGAACTCGAGCGCGGCCACGATGCCGAGCGCACCATCGTATTGTCCCCCATTGGGCTGTGAATCGAGATGTGAACCGAGCAGTACCGTCGAAGCGTTCGGATCGCTTCCTTCGAGCCGCCCGAACGTATTCCCGAACTCGTCGATGCGAACGTCGAGTCCGGCGACGTCCAGTTTCTCGAGAAACCAATCTCGGACCTCTCGGTCAGCGTCGGACAACGCGAGACGATCCAATCCACCGTCTTCGGTCGCACCGATCGCTGCCTGCTCTCGCATCAGGCGAACGAGTCGTTCACGATCTATCTCGATCATGTTGGATACCGTCTTTCAACAGTATTAAAAATACTGCAGATATATTGGATCTGAGTTCTGCATTTCTACTGTACTATAGATCTGAGTTAAGAGCTATTCCGTCGTCAGTGACGAACTGCCGTCCCGCCCGACCGCTTGCCGATCGACCGACCGAGACCGTCTATCGGCGCGTCCAGTAGCGTTCGGCGGGATGACTCCGACGGTACTTCGTGGCGGTCGCCGATTCCGTTAAAACGGATGCGGCGTATCGTCGTATCCCAGCAATTCGTCGTAAAGGTCGGTTCGTCTGTCGCGAGGCACGACGTTCAGCTCGTTCCAGTTTTTCTCCGTCCGCGAAGCCATCAAATTACAGTCTTTAGCGATCAGTATCTCCTCATCTTCCTGGCTAGCCGGTCCAGCAACCGATCTTCCGGTCGGGTCGACGATAATGCTCTTTCCGAGAAACGGTTGGTCGCGCTCTACGCCGATTCGATCGGCACACGCGAACCAAACCGTATTCACGTGCGCGTTCGAAATGGCGAGATGATTCGCACGAGCGAGTTCGTTTCGTTCTAGCGTAGCGGACTGTTCGTCGGCCGTAATGGGGACCCAATTCGTCGGCTCCGCGACGATATCGACCCCTTTTTGGGCCTGGATTCGCGTAATCTCCGGGAACCACTGATCGTAGCAGACTTGCATTCCGATCCGTCCGATCTTCGTATCGAACACTTCGATCTCGTCGCCGGATTCGAACCAGAGCTTTTCTTCGTTCCAGAGATGGAGCTTCCGATGCGTTCCGACGTATCCGTCAGGGCCGAGTAGCACTGCCGAATTATAGAGTACGCCATCGTCCACTTCGGCGTATCCGCCGACGATGTAGATCTCCTCCTCTTCGGCGATTTCTATCCACCGTCGAGCCGTTTCGCCGGACGGAATCGGTTCCGCCGACGAATATGCTTCGCCACGAGAATTGAAAACGTACCCGGAGTTCGCCAATTCAGGTAAGACGATGAAGTCCCCTCCCCGATCGACGGCATCCCGAATACGTTCACAGGATCGATCTCTATTCCGTTCTACGTCACCGACTACTGGTTCGAATTGAATGCAGGCAATAGTCACCGTCGACTCTCGTCCAGAAACTCTCTCATCTATAGTTTGGCTGCCGATATCTTTAGTGACCTCTCTGGATGTCATACACTATCATTTCACGTCCCTCTCCAAATATGTATCGACACTCCATATTTTTGATACGCAACGTTAGCGCCCATTCACCACTGTATCGGCACCTCGATCCATTTCTGGACCGCTTGAAGAAATCCCTCCGTGAAGGGGCGTATCGATTACCAGATTTCCTTTCGCTTGAACTCTATTATAGTGTAGCAGATAATTATGGTACTGACGAGCGCTGCACCCGTAATTCCCAGTCCGACGATGAACACGAACAGCTCTTGGCTCGCTTGCATTAGTCACTCACCTCCTCGTAGCGCGTGCCGGCGTCGTGGAGTTGCCGCCAATCGAACGTGGACGGCTGGAGGAGCGATCCGACGAACGTGACGATGAACGAAATCCAGCCGCTCGCCACGATCCCCTGAAGATCGCCGATAGTGAAGTAGACCGCGTAGCCGACGACCGTCGCGGAGATCACTGCCGCGAAAACGACATCCGGATTCGTTTTCTCCCACCAGAGACCGAGCACGATGGGGAACACGAAGGCAGCATTGATCACGCCCAGGAAGATCAGCATTTCGAGCATAGTGAGTATTTGTGGAAGGCTAAACAATAACCCCGCGAGCCCGACCACGATGGTCAAATATTTTCCGTACTGAAGCAGTTCGTTATCGGACGGACGGTCGTCTTTGACTCGCGGAACGAGATCGTTCATCAACAACGTCGCTAACGCGTTGATACTGGCAGCCGTCGTAGACGCAAGCGCCGTCCACACGGCTACCAAAAAGAGCCAGCCGGCAGCGTCTCCGCCGTAGATCTGTGCAACCAGCGGCGCTACCTGGTTCGGGTGTACGGGCTCTTCACCGAACCCGATAGCGACGAACGCCAGACTCGCGACCGCAAGCGGGACGAGCATCCATCCGATGCCGCTCAACAGAAACGTCTTCACGACGTCCTCGCGACGGATCGCATAGGCACGCTGCCAAAACGTGTTATCCATAAACACTTCACCGATCAAGAACACCGCCCCCGCAAACATGAACAGGAGAGCCGTTTCGTTCAATAGATCGAGCCGTTCGGGTGCCAACTCGGCCATTCCGTTGTAGGTTGGCGCGAAGCCGACGTTGAAATAGACGAGTGGGGGAATAACGATCGCAACGACGAGGATCAACAGAACCTGGAAATACGCAACGCCAGCAACGCTTCGAAATCCACCGTAGTACGAGTACGCAATCACCACGCCGAACGTCAGCATAACCGACAGATAGTACGGAATATCGAACACTTGCTCGAGGAGAACGCCGCCCCCGATTCCTTGAGTGACGATCAGCCCGATTACGTACACGATGAGAAGCGAGATAAACAGGTAGTAGTTCTTCGAGTCGAATCTCCGACCGTAATAGTCGCCGACGGTCTTTCCGTGGGGAATTACTTGATGTATCCGTTTCGAAAAGAGTCCGAAAATGACGACGGCGATTCCGCCGCCGAATCCGTAGGCGAGTGCGCCCGTGATCCCCCAGTTAAATGCGCTCTCCGGTGCCGCTAACATCGTATTGCCGGTAATCCAGAACGCGAGCAAGGAAGTCATGCCGAATGCGACGCCGAGTTTTCCACTACCGACGATATACTCATCGGCGGCAGAAACCTTTCTGGAGAAGTACAATCCAGCCAGTATAAAAAGGACACCGAGAACGACGACGATCCCGATATTAATCCACGGGAGGCTCATATTTCGCCCCGTTCCTCTGGTGTGTCACTAACCGGTTCTCTGGTACCGTACACACCAAAGAACGGTGCCACGACCAATATCGTGAGGATCGCTAACAGTACGAGCGCCGCGTACGTCCATAGCATGAGCGACATGGTCACTAGTGACATAATACTCCGACTTATAATTTCCGGGTATGAGGGAGTTTAGTCGAATTACGTGGATCTAAGGCCGCATTATCGGGAACAAATTCTCCTGTAGTACATATCTTTGAAAGGAGTCCAGTATCGGTTTAGCACGAGCCTCTCGTGTCGCACGTAGTCGATCTCACTGCGTGGCGTTGATCGCGTGTTCGTGCGGTTCTCTCTCCCGGCGTTCGCAGTCGTTCACCTCGAAGCTGGAACGCTCTGAGAGACTGTGTGAGTTCATCGAGATTGAGACTACTGATCGGCAAGCCGTCATCGAATCTCGTCGATCACCTCCACCTCGAGCGACCCAGTTTCGATCACAACCCGATACCTCCGTACTCGAGGCGAACCGTGCCGTCGGCGTCGGACTCGAGCAGCGAGACGAGCACGTCGGGGCCGACAGGTTCGTCCAGCGGCGGGAATGAAATCCCGCGACGGCCCTCACGGGCCGCGACACGAACGAGTGCCCCAGCGCAGGCTCGAGGTCTCGCGATCGGGAACGAATTCGACGATCGTCGTCTCGAATGCGGATTCGCAGTCGGGGCAGGCGATCGTGCCGTCTGTCTGCTCCGTTCGAACGTCGGTGCCACAGTCGCAGTGAATGGTGAGTCGTGTCATGCGTAGCTCCGTCTCGAGATCCGACGTAACGGAGCACAACCCAGTTACAACCAGCACGCTGTGACACTGGCTCGGTGGGGCCGGGGCGTCAGACTGGTTCGGCGACACGTCGGCAGGTCTTTATTTCGCCGCCGACAATCGTGAGTTGCCTCCGCTACGCGGAGGTCGCAGTGAGCCGGAGTCCTTGCCACCAAGCAGAGTACTCCGGCTCTTTGCGCACTTTACGTGCGCGACTATACGTTATTCAACCAACGTAAAGAACGTTAGGATACTAACCGTTGGTGTGCTGGGGTAATGGAGTCGATAGCGTTTCGAAGGACGCTCGAGTTCGCCTTTCTCGTCTCCGACGAGGCGACGTCGGTTACCCCTCGGCCGCGCCAACGGTGGGGCCTCGAGGGATTCCGTCGCCCACCCGCTCACCGGAGTTGGGATGGGGAAGAATCGTTCTGCTATCGTGGCAATGGGGAGTAGCCACGTCCTCCCCAGCCGATTCGCCCCCTCCGGTCGCTCATCCCTCGCGCAGGTTCGTCGAGCGGTCTCGTCGTCACTCGGCCGCTCGACGGCGCGCGCCACCGCTGGTCGGAGGAGCACAGTGGGACCGGTTTATCCTCACCCGTCGTATCGAAGTAGAGAGCCTACGTAGCGGTGTGAGTGCTGTTCTATGGCACCTTACTAAACACCATCCTCGCGAAACCGAATCAAATCGACGTCGATCGGGAGCGTCTCGAAGTCGTCGTCGGCACCGGCGATCAGCGTCGCACCCGTCTCGTGGGCGAGTGCAACGCCGTGAGCGTCCGCAAACGAGATGTGTCCATCTGCTTTTACTTCGCCAGCAAGTCGCCAGTCAGCACGTTCGATCTGAATCCCCCACCGCTCGAGTGCACGGAGATCGCGATCGGCAGTTCGGAGTGAGGCCGTCGTCGGCTCGTCGTCGATACCCTCGAAGCGAGCAACGAGATAGAGTACTTCACCAGCGTTGGTTTCTGCCAGCAGTCCTTCGACGGCCCCGTCACGAACGTCTGCAAGATACTCTTCGACGACACTCCGACCCGGTTCGTCGTAAAGGTAGGCGATGATCGCTTCGGTGTCGAAGACGTACCGGTCGCTCATTTATCCTCCGAGTCAGTCGGTCGGAGTCGGTCGGCACGGCCATCCTCACGCCGGCGTTCCTCGCGTTTCAGCTCGCGAACCCGATCGAGCACGTCGCCACGCTCGCGGTCAGTATCGGCGTGAATCCCGCCTAACTCTTCGAGCGACGGAATCGGTTCGACGACGATTCGCTCGTCTTCCTCGTACACGAACACCTCACCAGGGGTGTCGATCCCGAACTTCTCTCGGAGCGCCTTCGGGATCGTCGCCTGTCCCTTCTGCGAGACGCGTACGACCTTTGGCTCTCGAGTATTACTCGACATATTATGTTGTACGACAACCTCTATGTACTACTAACTGACGGTGGGACGATGACAGATCCGTCTGATCGCGACCATCCGGACGGTCAGTGATCAGTTCGGGAACGACTCGCATTTTCGCCGGATAGTCACAGAACGGACGTGCGAACAGCTCTATGACCCCTCACACCGAGACTATCGATCGACAAGCCGTCATCGAACCTCGTCGATCACCTCCACCTCGAGCGACCCAGCTTCGATCACGAACCGATACCTCCGTACTCGAGGCGAACCGTGCCGTCGGCGTCGGACTCGAGCAGCGAGACGAACACGTCGGGGTCGACAGGTTCGTCCAGCGGCGGGAGTGTCGTCCCGCGACGGCCCTTACGGGCCGCGACACGAACGAGTGCCGTAGCGCAGGCTCGAGGGCTCGCGATCGGGAACGAATTCGACGATCGTCGTCTCGAATGCGGATTCGCAGTCGGGGCAGGCGATCGTGCCGTCGGTTTGCTCCGTTCGGACGTCGGTACCGCAGTCGCAGTGGATGGTGAGTCGTGTCATGCGTAGCTCCGTCTCGAGATCCGACGTAACGGAGCACAACCCAGTTGCACAACCAGCACTCCGTGACACTGGCTCGGTGGAGCCGGGGCGTCAGACTGGTTCGGCGACACGTCGGCAGGTCTTTATTTCGCCGCCGACAATCGTGAGTTGCCTCCGCTACGCGGAGGTCGTAGTGAGCCGGAGTGTTGGTAGGAGCCTCAGGCTCCGGCTCATGCGCACTTTACGTGCGCGACTATTACTTGTGCAACCAACGTGATGGGAGTTAGGATTTTAACTATTCCCGTTCAGAGCAAGCCGCAGCAGTCGTCAAGCAGTCGGACGTTCACGAAGTGTACGTCCGAATATGCTCCGCTAACTCGAGGTAGTCTCCGTGGAGATCATCGAGTAACTTCCCATCAGCGGTGTACGCTACCGAGTCGAGCTTTTGAGCGAGCGCAATGTACGACGCGTCGTAGAGAGTGATATCGAGATCGGTTGCGACTTCTGCGACGGGTCCACTGTTATCGAAAGGGATGAGATCGATACCGTATTCTGGAAGTGATTTTGAGGCTTCTTGCAGACGCGGGCCATCGTAGTGGCCGCTGTATTTGAGCGCGTTTACCGCCTCAAATGGCATGAGCGCCGGAGCGACCAGGTCGAACTCCCCGTCGAGATAATCGTCACGGAGCGCACGAGCCGCTTCGTAGTGCTGTTCGGGAATGTACCACTTCACGACGACGCTCGTGTCGACGACGATCTCGGACATCAGTTGGAATTGGCCCCGTATCGCTTCTCTCGCCACTCGCGGACGGTGTCCGCCGTATTTTCGTCTCTTACGTCCGCTTCGTCGATCTCGTTGCTCAATCGCTCGCTCGTCGCTACCGCGTGCCCGATGCTGCGCGATTCCAACCGCTCGATCTCCTCTTCGATATTGGATCTGAGTACGGCACTCCAGTTGATTTCACCGTGCTCATCCATCTTTTCTTTTAAGCCGTCCGGGACTCGGAAACTGACGGTCGCCATACTGTATTACATGCAATACTGAGTAAAAAGTAGTTCGGTGGTCGTTCCCGAATCCGCTCCTCGAGAACGGGCCGGACCATATATGGGCGTCGGGAAAATGGACGGTCCTATGAACGTTGCCGAAGCCGCCGGGGCGTGTTCGGCCGTAATCGAGGAGGTCCGGACCGCCGTCGTCGGCGACCGCGAGCGCTTCGAGACGATCCTGACCGCCGTTCTCGGGGGCGGACACGTCCTGATCGAGGACGTTCCCGGCACCGGAAAGACGCTGACGGCGCGGTCGCTCGCGACGGCGCTCGGCCTCGAGTTCGGCCGGATCCAGTTTACGCCCGACTTGCTGCCCGCGGACATCACGGGAACGCACGTCTACGACGAACGCGACGGCACGTTCGAGTTCGAGGCCGGCCCGATCTTCGCGAACGTCGTCCTCGCCGACGAGATCAACCGCGCGCCGCCGAAGACCCAGGCCGCCCTCCTCGAGGCGATGGGCGAGCGGCAGGTGTCGGTCGGCGGCGAGACGCGCGCGCTCCCGGAGCCGTTTTTCGTCGTGGCGACGCAGAACCCGGTCGAGCAGGAGGGAACCTTTCCGCTGCCGGAGGCCCAGGTCGACCGGTTCATGATCGAGACGGCGATGGGATACCCCGACCGCGACGGCGCGCTCGAGTTGCTCGACCGCCGCGCCGATCGGCGCTCGAGAACGCCGGGGGTCTCCCGCGTCGTCGATCGGGAGACGGTTCTGTCGTTGCAGTCGGTTCCGGAAACGGTCTCCGTCGAACGCGAACTCAGGGAGTACGTCGTCGACGTCTGCCGGGCCACCCGCGACGACGAGCGGGTCGCCGTCGGCGTCTCGCCGCGGGGAATCCAGCGGCTGTTCGAGGCCGCTCGAGCCCGCGCCGTCGTCGTCGGTCGGGAGTACGTTGCCCCGGAGGACGTCCACGCGGTCGTCCATCCGGTGCTCGATCACCGGATCGTGCTCACGACCGAGGCGGACGTCCGCGGCGTAGACCGCCGCTCCGTCGTCGCGACCGCGCTGAACGGCGTCCCGGTTCCGGCGATGGGGAAGTGAGGCGACCGCTGGCCGAACGGACGCGAATCAGGCTCGAAGCGACCACGCGACGACCACGACGGCGAGCACCCCGACCGCGACGACGATCGCGGCGGACGTCCGATCCGCGACGACGGGATCGGTCGCGATCCACCGCGAGAGCGCGATCGTCGCGCCGGCGACGGCCGCTCCCGACAGCAGCGTTCCCGTGACGTGGACGAGTTCGACTCGGAGCGTCGGCGACTCCCGACCGAGTTCGTAACGGACGCCGTCGGCGTACTCGCCGACGTCCCAGAGCACGAACGCCAGCGCTCCGGCGACGATCGCGAGTTCGATTCGGCCGACGACCGCGAGGCCGACCGCCAGCGCGAACGCGCTCCCGGCCGCGAGCGCCCCGCCGATCGCCCGTTCCGGCAACAGCCTGAGCACCCGCAACGCGGTCACCGTCGACAGGAGCCCCGAGAGCGAACACAGCGCGACGACCAGAAGCGCCGCAACCAGCGCGGACCGGGGGAACGCACCGATCGATCCGACCAGCGACGGCGGGGCCGTCCCCTCGAGCGCCGCCGCGAGGTCGACGCCGGAGCCGACCGTCGAGAGCGCGAGTGCGATCACGACCGCGACGGTCGCCGCGCCGATCGCAGGCGCACAGAGGCGCGCGCCCACGACCGCGACGTTTCGGCGGCGGGTCCGACGAACCCACTCGAGCGCCGACACCGAAATCGACAGCGCGAGCACCGCCAGCAAGACGAGCCGGAGCGACGAGGCGGTCGCGACGGCTGCGAACGCGGAGCCGATCGGCGCGGGCAGTTCGCTCGCGACGGCCGCAGGCGTCACCGGAACGTCCGCGAACCGATCGGTGGCCGACGGCGTTACGAACGCGACGAGGACGATCACGACGGCGAACCGAGCCGCGTGCGAACAGCCCCGTCGGACCTCCCCCATCGCGTTCTCGAGCGTCTCGCGGCGATCCGGCGGAACGAGCCGCTCGAACGCGACGAACTCGAGGGTGACGGTGCCGGCGGTCGCGGCGACGAACAGGAGGGCGGCGAACCAGACGACCGCCCAGGTGCCGTCGGCGACGACCAGCGCGTCCCAGGCGACGCCGAAGACGCTCGAGGCCGCCTCGCCGGCGCGTGCTCGTGCCGTCGAGTCGGGAAACAGCCGAACTGCGACGACGGCGACCACGCCGATCGCGGCCAGCGCCGCCCCCGTCGCACCGCGCCACGCGCCGCCGCGTCCGAGTCGGTGCCAGGAGACGAGCCCCGACGCGAGTCCGGCGACGACCAGCGCCCAGACGACGACGCCCGCGAACAGCGAAACGCCGCCGGAGAGCGCGAGCGCGCCGGCCAGCACGGTCGGCAGGACGGTCACTAGCGACGCCGGAACCGCGACCGCGCCGCCGAGCGTCCGAACGCGGGGATCGTCGCTCGCGAGCAGAACGGTCGCGAGCGCGGCGACCAGCCCCGAGGCGATCGCGAGCAGGGCGAGGCCGACGCCGACGAGCGAGGTTCCGACCACGACGGCGAGGACGAGCGTGCAGCCGATCGTGGCGACGTCGCTGGCGGTCGGACGCGCGAGCACCTCGCGGACGCCGACGAGAGCCGAGGCGGCGACCCGCCGAACGGACGCGAACCCCCCGACTCGGGCCGTGCGAGACCGCCCGCTCGTCTCGCCGCTCGGCGGACGGATCGACGCCTCGGCGTCGTCGGCCGCGCGGTCGCCCTCGAGTTCGCCGGTCATCGACTCCACCACCCGGCGGCCGCCGCAGGCGTTCCTCGCGGAGCCGCGGCCCGTCCGCCAAACGCTCGAGCGAGTTCGACCGAGATCGGCTCCGCGAGATCCCAGTCGACGACGGTCGCGCCAACCCCGCGCAGTTCGTCCAGTCGGTTCGCGCGCTCGAGGCTCGCGATCCGGGCACCCGGTGAGACCGTTTGCGGGGTGACGCCGGACGTCACGTCGGGGGAGACGACCGCGACGTCCCGTCCGTGAGTGCGAAGCGTCTCGACGAGTTCGACCGCGCCGCGGTCGGTTAGCGGCGTACAGAGAACGACCTGGGTCCGGCGGGGGAGCCGTCGTTCGAGCTCGACCGCGAGGGAGCCGCCGTCGGCGACGGGGTCGTCGGTGCCAGCCCCGTCGCTCGCGGCGACTCGATCGCCCGCAATCGCGTCCGCAAGTCGCCGCCCCTCTCCGCGGTCGGCGGTCGGCTCGATCCACGTTCCACCCGAAAGCGTCGCCACGCCGGTTCGGTTGCCGTCGTCGAGCGACGCAACGACGCCCCGCGAGGCGGCGTAGAGGGTGAGATCGTAGGAGTCCGGGCCACCACCGAGCGAGTTTCGGTGAACGTCCCGCCGATCGTCGACGACGAACACGATCGTCACGGCCCGCTCTTCGCGGTATTCGACGGTGGCGAGCTCGCCGGTCCGAGCGAACCGGTGCCAGTCGATCCGGTTCGTCGGATCGCCGCGTCGGTACTCCCGCGTCGAAACGAACTCGATTCCGTCGCCGCCGTCGTCGGTCGGCGTTCGGCCGACGAACTGGATGGTCCGCTCCTGGACGGGGACGGTGTCGAGCAGCGTCTCGCAGCTGAACGTGGTCTCGCCGTCGGGTTCGCGCTCGTCGGTCGCGACGGCGGTCGCCGTCAGCGATCGGACGGCGGTTCTCACCCGACCGAACGCGAACTCGCCGCGCGGCGGCGTGAGTTCGTACCGGTGGCGCGCCGATTCGCCGGGTCGAAGCGCGGTCGCGAACGCCGGCGAGCCGTCGGTGACGGGGACGCCCTCCGGCGGCGAGTCGGCGACGCGAACGTCCGGGACGGTCCGTTCGCCCTCGTTGGTCACCGACAGGGTCACCGTCACCGACTGACCGGGACGAATCCGTCGGTCGTCGACGTCACGCTCGAGTCGAAGCGCCGTATCGGGGTCAGCGCTCAACTGGCCGACCAGGACGAACCCGAGCGCGACGACCGCGAGGAACAGAAGCGACGGAACGCCGAGCGCGACCGCGAGGAGACACGCGACCAGGCCGGCGACGAGTGCGCCCTGCCAGCGCGCCCGTCGGATCGTCTCCGTCACGCGGTCACCTCCGACCGCGTCGGCGCATCGATCACGTCGACTTCACCCCGGGTTCCGTCGCGCGGGCCGTCAACGTCGCACGCCCTGGGCTCTCCGAGGGTCGCGTCGGTTGCGACTGCAGCGCCTCGAGTTCGTCGATCGTGGCCTCGAGGCTCGCCTCGAACGGATCCACACCGCGGGCGAGGTCGAACAGCCAGCACCGCAGCGGCGTCGACGGCCCGGACTCGCCGGCGAGAAACGCCGCCGCCCGCGGGTCGTCGGTCCAGGTCCCCTCCTCGATCGCCGCGAGCGCGCGCTCGTCTCCGACGCCGACGCGGGTTGCGTACGTCGTCGCCGCGGTCCGTCGCAGCGAACCGACGAGTGCCTCGCGCGCGCTCGTTCGGACGTCGCGCGCCCCGTCGTCGGAGGCCGTCGCGCGATCGACGTACCGGTCGAACGATCCGCCGACGGTCGGACGAGTTCGAGCCGTCGACTTCCGACGCTCGGCCGCGCTCGAGTCCGTGGAATCGACCAGCGGATCGGGCCGCGTCGCTCGCAGTCTTCCCGCGAGTCCGAGCGTCGACGCGAAGAACACGAGCACGAGCGTCGCGATCAGGAGAATCGTTCCGGGGGGAAGCGATGCGAGCGCGGAGTCGAGGCGAGGCGCGAGGGCCACAACGAACTCCGGTCGACGGGCGAACGCCGCGCCGACGGCGAGCAACGCCCCCGCGCTAAGCGAGACGGCGAGCAGTCCGCGACGCGACGGAGTTCGACTCATTCGTTCCCCTCCGTTCGCGGGTCGTCGTCCGAGAGGGCGTCGCGCAGCCGCCTGTGCGCTCTCGTCGTCGAATCGACGTACGCCTCGGGATCGCGAGCGCCGTACTCGACGTCGCGAAACGAGTCGGTGATCGTCTCGACCGGCCCGTCGGGAGCACCCGCGCGTTTGGCACTTCGTTCGACGTCGGCCGGCGTGGCCGTTTCGACCCGCGCGGGCGTCATCGTCGAGACGTCGACGACGGCCGCGAACGCGTCGGCGATTCGTTCGCGCGCGCCGATCGAACCGCTACCGGCGGTGGCGGATTCGCTATCGGCATCCAGCAGCCGCGACGACGAGCCGTCGTGTCGCCCGCCCGGGCGATCGGAGCCGAGTAGACGGTTCAATTCGGCGCGGACGAGCGCCGGAAGCTCCCGGATCGAGCCGAGTTCGCGGAGGGCCGACGCGGCCCGCTCGAGTGCCCGCGAGAAGGCGACGACGCCGGTCAACACGAGCGAGACGAGCCGTCCGGCAATCGATCGAAGCGTACCGATCGGATCGTCGCGCGCGTACAGGAGGTATCCGACGGCTATCGCGGCGAGTGCGAGCACTGCGAGGATGACGGTGGAGGTAGAGGGGGAGGGGAGCGCGTCCTCGACGGCCGACTCGCCGCCCTCGGTGGTTGCAGCGGTACTCGAGTCGTCCCCGTCTTCCGTCTCGCTCGCGTGGTTCGATTCGTCCCCGTCGTCGACGGTATCGGTCTCGAGTCGCGGCTCGCCGGTGCCGTCGGCGGATTCGTTCGCGGAGTCGATCACTTCACCGGAACTCCCGCCAGCCGGTTCGTCGACGTTCTCGCTCGGTTCGCCGTCGACGGCCGAGTCCCCGGCGTCAGGATCGGTCGAGACGGGACCGTCGTCGTCGATCCGGGAATCGTTCACGTCGTGGACCGTCGAATCGCTCGAGTCCGCGTGGAGACCGCCCTCGTCTGACGTCGGCCCGTCGTCGTCGGACGGATCGTCACCCTCGGCGTCGGAGAGGTCGGCACCTGCGGCGTCGTGGAGACCGTCGGTGGATTCGTTCGAGTCGGCGAGGGTATCGTCATCGACGTCCGCTCCGGGATCGACCCCCGCGACGGCAGACTCGCCGCCGTCCGAATCCGCGACGCCGGAGCCACCGTCCGAACCCGTGACGTCGGAGCCACCGTCCGACGTGAGCAACTCGCCGAACTCGCCGCCCATCCCGTTCCGGGCGGGATTTTCGGCAGGCCGATCTGCGACGCGGTCGTTCACGTCCCCGGACTCGAGCGAATCCCCTTTCTGGCCGACCGCGGACGAATCGGCGTCGACGTCGTCCCCCGAGAACAGCGTTCCGAGTCCGTACAGCGCGCCGCCGGCGATACGTTCCGCGGGACCGGCGCCCGTCCGGTCGGATGCGGGGGACGAATCCGCGGGCTCCTCGAGCGCTTGCCCATCCGAATCAGGTGCTGAATCGGATTCTGCGCTTTCGGCCGAGTCGGCCGTCCCGTCACCGTCGGCGAACTGATCTCCGCCGTCCGTCGCGGCATCGTCGCCGGCCGCGGGCACCTGGCTCTCGCGATCCGTCGGAGAATCTGCGTCGCGATCGGAGCCGTCAGTTCGATCGGATAGTAGTCCGTTCGCCGGCGCGTCGGACGCGAGCATCGGCATCGCACCTGCAACGAGCGCGACGCCACAGATCGCACAGACGACCGCGACGACGGCGAGCGTCCGCCGCCCGACGTTCGGTCCGGCTGCCATTAATCACGTGCTACCACGACGAGACGACATTTACCTCTTGTTGCGCGAACCGTCGGCTGAGTGTCGGCGTAAGCGTCGACGGGTTCCGGACCCGAGAGTACGAGGATACGGACGCTCGCAGGAACGATCGCTCGAAACTATCAAAACTCAGTGCAAAAACCGCGCCGGATCGACTCTCAACTGTCCACGCGTCGATCCGAATCGGATCGATCGGCCGGTTACGATCCCCAGAAGTTCTCTCGGCTGCCGAGTTGCTCTCGGTCGTGTCGCGGGCCGGTTCCCGAGTCCGACTCGCTGGCCCGGTCGTCGTCCGACTCGTCGGCGTCGTCCTCCTCGGGCATCGGCAGAATCTCGAGTTCGTCTGCACGTGCGTGATTGCTGTGAACTCGGGTGATCTCGACGCGGGCGCGAGCATCCGGGAGGACGCCGTCGACCATGACAATAAAGCCGTCGTCGGTTCGGCCGACGCCGGCGCCGCTTTCGTGCATGTCGACGACGTCGATAACGACCTCTTCGCCGGGTTTGACCGGCTGAGTTTTCAGGTCCTGGATCGGCTGGCTGTAGTGTTGGCACCACTCTTTCCCGCCGCGATCCCCGTAGTGTTGACATCCCATTCCGGAGATCCGTTCGGAAAAACTCGGGCAGTCGTCGGCGAGTGGACAGTCGGCCATACACGTAGTACTCACGGCGTCGTTAAACCGTTTCCGTCTCGGTACGACGGTTCGGTCGGCGGTTTCGAGCGAGCGATCGGTGAACGAACCACCACGCCGACGCTCGAGTTCGATCGCGACGAGGTCGGAAGCTGTCGAGTGAACGCCACGTGACGGAGTTAGTGTTTCGAAAACGTTTACGGGGGTGGCGTGGGAGTGAACAACGATGAAAATCCTCGTTACGGTCAAGGAAGTCGAGACCGTCGAAGACGAGTTCGAAATCGAGGGGATAGCGATCGCCGATCGGTACCTCGGTGCCGACCTCAACGAGTGGGACGATTACGCCGTCGAAGAGGCCGTCCAGCTCAAAGAGGCGGGCATCGCCGACGAGGTCGTCACGGTCACGATCGGTCCCGGCGACTGTGAACAGACCATCCGGCAGGCGCTGGCGAAAGGTGCTGATCGGGCAATTCGCGTCTGGGACGACGCACTCGAGGGGTCGTCCCTCCTGGACGTGGGCGTCAAGACCGAACTGCTTTCCGCCGTCGTCGAGGACGAAGAGCCCGACCTCGTGCTCACCGGCGTCCAGTCGGACGACGACAGCTTCGGCGCGACCGGCGTCTCGCTCGCCGACGCCGTCGGCTACGAGTGGGCCGCCGTCGTCAACCATCTCGAGCACGACCTTGAGGACGGCGTCGCGTCGGTCCGCCGAGAACTCGAGGGCGGCGTCGAGGAACTCACCGACGTCACCCTGCCGGCCGTCCTGACCATCCAGACGGGGATCAACGAACCGCGTTACGCCAGCCTTCGCGGGATTCGCCAGGCCCAACGCAAGGAACTCGACGTTCAGGATCTCGCCGCACTCGGCGTCGACGAGGGTGCCGTCGACTCCGCGCTCGAACTGACGGCGATGTACGAACCCGAAAGCGAAAGCGACGTGACGATCTGGGAGGGTGGGACCGAGGAGACCGCCGGCAAACTCGCAGCGCTCCTTCGCGAGAAGGGGGTGGCACTATGACGGACGTTCTGGCCGTCGCCGACCACCGTCGCGGCGAGTTGCGCGACGTCAGCTACGAACTCATCACCGCGGGTCGGGTGCTCGCCAACGACACCGGCGGCGACCTGCACGTCGCGGTCATCAGCGGCACCGTCGACGAGTTCGCCGAAAAGTGCAACCGCGAGGGCGTCGACGCGGTCCACACGGTCGAGTACGGAGAGGAGTTCGATCACGGCGTCTACACTCAGACGACCGTCCAGCTCGCGGACGAACTCGATCCCCAGTACGTCCTGTTGCCAAACAGCGTCAACGGCCTCGATTACGCGCCCGCCGTCGCCAGCCGACTCGAGGTGCCCATCGTCACCGACGTGGTCGACCTCGAGAGCGACGGCGAGACGCTGATCGCGACCCGCGAGATGTACGGCGGCAAGGTCGAGACCACGGTCGAACTCGGGAGTCCGGCCGTCGCCACGGTTCGCGGTGCCGAGTGGCCCGCCGCGGAAGGGACCGGCGACGCGACGATCGAGCGTTTCGACGTCGACATCGACGAGGACGCCCTCGGCGCGACCGTCAACGGGTTCGAGGAGGTCGCTGGCGGCGACGTCGACATCAGCGACGCCGACGTGCTCGTCTCGGTCGGCCGCGGCATCGAAGAGGAAGAGAACCTCGAGATCATCCGCGATCTCGCCGACGCGCTGGATGCGACGGTCTCCTCGTCGCGACCGATCGTCGACAACGGCTGGCTCCCGAAGAACCGCCAGGTCGGTCAGTCGGGGAAGGTCGTCACGCCCGACGTCTACATCGCGATCGGCATCTCCGGGGCCGTCCAACACGTCGCCGGCATGAAGGGGTCGGATACGATCGTCGCGATCAACACCAATCCCAACGCGCCGATCATGGACATCGCGGACTACGCGATTCACGACGACCTCTTCGACGTGGTGCCGGCGCTTACAGAACAGTTTCAGTAAGCGCGGTTCGGAGCGAGCGCGGTTCGGAGCGAGCGCGGTTCGGAGCGAGCGCGGTTCGGAGCGAGCGCGGTTCGGAGCGAGCGCGGTTCGGAGCGAACGAAGTGAGCGAGAACCGCGTATGGCGAGCGGGGAGGAACGACCCGCGAGCCCCGAAGTGAGCGAGAACCGCGTATGGCGAGCGGGGAGGAACGACCCGCGAGCCCCGAAGTGAGCGAGAACC
>NZ_REFZ01000020.1 GCF_003841465.1 Natrarchaeobius oligotrophus
GACACGTACCTCGCCGCCGCCGAGTTACTTCACGTCGCCGACGTCGTCGGCGAGCGCGAGCCAGCGGCCGCCGGTCGACGTCGCGGTCGCCAGGCGCTCGCCGTCGACCGCGACCGCACCGACCGTGTCGTGATCGAGCCCGTCCGGTCGTCCGCCGTTCGCCGCTCGACTTCGGTCGTTCTCGTTCGTCTTCCCGTCGGGATCCGACCGCCCGTACCGGTCGCGGATCCACTCGAGCCGTTGCTCGACGTCGCCCGGGGGTGAGTCGAGATCGCCCCACCGCTCGCGGGTGCGGTCGGACCGGAGGTCGACGCCGGTCTCGACGTCGAAGGCGTCGGCCAGCGCGACGGCGTGTTCCCCCGAGACGAAGCCGTGTGGCGTCTCCTCCATGACGATCCGCGCGACGCTGACCGCCCGCTCGACCCTCGGCATCGAGCAGACCGCGCCGACCGCCCGGTCGTCGGTCATGATCCCCGCGTCGGTGCGGATCTCGCCGTCGCTCTGAATCGCACCGCCGAGGCCGGCGTTGAACCGCGGCGACGACTCGAGGACGTTCACCGCCGCCTCGACGGCGTCGACCGGGTTCGATCGCTCGCCGCCGTGTTCGGCCGCCCGCTCGAGGACCCGCTGTCGCGATTTCGGTTCGTCGGGCGTCGATCCCGCGCCGCCGTGGACGAGTACCTGCATACGAACCGCTGTCGGGCGGGCGGCGTATATCTCCGGCGGCGATCAGACGAATCCGAGTTGGAGCAGCTGCCAGGCGAAGACGATCCCCAGGACGGCGAGGATCGTCCGGCCGACGCGGGCGCGCCGGGACCAGTAGGAGTTGTACCAGGCGAGCCCGGCGGAGACCGCCGTCGCGCCGGCCAGCAGGAGCGAAAGCGGCGCGAGCGCGAGGGCGATCCGAAGCGGGAGGGGCGTCGCGACGAAGGCGAACTCGCCGCCGATCGCGAGCCCCGCGAGCAGCGATCCCGCGAACCCGAGCGAGACGACGGCGAGCGCGATTCCGGCGGCGCGGGCGAGCCACGCCGGCCGTCCGACCGCTCGCCGGAACCGTTCGATCGGCTCGACGACGGTCGACCGTCCGTCCGGCGACGCGCGACCGTTCGAGCCCGCTCGAATGCGGCCGTACAGTCGACGCGTACCGATACCGAGCCACCACAGGACGGTCGCCAGGAATCCCACCAGCGCAACACCCACACTCGCGCCGACGGCCGCCGTTCGTTCGTGGACCGGAACGGGTTCGTAGGTCGTCATCGGGTGGCTGTTCCGGTGGACCGCCTCGACGGCGCCGTCCTCGACCTCGACGACGAGGACGTCGTGGCCGTCGACCTGCTGGTAGACGTTCGGCTCGCTTTCGATCCACTCCCGCTCGTCGAAGCCGAGCGTGTCGCTCTCGAGCCGACCGTCGCCGGCCGGCTCGATCGACAGCCGCATCGCCAGACCGAGAAACTGCGCCGGGCCGTCGCGGGTCGCCATCGACGGCAGGTACTCGCCGGCGGCGAGGTCGGTTCGCTCCGTCGATCCGGTGACGGTATCGGCCGCAACCTCCCGTTCGTCGAGTTCGACGGGCTCGGAGAGCAGGCCGTACGCCTCCAGAATCCGGTCGACGACCGCGTTCGGCGACGCTCGGTCGTCCCGGACGTTGTAGCTCACGAAGACGCCGACGTCCGCTTTCGGCGCGAGGACGAGCTTGCTCGTCTCGTGGAGCGTTCCGCCGGAGTGGCCGATCAGGTCGGCGTCCGGGGGGCCGTACTCGTAGAAGCCGTATCGCCAGCCGTTGACCGCTGGATGCCGTTCGTGGTGGGTGTCGTGCATCGCCTCGACGGACGCCGGCTCGAGAATCCGGGCGTCGTCGACGCCGCCGCCCTCGAGGTGGGCGCTCATGAACGTCGAGGCGTCGGTCGCCGTCGCGCTCATCGAGCCCGCGGGCCGCCAGTTGACGTACGTTCGATCGGCGGTCTCGACGCCGTCGGTGGTCGGTTCGTGGGGGGCCGCGAGTTCGCCGGGATGGTCCTCGGGAACCGGCTGGGCGAACGTGCTGTGATCCATCCCGAGCGGACCGAAGAGTTCGGACTGGACGTACTCCTCGAAGGTCGTGTCGTACGCCTCCGCGACGACGTGACCGGCGAGCATCGCCCCGTAGTTGGAGTAGCTGACCGTCTCACCGGGCGGCCGGATCCGATCCGGTCGGTTCTCCGCGAGCGCGGTCTCGAGCGACGTCACCTCGTCGGGATCCTCGACGAGACCCGGATCGTGGCGCGTGTCGAATCCGGCGGTGTGCGTGCCGAGGTGTCGCAGCGTCACGGGCCCGTCGTCCGTCTCCGGAATCTCGACGGCCGAGTCCTCGAGGTAGACGTTGACGTCTTCGTCGAGGTCGAGCTTGCCGTCCTCGACACCCTGCATCACGGCGGTCCAGGTGACGAGCTTGCCGACGGAGCCGATCACGAACGACGTTTCGTCGGCTCGAACCGGCTGCCCCGACGCGACGTTCGCCTCGCCGTACCCCTTCTCGAGCACCGGTTCGCCGCCCTCGACGACCGCGACCGTGATCCCCGGGACGTCGTGTTCGTCCCGTTGCTCGGCGACGATCTCGTCGACGATCGCCTCGAGATCGGCTGACTCGTCGGCGGACGCCGGTTCGTCGGAATCGTCGCCGTCGGTCGCAGTCGCTGCACCGTCGAATGCGCCGGACGTAACCCCCGATTCGGCGTTCGCGTCGGTCGACGCGTTCGTCGCGAGTACCGGCCCCGCCGCTCCTGCGACGAGCAGCGAACTCACAATTACCGCCAGAGCGACGATCGATAGCGACGAGCGGCCGACCGTTCGAAGCCGGTCGAAACGCGCCTCGCGGCGTGGCCGTGGATCGAACATTTCGTTCGTACCTCGAGAGAGACCACGATAGGCCCTCGAGCACGGCTTCAGGGGATGAAGCCGTCGTCACGACTATATAGCCGCTGTCCATGCACGTAGCTACCGTGAGTGAGGAGCCCCCGCTCGAGGAACTCGCCGCCCTGCTGGAAGACGAGACGGCGCGGCGCATCCTCACCGAAATTTATCGCAAACCCATGTCAGCGAACTCACTAACCGAACGGTGCGACGCGTCGGAACCGACGGTGTACCGCCGGCTCGAGGATATGCGACGGTGCGGTCTGCTGGTGGAACGGACCCGACCGGACACCGAGCGGGGTCACCACTACACCGAGTACGCGACGAACCTGGAGCGGATCGTCGTCGAGATCGACGACGACGGCATCGACTTCCGGGTCGACCGTCGGGAACGGATGGCCGACCGATTCACGCGCCTGGTCGAGGAGATGTGAGATGCTCGAGATACCGCTCCAGCTCGGCGAGGCGCTGTCGCCGGATTACTTCGAGGGGGCCATGCTGTCGATCAACTTCCTGAAGGGGGTGATCGGACTGGCGATCGCCGTCATCGCCTACCGCGGCTACCGCAGGAACGCGAGTCGACCCATGCTGTATCTCTCGCTCGGGTTCGTCCTCGTCCTCGGGGCACCGTTCGTCCTCTACGTCGTCGCGCTCGCGATCGTGGCCCTGTTGAGCCTCCCGCCGATCGCGGAGATGGGCGTCGTCGTCACGGCGGAACTCAGCCAGGTGCTCGGACTCTTGATCATCGTCTACGCGCTCAGACTGTGATCGGTTGGTGTCCGCCGGTTCCGATGTGGCCCCAACCGTTTCGAGAGACGGCGGTCCGGACGAATCATTCCTCGCCGTTTCGACCCTCGTCCGCGGCTCGCGTCCCGTCCTCGCGGCGTGACGCCAGTACCGTGTCGTCCGCTCGTGAAGGGTGAACGTTCACCTTGTGGCCCCTGTACGGATCGGTTTCCGGATCGTACGAGAGTTCGCTTCGCTCGAACAGGTAGACGAAAAAGCCGAAAATCGGCACGAAGAAGACGATCGCCGCCCACTTTTTCGGCGGCTCGAGGCCCACCTTACCGGCGTCGTAGTAGGTGAACGCCGTGAGCGCGAGGTGCCAGGCGAGCGGGATCCCGACGATCACCGCGAGCAGTATCGTCTCCATATCCGGGATAGGTCGCGAAGCTACTAAACTGACGGCCTTCCACCCGCCAACGGGAGGCGTTTCCGACTCCGCAGTGACGCCGACGGCCGGCGAAACGGCGACGGGCGGACTACGCGACGAACCAGTAGGCGAAGCCTGTTACGTCCGGTACAGTCGACAGAAACGACGTGGTGGGAAAGCGTCGCATTCGTCGCTCGGCCGTAAGGTATCCGTGTACACCGACCGACCGACAGTTTCGGAACAGAAACGTCGGCTTCGGCGAGGAAACGGCGTCGACCGTTTATGGGGACGACGAACGATCCGTCGGTGCCCAGTACGGGCAGAGTACACGATGATCAGGACCAGTTACGCGACCGTTGGACGCACCGTGGTGGTGCTCGCGATCGCCGCGCTGTTGCTCGTGGCGACCGCGGGGATCGGCGCAGCGACGGAGACGACGAACGACTCGACGTACGAAGATTCGGTCGAAACGTCTACGGAACGGATCTCCGAGGACGTCTCGGTGACGACCGTCGTCGAGGTAGAAGAAGACACCGCACCCGTTCCCGATGACGTCGGAGAGGACGCCGTGGACGACGCGTTCGACGAACCCATCGTCGAGATACCCGACATCCTGAGCTAACCGCCGGAGGGCGATCCGACCCTCGTCGGTTAGTCGGTCGGTCACTTCGATCGATACCGCACGCGTCGATACTATTCGGGGATGGAGACGCCGCGGCAGTCGGCACGCTCGAGCGCGCAGAGCGATCGCGTCGAAAACGGATCGCCGAAACGACGCCGCGACGGAGCAGATACGATGGTCTTAAATGCCGCGGCAGGGAACCTGACGCCAATGGCTACGATGTACGACGTTCCGGCGGACGACCTCATCGAGGCGCTCGCCGAGGACCTCGAGGAACGGCTGGACGAACCGGACTGGTCGAAGTTCACGAAAAGCGGCGTCGACCGCGAACTGCCGCCCGAACAGGAGGACTTCTGGGCGACGCGCGCGGCGAGTCTGCTGCGCAAGGTCGCGGATCGCGGTCCGGTTGGCGTCGGGCGACTCGCGACCGAGTACGGCGGCTCGAAGCGGGGCTCGAACCGGTACGCCGTCGCGCCCGATCGACGAACCGACGGCTCGCGAAACCTGATCCGAACCATCCTCCAGCAACTCGAGGAGGAAGGCCTCGTCGAGACCGCCGAGGGAGAAGGCCGACGCATCACCCCCGACGGACAGAGCCTGCTCGACGACACCGCCGGGAGCGTCCTCGAAGAACTCGACCGACCGGAACTCGAGCGCTACGCCTGAGACGGTTCGTCGTAACGGTTTGCCGGTGCAACCGCGATCGCCCTGTGGGTGTGCCGGGAACGACCGACGACGGTCCGTCCGAGACGACGCGGTTCGACGACGACTCTGGGACTCTCGCGACTCTCGATACCGACGACGGTCCGTAATCATTTTCCCCAGCGCGAAACAATCCAGTACGTATGAGCGAGGCACCAGACGAGGAGAAACTCGAGGAGCTACGACAGAAGAAAATGGAACAGCTCCAGGAGCGCGCGGAATCGGGCGGCGCGGACGCCGAACAGGAAGCAGCCCAGCAGCAAGCGGAGGCGCAGAAACAGGCGCTGTTGCGCCAGCACCTGACCGACGAGGCCCGCAAGCGACTCAACACGGTCAAAATGAGCAAACCGCAGTTCGGCGAGCAGGTCGAACGGCAGGTGGTCACGCTGGCTCGCAGCGGCCGCATTCAGGGCAAGATCGACGACGACAAGATGAAACAGCTCCTGAAAGAGCTCAAGCCCGACTCGAAGAGCTTCGACATCAAGCGACGCTGATGGAACTCGGACTGCTCTACAGCGGCGGCAAGGATTCGACGCTCGCGGCGCTTCTTCTCGAGGAGTTCTACGACGTGACGCTGACGACGGCGACGTTCGGCGTCGGCGACGACTGGAAACACGCCCGAGCGACCGCCGACGCCGTCGGCTTCGAGTTCGAACGACTCGAACTCGATCCGGAGGTGGCCCGCGAGGCCGTCGATCGGATCCGCGAGGACGGCTTTCCCAGAAACGGCATCCAGCACGTCCATCAGCACGCCCTCGAGGAACTCGCCGCGGCCGACTTCGACGTCATCGCGGACGGCACCCGGCGTGACGATCGCGTCCCGACCGTCTCGCGGGCCCAGGCCCAGAGCCTCGAGGATCGCCACGGCGTCGACTACATCGCTCCGCTGTCGGGATTCGGCCGCGGGGCGGTCGACCGCCTCGTAGAGGCGAACCTCGAGGTGACCGTCGGTCCGAGCGAGGAGATCGAGCGGGCCGATTACGAGGCCGAGCTCAGGGCGCTCATCGCCGAACGCGAGGGCGACGCGGCGGTCGCGGACTACTTCCCGGATCACGAGCAGACGTACGTGACGGACGTTCGGTGACGACGATCGAGCGACGCTTCCAAACGAAAGGATAGAAGTTCGCCGTTCCCGAATCCACGGACATGTACGACCGAATCAAGGGCTTTCGCGACTTCTATCCCGGTGAGATGGCCGCCAGGCGGGCGACCATCGACGTCCTCGAGGACACCGCCCGAGGGTACGGCTTCCGGGAGATCGGCACCCCCGCGCTCGAGCGTGCGGAGATGTGGACCGATAAAAGCGGCGACGACATCGTCGAGGAGCTGTACGCCTTCGAAGACCAGGGCGGTCGCCACGTCACGCTGACACCCGAACTCACGCCGACGGTCGCGCGGATGGTCGTCGCCAAACAGCAGGAACTCTCGAAACCGATCAAGTGGTTCTCGACGCGTCCGTTCTGGCGATACGAGCAGGTCCAGCAGGGCCGACAGCGCGAGTTCTACCAGACGAACGTCGACATCTTCGGTTCGGACGAGCCCGAAGCCGACGCCGAGATCCTCGCCTGGGCGGCCGACGCGCTGACGAGCCTCGGGCTGACCGGCGAGCACTTCGAGTTTCGAATCTCCCACCGTGACGTCCTCGGGGGCATTCTCGAGACCTACGACGCCGACGTGGACGTCGACGAGGCGATCCGTGCGGTCGACAAGTCGGACAAGCTCGAGACGGCCGAGTACCACGACCTGCTGATCGAGGCGGGACTGACGGCCGACCAGGCCGCCGAGTTCGACGGCCTCGTCGCGAGCGGCGATCTCGAGGCCGTCGAAGCGTTCGCCGACACGGAACGCGTCACCGAGGCCGTCGACAACCTCCGGAACGTCCTCGCGGCTGCCGAGGACTTCGGCGCCCGCGAACACTGTACGATCTCGCTCGAGACGGCTCGCGGACTCGACTACTACACGGGCGTCGTCTTCGAGTGCTTCGACTCCGCGGGCGAGGTCTCGCGGTCGATCTTCGGCGGCGGCCGCTACGACGACCTCATCGAGAGCTTCGGCGGTCAGCCGACGCCCGCCGTGGGCGTCGCCCCGGGCCACGCGACGCTGTCGCTGCTCTGTCAGCGCGCCGGCGTCTGGCCCGACGAGGAAGTGACGACCGACTACTACGTCCTGCAGATCGGCGACACCCGAAGCGAGGCCGCCCGGATCTGTCGGGGGCTTCGCGAACGCGGTCACGTCGTCGAAACCGACGTCGCGGGACGATCGTTCGGCGCGCAACTGAACTACGCCGACTCGATCAACGCCGAGACGGTCGTCATCGTCGGCGAACAGGACCTCGCGAACGACGAGGTGACGGTCAAGGACATGGAAAGCGGCGACCAGACGCAGGTTCCTGTCGAGGAGTTCCCCGGCGAACTCGAGCGACCGACGTTCGCGGACTTCGAGTAGTGGCTCGTCGGGGCTGAACGAGCGAATCGATCCGATAGCGGGTGCCTGCTTCGAGCCACACGTCGACGCGTGACGGAGTACGATCGTCGTCGTTGACGGTCGTAGCACTCCCGCTCGAGTGCGAGCGGCGAGCAGCTCGTTTCAACGACTACCGTCGCTCGGTTCGCAGCGGTCGGGCGACGGGGGCGGTTCGATCGCTCGAGCGAAGCGCGTGTGAGCGCTCGGGTTCACCGGTTCAGTCCGTCTCTCCGGTTCCGTCGACCGACTCCTCGATCTGCTCTTCGTGTGGTCGTCGATCGACGCGGTCGTCGACCGATTCGACCTTCGCCTGCACCTCGTCGATCTGTTCGCCGACGGTCTCCTCGATCGTCCGTTCGACGGTTTCGCCGACGGCCTCCTCGACCGATTCCTCGACCGCCTCGCCGACTGTCTCTTGAACCGACTCTTCGACCGTCTCCCGAACGACGGACGTCATCCACTCCGGATCGAACCGGGCCATCTTCCAGACGACGTGGAGCACGTACGAGGCGAACACGCCGAGGGCGAACGTCAGTCCGATCCTGAGGTCGAGCGTCGCGATCAGGACGATCGAAACGAGGATCAATCCGCCGTAGGCGAGATCGATGATCGCATCGACGCGACGCGGGTTCATCGTCGACCCTCGTCCGTATCCCCGTCGGTCACCGTCTCCTCCGTTCGACGGTGACGTCCCGTTCGACGGCCGCCACCGCTGCGACTCGAGAGTTCGCGCGAAACCATGTTACCCGACCGTACGGTCGATCTCGAGGAAATTCTTTGGAAGACGGAAGACGGAGGAACGACGACGGTGAGCGGTCGTTGGCACCCCGTGGCGAACACTGGTGCAGTCCGGCGAGTAGCAATCATCAGATAGAGGCGTTTTTAGGGTCGGCTCGCCTGATAATCGGATGTGACAGACGTACTGTTGATCGTGGGACTTCTCGTCGCGGTCTTCGTCGGCTACAACATCGGCGGCGCGACGACCGGGCCGGCGTTCGGACCGGCCGTCGGAGCCAACGTGATCACCAAGCTGATGGCGGCGGCGCTCATGTCGGTGTTTTTCTTCCTCGGCGCGATCACCATCGGACCGCAAGTCGTCGACACCCTCGGCAGAGAGCTCGTCACCGACACCGCGATCTTCACGACGCGCGCGAACGTCGCCGTCCTCTTTTTCATCGGCGGCGCGCTGTTCCTCGGCAACTACGCTGGCGTCCCCGCGTCGACGTCGATGACCGCGGTCGGCGCGATCGCCGCGCTCGGACTCGCAACCGGCGAACTCGACTTCGCGGTGCTCGGCGAGATCGTCGTCTGGTGGATCGTCGCACCGATCGTCGGCTTCTGGGTCGCCGGCGTCATCGGTCGGTACTTCTATCCGCGGATCAACGAGTGGATCGCCATCGAAGGCAGTCGGGACGGACGGCAGATGGTCACCGTCGATCGATCGTCGGGCGTGCCGCGGCTCCGATTCGGCGATGACGCCGACAGACGCGAGATTACGGGTGCACTCGTCGTCGTCGGCATCGGCTGTCTGATGGGCTTTTCGTCGGGAACGAGCAACATCGCCAACGCCATCGCTCCGATCTACGGCACCGGCGAGATCGACATGATCCCCTTGATTCTGCTCGGCTCGGTCGCAGTCGCCGTCGGCTGTTTCACGATCGCCCGCCGGACGCTCGACACGCTCGGCAACGACATCACGAACCTTCCGCTGACGGCGGCGATCGTCGTCGCCGTCATCAGTTCGACGATCGTCATCGGCCTTTCGTACGTCGGCATCCCCGCGAGCTTCGTCGTCATCGCGACGATGAGCATCATCGGCCTCGGCTGGGGACGGGCGACGCGAACGACGCGCATCTCCGACGCCGCCCGCGGCGAGGAGACGCACGTCTCCGTCGGCGCGCTCACCGCCGAGGAGGAGGGCGAAACGCCGCCGGAAATCGGCGAGGAAGATCCCGCTGACATCCCGAAAGCCTCCGACCTGTTCGACCCCTCGACGACCGCCCGCGTCATCCTGATGCAGAACGTGGTCCCGATCGTCTCGACCGTCGGGGCGTTCCTCACGTTCCGGTACGTCCCGGTCTTCGGCTTCTGATAGGGAGTATCGTAGAAGTCCATAGATTTCCAGTGATGAACCGAGACACGGTGTCGAAGAACCGACTTCGAAACCGCCGGTTGGCTACGATAACCCCTATGAGACGAACTGCTGTCGACCGTCTACCGTGGGCCGCAAACGGACGTCGGTCCCACGGGCAACGACCGGCAGCAGTCGCTCGACGGGAAGCGATTTCGAAACGATCCCCGCGCCGTCTCGGTCCACTGGGTGGTCGACCACCGACCTCGAGCGACCGATTCGTTTCGATTGTTCGCTTCTCGTTACGTGCTCTCATTTGTCTAGGTACGTCTCCGCCAGTCTCGTGGTGACTTTCCAATTATTCCTTAAAAACGATTGAGGACTGAACAGCAAGCTATACCAGTGCGGGACGTGAATCGTCGGGTGATGCCCACGGTAGAATACCTCAACTACGAAGTAGTGGACGACAACGGCTGGGACATTTACGACGACGAGGTCTTCGAGCAGGCCGCAGAGGAGGGCCTGGACGACGAAGATTACGGCACGCTCGAGGTCAACGAGGGCGAGTACATTCTCGAGGCTGCGGAGGCACAGGGCTACGACTGGCCCTTCTCGTGTCGCGCAGGAGCGTGTGCAAACTGTGCAGCGATCGTCGTCGACGGCGAAATCGAGATGGACATGCAACAGATCCTCTCGGACGAGGAAGTCGAGGAGAAGAACGTCCGACTGACCTGCATCGGTTCGGCCGAGACCGACGAGGTCAGGATCGTGTACAACGCAAAGCACCTCGACTACCTGCAGAACCGCGTCATCTGAGGCGCACGCGAACCGCATTCGAGCATCCTCATTGTTTGAGACGGACTGCTGTCCGTCAGTTCCGGTGCGACCGCGAACGGGCGACGGTTGCACCGGTAGCGCAAATCGTCCGAGCGCCGATACCGGTAGTTCCGGCTCTTCGTCCACGCCCGGCTACCGGACGTCGTCCGCGTCTCGCTGCGACCTCGCGGCTCGAATCCGCTCGCGAGAGACCGCGCTGGGTCGGTATCCTGACCCGGACGACGATCGACGCAACGATCCGGGCGTTCCCGCCTTTCAGTTCGGTCACCGCGTAGTGCCACCACGAGAGGGGTCGTTGAAACGAGCTGCTCACCGCTCGTACTCGAGCGGTCGCGCTGGCCGCCAATTCGCGAGCGGGAGTGCGACGACGTTCAACGATCCTCTCACACGCCGACGCCCGTCCGCAGGAGGACGGCTCCGAAAGTATAACACGGTCACGCTCGAGAGAGCCGTACGTGACACTCCCCGGCGCGTCCGCGACGGTGCCCGATCTCCTGCGGCTCGTCGCCGTCCCGGTCTTCGCTTGGATCGCGATTCGTGACATCAAGACCAGGCGCGTCTCGAGCGGCGTCTGGATTCCGCTCGCGCTGCTTGGGGCCGCGTTGCTCGTCTGGGACGCGTGGGTCGCCCGGTCCGCCGGTCCGCTCGCCTGGCAGGAGTTTCTGCTTCCGACGGCGATCAGCCTGGGGTTCGTCGTCCCGATCGCGTATCTCTTCTGGTGGTTCGGCGGCTTCGGCGGGGCCGACGCGAAGGCGTTGATGGTGCTGGCGCTGTTTTTCCCCGCGTTCCCGCAGTACGTCGTCGGTTCGTGGACGGTTCCCCTGACGACGACGCCGATCGGCTCGTTCTCGTTTACCATCCTGACGAACGCCGTCCTCGTCGGCGTCGCGATCCCCGTCGTCCTCGCGGTGCGAAACGCCGCGGCGGGCCGGGTCGCCCCCGTCATGTTCGTCGGCTGGCCCGTCCCCTGGGATCGGATTCCCGAGACCCACGGGAGCCTGCTCCAGACGACGTCCGGGTTGAGCCGTCGGGGGCTCGACCTCGACGCGCTCCGGATGTACCTCCGCTGGCGGGGACTGTCGCTGTCGGACGTCCGCGACGATCCCGACCGGTACCGCGATCCGTCGACGCTACCCGACGAGCCGAATCCGCCGACGGACGGAGCCGTCCACGCCGCACGCAGCGACGGCGGTGAGTCGGTATCCGCGGAATCCGACGGCGAGTCGATCGTCGACGGTTCGGAATCCGTCGACGAACCGACCGCGTCCGAAGAATCGAAGACGGACGATCCGTGGGGTGCCGAGGCCTTCCTCTCGGACGTCGAGGGAACGGCCTACGGAACGACGGCCGAAGAACTCCGCGACGGACTCGAGGTGCTCTCGAGCGAGGAGACCGTCTGGATCTCGCCGGGGACGCCGTTTCTCGTCCCGGTATTCGTCGGCCTCGTGATCGCGCTCGTCTACGGCGACCTGTTGCTGGGAACGCTGCTATGACATCCTCCGCGCCCTGCAGGGCGCGGTTTTCACTCCGATGTGGGGGTCTCAGCTGGTCTGCGACCCCCCAGAGGAAACATTTCCGCCACAGTGAGCGGTACTCTGGTCCGTGCGCCGTTCGTTGGGACTTGCCCTCACGGGAGAGCGTGGTGACTCAGACCAAGCGTGATCGTCCCACTGGAACCGTGCTCGGAAACGCGCAGCGTTTTCGGCGTCCCGGAAATCTCCGATTTTCGAACGACTTCACGGAGGGGCGGGGACTCTCTCGCTTAAAAAAGGTAGCGACCGCCGATCCGGGACTTTCGTCCGATGCGTCCGGATTCAACCGACGATCGTCCGGCGTGGGCCACGCGATTGCGCGTCGCGCGTCGAATCCGTCGAAATCGTTTTATTCTCTGTGGTTGACACTCCGGTATGATGCCCGTCACGCGTCTCCGGAGTCGGTTCGCCGGTCGTCGCACCCGCCGCGCGTTCGCCCTGCTCGTCGCAGCGCCGCTCGGGCTGGTCGCGCTCGAGTCGCTGGCTGGCGACGCCCTCCCCGAGGCGGCGACCGCGGCGCTCGAACTCCCGTATCTGCTGTTCGTGTACCTGCCGGGGGCGGTCGTCGGCGCGCTCGTCCTCGAGCCACTCGGCGTGCCCGACGCGCTCGCCGGGGTGCCGTTGGCGGCGGAGCTAACGCTCGGTACCGTCCTCGTCGCATTTTACTACCTCCTCGCGGTCGCGCTGGTGACGCTGGTTTCGGTTGCGAGGCGAATCGCCGGCGACTAACCCGCGTCCCGAGTTCCGACCCGCACCCCGGAACGCGGCGACCGCTCGAGTCGGCTCTCTCGTCTCCGCCCGACTCACACAGGAACCTGCAGTCGACGCGATCCCGTCCGCCGCCGGCTCACTCCCGGATCCGCTCGTACAGCGGGACGAGCGCCGTCCAGAACAGGACGAAGCCGGCGCCGACCGCGACGATCGCGAGCCACGGCGTTGCGTCCCCCCGCGGCGGGCCGCTCGAGAGGAGAACGAACGTTCCGACGAACAACAGCGCACAGATCAGCACGCTCCCGAGTTCGAGCGTCGTCGCGACGGGATGTGCGCGGAATCTGGCGGCGAGACCAGTGTCCATACGCGACGCTCGCGGTCGATCCACAAAACGCTCACGGCGACTCGATCGCGGCGATCGGTCCTCCGTAGCGATCGGAGCGGTTCGTCCGATCGGATGCGGCCCGATCGATCAGGCGCGCGACGAGATGTCCGCTTCGATCTCGTCGAGTTCGTCGTCGTCCAGACTCGGCGGCTCGCCCGCAACGCCGTGGATCGGGCCCCCGCCGTCTCCCTCGAAGCGCGGGATAATGTGACAGTGGACGTGGGGAACCTCCTGACCGGCCTCGGAGCCGTTGTTGAACGCGACCGTGCTCGCGTCCGCGTCGACCGCGTCCTCGACGGCGGGAATTAAGCGATGGATCGTCGCGTAGAGGTCCGACGCGACGTCTTCGGGAACGTCGTTCAGTCGCTCGTACTCGTCTTTCGGGATGACGAGCGTGTGCCCCGGCGCGAGCGGATTGGCGTCCAGAAAGGCGATCGTCGTCTCGTCTTCGTACACGACTCGTGCCGGAATCTCTCCGTCGACGATCTGACTGAAGATCGTACTCATACGTCCGTATGCTGTGTCGTCACGCCGTATGAAGGTTACCCGCGCTCGAACGCGAACGCGGGGACGACGGCGGGGAACAGCCCGAGTCGAGCGCCTCGAACGGCGATTTACTCGGGATAATTCGGATAAACTGTCGAGAATTATCGTGTATCGTCGTTGTCTTCAATACGAACAGGCACCTCCCGTCGAACGCCCACGCGGGCACGAACTCGCGCTGGCTGGAACCCCTCGCAGTCGACCATCCGCGCGTTCGACGTCGACCGGGGATTTCGGGATGCGGCGTGTGGCGGGGGTGGCGACGTCCCTTCTCGCGGACGATCGATAACGTGAACTACTCGGCGACGGGCGTTACTGGTATGCCGATCGAAAACCGGGAGAACGCGTACCTCATCACGCACGCACTGGCGAAGGACACGCTCTCGCGCCTTCGAGACGTCGAAACCGAGCAGGTCAGCTTTCGCAAGGGCCTCGTCAAACTCGGTCGGATCTGCGGATACGAGATCATCGACGGCCGGATGGAAACCGAGTACGTCGAGATCGAGACGCCACTCGAGCCGACGATGGGCGAGCGCGTCCGCGGGCTCGACGACGTCGTCATCGTCAACGTCCTGCGAGCCGCGACGCCGTTCGTCGAGGGGCTGTTGAAGGCGTTTCCGCGGGCCCGTCAGGGCGTGATCAGCGCCAGTCGCGACGAGGAGGCGGGCCGCGACGCCGACGGCACGTTCCCGATCACCGTCGACTACGTGAAGCTGCCGGAGATCAACGAGGAAGACACCGTGATCGTCGCCGATCCGATGCTCGCGACGGGCAGTACGATGTGCACCGTCCTCGAGCACCTCACGGAGAGCTCCGCCGAACCGGACAACCTGTTCGTCCTCTCGGCGGTGTCGGCACCGGACGGGCTGCTCCGCGTCGGCGAGTCGTGTCCGGAGGCCGACCTGCTGACGGTCGCGATCGACGACCGACTCGACGAGAACGGATTCATCGTGCCCGGCCTGGGCGACGCCGGTGATCGGGCGTTCCGCACGACCTGAAGGGCCTCTCGCGAGTGTCGTCGCCGTCGTGGGTTCGTCGATCTCGAGGGTGCTCGAGCGCCGACGAGCCGATCACTCCGAGCCGCAGGTGTCGATCCCCAGGAGCGCGTTCACCGGACACCGCCGGATGATTGCGGTAGCGAAGACGTCGCTCCCGGCGACGAACGCGAGCGTCCCGACCGTTCGGTCCCGGTTTCGATACCCGAACGCGAGCAGCGTTGCTCCGAGAACGAATCGGAGCGGCCGATCGAATCCGCCGACGTTTTTCTCCATACGCGACTCGAGCGGCTCGTCTCCCGTAGCGGTACCCCCTTCGATCGCCACGCCGGCGGCGACCGGCTGCGTTACGTCGAGTCGTCCACGGGGGTTTCGAGACTCGAGAGATCGGCGTCGCGGTCGCGCTCGAGCGCCGGCGGGACGTCGCGGTGGTCGGCGTAGCCGTCGAACCAGCGGACGATGCGCTCGAGGCGGTCGACGACGTGGCCGGGCTCTCCGGAGCGGGAGAGTTCGTGACCTTCCCGCGGGTATCTGACGAGTCGGGTGTCGACGCCGTGTTTCTGCAATCCGAGGTAGAACAGTTCGGCGGTGTTCGCCGGCGCTCGGAAATCCCGGTCGGCGTGCATCACGAGCGTGGGCGTGTCAACGTCCGGAACGTGAGCGACGGGCGACAGTTCCCAGAGGAACTCGGGTTCCTCCCAGGGGGTCGTCCCGAAGTCGCCCTCGACCAGTTTGAACGCGTCGGTCGAACCGTAAAAGCCGGTGAGGTCGTAGACACCGCGCTGGGCGACGGCCGCCTCGAATCGGTCGGTCTGCGTGACCGTCCAGGCGGTCATGAACCCGCCGAAACTGCCGCCGGTGACGAACACCTGCTCGTCGTCGACGTACTCGCGCTCGCAGACGGTTTCGACGCCCGCGAGCACGTCAGTCAGCGTGATCTCTCCCCAGTCGCGTTCGATCGCCGTCGCGTGTTCCTCGCCGTAGCCCGTCGAGCCGCGCGGGTTGCACCAGAAGACGACGTAGCCGCGCGCGGCGAGCGTCTGGAACTCGTGCCACATCGTGCCGGCGGTCGTCCAGTGGGCGTGTGGGCCGCCGTGAATCTCGACGACGAGGGGATAGCGCTCGTCGGAGGCCGCGTCAGCGTCGAACGCGGGCGGCGTCAGCACCCAGCCCTGGATTCGTCGGTCGCCGTCTCCCCCGTCGGTCGGTTCGATCCACACCTCCTCCGGCCGGCGAACCGCCCGGTCCGCGAGGTAGTCGTGATTGAGCCGGGTCAGCCGGTGGGTCTCGGCACCGCCGCGCGTCGTGACGAAGACGTCGCCCGGGTGGTCCCACTCGCTCTGGACGATCGCGACGGCGTCTCTCCCGACCGAAAAGTCCTCGACCGTGACGCCGTCGCCGTACACTCGCGTCGGCGACTCGCTCGCGTCGGCCGGCACCGACCACAGGACCCGCGAGCCCTCGTCGGGCGTCGTGAAGTAGAGGACGTCGTCGTCGGGTGCCCACTCGAAGCCACAGCGGTAGCCGACGGTCCGATCGAGCGGCTCCGTCGGCGTCGTCAGGTCCCCGGCCTCTCCGTCGTACACCCGGATCTCCGTCTGGCGCATCGACGCGCGCTCTTCCGGCGTGTACTCGAAGGCGACCCGACCCTGCGGCGTCGCCTCGAGGTGCTCGAGCCAGCCCGTCGTCTCCGCGACGGCGGTCGCCTCGCCGCGTGCGAGGTCGTGCTCGACGACGTCGTACCGCAGCGAGTCGTCGGGGGGATCACCGGCTTTCGACGCGTAGTACACCGTCTCCTCGCCGCCCCACGACGGCGCGACGTAGTCCGCGTCGCCGTCGGTCAACCGCGTGATCGCGTTCGCCCGGACGTCCGCGTCTCCGTCCGCCTCGAGCGCGGCCGCGACGTCGAGGACGTAGACGTGGCGGCGGCGTCCGTCGGCGTACTCGGTGGCCGTCCGGTAGATCATCCGGTCGATCACGCGCGGGTCCGGCTCCTCGCGTTCGTACTCGTCGTCGACGAGGCGGTCGCGGTCGCTCGCACGGTCGTCCGCCGTGACTCGCTGGGTGAACAGCAGTCGAGTGCCGTCCGGACTCCACTCGAGGTCGTCGATCCCGCCGACGACCGAGGTGAGTCGGCCGGCCTCCCCGCCGTCGGTCGGCAACAGCCAGAGCTGCCGTCGATCGCCGTCGTTCCGGCTGCTGACGAACGCCAGGCGATCGCCGTCGGGGGACCAGCGGGGCTGTTCGTCCGCGCCGTCGGTGGCGGTGAACCGGGTCGCCTCGTCGCCGCCGATCGGCACCGCGTAGATCGTCGCGGCGGTCGACTCCGCGTCCTCGGCCTGCCGACGGACGAACGCGACCCGTTCGCCGTCGGGCGAAAGCCGTGGCTCTCGAGGAAAGGCGAGGTCGACGTAGTCGGCCGCTTCGATTCCGTTCATACGCTTCGACACCAGAGGGTCTCCGAAAGCGGCTTCGGTTTCTTCGGGTGCCAAAACGCGCAAACGGCCCCTTCCCCGCTCGCCGTACGCGGTTCTCGCTCACTTCCGGGCTCGCGGGTCGTCCCTCCCCGCTCGCCATACGCGGTTCTCGCCCCTGCGGGGCTCCGAACCGCGCTTGCCCCCAACCTGCACCTTCTCCCGTCCGTTTTTTGCCGCCGCTCGGCGTACCGTTCACCAGTTCGATGCCCGAGTTCACCTGTCCCGACGACCTCCCCGGCGCGGCGACCTCGCCGTGGCTCGCGACCACGCTCGAGGACGAAGTCGAATCCGAACGGAACGACGAAATGCCCCGGAGCGCGCTCCTCGAGAGGGACCGACCGGTCGACGCGGCCGTCGTCGGCGGGGGGATCGCCGGCCTCTCGACGGCGATCGAACTCCGCGAGCGCGGCCAGACGGTCGTCGTGCTCGAGCGCGACCGGGTGGCGACGGGCGTCACGGGCAAGTCGACGGCGAAGCTCACGAGCCAGCACGGACTGATCTACGACCACCTGCGCCGGGAGTTCGGTCGCCGGGCGGCCGGACAGTACGCGAGGGTTCAGGAGTCGGCGATCGACGTCGTCGAGGAGCGGATCGACGAACTCGGCGTCGACTGCGGGTTCGAACGCCAGCCGTCGTACCTCTACGGCGACTCGCCGGACGAGATGGAACGGGAGGCCGACGCCGCGCGCCAGGCGGGGCTGTCCGCGGCGTACGTCACGTCGGTACCTCCGTTCGAGCGCGCCCAGGCCGGCGTCCGGTTCGACGAGCAGGCCTGGTTTCACCCCCGGCGGTACCTCCTCGCGATCGCCGACGCGCTCCGGGCCGACGAGGGGGCCGCGGTGCTCGAGGGCGCGCGCGTCACCGACGTCGAGCCCGGTGCGCCGTGTCGGGTCGGACTCGAGCGGGGGACGCTGTCGGCCCGACGGATCGTCGTCGCGACCGGCTTCCCCATCCTGGATCGGGCGGGCTACTTCGCGCGGATGCATCCGAAACGGTCGTACGTCCTCGGACTGCGCATCGACGGTCGGCCGCCCGAGGGGATGTACTACCGACCGGGCGACAACTACCGATCGGTTCGAACGCACCGCGACGAGGACGGCGACCTCCTGCTGGTCGGCGGCGAAAACCACAAGACTGGACAGGGAGGTTCCACGACCGAGCGCTACCGCCGGCTGCTCGCGTGGGCCCGAGACCGGTTTCCGGTCGCGTCGGTCGACTACCGATGGTCGACCCAGGACTACCAGCCGGCCGACAAGGTCCCGCTCGTCGGTCGGGCCGGGCCGACCGCGGAGAACGTCTACGTCGCGACCGGCTTTCGCGGCTGGGGGATGACGAACGGCGTCGCCGCCGGCCGGCTCCTCGCGGACCTGCTCGCCGGCGAACGGCCGCCCGAGTGCGACCTGTTCGATCCGCTTCGGTTCACGCCGAAGACGTCGTTTTCCTCGACCGTCACCGAAAACGCCGACGCCGCGAGCGAGTTCGCGACCGACTGGCTGCAAACGTTACTGTCGGACGACTCGGCGTCGCTGTCGTCCGGCGAGGGCCGCGTGTTCCGCCACGGGGGGAAACCGATCGCCTGCGCCCGCGACGCCGACGGGACGCTCCACGCGACGTCGGCGGTCTGCACCCACATGTACTGTCTCGTCGAGTGGAACGACGCCGAGTGTAGCTGGGACTGTCCCTGCCACGGTTCCCGGTTTTCGCCCGACGGCGAGGTGCTCGAGGGGCCGGCGACCGCGGAACTCGCCGACCGGGAACCGCCGGGCGAGTGACGAGACGGTATCCGATACGTATTTATTTCCATGCCCGTTTAACGATAGTAATACGAGGCCGGCGTCCGTGACCAAAACGATCAGAACCATCAGAACGACGGCGGAGACGATGCTCACCGAGATCGGCACAGCCGTCGGCGTCTTCGTCGGTCTCGCGTGGCTCGCCGCCAACGTCGCCACCGTCGCCGGCACCGTCGGCGACTGGTCGGTTCTCGCGGTCGGCGTTCCCGAGGTGGGACGCTGGCTGGGCGTCCTCGCGGTCGCCTCGCTCGGGACGATCTGGCTCGAACGCGACGGCTACCGGAGCGTACGCGCCGATCCGACCAGCGGCGGCGAGTTCGCCTGGCTGTCGGTCTGTTACCTGCCCGTCGGCTTTCTCCCCACCGCGTACGCCGTGGGACAGTTCGTCTCGATTCCCGCCGCGGCGAACCTGTACCTGATCGCGTGTACCGTCGGCGGCGGCTGGCTCGCGTTCTACGGCGGCCTCGACCGCCTCGGCGTCGACTCCGACCGCTTCGGCTGGACGTCGCTCGTCGTGTTCGCCGTCGTCCTCGTCGCGGTCGCGATCGATTCGACGATCGGCCCGCCCGCGACCCTCGAGACGATCGAACCGCTGGGAGCCGACGTCGCGGTCGCGTCGCTCGCGTTCGTCTGTCAGTCGCTCGCCCTCGTCGTCGGCTTCGGCGGCGCCGTCCGCTCGCCGGACGCGAGCGCATCCCGCGAGACGGACTCCGAGCCCGCCGAGTAACCCGACCCGATCCGTCACTCGAGCGAGAACGCGCCCAGTCCGGGGTACTCCGCGATGATGCCGTCGACGCCGGCGTCGGCCAGTTCGGCGAACGACCGCCAGCGCTCGACGGTCCAGACGTTGACGGCCCGTCCCTCCTCGTGGGCGAGCGCGAGGACGTCGATCTCGGGCTCGCAGGCCGGTACGCCGGCGTACTCGGTCGCCGCGAGCGCGGTGTCGGCGATCGCGTTTCGCGGCGGGTGGATCGCCTCGCAGTCGTACCGCCGCGCGATCTCGAGTCCCGCCGCGAGATCACCCCACACGAGGGGCGCGGCCGCGTACTCGGGTGCGACCTCGCGGAGGGCCGCGATCGCGCCCTCGCAGAACGACGAGAACAGGATCTCTCCGTCGAAGTCCCGACAGTCCTCGACGACGCGCTCGACGAAGGGACGCCAGAGTTCCCGTCGGCGGTCGCGCTCGTCGGACTCGAGCGACTCGTCCGGCCGGAGGTCCGCGACGCCGGGGTTCTTCAGTTCGACGTTGACGCCGACCGTGGGCGATACCGCCGACAGCAGGGCCGACAGCGTCGGCACCGACTCGTCGGTTCCGAGCACCTGCGCCTCCTCGAGGGCCTCGAGCGACGTTTCCCGGACCAGGCCGTCGACGTCGGTCAGCGGCCGGCCGTCGCGTTCGGTCTCGAGGCGCTCGTCGTGGACGACGACGGGCGTTCCGTAGGCCGCCGGCTGGACGTCGACCTCGATCATCGCGGTTTCGTCGTACTCGGCGGCGCGGACGGCGGCTCCGATCGTGTTCTCGGGAGCGATCCCGGCGTAGCCCCGATGTGCGACGACGGCTGGCGTGGGCATATCGGGGACACGGCCGCCGTCGTAAAGGAGGCTCCGCCCGACCCCGTGGACCGGCGACGAGGGTGGTGGCACCTCCCGGGTAACAGTTGAACACCCTGGCCGTCGAACGGACGGCCGTGACCGAAACGACACTCGAGGACGTCGAGCGGAGCCTGGAGCGGGCGAGCGAACTCGAGGCCGAGGAGGCGGTCTCGGTCCTGCGAACCGCGCGGGAGGACCTGCGCGATCTGGGGAACGATCCCGCCGTCGACGAAGCGCGCAGGCGGGCGCTCGAGACCCGCCTCGAACAGCGGATCCGCGAGGTGAAAAACCGCGACGCATACGACAGCGGGCTCGGGGCGGCGATGAACCCCGGGGAAGACGACGCGCCGTAGCGAGCGGTTTCGCCCGATCACCCGCGCGGCGGAAACCGTTTGCTACAGGAGGTCCACGCCAACCGGAGCGGTCGAAACGCTCCGTTACGCACGTAACGGTGTCGTCCGCTTTTGTCGCGACTACCGCGTTCTCCCGACACATGGGACGACCGACTCGCCGTCGGCTCTTGCGGGGTGTCTCGACCGGAAGCGTGGTACTCGCGCTCGATCGGCGGCGCGGTCGCGGCGACCGCGTGAGCGATCCGCTCGGTCGCCGCAGATCGGCCGACTCGCCACTCGAGGTTCGCATCGAGGAGACGAACGCGCCGGTGGCGGCCGGCGAGTACCTCGACGTGACGGTTTCGATCGAGAACGCCGGCAGTACGCCGGTTCGGACGCACGTCGACTTCCTCGTCGGCTCGGACGTCGAGCCGGTGTCTCGCATCGGGACGACGATCGACGCCGGCGAAACGCGGTCGGGGCTGGGGATGGGATTTCACACCTATCCGGTTCCAACCGACGACGAGTTTCCGATCCGGATCGAGGTCGAGGGCGCGTCGGCCGAGCGAACCATCTCCGTCGCGGGCGCGACCACCTACGAGAGCGTTCGTCCCGATCCCCGCGTTTCGGTCCGGCCCGAAACGGAGGTCCTCTTCGAGGTCGACGCGGTCGACCCGGACGACGGCCAGACGACGATCTGGTGGGTCGACGGCGAGCGGGTCGGCGATACGCTCGCCGACCCCTGGCAGTCGACGTACTTCCTCGAGACGGGCGCTCACTACCTGCGGCGATCGTTCGACGAACCGGGATCGCACGAGGTGACGGCGGCCGTGCTTCCGGACGGAGAACCCGGCTCGTACGCCGCCCGCTGGACGGTCGACGTCGCGCCGGCGGGCTCGCCAGCACCGACAATCGAGGCGCTGCGACCGGCTGAGGAGGTGATCTCGGTCGGCTCCGACGAGGAGGTGACGTTCGAACTCGAGGCGGCCCACCCGAACGGACTCGACCGCGTCGTCTGGTGGCTCACGCAGGCCGACAGCGTCCTCGGCGTCACCGGTCTCGCGGGCGAACGCGACGTCGCGCGGTTGTCGACCGGCGGCTGTCACACCTGCCGGCTGGTCCCGTGGGTGATCTGCGAGGACGGACCGATGGCGACGCCGGAGCCGACGTGGCAGTTCGAGACCGTTCGCGACGAGTCGATCTCCCTCTCGATTCGAGAGACCATCTCGCCCGTCGCCGCGGGCGACCGACTCGAGGTCACCGCCGACGTCGAAAACGCCGGCTCGACGACCGCGACGAGAAACCTCGAGCTCGTCGTCGGTCACGATCCCACGGTCGTCGACGAGCGGACCGTCTCGCTCGACCCGGGCGAGACGACCGCGGTGACCCTCGCGTTCGAGACGTATCCGACCAGTCAGGACGAGCGGTTCCCCGCCCGGATCGTCACGGCGGACGCCGCGGATGAGGTGACCGTTCGAGTGTCCGCCTGAGCGTGGGGCTCTCCACGACGACGCGTCCGGAGCGCCCACGGACGTCGGCGACGATTCGGTTTCGCTGTGCCGTCCGGTTTTTCTCCCGCGGTTTCGTCACTCGTCCGAAACGCCCGCCGAACGCTACCGCCGACCATCACGATCGATGAATACCTTTAGGGCGGCACGTTCCTGATCTCGACGTACCCGATGGCGACGCACACGCACCCGCTCGGAACGGTCGCCGACCTCGACGAACGGCGTCTCGGCGAGTTCGCTCGAGAGCTCGACGGACACCTCGTTCGCCCCGACGGCGAGCGATACGAGGACGCCCGGTCGGTGTGGAACGGTCTGATCAACAGGTATCCGGCGCTCGTGGTCCGCGCGGACGGCGCGTCCGACGTCGCGCGTTCCGTTCGGTACGCCCGCGAAAGCGACCTCCCGCTCTCGGTCAAAGGCGGGGCTCACGAACAGACGGGAAGCGCCGTCGCGGACCACGGGCTCGTCGTCGACCTCTCTCCGATGGACGACGTCCGTGTCGACCCGGAGGCACAGATTGCGCGGGTCGGACCCGGTGCTCGAGCCGAGGACGTGCTCGCGGCGACCCAGGAGTACGGGCTGGCCTGTCCGACCGGCAGCGCGGGCACCGTGGGGATTCCCGGTTCGACGCTCGCCGGCGGCATCGGCTGGATCCGGCGCAAGCACGGCCTCGGAATCGACGCACTTCGACGCGTCGACGTCGTCACCGCCGACGGCGAGCTGATATCGGCCTCGCCCGAGCGAAACGAGGAGCTGTTCTGGGCGATCCGCGGCGGCGGCGGAAACTTCGGCGTCGTGACGAGCTTCGAGTTCGAGCTGTACGAGGTCGGTCCGACCGTTCAGGGTCTCGGCATTTTCTACCCGTTCGACGCCGCCGACGACGTCCTGCGCACCTACCGCCGGATGGCACGCGACGCCCCGGCGGAGTTGACGACCCTGCTGCTCGTCGGAGACGTCCCCGGCCTGCCGTCGATGCCCGACGACCTCGCGGGCGAGGACGCCGTCGCCATTCTCGGCTGTTACGCTGGCGATCCGGCCGAAGGTGCGGACGTCGTCGAACCGTTTCGCGAACTCACCGATCCGCTCGTCGATATGACCGACGAGATGCCCTACGAGCTGCTCCACGACCTCGGGACGCAGCTGTACCCGTGGGGGCGCAAGTACACGCACCGCTCGGTGTTCGTCGACGAACTCACCGACGACGTCCTGGACCTCGTCCTCGAGCGCCGCGAGGCGGCACCCGTGTCGATGGCGACCATCGGCGTCTGGCCGCTCGGCGGAGCGATCGGAAGCGGTCTCGACGCCGCGTACGCGTGGGACGACAAGCGGTACATGCTGACCGTCGAGGCGAACTGGGAAGCCTTCGACAACCGCCCCACGCTCGACTGGGCCGCCGAAACCGAGCGACTGCTCCGACGCGCCGGCGCGGAGGGTGCCTATTCGGGATTCACCGGCGTCGAAGAACGAGACTGGGAAGACTGGCCGGCACAGGTCTACGGCGACAGCTACGACCGCCTCGCCGCCGTGAAAGCCGAGTACGATCCCGAGAACGTGTTCGCACACAACGTCACCGTCGATCCCGGCGACGAGTAGCGTCGGAGCTCGAGGACGCGATCGGATCCCGAGGTTCGGCGCTCGCGAGTCCGACCCGGAATCCGGTTTCTCGCTCGAGCCCGCAACCGTCGACCGAAATCGCGGCGAGATCGGCCGATCTCCCGTCCATTTATCGGGGTGCTCTCCCGAGGTTGACGTATGCGAATCGCACTACTCGGCGGCACCGGTGACATCGGCGAAGGGCTGGCGCTTCGGTTCGCGCGCGACACCGATCACGAGATTCTCGTCGGCTCGCGCGACCCGGAGAAAGCCCGGGACGCGGTCGAAGCGTACGTAACGGAACTCGACGACCGCGGCGTCGAGGCGGACGTCAAGGGGTTCGGAAACGAGATGGCGACCGACCGCGCCGACGTCGCCGTGCTCTCGGTGCCGCCGTACTACGCCGGCGACACCGTCGAGGCGGTCGAGGACGTCCTCGACGCGGAGACGATTCTCGTCACGCCGGCGGTCGGGATGAACGGCGACGAAGACGGCATGCACTACCACCCGCCGAGTGCGGGCAGCGTGAGCGAACTCGTCGCGGCTCGCGCACCAGACGAGGTGCCGGTCGTGGGCGCGTACCACAACCTGGCGGCGGGCAAGCTCGCGGATCTCGACGTCGAGTTCGACCTCGATACGCTCGTCGTCGGCGACGACGCGGACGCGAAACGGACCGTCCTCGATCTCTCGAACGAGATCGCCGGACTGCGGGCGCTCGACGCCGGTCCGCTCGCAAACGCCGCGGAGGTCGAAAGCGTCACGCCGCTGGTCATCAACATCGCCAAGTACAACGACGATCTCCACGACGTCGGCGTGAAGTGGGTGTAGAAACGGTCGTTTTGCTCACGCGCCGGCGGACTCGAGGGCGTCCTCCAGGTCGTCACGCTGGGTGACGCCGACGAAGCGTTCGACGACGCCGTCGTCGTTTTCGATGATGAGCGTCGGCAGCGAGCGTACCTGGTATTCGTTCGCGACGTCCTGTTGTTCGTCGACGTTGATCTTCTCGACCTCGAATCGCCCGTCCCAGTCGTCCTCGAGGTCCTCGAGGATCGGGTCTTGCGTCTTGCAGGGACCACACCAGTCGGCGTAGAAGTCCTTGAGCGTGACAGTCATACGGTTCATCGACAGTTGCCACGCGCCGCGCATAAGGGTTTCCCACTGGCGTTCGCGCGTCGTCGCGTTCGCTTTCACGGCGGCCCGATTCGATCGCCGTCGCTGTTCGCGGGTTCGACCGCGATCCGTCCGCGGTCGGATCGACATCGACTGGCGGGGATCCCTCTGCGCTCCACTCGAGTGGCGAACGTCGAAAGGTTTAGTTTCCTTCGTCCGGTACGGCCGGGTATGGACAAAGGACAGAACACCGGCGGGCTGATGTCCAGTGCCGGACTCGTCCGGTACTTCGATGCCGAGGACTCGAACGCGATTCTCATCAACCCGAAGACCGTCATCGCGACCGGCGTCATGATCGGCGTCCTCGTTCAGCTGTTGACGTTCGTCTCGTAACGCCCGGCCGAGGTGCGATTTCTCGACCCTCGAGTTTGTGCGCCAGCGCCCGCCACGCTTGCGCGCCCGTTAGAGCGACCCGTCGCGGTAGCGTAGCGACGCCGATCCCCTCCGACGCATCTCCGCGCTCGGCCACGTCGGCTATGTTCTTTCGGGGCGTAGCGTCCGTATGGCACCACTGGCGGACTCGATCCCGGACGCGACGCGTCTCGGGCGAGTCGCGCTTCGAACGGCGGATCGTTCCGACCTGGTCTCGTTTTACCGCGACGTCGTCGGACTCGAGGTGCTGGCGACGAACGGGACGGCGACGCTCGGCGTCGACGACGCGCCGTTGCTCGAGATCGTCGCGGACGGAGACGCCCGTCCGCGAGACGACCGCGAGGCCGGTCTCTTCCACGCGGCGTTCAGGGTTCCGGATCGCTCCGCTCTGGGAGAGGCTCTCGTTCGGATCCGCGACCGCTGGCGACTCGACGGGGCCGCCGACCACGGGTTCAGCGAGGCGCTCTATCTCTCGGATCCCGACGGTAACGGCGTCGAAATCTACCGGGATCGACCGCGTTCGGAGTGGCCGCGAGAGGACGGGACCCTCCGTGCGCCCTCGGATCCGCTCGACCTCGAGGCGATCGCGGCCGCCGCGACCGCCGGCGCAACGTCGACGGCACCGCCGGGGACGGACGTCGGCCACGTCCACCTCGAGGTGTCGTCGATCGACGACGCCCGCGCGTTCTACGTGGACGCGCTCGGATTCGACGAGACGGTCGACGTCCCGGCGATGCTGTTCGTTTCGGCCGGCGGCTACCACCACCACGTCGGGGTGAACACCTGGAACGGACGGTCGCGACCCGCCGCCCCCGAAGCGCGGGGGCTCGCGTGGTTCGAACTCGTCGTTCCGCCCGCCGCCGTCGAACGGATCCGGGACCGTCTCGCGGAGGGGAACGCGACGGTAACCGACGCCGACGACGGTCTCGACGCGACCGATCCCGACGGCGTCGCGATCCGGATCGTCCCCCGGTGAGCGGACCAGGAGTTGCTCGAGGCGGGGTTCGTCTCTGTCGGCCGCGTGACGCGTCCTTTTTGACGCGGCGCTCCGTACCCGCGAGCATGTCACTGACTGCGGGCGTCGTCGCCGTCCAGGGCGACGTCGAAGAACACGCGGATGCCATCGAACGGGCGGCCCGCGAGCGCGAGATTCCCCTCACCGTGCGCGAAATTCGCACGTCGGGGATCGTCCCCGACTGCGATCTCCTCGCGATGCCCGGCGGCGAGTCGACGACCATCTCGCGGCTGCTCCGCCGCGAGGGAATCGCACCCGAGATTCGGGCGCACGTCGAGGCGGAGAAACCGCTGCTCGCCACCTGCGCCGGACTGATCGTCGCCTCGAGCGGCGCGGGCGACGACCGCGTCGACGAACTCGGAGTGCTCGACGTCTCGGTCGAGCGCAACGCCTTCGGTCGACAGCGCGACAGCTTCGAAGCGCCGCTTTCGGTCGACGGACTCGAGGAGCCGTATCCGGCCGTCTTCATCCGCGCGCCGGTCATCGACGAGGTCGGCGACGCCGACGTGGTGGCGTCGTGGGACGGCCGACCAGTCGCGGTACGCGACGGCCCGGTCGTCGGCACCTCGTTTCACCCGGAGTTGACGCCCGACAGCCGCCTTCACGGGCTGGCGCTCTTCGAAAACGACGACGCGACGATCCCGACGCTCGAGCGAAGCGCGTGACCGCGAGCGCGAACCGTCGATCCGCCGTTCGTACGCGTCGTCTGCATGCATGCGCGACCGGACCTGTTTTCCCCCCTGCACACGATTGTCGTGGTATGCAGGCATCCATCGACGCCATCCGGGTCGCGGGAACCCCCCAGGGGCCGGTCCCGGTGGTCGTTCTCGCCGTCGACGACGAGGACGACGTCGTCCCCATCTTCATCGGATTCAACGAGGCGACCAGCATCGCGCGCGGCCTCGAGGCCGAGGACATCGGCCGGCCGCTGACCCACGACCTGTTGCTCGACGTGGTCGAGGAACTGGGCTGTCGGATCGACCGCGTCGTGGTCAACGAGATCGAAGCCCGCGACGACGGCCGCGGCGGCACCTACATCGCAGACCTCCACGTTCAGACGCCCCGCGGCGAGACCGTCATCGACGCCCGCCCCAGCGACTCGCTCGCGCTCGCCGCCCGGACGAACGCGCCGATCGAGGTGACGGCGGACGTCTTCGAGAGCGGCCGAGACGACAGCGAGAAGTTCGAGGAGTTACAAGACATCCGCGCCGTCTCCGGTGAGTTATAGATGGACGACGTACTCGACGACCTGTTCGCCGTGATCGAAGATCGCAAGGAAACGCTGCCCGAGGGATCGTACACCGCCTCGCTGTTCACCCACGAGAAAGGCGAGAACGCGGTGCTCGAAAAGCTCGGCGAGGAGACGACGGAGCTCGTCATCGCGGCCAAAGACGACGACGACGACGAAGTCGCCTACGAGGCGGCGGACATCGTCTACCACCTGCTGGTGTTGCTTTCGATGAAGGAGATGGACCTCGAGGACCTCCGGACCGAACTCGAGGCGCGTCGGTAGCGCCGTCGGCGCGACGGTCGCCCGAGATGAATGTTCTCCGACATGTGAGACACCAGATTTGTATACCGATGGCGTGTATCGACGGACGACGTCGGCCTGGTCCCCTCCCGACGCGGTCGCCTCGAGCGCCCGTCTGCGGGTGCGTCCTCGGTTCGAACGGTCGCACGCGCGATCGGCGTCGCACGGACGGACCGGGTCGAAACCCTGAGACGGTCCGCTGTCCGTGCGTTCCGGCCACAGCCGCACCCGGTTTGCGGTTGTACCGGGACGTCGAGACGCCGGACCGAACGAACTCCCGCACACGATCCAGGAATGCCCGCCGACGATCCGCCGGACGAACCGACAGCCGGTCGAGCCTACCGGCAGGTGTCGTTCGTCCTCCTCGCGGCGGCCGCGCTCGTGATCGCGTCCCTGTTTGCACCCGCGATGGCCGGCCACGTCGGGGACGGTGCCGATCCAGCCGGCGACGTTCCATCGGATCCCGACGGCGAACCGGACGACTCGTTCGACTGGACGGAGCTGCTCGAGTGGCTCGATCTCGACTGGTTCGACGATCCCGAACCCGCCGACCCTGCGTGTACGATCTGGCTGGACGACGATCCGGTTCCCGGTCGCGAGTTGACGGCGACGATCCACGACCGGGACGGACCGATCGTCGACGCGCCGGTGTGGTTCAACGACCACGACGTGGGACAAACGGACGAGAGCGGACGGGTGGCGGGCGAGATCCCGTACGAGACCGAACTCGTCGTCCGGGTCGGCACCGGCGAGGACGGCGAGTGTCGGGCGATCGAAACGACGACCGGGTTCGACTCGAGCGACCTCGGATTCGACGACGATGCGGCCGATCTCGACTCCCTTGCGACCGCTATCGACTCGAGCGACCTCGGCGCGTCCGCGTCGCTTGGGGGCGTTCCGTCGACCGATCGCTTCGAGACGGTTCAGTCCGAGACGCCGTCGGGCAACGCCACGGCCGAGTACGAGATCGACGGCGCACTTTCGATCGGAATCCACGGCTCAGCCTATCCGGGTGAACCGGTGACGATCGCGGCGGACGTCCAGGGAACGCCCGTACAGTCGGCGACCGTCGCCGTCGACGGAGAGCCGGTCGGGGAGACGGACGACGACGGAACGCTCGAGGTGACGGTCCCCGACGACGGCTCGGACCGCGTCGCGATCACCGTCTCGCGCGGCGAGTTCGAACGAACGGCGACGCTCGACGTGCTGTTGCTCGAGGCGCGGATCGTCCCCGACGGGCTCGCGCCGGTCCCCGGGAGCGACGGGAGCGTCGTGGCAGAGATCGCCGGCGAACCGGTCGAAGACGCGACCGTCGCCGTCGACGACGACCGTCGCGGAACGACCGACGCCGAGGGACGGGCGGCGATCGACGTGCCGCTCGATCCGACGGCGACCGTGACGGTCAGCACCGACGACCAGACCGCGAGCACCACGCTCCTCGGCTCATACGGCGGACCGGTGCTCGCGTTCGTCGCGTTCGTCGCGGGAGCCGCCGCCGTCGGCCACCGGACGCACGGCGGTCGCGGCTCGCTGGGAGTCGTGGCCGCGACCGGCGTGGCCGTCGTCGCGCTGATCCTCGAGGCGTTTTCCGGCCCGCTCGTCGCGCTTTTTGCCGTCGTCGTCCCGCTTGCGACCGCGCTCGCGTACGTCGCGGTGCGATCCGACGGGAGGGTACGCGACGCGATCCCATCGCCAGGGGACGGTCACCGACTGCTCGAGCGCGTCGTGGGCGGACTCCTCCGGTTCGTCGACGCCCTCGAGTCGCTGCTGGATCGAGTTCGGTCGCTGCTGGGAGCGGCCTGGATCCGGCTCACCTCGTTGCCTCGATCCGTGACGGGGCTCGCGAGCGCCCTCGCCGCCCGCCTCGAATCGATCGCTCGCGGCTCGGCCGTCGTGGCGCTGCGGTGGCTCGGCGCGCTCCGGCGGCTTCGCGGCCGGACGATCGCCGCTTGCTGCGGTGGCGCGCTCCTCGTCGCCGGCAGCTACGTCGCCGTCGGTCATCGGGTTGCGGCCGCGGTCGCGGTCGCGCTCCTGGTGGCGGCGGCTGTCGCTCGCGCGTTCGATCGCGAAGAGCCCGAGCCGACGGCGTCCGAAGCGGGTGTGAACGACGAATCGCCGACCGACCGCGCCGGGGAGCAGCCGGAGGAAGGGGCAGTCGTGACGCTTCGCGACGTGTGGCGCTCGTTCGCTCGCGAGGTCGATCCGCGGCGGTGGCGGACGCGGACGCCGGGGGAGATCGAACGACGGGCGCTCGAGCAGGGATACCCTCCCGAACCCGTGCGCGAACTGACGTCGCTGTTTCGGGCGGTCGAGTACGGCGACCGCCCCCGCTCTCGGACCGTCCGCTCGAGCGCGACCGCCGCCGCCGAGCGGATCGCGGCCGCGCGGCCGAACGACGACGGCGGCGAAAACGGATCGGACTCGCCGGATTCGTCGAAGGGAGACGACGCTCGTCCCGTCGCGGACGCGACGATATCCGACCGACCGACCGAGTCTCAGCCGGAGGGGATCGAGCGGTGACGTCCGTTCGTCGGCTCGCCGTCGGCCTCGTCGGCATCGCGTTCGTCGCGATCGGCGTGGCGGCCGCCGTCGCCGGTTCAGACGACGCACAGTCCGTCGGCGCGACAGTCGCCGCGACGGCGCTCGCGCTGCTCGCGTTCTGTGTCGCCCTCTGGAAGGTTCGCGGCGCGCTCGAGGCCGACGGCGACGCGCCCGCCGTTCCCTGGGCACCGGACGAGCCGTTCGCGGAACCGGCACCCGAACGCACCGATCGCGATCCGCTGCTTTCGAGCGACGAGCTCGCGAGCGTGATCGAAGCGGCCGGCGCGACGGCCCGCGCGGAGGGAACCGTCGACGACGGACTCGCCGTCGCCCGCCCGCACCTTCGAACGGCGCTTCTGGAGGCGCTGGTCGCGGGTGGAAACTCGCGGTCGACCGCGGAAGCGACGCTCGCGGACGGCTCCTGGACCGACGACGAGGTCGCCGCGGCCGTCCTCGACGAGGGAATTCGCGCCCCGGATCGGCGATTCCGCGAGCGGGTGGTGGCGTGGCTGTTTCCCGAGCGCGTCGTCCGCCGACGAATCGCCCGGACGATGGACGCGGTCGCCGCCGCCGCAAACGACGCGATACCGGTCGTCGCGGGTCAGAACGCACCCCGGACCGTTCCGGTCGTCGCGCCCGGGCTGGCGGAACTGGTCCGTGGTGCGGACGGACGGCTCCAGCGCGCGGTCGATCCGCGCGCGACGGCCCGCGGTCCCCGGCCGCCTCGAGTCCGCCTCGGTCGGTCGGACGACCGGTCCGAGGGGACGGACGACGAGCAACCCGGACGACGCGACGACGGGGCGGACGAGTCGGACGAATCGCCCCTCGAGTCGGTCGTCACGACTCGACAGCGTCGCTGGCGGGGGGCGGTGGCGGCCGCGATCGTCCTCGTCGGGATCGGCGTCGCGAGCCGGAACGGTGTCTTGCTGCTCGGTTCGATCGTCCCGCTGTCGTACGTGGCCTACGGCGCGCTGTCGCCGCCGGTCGTTCCGACCGGGCTCTCCGTCCGGCGATCGATCTCGCCGACGCCTGCGCCGCCGGGCCGACCGGTCACCGTCGCGCTCTCGCTGACCAACGCCTCCGACCGGACGCTGTCCGACGTCCGCCTGGCCGACGGCGTTCCCGGGGAACTCGCCGTCCACGAGGGATCGCCGCGCGGCGCTGCGACGCTCGAGCCGGGCGAATCCCTCTCGATCGAGTACGTCGTGGTCGCGCGCCGCGGCGACTACGAGTTCGATCCCCCCCAGGTCCGGATCCGAGGGCTCGGCGCCGGAGCGGTCACGACCGCGACGCCGACGACGGCCGGCGACGACGCGCTCCGCTGTCGGCTCGATACGAACGCGCCGCCCCTCGAGCGGACGGGGACCGACCGCGTGGGTCAGCTGTCGACGGATCGACCCGGCGAGGGGGTCACGTTCCACTCGACTCGCGAGTACCGGCCCGACGATCCGGCGGATCGAATCGACTGGCGACAGTACGCCAAACGCGGCACGCTCGCGACCGTCGACTACGAGCGCAGCGTCGCCGCGACGGTCGTGCTGGTCGTCGACGCGCGCGAACCGAACCGGGTCGTCGCCGGCCCCGGCCAGCCGACGGCGGTCGAACTGTCGGCCTACGCGGCGACCCGAACGCTGTCCGACCTGCTCCGACGCGGCCACGAGGTCGCTGTCGCCGCGATCGGCCTCGAGGGTCCGGGTCCGGCCGGTCTCCACTGGCTCGCCCCCGGATCCGGCCGCGTTCACCGATCGCGCGCGCTCGAACTACTCCGGACGGCGACCGACGAAGCGAATCGGCCGACGGCCGATCCCTCGACGGAGCCGTCTCCGCTCGCCTCGACCCGGACCTCGAACTGGAAACGGACGACCGAAGCGGCGACCGACGGGGCCGACTCGGCCGGCGGCGACCGGTCCGTCGAAACGACGGCTCCCGACGCACAGATCGGACGGCTGCTCCGGCTCGCACCGGCGGGAGCACAGCTCGTGTTGTACTCGCCGGGGCTCGACGAGTACCTCCTCGAGGCGGTCGAAACCTGGCGCTCGGACGAACTGGCGGTCTCGCTCGTGTCACCCGACGTCGTTCCCGAAAACACCGTCAGCGGACAGTACGCACAGATCGAAAGGCGGACGCGTCTCGCGCGCTGTCGATCCCGGGGCACACGGACCGTCGACTGGCGGCGAGGAACGCCGCTCCCGCTGATCGTCGAGTACGCCGTCGCGGCCGAATCGCGGCTCCCAACGGATCGACTCGCGACCGGCTCGAGTGCACCGCCCGGTGCCGGGGGTGATGGCTGATGTCGCTCGCCGGTCCGCGCCTCGACCGCCCGTCGGCGATCGGCGACGAGGGGCGACCACGGGCGACGAGCCTCGGAATCGCAACGCTCGCCGTCGTCGTCCCCGCGATCGCTGCCGGCTTCGTCGTCGGCGAGCCGACGCTGGTGACGGCGCTCGCAACCGTCGTCGGATTGGCCGTGGCGGGAATCGCGCTCCTCGAGCGATCGGGATTCGTCGAACTGTTCGTGGGTCACGCGTTCGTCGTGACGTTCGGCTCCGCGTTCGCGCTGCTGGTCGTCATCGCGCCGTTTTTCGGCACGCTCGGCGTCGCAGTTTCGGGGTTATCCCTGGCGCTTTTCGGCGTCGCGATGGCCTGGGCGGACGTCGGCGGGAGCGAACTCACGCGAGCCGTCGTCGGCTGCGGGCTGACGTACGGCTCGCTGCTCTGTTCGTTCGTCGCCGTCGGAGTCACGGTCGGTCTCGCGGTGCTGGCGCTGGTGGTTCTGGGCGCCGTGACCGGGGCGTCGACGCCGATCGGTGCGCTCGCCGGATTCCTGCTCGTCGCGATCGGAACCGGCTGTTCGCTCGCGCTTTCGCTTCGGTTGCTTCCGTTCCGTCAACTGACCCCGCGGAGTCGACGTTCTCGCGTCGAACGGCGGCTGCGAACCGCGGGATGGACGATCGGGATTGCGACGCTCGGGGCGTTCGTTCTGCTCGTCGCGGTGGTCGGTTTGCTCGTCGCCGGCCCGCTCTCCGACGGATCGCTCGGCGTTTCGATTCTCGACGCGATCCTGTCGGCGCTCTCGTCCGTGGTCGTCGTCGGATCGGTCGCCGCGGTCGGTCTCGCCAGTCTGCTCGCGGGGGTAACGGCGGCCGGCGTCCGACTGCTCACTCGTCGACCCGGTCCCGACGCGACCCGGTGGAGCGCCGCGGTCGCCGTCGGCTTCGTGCTCGTGTGTCTCGCCGTCGCGGCGACGGTGCTGGTGTTCGCCGGCGCGGCCGTCGGCAATCCGCTGGTCGTCGTCGGCGTCGGAACGATGGCATCGGTCGTAGCCACGCTCTTGCTGGTCGGTCCGATCGCGTTCGCCGTCCTGATCGGCGCGTTCGCAGTCGGCGTCGCGCTGCGTCTGGTCCCCGACCGCGCGGGTGGACCGACGCTCGCCGCGGTCGGGCTCGTCATCGCGGCGATCGCGCTCTCGTGGCACGACCCGACGCTGACGTTCGTCTGTCTCGCCGGGAGCGCGCTCGTCTGGGACGTCTCGACGTACGGACTCGGGCTCACCGCGGAACTCGGACACCTCCCGGAAACTCGCCGTCTCGAGCTGTTCCACGGCCTGCTCTCGGTCGCCGTCGCAGTCGGCGCCGTTCTCGTCGCGATCGGCCTCCAGACGGTTCGAGGGGGGATCGCCGGAACCGCCGCGCCCATCGCGCTCGTCGCGGTCGGCGTCGGCGCGCTCGTCCTGTTGCTCCCGCTTCGCGGCTGACGGCTGTGCGGAGCCCGTCCGCGCCGACAGATGCCAGCGAAGCGAGGCTTCTTGAACGTCTAGCTCGACTGTCCGATATGGACGAATCGAACGTGACGCCGGAGGAGGGTTCGAGGGCCGTCCGCGCGGTTCTCGAGCGCGTCGAGGACGCCGCCGTCGTCGACCGTCGCGTGCTCCACGCGATCTTCTCGGCGATACTGGCCCGCGGACACGTCTTGCTCGAGGACGTGCCCGGAACGGGAAAGACGGTAACCGCGCGCGTCGTCGCCGAATCGATGGGCCTCGAGTTCACCCGGATCCAGTTCACGCCCGACCTGCTTCCTTCGGACGTGACCGGGTCGACGGTGTACGACGAACACGCCGGCGAGTTCGAGTTCGCGAGGGGCCCCGTCTTCTCGAACGTCGTCCTCGCGGACGAGATCAACCGCGCGCCCCCGAAGACCCAGGCGGCGCTGCTCGAGGCGATGGAAGAACGCCAGGTCAGCGTCGACGGGACGACCTACGACCTCCCTCGCCCGTTCGTCGTCATCGCGACCCAGAATCCGATCGAACAGGAGGGGACCTTCCGGCTCCCGGAGGCCCAGCGCGATCGGTTCAGCGTCAAGACCTCGCTCGGCTATCCCGACGTCGACGGCGAGCTGGGGCTGCTCGAGCGTCGGGCGAACCGCCGGACGCTCGCCCCCAGCGTCGAGCCGGCGATCACGCCGAACTCGGTTCGCGTTCTCCAGTCGCTGACCGAGGCCGTCGAGGTCGATCGGGGCGTCAGACGGTACATCGTCGAACTCGCGCGCTCGACCCGACGAGACGAGCGGACCGAGATCGGCGTCTCCCCCCGGGGGGTCCAGCGGGTGTTCGAAGCCGCTCGAGCGGCCGCCGTCGTCGACGGCCGGACGTACGTCGCGCCCGACGACGTCAAGCGCCTCGCGGAACAGACGATGGCCCACCGGATCGTCCTGACGACCGAAGCGACCGTCGAGGGGGTCGACGAACGCGACGTCGTCGGGGACGCCCTCGATTCGGTCGACGTTCCGGCCGTCTCGCCGGACGCACCCGGTACCGAACCGGACGAACTGGCCGAGCCGAGCGATCGGTCGAACGAGTGCGATCGGCCGTCCCGAGAACGAGCCGATTCCCTACCCGACGACGACGCGTCGGCCGGCGTCGATCCGCAACCGTGGGTGGATTCCCCCCTCGAGTCGGAGTCGGACGCGGGACCGAACTGATAGGGATTAGCGTAAACCCTCGTACTTTCCAGTGTGGCAGGTCACAGATATGTTGAAATCGCCGTGCAAAATATAGAGGGTGAATGCAGCACGACGGCTCTGTTTGTTTCATACCGAAATCAGTGAACCATCCGCACACTACACGTGCGAAATGAGCGCTGAACAGCCCATCAAAAATAAAACATATTCAGAATATCGTGCTGAATACACAGCGCGAATGTAGCACGGGCTAACTGGCGATCTGCGGGGCTAGTGATCACCAGCACAGACAGAGAATGCAACGTGATTTTCTCTGTTAGAATAATAGGATTAATAATGATGGTAGGAGAAGGTATTTATACGGGGTGTCAAAGCATGGGCGCAAATAAAATACCGAATAAGGCCGATAGCAGTGAGGAATTGTATGAATGTCGAAATTGTGGTGAAAATCTTCCAAAAGACGTTGATGAATGCCCTAACTGTAACCGGCAAGAGGTTGCGTACTACGTATTGGAGATGGGCAGTAGTGAAGAATTGTACGAATGTCGAAATTGTGGTGGAAAATATACGATGAATTTTAATAACTGTCCTAACTGTGGCCGGCAAGAGATTGCATACTATCGATTCTAAGCGCTCTATATGGGGGATTTAGAGAAGAGGGGGGCTCTGACAGTTTCGTTATAGCCATTAGTAAGTGGCGTTCAATTGATTTTCCGATTCAGACCCACTCTATTGGAAGAAACAATGTAATCTGCTATCTCTATCCTCTGGATCGGCCACGGCATTTATGGCAATGATCAGATAGTTCTGGTAGTGTGTGCTGAACTCAGGGCGCGAATGTTGCACGAAATCAGACTCGGTCAGCGAGGAGAGGATCAGTCAGTAGAGGTCGTAGATGTCACGCCGTAAATTGCAAGTTTCCTGTTATCTGTCAAAGCCGACGCGCTGAAGACAGCGATTTCGCGTCCTTTCCAGTGAAACAATTATCTCCTCTCCCAGCGTGCTACATATTGCCATGATAGATGAATTAGTGGTGAAATCGTTCGAGTCACCTGATGAGACGATGGCCCTCGAGAATGCGAAAGGTGAGTGTGTACAATTGGGGGAGCGGAAGTTCTGGTTGGCAACGGCAGAACCGGGATGGAAGTTCTCCAGAGATAACGGTCCCGATATGGGAACCGAGTGGTGCCCGTCTCCACACCGTCTGTACATGCTCTCTGGACAGATGACTGTTGAAATGGAAGATGGTACCCGGAAAACACTCGAGAAAGGCGATGTCGCCTTGCTTCCACCCGGACACGATGCATGGGTGGAAGGAGACGAGCAGGTTGTGTGGTTCGAGGAAGAACTCGACGGATAATTTCTCCCACAAACCTTCCTGTGACTACGTGCGTTGAATGTAGCAGAACATATTTACTGTGATTGGCAGAACCATCGATGGTCAATACGCACGTCTAGTGAGCAGATAGTTCACCGATTCCCGCGCGAAACAAACGAAATCGCCGTGCTGCACTAATGCTCCATATGCAGCAGTCGGTTTCTGACACCTATCCGAGAGGTAGGTAGCTGCTCCGGTAACGCCTTCGCCTATACTGAGCGATCTACACTGTTGCAAATCGGGCAAGGTTCAGTGCGACATTCGCGCTGTGTATTCAGCAAATCCTATCTCTCAACTGCTGGAGAGAAGCGAAGTAAAACTATGAGCTGTGTTGCTAGTCCCTATGAGTCGTCCCGACCCGAGTCGGGACGGGGCTGCGACGTTCCGGTCGGAGCCGCCGGGACCGTTCGCGGGGCACTCGAGCGCTTGCACTCGCCCGGCCCAGCTTGATGAACGGATTCGGCGTGGGTTCGCGTGATGGCGCTCCAACAGATCGAACACGCGGACGACCACATGCAGGAGTGTATCGACAACTGTTTCGAGGCGGCCCAGGTCTGCGAGTGGTGTGCCGACGCCTGCGCCGACGAGGAGGGGATGGCCCGCTGCATCCGACTCTGTCGCGACGTGGCCGACGTCGCGTCGCTACACGCCCGGTGGATGGCTCGCAACTCGGGGTACCACCGCGAGCTGGCGGCGCTCTGTGCCGACGTCTGCGAAGAGTGTCTCGAGGAGTGCGAACGCCACGATCACGACCACTGCCAGGCCTGCGCCGAGGTGCTCCCGGACTGCGTCGAGAGCTGTCGCGAGATGGCCTCCGCGTAACGCCACCGACTTCGGTCGTCTCTCCCGGGTTCGCCCGAGGGATCGGATGCCGACGCGAGCGAGAGTCGCCTCTCCGACGCGACGAACCGTCAATTCGCGGCCGTCACGGTTTCCCCGATCACAGCCCCGTCGGGACCTCGAGGTACGTCGTCTCGAGTCCCCACCCCTCGACGACGTCCGAAAGCGCCCGGACGCCGAACGTCTCGGTCGCGTAGTGGCCCGCCAGGACGACGTGAATGCCGGCCTCCCTTGCCTCGTGGTAGACTTGCTGTTTTCCCTCGCCGGTTACCAGCGCGTCCGCACCGACGTCGACGGCCTCGTCCAGCCAATCGGTTCCGCTGCCGGTGACGATCGCTACGTCCTCGATCTCGTCCGTGCCGAACCCGAGGTGCCGTACCGATCCGTCGTCGCCGATCAGTTCCGACTCGAGTCGATCCCGGAGTTCGTCCGGATCGAACGGCGTCTCGGCGGTTCCGCGCTGACCGATGTACTCCGGGCCGTACGCGCCGAACGGCTCCCGATCCTCGAGTTCGAGGACGTCGGCGACGCCGGCCGCGTTCCCCAGCCGCTGGTGGCCGTCGAGCGGTAGATGCGAGACGTACAGCGCGAGGTCGTTCTCGATCAGCGCCGCGATGCGGTCGTGCGTGCGACCGGTCACGCGCTCGAGATCGCCCCACGAGATACCGTGGTGGGTGACCAGTACGTCGGCATCGGCGTCGACTGCGCCCTCGATCGTCTCGAGGACGCCGTCGACGGCGAACGCGACGCGGTCGATCTCGCCCGCGTCCGGACCGACCTGCAGCCCGTTCGCGCTCGCGTCCAGTTCGGCGTAGTCGTCGTGGCGCAGTTCGTCGTCGAGTCGGTCGACGAACGTCGAGAGCTCCATACTCCTCGATTGTCCCGCCGACGGTATGTATCCATTCGATCGTCGCCCGACGTCGACGGGTCGCTTATCCGTGACCGCAGTTCGAGCCAGTCGGCCACCGTCCCGCGTCGCAGTCGATCGAGGGACCGATTTACGGCGATCGGCGCCGATCGTACGGGTATGCCACGACGAACCGTGAGTCACGAGGACGGTGCGATCTACGAGTTCACCCCGGAGCTCGAACCCGTTGGGACGGTCGAGCCGGGAACGGAGGTAACGATCGAGACGCGGGACAGCCTGGACGGTGCGATCCAGAGCGACTCTGACGTGATCGACGCCGTGCCCGACGAGGTCAACGCCGCGACGGGACCGATCGCCGTCGAGGGCGCGACGCCCGGCGACGTCCTCGCCGTCCGGATCGAGGACGTCAGGGTCGCCGAAGACCAGGGGCGGGTGATCACGATCGACGGGTTCGGACTGCTCGACGGCTACGACGAGATCGACGCGCCGCGGACGCGGATGACGCCCGTCGAGGACGACGCCATCTCGTTCGACGACTTCGAGATCCCGATCGAGCCGGTCGTCGGAACGATCGGCGTCGCGCCCGCGGGCGAATCGTACACGACGCTCGTTCCCCACGACCACGGCGGTAATCTCGATACGACCGACGTGACCGCGGGCAACGCGATCTACTTCCCCGTGTTTCAGAAGGGGGCGATGCTCGCGATGGGCGACTGCAAGGCGGCGATGGCCGACGGCGAGATGTGCGGAACCGGCTCCGAGATCGCCACCGAGATCGACGTTACGCTCGAGGTGATCGAATCCCCATCGACGACGATCGAACGCCCGCTGATCGAGACGTCGGACGCCTGGAAGACCGTCGCGAGCGCGGAGACGCTCGAGCAGGCCTGCGAGCGCGCGAACCTGGACGCGATCGAACTCCTCTCGGCCGCACACGGCTTCGATCTCACGGAGGCGTACATGTTCTCGAGTCTCGTCTGCGACCTCGAGATCAGCCAGGTCGTCGATCCGCTGGTGACCGTCCGGAACGCGATCCCGAAGGCGTACCTTTCGTCGCCGCTGTGAGCGGCGGAATCCGGCCGACGTCAATCCGCGTCGATCGCGTCGGCGACCTCGATGACGGGCGACAGCGTCCGCTCGGGGTCCGCCGTCACGACGATCACCTCTGTGGAGGGCGCGTACTCGATCAGACCGTGGTCCTCGAGCCGCGGCAGGTGATTGTGAACGAGGTCGATTCGAACCCGCTTTCGAACCCGCCGATCGACCGGCTCCTCGCGTTTCCACGTCGACAGTTCCCCGACCAGTTCGTCGACCGTGATTCGTTCGTCGACGTCCAGTCTGTCCAACACGTACCGTCGATGGGGATCCGACAGGAGCTCGTACGCCGTTTCGCTCGAGAGCGTGCCATTCTGGGTGGGTGCCATACCCCGGCGTACGACGTCCCCACTTCCAACGTTTGAGCCTTACTAGTAGGGTAGGTATCGAGTTTTGAGTGTCAGGTCGTCGAACCGGTCGACGGACCGTGAGGTTCCGCCGTCATTCGCGATCTGCGCGCGCGAAGACGAACTCCCGCACGAGCTTTCCCGCCAGCGACGCGGCCTGGCCGTCGTCCCGGTCGTTGACCTCGACGACGTCGAACCCGTCCGCGTGCGGTCCGACGGTCCGAACGACGTCGCGCATCTCGCGGGGCTCGAGACCGAACGGCTCCATCGTTCCGGTTCCCGGTGCGTACGCGGGATCCGCGCCGTCGATATCGACGCTCAGGTAACACGAACGGGAGCCGAGCCGACTCCCGAGGTCGAACGCCGTGGCTTCTTCGGGCGGGACGACCGTCACGTCGCCGCCGTCGGCTCGATCCCACTCGGCTTCGCTTCCCGTGCGCGCGCCGACGACGATCGCTTCCTCGACCGAGTCGACGTCCTCGAGGATTCGCCGCGTCACGCAGGCGTGAGATAGCCGGTTGCCGTCGTACTCATCGCGAAGGTCGAGGTGGGCGTCCAGACAGACGAACACCTCCGGTTCGACGGCGCGAACGCCCGCGAGCGAGACGGTGTGTTCGCCGCCGAGGGTGATCGGAACGGCGTCGTCCCAGACGACGTCGCGCAGCGTCCCTTCGAGGAACTCGAGGTAGGCTTCGGCGTCGTCCCACGCGTAGACGTCGCCGTGGTCGACGACGCCGAGTTCGGAAAAGTGTTGGTCGGTTCGACGGTCGAAATCGTCGAACGTCTCCGCGTACGTCCTGATCCGTCGGGGACCGAACCGGGTCCCCGGCTGAAAGGTCGTCGATACGTCCAGGGGCGCACCGACGACCACGAAGTTCGCGTCCTCACGGTCGATTCCGCCGGCCGCGTCGCCAGTCTCGCGCTCGTCGGTCGCCCCGGGAAACATCAGACGATCTTTCGCTGGTCTTCCATCTCGAGGAACTCGATCTCGTCGTCCGGCGAGACGTCCTTGTCTTCGGGGATGCGCATCGTCATCGTTTCGTACGTCTCGAGGTCCATAACCTGCATGTCCTCGCCGTCGACCGAGACGACCTGACCCTGTTTGCGCTCGATGATCGGCACCCAGATCTTGGCGTCGACGGGCTGGGAGAACGACCGCTTTTTGCCGTCGAAGACGCCGCGGGCTTCCACTCGTGCCTTCGCGCTGCCGTGTTTGCCGGGCTTTGCCGTCGAGTAGGAGTCGATCTTACAGGGCGCGTCGTCGATCATCACGTAGCTTCCCTCCTGGAGATCGCGAACCTCGTTCTGCTGTTTCGCCATACCGCGCAGTAATCAATCGAGGGCCATAAACTGATTGGATGCACGCGAGGCGAAAAACGGGCTCCGACGAACCGGCGGGACTCGAGGCGTCACCGGCCGAAATCGCGGGCAACGGTCTACCTCCTTTCGAAAGGGCTTTAACTGCTACGGGGTTACGAAGAGATGAGTCCTGATAGGGTAGTGGACTATCCTCTTGGCTTGCGGAGCCAGGGACCGGAGTTCAAATCTCCGTCAGGACGCTCACTTTGTGCGAGCGCTTCGCGTTGCTCAGCGCTCGCTACGGCGTTCGCGTCCTGACGTGCCTTACGCTCACTGCGTTCGCGTAAGACTCCGTCAGGACGTTTTCAACGACACACTATCTGGGAGATTTGAGCAGACCAGTGCCTGCCCGCACAGTCGAGCGAAGCGGACGAGCAGGATCCTCTGGACGTGTTCAAATCTCAGTCAGGACGCTCACTGCGTTCGCGTAAGACTCCGTCAGAACGTTTTAAAGACACGACACTTCGAGCGAAGCGAGGAATCCGCGTCGCTGGCCGTACCGTCGGGCTTCACTTTTCGTACAGATTCCTGGAACGATTCACCGGCGCAACCGCCGCCTGGGTCGCGGTTGCGCCGGTACCGGCTTACAGTAAACCGTATCAGGGACTGGCGGCGCTCGTCTCGTCCGAAACTCGAGTCGGCACTACGAGGAAAACGGTTTCGCCGATCAGGGAGGCGATCGGTCGACGTCATCGTTGACGTCGACGTGGTGTACCGCGGCGGGCGACGGCGGCCGGTTTCCCTCGAGCTCGAGCCGGCCGTCCGCGTGGATGAGCACGGGGTCTTCGTAGAGCGGCTCGTCCGCGGCGGCTTCGTCGTAGATGGCGGCCTCGGGTAGCCACTGGTGACGGGTTTCGCTTCGCGCTCCGGATCGGATCGCGGGAGGTGGGCGGCGGAAACACCGTTGGAACTCGACGCCGACAGCGTCCGGACTCGATAGTCGCACCGGTGGCCTGCGTTTCGCCGTCGGCGAGCGGATCGTCCATCCGGTGGCGGACGACGCCGTCGCTCGAGGAGTGTGGAGTAGGTGAGAGGAGTAAGCCCCCTTCTGTTCGTACCGGCATTCGGCTGAGCGTCCGCCCCGTCCGCGGCGAAGCCGCGGGACGTTCGGGCTACCACGGGACGGACTTGCACCGGTGAGGGTTCGCCGTTCCATCGATCCTCGGCCGTCGGCGCGGTCGATCGCGACGATTCGGATTCCCGTGCGTGACACGAGAGTCCCGTTCGCGATCCGTGGTCTTGAACCACGATCGTCGACCGCACGTCGTGCGCCGGTCCGCGCTTCCCTCTGCGGGTTACCTTCCCTTCCTTGCGGTCGGGTTCGCGCGCGTCATCGGTCGGGCCGAGACGTGTCGTTTCTGTTCCAGAGCCAGCGGTCTCCCGCTCCGGACTTGCGCCCGGTCACCCGCCCGAACGGGTGGGGGGACTTTCCTCGCGAGCGTTGCCCGACTCGGAGAGTCGCGCAACGGAACTGTGGTCGCGTCGTTGCCAACGCGACCACCGCGGCAGCCGGTCTCTCTCTCCCATCCGCAGTAGGAGACGGGACGGAATAAGTCCCCCGATCACCCCCTGGTATGAACCTCGAAACGAATGGAAGCGTTTTAGGACGATTACTTCCATGTACTGGTGTATGTCCCAGCGACAGGGCGTCGACCTCTCCTACGAGGACGGTGCGCGGGCCGTCAAACTCGCGCGCGAAGCCGTCGAATCCTACGTACAACACGGGCAACGAGAACAGCCGGGTAGCATGCGCGAGGCATTCTACGAGCGGACGGGCGCGTTCGTCCGCCTCGAGTCCACGCGCGGCCGGGGCAGCCTGCGGGGCTGTGCCGGCGGCTACCGGTCGGGCGACCAACTCGGGCACGTCATCGTCGACGCGGCCATCGAGGCCGCCAGCGAGGACTCCTGTGGCTCGGAGGTGAGCCCGTCGGAGCTGTCGAACATCACCGTCTCGGTCTGTGCCGTCCGGAACGTCGTTCTGACCGACGATCCGCTGGCGGACCTCGAGCTCGGAACCCACGGCGTCGCCATCGACGGCGGCGAAGGTGGCTGGCTCTACCCGACGGTGCCCGTCGAAAACGGCTGGAGCGAGCGCGAGTACCTCGATCGAACTTGCCGGAAGGCAAAGCTCGCGCCGGGTGCCTGGCAGGGCGACGACGTCGTCGTCACGCTCTTCGAAGGACAGGTGTTCCGCGAGCGAGACGCCGACGGCAGCATCGAGCAGGTCTGAGCCCGGCGGTTCAGTCGAACGGCTGCGACCTCGAGTGCTCCAGTAGCCGTCGCTTTTGGGCCGATCGTCGCGTCGCCGCTCGACCGCGACGAGGGCGGGTATCGACTCGGACGGCAACTGCAGGACGATCCGGAGCGCGAACGGACGACGACCACTCGCGCGACGACACGCCCGCACGGCGCGAGCGATCCGCCGAACACCGACGTCACGCACGCGGGCAACCCGACGAGTGAAACGAGCGGGCCGAGAGCCAGTTCGCCAGCGCACACGACGACGCCGACGGCTCGTTGGTGAACGCAGCCACGGTCGTCGTCGGCCGACCGTCGATGCGTTTCTCACGCGAGTGCGTGAGCCGCGTCAAACGATCGGAAACGGCTGCCGGAATCAAAACGATCGGAAACGGCTGCCGGAGTTACCGGTCGAACCCGACCGCCTCGGCGTCGGTCAGACACCGCTCGCTCGCGTCCTCGAGATCGAACTCGCGGACGATCTCGCCGTTTCGGACCAGCGGCTCGAGCAGCGCCTCGCCGTCGGTCGGCGGGTCGCCGTCCGCGAGAGAGACGTGGTGGCCGCCGTCTGCCGTCCGGTACACCTCCTTGACGCCCGAGAGTTTACCGCGTTTCGAGACCGGTTCGCCCTCGACGGCGACGATGTCGAGGCTGAAGTCGACCGCGTCCGCGTCGGTGATGTGGCTGCCGACGCCGAAACCGTCGGCGACGTCCCGAAGCGATCGAATCGCCGCCGGATCGAGTCCGCCGCTACAGAAAACGTCGACGTCCTCGAACCCTCTCGCGTCGAGTTCCCAGCGAACTTCGCGGACGATGTGGCGGAAGTCGCCCCGACGGGAACCGGTCGTGTCCAGTCGCACCCCGTCCAGTCGGTCGCCGAGGGTCTCGGCCGCGAGCAGGCTCTCGCTGACTTCGTCCCAGAACGTATCGGTCAGCGCGATCCGAGGAACGTCTTCGGACACGGCCTCGTCGAACGCCCGCCAGGCCTCGTCCTGATTCCCCTCGCCGAAACAGAACATGAGCGCGTGGGGCATCGTCCCGCCCGCCACCCGGCCGAGCAGTTCGCCCGCGGCGACGTGAGAGAAGCCGTCCAGTCCGGCCACCAGCGCGGCGCGTTCGACCGTCGCCGCGATCGACGGGTGGACGTGGCGCGCCCCGAACGAGAGCACCTGCGAGTCGGGTGCCGCCAGTCGCGCCTCGAGCGCCGCGGTCGCGAACCCGCTGGGCTGGGAGAGAAAACCGAGCAGCGACGTTTCGAGCGCGGCGAACTCGAGGTACGGCCCCTCGATTCGCATCACCGGTCCGCCGTCGAACAACTGGCCGTCGGGGAGGGCGTCGGCGTCGACGTTCCGGCCCTCGAGCAGCGTCGCGACGTCGTGAACGCCGGAGAACACCTCGAACGAACCGGTTGGAAACTGGTCGGCGGTCACCTCGGCGACCACGTGCGGGTTCTTCCCGGCGTACTCGAGCGTCTCCCGGGTGCGCTCGAAGTAGGCGTCCGTCGCGGTTCCCGCGAGAATCGCGTCGGGGGGAACGGTTCCGAACGGATGTGACATAGCGTCGGTTTCCCGTGCTGAGCAAAAAAGCTACCCGTCCTCGGCAGCGTTCGCGGTCGATTCGGGGTGCGTTCGATCGAGATCGGACGATCAGCCGACGGCCGATCCTGCGGTCGGGGCGTCGCTCGACCCAACGGTCGGGGCGTCGACAGCGTCGTCGGAACCGAGCGCGCGATCGTCGGCTGCGGCGTGAAGCTCCGCGAGGTCGTCGACCGTCGGCGCGCCGACGATCTCGACGAGCGCGTCGCTCGTCGTCACGCGATAGGCTCCGGCGAACGGTTCGTCGTCCGGTACCGCGTAGACCGCACCATCGTCGGTCTCCTCGAGTCGATCCGCGCCGCGGTTCTCGAGGAGCGTGCGGTAGGCGTCGGCGAACGCGTCGGCGTCGTCGGGGGTCTCCCAGGCCAGTTTCCAGACGTGTCCCGTCCGGTCGGGATCGTCGACGTCCTCATAGACCCGGAAGCTGTCGCCGGCCCAGCCCGTCGTCGCCGGAGACGTGTAGTTGTACGGCGATAGCTCGGTACCGCCCTCCGTGAGCGGCCGATCGACGACGTCGTTGGCCCAGATCGTCGCGTAGAGGGTCGCCTCGCCGACGGTCTCGGTCCGGGGATCGTCCTCGCCGTTCGCGTTCGCCGTCGGTTCCCCACCGCTGACGGACGGCGTCCAGTCGTCGCTCGAGCGATCGGGGACGTCGACGTCGAGCGGTCGGTCGTCGGGGTACCGCTCGGGGTGGATCAACTGGCTCGTGCTCGTCGGTCGCTCGTCGTGGGCGCGGTCGACGGCTTCCCAGCCGCCGGTCTCGTGGAGGTGTGCGACGAACGCCGGCCCCTCCGAGTACGGCGCGAAGATCGAGAGGAACAGCCCGACGTTGAACGGCCGCTCCTCGAGTTCGTCCGCGTCGTCGGGCTCTCGCTCCAGGTCGGCCACGCACTGCCACTGCTCGCCACAGCGCTGGTCGTACAGGTACGGAACGTAGTTCGCTTCGCCCTCGATCAGCCCGTTTTCGGCCCGGCGTTCGTCGATCGTCTCGCCCTCGCTCCCGAGCCCGAACCGCTGGTCCTGGAGGGCGTGGGTCAGTTCGTGGACCAGCGTCCGCCGATCGACGCGGACGCGATCGCTGTCGTCGGTGACCAGCACGACGCGGTCGCTCGTGTAGTAGCCGGCGACCGCGTCGCCGTAGAGTTCGTCGAACGCCCTGTTCGGATCGGTTTCACCGTCGACCAGGAAGGTTCCCCGCCAGAGTTCGTTCTCGAACGCCGACGCGTTGGGACTGTCGCTTCGTCGCTCGCGGTACTGCGCTCTCGAGACGACGTCCACTTCGACGTCGCGCTCGAACTTCGTCCCGCGAATCACCTCGATTCGGGCCATCGATCGGTACGTGACCGCCTCGAGTTCGTCCTCGGTGAGCCCGTCGCTCCCGTCGAAGGCGAAGACGTCGTCGTGGGCGTACGTTCCCACGTATCCGAGCTCACGGTCGGTGTCGAGCTGACCCGGCGTCCCGGGGAGCGTACACCCCGAGAGGACGACGAGGACGACGACCGCAAACAGTCGAGCACGACCCATTGCGACTCCTTTCGCCGTTCGGCTCAAAGGTTCATCGCTCGCGGGTCGCGTCGTCGACCGTCTTCCGGTTCGAGTCGACGTCGGAGACGGCGCGTCGGCGGACGACGATCGCGACGCCGGTCCCCGCGACGACGGCTCCGGCGACGACGACCGAATCGGCGCTCGATCCGCCGCCGCCGATCGCGTCCGCGGCGCTCGCCTCGCTCGTGGAACCGCCTTCGACACCGCCCGTTCCGTCGTCGCTCTCGAGGCCCACGCTCGCGTGTTCGTCGGAGGCGGCGACCGCGTCGACGCCTTCGAGGTCGTCGACCGACGGCGCGCGCACGATCGTCACGGACCGATCGTCGCGGTCGACGTAGTACGCGCCGGGGTAGCCGTCGTCGATCTCGAACGCGTTCGGCCGGTCGTCGACCGCCTCCGCGTCGTGGGCCGCGAGCAACTCGAGATAGGCGTCGCGGAACGTCGCCGCGTCCTCGTCGGTCTCCCACTCGCTGTGCCAGACGTAGCCGGTGCGGTCGATCGCGCCGGCCGACTCGTTCGTCGGATCGACGTCGGCGCTGACGTAGGTGACGAGGCGATCGCCGGCCCATCCGTCGGTCTGGGGTTGATCGTACTCGTACCCCACGCCGTCGGTGACGAACGCCTCGCGCTCGATCACCGCGGAGCGATCGGAGTCGAACGCGTCGGCCGCGAACATGGCGACCATGCCGACCTCGCCGACGGTCTCGGTCGCGGTCTCGCCGTCGACCTCGAGTTGCTCCCAGTCGTCGCTCGAGCGGTCGGGGACGTCGACGTCGACCGGTTCGCGGTCCTCGCTCGGTCTGATCACGTCGGCGCTGCTGGCCGGCGGATCGTCGTAGGCCGCGTTCACGGCGTCCCAGCCGTCGTCCTGCTCTCTGAGGTACTCGACGTAGTCGGGACCGTCAGCGTACGGTTGATAGACGATCAGGTACAGCCCCCAGTTGAGATCCGACGATCCGGCGGCGCTCCGCTCGGACCGAACGCAGCTCCACTCGGCCCGACAGAGCCGCTCGTACTCGGTTTCGACCCACACCGCGTCGCCTTCGATGAGGCCGTTTTTCGCCGCCGACTGGTCGATCGTCTCGCGGTCGTACTGCGAGAGGTCGAACTGCTGGTCCTGCAGCGCGTGAAGCAGCTCGTGACCGAGGACGATCTCGTCGGTCTCGGGGGCGTCGGGACTGTCCGAAACGAGGACGACCTCCTCCTCGCCCGGATCGTAGTAGCCGTCGACTGCACCGCCGTAGAGCGATTCGAACTCGTCTTCGGCGTCGGTCGCCCGGTCGACGACGAACAGCGCCTCGTAGTTGACGTTCTGTTGGAGCCGCTCGTCGTCGGTCACGTCGACGAAGAGGTCGTCGCTCTCCGCTCGGTACTCCTCTCGGGAGACGACCTCAACGTCGACGTCTTCTTCGAACGTGAGTCCCCTGATCTCCTCGACGCGGGCCATCGACCGGTAGACGACCGCCTCGAGTTCGTCCTCGGAGAGGGCGGCGTCGTCGCGGTCGTCGACCGGCAGTTCGTCGTCGTGCCAGTAGCCCTCGACGTAGCCGACGGTGTCGGTCGTCGACGGCTCGTCGGTCCGGTCGTCGGTCCCGTCGGTTCCGGGCGGGCTCGAGCCGTCGGAGATCGGGCCGAACAGCCCCGCGCCCGCGACGACCAGGACCGTCGCCGCCGCCAGGAGCACGACGGCGACCAGCACCCGCGTTCGCGTCGATTTCATCCGGTCAGATAGCCGTCCGTATGGAGCCGATCGCAAAAAGCACGGCGGTCAGTTCGTCGCTGACCGGTTCGCCTCTCTCCGCTTTCGCGGCGATGCCTCGCCCCCGTCTCGAGTGCGACCGACACGTTGGGCCAGGAGCCCGCCGGGATCGACTCACACCGACCTCGCCGCGAACGTTTTTACGATCCCGTTCGAACCGTCACGTATGAACCTCGAGCCAGCGCGCACCGCGGTCGTCGTCGTGGACATGCAAAACGGCTTCTGTCACCCCGACGGCTCGCTGTACGCCCCCGGCAGCGAGGCGGTCGTCGAGCCGATTCGGGAACTGGTCGGTCGGGCCCACGAGGCCGGCGCACGCGTCGTCTACACGCGGGACGTCCACCCGCCCGAGCAGTTCGACGACGCCTACTACTACGACGAGTTCGACCAGTGGGGCGAGCACGTCCTCGAGGGATCCTGGGACGCCGAGATCGTCGACGAACTCCCCGCCACGGACGCGGACCTCGTCGTCGAAAAGCACACCTACGACGCGTTCCACCGGACGGAACTCGAGGGGTGGCTGAACGCCCGCGGAATCGACGACCTGGTCATCTGCGGGACGCTCGCGAACGTCTGCGTCCTCCACACGGGCGGCAGCGCCGCCCTGCGGGACTTCCGGCCGATCATGGTCGAAGACTGCATCGGTTCCATCGAAGACGATCACCGGGAGTACGCCCTCGAGCACGCCGAGTGGCTGTTCGGCGAGGTCGCACGGAGCGACGACCTCGCGTTCGCGGCCGAGTGAGCCGCGTTCGGAGCGAGCGCAAGCACGAACGAAAGAGGAGTCGAGAGAGTTTTGCTCGGGACCTCCCAAGCGTTCGTATGAACGATGGAGACGGGACGGCTGGAACGAGACGGAGCGACGCGGCGTCGGCGGACAGAGCGACGGAGCGACGCGGCGACGCGGGTGGCCGCGAATGAACCGCCGTCGTCTCGGAACGATGTACCTCTTCGGCATCGCGCTCAACGGCGCGGCACTCGTGACCGCGGCCTCGACCGGCGCGACGCTGTACGCGGTCACCTTCGGCATCGTCATGATCTACCTCGGTCTACGGTACTGGATGATCTCGCGAGAGTGATCCACCCGCGGCGCGTCGAGCCTCCGGAGTGTCGTCGTCTCGAAGCGGAGCAGTTGCCGTCGTCGTCCGGTGACGCGTTAGTTGCCGTCGTCGTACTCGTACTCCGTTTCGGGGTCCGCGACGCCCTCCGTACGCGATCCGACCCACGCGCCGAGCGCGAGCCCGTAGACGAGGTGGCCGGCGTGAAACAGCGCGAGTTCGTCGCTCTCGAGGCGGATGTCGAGCAGTTCTTTCAGCATGAACTGCGAGCCGAACGCCGAGAGGGCCATTCCGTAGACGGTTCCCCAGACGAGCCCTCGCTGTTCGGCCTCGATCGAACGTTCCGCGTCCTGCAGGGCGAACAATCCGCCGAACACCGCGCCGGCTTGCATCCCGTAGACGAAGTGCAACACCAGTCCGGCGATCGGATGGTTTTCGGGGTCGCCACCGCTGACGTACTGCGCCCAGAAGTTCGCCGACGGCGGCAGCGATCGCAGGATCGGCAGCCTGAACGCCGTCATGATCAGCGTCGCGACGAATCCCGCCTGCAGCCCCCGGACGGCGGCGTACAGGGCGTGCTCGGCGCGCGATCGGTCGTCGACGACCGCAGCCGGATCGTCGCGTTCCTCGGTCGGTGACAGCCGTCGCAATCGATCGGATACGGACATCTCGAGGTGTGAGCTACCACGGACGGCGACTTAACTCCGGTGCGGGTCACTGCAGCCTCCCGGTCGAACTGCCCGGTCGGATCGACCGCGCGATCGGTCTCCGTTCGAGACAAAGCAAGCGATCGACTCGAACGCTCCGTCGAAACGACCGGCTCCGATCCACCGAACCGTCCGAAACTCCCGAAGTTCGGTGGACGACCGCCCACAATATAATCGGATTTCCGGTGGCGAATCCTCGATACGCGGATTTTGTCGATACTGTGCGGAAATATTGCACTATACGACACGAACGTCGGCTTCGGATCGGTATCTGTGACCGATGGACGCAGACGTTCCGCCCGGGTGGACGACCGAAACGAGCCGGAGCTACGTCCCGGCAGACACCGACCGCGAGCTGGAGTACCGGACGTACCGCCACGACTCCGGAGATTTGCGACTGAAAGTCGCCCCGGCGGCGCTCGAGGAGGACGACCACCCTGGGTACGCGCTAACCGCCACCAGCTACCCGGAACTCGATTTTTCCGAGACGATCCGGATCCGAACGGTCCTCACGTTCGCCCGGTGCGATCGAATCGCGCGGCAGTTCATGGAACTGTTTTCCGCCAGCTACGACGGACCGGGCTCCCTCGAGGACGCCCTCGAGTACGCCTCCCGGCGAACGCGAGCCCACCGGTGAGCGAAGCGACTCCGACGGGCGACGCGCTCGAGTGATCAGTCGGCGTTCGGTCTCGAGGGGAGGCCGTGAAGTGCACGGCGAAACTCGTTTCGACGCGAACGAGCCTGCGACGCGTTTCTCGGACGGGATGCCGTCACCGAGTACCGGTGTGACCGCAGACGGGTCGCGGTCGAACCGGCAACGAGTTCAATCGTCCGTCTGACAGCAGACCGTCTCACTCGCGTCCGACCCACTTTAGCACCAGCAGCGTCCCTTCGAACAGCAGGATCATCGTGATCGCGACGAGGATCGGCGCCATCATCGTCGGGTCCACCGTGAACATGAACGACAGCCCCGCGAACGCCGCCCAGAAGTAGAGTCGCTTCTCGACCAGCCATCGGCGGGTCGTCACGCCCATCATGATCGCGAGCATGATGAACAGCGGGATCTGGAAGACGATCGCGAGGAATCCGGTCAGCGTGATGATCAGGTCGAAGGTGTCGCCGAGCGCGTACGCGATGTCCGCGCTTCCCTCCGCGTAGAACGTGAAGTACTCGAAGAGGATCGGCAACACGAGCACGTACGAAAACAGCATGCCGACCGCCGCGAGCACGACGCTCGTCGGGACGGCCGCGAGGTAGTACTTGCGCTCGTGAGGGTACAGTCCCGGGCGCATGAACCGGTAACACTCGTAGACGAACGCCGGCAGCGCGATCAGAATTCCGAGCAGCGCCGAGAGCTTGATTCGCGTCAGCCACAGCTCGAGCGGGTGGTAGACGTGCGGTGGCGGAACCTGGTCGATCTCGTAGGGAAAGACGTTGAGCCAGATGTACTCGATCGCCTGCGAGGCCCACAGCAGCCCGACCGCCGTCCCGGCCGCCCCGAAGAGCACGACGACCGCGAGCCGGAGGATCATCTCCTCGATGTGATCGGCCAGCGGCATCTCCTCGTCGTCGGGCGGCGTCGAGATGCCACCGACGTCGTCGTCGGGCTCGGGGAAAGACGACTCGGACGGCTCCGGATCGTGACCGACGACGCCCTCGCCGTCGGTCTCGAGCGGCGGCTCGCGCTCGTCCGAGCGCGACGGCTCCTCGGACGTCTCACGCGGCTCCTCGGGGGTTTCGTCGTCCCCTTCGTCGACCGGCTCCTCCGCCATCTATCGAGATATAGATAGGCGGCCGGTTATAGGCCTTTTTCTTACGAGCACCGCGGGAGAGTGACAAGGGCCGACGACCGCGAGCCGGCAGATCGACCGGTACCCACTCGAAAGGTTGATAACTGGATGTCAGTTACCCACAGACAGCAAATGAGTTCTGCCGTCGGCGAGGATACCGTACGGGCCGTCGCCACCGGACGGGAAACCCTCGGCGCGATATTCTCGAGCGCTCAGACGCACCTCCAGAAGGTGTTCATCGTCTTCACTCTCGGCTTCGTCGGCTCGTTTTACGCCCTGCGCGTCTGGATCTGGGATTTCCTCGAGGAGACGGCCAAAGCGGAGATGGGACAGTACGTCGCCGACTCGACGGACATCATCACGCGGACCCCGTTCGAGGTGATTCTCCTCCAGGCGAAAATCGGGCTGATCGTGGGCGTCCTCGTCGCGATCCCGGCACTGTTGTACCTCTCGCGCGAAGCGCTCCGACAGCGGGGATACGAAAGCGTCGTGCCGATCTCGCGAACGTACCTCGTCGGCTTCGCGACCGCCTCGTTCGTGCTGTTCTGGGGCGGAATCGTCTACGCGTACGGCATTTTCTTCCCCTACGCGTTCGACTTCCTCGCGTCCAACGCCGTCAACGCCGGCGTCAAACCGAGCTTCGGCATCACAGAGTTCACCGAGTTCATCGCGCTGTTGACGCTGTCGTTCGGTCTCGCCGCCCAGCTACCGCTGTTTATGGGTGTCCTCTCGTACACCGAGATCGTCCCCTACGAGACGTTCCGGGACAGGTGGCGCCACGCCATCGTCGCCATCACCGTCTTCGGCGCGATGTTCTCTCCGCCGGACCCGTTCACGCTCATCATGTGGGCGATGCCGATGGTCGCCCTCTACGTCTTCAGCCTCGGACTGGCGAAGCTCGTCACGAACATTCGAAGACGCGGCGCGGCCGAGACCGACGGGACGGGAACCGAACACTTCAAGGGGCTCATCCTCCGGTTCGTCGCCGTGCTCTCGGCGGTTGCGGTCGCGGTCTCGGTCGCGGTCAACCGGGGCGCGTTCGCGTACCTCGAGGAGTCGGTCTATCCCCAATTCCCGGCCGCCGTACGCCCCGAAGACGGCGGCACGCTCGAGTCGATCGCGCTCGAGTACGGCCTGCTCGGCGACGTCGCGGCCGGGCTGGCCGTGGCCGCGGGCGTCGGCGTGTTGATCCTGTTCGTCTACACCGTCAAGGTGTTACAGTCGCCCGTCTACCCCCGCGAGGGCGACATCAGACGCGCCGAGACGCCCGACGACGTCGATTTCGAGATGCTCGCGGCCGACGACGTCGAGGAGGTTCCGTCGACCGTCTTCCTCGCGATGGAAGAAGACGACGCCCTCGAGTACTCCCGACAGGCGATGTACGACGACGATCGGGAGAAAGCCCAGGCCATTCTGAACCGCTTCGATACGCTTCAGGCCGAGGCGGCCCAAGCCGACGACGCGCCCGAGGGCGACGGGAGTGACGCTGCCGGCGAAAGCGCCGACGCGGCCGAACCCGAGGAGGAGGACAACGTCTTCGCGAGCACCGCCGCAGGGATGCTCGATCCGTTCACCGAAGAGGAGACGACGGAAGACGACATCGGCGGCTACGCCTACGACATCGCGTTCGTCTTCAACAGCCTCACGTCGAAGATGTTCCGCATCGTCGGGCTGTTCATGCTCGTCATGGGCGGGACGTTCGCCTGGCTCTACAGCGGCGGGCTCGGACGCATCCTCGAGACGTTCCTGGACCGGGTTCCGGACTACGTGCTCGAGGAGGTGGCGGTCCGAAACGGCGTCGATCCGGAGGGGCTGTCCTTCCAGGAACTGATCATGCAGATGGACATCGTCATCGCGTTGCACCCCGTCGAGGTGCTGATCTTCGAGGTGAAGGTGAGCGTGCTCGCCGCGATCATCACCGTCCTGCCGCTGGTGCTGTACTACGCGTGGCCGGCGATGAAAGAGCGCGGGCTGGCCTACGGCGATCGACGGATCTTCGTCGTCTGGGGCGGCTCGCTGCTCGGCGGGTTCGCGTTCGGGACCTACCTCGGGTTCTTCTGGGTCGCGCCCGCCGTGATCTCGTATCTCGTCTCCGACGCGATCACCAACGGAGTGGTCGTCTCCTACCGGATCAGCAGCTTCTTCTGGCTCGTCATCTTCACGACCGTCGGCATCGGCTTCCTGTTCAACATCATCGTCACGATGGCGCTCTTTCACGTCGGCGGCATCGTCAGCTACCGAACCATGCTCGCCGGCTGGCGGCCGGTCGTCGTCGGCATCTTCGTGGTCGCGGCGTTCGCCAGCCCGAAGGGGATCCTCACGATGTTGCTGTTTGCCATCCCGATCGCTCTGACGTACGTGCTCGGACTGGCCGTCCTCTACGTGCTCACCGGCGGCGGTCGGCTCTTCGGCGGCAGCGGCGGCGGTGGGCCGTCGATCGAGACCGGCCTCTTCGGTCGGTAGTCGACTGGCTTCGCCGGTCCGAAACTCCCGGACGAGATCGCCGTACCGTCTCGCAACGCCGCCTCGAGTCCCGTCGAGAGGGACGTCGATACCCAACGTACGCCGATACCCAACGTATATTGTCCGCCTATTCGCTAGCGATCACATGCCCAAAATTAGCGTCGAAATTCCCCAGGAACTGCTCGACGATCTGGACGAACACGTCGGTGACGACGGCAAGTTCGTCAACAGAAGCGACGCGATCCGCGCTTCGATCCGCAAGAACCTCGACATCCTCGACGAGATCGACGCCCGCCACGACCGCCTCGAGTCCGACGAGTGACCGGAACGCGCCGGCTTCCGATCCGTCGCGTTCCGATCGGTCGTCCAGACTACTCCGTTTCGCACGGAGCCGTTTCCTCGCGTGTACACGGCGACGTCGACCCCACCCGCGCTTGGATAACCGTCGACGGGTACCCGCCGTTCCCGCCGGAGCGGCGGGCAACCGGTCAGTCGCGATCGAGTCGCCGTGCGAATCCGAAGTTCGGCTTCACGTCCTCGACGCGGACGTCGACGACGTCGCCTTCCTCCGTCGCTGGGACGAACAGACGGTAGCCCTCGACGGAGGCGATACCGTCGCCCTCGCTGCCGACGTCGACGATTTCGACCTCGAGTTCGTCGCCGGGTCGAACGGGAGCGGTCAGCCGTCCTTTCCCGACGAAGTACGTCTCCGAGGACTCCTTTCGCGAGGCCTCGGGGCTCGTCGCCCGGACGTACTGGAACTCCTCGTCGAGGTCCGCGCGAAACTCTTCGACGTCCGGCCCGTCGAAGACCTTCACCACGAAGTCGCCGTCGGCGGCGAGCAACTCGAGTGCCGTCTCGAACGCCTGTCGGGCCAGATGCAGCGATCGGGCCTGATCGAGCGAGTACTCGCCGGACATGTTGGGTGCCATGTCCGAGAGGACGACGTCGACGGGACCGCCTTCCGACGCGCTCTCCGCGTCCGCCACGGTTCCGCCGGCCGTCTCGACCACGCGGTCCCGCGTCCGATCCGCGGTCATGTCGCCGCGGATCGTCTCGACGGTGTCGTGGTCGTCGAACTCCTTGATACGCTGGAGGTCGACGCCGATTACCGTTCCCTCGGAGCCGACCTCTTCGGCCGCCACCTCGAGCCAGCCACCCGGTGCGGCTCCGAGGTCGACGACCGTATCGCCTCTCGAGAGCACGTTCTCGAGGTCGTCGAGCTGTTTGAGCTTGTACGCCGCCCGACTTCGATACCCCTCCTGTTTCGCCCGGTTGTAGTAGTCGTCCTTTCGTGTCATGAATACCTCACCGAGATTCGTGACGCGTTCACGAGGGTCGGCGAATCCACGTTCATACGAGAGGAGACGTCGCCGACCCGGAAAGGTACATCGGATGGTGCTGGTAGCGCGTCGTCCCCTCCGGTCGTGGAATTCCTCAAACGCGTTCGCTGGCTCGTCTGTCCCACCGGAAAGCTATTGTCTCACCAAGTGGAACATGTAACGTATGACGAGACAAAGAGCGGTGACCGACGAGACGAAGCAAGCCACGATCGGGCTTCCGATACCGACTCCGGATCCCGATTTGTTCCGCCACACGGCAACTGACGACCTGCTCCGGCTGTTACTCGACAATCCGTACGAGCAGTTCACGATCCGCGAGCTAGGGCGACTTACCGACAACGCGGCCCAGTCAGTCAAGCGGGCCGTTGACGTCCTCGAAGCCAATGACGTCGTCGTGGTCGAGAGCGAGGGGAATCGTCGACTCGTCGCCGTCAACCGAACTCGCGTGACGAAGCCCGACGATCCAGTCCTTCGCATTCCCCAGCCGGAGTACCATCCACCAGTCCGTGCTGCACTCGACCGGATCCGCGACGAGCTCGGAGACGTGGAGGGCGTCCTCGTGTTCGGGAGCGTCGCCCGAGGCCGTGCCGACCGCCAGAGCGACATCGACCTCTGGATACTGGCCGGCGACCGCGTCGAGCAGCATCGCGCCAACGAGGTCGCGAAAGAACTCGGAGAAAAGCGGTTCGACGGCGACCGCTACGAGTTCCAGATCCTCGTCGAGACGCCGGAGTCGGCACGCGGCCACGGTGACCGGCTTCGAGAGATCTTCGCCGACGCGATAACGCTCGTGGACAGCGACACCCTCAGCAACCTCAAGCGTGAGGTGATGGGTGATGCCTGACGAACCCGATGACCTCGTCGATGCAGTCGCACACGCCGAGGACGCCTTCACCGGCCAACTGGGTCGTCCCGACTACGAGGACGGACTCGATCCGAATGCTCACGATCCCAACGTGATCCAACTTCGGAAGGCGTGCCGCCTCCTCGACGCGTGCCGTCTGCTCCGCAAGCACGACGGCTACCATACGAGCGTCATCGAAATGTCTTTCGCTGCCATCGAGCGCACTCTCGAGTTCTACGCGCTCACCGCGTCGAACGATACGATCGACGACTTCCGCGAGGGACACGACCGGGCGTACGACCGCGGTGCCGATCTCCATCTCGTCACCGATGAAACTGCGCGGCGGATGAAGCAACTCTACCGCGACAACCGCGCAGCGGCGTACTACCGCGAGACAGTCGCTGCCGCTCAACAGGCCGATGCGATGTTCGATCTCGCAGTGGCCGTCCACGACTACGTCAAGAACTTCGCACAACTCGCACACGAGTGTCGCTGTCAGAACTAGTGCGTCCCAAGCCTGAACTGATGAGCGAAATCATTCGGTGTGGTTCGATTTCGCTCATCAGTCGACGCTTGGGAGGGTACTAGTGGACCATCCAAGAAGTTCGTACCCGGTTAGTCTGGAGTCGTTATCTCCTCAGATGACGTAGAGTGAACAGACCCGACCGAGGAAGAACGTGTCTCCAGGCCCTAACCCAGTTACAATCACG
>NZ_REFZ01000021.1 GCF_003841465.1 Natrarchaeobius oligotrophus
GCCGACTGGTACCGGACGCTGCTCGGTCACTCGTCCGACGCGATCGTCGTTCTCGACGACGAGTACCGGATCACCGCGACGGGGCCGACGGTCGAGTCGGCCGGGCCGTACGGGGACGAAAAGCGAGACGGCGCTCGAGTTCTCGACCCGATCCATTCGGACGACCAATCGAGGGTTCTCGACGCGCTCGATTCGCTGCGAGACGGCCAAGAGGACGCGACGACCGTCGAGTACCGGTGTCGACGCGACGATCGGTGGCGCGTCTACGAGGCGACGTTCACCGACCGCTTCGGCGACGGCGTCGTCGAGGGTATCGTCGGCTCGATCCGGGACGTTACCGCCTCCCGTCAGGTCGAACGAGAACTCGAGGAGTCGCTCGAGCGGGTGACCGACGCGTTCTTCGCGCTCGATACGGAGTGGCGATTCACGTATCTCAACGACCAGGCGGTCGAAGACGTCGACCTCGATCGATCCGATCTGCTGGGTCGAAGCATCCTCGAGGTGTTTCCAACTCTCGAGGACTCGGTCTTTCACCGCGAGTCCGTCGAGGCGCTCGAGACGCAGACTCACCGGACCGTCGAGGGATACTTCGAACCGTACGACGCCTGGATCGAAGCGCGAATCTATCCTTCGCCGACCGGCATCTCCGTCTACTGGCGCGACGTCACCGAGCGAATCGAACGCGAGTGGAAACTGGACGAACGAACCGAACGGCTCGAGGCGCTCATCGAGAACGTCCCGGTCGGGCTGTTCGCCCTCGACGCCGACGGCACGATCACCTTCGCCGAAGGCCGCGCGCTGGAGAACCTCGCGGTCGACCTCGACGGGCTGGCCGGCGAATCGATCGCGACGGTTTTCGACGACCAGCCGGCGATCCGCGCCGACCTCCGGGCGTCGCTCGAGGGGTATCCGATCCACACGCAGCGACGGTTGAAAGATCGCGTCTTCGAGGCGTGGAGTCGGCCGATCACGACCGCCGGAACGGTCGAGCGGACGATCGGAATCGCCGTCGACGTCACCGACCGCGTCCACTACCAGGAGACGCTGAACGCGCTTCACGAGGCGACCAGTCACCTGCTGACCGTCGAGTCGAAGGCGGACGCCTGCGAGTACATCGTCGACGTCGCCGCCGACGTGCTCGACCTCGAGGCCGTCGTCTACCGGTTCGACGAACGCGACAACGAACTCGTCCCGGCCGCACATTCGCCGGGCATCGAGCAGATGGCCGGATCGCCACCGCGACTTCGCCCGCGCGACGGCAGCATCACGTGGAACTCGTTCGTCTCCGACTCCCCGCGCGCCTTCGACGACGTCCGCCGATCCGAGCACGTCTACAACGAGGACACGAACGTTCGAAGCGGCCTCTACGTTCCGCTGGGCGAACACGGCGTCCTCGTCGCGGCGTCTACGGAGACGGGGCAGTTCGACGAGAACACCGCCGAACTCGCCCAGCTGTTCGCCACGACGGCCGAAGCCGCACTCGATCGGATCGGACGGACCCAGCGCCTTCACGACCGCGAACGGGAGCTGAAGCGACAAAATGCGCATCTCGAGCGGCTCAACGAGACGAACGAGGTGCGACAGGAGATCGAACAGCTCCTCCTGATGGCCGACTCCCGCGACGAGATCGAACGCGGCATCTGCGAGCGCGTGACCGACCTCGAGGCGTGCTCGATGGCCTGGATCGGCGATCCGGATCCGAGCGGCAACCAGCTCGAACCGCGATGCAGCGCCGGTCGCGAACACGGCTACCTCGAGTCGGTCGCGGTGACGACCGTCGACGACTCGGCCGCGGAGCCGGCGGGGCGCGCCGCACGCGGCAGGGAACCGGTGTCCGTCGAAAACGTGGCGGACTCGGTCCACGACGGCGCGTGGCGCGCCGATGCGCTCTCGCGGAACTTCCAGTCCGTGTTCGCCGTCCCGCTGATCTACGACGGGTTCCTCTACGGCGTGCTCTCGATCTACGGTGACGAGCCCGACGCGTTCGACGACCTCCTGCGGTCGACGCTCGCAGAGCTGGGTGAGACGATCGCCCACACGATCGACGCCGTCAAACGAAAGACCGCCTTGCTCGGCGACGAGGTAACCGAGATCGAACTCGAGATCGGTGGAGATTCGATCCTCACGCAGCTGTCGGACCGTCTCGACGCGCAGGTCGCCTTCGAGGGGTCGACCCCCCGAGACGACGTGACGATCGTCTTCGCCTCGGTCGACGAATCGATCCCCGCGGACGGATCGGGGCTCGAACTGGACGACGTCGACGGCATCGTGGCGGGATCGATCATCGAAACCGACGACCGAACCCTGATCCAGCTCGAGGTGACGCGACCGTTTCTCGACTCGATCGTCACCGTTCACGGCGGAACGATCCGGGAGTTCGTCGCCACGAACGGGACGGCATCGGCCGTCGTGGACGTTCCGACGACCGTCGACATTCGGGAAGTGGTGTCGACGCTCAACCGTCGGGGGATCACGGCGACGCTCGTCGCCCGACGCGAACAGACCGACGACGACGTTCCGGCCCTCGACGGATCGACCCGAAGTCGACTGCTCGAACGGCTCACCGAGCGACAGCGGGAAGTCGTCCAGACCGCCTACCACAGCGGATTTTTCGAGTGGCCTCGACGGACGACCGGCGAGGAGATCGCCGACTCGCTCGACATCTCTCCGCCGGCGTTTCACAAGCACGTCCGTTTCAGCGAGCAGAAACTCTTCGACACGATATTCGAGAGCGGATCGTCCGCTGATGGTTAATCAGTTAACCCCCGGGAATGGGCTGCGTTACATAGTTAACGATTAGGCTCTTTACAGGTAGTCGCAAAGTAAGTGACGTCTACCCACTGAGCGCACTGGGGGTATGTATAACCTATGACCGAGATGACTTCACAATCACCGTCCACGAAAGCGGGGGAGCAGTTTTCTGTGCAGTACGACCGACTCGACGACGAACCACTGAGCGTCGCCGTAGCAGACGCCGTTGCGACGTTCTGTAGCGTCGATATCACGGAACTCGATCCGCTGCACTACGCGATCAACGCCGACGCGCTCGAACGACTGTTCGAACCGCGCGCGGACGGACTCCGAACGGGGGGATCAGTATCGTTCGAATACAACGACTGCGTCGTAACAGTGACCGCCGACGGCGAGATCAGGGTCGAACCAGCCTGAGACGGATTGCCGTACTAACGCAACCGCGGACGCGTCGCGGTTGCATCGGAAACGCCGGAAAGCGGGCCGAACGACGCTCGCTCACCTCGTTTTTTCGCGATCGGCCTCGAGCGACGGCGCAGGCGATCGCCGTCGGTTCGCGTCGCCGTCCGTTCGAACGGAGTCGAGACTTGACCGTCGTTACGGAGTCGTTTCTCTCCCGACCGACCGAATCAGGTCGCGTTGAGAGGCCGTACGTCCGATACTGATAAGTCGCCGCCGCTGGTGGGTTTTCGGAGATGGCGTCCACCCGATCGCAGCCACAGCCCGTCCGCGAACTGCAGGTGCTGGCGAGCCTGATCGTCTCCATTCCGCTCGCCGCGATCGTCTTCGGCGGCTACCTGCAGTGGACCGGTCGAATGGCGTCCGTCGGCGCACTCTACGGACTGGACGGACTGGTCGAATCGTGGGCCGTCCACTTCGTCCACACGCTTCTGGCTGCGATGGGGTTCGTCCTGCTCGTCGCGTGCTGTCGGCCCCGCCGCCTCGTCTCGCGGCTCGGCCTCGAGGGATCTCACTGGACCGTGTTCGCGACCGTCCTGATCGGGGGCTGTTACGGCGCGGCGCTGTGGGTGGTCGCCGTCGCGCTGGGCGTTCCGCTCTGGATGGAGTTCGTCCTCGGCGCCGACCGACCGCTGCCGTACCCACACCGGGAGAGCTTCGTCGGGCTCGTCGCTTTCGGCGCGAGTTTCGCCGCGTGTTACGCGGGACTGCTCGAGTACGTCGCCGCCGACGGCTCCGATCCACCCCATCGTCTCGAGGACGACCGGGGCGACGGACGCGCCTCGTGAGGCACGTCGACGGACGCGCTCGTTCGGAAGCGTTTTTCTCGGTTCCTCGAGAACGCGTCTCCGATGAAACCGATCGAACCCGCGGGCCACTCGCCACCGGTCCCGATTTCGCCGGGCGTAACACACGATGACCTCCTGTTCGTCTCCGGACAGGTTCCGCAAGAACCAGACAGCGGACGGATCCTCGGCGACGACGTCGAAACGCAGACGGAGGCGGTCCTCGAGAACCTCGAGTCCGTACTGAACGAAGCCGACGCGTCGCTCGACGACGTCGTCAAGACGCAGGTGTTTCTCGCGGACATCGCCGATTTCGACGGGATGAACGAGGCGTACGAAACGATCGTTCCCGAACCGTACCCCGCTCGCTCGGCCGTCGAAGTGGGCGGGCTCGTGGGCGACATCCTCGTCGAGATCGAAGCGATCGCGGTCGTCGATCGGGACTGATACGGGTTGGCGTACCGACGTACCGGCGGAACCGAAACCCGCTCGCAGCCGTGGCGACACTGGCGGAGAGTCGACCGCGTGAGCGGCGATTCGCCCCAGCGTCGACGGCGGCCGATCGACTCCCTCGCCGTTACCGACGCGGATCAACTTACTTCGCTGTCAATTACGCATAAATGGCCCGCGCACGAACTGACTACTGCACCGCAAGGTGCGCATGTATGTGACGGATCGACCACCTACCGGTTACCACCCGCCACATACATTGCTTCCGAGCGGAAGCACACGAACGTTCTCCGCGAGCTTACTAAAGGATACTGCCCGATCCGAAAATAATAATTATCCAGACACTACAGCCCTGTCAGAAGAGATGCGACATTGATACATTTTCGACGCGGTACTCCAGCGCGATCGACGCCTGCTACCATCGCCGGTCGTTCGACGGTTGGCTCCGTCGTCTACGCCAGCCACGCTCCGAGAACGGACTCGGTAGTGGCGGCTCCGCTCCCGGCAGCGGGTCGACGTGTCGGACCGATAACCGTACATTCAGGTATCACGATCCGCCAACGCGAAATTTTTGTATGCTGACTATTCATAGTGGCGTATGAGACGGCCGCAGTTCGGGCGTCGAGCGGAGACCGATCCGAATCGACGAGTCGCGGCGACGAGACGCGCTCGACTGTCGTGCCCGACGGAACGTCGGGGGGAGACGAAGGGACGATGACGGAAGGTGCCACCGTCGATCGCCGCCTGTCGGGACTGCTCGTTCTGACCGCGTTCGTGCTGGCGGCGATCAACCTTCGGCCGGCGATCGCGTCCGTCCCGCCGGTTCTCGAGGTGATCCGTGCCGACCTGGCGCTTTCGTACACGGCCGTGAGCCTCCTGACGACGATTCCGATGTTCTGTATGGGACTGTTCGCGTTTTTGACGCCTCGAGTCGCGCGGTACGGTCGCGAGCGGGGGCTGTTTTGGGCGATCGTCTTCGTGGGTCTGGCGACGGCCGCCCGGATCGCCGGCCACAGCACCGCCGTCCTGTTCGCGACGACCGTCGTCGTCGGCATCGCGATCGCCGTCGGCCAGACGCTGTTGCCGGCGCTGGTCGGCGAGTACTTTCCCGAACGAACCGCCTTCGCGACCGGAGTCTACTCGATCAGCCTCGCGATCGGTGCGATCCTGGCCGCGGGGTTCGCGGCTCCGATCTACCAGTTCGCGAACTCCTGGACGCTCTCGCTCGCCGTCTGGAGCCTGCTCGCGGTCCTCGCGGCGGTCGTGCTCGTGCCGCTGGTTCGCGAGGGCGACGACCGCCCCGGAAAATCGTCCGACGGCCGGCGACGGCTCCCGTGGCGAAGCCCGCTCGCGTGGTCGGTGACGCTCTTTTTCGTCGGCACGTCGACGATCTTCTACTCCGGGCTCACCTGGCTGGCACCGCGGTACGTCGCGCTCGGCTGGACCGAAACGTCGGCCGGCTTCCTGCTGACGGTGTTTCTGCTCGCACAGCCGATCGGCATGGGGCTGTTCACGCTGCTGGGCGATCGGTTCGACGATCGGCGGCCCTGGATTCTCGGAATGGGCGCGATCACGGCCGTCGGCGCGATCGCGATCGCGCTCGCGCCCCACCTCTCTCCGTGGCTCGTCGTGATCGCGCTGGGAACCGGAAGCGGCGGCCTGTTCGCGATCGCGCTCACGCTTCCCGTCGACCTCGCACCGGACGGTCAGGCTACCGACCGACTCGCGACGATGGCGATGGGGATCGGCTACGTGATCTCGGCGTTCGGCCCGTCGATCGTCGGGAGCGTCCGGGACCTCACCGGTAGTTACGTTCCGTCGTTCGTTGCCCTCTGCGTCGTGAGCGTCTTCCTCGTGATACTCGGAACCGCGTTCGAGCCCGCCCGAACGGGAACGATCGACTGAGCGCTCGCCGCGCCGAACCGAACGTTCCCGCGTGATGCGGTCTGCCGTCTCGCCCATTTCCGGTGAAACCGCGACCCGTCTGCGGCCCCGTCGGGACGACAATCCGGACGAATCATTCGCTCGTCGCACGGCGATTCCGCGTTAACCGTCCGACGAACGAACGACGGGCACCGTCAGTACGGCTCGAGGATATCCCGCCTCGCACGAAAGATATTCTGTAATGACATACGGAAAGACGATCAGCTAAAACCGCCCCTCTCCCCTGAGTTTTTCACATAACTCCGTCAGTCACCAGCCTGACACTGCCTGCCAGCGGCTTATATAACTCGATGCGGTACCCTTTCGGGAACCCATGTCACTAGACGATCCACTATCGCGACGGAAGACGCTTCGACTCGGGAGCGCCGGCGTTGCGGCGGCATTTCTGGCGGGTTGTGGCGATGCCGGCCCCGGTAACGGCAACGGAAACGGCAACGGCGACGGCGAAGAACCGCCTGACGAGGAGGACGGAGCCGATACCGAGGAGGACGGAGCCGAAAACGGCGAAGATGGAGACGCGATCGAGCCGGGCGAAGAGATCATGCTCGGTGGCGAGACACAGGCCTGGCAGGGACAGGAACCGGAGGCGATCGCCGACGAAGAGAATCCGACGCTCGCGCTGCAAGAGGGGGAATCCTACGAGATCACGTGGGAGAACCTCGACGGCGTCGGCCACAACATCGAAATTCGAAACGACGACGACGAGGTCGTCGACGACTACGAAACCGAAATCGTAGACGAGGAAGGGGAGACGCAGACGCTCGAGATCGACGAGGTCACCGACGAGATGACTACCTACATCTGCGAACCCCACCAGAACACGATGGTCGGGGACATCGACGTTCAGTAGTCGACGGCTCGTTCTCGGTCGCGTCCGAACGTCCGCTTTTCTCGCCGTCGCGGCGAGGTCGACCCACGCGTCAGGGTGCGATTCCGTAGCACTACCGTCTCTCTCAAGGCCAACCGTTACTCTCGCTGACGACCTCTCGTACGTACTGAGATGAACGTAGACGCAATTGTAGACGCTCGGCTCGATCCGCCCGGATCTCGAGAGGTCCGCCTGACGTTTCTGGCGCTGTGGTTCGTCGATATGGTCGCCGCCGCGCTCTTTTTCGTCGTGCCGTACGCCACGGAACTCAATCCCGTCACGAACTACTTTTACGGGCTGTTCGGACTGGCCGGCGTCGTTCTGGCCGCCCTGTGTTACGCCGGAATCGTCGTGATCGCCGGCAACTTCCTGCCTCGTCCCCTCGATTTCCAGTTCCTGGTCGCGGTGGTAGCGCTATACGCGATGTTGGTGATCAACAACGTGCTCCTGTTGGTGCTCGGAGAGCCGGTACTGGCGGGTCTTCTGCCTGATCTCGACTGGATTACCTGGATTGAGTCTCACTCCGACGGTCGTTGGTGATGAAATCGGACGGACAACGCCGCACTGGCGACGTTGCTCACGGAGACAGAACGATTACCGTCTCTCGAATCGATCGTGAACACGCACTCATGTCCGACGCCGGATTTACCCTGGACGAGCCGACGGTGGCCCCCGGAGACGTCCTCCAGCTCGACGATCCGCATTTCACGACCGATTCCGTCGCGATCGTGACGGGGGCGGCCTCCGGAATCGGCGAAGCGACCGCGATCGCCCTCGCCTCGAACGGGCTCACCGTCGTCGGGGCGGACGTCGACGGTGATGGACTCGAGACGACCGCCGACGAGATCGGCGAATTCGAGCCGCCGGGAGCGTTCGTCCCCGTCCGGACCGACCTGACGGACGACGGTGACGCCGAGTCGATGGTCGAGGCGGCGTCTGCACGCGGCGACCTGCGATACGTCGCGAACGTCGCCGGAATGCAACACATCGCGTCGATCGCCGACTTTCCGATGGACCGGTACGACCTCCTGATGGACCTCATGCTCCGGGCGCCGTTTCTCGTCTCGAAGCTCGCCACACCGCACATTCGCGACACCGACGACGGCGTCGGTGCCATCGCCAACATGTCCTCGGTCCACGGCCACTACGCCACCCGGGACAAGGCCGCATACGTCACCGCAAAGCACGGCCTCCACGGGCTGACGAAGGCGATTGCAGCGGAAGGGGAGGGAACGCTCCGCTCGTTCACCGTCAGTGTTGGCTACGTCTTGACGCCCCTGATGATCGATCAGATCGAGGACATCGCCGAGAAACGGGGCATCACGGAGCGCGAGGTCGTCGAGGACGTGATGCTCGGGCAGGCGCGCGCTCGTGAACTACTCACCCCGGTGGAGGTCGCAAATCTCTTCACGTTCGGTTTCTCCCGCCACGGAAAGCACCTGAACGGCGGCGACCTGCTCTGGGACGGCGGTTACACGACCAGCTATGAGTGAGAACGCGCCGACGAGTGGCGGTCCGCCCGCGGACGACCCGGAACCGACGCGTGCCGAGGAATCGGCTGACGACGGCACGCCGGCGGCTGAGGAGAAACTATCCTCGACCACCGACGGCGGCTCCGACCCGACGACGGTGGCCATCGCCTGCCAGGGCGGCGGCAGCCATACCGCCTTCACCGGCGGCGTCCTCGCGGGCCTCCTGGGCGAGTGGGAAGACCACGAGTACGATCTCGTCGGGATCAGCGGGACCTCCGGCGGCGCGTTCAACGCGCTCGCCGCCTGGTACGGCCTCGTGACCGCAGACGCCGACCGCTCGGTCGAACTCCTCGAGGCCATCTGGGACGACCTGGTCGCCGACGACGTCTTCGACCGGGTCGTCAACGACGGCGTCGTAGCCTGGTCGCGACTGGAGAGCGTCGGCCTCGGCATCCCCCGAGTGAGTCCGTACCTGAACCCCGGCTCCCGGATCGGACAGGAACGCATCGTCGATACTCTGGAGCGACACATCGATTTCGACGCCATCCCGGACCTCTGTGGGTACGACACGCCCGAACTCGTCGTCGGCACCGTCGACGTCCAGGAAGGGGAGTTCGAGACGTTCGTCAACGAAGAAGTGACTCCTCGAGCCGTGCTCGCGTCGGCGGCCGTCCCGACGCTGTTCGAGGGCGTCGAGGTCCACGGTACGCTCCACTGGGACGGGATCTTCTCGCAGAATCCGCCGGTCAAGGACCTCCTGCACCTGCCGCCGGACCGCAAGCCCGAGGAGTTGTGGGTGATCCAGATCAACCCGCAGCGCCGCGAGGGGGTTCCCCGATCACTCGACGACATCGTCGACCGCCGCAACGAACTCGCGGGGAACCTCTCGCTCAACCAGGAACTGCGGTTCGTCGAGTACGTCAACCACTGGCTCGACCGGGGCTATCTCCCCGAAGATCGGTTCGAACGGATCGACGTCCACCGACTCCAGCTACCCGATCGCCACCACGCATCGACCAAGCTCGACCGATCGCCCGAGTTCCTCGAGGGGCTGTGGGAGCGTGGAGAGACGCGTGCGGCGGCGTTCCTAAACGGACGGTGAAAGGGCCTGGGGCCGTACCCGTCGGATATCGTCCGTTGTCGTTGCCAACGGCGACGGTTGCCGAACGCGTTCTCGGGGAGGATTCCGAACCACGGAAAAACTCACTGACCGAACCGCCTGGACCTTCCACAGCGTCTCGTCGTCGGCCCAGCACCCGACTCGAACGCAGAACCGACAGGTCGTCCGGGTGATCGACGTCCGCTGCTGGCCAGAGTGGGTCCTGGCGGTGCCGGGATCGTCCCGGTGCGGTCCTCGTCGCACCGTCGACGGACGTGACGATCCGTTCGTCCGACTCGAGGGCCGCCTGCGGAGTCCGGTTACTCCTGGACGTCGTGATCGGAGACGCCGCCGCTGAAGGTCGCCTCCTCGATCTCTTTGCTGTGCTCGAAGCAACCGTTACAGATCCTCGGGTTGTGCCAGACGAGTCGATCGAACGCTCGTTGCGGCGAAACGTGTTCGTCGGTGGGGTGTGGTGACGTTGTGGACACGGGCTGGAGAAAAGCGACGCTGCAGGGCAGACGTGGTCATCGTCGACGACCGCGGCCGCCGACTCGACGCCCCTTTGCGTGACGTGCGTTTTCCTTATTGCGATGAATGCATAACAAACAAATAGATAGACTCGAATTTCGAGTCGATTCTATGGCGAACCAAGAGAGTAAGTGTTAGTAGGATGATTTCCATTTGCCAACAATTAACATACACCCCGTTGAATTCCACAGGCTATGGGATCTCCCAGTACATCAGACGGGTCCAAGGAATGCATCACGCTCGAGACCAACGAAGACTGTCTGAGTCCATCAGCAGCATTTGAACTACTGGCTGATCAGAACCGTCGTTATTTGCTACATTACTTCCGAATTGAAACCACTCGCACAGCAGATACAGAGGAGGTCTGTGAATTTATTGTAAATGGATTACCCGATTCGGACGCTGACAAGGATTCATTGCAAATCGAACTACGGCATCAACATCTCCCAAAACTTATCGAATTTGATATTATCGAATACGACAACAGACACGAGACAATCCGATACCACCGCGATCCAGTAGTTGAACAATGCTTAGAGCTCGTTTCCTCTCACGATCTTGGATGATCCGAATCGAAATCCGCACGTGAAGTGTTAATGCAAATAACGTCGGATGCATAGACTGAAATTTCGAAACCATAATACTCGAAGGATACTTTTCCCAGGGGACGTTCATTTTCTTCGGCTAGCGGTTCGAATAGCGCATCAAGCGCGTCTGGATTTACAACTGAATGCAGCGGGGGAATTTCTTCGGCTTGTTCGCCAGTTAAAGCAGCGATTCCTTTGACGATTGCTATTGGTAATGAGTAATCTTTTTCACGATCATATATCAGATAAGCTTCGTCGGTCGACGGATCGTATCCGACGAAATCTAATTGATTACCCCTGTTCATTGTGAATGTTGGCTGTTACCAACAACCAGCGTAATCCATCGTCAGCATCTGGATATATAACTCATAGGGATTCGAGGCCAGTAGAAAAATACCATTAGTAATGCTCGAACGGTCCCTCGACGACATCGAAGATCGATCGTCGGAGTAGAGTGCATATCGTGAGTGGCGTGCATCATTACAAACGGAACGTCCTTCGACAAGGCCTGTCTCGAGGAGTTGATCCAAAGCGTATTGTAGTGTGCTGTCTGCAAATTGTAGTCGGTCGGCAAGTGTATTGCGCGGTAGTTGACCTTCTTCACGCAATGTACGCAAGTTTTGCACGTGGTGAGACGCCTTCGAGATCGTCAGGCAGGGTAATTTGAGCCGTACTTATTGAAAGCTTGTTTGGCAGTAGCCGAGGGGTGAGCCTTGACAGCACCCGATTTGCATCGTGGAGAAGGTACCGGTCGCGTAGACGACGTCCTCGGCTTCCTTCTCGAGCTCCGGACGCTCGGTGATGTACTGGACGGTGCCGTCGAACGGAGCGCCTTCGTAGGACCGCCCGCTCGTGCAGCGACACCCCGGTTGGCCGTCACTACCGCAATATGTGGTTGATTTGTATCACTACCTGAAGTAGAGAATCCCGCGCCAATTCCCCGATGAGAAGGAGTATTTACGCGAGAATGCAAATAATTTGGTGGGTTCCCGGGGAGGGCTCCGAACCACGGAAAGACTCACTTCGTTCGTCTTTCCTGCCCTCACCTCGCTTCGCTCGGTGACGACCACCGGGTTCTCCGCCTCCCCGGGCATTTTGCAGCGTCGTCACTTACTTCGTTCGTGACTCCAGTGGCAAAATGCCCGGGGAGGGCTCCGAACCCTCGATCTCCGCATGTCCCAGGTTCGAGGCTCGGCAGTCCTCGAGGGACACGGAGGCTTCCAAGGCGAAACCGCACCGAATCTCTGAACCCTATGAGTGCGGCGCTATGTCCAGCTAAGCCACCCGGGCTCGTTCTCCCGTAGAGCGGTGCGTTTCTTTAAGCTTCTTATTCCGCGCCGCCGTGTAACGGGGACCCACGGATTTATCACGAGGCCATACGAACTACCGCCTCATGAGCGTTCCCGGCATCGTCCAGTCTACTCTCACTGACGAGGACATCGCAGCGCGAGTCTCTCTCGGCGGCGAAGACGAACTCTTCATCACTCCGACGCGCACGCTCGTCTACCGTGCGGAAGGGCTCCTGAGCGACGAATCGGTCGACGAATTCCCCCACGACGCGGACCGACTCACCCTCTCGGAGGGGCGACGAAAGACCAAGTTCACCCTCGAGTACGCCCTCGACGGCAGCCGCGAGTTCTCGGTTCCCGCCGGAAAAACCGACGCGGCGTTACACCCGGTGCTCGCCGGCGTGCTGAACGGCAACGACATCACCGAGCCGGGCGAGACCGTCGTCCAGACCTACCGATTCAGCGAACTGACGCTGATCATCACCAGCGAGCGGCTGGTCAAACACATCGGCGGTGCGGTCTGGGACGAGGATTACGAGGAGTACCACTTCGGCGACGTGACGAACCTCGCGTTCGAAGACGGGAGCGTCGCGACCCAGATCGTTCTTACGGCCGACGGTCGTCCCCAGCGAATCAAAGCGCCCAACGAGGAAGCGAACGACCTTCGCGAACGACTCGAACGTGCGCTGTTCGAGTACCACGACGTGGATTCGCTGGCCGAACTCAACGAGAGAGTCGGCGAGGACGAGCCGACCGACGACGGTCCCGCGCCGTCGATGGACTTCGGCGACGGCGTCGATCCGCTCGACACCGAGCCGGCGGAACCGGACGAACGGGAACGCGCCGAGACCGAGGCGTCGGCCGCCGCCGAGTCGGCGATTCCCGACTCGATCGACGCACACCAGCGGCCGTCGGCCGACGACGCTCGAGACGGTTCCGAGCGAACGGAACCAGAATCAGTCCCGACATCGAGCGCGGGCGAGACGAGACAGCGAACCCCCGTCGAGACCGGCGACGTCTTCGAAGAGTCGTCGGCCGGTTCCATCGAGCGATCGTCGCCCGATCCCGATCCGGCCGCGGAGTCGGCCCCCGACGCCGACCTCGAATCCGAACTCCTCGAGCGCGTCGCGACGCTCGAGGACGCGGTCGAGCGCCAGAACGACCTCCTCGAGCAACAACAGCGGACGATCGAACAGCTGATCGCGGAGCTCAAGCAGGGACGATAGGACGGCTCTCGAGCGCCGTCCGAGAACTCACTCGCGTCCAGTCACTTTTCGGATACACGAGGACCCGAACGGCCCCAGTTCTCCCGCGTCCAGGTCGATGAAGTACCCCGTCGAGAGACCGGAGCCACAGCGTCGACAGGAGAACTCCCCCTCTTTCGTGATCACTTCTTCGCCGAAGCGGACGTACTGTCGGCTCTTCGGACGGACGATCCCGTCCTCTCGCTCGATGATACCGCGAAGTTCGGCCTCGTCGAGTATCGTCCGCGTCACCGTCGGATCGGACGTGACCGTCTCGATGCGGTCGACGACGTCGGCCAGCGAGAGCGACTCGTGCTCGAGGCGTTTGAGCAGCGCGAGTCCGAGTTCGACCCGCTCGTCGCCACCGCTGGGACCGGCAGTGTCCTCTCTCCCCATCGATAGGTGCTGTCCGCCCGGAACGAATAAACGTTGTGCCGGTCCGGGAGCGAGACACAAAAGCTTCGGCACTCGAGGAAAAACTCGGGGCGATGTCGGTTTCGCCTGCCCGGTCCGCCTCGACGCGAGCGATCGGCGGGGCGGTCGCGGTGGCCGCGGTCGTCGCCGCCGGATTGCTCGTCTCCCCCGAAGCGGCTTTCGGTTCGTTCGAGTCGCTCGCGGGCGATCCGCTCGTGTTCGGCGTCGTCGTCGCCGGACTCTACCTCGTTCGACCGCTGTTCGCCTGGCCGACGACGCCCCTCGCCGTCGTCGTCGGCTACGGATACGGCGTCGCACTCGGCGTACCGGTCGCGCTCGTCGGCGTCGTGGCGAGCGTCGTGCCGGTCTTTCTCGTCGCCCGCAGGTTCGCCGCGACCGACGGCGCTCGCCGCTGTGAAACCGACGGCGACGCGGCCGGTCGAAATCCGCTCGAGCGGCTGGGAGACGGCGTCGCGCGATACTACCGGACGGCGGGGCCGATACGCGGCGTCGTGGCGTCTCGGCTCGTCCCGATTCCGTCGGACGTCTCGACGTGTGCGGCGGCGGTGAGCGGGATCAAACTCCGTCACTTCGTGGCCGGAACGGTCGTCGGCGAACTGCCGTGGACGGTCGCGGCGGTGGTCGTCGGGGCGTCCGCGGCGACCGTCACGGCCGGCGGACTCGGCGAACTGGGTCTCGCGCTGGGAGTCGCTTGCGGGCTCGCGGCCGCGCTGTTGCTCGCCGGTCCCGCCTACCGCACGATCCGGTCGCGTCGTCACGCGAACGAGCCGCCTCGCTCCGTCGACACGTAGCGAGCGGCGAGCCGCGAGACGAGCACAGCCGAGAGAAATCGATCACCGAAACGGATCGCTGCAGTCGATGACGACGCCGTGTTGTGGACAGACGTACTTGCAGTGGCGCTTGTACAGCGGCGCCTGACAGTGCGGACAGGCCGGTGCGGACGAGCCGTCGTCCGGCGAGGCGGAACTCGCACTCGGTAGCTCGCTCGAGCCGTCCCCGCCACCGTTCGGTGCCATATCCGCTCGTTTCGCGCGAGCGGTGCTAAGTGTGGTGGTGCCGACCGGAACGATCGAACACGTGCGCCCGTCGTCGACCGACCTCAGCACTCGCTCCAGCCGCAGGACTCGCAGGTCTTGCAGCCTTCGGAGAAGTACAGCGACAGCGCGCCGCACTCGGGACACTCGGGGGACTCGCCGGCGTCGATCAGGTCCTGGGTCGCGTCGTCGTCGACGCTCTCACGCGGTCCCGCGTTCCCTCCTTCGACCGCAGCAGCGCCGCCGTCGGTCTGGGGTCCGTCGTACTCGATCTCGCCGGCGTCTGCCGACTCCTCGAGGGTCTGCTGGGTCGGGTACGGTTTGTCAATCTCGTCGGCGAGGTATCGGCGCATCGCGGTGCCGATGGCGTCGGGGATCGACTGGATCTGCTCGCCTTTGTCCCAGGCGACCTTCGGTGAACGAGTTCCACAGAGTTCGTCGACGATCTCCTCGGGATCGACGCCCGACCGCAGCGAGGTCGAGATGACCTTGGCGAGCGCCTCGGTGAAGGAGTTGGTGAACCCGCCGGAGTGGCCGATGTTCGCGAACAGCTCGAACGGCTGGCCGGTCTCGGGATCCTCGTTGATCGTCACGTACACCTTGCCGTAGCCGGTGTCGATGCGCTGGCTGACGCCCTGGAGCGCGTCGGGACGGTCGCGCTTTTCCGTGAAGTCGACCTCGACCGGACCGTCGCCGACCAGCGAGTCGACGTCTTCCTCGAGCACGTCGCGGACGTCCTCGCTCTCGAGGAAGGCCGCGAGGCCGCCGAAGATCTCGTCGATCTGTTCGACCAGCGCCGCCGCGGCTTCGGTTTCGTCGGCGAAGTCGGCGTTGTCCGCGCGCGTGGTCAGCACCTGCTTCGAGCGGGTGCCGTCGCGGTAGTAGGTGACGCCCTTGCCGCCGTGTTCGTACACCCACTCGAAGACGTCCTTTGCGTCCTCGAGCGAGGAGTCGTTGGGCGCGTTGACCGTCTTCGAGATAGCGGAGTCGACGCCCTCCTGGCAGGCACACTGGACGGCGGCGTGCTGTTTCGCCGAGAGGTCGCTCGTGATGACGAACAGTTCACCGATCGAGTTCGGCACCGTCGAGAGCCCCTCGACGCCCTCGAACTGGTTCGTGGCCATCTGCTCTTGGGCCTCCTCTTTGACGGCGTCGACGTCGATGTCGTTGGCCTCGAGCACCCGCAGGAAGTAGTCGTCGAACTCGACGAGCATCTCGTCGCCCTGGACGTCGTCGGTGACGTTCTTGTAGTAGGCGACGTTGTAGATGGGTTCGCAGCCGCCGGTTGTGTTGCCGACCATCGAGGTGGTCCCGGTCGGCGCGATGGTCGTCACGTTGTGGTTGCGGATGGGGAAGCCCTCGGCCCAGTCGTCGGCGTCCTCGCCGGTCTGGTGTTCGAACCACTCGCGGTACTCGGTCGGGTCGGCGTACTTCGAGTCCTCCCAATCGTTGAACGAGCCGCGTTCTCTGGCGAGTTCGTGACTCGTCGCTTTCGCGCCGTGGTTGATGTGGGTCATCAGCTGGCGGGCGACCTCGTTGCCCTCCTCGCTGCCGTACTTGATGCCAAGCTGGATGTACAGCTGTGCGAGCCCCATGATGCCGAGGCCGATCTTGCGCATGTCCCTGACCGTCCGCTCGATCTCCTCGACGGGGAAATCGGACATCGTGACGACGTTCTCGAGGAAGCGCGTGCCGTACTCGATGCGTTCGTCGAACTCTTCGTAGTCGATTGCCTCCTCGAGGAAGGCCTCGATGGCGGCTTCGTGGGAGTCGTACTCGTCGCCGTGTTCGTCGGACCAGACGCGCCAGTCCGGCGCGTCGAAGTCCGCGACCGTCGAGAGGTTGATGTGACCGAGATTACAGGCCTCGTGTTCCTCGAGCGGCTGTTCGCCGCAGGGGTTTGTTGCAAGGATTCTATGATCGGATTCTTCTTCGACGTCGAAGGAGTGTTCCTTGTTCACTCGCTCGAGATAGATGACGCCGGGTTCGCCGTTTTCGTGTGCGCCCTCGACGATGCGCTCCCAGACGAGTTCGGCGGGGATCGACAGCTCCTCACCGACTTCGACGTGCTCGCCGAGGTCGTAGCGGCTGTACATCTCCTTGGTCTCTTCGGTGGCGATATGCGGTTCGTCGGTTCGCGGGTTGGTGAACGTGTACTCCTCGCCGTTCTGGAGCGCCTCCATGAACGCGTCGGTGACGCCGACGGAGATGTTGAAATTCGAGAGGTGGCCCTCGACGGCGTTTCGGAGGTGCTTGGGAACGCGCCCGTCCTCGTCGATCAGCTCGCGCGCTTCCTCGAGCGCTTCGGAGAAGGTGGTGTAGGTGTAGTCGTCGGGGTCGTTCAGCCGGAGCGTGTGCGCCAGCGAGACGTCCTTGTTCTTCGCGTGGATGAACTCGATGACGTCGGGATGGGAGACGCGCATGATGCCCATCTGGGCACCGCGTCGGGTGCCTCCCTGTGCGATGGTCTCACAGAGCTGGTCGTAGGTCCGCATGAAGGTGATCGGACCGGAGGCGATGCCGCCCGTCGAACCGACAGAGTCGCCGTAGGGACGCAGTTGCCAGAAGCCGTAGCCGACGCCGCCGCCGGACTGGAAGACTTCCGCCGCTTTTTTCGCGGTTTCGTGAATGTCCGAGAGGTCGTCGTCGGGACTCATGACGAAACACGCCGAGAGCTGCTGGAGTTCGTCGCCCGCGTTCATCAGGGTGGGCGAGTTCGGCATGAACGACAGCGTCTCCATCCCCTCGACGAACGTCTCCGAGACGTCCTCGACGTGATCGCGGACCTCCTCGGGAAGTTCGGGAACGATCGTTTCGTAGGCGAACTTGTTGACGTTGTGCTCGGTGAGAGTCGTCTCCGCTTCGCCGTCATCCGCCGTGACACCCGCTCCGAAGACCTCCGCTGCGAGTTCGTCTCGGCGGGGATGGTCCGGCTTGAGCTGATCGGGAGTGACCGTGATCTCGAGGTCGTGCTTTTCGGCCTCGTAGACGGCCTCGGCCAGCGCGATGTTCTTGCCGACGCGCTCGAAGAGGTCCTCCTGTTCCTCGACGAGTTCGCCGTCCGCGTCCTTGCGGAGATACCGCGCGGGAAGGATGTTGTGGTAGGCGTTGGCAGTCAGTCGCTCCTCCAGCGTCTCACCCTCGGTGCGCTTGATTGGAAGCGTCAGCTCCGCCGCGGAGAGGTCGCGTTCGCTCATGCGCGCCCTCCGTCAGTCTGATTCCGCCGTCGTACGTCGATTCTGGCGCGCGTAGTGGACCTGACTCTCATCATTCGTGACGAAGGTCTGGTATTCATTCATTCCTCATAAAGCTGTTCTATCTGTCCTATTTTTCTTGTACTACACCAAATTCGGTTTCAAAGATGGCTCTGTGGCGTCTCCTGTTCGGCGAACGGCGGCCCGCGAGCGGGCCGCGTTCCTCTCTGTTAGACCGTACGAGGCGGATGGTCTTAACGATTTTCAGAGGACCGTGAAAGTGGACGGCCCTCGGCCGCCGGACTCAGCGCAGTCCGTCGATTTTCTCTTTCACACCGGCTCGCGTTCCGGTTCGACCTCTCACCGAACCCGTCAGTCACGACATCCAGAAAGATTACGTCGGTTCGCTACGAGGGGCCAGGTATGCTCGATCCACTGTCCTCGGGAACGATCCTGCTCGCCCTCGCAGCGCTGGCCGCGTTCGCCGTCGTCGTCGTCGCGATCAAGATCGCGATCAAACTCGCGATTCGGGTCGGAATCGTCGCCGCCGTCGTCCTCGCGGCGCTTTATGCGACCGGATTCGTCGGCTTGCCGTTCTAGATCGGATCGATTCACCGGGACGAACGAGCGGCGGGTTCGGTCCCGTCGTCGCTCATCCGCGCACCGACTCGAGGAAGTTCTCTATCACGTCGTGACCGACCGCAGTGAGCACGCTCTCCGGATGGAACTGGACGGCTTCGATGGGGTGTTCGCGGTGGCGGACGCCCATGACCAGTTCCGTGCCGTCGTGGTCTGCCGTCGCCGTCACCGCGAAACAGTCCGGGACCTCGGTCGCGACGAGCGAGTGGTACCGCCCCGCGCGAAAGCCCTGTGCCAGGCCGGCGAAGACGCCCTCGCCGTCGTGGTCGACCGACGACGCCTTGCCGTGGATCGGCTCCGGCGCTCGCCCGATCGTGCCGCCGTACTCGTAGACGGCCGCCTCGAGCCCAAGACAGACGCCGAGCGTGGGGACGTCGGGACTGAGCTCGCGCAGCACGTCCATCGTGACGCCGACGTCGCGGTCGTGCTTCGGGTGGCCCGGTCCCGGACTGATGACGATCGCGTCGGGATCGGCCGCGCGGATCGCCTCGAGCGAGGCCGTGTTCTTCACCACCTCGGTTTCGGTTCCGGGAAGCTGGCTGACGTACTCCACGAGGTTGTACGTAAAGGAGTCGTAGTTGTCGACGAACAGGACGCGGATCGGCTCCGCGTCACCTCCGGGTTCGGCGACCGATCGTTCGCTCGTCGGTTCGTTCGCCGGTCGCCCGCTCATCGACTCACCTCCGGCGTCGTCTCGAGGTCGTCCTCTCCGTCACTGCGATCGTCCCCGCCGTCTAAATCGCGATCTCCCGACTCGGACGACTCCTCGATTTCGCCGCCGTCCGTCCGCTCGATCCGCTCGAGCGCCGCCAGGACGCCGCCCATCTTCTTTTCGGTCTCCTCGTACTCCGCGGTCGGGTCGCTGTCGGCGACGAGTCCGGCGCCGGCCTGGACGGTGATCCGGTCGCAGTCGCCGTCTGCTCGCCGATCGTCGGTCTCCGCTCCCGGTTTGGCGGTGGGTGCCACAGTGCTCTTCTCTACCGTCGCCGTCCGAATGACGATCGCGAAGTCGGCGTCGCCGGTCCAGGAGTAGTAGCCGACGCCGCCGCCGTAGAGGCCGCGGGGTTCGGACTCGAGTTCGTCGATGATCTCCATCGCGCGGATCTTCGGCGCACCGGAGAGCGTCCCGGCCGGGAACGACGCGCGCGTGGCGTCGAACGCGTCGGCGTCGGCCGCGAGCCGTCCCGTCACCGTCGACTCGATGTGCTGGACGTGGCTGTACTTGAGGACGTTCATGAACTCGTCGACGCGGACCGTGCCGGCCTCCGAGACGCGGCGAACGTCGTTTCTCGCGAGGTCGACCAGCATCGTGTGCTCGGCTCGCTCTTTCCCGTCCGCGAGCATCTCTCCCGCGAGGCGACGATCCTCGACGGGACTCGTCCCGCGGTCGCAGGTGCCGGCGATCGGGTTCGACATGACCTCGCGTCCGCGGACGGAGATCAGCGTCTCCGGGCTGGCTCCGACGACGGTCAGATCGTCGTGCTCGAGCAGGTACATGTACGGCGAGGGGTTCACCTCGCGCATCGCCTCGTAGAGGCCGAGCGGATCGACGTCGCCGTACAGCTCCCGCTTTCGGGAGACGACCCCCTGGTAGATGTCGCCGTCGAGGACGTGCTCTTTCGCCCGCCTGACGCTCTCCTCGTAGTCGGCTCGCGGACCCGCCGTCTCGGCCTCGCGCACGAAGCCGTTCGTCTCCGGCCGACTCGCCCCGTGGAGGGTGCGTTCGACCGATTCGACCTCCGCGAGGACCTCGTCGTACACCGCGTCGGCATCGTCGTCCGCCGAGAGGATCGGCGTGCAGACGAGCGACACCGTCCCGTCGCGTTCGTCGAACGCGAGCGTCTTCGTCGTCAGGACGAACTGCGCGTCGGGAAAGCGCGACTCGGGACGCTCGACGCCGACCTCCTCGAGCCAGAGGTCGTAGACGGCGTCGTAGGCGAGAAATCCGACGAGTCCGCCCTCGAGGTGCTGGCGGTCGCGGTCGGGAAAGTTCGCCAGTCGAACGTCGGGCATGGCGGCCCGAAGCGCGTCGACGACGTCGCCCGATTCGTCGACGTCGATCGACTCGAGGGGCGCTCGATCGGAGAGTGCGTCGACGGTCGTTCCGTCAGGACCGACCGTGACGACGGCCGCCGGATCGTACCCGACGTAGGAGTAGCGAGCGTGGCGTTCGGCCCCGGCCGAACTCGGCCGAAACGCGCCGTCGGGATCGCTCGAGGCGGTCTTCTCCGCGCTCTCGAGCAGGAACGCGTACGGCGACCGGTCGCGGTTGCTCTCCGACGAGCGGCCGGTGAGGGCGGCGTACGCCGCGAGCGGGGTCGTCTCGCAATCGAGCGTCGCGGCGACCCGGACGACGACCGGCCGCTCGCCCGCCGCGCCTTCGCGAAACGATTCGCGGTCGACATCGACCGTCGACGCCCCTTCGAACCGTTCCGTTCGCTCGTTCGAGTCCGTCTCCGTCGGTGGTTGCTCGGATTCGTTCATTGTAGTCACGGAATCGGTTCCGCCGATCTGGCGGCTTTGGCGCGTGCGACGAACGACCGCACCGCGTCGTCGTCTTTGACGCCGCCCGTCGCTTCGACGCCGCTGGCGACGTCGACGGCGAACGGCTCGACCGTTCGAACGGCCTCGGCGACGTTCTCCGGCGTCAGTCCGCCGGCCAGAATCGTCGGCGACTCGAGGGAGTCGGCGGCCGCCCGGGTTCGGTCCCAGTCGTGCGTTCGGCCCGTCCCGCCGCCGCCGTCGGCAGCGGGCGTGTCGACGAGAAAGGCGTCGACGAGGTCGTCGAATCGGGCGGCCTCGGTCACCTCGTCGGCGTCGATCGCCGCGACGAACTCACGGTCGATGCGCGCGGCGAGGTCGTCGGGATCGTCGAGTTCGAGGACGCCGTGGAGCTGGAGGACGTCGGGCTCGACCGCCGAGACGAGGTCGGTGATTCGGTCGGGATCGGACGAGCGCGCCATCGTGACGAGGACGGTGGTTACGAACGGCGGCGCGCTCGCGACTAACGTCGCCGCGCGGTCGGTCGACACGTCGCGCGGCGTGTCGACCGGGACGTCCGCGATGACGCCGACGGCGTCCGCGCCGGCGTCGACGGCTATCTCGAGGTCCGCTTCGGTGGTGAGTCCACAGATTTTCACACGCGTCATCGTCCCTCCAGTTCGGGCGCGACGCGCCGGAGGTCCTCGAGTTTCGCGGCCGCGTCGCCGACGTCGATCGCCTCGGCGGCCAGCGCCGCTCCCTCCTCGATCGAGGGGGCTTCGCCGGCGACGTAGATCGCAGCGCCGGCGTTCGCGAGGATGACGTCGCGTTTCGCACCCGCCACGTCGCCCGCGACGATTCCGCGCATGTCGGCGGCGTTTTCCTCGGGAGAGCCGCCCGCGATGTCCCCGATCGAGTGGGAGTCGAGACCGAGGTCGGCCGGCTCGAGGACGTACTGTTCGACCTCGGCACCGGTGACTTCGGCTACGGTCGTCTCGCCGTGGATGGCGATCTCGTCCGTCCCCGAACCGTGGACGACCAGCGCTCGCTCGACGTCCATTCGAGCGAGCGCGTCAGCGAGGACGGAAACGAGGTCGGGGTCGTAGACGCCGACGACCTGCGCGTTCGCCCCGGCCGGGTTCGTCAGCGGGCCGAGTACGTTGAAGATCGTCCGCATTCCGAGCTCTCTTCGGGGGCCGATGACGGCCTTCATCGCCGGGTGAAACACCGGCGCGAGCATGAAGCCGATGCCGTCGCGCTCGATCGCCTCCTCGACGGCCGGCGGCTCGGCCTCGACGTTGACGCCCACTTCCTCCAGGACGTCCGCGCTGCCAGAAGACGAGGAGACCGAGTAGTTCCCGTGTTTCGCGACCGGAACGCCCGCCCCGGCGGCGACGATCGCGCTGGTGGTCGAGACGTTGATCGTGTCGTAGTCGTCCCCGCCGGTTCCGCAGGTGTCGACCAGCGGCTCGCGGTCGGGCGAGATCGTCCGCGCGGCCTCTCGCATCCCTTCCGCGAAGCCGGCGATCTCGGCTTCCGTCTCTCCTTTCGCGCGCAACCCCGCCAGCAGCGCGCCGATCTGTGCCGGCGTCGCCTCCTCGAAAACGGCCGACGAGGCCGCTCGAGCGTCCGATTGCGTCAGATCGTTCCCGTCCGTCACTCGTTCGACGTACTCCTGCATAGTGCTCACCAATGTACGTAGTTGTCTTACAATGTCCAAATGAGTGCATCAAGTTAAGCGTATCGGAGGTGCCGTGGTGTCTACCCGCGTGCTGCAACCGATTCGAAACCTTCAATTACGGTGGCGGGCTACCACCGAGTGCACACAACGTGGCGCCGCGCCGCGAGCCAGGCGGGTTGGTGGTCTAGTCTGGTTATGACACCTCCTTGACATGGAGGAGGCCGGCAGTTCAAATCTGCCCCAACCCATTTCTGACGGAACAAATCGACGAGCGGAGCGAGTCGTCGTTCCGTCAGAAATTGGGACGGGAAGATTTTGAACCCAGGAAGTCGCAGCTCGCACAGCGAGCGAAGCGAGCGAGCAAGAACGTCTTCCGTTGGTTCAAATCTGCCCCAACCCACTCGTTCTGTCACGAACAAACCCGTGAGCGACGGGATCGTGACGTTGAGCAGATTTGAACCAGACGAGTCGCAGCCCGGGAAGCGAACGAAGTGAGCGACCCGGAACGTCTCGGCGAGGTTCAGATCTGTCATCCGCCTACTTTTGCTGCGACAGCAAACTCGCGACGTTACGCAGTTTGAACGAGACCGAGTTTCCGCGCCGAAGGCCCAGATTCTCGAGCGGAGTGCAATCTGGCTCACCTCATCTTCGACGGAACACACTCGAAGAGCGCAGCGCCTCGAGTTGACCGTCCGTCGAATCACGGAAGACACCGGGAGACGATCGAGCTTCCTCGAGTCGCGGTCGACGATTCGCGGACCGGTTGACGTCCGGATCGATCGCCCGATCCGCGTTTCATCCGGACTCGATTTCGACACGGCAAACGACGCCGCTTTCCGAGAAAAACCATCACGCATCCAAAAACACTGTCCGAAACTGTGATTTACTGGCGAATCGTCGCAACCGTTCAGTATCGTGGGTGGCGTACGTCTCTTTACTATGCGTGGTACTAACAAGCATAGTTCTGCCGGGATACCGGTCGGGAGCACCCCCGTCTCGCCCTACGCGACGTGGGACGACCACCGGCGGGCGATCCGCCGAGCGTCGGACGAGGCTCGAGCGGCGCGTCGGTCCGCGAGGGAACCGCTCCCGTAACGCGCTTTTTTCGCGAACGACGCCGATCCGTGACGATCCGGCACGCCTCGACCGCCTCGACCCGTCGGTGAACGGCCTCGAGTGGCGTCGTCGCGACCGCGCGGAAACCGAACGGTAAAACCTCCGAGTCGACTCGAGGTGGGTATGGAGCTTCTGGGTCGGCTGCTTGCGCTGCTCGCGCTGTTGCTGGTCGGAACCGGTCTCCGCGCGGGCGGCGTGCTCGACCGGCGACGGACGGCGGGGCTCAACGCCGTGGCCTACTACGTCGCGCTCCCAGCGCTCATCTTCGTCTCGACGTACGACCAGAACGTCGCTGATCTCCTCTCGCCCGCGCTGGTCGGTGGACTGCTCGTCGTGCTGTTCGCGACGGCCGGCCTCTCCTGGCTCGTTCACCGAAACGGCACCACGTCCGCTCGCTCGAGCGTGGCGATGGTGCAGTCGTATCACTCCAATCTCGGCTATCTGGGGCTTCCGCTCGTGGCCGCGACGTTCGACGCGCGGGTGACGGCCATCGCCAGCGTCGTCCTCGGCGTCGTGACGCTGACGCAGCTGCCGCTGACGATCGTCGTCCTGTCGACGCTCAACGGGGCCGACGCGGCGCTGGGCGACGAACTGCGCGGCCTGGCGAGAAATCCCGTCCTGGCGGCGCTGGTGGTCGGTCTCGCCGTCGGCTCGACCGGCGTGAGCATCCCGGCGGCGATCGCCACCGGTCTCGACGCCCTCGGCGCGCTCGCGCTGCCGGTCGCGCTGCTTTGCGTCGGCGCGTCGCTGCAGATCCAGGCGTCTACGATCGACGTCGGTGCCGTCTCCACGGTCGTCGGGCTCAAGATCGTCGGCATGCCGATCCTCGCGTGGCTCGTCTTCTCGGCGCTCGCGGTCGACTCGGCCACGTTCACCGCCAGCGTCGTGATGCTCGGCACCCCGACGGCCGTCTCGACGTACGTGTTCGCGGCCAAACTCGGCGGCGACCGGGAGTTCGCGTCGCTGAACGTCTTCGCCACCACCCTGGTCTCGATCGCGACGCTGTTCGTCCTGATCACGCTGGTCAGCTGATCGCGCGGGAAGCGTGCTTATCGCGAGAAAAGGCGCAGGAGCCGTCCGAACAGCCCGGTTCGTTCGTCGCTCTCCCGTCCGGGGGCGTGTTTCTCGTCCGCCCGTCCAGCTGTCGTGCGCTCGTCGTCCGGCCGTTCGACGGAGTCGCTCGAGGGGGTCATTCCGGGCTCGTCGTCCGTGGTCGCATCCGACGGAGCGATCGCGTCCGTCCCCTCGGTCGCTCCGTCTCCGGCGTCCGTCGCCTCGAGATCGTCCATCGAGAGGTCGATCTCGTCGATATCGGGGGTCGACTCGCGGCCGTCGCCGGCCTCGGCCGCCCGGACGTCGGCGCCGGTCACCTGCCCGCGCTCGATGCGCGCCTCGAGATCGTCGCCGGGCGACCGCTCGACGGCGGATGCGTCCGGATCGAGGACGGAGGACGAATCCCGACTGGAGTCGCGACCGATCTCCCCTCCGATCGACTCGCCGTCGGCCGACCCGTCGCGAGCGGACGAACTGCTGGACTCGTTCGACGACGGGTCGGGTTCGTCCGCGCTCGCTCCTTTGGTCGACTCGAGCGACGCGAGAATGTCGTCGACGCTCTGGTCCGAGACGACGCGACGTGGGCCGCCGCCGGGCTCGAGGCTGCCGGCGTCCGAATCGTCGTCCGTGCCGTCGTTATCGGCGTCCCGGTCGTCGTCGGAGCCACCGGCTGGCTCGTCTCCGCCGGTTCCGGCGGGACGTGACGAGTGCTCGTCGCTCATCGTGGGTGCCTGTCCGCTCGGGCGCTATAGCCTTTTCCCACCCGGACGGGTGCACGCGCGAGATCACGCCGCGAGTGCCGGGCGCGATCGAACGACGTTGACGACGGCTCCCAGCAGGATGATGATCCCGGCGAAGTAGAGCCAGGTGACGAACAACAGGACGACTCCGACGGCACCGTAGGCCTGGTACCGGCCGGCGTTGGCCGCGTAGAGCTGGAAGCCGGCCTGCAGGATCGTCCAGCCGACGGCGGTGAAGACCGCACCCGGAAGCACCTCGCGGAGATCGACCGAAATCGGCGGGAGGACGTAGTAGATCGGAACGAAGACGAGGACGAGCCCGACGAACAGGGCGAGCCAGCTCAGCGTCCACGCGAACGGCACGACGCCGGCGACGAGCCCCAGGACGGTCCCGAGTCCGATCATCAGCGCGAGTGCGCCGGTACCGGTGAGGATGACGACCAGCCCGTTTACGACCTCCTCGAGGAACGACTCCTCGGCGACCTCGTCGTAGACGACGTCGAACGCCCGGCTGAGTCCGCGAAACACCTTGAGCGCGCCCCACGCGGCGACGCCGAGCGCGACGACGGTCGCCTCCGTCCGACCGGCTTCCGTGGTTAGCGCCTCCACGACCAGGTCTTCGCCGGCCTCCGGGAGGAAGTCGCCGGCGACGAGGATCAGCCGCTGTGCGACCGCTTCTCCGCCCAGCAGCGAGCCGACGACGAGCGCGAGCAGGACCATCGGGACCAGCGAGACGAACGCGTAGTAGGCGAAACCGGCGGCCAAAAATGTGACGTCGCGGTCACTCGCGGTCCGATAGATCGCGAACAGCCCCGCCTTCGCGTCCATACGGACAAGACGGCGGCGCAACTCAAGTATCTGTTACCGAACCACAGATTCCGAACCGGCGACGGAATCGAACGCGACGGCTCGAACGTCGCACCGGTGTCTCGAGGCTCGCGTCACGGAACGTATCGGCTCGAGGAGTCGTATCGGCGGCTCGAGGCGTCGTCAATGACCGTGTCGGGTCGCCGCGTTCCTATCACCGACCGGCTCGAGGCGTCGTCACCGATCGTGACAGAAGTTGTGCGACGCGTACACCGCACCGTCGTCGTCGATGTAGACGCCGACGCCGCCGCGGTCCCAGGCGGGACCGCCGTGTTCGTCGAGGATGGCCTCGCGGTGGGACGTCGAGTTCATCCACTGGTCGACGAGCCCCTCCGCGACGCCTTCCGCGGTGTAGTACTCCCGGACGTCACCGTCGCCCGGCTGTTCGACCGGCCTATCGAGCCACGTCAGCGCGATGTTCTCGCCGTAGCCCCGACAGTAGCCGTCGACGTCGGAGAACCGATCGAACGGACCCTCGTCGTCCGGGTTCACGTGAGCGAAGTAGTCTCGCTCGGCCATGTCGACGCTGTGGGCCCGGGCGACGGAGGCGACCGTGCCGTCCCACTCGAGGGGCTCGAGGCCGTGGTCGGCCCGTCGGTCGTTCACCTCGGCGTGGACGAAGTCCTCGACCGCGTCGGACGTAACTTCCTCGACGTCGGTCTCGTAGCTCGAGATTCCCGGATCGCCGGGATCGGAGACGGCCGGGTCGCGTTCGCCGGCCGGCGGCGGCTCCGAACTCGGCTCCGGTCGATCCAGCGGCGCGACGCCGTCGACGTCCTCGACCGTCTCGAGAAACGTCGGCGCAAGCGTCACCGCGCCGAACGCGAGCGCGGTCACCAGTCCCGCCGCGACGATCAGCCGGATCACCGCTCGAACGATCCCAACTCCCCTCGAGCCGCGACCCTCTCGCCGTCGGTCCGTCGGCGGCCCTCGTCCCATCGTCTCTCGAGTCATCGGCCCCGGATAAGACGGTCTGGATCGGTTGCAGCGGCTGATACAGGTGACGAGACGGGACTGTCACAGCTCCCGGACGGTTCGGCACGGTCGCGAGCGGACGACGGATCGTCGACTCGAGGGGAAACGGCGCGGACGGGGGAGAAATGGACGGAGACGGCTCGGACGGGAGAGCAATCGATCGAGGACGGTTCGGACGGGAGAGAACCGGACGAACCGCCGCCGCGAGGTGGAACGGGTGACCTGCTCTCCCCGAACGTGCTCGAGTCGATTTCCACGCGCTCTGTCAACGCGTCCGCTCCTCTCGGTCCCCGTAGATGGTCTCGTGGACGCCGAGGACGAGTCCAGGGACGACGGCCATGAACAGGTGCTCCTCGAGCGGAATGCCGGCGACGTCGATACCGGTGCGGAGCTTGATGTCGAAAACGCCGACTGCGAGGGTGTAGCGGTCCCAGACGTACGCGATCGGATACAGCGCGGCGATCGTCACGGCGGCTTTCCGAAGCGCGCCCGCCCGCCGGAGCAACAGTGCGGCGACGGCACCCCAGAACAGCTCCGTTGCGAGGTAGGTGTATCGTCCGAGGACGCTGATGTCGACTCGCATACCCCGACGTACGCCGGCGAAAGGCAAAATCGTTGGCACGAGCGAACGGGAACAGGCAGTATCTTCAAAACCCTCGCGGGAGTACATCCGTCTACAACGATGAATATCGCTGATATCGCCACCCAGGACTACATCGAAGTGGACGTTGGCACGCGCATGGGGAAGGTCCGTTCGACCTTCGAGAACGGCAACCCCAAGGGAATTATCGTCACGGACGACGGGGAGTACGAGGGCGTCATCAGCGAGCGAGAGGTTCTCCAGTCACACGTCGAGGACGACGCGAAGGTGGCGGCGCTGATCAAGCCGAGCCGGAGCGCCCCGGCACCGCGAGTCGGTCGCGACGAGGACGTTCGGGAAACCGCCCGGGTACTGATCGAAAGCAACGCGAAGATGGCACCCGTCTTCGAGAACGGCGATCTCTGGGGGGTGATCAGCAGCGACGCCCTCCTCGAGGCGGTCCTCGAGAATCTCGACGCGCTCACGGTCGAGGACGTCTACTCGGCCGATCCGGTGACGATCCGCGAGGACGACGGGATCGGAAAGGCGATCAACAACCTTCGCGAACACGGCATCTCCCGAATACCGGTTCTCAACGAGAACGACTACCTCACCGGCGTCGTGACGACCCACGACATCGCCGACTTCGTCATCCGGGAGAACGAACGCATGACCACCGGCGACCGGGTCGGCGACAACGAGCGAATGCTCGACGTTCCCGTCTACGACATCATGAACAGTCCGGTGGAGACGACGAGACTCGACGCTACCGCCGAGGAGGCCGTCGAAACGATGCTCGAGCTCGATTACGGCGGGCTGATGGTCACGCCCGACGACGACGATCGGATCGTCATCGGCGTCGTCACGAAAACCGACGTCCTGCGCGCGCTGACGTTCACCGAGCAAGAGCACATGGACGTCCAGATCACGAACATCTCGCTTCTCGATACGATCACTCGAGAGGGGATCGTCCAGAGCATCACGGAGGTCTCCGACAAGTACGCCGAGATGCAGGTGCTCCACGCCCACGTCCGGTTCAAAGAACACAAGGAGAAACTGCGCGGAACGCCGCTGATCCACTGTCAGATCCGTCTGCGCACCAACAAGGGACAGGTCGCCGGCACCGGAGAGGGCTACGGCGCGGAGAACGCCTTCCGCGTCGCCCTCGACAAACTCGAGCGCAACGTCCTCGAGGTCAAGGGAGTCACGAGCGACGAGGAGTACCGCGGACAGCTCCTGCGAAAGCTCAACGAGCTGTGAACGTTCGCGCGAAATAGACTGGCCAAATCCACACGCTGACCGGGGATCGAACCCTCGATTTTTCGGATCGATCCGTCCCGTCGGTTCGTCGCCGAACGGCTCCGGTGCGATCTTTCCCTCACAACCGGTCGTCGCCGCCTTCGACCCCCGAATCCGTGATCCGGAACTGGGCGGACTCGCCGGCCGGCTTCGACCGGTGTTTCTCGAGCGTCGCCCGTCGGTTGCCGCCGCGAAACCGCTCGAGGCGAAGGACGACGCCGGTCCAGTGCTCGAGGGTGTTCCCGCCGAGCCCGCGCGTTCGATCGGAGTCCGGATCGGAAAACACCTGGTTGGTCAGGACGACCGCCAGGTCGTGTTTACGGGCGAGCGAAAGCAGGTGTGTCACCTGCCGGGTCACCCGCCGGAGCGCTTCGCCGCCGTCGCCGTCGGCCGTTCGCTCGAGTCGGTAGAAGCCGGTCGCGCTGTCGACGACGACCAGATCCGCCCGCTCGGCGAAGTCCTCGACGTCGCGGACCGCCTCGGCCTGCTCGTCGAAGTCGAGCGCGTCCTCGATGACGATCCTGGAGGCGATCGACTCGACGTCCGCGGCCGGATCTGCCGAGCCGTCGCGGTCTCCGTCGGGTTCGGTCGCCTCGAGCGTCCGCGTTCGGGCGTCCGTCTCGCCGTCCACCCGCGCCGACAGCAGCTGTTCGAACCGATCGACCGAGACGCCCTCCGTATCGATGTAGACGACCGTCCCACCGGCGACGGCGGTCTCGACCGCGGCCGACAGCGCCAGGTTCGTCTTGCCGGCGGCCGGCGAGCCGTACAGCTGCGTGACGGTACCCCGCTCGAATCCACCGCCGAGTAACTCGTCGACCGGCCCACAGCCGGTCGGAATCGGCTCGTCGTTCACGGTCGCAGTTGGAACCGTTCGCGCAAAAAGCCCCCGAAACCGTTCGCAACGTCCGGAGTTTTCGTCGACTGCGAACGCTCGAGCCGATTCGACCGCGACACGCTCGAGTTCGACCCGACTACGAACGCTCGAGTCGGGGGACGAACAGTATATTCACTTCGGGGTCGAACGTCGTGGCGTGATCGTCGTCGCCACGTCGGATTTCGAGGTCTACCACGGGGTCGTCAGCGAGCTTCGCGACCGCGGTGCCACGTTCACGACCGTCGAACCCGACGACGAGTTGCCGGACCGAACCGCCGTCGTGATCACCGGGGCGTCCGACGAGGAGTCGTTCGCCCCCGTCCCGACGGTCGTCGCAGCGCCCGAGGAGCCGCGCCGCGCCGTCGACCAGGCGCTAACGACCGTTCGCGGCGACGCCGGTCGAACGATCGTCGGCGTCGATCCGGGACGAAAACCCGGAATCGCGGTGCTTTCGGGTGAGACGGTCGTCGCGGCGTTCCAGGTGCCGCTGTCAGCCGCCGTCGACGTCGTCCAGGAGGAGGTGAGCGATGCGACCGACCCCGTCGTCCGCATCGGCGACGGCTCGCGACTCCAGAGCGCCAGATTGATCAACGAACTCGAGGACGTCAGGGTCGAACTCGTCGACGAAACCGGCACGACGCCGTACCTCGGAACCGGCGCCCGCGGGATGGAGGACGTCCTCGCCGCGGTGAACATCGCCCGCCTCGAGGGCGAGGTCGTCGAGGCTCGAGAGATCGAGCCGACGGCGGGCGAACTGCAGGTGATCAAGGACCGCTCCCGCGAACGAAGCGAGACGAATCGCGCGATCGACGAGGAACTCGCCCGCCGGGTCGCCGCCGGCGAGTTGACGATCGACGAGGCGCTCGTCGAACACCGAGAGCGCGACGAGGGGTGACCCGCCCGCGGACCGCGACGACGCTCGAGACGGTCGACGATGTCACCGCGTCGCCGTCGCCCACGCTCGACGGACGGTCGGCCGACTGATCGTCCACCAGGCGGTCGCGCCCCCGACGCAGCCGGCGAAGGCGAGCCAGCCGTCGGTCGCGCCGCCGGTCACGAGCACGGCGGCGACGCCGAGAGCCACCGCCAATCCGAACGCCCTGGCGGGGTCGGCCCCCGCGAACGACTCCGCGAGAAGGAGGTAGGCGACGCCGAAGCCGACCGAGGCGACCACGTCGACGAGGTAGTGCACGCCGAGCGCGAGCCGCGAGAAGCCGACGAGTCCGATCAGCGCCGAGGCGACGACCAGCCGCGCTCGCGGATTTCCTCGATCGCTCCAGCGCGCGAGCGACAGCCAGAGGATCGTCGCCGCCATCGTGTGTCCGCTCGGGAAGCCGCCGCTCTCGCGGGGGATCGCCTGCAGCTCCGCCGGCGGTCGCGAGAAGCCGAACGCCGTCTTCAGGACGAGCGTCAGCGCGAGCCCGCCGAGCACGATCGCGAGCAGCGACGCCGTCCGATGCTCGAGAATCCGGTCCGAGCCTCGGCGGCTCGAGCGGACGACGCCGACGGCGGCGACCAGGCCGAGGACGCCGACCGCGAGCAGTTCGTCGCCGAACGACGCGGCGACCTCGAACAGCGGCACCGTCCACTCGGGAAGGTTCGACCGTATCAACTCCGTGACGCCGACGTCTCGATCCATATTCGAGTGGCCGTTCGCGGGGGAACCGTGGTCCGTTGGCGGCGCTGGAACGGGCTACACCGGCGCGGAAGTTAACTCTTGAGCGCGACCGCCCGCCGGTCGGCGAGACGACGAGTTCGCGACAGCCACCCGATTCTCCCCTGTCGCCCGCTCCGGCCCTGGACGCGAGGTATCCGGTGAACGACGCCGTCCGCGGTGACGTTCAGGATCGCCCGTCTGTCCGTCCAGCTTGAAAAAATTATAACACATCAGTTGGGGTTGTGTGTGTTGAGTGGGTGTCAATCAGTGAGAACGTATGAGTGACTCGAGTTTGTCATCCGGCCAGCGGCGTGATAACGGCGTCTCCGCCCCTCGAGCGGTAGTTCACAAGAAGATCCTCGACGCCGCCGAATCCCGGCCGGGAGCGACGATGGAGGAACTCGCGGAGACGGTCAGCGGCGCGACCATCGAAATCGTCGAGAAGGTGCTGAACGAGTACGGCGATCCGGCGTCGGCCGAGCCGGAGGACGGAGCGACGACGGAGACTGAGAACGCGACGGCGGCCGAGACGGAAAATGAGGGAGCGGTTGGGACGGAAACTCCGGCGACGGACGAACGGGAACGTGACGGCGACGGAACCGATCACGCGGAGGAGGAGTCGCCGCAGTCAGCGACCGTAGGCGACCACCGAGCGGGCGAGTCCGAATCCCCGTCGGCCGAGGCGGTCGCCGAGCGGATCGAGCCGTCCGACGTCACCGAGAAGCAACTCGAGACTCTCCGGGAGATCCGCGCGCATCCGACGGCGACGCAGGCGGAACTCGCCGACAATCTCGGCGTCACCAGCGCGACGATCAGCCAGCGGGTGAACGGGATCGACGGGTTCGACTGGTCCGAGCGCCGGCGGATCGTGTCGGCGCTGTTCGACGGTGATTCCGGCTTCGCTCGCGACGAACGGACCGTCGAGCGCGACGCGGACAACGTTCGCCCGGTCGCCGCGAACGGCGCTTCACCGGAACTCGAGGACGATCGATCCGATTCGACCGCCGACGGTACTGAACTCGGTTCGGTCGATGACGACGACGGACCCGACTCGGGCGACGACGATGCCGAATCGGATTCTGTCGACGGGTTCGATCGGACGGAACGGACCGCCGACGCCGATGAGACGGCGCCGACCGCGGGCGCGATCGACGACTCGCTCGGGGAGGTTTCCGAGGAGCTCACACGGATGACGCGGCGTCTCGAGGCGCTCGAGGAGACGATTGCAGCGGATCCGACGGGAGGCGACCGGGCGTCGTCCGGACGGGCGGAGATTCCGACCGATCCCGAACTCGTCCACATGATTTTGCGGGCCTGTCTCGGCGCGGACCACGTCACCGAGGACGACGAACGACGAATCGTGGCGGCGCTGCTCGCGTCCGAGGGCGAATCCCCCTGACCGGCACACCCGTCTCGAAGACGCCGATCGCGCTCTCGAGTCGGATGCGCCCGTTCGACGATCGGGCGGAGCCGTTCTCTCACGTCGGGTTCCGACCGCGTGAGCCGTCGCTCGTCGATCACGCCACGAGCCACGGGTACGCTACTTCGCTCAAGTAGGGACGTCCGCCCGTCCGAGCCACCGCTCCCCTCGAGTCGCGGTACCAAACGATTACCGTCGACTCGTCGCGAGTAACCACCGACTCGCCGCCAGTTACTGTCGATCCGACGACGTAAACGGGACGGCGGACTAGTAGCGGACGCCGTCTACGCGGATCGATACTAGTGCGAACGGTTCGCGATCGTCCACTGCCGGCGCGCGAACGCGAAGTTCGCGTCCGCTCGGACCTCGAGCGGCGGATCCGCCGATCGGTCGGTTCGATTCGCCTGGAGGCGCGCGGTCGAGTGGCCTCCGAGGGAGAGGATCGAGACCGAGAACGGTCGATTCGACGCGTCCCGTCGGTCGGAACTCTAGGGGCGATCCTAGTACTAGCGGTCCGGTCGACCGGTTCGGCGCTTCCAGCGCGACCGGAGACGACGGAAAGTACCTCTTTCGTGATGAGTTCTCGTCACCGCCGACCCGGGATCGCTCGGCCGTCTCGATGTCCGACGATCCGACGCCGGCGCCGACTGCACTCGAGGCGCGTTCCGAGAACGCCGGACCGGTTCGAGGCGCGTCGCCGGCCGGATTCGAGCCTCGACCGGCGGGTCGGCGACCCCCGAGCGTAGCATGCGATTACCGGGACCAGCTATTTACCGGGGTTCGGAGTGGTGGTCGCACATGCAAGCTGTCGTCCTGGCGGCAGGAAAGGGGACCCGCCTCCGGCCGCTCACAGACGAGAAACCGAAAGCGCTCGTGGAAGTCGACGGGCGACCGATCGTCGAGGACGTCTTCGACAACCTCCTCGAGATCGGTGCCGACGAACTGATCGTCGTCGTCGGTTACCTCAAAGAACAGCTCATCGACCGGTACGGCGACGCCTACGAGGGCGTTCCGATCACGTACGCCCACCAGCGCGAACAGCTGGGGCTCGCCCACGCGATTCGCCAGGTCGAGCCGCTCGTCGACGACGACTTCGCGTTGATGCTCGGGGACAACGTCTTCCGGGCCAACTTAGCGGACGTGGTCAACCGTCAGCGAGAGGAACGCGCGGACGCCGCGTTCCTCGTCGAACAGGTCCCCTACGAGGAGGCCTCCCGGTACGGCGTGCTGGATACGAACGAGTACGGCGAGATCGTCGAGGTGGTCGAAAAGCCCGACGAGCCACCGTCGAACCTGGTGATGACCGGCTTTTACACGTTCACGCCCGCGATCTTTCACGCCTGCCAGCTGGTCCAACAGAGCGACCGCGGCGAGTACGAACTGCCCGACGCCATCGACCTGCTCATCCAGTCCGGACGGACGATCGACGCGATCCGGATGGAGGGCTGGCGGGTCGACGTGGGCTACCCCGACGACCGCGACCGCGCGGAGGAGCGGCTGCAAGACGGGACGGCTGGCTTCGGTGAGACGGGCACGGAGGTCGACCAGCTGGCCGAACAGGGAACGGACTGAGAGAATGCTGCTACTCCTCCACGATCGACTTTCCACAGGACGGGCACACCCAGTTCGCCGCCACTCGAAATGGGCTCGTTCGAGTTGGATAAGATTACATCGGCGTGATGACGGGCGTTCGATCGAGGATGCGTGTAAGCGAATGCAAACAATAGTTGCCCGTCTCGAATCGGGCTCGAGGGCCGTCATCGAGATGTTATGTGTGTCGTCCTCCCTTTGATCCAACCGCCAAACTCGCCGGAAGACTACCCGGGACTCATCCATTCTGGGAATTTCGAGCGGACGGATCGCATACACAACGGTAGATCGTAATGGTCGACGAACCCACCGCCATCGCCGACGCGACAGCGACCTTCTGCGAGGAGTACGACGAGGGCGACCGGAAGATCGAGTCAGTTCTCGCGGTTGACGCTGACCACGACACGTGGACCTTCGACGACGTGCCAGTGGACTCCGGCACGTTCGGCGAACTCGTCTCCCGCGGAATCGTGACGAAAGTCGACGGCGAGTACAGAATTTCGAGTCGCGAAGGGGTACGGGCAGGACTCGAGGGGAGTGAACTCGAGTCGAGTGGGATTGCGTTTGACCTCTCGCTATCGAGTCCGATCACCCTCGATCTGCGTGCGGTCGGTGCGCTCGTCGGTGCGCTCGTCTTTCTGTTCGGAATGCGGATCCTGAACTACCGGGAGGTGATAAGAGAGGATGGGCAGGTCGTTTCGCCGGCGAACGACCCCTATTACTACCGCTACTGGATGGAAGAACTGCTCGCGGAGTCGAACGGGATCACGGACGTCGGTATCGTCGCGAACCTGCCCCCGGGGGCCGTCGAACGCCGGCCGCTGACCCACGCGACACACTGGTTTCTCGCCGAACTCCTCGGTGGGGACCAGTGGGCTGCCGATATGGTCGCCGCCTGGCTTCCCGTCGTTGCAACGCTCGCGCTGGGAGTCGTCGTCTACTGGCTCGCGGTCGTCGTCGCCGACGACGTGCGGGTGGGTATCGCGTCGGTCATCCTCTTCGCGCTGACTCCCGCTCACGCCGTCTACACCGGGATCGGATTCCTCGAGCACCGACTCCACCAGTACTTCTGGCTCGGCGTGACGATGCTGGCGCTGGCCTGGCTGGCGGTCGACCTCCAGCGGCGGCGGGCCAGTTCGACGGATGGCGGACTCGAATCCGTCCGTGGTCACCTCCTGTCCCCGTGGACGTGGCTCGCGAGCGTCGTCCTCGGCGTATCGATCGCCCTCTCCATGCACGCCTGGGGCGGATCGATACTGATGCTCGTTCCCCTCGCGGCGTACGTTGGATTGAAAGCGCCGCTCGACGCTCGAGCAGGTCTCTCGCCGGTGCTGGCGAACGCGTCCGTCGTGGTCGGTCTGATCCTCGGATGGGGGCTTACCACGGCGTTGCACCTCGGTCTGGGATGGCACGAGTCGTTCATCGTGGTCGTCCCGTTTCTCGTGGTCGTCGGTTCGCTCGCCGTGATGGGGCTCGGGGAACTGTGGTACCGCCTCGAGTGGCCGACTGCACCGTTTCTCGGACTCGAGATCGTCCTGGTCGGGGCCGGGCTCTGGGCGCTTCGGACGTACCATTCGACCGAGTGGAACCGGTTGATCGAGCGAGCGGACGACCTGTTCTTCCGGGAGGAGGGGACCGAATCGGGATCGATCTTCGCGGCGGACAACGCGTTCATCTTCGAACCGATGATCCAGCTCGGGCTCGACTTCTACCTCGCGATAATGGCACTGGGATGGGCCTGGTGGGCCGTCTATCGACGCTACGAACCCGGATGGCTGCTGATCGCCATCTACGCGCTCTTCTGGCTCGTACTGGCGGCGTTCCAGGGACGGTTCGCGGGCCAGCTGACGATCCCGCTCTCGGTACTCGGCGGGCTAGGACTCGTCTACCTGCTGGCCCGCATCGAACTCGCCCGAGTTCCCGGACCGTTTCGCAGCGGTGGCGATTCGGATCGAGTGGAGACGTCGGCGAATCGCGGCACGGTTTCCGACGGCGGACGGAAACGCAGTATCGTCGTCCCAACCGATCTTCGGACGATCGTGGCCCTGGTCTGGATCGTACTCCTGATCTGTGGAATGAGCCTGATCTTCGCGCCGTCGCTGACCGCACAGATCACACACGGCGACACCCAGTTCGAAGCCGCCACGACTATCGACGAACACGCGACCGATGCGGAGCGGGAGTACCCCGAAAACTACGTCCTGAGCAACTGGGGTGACAACCGGATGTACAACTACTTCGTCAACGGGGAATCTCAGACCTACTGGTACGCGTCGCAACACTTCGCGGAGTTTCAGTCCGACGACGATCCCGACGGCTGGTACGAGCGCTTCGACGAGGACGACGTCGGGTACGTCGTGATGACGAGCGCGGGCGGATACGACGAGGAGAGTTCGCAGGTGCGACTTCACCACGAACTCGGCACCGGCGGCGAGGAGACCGAGCCGCTCGAGCACTACCGGGCAATCTACGTGACCGACGACGTGACGGCCTTCGCGGTGGTCCCCGGCGCGACGATCACCGTCCCCGGCGAACCGGGTGAGACCGTGGCGCCCGAGACCGGGGTGACCGTCACTGGTGAGACGTTCTCCTACGAACGAGAGGTAATCGTCGACGAGAACGGAACGGCGACGGTGACGGTTCCCTATCCGGGCGAGTACACGGTGGGTGACCGCGAGATCGACGTTTCGCCCGACGCGGTCGAAGGCGGGGAGACGATCGAACTCGAGTGAGCGTCGCCATCCGTGTGGCGGATCTCGATCGGCGGATCTGTCGTTGCTACTGCCGAAACGAATCTGAAAGCCCCCAGGCTGTCGACTCGGGGGACCACACCTGCGCTCCTCGATCCCGCCGGTCGCTGCGGTGCTTGGCGAATCCGCCGTCGTCGACGGCCTCGCCCCTTACACCCAGTCCCTGTCGTTCGTCCGGGCGGCCGATTCGAGTGAATCGAACGGTCCTAGTCGTCCGACTAGACCGAACTACGCTACCGACGCCGGTGGACTCGAGACACGGGCTCGGCTATCGTTTCCGTTCGGCAACTCCGTATTGCCTCGAGGATACGCCGTGATTGAGAACACGAAACGAAGTACCGGGATCGCGTGAGAGGCCACATTATTCGGAAGAGGGCCTCGTGCAACGTCCGGAGTGGATATGTAATTGGACCGTTCGAGCCACATCCGGCAGCGTACGTTCCACGTTATCGACAGCCACATGATTTCGACGACTGAATACACAATTGAAGCGACCGGAATAGATTCCGCTCCTCAATTATCTCGAGAAAAAACCAAATGGGTTATGAGAACGGTGAATGTGCCACGCGGTAAATGGTGACCGGATGGCGGTATCGAGTGGTGAGCGTGATCGGCGTCCTAGTACTGACCGTCGGTGCCGTCGCGGTGTCGAACCATCCGACGTCACAGGTGTTGTTTACGACCTACGTTCCGCTGTTCAATCGTCTCGAGGCGACGGTGCTGACCGGTTCGTCGCTCTACCAGGCGCTCGCGTTGAGCGTCGGTGCCGTGACTGCGAGTCTCGTTCCGCTGTACAGACCCCAGCCGCGTCGCGTCCTCGACACTGCCGTTCTCGTCGGGAAGCGAGTTATCGTCGCCGGGCTCGCGCTGGCGGCGCTCGGCTACTTCAACTGGTCGTACCGGCTGCCCCGGGCGACGCTCGTGATGATCGTCGGAACGCTCGGCGTCTCCCTCCCGCTATGGTTCGTCTGGATCCGGCGCCGGCCGAACGGCGACGAGGGTCGAACGATTGTCGTCGGCGACGACGCCGACCAGATTCAGCGCGTCGCCACCGCGGTTTCGGGAACCGTTCTCGGCTATCTCTGCCCGTCCGTGGTCACGACCGTGGACGACCCGAACGGGGCCCCGACGTTGGCCGACGGCGGCGCTATCTTCGAGGAGCCACTCGCCGGGGCCGAGGCCGATAGCGCGGATCGAATTGAGCTTCCGGACCGCCTCGGAGGGCTGTCACGACTCGAGGACACTCTCGTCGAGAACGATATCGATACGGTCGTACTGGCGTTTCGACGGGCCGATCGCGCGGAGTTTTTCGGAGCACTGGACGTCTGTCACAAACACGGGATCGCGGCGAAGGTTCACGGCGATTACGTCGACAAGGTACTCGTCGCCGACGACGCGGTCAGTACGCTCGCCGACATCGAGATCGAACCGTGGGACGCGCTCGATCACCTCCTCAAGCGAACGTTCGACGTCGTCGTCGCCGGCGCGGCGCTGATCGCCGTCTCGCCGATCGTGCTCGGGATCGTGCTCGCGATCAAACTCGAGGGCGAGGGACCGATCTTCTTCAGCCAGACGCGGACGTACCTCTACGGAGAGACCTTCCAGGTGTTAAAGTTCAGGACGCTCAAACCGGAGAAAGGCGGGGAGGTCGGCACCGTGATCGACGAGCACCGACGGACGCCGCTGGGATCGTTCCTCCGGACGACGCACCTCGACGAGATTCCGCAGTTGTGGTCGATCCTCGTCGGCGACATGAGCGTCGTCGGCCCCCGGCCCGCCCAGACGGAACTCGAGCCGGAGTTCGAAAACGAGGCGATCCAGTGGAAGCAGCGATGGTTCGTCAAACCCGGACTCACGGGACTCGCCCAGATCAACGACGCGACCAGCCAGGAGCCGGCCGAGAAGATCCAGTACGATCTCCACTACATTCGAAATCAGTCGCTGCTGCTCGATACGAAAATCCTGCTCCGTCAGCTCTGGAAGGTCGTCGAAGACGTGGCGGAACTCGCCAGACGACGCTGATCCACCTCCGTCGTGGTCCCGTCGCCGAGCCGGAGAACGGGCATCGACAGATCCGACGGAAGGGCGTCCTGTGCGTCGAAGACCAGCGGAGCGTCTTCAAGCGGGCCGTACTCGAAATCGTCGTGATCGACCAGCAAGAGAACGACGTCGGATCCGGAGATCACGTCGCGATCGATTTCCGGCTCCGGCTCTACCCGTTCGCCGTCGACGGCAACGCTGTCCACGTGGGGATCGACGGGGACGACGCTCGCACCCCTGGACACGAGCGACTCGTAGATCGTCAGCGCCGGTGCGTTCCGGACGTCTGCGACGTCCGGTTTGTACGTGAGGCCGAGAACGGCCACGTTCGCGTCCTCAAGGGGAACTCCTCGCGCTTCGAGAGCCGTTCGGAGCCGATCGACGACGTGTACTGGCATCCGGCCGTTCATCCCGTTGGCCTGTTCGACCATCTCGAGCGGTTGGTCGTGGCGACGACCGAGCCAGGTGAGAAATCGAGGATCGATCGGAATACAGTGGCCGCCCACTCCCGGTCCGGGGTAGAACGCCTGGAAGCCGAAGGGTTTGGTGTCCGCGGCGTCGATCACCTCCCAGACGTCGACGCCGATCTCCTCGGCGTAGCGCGCGACTTCGTTGACGAGGCCGATGTTCACCATCCGGTAGGTGTTCTCGAGCGTCTTCGTCATCTCGGCGGCCTTCGTCGAGTTAACCGGCACGGTTTTCACGGTGACAGCATCGAACAGCGCCCGCGCGGCTGTTCGCTCGCGGTCGGTGTCGGCGCCGACGATCAGGGGGATCTCCTCGAAGGGGTACTCCCCGCCCGGATCGATCCGTTCCGGAACGACGGCGACGAGGGCGTCGTCGCCCGGCGTCCGCCCGAATACTCGAAGTTCGTCCCTGACGATCTCGTCGGCCGCACCCGGGTACACCGTGCTGGAACAGACGTAGAGGATCTCCCGATCGGGAGCGTATTTGGCGATGGTGCGGCTCGCGATTCGAACGGCGCTCATGTCCGGTTCGTCGCCGTTCATACCCGTCGGGACGGCGACGACGAAGGCGTCGGCCGCCGAGAGGCGCGTCGGGTCCGTAGTCGGTTCGAAGCCCGCTTCGAGCGCCTCGGTGACGTCACGGTCGGGAACGTCGTCGACGTACGACGATCCGTTCCGGAGGGCGGCCATTCGGTCCTCGTCGACGTCGAAGCCGACGACGTCGAATCCCGCCGTGGAGAAGTGACACGCCAGGGGGAGCCCGACGTAGCCGACGCCGACGACCGCGACGGTCGCCGATCTGCTCTCGACTTTCCGCCCGATGGCCGTCATCAGACCACCTGCCCGTACTCTGCCGGCCGGCGTTCCTCGATGACGTCTCGAACGGTCCGAACGAGATCTGTTTCGGGATGCCAGCCGAGCGTGCGCTCGAGTTTCGTTACGTCCGGTTCGCGCTGTTGGGGCTCTTCGAACTGCTCGTCGAAGGCGACCTCGTATGGAACGTGTTCGATCTCGGAATCGGAGTCGGCGAGGTCGATCACCAGCTCGGCGAGATCGTTGATGCTCGTCGGATGCGGCGATCCCACGTTGTAGACGTCGCCGTGGGCGGCTGGCGTCTCGAGCAACTCACGCGTGATCTCGACCGCATCCCTCACGTGGGTAAAACTCCGCGTCTGGGTCCCGTCGCCGTAGACGGTCAGTGGCTCGTCGTTCAGGGCCTGCTCGACGAACGTCGGCACGACCATCCCGTACTGACCGGACTGTCGGGGGCCCACGATGTTGAAGTATCTGCCGACGACGACCGGAAGCCCGTGTTTCTCGTAATACGCGAGGGCGAACATCTCGTCGACCGCCTTCGCCGAGGCGTAGCTCCAGCGGAGACTCTCCGTCGGACCGAGGGTGCGGTCGTCGGACTCGTCGAACGGGACCGACTCGTCCTTTCCGTACACCTCCGAGGAGGATGCGACGAACGTCGGGACGTCGTACGTCGAGGCGGCCCCGAGGACGAGTTCCGTTCCCCGAAGGTTGGTCTCGAGGCTCTCGAGCGGTTCGTCCACGATCTTCTCGACGCCCACGGCTGCCGCGAGGTGGTAGATCTCGTCGACGCGCTTGACGGCCTCCCTGACGACGGGCTCGCTTCGGATATCCGACGAGACGACCTCGAGGCGATCCGAGTCGGGAAGGTTGTCGATCGATCCTGTCGAGAAGTCGTCGACGACTAGGACGTCTCTGGACGGGTCCTTGAGCAGGGAGTCGACGAGATGGGAGCCGATGAAGCCGGCACCTCCCGTGACGAGCGTTTTCATGACACAGTACGGCCATTTGCTTCCGGCTTAGCCATTACGACGGTGACTGGAGCAACCGAAGGATAACTTCTGAAATTATGTTGAAATCGTAAACTTTACCTCGAAGATCAAACCGTTTCCTTTCGGGAGGGCGGATGATAATCGTATAGTTCAGAATGAAAATTTCCTCTGGGCTGACAGACTGACGTATTTGAGACTATGAGCGAAGCTGTGAGCGCACTAGATGCTCGTAACGAATCTAGTCTGGTTTCAAGCCAGAAAGGGAATTTAGACAGCCAATCTTACATTTGGTAGCTATGGAGCACTAGCTCTCAATCCACCTGTAACGCTAGTATGGGCACACACGCACTATTGCGATGCCGATGCCGGAGAAACATCAGCGGCCAAGCGTAGACATCGGCCGAGAGGGACTAGTGCGGTCTCGCTGTACGCAGAGTGATTGCCGAGAACAACTGTTTAACACGCTTGTTATCCGCGAGAGCATCAGGCAGGTGTGGCCCGTCCGTCGCTGCAATACGTCGCTTCGAATCGATACGATTCGATAACTAGCAGTTACGTGAATCAGTTATTTAACCGGGTCCGTACAGCCCGAGGACATGGAAACCGTCGTTCTGGCAGCGGTAAACAGAGTGCATCACCGGGCGCTAATCAAAGACGAATTGCAAGCGCTCGTCGAGATCGATGAGAGACCAATCGTTGAAGGCGTGTACGATACTCTGCTCGAGATTAACGTCCCAGAACTGTTCAGTGTCGTCGCCCCTCCAAGCGACCGTGGTCGAGAGAAGGAACGTATACTACCCGCATTGGTCAGAGTCGGTAGGATAGAATCTGAGACGGGGAACATGTCGGCAGGGAGGACGTGATCAGTATGATGCACGCACTCGTAACCGGTGGTGCAGGGTTTATCGGATCACACATCGCTACTGAACTCCTAGAACGAGGACACGAGGTCACTGTTCTCGACGTTCTAGATCCGTACTACGATCTTCGGATCAAAGAACGAAACTTGGAGCTTTGTCGCGAAGCTGGCGGTGATCGGTTTCGGTTCGTCGAGGGGTCGGTCACCGACGAGAAACTCGTCCGCGATATCCTCTCGAGTCACGACGTCGAGGTCATCTATCATCAGGCGGCGCAGGCGGGCGTCCGAACGAGCGTCGAAAATCCAAAGAAGCCTCACAGGATCAATACGACCGGGCTCCTTACGCTGCTGATCGCGGCGGACGAGTTCGGCATTCGACGGTTCGTCAACGCGTCGTCGTCGTCAGTCTACGGCGAAGTCGAGTACCTCCCGTACGACGAGGACCACCAGACCGTCCCACAGAGCCCGTACGGCGTAACCAAACTAGCCGGGGAGCACTACTGCCGACTCTGGGACGAGATCTACGACGTCCCGACCGTCACGCTCAGGTACTTTACGGTCTACGGACCGCGGATGCGTCCGAATATGGCGATCACCAACTTCACTTCGCGGTGTCTCAACGGAGATCCGCCCGTCATCTACGGCGATGGACAGCAGACCCGCGATTTTACCTACATCAACGACGTCGTCGATGCCAACCTCACGCTACTCGAAAGCGCAGAATGTGACGGCGAGATCGTCAACGTCGGCTCGACCCGAACGATTACGATCGAAGAACTCGCCAACCACGTCATCGAGGAAACGGGGGCGAACGTCGACCTCGAGTACGCGGAGCCGAAAGAAGCCGACGCACGTCACACCCATGCAGACGTTTCGAAAGCCTGCGATTTGCTCGATTACAAGCCGTCGACCGGAATTCGGGAAGGTGTTTCGAAGTTCGTCGACTGGTATCGGCAGAACCGGGAGTGGTACGAACCGCTGGTACGAGGGACGCAACAAACCCGGACGTCACCGTCTAGTACGTCCTGATGACCGACCAGCCAGACCTCGCCCCAGTCGTGGATGCGATGGTCACGTTTCACGGAGTGGATGACGTTGAGGATGTCCTCGCAGTCAACACCAGCCGCAATGGGTGGACGTTAGACGGCGTTCCGGTCGATTTTCGCACATTCGCCGAACTCGTCTCGTGCAAACTCGTGAATGATACTACCTCTCGAGGAAGACACACCAACGTGGCGCAAGCGCTGGTTCGTCAAACCCGGCCTGACACAGATGAACGTCCTGTCCAGTACCAATGCCGAAATGAAACTGCGCTAAGAACTCGAATAGATCCGGTGCCGTCGTTATGACTCGATATGAAGATTGTTGTGCGGCAGGCGTGGGGCATGCTGGAAATACTCTGCCGATGAATTTGATCGATAGTACGCCGATCGATATGTTCACTCCGTTACTGAATAGCGGTTGGGATCGATCGATTATTTCATCGCGGGAATTCGACCTCCATCGAACAGAGGGTAGCTACGCCAACTTCAAGGAGGGTCGATCCAGATGACTACGAACCATACCTCCTTCTCAGTACTGATGTCGGTCTATCGTGACGAAACAGCTGATCACGTACGGACAGCACTCAAGAGCGTGTTCGACCAGACGATACCTCCGGACGAAGTTCTGATCGTAGAGGACGGACCGTTACCTGTCAATCTCAAGGAAGTGATCACGTCGTTCAAAAGACAATATCCAGACACAGTACAGATAATCTCTCTGTCCACGAACCGTGGACTGGGTGTCGCGCTTCGCGTAGGTGTCGAGGCATGTTCCAACGATCTAATTGCTCGAATGGATGCGGACGATGTCGCCGTCGAGACCCGTTTTCAGGATCAGTTGGCATATCTCTCTGCCAATCCTGAGATCGATGTTCTCGGCGGTTACGTGATGGAATTTAGCAGAGATCCCAACGAATCAGGACAAATCCGCGAAGTGCCCGTTGACCCTGAGCGCGTTCGATCCTTCGCCCGCTTCCGGTGTCCAGTGAACCACCCGACTGTGATGTTCCGTCGAGAGGCGGTACTCGAGGCCGGTAACTACCGATCTTTTCGCTCAATGCAGGATTACGAACTTTGGATGCGAATGTTGTCCCAGGGACACACGATCGCGAACCTGCCCACTGTTCTAGTGAAGTGTCGTACGGGTAATGATCTGTTCGACAGACGAGGCGGATTGAGGTATGCCCGAACGGAAATTCGGATCCAACATGAGTTCCTGAAGCATAGTTCAGTTTCCCCCGTCGTGTTCCTGCTCAACATAGTAGCAAGAATCCCACTCCGGTTGACTCCCAACGTGGTTCGCAAGCGGGTCTACCAGTCTATTTTACGGAGTTAAATTAATACTCTTAAGAAGATAAGTGTAATCACACCCCTCGCTGTGTCAATTTTGCATCTATCAACTCAAGATACTGTGAAACGATTGTTTCTACACTGAAATCTTGTGCCCGGTCACGGAGCACTTCTGAATCGGGTGGATCAGAAAGAGTTTCCAGTATTGTCTTAGCCATCTGAGATACATTGCCTACGGGAATCAGTGGGCCGTACGTACCGTCATCAAGAATTGTCACGGGACCACTGCCACATTTCGTTGCCACGACCGGTGTTCCACACGACATGGCTTCAACCAACACGTTTCCGAACCCCTCTGAACGGGACGAAAGAACAAACAGATCAGCCGCCTTCATATACGGGTACGGATCGTCGACAAAACCATACAGACAAACTCGGTCCTTGACGGCGAGTTCCTTGGAGAGTGTTTCCAGTTCATTGCGTTGTTCCCCATCTCCTAGGATCATCAGCCGTCCCCTGATCCTTTCACTAACTTTACTAAACGCTCGTATCAACGTAGAGAAGTCCTTTTCTGGAGTATATCTACCAGCAGCTAAAAGGACTGGCTCATTCAACGAAAACCATTCGTGTTGCTCCGTGACTGAGCACGAGACTTCGTCTGTATTATTAACTGGTGAGGCGAGTTCTACTGGATTATGGATAACGGTAATATCCTTTCGAGAAACATTTGACCAGCTCAACACGTCGCGAGCAACAGAATCTGAGACTGCAACAATTTCGTCTGATTTGTTGTATGTGGCCATTCCCAACAAAAAATCGCCCTTGAACGCTACACTTTTCCAAGTACGATCACTTCGAACAGAGTGTTCAGTCACTATCACCATTGGCTGATACCGCGATATTTTTGCTGACAAGACCGTCAGCGCATTCTCAACGGTCATCACGGAAATTACTACGTCCGGCCGCCTCCTATTCAGATATCTGATTATGGACGGTAAACTCCATCTAACTCTTGATGCATACAATGGATTGAGAGTGACTTTCTCATCAAGATTACTTGCGAGTGGTCCTTCATCCTTTAAGACCACAAGATCAGTTTCGTAGCCTCGATCAGCGAATCCGTTGGCGAGATTTACGGCAACTTTTTCAGCACCACCGATGGAGAGTGTTCCAACGAGAACCGTGATTTTCATTGCGTCTACCCCTCTCAATCTTTCATATAACCAGCTTCTGTAATTGTGATGGTACACAACGTTAGCATTTGGTTAGACTCTGTTGGAGTGCTAGCAGAAAGTGTACGATATCCTTCCTGGTAAATGGTCCCTCGACAGATGAAACGAAAGGAACACCGTCACCGATGACCGGGCCCAAAAGATTGATTGAGGCTTGACCACCCAAGACCGACAGTTTCGGACGGCCGCTTAAACCACGCGTGTTTTTACTCGGTTTTGATCACCTACGTGTTCTAACCAAAAACGATGATCCGGTAGCCTGTCGCCTTCAGTGTCGGTCACTTCTTTGATCTTTTCATGTCAGCGCCATTGTTCGACGAGATCTGCTTTGTAGTGACGCGGGCGAGCTGTCTGGTAGAACAGGCCCGCCCGCTCAATCACACGATACATGTGAACGTCTCAGAAATGTGCTCACGGACAAGAGCTAGCATCCACGTCGGATTATCGTAACCTGCTTCTGACGGTGACGCTGGCGGCGTCAACGTCAGTTCTGCCCACCGGCCATCGGTGAGACGAGTGGATTAACCTGACCGAGGGAGGTGCCGAGCGCAACCCAACCGCACTGGGTGACAGTGTTGTGGTAATCATACGCCGTCTGTTCGGGGGAAGCAAAGGACTCCTTGAGCTGGTGATTTTTCCTGTCCATACAGCAGCGCACTTCCGGGGCGGTTGACCGCTTTTACATCCGTCTCCGTGCGCAGTTGCTGGCGTAACTGTCTCCTTATCAGCACCATCCAACCTACCTTCACGTTGTCATGAGGCTCTCTACGGGCCCAAGAGATACGAACCCTCACTCACGATACTGAGTGAGGTTAATGACAGTCGCTAACATATAAGCCCAAATAACTTGCCTATAACCGGGACCGGTCATTGTCGTTTCGGCAGCACCATGTAGACTGAGTGAAAGCAACACAGCAAGAGCTATTGTTAAACGAAGCCGAGGTTCGGAATGGGGATTGGTTGACATATAGTTTTTCACTCCAACGCCTATAGCGCTAGTTAATAGTAGAACAAATAAGATGAACCCGACCAGTCCAAGTTCAGCAAGGATAGCAAAATAATCGCTATGAGTACTAGCTTCAATTCCTGCGGGTTTTAGAATTGACTCGCTTGAAACACCGAATCCGATACCAAAGATTGGATTATCAGGGACCGATGAAAGCAATGGTCTCCAAATATGTAGCCGAGTGTCAAATGAAATTGATGTTAAGCGGTCAGCCTCGTCTGACTGCAACAAGAAAAAGACACCAACAACTGCCGGCACTGATGCTGTTTTAAGTATGTGTCCAACATTTATTTCGTCATTGATTTTCAATACTGTAATCACACTAAGCGAAGCTACTGCAGCAATAAATCCAGTTCTTGACAACGTTAGTACAAGTGCTATGAGTTGTAAAATTGCCCCGGAAAAAAATACTGTAGGGAAAGATTTGATTCCCAATCCAACACTCACTGCCAGGGAGATTGCCAAAAATCCAGCAAGGGAGTTCGGATTATGCAATAATGAGCCAATCCGTTCATCATTACCAAAGGCTTCTTGACCAACACTCATACCAGCAACGGAAATACTTTGTACAGTATATCCGTCGATCACCATTGTCTCCCCAAATATATACAATATTATGCCTATTATACTTAGAGATGTCCCTACAGAAAATATAGTCATTGAGAGAGTCCAAAAGGTTTGTTTGGGATGACGGTCAGCAGCTACAACAGCAATCATTGCAACAGGGCTAAGAAAAGTAATTAGCGAGCGCTGAGCCGTCAAGCGGGGATATTCCGACCAATGACTACTAAGAAGGCTCAGCATTACGAAAGCAATCAGAAGCCCGATAACTGGTACCGCTTTATGCTGAAAGCGGAATTTATCATAATAGAAAAGTATGGCCACGACCAATGAGAATATTATAACCTGCCCAATGAGAAAAGCAAATGGTAAATATCGGACGCCAAATGGCGACCGAAATTCGGTGAAAATGTATAGAAGAATACCTGCACAGACCATAATTGAGTAGGAGCTACGATATCTCATTGGTGCCAAATCAGGTACTATGATCTGCAACATTAATCTATCCCTCAAGCCAAACGGTGCTGTTTCGTGGGAACGAAAATCAGGGGGATATAATATTGTATGTATGTGTGATAGAATCCGATCTTCGTGATTGCAATGAGTAGTCAGCAATCAGCAGAGATAATCGAAGTTGGATTGATCCATTTGAGGGGATCAAAGGGACAGTACTCAACAGATACGTTTGAAAATTCGTTTCTACAGAATTCGATCGTTTGCCGATAATCATAGCCTCGATGTTCGGTTGGATTGTCCACGGGCGGACGTTTCGCAGCGGCTGAAATATATTCTGATATAGACTTTGAGTTTTGTCGGCGCCCAGTCATGAGTCGATATATATCTCTGTAAATGATTGGAAAGCCCAATTCAAGAGGAGCGCTAATTATGAGCCGCCCCTCATTCGAAAGAACGCGTCGCAGTTCTTCAACCGCACGTCGCTCATTGGGTATATGCTCTAATGTGTCTAAAGCAAATGCGACATCAACAGCGTCATCTTGCATTGGCATTCGTGTTCCATCCGCATGAATTATTGACAGGTGATCAGTTGAGGCCCCAGTACGATCCAGAATATCGAGACCATCATCAATTTTTGAACGGGAAATTTCAACGGCGTATACGCCTTTTGCATCTCGAAGTAGCGTAAGGGAAAAAACTGCATTTCCGCTTCCGAGTTGAAGAACTGTCTTGTCTGTCAAATCAGGAGCCGCTTGCAATGCCATATCAAGCCGGCGATGATAGTATCTCGATAACCGTCCGGTGTACATATTCAACAGATGGTCATGCTCCGGATCAACATCATTTGAGTCAATTAGGTTAGAGGCTCGAACTGCCTTCATAACCCTATGACCACCAATCAGACACATAACGTTTATCAATTTATAAATGAATATCAGTAGAGCAAGAAAATATATTAAATAGCGCTGGCTAAATGAGAGTTTGAGGAATGAGCAGATGATGGCGAGAAGTGCCTGTGCAACTCGCCAACCTACTCAGAGAGACCTTAGATGTGGACTGTGATGAGGTTTGGAAGAACGAGCGCACCCCGACACCCGTCAGGATGCTCGGGGTGCGCCCGCATTCGATGGGATTGTCAATTCGGAAGGCCATCGCAGTGCTCGAATTACTCGGTATTGACCGATCTCACGGCGTAATATGGAACTGGACACACACACACACACACACACACACACGCTTTCAGAAGCCCAGATCGACCCGCGACGACCGGAGTGATCACTGTAACACCTGAATATCGGGAAGAAAGGTCTCAATCCAGTCAACAGCAAAGCTAAGTCGCTGACTCAACCGAAGAAACGTCTCGCTGAGAAACTCACGGAAGTGGTCTTTGCCCTCG
>NZ_REFZ01000022.1 GCF_003841465.1 Natrarchaeobius oligotrophus
CCCTCGAGGAGGACCTGCTGCCGGGACGATCGATCGAAGGCGTCGCCACCTCGGCGCTGTACGCCGCCGCCCGCCAGGCCGGCACCCCCCGCAGCCTCGACGAGATCTCCGCCGTCTCCCGCGTCGAGAAGGACGAGATCGCCCGCACGTACCGGTACGTGATCCGCGAACTCGGCCTCGAGGTCCAGCCCGCAGACCCCGAGAGCTACGTCCCGCGGTTTGCGAGCGACCTCGATCTCTCGGACGAGACCGAACGACGCGCTCGGCGGCTGCTCAAGACGGCCAAGGAGACGGGGATCCACAGCGGCAAGTCACCGGTCGGCCTCGCCGCCGCGGCGGTGTACGCCGCCGCCCTGCTGACCAACGAGAAGGTCACCCAGAACGAGGTCAGCGAGGTCGCGAGCATCTCCGAGGTCACCATCCGCAACCGGTATCACGAACTGCTCGAGGCCGAAGGCGGCGCGCCGGCGTGACCCGAACGTGAGATCGGCTGCGACCGCGCGTCGTCGGATGTGGAGTCGTCGCGTCCGTCGTTTCGATTCAGTTTCGTCTTTCCAATTCGGTATTGATCCGCGTTAGTGTCGACTTTCCCGGCGCGGAACCGTTCTAACCGGGGCATACTGAAGGGGGTAGTCGGTGCCTTCGATCGATATGTACGCCGATACGCCCGCCAACGCTGGCCGCGGAGAGTGCGTCGACGCGACCTGTGACAACTGCGAGTCCGACGACGAGATTGCCTACACGCTCCGGACGTACGTCGACGGCGGATCGGGCGAGCAGGTCGACCTCCACTTCTGCTCGAACGATTGCTTGCGCGTCTGGACGTGAGAGATCGGTCGCGAGGCGACGTCCCGTTGCCCTCACGCCAATTCGTCGGAGCGACGGGAGCGACCGTCGACGACGACGGCTCAGTACACGGCTATCTGTGCTACAACAGTACGAAATTTCGAACGAGGGTGTATGAAATACTCGGTTGGAACGGGAGTGCTCGGCGTCTCTCGAGTCGAGCCGGGGAGCTGTGCAACGAGAGCTGCCGGCGGGAAAAGCCGCGGCGTCGGGCCGTGACGGATCACGGCTCGTCGTAGACGTCCGGGTTCGGGTCTCCCTGGACGTCGATCACCGCGAGCGCGCCCTTGTTTACGACCCGCGAGAGCGCGTGGTCGACGATCTTGATCGGGCCGGGAACGGGGAGTTCCATCTCGCCCGCGACGACGGTGCCGGGTGCGATCGGCGACGTCTCCACGTTTCGCGCCGGCTCCGAGAGCAGGTCGCCGTCGCGGTAGAACCGCGACCAGACGTTGCCGATCGGGTGGAGCGCGCTGGTGAAGTTCGGGCCGCCGTTGGCGAAGTACACTCGAACCGTCTCGCCGACTTCGGCCTCGACGGGACCGTGCTGGCCGTCCTCGGTGAAGCCGTAGGCCTCGCCGTTCATGAGGACGTACGTCGGGTCCTCGTCGGCCGAGGCGTCGAAGTCGAAGTGGTGGTGGCCGTCCTCGCCCGTATCGCCGTTGGTGTACAGCTCGTGCTGGCCGAAGTAGAACTCCCGGTCGACTTCCGGGAGCCCTTCTTTGGGTTCGACGAGGATCGCGCCGAACATCCCCAGGCTGATGTGTTGGTCCATGTTCGGGACCGCACAGTGGTAGATGTGCACGCCGGGGTACTTCGTCTTGAACCGGAGTCTGGCCGGCTCGTCACCGGGTGCGATCGTCGTCGCGACGGCGCCGCCGCCGGGTCCGTACACCGCGTGGAAGTCCACGTTGTGGGTGTCCCTGTTGTGTTCGTCGGGCACCTCGAAGGTGAGGTCGATCGTGTCGCCTTCGCGGACCCGGATCATCGGGCCGGGGATCTGGCCGTCGTAGGTCATGTACTCGACGGTGACGTCGGGTTCGACCTCCGCGACCACCTCGATCGTCTCGAGGGTGATCTCGTGCGTCCGCGGCTCGTCCCAGTCGACCGGCGGCGGAACGTCGGTCGGGTCAGCCGCGATGTGGCCGACGCCGACCTCCTCGGCCGGCGGCAGTCCCTGGTCGCCGTCGTCGGCGTCGGCGTTCCCGTTCCCCCCCGCCTCGCTCGGCGGAGCGTCGGTAGTGAGACAGCCGGCGACCGCGACGGCACCGGTCGCGCCGGCAGCCTGGATGAACGATCGTCGGTTAATGGTAGTTGTAGTCATTTTCCTTAACCTCTATCCCCATATTTGCCATACACACGTTCACCTCTGTCGCAAATTCTTGAACGGGGAGAAACTGAGCGAACATGTTCGTGTCAGTGGTGGGACGAATCGGAGAAGAACGGCCGTCAGGCTGGATCGACGCGGTTCGACGTCCGTGGCGCGTCGACGACTACGGCCGCCAGATTACGGTGACGACCTCCGTCCCGCCGTCGACCGTCTCGTAGGCGTACCCCCTCTCCTCGAGTTTCGGAAAGAGAAACCGCGGCACGCGATCGTTTCGCTGGATCAGCACGGTCTCGTCGGGGAGGTCGACGAGCCGCTCGAGCGTGCGCTGTAGCGGCTCCGGGGGGCCGAGCGTTCGGACGTCGATCGTTTCGCGCGGTCGGTCCGACGGTGCGTCGGTTCGGTCGACGATCGATGCGAGCGACTGCATACGGGACCGATCGGCCCGCAGTCACCTCTCTCTCGTGCCGTACGTGTTCGCGACCCGACGGTCGACGACGGCGTTCGGCCACGCGGCTGTCGGGCGTCGGTACCGTGACGGACGGGGGCCGCGGCGCGTCTCACGGGGATCCGAGGTGGTGTGTCGCGTGCGTCCCGCAGTCCGCAAAAGCCGGCGGGTTGCAAACGAACGTATTCCCGGCTAGATCAGCGGGTATCTGCGGACCACGCACCCGTGTGGCGGTCGGAGAATCCGTCTCTCGCCGAACGATCGATCAGCGCTCGCGTTTCGGGAACCGCGCCACGAACTCCTCGGGACCGACGCGTTCGACCTCGTAGCCGTCGGCGTCGAAGCTCTCGACTTCGGCCTGGAACTCGTAGAACAGCGGCTTGGGCTCGTGGTCGTTGACGATGGTTAGCGTCTCGCCGGGCTCGAGCGCGTCGAACTGCTCGTGGATGGTCGGATGGCGGTTCACCGGCGGGACGTCCCTGACGTCGAGTCTCGTCATGCGAACGGAGGTCGACGCCCCGGACGGATCGGTGTTCGTGCGAACCGGTTCGGCCGCCCCGCTTCGTCGGCACCCTCAGGCGCGTTCGATGAACACGCGCCAGACGCCGTCGTCGCGTCGTTCGCTCTCGTGAGCGAAGCCGCGCGCCTCGAGTACCTCGTACAGCGGAGCCGGTTCGAAGGGCGCGAGCAGCCGAAGCCGGTCGTCGGACTCGAGTTGCTCGAGTGCGGTCACGATGTCGTCGAACGGTGGGCCGTCGATCTCCCGGACGTCGAGCGTCCGGTCGGCTGGTTCGGATGCCATGGATCGCCGTTCGGGAGGTGGGCTGTTGGGCGTTGGCACGAATCAGTTCGGCACTCATTCCCAGTCGGTAGGAATCGGGCGAATATATTCGTCACCACGGGTTCGTACTGACGATTAGAAGGTGATTACATGGCCCAGGCGACACTCACGGTGACGATGCCGGAGCAGGTGTGGATTCAGCAGGTCTCGACGGAGTACCCCGAGGCGACCTTCCGCGTGCTGGCCGCGGTTCCCGGTGCGGAGTCGGGGTTCGCGCTCGTTCGCGTCACCGGACCGGACGTTCCGGAAGTCGTCAGCGACGTCGAGGCCCACCCACAGATCACGGAACTCACGCTCGTCCAGTGGACCGACGACGAGGCGACGATCCACTTCGAGACGACGGCTCCGCTGTTGCTGTTTTCCTCGCGCGAGTCCGGAATGCCGATCGAACTCCCCGTCGAAATTCGCGACGGCGAGGCGACGGTCGAGGTGGCCGGCTCGCGAGAACGGCTCGCGGAACTGGCCGAACAGCTCGAGCAGTTCGGGCTCAGGTACCGCATCGACAACGTCACCGAACGCCTCCACGAGAGTCAACTCCTCTCGGATCGCCAGCTCGAGGTCGTCGCCGCCGCGGTCGAGCAGGGGTACTACGACACGCCCCGCCGGTGTTCGCTGACCGAACTCGCGGATCACCTCGACATCGCCAAATCGACCTGCAGCGAGACGCTCCACCGCGCCGAGGAGGCGATCGTCAAGCGATTCGTCGAGGACGTTCCGGGCCTCGACGACCAAGACCCGCTCGTCGAACAGTTCGCGACCGGTTGAGGTCGTTTCTCGTCGATCGGCGACGTCGCGTCGGTACTGATCCCCCACGCCGGCGGCCGATCTAGACTCCGTCCACCCGAGACGGACCGCTTCGTCCGTCTCGGATCGCTTCGTTTCCTCGCCGTCGGACGGTTTCCGGCCGGATCGTACTCGGGCCGTCGACGCGGGCACCGTATATAACACCGAACAAGTTCGCACCGGTTCTCACGAGTTGGAAATCGGCTCGATACTTCAATCGTATCTAGTTGTGACTCCGCACCAGTGGAGCACAAATGAACGTATTCAAGTATCTGTCGCTGAGTATCCACTCCGTGAGAGAAACAACATGCCAGGGGTGTTCTGAGTAGATGAGTACAGACGACGAGTCATTCCACCCGCTCGGCGAGGAGTGGGAGAACGATCTCGAGGCCATGCTCGACGATACCGAGTACGACAGCGATCTCGGGATGGACATGGCCAGAGACGCGATGCGCGTCACCAAAGGCGAACTGTCCGAGGCCGAGTTCCACGAGAAGTACCACGAGGACGTCATGGAGGAGTTCGGCGTCGACGACCGTCCCACCGAGGAGGCCTACGAGGAGCTGAAGGCCGCCGAGGAGGGGACGTTCTCCCGCGTGCTCTCGACGTTCGAGGGCGACGGCGAGGACGGTCGCCGCGACGTGATGAAAAAGATGGGGGCGGGAGCCGCGTTCGTCGGACTCGGTGCCTGGGGAACCGCCGACGCCGGCGAACCGGAGCCGAACGTCGCCGCCCAGGAGGACGACGACGGCGAGGACGGCATCCAGTGGGGGATGGCGATCGATCTCGAGCGCTGTGACGGCTGTCTCTCCTGCGTGACCGCCTGCTCCCAGGAGAACGACCTGGACCAGGGGGTCAACTGGATGTACGTCCTCGACTACGAGGAGCCCCGAGGCGGCGCGGACACGAGCCGAAACCGGCTCGTCCGACCGTGCCAGCACTGCACCGACGCGCCGTGTGAGAAGGTGTGCCCGACGACGGCCCGTCACACCCGCGACAGCGACGGTCTCGTCCTGACCGACTACGACGTCTGCATCGGCTGTCGGTACTGTCAGGTCGCCTGTCCCTACGGCGTCAACTACTTCCAGTGGGACGAACCCGACGCGAGCATCGACGAAGTTCGCGAGCACGCCGAACAGATGGGCGCGGAGAACGACCACCTGTACGACGAGCGCGGCCGGTGGACCGACAGCCGCGCGCCTCGCGGCGTCATGAGCAAGTGTACGATGTGTCCGACCCGCCAGGACGGGTTCAAAGGCGACGAGTACGTCGGGACGACGGCCTGCGAAGAAGCGTGTCCGCCGGACGCGATCCAGTTCGGAAACATGAACGATCCCGACAGCGACCCACAGACGTACATCGACAACCCGAGCCGGGGACGCGCGCTCGTCCGGATGGACGTCAGCGCACCCTCGGCCGACACGCTCGAGGAGCAACTCGACGGCGCCGACGACGACCTCGAGTCCGTCCTCGACGCGTCCGAGGACCTCGACGAGGAGATGCTCCGGATCCTCCTTGCGATCGACATCGTCACCGAGGAGATGGGCGTCGGCGACTCCGAGTACGTCGAGTACGAACAGAACATTCTGGAGATCTTCGACGTGCTCGAGTCTCACGGCCTCGACCTCGCGAGCGAGGACGTCCTCGTCCCGCTCCGTCTGGCGGACGAGCCGGGCGAAGACGACGAGTTCGACGGGCCGAGCGAAAGCGACGCGCAGGCCGCACTCGAGGCCTACGCCGGTTCGCCCGAGTCGAACTTCCGGCTGCTCGAGGACATCGGGACCAACCCGAACATCGTCTACCTGGGTAACGAACCTGGTCCGAACGCACAGCAGGTCGACGGTCCGGTCGCCTACGACGACGTGGGCCTGACGGACAACCGCAAGGACGTGCTCGACGAGAAGACGGTCGGTGACGCAGGGGTGTCGCTATGAGCACGAAGACGCCGACCAAGGAGGACATCCTCCGTCCGACCAACACGTTCACGAAGAAGTACGTCGCGCTCTTTGGCGTCTGCGCCCTCGTGTTCGGTGCGTTCCTGGTCGGCTGGCTGTACCAGCTACAGCAGGGGCTGGCCGTCACCGGCCTCTCCGACTGGGGCTCGGGCGGCGGCGTCACGTGGGGACTGTACATCGGCGCGTTCATCTGGTGGGTCGGCATCGCCCACGGCGGTATCATCCTCTCGGCCGCGGTCAGGCTGCTCGGGATGGACCGATACATGCCGGTCGCTCGACTCGCGGAACTGCTGACGATCGCCGGCCTCTCCGCGGCCGGTTTCTACATTCTCGTCCACATGGGCCGTCCGGACCGGATGGTCACGAGCGTGCTCGGCCACTACCACATCACGGTCAACAACTCGCCGCTGGTGTGGGACGTCACCGTCATCACGGCCTACTTCGTGCTGACGGCGACCTACCTCGGCCTCACGCTTCGATACGACATCTCGCGGCTTCGCGATCAGCTTCCCTCGTTCGCGCCGGAAGTCGGCGGCAAACAGCTTCCCGACGTGTATGGACTGGTCTACGACGCGATGACGGTCGGCTACAGCGAGAAAGAAGACGAGATCATCGAGCGGATGGTCTGGTGGGTCGCGCTGGCGATCATCATCATGGCTCCGCTGTTGCTCCACGGCGGGGTCATCCCGTGGCTGTTCGCCGTCCTGCCGAACTATCCGGGCTGGTTCGGTGCGATCCAGGGGCCGCAGTTCCTGACGATCGCGCTGACGTCCGCGATCAGCGGCGTCATCCTCGTTTCCTACGCGTTCCGTCGCGCGTACGACTGGGATCACATCATCACCGACGACATCTTCCGCGGACTCCTGCTGTGGCTCGGCTTCTTCAGCCTGCTGTTCCTGTGGCTGCAGCTCCAGCAGCTCACCGCGGGTAGCTTCGCGCCGACGGTCGACCACGCGGACGCGACCGCCTCCAAGTTCTCGCACCCGATGTACATCGTTCCGATTCTGATGGTACTCGGCGTCCTCGCGTACATCTTCGCGACGACGCTTCGGCCGTCGCTGTTCAGCAAGAAGCGGGCGATCGTCGCCGGCGTGTTCGTGCTGTTCGCGACGCTCGTCGAGAAGACCTACTTCGTCATCTCGGGCTTTTGGTATCCGACGTTCAGCATCTACGAGGGAACGCCCGGCGAGTACTTCCCGAGCGCGATCGAGCTGATGTCGGTGTTCGGTACGATCGGGATGGTCACGCTGATCTTCCTGGTCGTTTCGAAGCTGGTTCCGGTCGTCGAACTCCACGCGGTCGAGCACCTTCGCGGTGATCACGGCCACGACGGCGATCACGAGTCAGCCCACGACGCCGCGACCGAACCGGAGGTGGAAGCATGATCGCGCCGGCATCGATCGCGTCCGCCCTCTCGTTCGTCCTCTATCACGGCTACGAAGGAACGGAAGGGCTGACCGGCTTCCCGAACATCGGAACCTACCTCATCTTCGGGGTCATCCTGGTTCCCGTCTACGTGATGGTGATCGCGTGGTTCGTCGGCGAACCGCGCGACTCCAAGACCGGCCTGATGGGCGTCACCTACCTCGTCGGGATCACCGCACAGATGTGGATCGGAATGTTCTTCCTGACGATGATCATCGGCATCGTCTTCTACGGTGGGCTGCCCGAACCGTTCGGTTCGGTCGGCCCGCCGTAATCGGATCGATCGCGGTTCGATTTTCGCGTTTTTCGTCGCCCCGTACGTATCGCTTGCACGTGCAGGCCGTACCACGACTCCGTCGGGGATGGTTACGGTAGGCGAGCGATGATTCCACACCGCCTGCTCGCGTCCGTTCTCTACCACGGCTACGGACCGACCGAAGGGCTGACCGGATTTCCGAACACCGGAACGTGGCTCATCTTCGGCGTCGTGTTGGTTCCGATCTACGCGATGGTCGTCGCCTGGTTCGTCGGCGTCCCTCGAGACACGAAGACGGGGCTACTCGGCGTCACCTACCTCGTCGGGTTGACGACGACGATGTGGGTTTCGATGCTGGTGTTGACGGTGATGCTCGGGATCGTCTTCTTCGGCGGTGCGCCCGAGCCGTTCTCCCCACGCGGACCGTAGCGAGGGCGTCCGCTCGCGCACGCGGGTCGTCTCATCACCTCGAGTCCGATCCCGATTTCGGTGACCCACCGCGCCTCTCGACGTCGGTCCCGTGGGACGGTTCGGTAGCCGAACCATCACACGTATCCCGTTCGGTCCCGTTCGTCCGCTCAGAGTATACGACGCACTATGAGTATCACCGAACACGAACTCAAAATCGAACTCGAGGGGATCGAGGACCCGGACATCGGCGAGGACATCGTCTCGCTCGGACTCGTCAACGACGTCACCATCGAGGACGAGACCGCCCGGATCTCGCTCGCGTTCAACGCACCCTACGCGCCCTCCGAGATGGAGATCGGCAACCGCATCCGAGAGGTCTGTGACGAAGCCGGCCTCGAGGCCGACCTGCGCGCACACGTCGGTCAGGAACACGGTTTCGACGACGAAGTGTTGCCCCGCGTGCGAAACGTGATCGCCGTCGCCTCCGGGAAAGGCGGCGTCGGGAAGACGACGGTCGCCGCGAACCTCGCCGCCGGCCTCGAGAAACGCGGCGCGATGGTGGGCATCCTCGATGCGGACATCCACGGCCCGAACGTTCCCCGCATCCTGCCGGTCGAGAGCGAACCCGGCGTCACGCCCAACGAGGAGATCGTTCCGCCCCGGTCCGACGGCGTCCGCGTCATCAGCATGGGCTTCATGATGGAAGAGGAGGACGATCCCGCGATCCTCCGCGGTCCGATGGTGAACAAGTTCATGATGAAGTTTCTCGAGGGCGTCGAGTGGGGTCGACTCGACTACCTCGTCGTCGACCTGCCGCCGGGAACCGGCGACGCGACGCTGAACCTGCTGCAGTCGATGCCGGTGACGGGCTCGGTCGTCGTCACGACGCCCCAGGAGATGGCGCTCGACGACACCCGCAAGGGCATCCAGATGTTCAACAAACACGACACGCCCGTCCTCGGCGTCGTCGAGAACATGAGTTCGTTCATCTGTCCGAGCTGTGGCGACCAGCACGGCCTGTTCGGCACCGAAGGCGCCGACAGCATCGTCGACAGGTACGACGTCCCGCTGCTCGGGCGGATCCCGATCCATCCGGACTTCGGCGCGGACGGCAGCGACGGCGCGATCGTCAAAAACGACGAGAGCCCCGTCCAGGAGCCGGTCGAGGAACTCGTCGCGGAGATCTCGAACCGGATCGGCGAGATCAACCGCCGCACGGTCGACGAGCACACCGCCGATACGCCCGACGACGCCCTGCCGACCGAACTCGAGGACTGACGCTTCTACTGCGGTCACCGTTTCCGACGCGCTCGAGATCCGCGGCAGTTACTGCCGTCGCGATCGCTCGAGGGGACGACGGCGCAGCCAGCACCGATCCCCGCGGCAGCCGCCCGTCAGGGACAGCGATTATTGTGCTCGTCCGCGAACTGTCGGCCGATGACGCTCGACAGGTACACCGACGCGCTCGCCGACCTCGAGCCGGCCGACGGCGAGGTCGAAAGCACCGAACTGGTCGTCACCGACGACATCCTCGTGAAGGCGTTCGCGCTCGGACCCGACGCCGAACTCGAGCCCCACGAACACGGCGACAGCACCAACGTCTTTCACGTGCTCGAAGGGACGGTAACGGTACTGCAGGACGGCGAGAACGAACGAATCGACGCGCCGGGCGTCGTCCTCCACGAGCGAGGGGTCGAACACGGGGCGAGAAACGACACCGACGAGACGGTCATCTTCACGGCGAGTCTCTGTCCGCTCCCGTCCTGAACCGGACGGCACCGGCACCGCCATCGCCGTCAGTCGATCCCGTCCGCATTCTCGAGCAACGACGCGACGTACCGCGAGACGTGGTCGTCCATCCGCCGTTTGTAGCCCGCCTGCCGGGCCAGCCGGTCGAGTTCGCGGGCGACGAGGCTGCCGTACTGGACCGCCTTCTTGTCCCTGGCGGCGACCTCGGCGGGGAGATACCGCGATGCGACGCGCCGGAGGCCCCGCTTGCGGATCTCCTCGTCGGCCAGCAACTCGTCGGGCAGCCCCAGCGCCGCGTCGACGACGGCGTCGTGAAGAAACGGAGCGACCGGCTCGAGGCCGGTCGCCTCGATCGCGAGCACGTCGCGGGGAAGCTGGTCGGGGAGGCTCCGTATCTGTTCTCGCACCGCAGCGCGGGTCGTCTCGGCGTCGACGCGGTGATCGAGGCGAACGACCTTCTCGTAGCCTCCGAACAGTTCGTCAGCGCCCTGGCCGACCGCGAGGGCCTCGTAGCCCTCCGCGGCGACGCGTTCGCCCACGAGAAACAGCGGCAGAGCGATCTGGACGTCCATCGCGTTCGTCCGGCCGATGGCTCGCGCGACGCGCGGAACCGCCCGCTCGAGGTCCGCCGGCTCGAGTTCGACTACGGTGAGGTCGCGTCCCATCGCCGCGGCCGCCGTACGGGCGGCTTCGACGTCGTGGCTGTCCGGAAAGCCGACGACGAAAAGCGGCACGTCGAGGAGTTCCGCGACGAGCGCCGAGTCGACGCCGCCGGAGAAGGCAACCGCGACGTCGCCCTCGACGGCCCGGGCGGCATCCGCCCCCGTCCGGATCGCGCCGTCGAGGCGCTCGAGCGCGACCCCCTCGTCGTCCGGTTCCGGATCGGGGAGCGTCCAGCGGTGGTCGACGGCCGACTCGAGATCTGCGGCGGCCGACGGACCGGACTCGAGGTCGAGAACGCCGCCCGCGGGAACGAGGACGGGATCGGCGAGCGGCGTCGGTTCGAACGACCAGGCCGGCGCGTCGGTCGGGCGATCGGCGTCGCCCTCGAGAAAGAGCGGAACGCGCCCGAGGACGTCGCGGACGAGCCGGCCGTCGACCTCGCCCGCAAAGCCCGCGGTTCCCGGTAGCGCCTCGTCGCGTTCGATGGCGCGGCGAACGAGCCGCGGATCCCCGCCGCAGAGGTCGGTCACCGGAACAACCCCACGACGCCGTTTCGCACCCGGCGACGGACGCCGCCGGCGGCCTGTCTGAAACTGATGTGCCAGGGCGTTCGTTTTCCCTCGACGGACGTCTTTCCCTCGCGAATCGCCTCGAGAATCGCGTCGACGGAGCGCTCGTCGGCGTCGACGCGGGTGACGGCCTGCCCGACCATCTCGCTGATGTGGGCGTCGCTGCCGGCGGTCATCGGCAGTCCGTGCGAGCGGGCGAACCGCTTTGCCTGTCGGTTCGCCCGCCCGGTCAGCAGCCGCGAGTTGTACACTTCGATGGCGTCGCCGGTCGCGAGCTGGTCGCGAGAGATCCGGGCCATGACGCCGTGACGGGATTCCTGAAAGGGATGAGGGATGACGGCGAGGCCGTCCTGGGCGTGAATCTCCTCGATCGTCGACTCGAAAGAGAGGCCGGGCGGAATCGCCTCCGTGACGCCCAGCCCCAGAACGTGACCGGCTTTGCTCGAGATCTCCATTCCGGGAATGCCGACGAGCCCGTACTCCGGCGCTCGGTCGGCGGCCTCGAGGCTGGCGTCGATCTCGTCGTGATCCGTGATCGCGATCGCGTCCAGGCCGATCCCCTCGGCCTGCTCGAGGATGAGATCGACGGGGTCGCGACCGTCGTAGGACAGCGCCGAGTGCACGTGGAGTTCGACCGACAGCACGGATATGCGTTTACGTTGCCTGATGAAAAGCCCCTCGGTCCGGCCCAGCGGCTGCGAGCACGCCGTCGAGTGCAAGCCGCCGAGCGCTCGAGAGCCGCGGCTGGATTCTCGTCGGTCGCGTCGAGACCGGCGAGGTCGGACCCGACGACCGTTACACGAACGTGCACATAGAAACCCCTTTACTGCCCCACTTCCACCACCGACATGAATGAGTCTTGCCGATTCGGACCGCGAACTCGTCGTCTCGGAGCTGGGCCGCGAACCGACCCCGGCGGAGGCGGCGCTGTTCGAGAACCTCTGGAGCGAGCACTGCGCGTACCGCTCCTCGAGACCCCTCCTCTCGGCGTTCGAAAGCGACGGCGAACAGGTCGTCGTCGGACCCGGAGACGACGCGGCGGTGGTCGCACTCCCCGAGAGCGACGGCGAGGGCGAAGGTGACGAGCGAACGTACGTGACGATGGGAATCGAGAGCCACAACCACCCCTCCTACGTCGATCCGTTCGACGGCGCCGCCACGGGCGTCGGCGGCATCGTTCGCGACACGCTCTCGATGGGGGCGTACCCGATCGCGCTCACCGATTCGCTGTACTTCGGCGAGTTCGATCGCGAGCACTCGAAGTACCTCTTCGAGGGCGTCGTCGAGGGAATCAGCCACTACGGCAACTGCATCGGCGTCCCGACGGTCGGAGGGAGCGTCGACTTCCACCCCGACTACGAGGGGAATCCGCTGGTCAACGTCGCCTGCGTGGGCCTGACGAACGAGGAGCGACTCGTTACCGCCGAAGCCCAGGAGCCCGGGAACAAACTGGTGCTCGTTGGCAACGCGACCGGCCGCGACGGCCTCGGCGGCGCGAGCTTCGCGAGCGAGGATCTGGCCGAGGACGCGGAAACCGAGGATCGACCCGCGGTCCAGGTCGGCGACCCCTACGCCGAGAAGCTGCTCATCGAGGCCAACGAGGTTCTCGTCGAGGAGGGACTGGTCGAGTCCGCACGCGATCTGGGTGCGGCCGGTCTCGGCGGTGCCTCGAGCGAGATGGTCGCGAAAGGCGGCCTCGGCGCGCACATCGAACTCGAGCGAGTCCACCAGCGCGAGCCGAACATGAACGCCCTGGAGATCCTGCTCGCGGAGTCCCAGGAGCGGATGTGTTACGAGATCGAACCCGACAACGTCGACCGCGTCCGCGAGATCGCAGAACGGTTCGACCTCGGCTGTTCGGTCATCGGCGAGGTCACCGACGGCAACTACGTCTGTACGTTCGAGGACGAACCGGGCGACCGCGAGACCGTCGTCGACGTCGACGCGCACTTCCTCGGGGAGGGTGCGCCGATGAACGATCTGGCGGTCGACGAACCGGCTCAGCCCGACACCGACCTGCCGGACGTCGATCCCGAGGCGGCCGTCGACGCGGTGCTCTCGAGTCCGAACACGGCCTCGAAGCGGTGGGTCTACCGCCAGTACGACCACGAGGTCGGCGTCCGGACGAGCGTCGGACCGGGCGACGACGCGGCGATCGTCGCGATCCGCGAGAGCGGCCAGGGGCTGGCCATCTCCGCGGGTGCGGCCCCGAACTGGACCAGCGTCGCGCCGCGCGAGGGCGCGCGAGCGATCGCACTCGAGAACGCGACGAACGTCGCGGCCAAGGGGGCGACGCCGCTGGCCGCTGTCGACTGTCTCAACGGCGGCAACCCCGAGAAGCCGGACGTCTACGGCGGGTTCACGGCGATCGTCGACGGGCTCGCCGAGATGTGCGAGACGCTGTCGACGCCCGTCGTCGGCGGGAACGTCTCGCTGTACAACGACTCCGCGACCGGCCCGATTCCGCCGACGCCGACGCTCGCGCTCGTCGGCGTCAAAGACGGCTACGACGCCCCGCCGCTTTCGGTCGACGCCGACGCGGGCGGTGAACTTCTGCTGGTCGGCGACCTCGGCCTCGAGTCGAGCGACGCTCGCCTCGGCGGGTCGGAGTACCTCGCGCGGTTCGACGGCAGCGATCGATTCCCTGCGTTGCCCGACGATCCCGCCGCGTTCGTCGAGACGCTCGCGACCGTCGCGAACGCGGACGCCACGGCCGCGGTCCACGACGTCAGCCACGGCGGTCTCGCCGTTTCCCTCGCGGAGATGGTGACAGACGACGCCGGCCTCGCGGTCACCCTCGAGGCGGACGACCCCGCAGGCGCGCTGTTTCACGAACAGCCGGGGCGCGCGCTGATCCAGACCGGCGCTCCCGAGGACGTCCGCGAGGCGTTCGCGGGGGTCGCGCCGGTCGTCTCGCTCGGAACGGTCACCGACGACGGGACGCTCGCCGCGTCCGTCGGCGACCGAACGATCTCGCTGGAGGCGGCGGAGATTCGCGACCTCCGATCGACGATCGACGCCGAACTCGAGTAGGTCGTTCCCGTTCGGTCGTCTTCCGTTCTCGGTCCCGGTACGTTGATGTATTCTCGGTGCGCACGGCGAACCAACGACCAGGAGACCGGAGGATGTCGATCGACCGCCCGTCAGTGCTGATCGTAGAAGACGAACCGGAGCTCGCACAGCTGTACGCATCCCGGCTCGGGAGAGCGTACGACGTCGAGACCGCATACGACGGCAACGAGGCGCTCGAATCGATCGACGAGAACGTCGACGTCGTCCTGCTCGATCGGCGGATACCCGGCCTGCCCGGGGAGACGGTTCTCGAGACGATTCGCGATCGAAATCTCGACTGTCGGGTCGCCATGGTGACCGCGATCGAACCGGATTTCGACATCGTCAGCATGGGATTCGACGATTACCTCGTCAAGCCGGTCGCCAGGGAGAAACTGACCGACGTCATCGAACAACTCCTGTTACGATCGACGTACGACGAGCAGTTACAGGAATTTTTCGCCGTCGCGTCGAAGAAGGTACTCCTCGACGGACGAAAGACCGAAGCCGAGCGAAAATCCAGCCAGGAGTACGCCAGACTCGAGGATCGCCTCGCGGTGTTGCGTGCTCGCGTCGACGAGACGGTGTCGGAGCTGCTCGAGGGCGACAGCTACCGACAGCTCTGTCGAGACATCACGCGGGAGTCGCTACTCGACGAGTAAACTACGCCGTTCGGCTTCGGTTTCGCGACCGATCGTTCCGACGAGTCGACTCCTCGTCTTCGTCGGTCGTCGCGGGCTCGAGCGTCATCACGCCACGAATCTCGATCCGCGAGCCGGTTTCGCAGTCGGTCTCGACCGAGAGCGTCCAGTCGTGGGCCTCCGCGATCGCTCGCACGAGCGTGAGGCCGAGGCCGTCGATCGCCGCGTCGTCTTCGGTCGTGGGATCGAGCAGGCGGTCGATCGTCGACGGCGGCGCTTCCCGCGCGTCGTCGGCGAGGTAGAACCCGCGGGGCTGATCGGCGTCGTCGACGCCGGTGAGACCGATCCGAACCGAGACGTCGTCGTCAGCGCGCGACGCGACGTCGTCGAACGCCGTCTCGAGCAGGTAGACGAGCCGATCGGCGTCCGCCCTCAGCGTCGCCGCGCGGTCGACGGCGACGGCGTTCTCGTCGAGGCGGGACGCCTCCGCCGCTTCGGCGACGATCCGATCGAGCCGGACGCGACTGCGCGTCCGCACGGTCGAGGCGTTTCGAGCGAACTCGCGGACGTCGTCGACCAGCCGCTCGGCGCGGTCGAGCGTCGGCTCGACCGAATCCTCCGCGAGCGGAAACTCCCAGTGCTCGTCCCCGTCAGTCTCGAGCGCGTCGGCGACGGCCTCGAGCTGCCGTTTGAGATCGTTCGAGAGGACGTTCGCGACGCCCTCGAGGCGCTCGGTTCGGCGCTGAAGCTCGGTGGTCTGTTCCCGAAGGAGCCGTTCTCGATCGGCACGATCGAGCGCCGCGCGGGTGTTTTCCGTGAGCGTCGAGAGCAACTCGACGTCCGTCTCGTCGAAGCGGTGTGGCTCGAGCGATCCCGTCATGAGCACGCCGTGGGTTCCGATCGGCGCGATGATCTCCGAACGGATCGGCGTCTCCGGGTTGTAGAGGCCGTCGACCGCCTCGAGGTCGTCGAATCGCTCGACACCACCGGCCTCGAACACGTCCCAAACGAGCCCCTCGTTCGGATGAAAGCGCGGGAGACCGCCGAACTCGTCGTGTGCGCCGGCCGTTCCGGCGACGGGTTCGAGATAGCCGTGTTCCTCGTCGAGCAGCCACGCGCCGCTGATCGGCAGGTCGAGGAGGTCGCTGCCCGCGTGGACCGCGATCGCACAGATCTCGTTCGGATCGTCCGACTCGAGCAGCCAGCGAGTGATCTCGTGCAACGAGGCAGCGACGCGTTCGTACTCGTGCTGGTCGGTGACGTCGCGAACGACGGCCGCGACGGTGGCCGTGTCGTCTTCGATCGGGACGAAGCGGAACTCGCCCATCCGATCGACGCCGTCGGCGTCGGTAAACGGCACCTCGAGCTGGCGTCTGTCCGCGGTGCCGATGTCGACGTCGGTGATCGCCCGGCCGATCTCGACGGCGTCTTCGTTCGCGATCGACGCTAGCTCGGGGATGATTTCGACGTGTTCGCCACACAGCTCCCGGCGATCGGCCCCGAGAAACTCCTCCATCGCGGCGTTGACGGTAACGATCTCTCGGTTCCGGTCGAGCGTGACCACGCCGTCGTGGACGGCTTCGACGACGGCCGCGTGCTGGGCGATCGTCGTCTCCTTGCTCTTTCGGTCCGTGACGTCGCGCATGTACACCGAGAGACCGTCTTCGGAGGGGTACGCCTGCGCTTCGAACCAGGTCTCGAGCTGGGCGTGGTAGATCTCGAACGCCACCGGAACCTGTTCTTCCATCGCCCGGTGGAACCCGTCGGGAAACTGCGTCTCGACGGTCTGGGGAAACTCGTCCCACATCACCCGACCGATCAGTTCGTCGCGGGAGCGTTTCAACAGCGTCTCGGCGCGGTCGTTGAGGTAGGTGAATCGAAAGTCCGTATCGAGCGCGAAAAAGGCGTCCGTCACGCGATCGACGATCGGAACCGACCGGCGCGTCACCGTTGCTCACCCGCCACCAGCGCCGCGGCCGCACGTTCCTCCCCCACGGAGAAATCGGCGTTCGTTGAAAGCATCGACGGACAGTCAGGAATTACTAGGCGAAGCTCGTATTTCAGTGTCGTGGCCAACTGTTACGGTACGCGTCCGGACGATCGGTTTCCGTTCTCTGGGGGCCGATCTACAATAAAACCGTCGTTCCGAGATTCGTCTCGAGCGCGCGCTCGAAGACGAATTCGGCGGTCGCGGCATCCAGCACCGCCGAGCCGACGCTCTCGAGGACGATTATCTCGTCCGATGATCGCCGTCCCCGTCCGTCGGCGAGCGCGTCGCCGAACCGGCGAACTTCACGGTCGCGATGACCGCGAAGGTCTCCCGTCTCGACCGCCTCCGTCGGCACGTCCGCGAAGATTCGAGCCGCCCGATCGATCGTCTCGTCGTCCAGTTCTCGCATCTCGGCCGTGTACGCGCCGACGGCGATCACCAGCGTTCCGGCCGCGAGCGCCTCGCCCGGAACCACCGGTTCGGTGCTCGTCGTCACCGTAACGACGACCGTCGCGCCGTCGACGGCCTCGCGGGGACTCGAGACCGCACGCACCCGAGCCTCGAGTTCGGCGTCGAGGGCCGTCGCACACTCGAATCTGGACTCGCTCGGCGAGTGGATGCGGACCGACTCGAGATCGTCGCCGACCGCGGCCGCGATCGCTCTGGCCTGCCAGCGGGCCTGCGTTCCCGCGCCGATCACCGCCAGCTCGACTGGGCCGTCGGCCGCGAGCTCGCGCGCACCCAGACCCCCGATGCAGCCGGTCCGCGCGTTCGTGATCCGGTTTCCCGCGAGATAGCCGACGGGCTGGCCGGTTTCGGCGTCCGTCAGACAGATCTGTGCGGTGACGGTCGGCAATCCGCGATCCGGGTTCCCCTCACAGACCGTGGCGAGTTTGGTCGCGACGTAGGCGGCTCCGTGGACGTACGCCGGCATGCAGAGCGCGGTCCCCGTCTCGCGCTCCGGTGAGTCGGGATCGAGTCCGACTCCGATCGGGTAGTGCGGGCGGTCGGGCCGTTCGATCGCGCCCGTTCGCTGCTTTTCGAACGCGTCGGCCACGACCGGAAGCAGCGCCTCGAGGTCGAGCACCGACGCGACGTCCTCGTCTGCGAGCACGCGGAGCATGCCTCGAGCGTCGTCGGCCGGACACTTGTACGTACGCTCGCGGGCCGGCCGGGAGCGGACGCGCCCCCGTCGGCGATCGCTCTCCGTCGAGAGACGCAGACAGCGCCACGAGGGCGGGCCGATGTCGCTCACGACGCGAAACGATCGGACGAGTACCGGTCGCGGCGATCCGCTCGAAGCGCTCGGAGGCGGGTTCGAAGAAGTCGACAGGTCTACGGCGATCTTCTCGAGGAGGCGCGGACGGAAGCGCTCAAGGAAGCCGGTCGGTAACGCTCGTCCGTGAGGACGCGAACGCGAACGTCGCGTCCGGTCTCGACCGAAGGCGACTCCAGTTTCGACTGGAAGACGGTCGCCGAGGAGTGACGCTCCGCAACCACTGCACGCGGCTCGCACCAACCACCACGCAGTAAGCGACTGGACCGAGACGTCGGGACGATGTGATGGGGCCGTCGAATGCCTATCGTCGTTTACTCGTGGACACGAACACGAACTCCCACTAAATAATTTGAGGTGGGCATTTCCACATATCGGGGAACATTTTTATTTTCACCCACCGTACGCCGAGGTATGTCAGACGTCGCACTGGACGACCGCGGCCGCCTCACGCTCCCGAAGGAGGTCAGAGAGCGATACGGGGACCGATATCACGTCGTTCAACTTCCCGACGGAATCAAACTGGTTCCGATCGCCGACGACCCGCTCGAGGCGCTCAGAGACGAGTTCGCGGACGTCGAGAAGTCGGCCGACGAACTTCGTGAAGACGCACGAAAAGCAGCCCTCGACGAGGCCGGGCGATAAATGTACGCGGAGACCGATTTTCTGCTCGCGCTCATCAAGGACGACGACTGGCTCGGCGAGGCCGCCGAGTCGGTGTACCGAGAGCACCGCGACGAGTTGTGGACGTCGCAGTTCACGCTCATCGAACTCCTGATGGTCGCCTACCGCGAGGAACGTGATACCGAACGCGTCGTCTCGAACGCCGCCAACCTCGTCGAGGTACGCGGTGACGTGGAGACGGTCGTTACGGCGGCGACGTACGTGGAGGACCACGAATTCACGCCGTTCGACGCGCTTCACCTCGTCGAATCTAACGGCGATACCGTGGTCTCGAGCGACGACACGTACGAGGACGTCACTCCCCGTCTGGACCTGAAGACAGTCGACGCCGAGTAACGCTCCGCAACCACTAAACGCGGCTCGCACCAACCACCACGCAATGAGCGACTGGACCGAGAAGTACCGCCCGACGACGCTGTCGGAGGTGCGCGGCAACAACAAGGCCCGCGACAAACTCGAGGAGTGGGCCGAAAGCTGGGACGACCACCGGGACGCGGTGATCGTCCACGGCAGCCCCGGCGTGGGGAAGACGTCGGCGGCTCACGCCCTCGCCAACGACATGGACTGGCCCGTGATGGAGCTCAACGCAAGCGACGACCGGCAGGCGGACGTGATCGAACGGGTCGCGGGCGAGGCCGCAAAGAGCGGCACCCTGACCGCCGGCGGGGCGGGCCGGCGGCTGGTGATCCTCGACGAGGCCGACAACTTCCACGGCAACGCGGACTACGGCGGCTCCCGGGAAGTTACCCGCGTCGTCAAAAACGCCAGCCAGCCGATCGTGCTCGTCGCAAACGAGTTCTACGACATGAGCCAGTCGCTGCGAAGCAGCTGCGAGACGATCGAGTTTCGCGACGTCTCCAAGCGCTCGATCGTCCCGGTGTTGCGGGACATCTGTCGCCGGGAGGAAATCGAGTACGACGAGGCGGCCCTCGAGAAGATCGCGGAGTCGACGAGCGGCGACCTCCGATCCGCGGTCAACGACCTGCAGGCCGTCGCGGAGGAGGCCAACCGCCTGACCGTCGACGACGTGGTTACGAGCGCGCGCGACCGAACCGAGGGTATCTTCGACTTTCTCGACGCGCTGATCAAAGAGGAAGACGCCGAGGGGGCGCTTCGGGCGTCCTACGACGTCGACGAAACGCCCGACGAACTCCTCAACTGGATCGAGGACAACGTCCCGAAGGATTACGAGGGTCCAGAGCTCGCCGACGCCTACGGCTTTCTCTCGAACGCCGATCGGTGGCTCGGCCGGGTCCGGGCGACGCAGGATTACTCGTTCTGGCGGTACGCGACGGACAACATGACCGCCGGCGTCGCCGCCTCCCGGCGCGAGAGCAAGGGCGGCTGGACCCGGTACGGCCCGCCGAGTTACTGGTCGAAACTCGGCCGAACCAAGGGGACGCGCAACACGCGCGACGCCATCGCGGGGCGCATCGCCGAGCGCGAGGGAACGAGCGTCGCGACGGCTCGCCGGGAGATCATGCCGTTTCTCGCCGCGATGACCCACCACTGTCGAAACCGCGAGCTGACCGTTCGGATGGCCGCCGCCTACGACCTCGACGAGGGCGAGGTTTCGTTCGTCACCGGGAGCGGAAAAGACACCAACAAGGTTCAGTCGGTCGTCGAGGACGCCGAGGAGCTCATCGAGGAGGCGACGGTCGAACACTCGGGGTCGGCGTTCTTCGCGCCGGCAGACTCGAGCGACGGGGCCGGAGCCGACGCGGGCGGTGAGTCGGAAGACGTGGACGTGACCGCGACGGACGGCGACAGCGAGGACGGCCAGCAAACGCTCGCCTCGCCGAACGGCGGGGACGCGGGCGAGTCCGACGACGGCTCGAGCGCCGACGCGTCGGACGAGCGTGACCAGGACGACGACCAGTCCGGCCTGAGCGACTTTCTCTGATCTGCCAACCGGCCGTCCGCCAGCGGGCGCTCCGGCGAGCGCCGTCCCGGGTCGGGTGCGACCGGTCGTCGACGCCGGCGTTCTCGGCACTCGATCCGTCGGATCGAGAACTGGCGGTACAATTACGTCGATGAACGTCGTTACTAGACGACGGTGAGTAGCGAAATGACCGACCAGCACGGCTGCCCCTTCTGTCCACACTCGTACGACGAGCGCACGGACCTGCGCGTCCACCTCGAGGTCGAACACCGAAAGTCGGAGATCGTCTCCGCGTTCGTCAACGTACTCGAGTCGGATACCCCGACCCACGACGGGAAGACGGCGGCTCCCGAAGACGAGATCCGGTCCGCCCCGTCGCCGTGAGCGGCGGATTTCGACTTCGAGCCGGTACCCGACTGACCGCGAGCCCGGTTCCGATGGTCGACCGAACTCGATAGCCGTCGGTCTGCAATCGTCGCTCGAGCGAGACGATCGGTCGGGACGAACCGCCGCTCGAGCGCGACCGTCACTCGATCGATTTCGCGTCGACGTCGGAGAGACGCTCGAGAAACGAAGGTGAGAGCGCGTCGACGACGCCCGTCGCGAGCGTTCGCGGCGACCCGTCGGCGTCGACGGACGGAACCGTCTCGACCGGGCGTCCGGTCATCCGCTCGAGTTCGGCGGGATTCGTCCGCTTGGCGACCGTCGCCCCGTCGAACTCGTTGCAGACGATCCCCCGGACGTCGACGCCGCGGCGTTCGAGCGCCGCGACCGAGAGCGCGGTGTGGTTGAGCGTTCCCAACCCCGAGCGCGCGACGACCACCGCGGTCGCCTCGAGATCGGCGACGAGGTCGATCACCTCGCGGTCGCCGGCGAGGGGAACCCGGAGCCCGCCGATCCCCTCGACCAGTGCGAGTTCCGCGCGGTCGACCTGGCGCTCGCAGTCGGCGAGGATCGCGTCGTAAGAGAGCCGGTCGCCGACGCGCTCGGCGGCGACCCGCGGCGCGAGCGGCGGCTCGAGGGCGCGCAGTCGAACCGCCGCGTCGGGATCGCCGCAGGCGTCCGCGACGAACGCCGCGTCGTCGTCCGGCGGACAGCCGGTCTGGGCCGGCTTGATCGCTCGAGCGGCTTTCCCTCGTTCGCGGTAGTAGCGGGTGAGGCCGGCGGTGATCGCGGTCTTTCCGACGCCGGTGTCGGTGCCGACGATCGCGAGCGGACGCGACGTCGATCCGTTCGGCCGATCGCCGTCCGTCGTCACGCTTCGGTACACCTCGCCCGACAGCGGCTCACAGGAGACCGACCTCCTCGCTCGCTTCCCGGACGGCCTCGAGACAGGCGACGACGTCCGCCTGCTCGTGGGTCGCCATCGGCGCGAACCGGAGGCGGCTCTCGCCGTCGGGGACCGTCGGCGGTCGGATCGCCGGAACGACGACGTTCCGATCGCGAAGCGCGGCCTCGAGCGCGAGCGCGTCGCGACGGTCGCCGACGACGACCGGGAGGATCTGGGAGTCACCGGGAACGTCGAATCCCATCGTCTCGAGGCCGTCGCGGAGGTGGGCGACGTTCTCCCAGAGGCGTTCCCGCGCGTCGCCGTGGCGCGCGAGGTGGAGCGCCTCGCTGGCGGCCGCCGCGGCCGGCGGCGTCAATCCCGTCGAGAAGACGAACGACCGCGCGTCGTTGACGAGACACGAGATCAACGCGTCGCTGCCGGCGACGTAGCCGCCCTGGCTCGCAAGCGCCTTCGAGAGCGTCCCCATCTGGACGTGGACGCGATCCTCGAGTCCTTCCGCCTGGACGACGCCGCCCCCGTCGACGTACAGCCCCGTCGCGTGAGCTTCGTCGACCATGACCCACGCGCCGAACTCCTCGGCGACGTCGCAGAGCGCAGAAAGCGGCGCGACGGTGCCGTCCATGCTGAAGACGCTGTCGGTGACGATCAGCCACGATTCGGTTCCGTCGGGCGAACTCGAGTCGGAACTCGCGCTCGCACTCGAGTCGGAACCGGAGCACGCGTCGGCGTTCGGGTCGGAAGCCGAATCAGCATCGACGGGCGCGTCGTCCCGGTCGGCCCGCGCCGCCAGTTTCGCTCGGAGGTCCTCGACGTCGCGGTGGTCGTAGACCACCGTCTCGCAGTCGACCAGTCGACAGCCGTCGATGATGCTCGCGTGGTTGAGTTCGTCCGAGAAGATCACGTCGGGCTCGAGCGCCGCGATCGTCCCGACGTTCGCGGCGTATCCCGACGAGAACGTCAGGGCGCGGTCGGTTCCTTTCGTCTCGGCCAGCAGCCGCTCTACGTCGCGGTGGACCATCGTATCGCCGGTGACGAGTCGACTGGCTCCGGAGCCGGTGCCGACGGTCGCGGCGGCGCGACGGGCCGCGTCCTGGACGCGCTGATCGTCGGTCAGCCCGAGGTAGTTGTTGGAGGCAAACACCAGCGCCTCGTCGGCGTCGAGGACCGGGAGTTCGCCTCCGCAGGACTGTGCGAAGTAACCCCGCTCGGCGACGCGGTCGACGGGCGACAACGTCCGGTTCAGCTCGTTCTCCTCGAGCGTCGCGAGACGCGCCTCGAGGTCGAACCCGCGGTCTTCCATTCGGATGAAGGGAGTCATCGCCACGGTTTCACTGTCACGGTTCCGTTCCGACGTGTCATCGTCCACCCATCAAATGCGAGGCATCAGCTCCGCCGGTCCGAAGACGCCGTACTCGCCGGCGCGATTGCGCCGGACGCCCGCTTTCAGGTAGCCGAGCGCCGGCCCGTTCACGTTGGCCGCCATGCTCGTCTCGTCGCCGAGCTGGACGGTGTTCGTCGCCCGCTCGCCATCGAACGTCGTCCCCGTCACGGTGACGGTCGTCGTCATCGGCTTCTCGTCGCGCCGAAGATCGAGTACCCCGCCGACGGTGACGTCCGCGGCCTCGCAGACGCCCGCGCGCTCGAGCAGGACGTCGTCGGCGTGTTCCATGTCCTCGAACTCGATGACGCCGTCGCGGTCGTCGACGATCGCCTCGATCTCGTCGTCGGAGAGGTCGCGCACGGTCTCGAGGTCGTAGTCCGGCAGATGTGCGATGTCTTCGCGGACGGTGCCGCGATTGTCCTCGTACCCCGACGCGAGTCCGACGCCCCACCGGATGTCGACCGAGTCGACCTCGACGAACGACTGGGCGACGAGCGCGGCCGCGCCCGTGAGGAAGCCGGGGGTCGCACCCGCGCCACAGACGAAGGTGACGCCGGCGTCCTCGAAAGCGACGCTCCGGTCGTCGAGCATGCCGATCACGCGCGAGCGCTTCAGGACGTCGACGAGGACGCCGTCGTAGCCAGCGTCGACGAACCGGTCCGCCGTCCGCGGGATGAAGTCGTGTTCGTAGTTCGGGAGCGCGAGCAAAACGGCGTCGAGGTCGTCGCCTCGATCGACGATCGACCGGATCGGATCGTCGGTTTCGTTCCCCTGTGCCGACGCGAGGACGCCCGCGCGCTCGCCGTGGCGCGTGACGTCATCGTTGCCTGCAGCGTCGGAACCGGAACCGGTGGCGGCGTCACCACCGATGTTGCCCTCGGTCGCCGCGAGCAGTTCGTCGACGTCGAGTCCGTCGGGATCGATCGCGACGCCGCGTCGGTCGCAGGCCGCGACGGGAGTGAGGTCGTCTTTGTGCTGGCTAACCTCGAGCGCTCGTCTGCCGATACCACCGGTTCCAAGGACTGCAAACGTGATTTCTTCCATCGTGTGTCGGTGATCGGTCGTCTCGTCGTCGTTCAGTCGTCGTCGCTTTCGGCAGCCGCGTCCGTCGCCGACCCGTCGCTCGAGCGCACGGCCGGTTCCGTCCCGGCGTCGTGGCGGGCTTTGACCGTCTCCGGATCGAACTCGTTCGTCTCCCGGTTCGGTTCGAGGCCGGCGCGCTCGACGATCCGGACGTCCTCGGCGGGCGACTGGCCCTCGGTCGTGAGGTAGTCCCCGATGAGGATGCCGTCCGCGCCCGCCTCGAGCGGGCGATGCTGTTCGTCGGGGGTGAGATTGACCTCGCGCCCGCCCGTGAGTCGAATCCGCGCCTCGGGGTGGAGGAGTTTGTAGACGGCGACGGTCGCGACGATCTCGTCGGTCGTGATCTCGACGCCGCGTTCCGCCAGCGGCGTCCCCTCGATCGGGTTCAGGACGTTCACCGGCAGCGACGAGACGCCGATCTCCTGGAGTGCAACGGCCGCCTCGATTCGATCGGTCGGCGTCTCACCCATGCCGAGGATAACGCCCGCACAGAGGTCCATGCCGGCTTCCTTCGCCACCTCGAGCGTCCGGACGCGGTCTTCGAAACTGTGCGTGTCGACGATCTCGGGGAAGTACCGCGGAGACGTTTCGATGTTGTGATTGTAGTGGTTGATGCCCGTTTCGGCCAGAATGTCGGCTTCCTCGCGGGTGAGGATGCCGAGCGAGGCGTCGACTTCGAGGTCGCACTCGTCGCGGACGAGCCCGATCGCCTCGAGGACCTCCTCCCACTCGTCGGGGCGGCGATCCTTCGAGACGCCTTTCTCCGCGAGGACGATGCCGAAACGCTGGGCGCCGTCGCGCTCCGCTCGTTTGGCCGCCTCGAGGACGCGCTCCGGTCCGAGGAAGTCGTACGTGTCGATGCCGGTGTCGAAGTGAACCGACTGGGCGCAGAAACCGCAATCTTCCGCGCAGTTGCCGGCTTTCGCGTTGACGATCGAGCAGGCGTCGACCGTTCCGTCCCCGAAGCGGTCGCGAACCACCGCGCCGGCGTCGGCGAGCTGGTCGACCGGCTGGGCGATCAGGGCGAGCCCGTCCGTTCGATCGAGGCGTTCGCCGGCGAACACTCGCTCGAGGGCGTCGTCGATCGTTTCGTTTCCGGTCTCGTAAACCACAGGAAAAGAGATGGTTGACGAGAATATAATTCTTGTGACTCTCCGGCGACAGGTCGCTCGACGAACGGCGCTCCGGGGACGGCGATCGACGAGGGACGGCCCGAAGCGTCGATCACCGACCCGGACGGCTCACTTCTCGAGTTCCGCGTCGACACCGCGTACGTCTCCCCGTCGAACTCGTAGTGGCCGTCGGACCGACTGCCGAAATGGGGTGAGTTCCGTCGTACTCCTCGAGGCGAACTCGATCGGCGTCGCGCAGTCGGTCGTCGCGAAGGAGCGTCTCGATGAGCAGCGGCGTTGCCTCGACGTCGTCGTCGGTTCCGCTCGAGTCGTCTCCCGTCCCGTCGGAGCCGGAACGCCAGCGGTGGGGCCCGCTATCGCGGCGTCTCGGCACCCCACTTCTCGAGCGCGGTCGCGAGTTCCTCGTGGTCTTCGGCGTAGGTCCCGAGCGGGACGCCCTCGAGGCTGGCCTCGACGGACTGGCGGAGCGCCTTCGCGCCGGCGTGGGTGCCGTCGGGGTGACCGTGGATGCCACCGCCGGCCTGGATGCAGATCTCCGTCCCGAGCGCGTCGATCAACTGGTCGACGACGCCCGGATGGAGCCCGCCGGAAGCGACGGGCAGGACCGGCGTCAGGCCGTGACAGTCGCCGGCCAGCCAGGCGTTGATCCCGGGCGTGTCCTCGTTCTCGAGTTTGCCGAGACCCGCCGTGCCGGTGTGGATGTGGTCGACGCCACAGAGGCGCGCGATCTGTGCGAGCACGCGCATCGAGACGCCGTGGTGGTCCGTGCGGTCGAAGGCGGCGTGCATCGCGCGGTGGGCGTGGATCGCGAGGCCGTGGTCCCCACAGCGCTCGCGGACGGACTGGACGGCGGCCCAGCCGCAGGTGATGACGTCGACCATGACGAACCCGCCGCCGTGTTCGGCCACGAGGTCGACCCGCTCGAGCATCTCCGTCGTCTCCGCCGTGACGTTGACGAGGTAGTCCTTGCGCTCGCCGACGTCCTCCTGGACGCGGTCGCGAGCCGCGAGGCTCTCCGCGAGGCGGTCTTCGAAGGGGTTGAACGCCTGGTCGGTGAGGTTCTCGTCGTCTTTCAACAGATCGATGCCGCCGCGCCAGGCGGCTTCACCGACGCCGACGTGGGCAGACGTCGAGAGGCCGACCTTGGGTTTCGGCACCGTCGCGAGCACCGGTCGGTCGCCCGCGTCGAGTTTCTCGGTCGCGACGGCCGGGCCGAACTGCGGCCCCGGAAACCCGTCGACGATCGACGCCGGCCAGGTGCAGTCCTCGAGCCGGATCGAGTCGACGGCTTTCATCCCCATGATGTTGCCGGCGATACACGAGAGGATCTGAGCCATGCTCCCCTCCTCGAAAAGGCCGACCGGATAGGCGACGGCGATCCGGTTCCCGTCGATTTCGCACGCGACCGCACCGAGGTGGGTTAGCTCGTCCTCGTCGACGTGCAACGCCGCCCAGGTCCCGTTCGAGGATTCCGAGGCGACACGACTGGCCGCCGCTTCCGTCGACATCCCCGCCGCCGGATCTATCGTAAACTCACAGACGAGGTCCGTCGCCGACGGCTCGTACTCGAGGTCCAGAAAGTCGTCGTACTCGATTCCAGTCATGGCAACTCGCGACCTTCTCCGCCTCGAGTAATAAGGGTTGGCGTCGCGTTCACGCGCTGGAACGGGCTCCCCGCCGGGCCACGCATCCCGCGTGCTACGGCGCGTCCAGCGGTCTTCGAATCCGGACGACGTGACGTCCTCGAGCGAGTTCGAACGGTGCGTCGATCGCGCGCCGATCGATCAGTTCGTTCGTTCACCGAACGAAATTATCGGTGGACGATCCGACAGACTGGTGCGACACCAAATTGTTGAATCACAGATACTCTGTGGCGCGTCTCCCGTCCTGACTCCCGTCTAGAAAAATTCCAAAACTTAATTATCTGTGATAATGTAGTAGTACAAAGCGAGTTCATGACCGATAGTACGATCGACGAAAAACCGGGTGACGGCGGGTTCGACGTCGGCTCGAGCGCCGACGAGCTGTTCGGGGAGATCACGGAGGAGCCACTCGAGGCGGACGTCGATCGAGAAGACCCAACCGAAAGCGACGACACAGCAGAGACCGGCGACGACGGCATCGAGGATCGGACCGCCGCGTCGGTGTTCGGCCAGCTCAAAGACGAGGTCGGCGATTCGGGCACCGACGAGCTACTCGAAGACGAGACGCCGGACGAAATCATCGCGAGTGCAGACGAGCCGGATCCGGAGCCGGAAGACCCCATCGACGACGACCTGCTCGCCGACGACGACGAACTGGCCGACCTCCTGCTCACCGGTCGAACGAAAGGCGAAGAGTTCCTCTGGATCGACGCGGACGACTCGTCGACGCCGACGGACAGCGCCGACCCGGACGACGCCGACGTCGAATCCGACTCGAGCGCGCGTCTGGAACGGGCTGACGACGTAGCGGCGGAGTCGGCGGACGCCCCGTCGGCGCTCGAGTCTGACGAAACGCGGGAGACCGAGTCGGAGACTGACGAAACGCCGGCACTCGAAACGGACGACGCCGACGAATCGTCCACGCTCGAGGTCCCGTCCGGGGCCGAGAGCGACGAGTCGGTTTCGGCCGAAACGGACTCGACGGCTGCGGACGGACCGGCCGACTCCGAACCGACGGCGAACCCGGACGCTGTGGGCCCGAGTGACGAATTCGACGACGCCGAACGCGAGTCCGAGCCGACCGAGCGCGACGCCGGAGACGGATCCGACGAACGCGATGCCACGAGCCGTGACGCCGAACGCGATGCCACGGACAGCGAGGCCGAACGCGACGACGAGCGAGCGTCCGAAAGCGAGCGTTCGCCCGGTCTCTTCGCTCGCATCCGGGCGAAAATCGCGGGCATCTTCTAGCTGGACGTCACACCGATCGATCGGTCGTGGACGCCGCCGGTGGGACGACCGCCGCTCGAATATCTCCGAAGGCGACGACGGTGTCCTCGCGTTCGCCTCGATCCTCGACCGTCGTCGAGAGACGGTATCCTCTCGGTGGAAAGCGGACACCCTCGAGTCGACGATCCCGGGTTCCGAAATCGGTCCGAAAAGCAAAATGATGCGAGATAACGGAGACGCGAGTTAGGCGAGGAACTCTTCGATGTGATCCGCGACTTCCTCGGGCGTGTCTCCGACGGGGACGCCGGCGTCGTTGAGCGCGTTGATCTTGCTCTCTGCGGTGCCGGTTCCCGAGCCCGAGACGATCGCGCCGGCGTGGCCCATGCGCTTGCCCGGCGGCGCGGTTCGACCGGCGATGAAGCCGGCGACCGGCGTGTCGACGTGGTCGTCGATGAACGCGGCCGCTTCCTCCTCGTCCTCGCCGCCGATCTCGCCGCACATGACGATGGCCTCGGTCTCGTCGTCGTTCTCGAACAGCTCGAGGGCGTCGACGAAGTCCGTGCCGATGATCGGGTCGCCCCCGATGCCGATGGCGGTCGTCTGCCCGATGCCGCGGTTGGTGAGGTTATCGACGACCTGGTAGGTCAGCGTCCCCGACCGGGAGACGAGCCCGACGTTGCCGTCCGAGAAGATGTTGCCCGGCAGGATTCCGAGTTTGGCCTCGCCGGGGGTGATGAGACCGGGACAGTTCGGACCGATGAGTCGCGTATCCGTCTCCGAGAGGCGCTTGTTCACCCGCGCCATGTCCTGGGTCGGGATGCCCTCGGTGATCGCGACCGCAAGCTCGAGGTCCGAGTCGAGCGCTTCGAAGATGGCGTCGCCCGCGAACGCGGGCGGGACGAAGATGACGGAGGTGTCGGCGTCTTCCTCCTCGACGGCCTCGTGGACCGTGTCGTAGACGGGAACGCCGGCGGACTCCTGGCCGCCTTTGCCCGGCACCGCGCCGGCGACGACGTTGGTGCCGTACTCGATCATCTGTTCGGCGTGGAAGTTACCCTCCCCGCCGGTGATACCCTGTACCACGACGCGCGTGTCGTCGTCGACCAGTACGCTCATTGTTCGTTCACCTCCTCAGCGTACGCCACGGCACGCTGAACCGCATCCTCGAGGGTCTGTTCGACCGTCACGAGGTCTTCGTTCAGTATCTCCATTCCTTCCTCCCAGTTGGTGCCGGCGAGTCGGACGACGACCGGCTTGGGAATCTCGTCGAACTGCTCGAGAGCCTCGTTGATCCCCTTTGCGACCTCGTCGCCGCGGGTGATGCCCCCGAAGATGTTGAAGACGACGCTGTCGACGTTGTCGTCGGAGAATACCATGTCGAGCGCGTTCGCGATTCGGTCGGCTTTCGCCCCGCCACCGACGTCGAGGAAGTTGGCGGGCCGGCCGCCGTAGTGGTCGACGAGGTCGAGCGTCGTCATCACGAGGCCGGCTCCGTTGCCGATGATACCCGTGTTACCTTCGAGACGGACGTAGTCGAAGTTGTACTCGTCGGCCTTCTGCTCGAGTTCGTCGCCCGCGGCGGCCTCGTCTTCCATTTCGGCCAGTTCGGGCTGACGGAACAGCGCGTCCTCGTCGATGTTCATCACGGCGTCGGCCGCGATCACGTCGTCGTCGGCCGTGACCATCAGCGGGTTGATCTCGGCGTCGGAGCCGTCTCGGCTCTCCCAGAGATCGTAGAGCGTCATGAGAACGGTCGAGACGTCGCGCGCGACGGCGCGGTCGACGCCCGCGTCGTAGACGGCCTTGCGGGCCTGGTAGGGATGCATTCCGAAGGAGGGATCGACGTGTTCGCGGGCGATCGCGTCGGGGTCTTCCTCGGCGACCTCCTCGATGTTGACGCCGCCGCGGGTCGAGACCATCGCGACGGGTTTGCCCTCGCCGCGGTCCATCGTGATCCCGACGTAGAGTTCGTTCGTGAAGTCGACGGCCTCCTCGACCAGCACGCGGTCGACGTGGTAGCCCTTGAGATCCATTCCGAGGATCGAATCGGCCGCCTCGCGGGCCTCGTCCTCGTTTTCGACGAGTTTGATACCGCCGGCTTTCCCACGGCCGCCGACCTGTACCTGCGCTTTGACTGCCACCGGATACCCGATCTCCTCGGCCGCGGCGAGTACGCCGTCGGCGTCGGAGGCGAGTTGTGACGCCGGCGTCGGAATCCCGGCGTCGGCGAAGACCTGCTTCGCCTGGTATTCGTGGAGTTTCATAGGCATTCGAACGGGCGTGCTGGCCTTGCTTAAATCCTGTTAGTTTCCACTCGCGCCGGTGATCCGCCGGATAGTATCAACCCACAACGCCGCACACGTTCACGCTCTGATCACTCGAGGTCGTTTTTTGTGAGGAACACAACAGCGGTGAAGAGATGGCGTCGTCGATCGCGGTCGGGCGACGACGTCGGATCGCCGCGACGGGGGGAGACGTCGTCGCCGGTCGGGCGGAGAGCCTACGACGCGGACGACGCCTCGAGTTGCATGACGTCGAGCAGAATCAGGTTCTTCGTGGGTTCGACCGCCTCGATAACCCCGGCGAGGAGGAGTTCCGCGTTGGGCTGGACGCCGATCGCGATCGGATCCCCCTGTGCCAGTCGTTGGACGGACTCGCCGAACCGGATCCGAGCCTGGCAGGTTTCCGGGTGGTGGACGTTGGTGAACGTGATGCTGTCGACGACTGCGTCGACGCGATCGAAATCGCGAGCGAGAACCGCCATCTCGGGGTCGTCGACGGGGTGGCGATCGAGCACCTCGTATGCGGCCTCGGTGGGTTGGTATCCGCCCCGCGGTCCGGAGACGCTCTCTACGAGACCGAGATCGACCAGATTCGACATCTGGTTTCGGACGGTTCGGGGTTGGCGGTCGACGTGACTCGCGATGGTTCGTGCGGGGACCGGGCGCTCGTCATCCCGCGCGTTGTTGATGAGCACGGAAAGAATAGTTCGCTGACTCGTCGTCAACTCGATCTCGACCATGTTCGATATAGTTCCCGTTCGCACTTTATACCAGTCGGTGTCTTCGGTCGGCGAGGAACTGATCGATCGACGCGAGCGAGAAACCGACGTCGCTCCACAACGCCCAAGGCCGTCCGGACCCTTCCACCGCTAGAGACGACTCGACTCGCGCGTCGACTTCCTCGAGCGCGCCGCGTTCCGGCCGTTCGCGGGGTCGACCGCGACGGCCGATCCGTCCACCGGAGGCAGACCCGCCGTGTCCAACACCACACCCACGCGCAGCCGGCGACGGTGGCTCTCGTCGGTCACGTCGGGGCTTCGGACGCTGGTGCACACCAACCTCTTCATCTCGCTGGCGACGGTGAGCGTCGCGGTCACGACCGTGACGCTAGCCGGACTTCCCCTCGAGGCGCTCCCGCTGTTCATCGTCTTCGCCGCCACGATGTTCGTCTACACCGTCAACCGGTTCACCGACCTCGAGGAAGACGAACGGAACGTCCCGCGTCGAGCGGCGCACACGCGCCGCTACGGTCGGTTCTGGCTGGCTCTCGGCGTGGTGCTCTATCTGGCTGCGGTCGCCGTCGCGGTCGTACTCGGACTTCCCGGCGCGCTCTACCTGTCGCTCCCGCTGGTGGCGGCGCTTTTGTACTCGGTGGTCGGCGTCAAGCGACTCTTTCTCGTGAAGAACGTCTTCGTCGGGCTCGCGTGGGGAGCCATCCCGCTCGGCGTCGGCTACTACTACGGTCAGCTTCTGAGCCTCGAGATTCTGTTTCTGTTCGGCTACGTGACCGCGATGATCACCATCGCTGCGGTCGTCTTCGACGTCAAGGACATCGAGGGCGACCGCGCGGAGGGGATCGCGACGGTTCCCAACACGCTCGGCCCGCGTCGAACCAGACGCTTCTCGCTCGTGGCGACCGTCGTCGTCGCGCTCGTGGTCGTCGCCCTCGTACAGATCAGCGCGCTCGGCGGCGAGTTTTTCGTCGTGCTCGCGATGAACGGCTACGTCGCCTGCTACGTTCCGTTCGCGACGCCGGACCGCGGACCGCTGTTCTACGGGTTCGTCGTCGACGGCGAACACGTGTTTCTCGCCGCGGTCGTTCTCGCCGCCGAGTGGCTCGTCTGGTGATGGGCGGTTCTCGACACTGCGGGTCGCACGCGACACCACGGACCCGAGCGGCGTTCGGACGGGGCTCTCGTCGGTCCGCTCGCAGTCGCCTCGAGCAATCGCGACGACCGATTCCGGCACGTACCGTCCTCCGTCACGCCGAGCGCGGTCAGTCCCCGTCAGTCTCGCTCCAGTCGCAGTCCTGGCACTTGCGTCCGACGACGAACTCGGTGACCGAGGGCATGTAGCCGACCTCGAGAACGGAGCCGCCGCAGTCGGGACAGGCCCGGTCCGCCTCCTCGATCGACTCCGCTTCCATCACGGACTCGCCCTCGATTAGCTCCGCCAGCGTCTCCGCCGTGACCATTCGTCCCTGAACGACGCGGTTCTCACTCACACTCGTGGGTGCGGACTCGACCGCCCTAAGCGTTCGGGACGGTTCCGCGGGTCGTCGCTCGGACCGATAGTGCGCACCCGGCAAATTGCCCGACGGATTCGCCTGCGGGATATTCCCGAACGAGGACCTGTAACCGGACCGAGCCGGTAGCTGCGGGCACAAGGGTATAAGGGCGGACTCGCCTACGGATCGGTATGGAGACGCGATGGGCGACGATCGACGGTGTTCACCTCGAGATTCCGACTGACTGCACCGTCGACCAGCTCCGCACTGTCCTGCACAAGCCCGAGAACGCGGTTCTGATCGCGGTGACCGGCGACCTCGTGTCCGTCGTTCACGACGAGGAACGCCCCTTATCCGAGCTGGTCGCCGGCTGTGGCGACACCTACTACTTCAGAAGCGAAGACGAGTACGATCCCGGGCGCAACGAGATCCTCTCGGCACCCGAGATCGAGAACGCGCTGAAGATGCCAAGCGGCGAAGAGACGACGTTCCAGCGGCCGGGAATCGACCACTGAGCGCGACGTCGCGGCGGCGAGTATTCGAACTCGGTCTCGAGTCGGGTGTTCGACCCGATCCCGTTTCAGGCGTCGACTGGTGGACGAAACCGAACCCTACCACACGATTTCGCTCGGCAGTTCGGGCCCGGAAAACCGCTAGCGAAAACGGATCACGTGAAGTTCGGGTGATCGCTGACGTGACGCGGGAGATAGCGGGCCTTGTTCGGTTTCTCCCCGACGTCTTCGAGCACGGCCGCCGTCAGCGTCTCGAGATCCATGTCGCGTTCGTCGTCCTCGTGACGGAGGTTCACGCCGAAGACCGGCTCTGCGACCTCGTCGTCGCCGACGACGGCATAGTACGGAACCCAGTCGGTTTCCGCCTTCGCGATGCGTTTACCGACCGACTCGTTTCGGTCGTCGACGTCGGCGCGAACGCCTGCCTCCTCGAGTTCGTCGACGAGGTCGTCGCAGTACTCGACGTGCTCGTCGCCGACGGGAATGAACCGAACCTGCGTCGGCGAGAGCCAGGTGGGTAGGCTCGCGGTCTCCTGACGGGCGGCCTGCTCGAGCAACGCGGCCATCACGCGCTCGATCCCCCCGCTGGGCGAGTAGTGGAGGATGATCGGATTGTGCGAGGACTCGCCGGTGTTGTACGTGATGTCGAATCGCTCGGCGCTCTCGACGTCGATCTGAACGGTCGGGTTCTCGATCGGCCGACCCAGCGCGTCGATGGCGGCGAGGTCGATCTTGGCCGACCAGTAGTGGTGGCGATCCGGCAGCACCTCGAGCAACACCGGTTCGTCGACGTCGGCCGCGACCGTCTCGATCCACTCGCGATGCTCGTCGAAAAAGTCCTGGGTGACCCGAAGGGCCGCGACGTAGTTGAGTCCGAGGTCCGAACTCGACTCGAGCGAGAGGTTCGTCTGGGCCCGGAACTCGTCTTTTGCCTGTTCGATGTCGGCCGTCGCGGTGTGCATGTCGGGCATGGTGAACGCGCGCTGGCGCTTGAGTCCCATGACCTCGCCCTTCTGTTCGCGCCGGAACGAGTACGTGCTCATCTCGTAGACGCGAAGCGGGAGATCGGTTTCGGAGATGAACATGTCACGCATGATCGAAAACTGACCGAAACAGGCCGCAAAGCGCAGCATCATCTTCCGATTGCCGCTCTCGAAGCGATACTGGCGCTCGCCGAACTTGCCCGCGTGTTCGTCGATCGCGCGCACGCCGAGGTCGTACATGATCGGCGTCTCGACGGGCATCCCGCCGTAGTCGACGACGAGGTCGTTGACGTACTCCATCAGCGAGTCGCGGACGAACTTGCCCCGCGGGTAGTACCGCAGGTTGCCCACGTCCGAGAGCGGATCGTAGTCGACGAGCTCTTTTTCCTGCATCAGCGAGAGGTGGGCCGGCTCCTCGCCCTTGCTCGCGGTGATCTCTTCGACCTCGTCCTCGACGAACGCCCGCATGTCCTCGCTCAGCGCCGACTTTCGCTCGACCGGATCCCGAAGCTCGCCGTCGGGCGTGAGGAGGTACCAGTCGCTCGGTTCGCGCTCTTCGGATTCGTCCTCGTCGGACTCCTCGGCGTCGCCGTGGTGACTCGTGACGTGACGCGACAGCTCCGACAGCGGGTGTCCCTTACAGGAGATCTCGAAAGACTTGTACCAGCCGAACGGCGCGCGGAGTATCTCGTAGTTCTCGGCCTCGAGTTCCGACTCGAGTGAGCGCATGACCGTCTTCGCCGCGTCCGGGCTCGCCAGATCCTCGCTCAGGTGCGCGTAGGGGTAGAGAACGATGCTGCGGGTGTTGAGCTGACCGGTGACGTCCTCGAGTTCGTCGACCGCGTTCGCGACGACGCCGTCGAGGTCTTCCTCGTCGTCGGACTCGACGGTGATGAACGCCGTCACGCACTCTTCCATCTCCCCCGCCATCGGTACGCCCTCGGTCTCCGCGAGGTCGTCCGGCCCCGCCTTGTCGGTCGTCTCAAACGTTAGATGATCCGAATGAATGAACAGCAGTCGCATGTGCAATAGATGGACTCACGGGCTAGATAAATACCGTGGTTCGCCGGCCGGACGCCCTCGAGAACGCGCGATCCGTACTCGACGCGCGACGGCCGGGTGAGTCGTCCAGAGCGGTCCGCTCGGACGCGTTTCGTCGATCACACTCGAACGGGGTGGACGCGTCGGTCGGCGCTGACCGACGACGAGCGTTCGACGAAACGCTCGAGCACTACGTAATCAAATGTGGTTTCGAGAGGGTCGGGAGTGCGAATATACGTGCGCTGAACGGGGCAGTGAAAAGGAAACTCTGTCGTCGACAACCAGTTTCAGTTACGTTCGAATCCAAAGCTATTTTGTCCCGGCACGGGTCGTAGTATCTATGCCGATACAACGCCGAGAGGTCGTCGCCGCGCTCGGAAGCACCCTCGCGGTCGGCCTGGCCGGGTGCACGGTTCTCGGCGACGGTGGCAACGGCGACGCCGGTCCGGAGATCAGCGGCGAAACGCTGACGCTCACCACCACGACGAGCACGTACGACACCGGCCTGCTCGACGAACTGAACGCGCCGTTTCAAGAACGGTACGGCGTCACCGTCGACGCCGTCGGACAGGGGACCGGTGCGGCACTCGAGACCGGGCGAAACGGCGACTCCGACGTCGTGATGGTCCACGCGCGCAGACTCGAGGACGAGTTCGTGGCGGACGGCTACGGGGTCAACCGGCGCAACGTGATGTTCAACGACTTCGTCGTCGTCGGCCCCGCGGACGATCCCGCCTCGATCGCCGGGAGCGGCGGGGTGACGGGGGCCGTCGACGCCGTCGCGGAATCGGAGTCGACGTTCGTCTCCCGCGGCGACGACTCCGGCACGCACGCGAAGGAACTCGAGGTCTGGGAGGCGGCGGGACTCGACGTCGCCGACTTCGGCGAGTGGTACGTCGACGGCGGGGATGGGATGGGAGCGATCCTGGTCCAGGCCGACCAGCAGGGCGGATACACGCTGGCCGACCGCGGAACGTACCTCTCGATGCGAGACGAGATCGACCTCGAAATCCACGTCGAGGGTCCGGTCGAGGGCGGCCCCGAACTGCTGGCGAACCCGTACGGGATCGTCGCCGTCAACCCCGCGGTTCACGACCACGTCGCCTACGACCTCGCGATGGCCTACATCGGCTACGTCACGAGCGTCGAGGGCCAGGAGATCGTCGAGCGGTACACGATCGACGGCGAACAGTTGTTCTTCTCGCAGGCGCTGGCCGAGGAGCCGAACTTCGAGCAGTACGTCCCCGAGGGGTGGGAGGGGGCGAGCGACGCCGAGTGAGCGAGCGATGACGGTCGAATCCAGCCTGGTGACGCCGCTGTTGCTCGAGTTTCCCTTCGAGTGGACGTACCTCCGGAGCATCGTCCGCGTCTCGCTGTACGTGAGCCTCGTCGCGGTCGCACTGAGCACGCTGTGTAGCCTGCCGATCGCACTCGCCGTCGGGTTCACAGAGTTTCGCGGGAAGACGCTGCTCACGTCGGTCATCAACACCGGAATGGGGTTTCCGAGCGTCGTCGTCGGCCTGGTCGTGCTGTTTGCCGTCTCCAACCAAGGACCGCTCGGATCGTTCGACCTCGTGTTCACGGCCGAGGCGATGATCGTGTCCCAGTTCGTGCTCGCGACACCGGTCATCACCGGCGTGAGCCTCGCCGCCGTGAGCAGCGTCGAACGGACCGTCCGCGACGCCGCGTTCGCGATGGGCGGAACGAGAGTCGACGTCGCGCTCGTGACGATCAAGGAGGCCCGCTACGGAATCGCCACGGCGGTGCTCGCGGGGTTCGGACGGGCCATCAGCGAGGTCGGCTCCGTTCTGATCGTCGGCGGCAACATCGTCGGCCCGGACGGCACCTCGAAGACGCGAACGCTCACGACCGCGATCCAGCTCGAGGCGAGACAGGGACGGTTCGAAACGGCGATGATGCTCGGAGCGATCCTGGTGGTGCTCGTGTTGGTCGTCAACGCGTTCGTCGTCCGACTGGGACGCGGTGACGGGGGGTACCGATGACGCTCGCCGCGAGAGACGTCCACCACGGCTACGGCGACGACCCCGTCTTCGACGGCACGTCACTGTCGGTTTCCCCCGGCGAGGTCGTCGCGATCATCGGTCCGTCCGGGGTCGGCAAATCCACCCTGCTCCGACTGCTCGCGCTGTTCGACCGACCAGACGGGGGCACCGTCGAGTACGACGGCGAGGACGTCTGGAACGCGTCGGAACGGAGGCGGCTCGCGTACCGACGCCGGATCGGCATGGTGTTCCAGGAGACGAGCCTCTTCGACGCGAGCGTGCGTCGCAACGCCGAGTACGGACTCAGGGTTCGAAAGTCCTGGCCGGATCGACTCCGCGACGAACTCCGGGGTTTCCTGGGTCGAACCAACGGCACCGTCGACGCGGTCGAAGCGCTCGAGACCGTGGGGTTGGCTGAAAAAGTCGATCAGGACGCCGCGTCGCTGTCCGGCGGGGAGGCACAGCGGGTCGCGTTCGCTCGCGCGCTCGCGTACGATCCCGAGGTGCTTTTGCTCGACGAACCGACGTCGGATCTCGATCCGCGAAACACCGCGGTGCTCGAAGACGCCGTTCTCCAGGCCAAAAACAGCGGAATCGGCGTCGCGATCGCGACTCACGACATGCACCAGGCCGAGCGGGTCGCTGATCGAGTAGCGGTGCTGCTCGGAACCGGGATCATCGAGATCGGCGAGACTGAGACGGTCTTCGACGATCCCGCCGACGACCGAACCCGGAAGTTTATCGACGGCGAGTTGGTATACTGACGGTAGTCGCCGCGACGTCACCATCCGCTCGAGGCCCAACGATGACGATCGAAAAGGAATACAGCACGAAGCTCTCGATCGACGGCGTCACCGTCGATCGCCGCGACGTCGAGATGCTCGCGGCGATCGACCGCCGTGGATCGATGCACGCCGCGGCCGACGATCTGGGGCGGTCGTACGCGCGTCTGCAAAATCGCGTCGTCGAGATCGAGGAGGCCGTCGGGCCGATCACCGAGCGACGCCGCGGCGGTCCCGGCGGCGGCGGGACCGAACTGACCGAGACCGCCCGCGATCTGTGTCGGCAGTTCGACCGCCACGACGCCGAACTCGACGGCGTCGCGCGGGTGACGGAGTCCGTGTTCTCCGGTACCGTCCGGGAGCGAACCGGCGAGCTCGCGACCGTCGACTCGGCGGTCGGCTCGATCCTGGCGCTGGTTCCCGACGGAGCGAGCGAGGTACAGGTCTCGGTTCGCTCCGACGCGGTCGTCCTGACCGACCCGGACGAGACGCCGCGGGCGGACGGAACGAGCCTGCGAAACCGGTTTACGGGAACCGTCGACCGACTCGAGTCGGGCGACGCGATCACCAGAGTGACCGTCGAACTCGAAGCCGACCGGCCGATCCAGGCGTTGATCACGAACGCCAGCGCGGATCGGCTGACGCTCGAGCCCGGTCGGTCGATCGCCGCGTCGTTCAAAGCAACGGCGGCTCGAGCGATCGCGGTCGATTCCCCGTAGCACGTCCGAGCGGCGTCACTGGACGGGTCGGGGAGCGTTCGGAGTACTACTCCAGTCGAGAGACGTTCGGTATCGAAGCGCGCTCCGGACGCCGTCCTGCTGACCGCCGCGAACGGCCGTGGCCCGCCCGCGCATCGCTACTCGGCCATCCTCCGCGGTCCGATCCACCCCACCTATTCAACCGGCCACGTGTTATCGGAGTAGTATGACCGCCGAACGAACGGCGGCCGACGCGTTCGCCCTGCTCTCCGACGAGAGCCGGGTGGAGATCATCCGAGCGATCGCCATCGCCCACTCCGAGCAGGAGCCGTCGAACTCGGGACCCGCGCCGCTTTCGTTCTCGGAGGTCTACGAGCGCGTCGGTGTCGACAACACCTCGAAACTGTCGTACCACCTCGGGGAGCTCACGGGAACGTACCTCAGGAAACGCGAGGGGGGCTACTCGTTCACCCACGCCGGCGATCGGATCGCTCGGTTCATCCTCGCGGAGAATTTCCGCCGGCCGGCCGACGTCGGCCCCATCGAGACGGACGGGAGCTGTCCGTACTGCGGGGAAACGACTCTCGAGGCGGGAGTGGACGACCAGTACTTCGCGGTTCGGTGTTCGGCCTGTGACCGGCCCGTGACCGGCTACACCATCACGCCGGCTCAGACGCGCGCCCGCTCGGGGAACACGCTGCTCGAGGTGCGATTATTCCCTGGAGATACGACGAAAATGGGAACGTTGCCGACCAGTGGGTTGAGGCAGAAATGAGTGTTCTCCGCGGACTAGAAGAGGGAGGGATGATAGATGTGTTTCGAGAGCTGCACGGCTACGGCGAACTCGACGTTCTCGATGTGAGTCACGCGACGCAAACGGATACCCCGTTGGCGGTTCCAGCAACAGAAGTTGAGGGGAAACGATTCGACCACACGATCGTGACACAAACACTGGATCCCCGAGAGCGTTATTACGATCAAGATCGCTTTCGCTGCAGTGATCACGCGCCTCTTATTGCGGTATTTCGGCCGTAAATCTGCGTGTGTCCGCGGTTACTGACTCTGGATTTATTTCATGCGGGTGAAAAAATCTGTGCGAGGTCGTCTAATTCGAACAGCGACCAGCTATCGTCAAGTTCCGCAGCGAGGCCGTCAACAAATCCGCTTCTCGAGAACAGGGCAAAGCGTTCGGATCGATTTCCTGGCCCCCATCGGACGTTCTCAGCCGTTTCTCGAAGGTCATCGACGAGTCCGTAGCCAACTGGATCACTGGTCCACTTGCATTCGGCGAGGAGGATTCGGTTATCAGCGGGTGCGAGCCCGACGATGTCGATTTCGTGTTCCCCATACCACCATCGGCCCACTTCGGAATATGGCTCCAGTTCTTCGCGTCTGATCAGCTCCCAGACGGCTTCGTTGCAGATATCTTCGAACGTTGTTGCAACATGCGTCGGCAAATCCGGCTCGATCGTCCCCTCGAACACGACGGACGGGGCTTCTTCGATGCTGGATCGGTTCGGCTCGACGTAGCGAAACCAAAACCGGAGGAACTCATCGGCGACGCGGTACCGGGAGCGTTTGGACTTCTGCCCGGCTGCCGTGACCGGCACTTCGCGATCGAGGAGTCGAAGTTGGCGAAGCGTCTGGAGGTACTTCGAAAGCGGTCCTGAATCGATGCCAGTGGCACCCGAAATTTCGTTCGGTGTCGTGTGTCCCAGTGCGACTGCCTCGAGGATACTCAGGTAACGGGCCGGATTTCGAAGTTCCGTTCGAAGCAGGAACTCCGGCTCGTTGTACAGCATTGCTGTCGGCGAGAGGATGTGTGTCCGGATGTTTTCGGATAGCGGCCGCTCGTAGTCGAAGAGTGTGAGATACATGGGCGTCCCTCCCGTAACCGAGTACGACCGGATCGCGTCTGCAATGTCGTACGAGATGACGTCACGAGCCTGTTGAAACGAAAACGGTTGGAGGTCGATCTGTCCGGTTCGACGACCGTACAGGGGACTTTCGTGGCCGAGCACCGCTGATTCCATCGTGCTCACGCTCGAGCCACACAGTACGAGCATCGACTCGCTGCCCTGGAGTTGCTCGTCGACGAACGCCTGGATATAGGACGGGAGTGAGTCATTTTCCTCGACTAAATACGGAAACTCGTCGATTACGACGATCCGATCGTCCGTTTTGAGTTTCTCTCCGAGATACTCGAACGCGTCGTCCCAGCCGTCGATTCGTGGAACACGCTCATCGAACGTTTCAGCGACTTGCTCCACGAATTTCTCACGTTGACGATCTTCTGCTTCTTGCGCAGCGAGATAGTAGAGATGGGGGCGATCAACACAGAACTCTTTGAGAAGCGCGGTCTTTCCCACGCGCCGACGCCCGTAGACTACGTAGAACGCGTGGCCGGGCGATGAATATGCCGTTTCGAGTGAAGCGAGTTCGTCCTCCCGATCGTAGAATGTCATACTTTGGCTAATGATTACTGCGATAATGACTTGGTCGTTTTGGTCGATCTGGGTGAACGGAGTCTACCGCACGCAATCTAGATGAGGATAGCTTTATCTTACCGAGTAGTTGAACGATCAGAGCAAACAGTACAGGAACAACTATGCAACATGTGAACCGAGAGAGTACGGGCAAAGTGACCTTTTGAGTCATTTGCCCGCGAATCTAGTGCTCCGTCTGGGATTTGAACCCGATGCAAATCCTCGCTTCACTCGGATTTCCGTGATTCAAATCCAGCGGTCGCATTTGCTGCTCACGGTTTGTTCGCAGCAAAGTGCTCCGTCTGGGATTTGAACCCAGGTCATCGGCTCGAAAGGCCGAAATGATTGGCCGGACTACACCAACGGAGCCCCGTACGCACTCAGTGGTTGCCGAGGCCTAGTAAAAAGCGTTCCGTTCCGCGTCCGTCGTGGCACGACCTGACACTCGAGCGCTCGCCCGCGTTCGGTTCGCCCTCGTCCGGTTGAGTTCCCGCCTCGAGATCGACGTTCCCGGACGGAGCCGAGACGCCGTCGGATCGCAGCTTCGCCCGCATCTCAACGCTTTTGACCGTACGATTCGACTCGATGCGTATGAAATACGTTCGATTTCGCGACCCGGCCGGCGCGGTCCGTCGCGGCGAGTACGAGAGCGGTCACGTCCACTTCGCGAACGAGAGCTACGCGCTCGCGGACGACGCCATCGACGTTCTCCCGCCGTGTGAGCCGTCGAAGGTCGTCTGCGTCGGACGAAACTACGCCGCTCACGCCGACGAGATGGGATCGGACCTTCCCGACCGCCCGCTGTTGTTTCTGAAACCGCCGAATTCGGTCGCCGGCCACGGCGACACTGTCACCGCCCCCGCAGGCAAGGACCGGATCGACTACGAGGCGGAACTCGGGATCGTGATCGGCAGGCAGTGTCGCCACGTCCCCGAAGCGGACGCGATGGACGTCGTCGAGGGCTTCACCTGCGTCGACGACGTCACCAACCGCGACGATCAGGAAGAGGAGGTGAACTGGATCCGCGCGAAGGCCTTCGACGGCTCCGCACCGATCGGCCCCGTGCTCGCGACGCCCGACGAAGTCCCGGACGACGCGGCCGTCCGCTCGCGGGTCAACGGGACGGTGAAACAGGACGGCTCGCTCGAGCAGCTCATCTTCTCGATTCCCGAGTTGATCGCCGAGATCACCACCTACCTCACCCTCGAGCCCGGCGACGTGATCGCCACCGGCACGCCCGAGGGCGTCGGCCCGCTCGAGGACGGCGACCGCGTCGAGATCGACGTCGAGGGGATCGGCACGCTCGAGCACTCGATCCGAATCCCCTGAGACGGGTTACTGGAAGTCATAGGGATCAGTAGGCTAGTTCATATCTTCTGGACGCGTAGAGAGTCCCATGACGACGTGGGGCGGAAAGTTGGGTGATGTTGATGAGGAGCAGTTGCGCCAGCAACTGCGCACGGAAACTGATGCGAAGGCGATCAAACGCCTCACGTGTGCGCTGCTGTACCGACAAGGTAAATCACCGGCAGAGATCGAGCAGTTGCTC
>NZ_REFZ01000023.1 GCF_003841465.1 Natrarchaeobius oligotrophus
CTTTGTCCTGCCAGCCGATGTTGGTCGAAAGCCCCTGATCGTGCATCATGTTGGTGGTGGGGGCACCGACGCGGCTCTTTTCGTCCTTTTCGGCGGCGTCGAAGGCGCGCCACTCGGGGCCGCGGTCGATCTCGCCTTCCTCGACGACGAGGCCGCAGTCCTCGCAGACGGTCTCGGCGTGCTCGGCGTCGCTGACGAGCCGTCCGCTACACTCCGGACAGCACTCTCGCTCGTCCGATTCCTCGAGCGACTCCGCTCGTTCTGTCTCGCGGCGCTCGTCGCTGTGCGTTCGGATCGTGGAGTCAGTCATTGTGGTGGAACTGATCGAAGGGCGGTGAAAACGCTCTCCCGTAGATGGTATATGTCGTGGCTCGCTCACTTAAAAACTACGATCGTATGACGGGTGAACGACGGGATTCGCCGGGCGAATCGCTCCGACGCCGTCGAGGCCGCGGCGGACGCCAGATCGAAACGCTTACTCCCGGGAGGCCGGTCCGAACACGTATGAGCGACGACGCCGTCAGCCCGGAGGAGGTCCGCCACGTCGCGGAGCTGGCCCGGGTCGATCTCGCGGACGACGAGGTCGACCAGTTCACCCGGCAGTTCGCGGAGATCCTCGAGTACTTCGACGCGCTGGACGAGGTGCCGGAGGTCGAACGCGACGCCGAACTCGCGAACGTGATGCGTCCCGACGAGGAACGCGACTCCCTCGACCGCGAGGAGGCGCTTCGAAACGCCCGCGAAACCGAGGACGGCTACTTCAAGGGGCCGAACGTCTCCTGATCATGGGTTCGAATATCTTCATCACCGAGACGACGATCGAGGGCGAGGGCGACGGGGACGCGCCGCTTGCGGGCACCACCGTCGCGGTCAAGGACAACATTTCGACCGCCGGCGTCCGGACGACCTGCGGTTCCGAGATGCTCGAGGAGTACGTGCCGCCGTACGACGCGACGGTCGTCTCGCGGCTGACGGACGCGGGGGCGACGATCGTCGGCAAGGCTAACATGGACGAGTTCGGCATGGGATCGACGACCGAGACGTCGGCGTTCGGGGCGACAGACAACCCCGCCGCGCCGGGTCGCGTTCCGGGCGGTTCCTCGGGTGGCTCGGCGGCCGCGGTCGCGGCCGGCGAGGCCGACCTCGCGCTCGGCTCCGACACCGGCGGATCGATCCGCTGTCCGGCGGCCTTCTGCGGCGTCGTCGGCATCAAGCCGACTTACGGGCTCGTCTCGCGGTACGGACTCGTCGCCTACGGCAACAGCCTCGAACAGATCGGCCCGTTCGCCGAGACCGTCGAGGACGCTGCCGCGTTGCTCGACGTGATCGCCGGACCCGACGAACGCGACGCGACGACGCGCGAGCCCGAGACGAACGGCGAGCAACCGGGCTACGCCGACGCGGCGACCGGCGACGTCGACGGGCTCTCGATCGGCGTCCCCACCGAACTGCTCGAGGGAGCCGACGAGGGCGTTCTCGAGGTCTTCTGGGACGCGCTGGGCGAACTCGAGGATCGGGGTGCGACGCATCACGAGGTGTCGCTCCCGTCGGTCGAACACGCCGTCGAAGCCTACTACGTCATCGCGATGTCGGAAGCCTCCTCGAATCTCGCGCGGTTCGACGGCGTCCGGTACGGCCGCTCCGGCGGGTACGACGGCAACTGGAACGAGACGTTTGCGACGGCCCGCCAGGAGGGGTTCGGCGACGAGGTCAAACGACGGATCCTGCTCGGCACGTACGCCCTCTCGGCGGGATATCACGACAAGTACTACAAGAAGGCACAGGACGCCCGGGCGTGGGTCAAACAGGACTTCGACCGGGCGTTCGACGAGGTCGACGTGCTCGCGTCGCCGACGATGCCCGTACCGCCGTTCGAACGCGGCGAGAGCCTCGAGGATCCGCTCCAGATGTATCTCGCGGACGCGAACACGGTGCCGGTGAACCTCGCGGACCTTCCCGCGATCTCGGTTCCGGCCGGCGAAACCGACGGGCTTCCCGTGGGTTTGCAACTCGTCGGCGCGGCCTTCGACGAGCGGCGGTTGATTCGCGCGGCGAGTGCGCTCGCCTGAGACCGGCTGCCGACCGTCAGTTCCGACGCAGCCGCGACCGTTCCGGGTGTTTCACCAGTGCGTCGGCACGGTCCCCTTTCGGACAGTCGCGACGCGCCGACCGCGATCGAGAGGTACTTTCTTGTCGAATCACGAACGAGAAGACGATACCGGTCCCCGCCGGTCGTTCCATGAAAATCACCAAAGATCAGCACGTCGCGTTCGACGAGTTCTCGAGAGCGTGCGATCTCGTCGAGGAGTACTTCGGCGACACGATCGACGACGTCGCGCTGAACTCGCCGGTGTCTCGCCAGCAACTCGTCGCCGTCCTCGCGCGGGCGCAGTTGTCCGGCCGCCAGCTGGCTCTCGAGGGCCTCCCCGAGGACGGACGCGTCGTCTACCGTTCCGACCAGGAGACGTTGCTCTGGCTCGACGGCGGATTCTGGACCGACGTCCGCGACACGCACAACCTCGAGGCCGACGAGGGTCGGGCCGCGCGGGAAGTCCACCGGCGAATCCTCGAGGCCGTCGACGGCGACGTCGGATACACCGACCGCCAACGGGATCCGTTCGTGCTCATCGACCGGTTCGGTCGCTACGACGGACCGTCCGAGACCTAGGATCGGTGCCGATCGACGACGCCGGTGTCACTCCTCGTAGGCGAGGTTCATGATCCACTGCGAGAACGCGTCGCTGTTCGGATCGACCTCTTCCTCGCCGATGAACGGCGAGAGCATGTCTCCCGCCATGAGCAGCGTAAAATCGAGATCTCGAGCCGTCGGCGTGATGTAGTAGGTGTTGTGTCCGTCGTAGACCGTCTCCTCGCGGTCGACGAGTTCCTTCTCGACGAGCGATTCGACGATTCGACTGCCCTTTCGAGAGGAGACGTCGAGTTCCTTCCAGAAGTCGCTCTGGTGGATACCGCCGGTCTCCCGGACGAGTTCGAGTCCGCTTCGTTCGTCGTCGGAGAGCTCCGACTCGATCGCGGAAACGCTCACGGCGACCACCTCTCCGTGCTCGTCGCTCGGAACGGGAGTTCGTCCATGTGCACAACAGCGAGAGGGAGGCGCTTAAATGTGCCTTTCGACGTCGCGGTTTCGGGGGGGTTCGACGCGGTCGTCGAGGGCCACGTCCTCGTAGCTCGTCCGACACGGCGGCCCCGGCGCGAATCGGTAGGTGGCCGCCTCCCCGAGCGCAAGCAGCGACGACGAGCGGGTTCCGAACCCGTCGCGATGGAGGCAGACGCCGTACTCGTGGTCGCCGAGGACGCCCCCGGCGCGCTCGAGCCACTCGGCTGCCGACTCGCCGTCGTCGTCCACCGAGAGCTCGCGACGCACTCGACGGGCGTTGCGGGCCTGCGATCGGGCCTCCTCCGGTCGGCTCGACGAGACGACGACGTCGCCGTCGACCGCGGCGTTGACCACGACGTGGACGCCGGGGTCGAACGGCGTGCTGGTCAGCTCGCCGTCCCACCGGTAACAGACCGCATCGTCGGCGTCGGCGATCACGAGGAAGAAGGCGTCGTACTCGTCGACCTCGAGCGCGCTCTCGAGCAGCGCTCCGGCCTGGGCCGTCGACTCGGCCTCGAGAGCGTCGGCGACGAGCAGTCCGCGCGAACGTTCGCCGGCGAGGTCGGCGTCGGTCCAGCCGTTGGTGAGGCCGGCGAAGACGCCGAACTCGTTGTAGCCGATCCAGGTGCCGCCGGCGACGGCGTCTTTCGGCGCGACGATCAGCGGATCGCTCCGGTAGACGTCGGGGGGCAGCGAGTCGCGCTCGAGCGACTCGTCTCGGTTCGCGGCGACGGCGACCGGCACCTCGTCGAACACCTGCCACGCGAGCGTCAGCGTACACACGGTCGTGCGTAGGGGATCGAGCGCCTTAACTCCGGTTCTCGACGGTGATCGTCACCGTCGCCTCGGCTCCGTCGGCGAGGGCGTCGACCAGGTCCCGGTCGAAGCCTTCCGCCGCGAACTCGGCTCCGAGGAGAATCGTGCGCTCGTCGACGTACTCGCTGGTGCGCCCGACGGCGCTGCGCTCGCTCGTTAGCTCGAGGGCTGGATCGCCGCGACCGGTGACGGTGGTCTCGTGGCCGCCGGCCTCGAGCGTCACCGTGATCGTCGCGTCGGCGTCCCGACAGGCGTCGACGAACGCGGGGTCGAAGTCGGCGGGTGCCCGGTCCGCGTCGATCGCGAGGATGCAGTCGCCCGCCGGCGTGAGGTAGTCGTCCGTCGTCACCTCGAACGTGCTGGCGTGGGCCGCGCTGACGTGCTCGTGGCCGCGAGCGTGAATGACTTCGTCCACGGTCTCGGGTCGAGTTCCGGGCGGAAAACGTACTCGAATGCGGGCGACGGCGCCGGTTCGATCAGACCAGGCTCGCGCCGTCGAACTCGCCGCGGCTGTACTCGACGTCCATCAGGTCGAGGATCGTCGGCGCGATATCGAAGAGGTCGGCGTCGCCGATGGCGGCGTCGGGGTGGTCGATGTACAGCGCGGTGTCGTCGAAGCTGTGCATCCCGTTTCGGGGTCCGGTGTCGAACACCTCGGAGTCGGCCTTGAACCCGGATTTGAGATCGAATCCGTGGTTCGGAATCGCGACCAGGTCGGGCGCGATGTCGTCGTGGTCGCCCCGGAACGCCGCCTCCTTCTCGACGACGCGGTCGACCACGTTTCGGCCGTCCGGTCCCTCGAGCGTCTCCAGGTCGGCTTTGAGCCGGTCGCGCACCTGGTCGTACTCGTCTTCGGGGACGGAGCCGCGGGGCTCTCTGCCCTCGAGGTTGATGTAGAACCGACCGGGGATGAACGAGTAGGCCTCGGTCTCCGTCGCGATGTCGCCGAGTTCTTCCGGTTCGTCCGTCTCGAAGGAGAGCCAGCCCTCCTCGCGAAGCCACTCGTTGACGTGGACCTCGTAGTCGAGGCTGGTGAAGCCGTGATCGGAGGCGACGATCAGCGTGACGTCCTCGGGGAGGGCCTCGCGCAGTCGGCCGACGTAGTCGTCGACCTTCCGGTAGAACTCGAGGAACTCGTCTTTGTACTCGCCGTCGCGTTCGTAATCTTTGAACAGGAAGTGGTTGACCCGGTCGGTCGTCATGAAGACGCCGAAAAACAGGTCCCAGTCGTCCTCCTCGATGTAGCGTTCGAACGCCTCGAAGCGGGCGTCGAGGGTGGCGTGGGCGTCCTCGATGAAGGCCGATTTGTCGGATTCGTGGCCGAGCTTCGGGTTGACGTCGATCCGGTAGTCGATCGACTCGAGGTAGTCGCGGACGTCGTCGGGGTAGGCCGCCTTCTCGAGGCCGGGAGAGAGAAAGCCCGAGACCATCCGCTGGACGGTCCGTTGGGGCGGGAACGTGACGGGGACGTTCAGCACGGTCGAGCGGCGGTCGCCCTCCTCGACGCGGTCCCAGACCCGCTGGGCCTGAACCTCACGTCCCATCGGAACGTAGGTGTCGTAGGTGCCGACTTCGCGGTCCTGGAAGCCGTAGACGCCCGTTTCACCGGGATTCTTTCCGGTCGTCAGCGACGGCCAGCAGGCGCTCGACTCCGGCGGAACGATGCTCGAAATCTCGCTCGCGGTTCCGTCGTCGGCGATCGCTGCGAAGTTCGGGAACAGTTCCTCGTTCTCGGACAGAAGACTGTACGGTACGCCGTCGACCCCGATAAAGGCGACCCGCGGGTTTCCGTCGCCCCGCAATCGATCGAATAGACCCATGGCCGGTCGTAGTTCGACCGCATACAAGAAGGTTCGTTTCGAGACACTGTTTTGAAACTCCGTGACACGGGCTCGCAACCCCGCGGTGGGATTCGGTGGACGATCGCGATCGAGGTGATGCGGTGTCCTCGCGGTCGGGATACCGGACGACGGTCGCGGGCTGACGGGCGGTCGCTCGAAACGGGGCGGACGTCGGGGACGGCCGGCGCTCTCGAGGCGCTGGCGAGTCGAGTTGCGATCGAACCTCGAGGCGCTGTGAACCGAGATTGCGATTCCGCGCGGACGACCGACGGCGTCGTTCGGTCCGCCGTCGCGGTGGACCGGTGGCACGGTCGGACGGTCGCGCTTTCACCGGAACCGGGTGACAGCGGTCCGTCTCAGTCCTCGGCACCCTCGTCGGACTCGAAGTTCGTGGGCACGACCGTCGGGTGGGCGATCCCGACGCCCGGCTCGACGGCGTCGTTCGTCGGGGACGTTCGTGGGGGCGGGGTGGGCGCTGCCATACGAGTACGCGTTCGGCGCGCTCCCGGATAAAATTACTCATGCTCATAACGCATGAGCCGATCGGCGGCGAATAACTCCCGCGAATCCGGGTTCGGACGGCGTGACGTCGGTGCACTCGGTGCGGTGAAAACGGGAGTACCGATCGGTTGGCGCGGACGGACGACCCCGTCCGCCGGTCGAACGAAGAGTATCTAGGCGAAGCGTTCGTCGTAGAGGTCCTGTGCGTGCTCGATCGCGTCGTAGGCGGCCTGTCTGCCTTCCCAGCCCTGCGTCTCGACTTCTTTGCCCGCTTCGAGGTTCTTGTAGGTCGCGAAGAATTCGTCGATCTCGTCGCGCCGCTGCTGTGGAATGTCCTCGAGGTCCTCGATGTGGTCGAAGCGGGGGTCTTCGGTCGGGACGGCGACGACCTTGTCGTCCTGTTCGCCGTCGTCGTCCATCTTCATCAGCGCGACCGGACGGGCCTCGATGACGCAGCCGGGGAACGTCTGGTCTTCGACCAGCACGAGCACGTCGAAGGGATCCTCGTCGTCGTAGTACGACTGCGGGATGAAGCCGTAGTCGCTGGGGTAGTGGACGTTGCTGTGGAGGACGCGGTCGAGCACGACGCCCGGGACGTCCTTGTCGTACTCGTACTTGTTTCGCTCGCCCTTGAGACACTCGACGACGGCGTAGATCTCTTCTGGCGGATTCGGTCCGGTTTCGAGGTCTTCCCAGAGATTGACCATGTACCTGGAACTCGACGGTCGATCAAAAAGTACTTTCGTAATCACGTTCGAAGGTAAATTGACGGCTGCCAGACAACCGACGGGCGTCTCCGGGCGTCCGGTCGATCGGCCTGCCGGCGGCGGGTAGACCGAGGCTACCGCCTCGAAAGACCAAAAAGTTGGCAAGTCTTAAATAGTCTGGCACCATCTACAGAAGTATGTCAGAGGCACAATCAATCAACGGCGAACAGAGCATCGCGCGTGAACTCACGGCGTTCCAGAACAACATTCTCACGATCCTGGCCAAAGAGCCGATGTACGGCCTGGCGATCAAACGCGAACTCGAGGAGTACTACGGAACCGAAGTGAATCACGGCCGCCTGTACCCGAATCTCGACGAACTGGTCGAGCTGGGGCTGGTCGAAAAGAGCGAACTCGACAAGCGAACCAACCAGTACTCGCTGACCGACGAGGGGTACGAGGCCGTCCTCGACGGCATCCGCTGGTCGCTCTCGAAGGTCGTCACCGGCGACGACCGCGCGGACGAGATCCGAGAGATCGTCGACGCGAGTTACTGAACGGTTACTCGAGCCGGAATTCGGGCACCGGTTCGTCGGCCGCTTCGTACACCAGCTCGATCGATTTTTCGACGGCATCGCGCTGTGAGTCGGACGGCCACGCGTTGCGCACGAAGTACTCCGAGCGAAACTCCGCGAGCTCGGCTCCCGTCATCGACTCGATCCGTTTCGCGTAGTGGTTGCCGACGAAGTCGGCGAGCGCCGCCGCGTTGTCGCCGTGGACGTCGCCGTGGCGGTCCCGGACGCGCGCCGCGATCGCCCGGTTGTGCGCGTCGACTGCGTCCCAGTCGTCGGGATCGTCGGTCCCCTCGAGGGGGATCTCGATCGCGCGCGAGAGGTCGTCGATGCGTTCGGTTCGGATCGTGCCGTCGTCGTGCCACGTTGCGGGGTGGAGCACGAGCACCGCGTCGCCGTCGTCGCGAACGCGGGCGGTAAACTCGTACTCCGCGAGTAGCCGGTCGCGCCGATCGGCGCGGGCGCGACGCTCGGCCTCGTCCGTCGCGGTTCGTTCGAGTCGGGTGAGCCGTTCGGCCTCGTCGACGACCGACGGCGGGAGTTCGTCGCCGTCGTCGTCGGCGTCACGGTCGCTCGATCCGTCAGAACCAGCCCCGGAGCCGCCGTCGAGATCGCTCATAGCGGACGGTACGTCGTCGAACGTTTTTTCCTTGCTGATCCGAACTCGAGAGGCCACTCGCTCGAGCGGATCGGTTCGCCTTTCGTCTCCTCGCTCCCGTCCCCTCGTTCTCGTCTCTCCCCCGTCTCTTCGCTTTCCGCTCTCACCCCTCGTCGAGCGCCTCGTTCGCGAGCGCATCCGCGCGCTCGTTGATCTCGCGCGGAACGTGCTCGAGCGTCCACTCGTCGAACGCGGAGAGGAGTTCGTGGACGGTGACGCGTTTCTCGCGGAGGTCGGGATCGTTGGTGTCGTACTCGCCGCGGACCTGCTTGACGACGAGTTCGGCGTCGATGCGGACGTGCACCTCGTCGTAGCCGTAGTCGCGGGCGGCCTCGAGCGCGCGGACGAGCCCCTCGTACTCGGCGCGGTTGTTCGTCGTCCGACCGATGCGCTCGCTGCCTTCGGCGACGATACCGTCGCCGGTGACGATCACCCAGCCGATGGCGGCCGGTCCGGGATTCCCGCGGGCCGCGCCGTCGGAGTAGACGTGTGCGCGCCCGCCGTCCTCGCACAACAGCGCCTCGAGGTCGCGCGGATCGGATCCCTGGATCACGACCTTCTCGTCGTAGGCGACCGCCGTCGCGTCGCCGCGGCTCGCACGCCAGCGCTCGTGGTCGGTGTTCCCCGACTCGACGCGGACGCCCGCGTCCTCGAGTCGTTCGCGCGCCGCCTCGACGTCACACTCGATGACCGGCATTCGGTCAGTTCATCGCCCGGTTCCGGATAAAGTCTTTCCGGTTTCAAATCGTAAACCACCTCTGTGAAGCTCTATACGTGGCGATTTCGCCGGATAACGTTCAATCGCACAAAACTGATGCACAGGACTTATATACCATGCTGATACTACTATAAAAGTGCGATGACACGGTCCACCCGCCAGCGGGAGCGAACGCGTGAGATGGACGAGACCGAGGACCAGGAGGAGGTACGCGCCTGTCCTGAGTGTGAATCGGACAATCTCGTCAAGGACTCCGACCGGGGTGAGCTCATCTGTGAAGACTGTGGGCTCGTCGTGGAGGAAGAAAAGATCGATCCCGGCCCGGAGTGGCGGGCGTTCAACCACCAGGAACGGCAGGAGAAGTCCCGCGTCGGCGCGCCGACGACCCAGACGATGCACGACAAGGGGCTGACGACGACGATCGACTGGAAGGACAAAGACGCGTACGGTCGCTCTATTTCCTCGAAAAAGCGCAGCCAGATGCACCGGCTGCGAAAGTGGCAAGAACGCATCCGGACGAAAGACGCCGGCGAACGAAACCTGCAGTTCGCGCTCAGCGAGATCGACCGCATGGCCTCCGCGCTCGGGGTGCCCCGTTCGGTTCGCGAGGTCGCGTCGGTCATCTACCGGCGCGCGCTCAAAGAGGACCTCATCCGGGGTCGGTCGATCGAAGGCGTCGCCACCTCGGCGCTGTACGCGGCCTGTCGAAAAGAGGGCATTCCGCGCAGCCTGGAGGAGATTTCGGAAGTCTCACGCGTCGAACGAAAAGAGATCGGTCGGACGTATCGGTATATCTCGCAGGAACTCGGCCTCGAGATGCGCCCCGTCGATCCGAAAAAGTACGTCCCCCGCTTCTGTTCTGAACTCGAACTGTCCGAAGAGGTCCAGACCAAAGCCAACGAGATCATCGAGAAGACGGCCGAGGAAGGGCTGCTGTCGGGCAAGTCGCCGACCGGATACGCCGCGGCTGCGATCTACGCCGCGTCGTTGCTCTGCAACGAGAAAAAGACCCAGCGCGAGGTCGCAGACGTCGCGCAGGTGACCGAAGTGACGATCCGGAACCGGTACCAGGAACAGATCGAAGCGATGGGCATTCACGGCTAACGCCGCCGCTCACGTTCACATTTTTTGCAGGGGTCGACGCTCCCGAGCGAGAAGCGACCGCGATCTCCCGTCGACTGTTCGTTCGACGTCGCGTTCGGTTTCGTTCGACGTCGTGTTCGGTTTCGTTCGACGTCGTGTTCGGTTTCGTTTGACGTCGGTAACCCCCGTAGAAGATGATGTACGTAGTAATCTTGGTTCGCTGGGGTTTTTAGACTCGAACGCAATTGGCGTGATATGAAACTCCACAACAGGGGGGTACGCCAGGACGTCAGAGAACTCGGCGCGCTGCTCGGCGAAGTGCTCGAGGACCAGACGTCCCGAAAGGCGTTCGAAACCGTCGAATCGTGTCGGCGCGCGGCGATCGACTACCGCTCGGGCGACCTCGAGTCGCGCGAGCCGCTCGTGTCGGAACTCGAGGGGCTGTCGCCCCACCAACAGCGTATCGTCGCCCGCGCGTTCACGACGTACTTCGAGTTGATCAACCTGGCCGAAGAGCGCGAACGCGTCCGCTCGATTCGCACCGAGTCGAACGAGGGTACGCTCCAGGACAGCCTCGAGACGGCGGCCGAAGAACTCGGCGAGGCCGACCACGAGACGGTCGAGCAGGTGCTCGAGGACGTCCTGATCGAGCCGACGTTTACGGCCCACCCGACGGAGGCCCGCCGCAAGACGGTCAAATCGAAGCTGCGGCGGATCTCGACGCTGCTCGAGCGACTCGACGAGTGCCTGCTGACCGAGAAAGAGCAGTCCCAGATCTGGCGTGACGTCGACGCCGAGGTGACGAGTCTCTGGCAGACGCCCCAGGTCCGCAACCGCCAGCCGGAGGTCGAAGACGAGGCGCGAAACGTCCAGTGGTACCTCGAGAACACACTGTTCGACGTCGTCGGCGAGGTGTACGACGAACTCGCCGACGCGATCGACGAGGAGGTCGACGGCACCCTCGACGTCCCCAAGCTGTTCGAGTTCCGCTCGTGGGCGGGCAGCGACCGGGACGGCAACCCCTACGTCACGCCGGAGGTCACCGCGAACACCCTCGAGCGCCAGCGCGAGGTCGTCCTCGAGCGCTACCGGGAACAGCTCAAGCGCCTCTCGGGCGTGTTGAGCCAGGACGGAAGCCGGATCGACGTCGACTCCGAGTTCGAGGCGTCGCTCGAGCGCGACCGCGAGCGCTTGCCGGGGAGCGCGCGAACCGCCGAGGAGCGCTATCCGGGCGAGCCCTACCGCCAGAAGCTCAAGCTCATGCGCGCCAGACTCGAGCGCGTGGGGGACGTCCGACCCGGCGGCTACGACGACGTCGACGAACTCCTCGACGACCTCGCGGTCATCGCCTCGAGCCTGCGGGAAAACGGCGGCGAGAGCGTCGTCGACGCCCACGTCGACCCCATCCGCCGGCAGGTCGCCACCTTCGGCTTCTCGCTCGCGAGCCTGGATCTCCGTGACCACCAGCAAAAACACACCGACGCCATCGCGGAAGCGCTCGACCGCGAGGGGATCGATTACCACGACCTGTCCGAGGACGAGCGGGCCGAACTGCTCACCGACGCGATCCTCCAGGACGAGCCGGTGATCGACCTCGAGGAGACCGACGGCCTCTCGGAGGACTCCGCGCGCGTGCTCCGGCTGTTCGACAACCTCGCGGACTGGCAGTCCGAGTACGGCGTCGAGGCGATCGACACCTACTGCATCTCGATGACCGAGGAGCCGAGTCACGTCCTCGAGGTGCTGTTTCTGGCGGACCAGGCCGGCGTCGTCTCCCTGCCCGAACACTGCGGGATCGACGTCGTCCCGCTGCTCGAGACGGAGTACGCCCTCTCCGGTGCGCGACGCATCATGGGCGCGCTGTTCGAAAACGAGGCCTACGCGCAGGCGCTCGAGGCCCGCGGGCGTACCCAGGAGATCATGCTGGGATACTCCGACTCGAACAAGGAGAACGGCTTTCTCGCCGCCAACTGGTCGCTGTACAAGAACCAGCGTCGACTCGGCGAGATCTGCGACGACTTCGACGCGAAGATGCGGCTGTTCCACGGCCGGGGCGGCTCCATCTCCCGGGGTGGCGGACCGATGAACGAGGCGCTGCTCGCGCTGCCGAACTCGACGGTCACGGGACAGGTCAAGTTCACCGAGCAGGGCGAAGCGATCGCGGAGAAGTACGGTAACCCCCGGATCGCCGAGCGCAACATCGAGCAGATGCTGAACGCCCAGCTTCGCTCGCGGCTGTACGCGATGCAACGGCCCGAAGAGGAGGTCGAAGCGGAGTGGATCGAGGCCATGGAGACGATGGCCGACGCCGCCCGACGCGAGTACCGAGACCTCCTCGAGAGCGACGGCTTCGTCCAGTACTTCGAGCAGGCGACGCCGATCACCGTCATCGAGGACCTCGATCTGGGCTCGCGGCCGGCCTCCCGGTCGGGCGAGCGCACCGTCGAGGACCTCCGGGCGATTCCGTGGGTGTTCTCGTGGACCCAGTCGCGGTGCATCCTGCCGGGCTGGTACGCCATCGCCTCCGGCGTCGACGCCTATCTGGAGGACGGCGGCTCGGTCGAGACCCTCCAGGAGATGTACGACGAGTGGCCGTTCTTCCGAACGACGCTCGACAACGCCGCGCTGTCGCTGTCGCGAACCGAACTCGAGATCGCCAGCCAGTACGCCGACCTGGCCGACGAGGAGCTTCGCGAGAACTACTTCCCGCGGATCACCGACGAGTACGAGCGGGCGGCCGAACTGGTCAAAACGATCGGCCAGCGCGAGGAGTTGCACACCCGCGACTGGCTGGGCGAGAACCTCGAGCGACGAAACCCCTACGTCGATCCGCTGAACGTCCTCCAGACGTACCTGCTCGATCGCACCCACCGAACCGACGTCGAAGAACGGACGCTCCGGCTGACGGTCAAAGGGATCGCCGCCGGGATGAAAAACACCGGCTGATCGCTCGAGGCGAGTCCGCTCTCGCGACTCGTGCGGTCGGGACCGAACCGTCCCCGCCCTCGAAACCGAATCGTTTCCCGGCCTACGTTTCCGTCGGCGCGTCCTCGAACTCCTCGTGGATCACGGCCCACTCGAGCAGCGGCTGCAGGCGCTGTTGCAGTTGCTCGCCCGTCGTCGTCAGGTCGTACTCCACGCGCGGCGGGATCTCGTCGTACTGCTCGCGCGCGAGGTAACCCGCTCCGACGAGTTCGTCGAGGCGCGCCGAGAGCGTCGAACTGCTCACCGCACCGAAGGCGTCCTCGATCTCGCCGTAGCGGACCGGCCCGGTTTCCCCGACGAGACAGATCACCTGGATCGCGTGTTTGCGACTCAGCAGTTCGAGGACGCCGCCGAGTTGACAGTAACACGACGGATCCGTTCGACACGACCGGCCGGGGACAGCGTCCGCATCTCGAGACTCGTCCATCGCTTTGGTTCACCGAAGTTACTTCAACACTTCGGACTCCGAAGTATAAACACTTCGAATTCCAAAGTAATAGCATGACGAGCAACTCTAACGGATGCGGCGGAACGGAACGGTGTGGCTGCGGGACCGAGGCGAACCAACCGGCGCACGTCGAATCGAACGCGGAGGCGGGCGATGGCGACCCCTCGAGTCCCGACCCGATCGACGGGCGCTGGATCGACGATCCCGCGAGCGCGGATTCGACGCTTCCCGACGACGTGCGAGCGGCGATGGAACGATGGCTCGAGACCGACGGAATCGAGACGGTCGCGGACTGTTTCGCCGCGATCCGTCGTCGGGTGGGCAACGGCTCGCTCGCGGTGGCCGACCTCTGTCACGCGGACGGAGAGACGGACCACCGGGGGGTCCTCGAGGGTGAGACGTACCACTTCCGATGCTTTTACGACGCCGTCTTGCTCGCGGAACTGGGCGATTCGCCCGTGACGATCCGGACCGTCGCGCCGGACGGAACCGAGATTACGGGACGGGTGTCCGACGCCGGCGAACCGACCGTCGAGCCGGCGGGCGCGACGATGTCGTTCGGAATCGCGGCGGACGCCAACCCGCTATCGACGGCGGATCGCCGACTCGGGGCAGCCTACGAGGCGATCTGTCCGTTCGTCCGGGCCTTCCCCGATCGCGCGAGCTACGGGACGTGGGCGGCGACGGTTCCGGCGGCCACGATCGCTACCCCGCTCGCCGACGCGACGGAACTCGCCGGATTGCTCCTCGAGTGATCGGTCGACGGCGAGCGTCTCGTTCCGATCCGTCTCGGTCGACCTGTGAGTTCGGAGACGGCTCGTAGTCACGAACGAGAAAGCCTATACGGGACGATTCGAGCAGGGAACGTAATGGACGAGAATCGGACCGTCGTCGACATCCTCGAGCGAGTCCGCGAGTCGCGCCGGCGCAAGCGCTGTCCCGACTGCGACGCTGTCGTATCTATCCGCGGGTTCAGAGGCGAGTACCGCTGGGAGTGCGTCGACTGCGATGCGGTCGGTATCGGCTACGAAAGCCGTTCCGCCGCGCTGAAGGGAGCCCAACGATAGCGGGCGTAGACGGTTCTCCTCTGCGGGACATCACCGGCCACGAGTTGGCGATCGACCCCTTCGATCGGACGCCCTTTTGTCACGCACCGTGGCAGTTCCGACGACCTGGAGGTACGATGTGGGTTTATAGTCGCGTTTGTGGGACGGCAATCCGGGTTTATGCCAGTCGAAAACCTCGCTCGAAGCGACGTCGTAACGGCACACGAAGACGAACACGTCGAGGAACTCGCGACCCTCATGGACGACTCCGATATCGGCAGCGTCGTGATCGTAGACGGCGACGAACCGATCGGAATCGTCACCGACCGCGACCTCGCGACGCGCGTGATCGGTAACGGAATGGATCCGTCGGAGACGACGGCCGGCGACGTCATGTCCGACGACCTGACGACCGTCGATCACACCGACGGATTCTACCACGTGACCGAACTGATGAGCGAACACGGCGTTCGCCGACTCCCCGTCTGCGACGACGGCAACGAACTGGTCGGGATCATCACGTTCGACGACCTCAACGAACTCCTCGCGGACGAGCACATGCAGCTCTCGGACGTCATCCAGGCCCAGCGACCCGAGTACTGATCGGGCGGTTCGGTACCGGCGCGACCACAGACGGGGCGCGGTCTCGCCGGAACGCCGGTCCAGCACTCCCCTCACTCGAGTGCTCCCGGTGTGCGGGCTCGCGGCTCGTCCACCAGCGCGAGCATGCCGATCCCGGCGACGCAGTCGGGACAGTACGCCTTCGTGACGGCCGCGTAGCTGTCCGCGAGTGCGGGACAGGGCTGACTCGAGAGGGAGATCACCCGCCGTTCGGAGATCGGATCGCCGCAGCGATCGCAGGCGGCGTCATCGACGGTCGCTCCGTCGGGAATTTTACGGGAGTCGCTCACGGCTGTCGCCTCCGCGAACTCGAGCGGCTCGACTCCCGGCGACTCGAGCGCCGGTTCCAACTCCGTCGTCGACTCCGCGGTTCCTGACCGGCGCGCGGACGGTCCGCTCGAGGTGCGTCGAGGCGGTCGCGAACCGGGACCGGGGGCTGATCGTGAACGATACCGTGTCGTCGTGCGAGACCTTTTTGTCTCGGTAGCGGTAACGAAAGCATGGCACCCAAACGTGTCGAGTTTGGAAGCCACCCGCCTCGGGTGTCCTACCACCCGGGGCGTTTCCGTACGCCCACCGTCCGTTCCGGAGCGAGTAGCTTCCATTTTGACGATGGATACGAATGATAATATAATTACTGGTATGTGACGAAGGAACCCTCGAGGATGGTTCTCGTCCGGCCTCCGTACGCCGACTCGAGACAGTATTCACGATTCCGTCGGATGCGACGCTGCCACGATCCCGCGTCCGATCGATCGGCCTCACTATCCCGTCCGATGCATCGCCGGCACTACCGGTCAGAAAGCCCCCGGAACGCTCGACCGGCCGCGGCTCGCTGCGCGCTCGTTTTACTCGCGTGCTCGCCCGGAAGACCCCCGACGCTGGTCTTCCGCCGTTCGTCTCGCCGTTCGGCTCACCGTCGCCGGGGACGGATCGACCGCGCCGGCTCCGTTTAGCCCTGCCCGCACCTCTCCCTCCCCAGCCGACTCGATCGCTCGCACGCTCGCTCACTCGCCCCTCGCACGGCGTCAGCGGTGCGCCCTCGCGTCGCTCGGACGCATCGCGAGCGCGCGCCGCGAACCGAATGCTCGTTTTGCTCGCGCTCGTTGTGATCGACCGTCTTTCCGTCAGTCCTGAAGTCCGTCGGTCCCGACGTCCGTCAGTCCGGACCGGCGTCCGCGGAGGCCTCGAGCGTCGGCACGGGAACCGACTCGAGGACGTCGTCGACGACCGCGCGTTTGTCGACGTCGTTGACCGTCGCGTCGGGCGTCAGGACGAGTCGGTGGGTGAGGACGGGGCGGGCGACGCGCTTGATGTCGTCGGGCGTGACGAACTCCCGGCCGACGATCGTCGCGTAGGCTCGCGCGGCCTCGAACAGCCGCTGGGTGCCCCGCGGGGAGACGCCGACCTCGACGCGGCCGTCGGCGCGCGTCTCGCGTGCCAGCGCGGCGACGTACTCGAGGAGGTCCTCGTCGACGCGGATCGACTCCGGAACCGACCGGAGCCGGTCGATCTGCTCGGGCTCGAGGACGGTCTCGACGGACGGGCTGGTCGTCTCCCGATCCGCGCGTCGGCGGAGGAGTTCGACCTCGCCGGCCTCGTCGGGGTAGCCCATCGAACTCTTGACGAGGAAACGATCGACCTGGGCCTCCGGCAGCGGAAACGTCCCCTCCTGTTCGACGGGGTTCTGCGTCGCGATAACGAAAAAGGGGTCCGGAAGCGCGCGCGTTTCGCCGTCGGTCGTCACCTGGCCTTCCTCCATGGCCTCGAGGAGGGCGGCCTGGGTCTTCGGCGGCGCGCGGTTGATCTCGTCGGCCAGCACGATGTTGGCGAAGATCGGTCCCTCGTTGAACTCGAAGGTGCGCTCGCGCTCGTCGAAGACGTGGGTGCCGGTGACGTCGGAGGGCAACAGGTCGGGCGTGAACTGAATGCGCGAAAACGAGAGTCCGAGCGCGGCGGCGACGCTCCGGGCGGTCAGCGTCTTGCCCGTACCCGGCACGTCCTCGACGAGGACGTGGCCGCGGCCGACGACCGCGACGAGGATCTCCTCCAGGAACTCCCGGTCGCAGATGACCGCCTCACCGATCGCCTCGAGGACGGCCGCGCACTCGTCGCTGGCCCGCGTGACGTTCATAGATTGGAGCACGATCGCTCGTGTCAAGTCGGTTTCGCTCTCTCCGACGCGCTTTCCCACGATCCTCGCCTCTCCGAGAGGTCCGCTTCCGGAGCGCTCGCGTTCACCCAGCGGGTTCGAACCGAGGCGTGTACGTCCGGATCGCGTAGACGATAAGCGGCGTTCCGACGATCGTCGGGCCCAGCCACCGGATCAGCGGTGGGACCATCGAGAGGTTGACCGTGATCACGGCAGTCACCGTCGCGATGTACGCGCCGCCCACGAACGCGACGTGTTTCTGAATCCACGGCGGCCGCTTCGCCGGCGATGAGCGAAACTGTGCGAGCGCGAACGCGGCGAATCCGGCCCCGATTCCGCCGAACGTAGCGAGCGCCGGTGCCAGCCCGACCGGGCCGGTAACCGACTGCCAGACGCCGGCTCCGATCATCCCCCCACCGACTGCCACCATCGTTCCGTGACCGGCGAGATCGAGCGCGGTCGGCGCTGTCAGTCCGGCGCGTCGTCGCTGGACCACCCGATAGCCGGCGAACACGAGGTAGCCGCTGAAGACGGCGATCGCCAGGAGAAACCAGTTTCCCGCCCGGATCGCCAGTGGAACGGCCGTCACGACCACGATGGCCATCGCCAGCGCGTACGCTCTCCCGAAGAGATTGTGTCGACCGCCGCCCTTTCGCGTCGCGATCGCGCCGAGTCCCGCAACGAGGGCCGCGATGCCCGCGAGGACGTGAACGGCCATCGTCGAATCTGCAACTATCGATCCCGTCCCGAGTTCCCCGATCATCACGTCTCCACCCGGTTCGCGTCGTGTGCTTCCCTCACATCTCTCGTCTCGAGTATCGATCGAATAGGAGCTTCCCCAAGATGTTGGTGGAGAGTCGGGACGGCATCCAGTTCGGCGGACCGTCTCCGAGACGACACCACCGGTCGCAGTCTGTCGCCGATGATCGCCCGTTGTGGCCTCTCGAGGAATCGGTCGCAGGCGGCGAGACGAATCGAAACCGGTAAAAACGTCTCCCCAGTAGGTACGGATGAGCCGAGATAGCCTAGCCCGGCCAAGGCGGCAGATTCGAAATCTGCTGTCCTCACGGACTCGGGAGTTCAAATCTCCCTCTCGGCGCTTTTCACGACGACAATATTGGTGAGCGGAGCGAACCATCTGTCGTCGTGAAAACGATACGGAGGAGTTTGAACGAGGCCAGGCGCGCGCAACGAAGTGAGCACGTCTGGACGTTGTTCAAATCTCCCTCTCGGCGTTTTCGCAGCACCAGCTCGATGAGCGACGCACAGCGGCGCGAATCACTCGGTTGCTGCGAAACGACGCGGAGATTCGAATCAGGGAGGTCGGTCCTCGCGAACAGAGTGAGCGAGACCGTCCGACCGTGGTTCAAATCTCCCTCTCGGCGCTTTTCACGACGACAATATTGGTGAGCGGAGCGAACCGTCTGTCGTCGTGAAAACGATACGGAGGAGTTTGAACGAGGCCAGGCGCGCGCAACGAAGTGAGCACGTCTGGACGTTGTTCAAATCTCCCTCTCGGCGTTTTCGCAGCACTAGTTCGATGAGCGACACGTAGCGGCGCAACACTCTCGAGTGCGATTCGCCCGACGCTCGCGAGGACCTCGAGACCGCCATCGGCGGACGCGATGCGATCCCGTCACACGCAAGGCCGTTTCTTATTGACGCATCGGTGGACAGCACGAGGTGGTAGTAAATAGCATGAAGGTGGACGGTAGCCGTTCGGTTTCTCGAGGTGATGGTATTCGATGAGTTCGGACGACTCCGGGGACGACGAAGCGTTTCACCCGCTCGGCCCGGAGGCGGAGGATCGATACGAGCAGTTGCTCGAGGAGGGCGATCACGACGCGGAACTCGGCATGGCGATGGCCAAAGACGCCATGCGGGTCACGAAAGGGGAGCTGTCGGACGAGGAGTTCTACGATCGCTATCACGAGGCGGTCGTCGAGGAGTTCGGCGAGGACGACCGCCCGATGGCCGACAGGATCGAGTCGGCCCGCGAGGAGGGTCGCCTCGAGGGGGCGCTCTCCCGGCTGGGCGTGGACGACGACGAGTCGCGACGCAACGTGATGAAGAAGATGGGCGCGGGTGCCGGCTTCCTCGGGATGGGTGCGTTCACCGCGACGAACGACGGCAACGAGCCCGATCCGAGCGGTGCCGTCCAGGACGAAGAAAACGGCGACGACGTCCAGTGGGGAATGGCGCTCGACCTCGAGTCGTGCGACGGCTGTCTCTCCTGCGTCGTCGCCTGCAACGCCGAGCACAACTGGAACGAAGGGGCGAACTGGATGTACATCCTCGCCTACGACGACGGAACCGTCGAGTCGCCCGAACCGGAGGAAGCCGAGACGGTCCGCGATTTCAACTACCTGATTCGGCCCTGCCAGCACTGCACCGACGCACCCTGCGAGAAGGTGTGTCCGACGACGGCCCGCCACACGAGAGAGGAGGGTGGGCTCGTCCTGACCGACTACGACGTCTGCATCGGCTGTCGGTACTGTCAGGTCGCCTGTCCCTACGGCGTCAACTACTTCCAGTGGAACGATCCGGACGTCCCCGCCGAGGATCTCGACGAGGACATGATGTACGATCAGCGAGATCGCTGGGTCAGCGGGCGCGGTCCCCGCGGCGTCATGGAAAAGTGCGTCTTCGACCCCGCCCGTCAGGACGGCCAGATGGGCGAGGAGATGGTCGGGACGACCGCCTGCGAGGACGCCTGTCCGCCCGGCGCGATTCAGTTCGGCGATATGAACGATCCCGACAGCGATCCCCGCCAGTACCTCGACAACGTGCCCCTGGCCCGCGCCAGGGAGCAAGACCCCGACGACGAGGAACTCCAGGAGGCGATCGCGGTCCTCGAGGAGGAGTCGGACGAGATGGACGAGGAGGAGGCCATGACGCTCATCGAGGCCGAGTTCGGCGACGAGGGCTCCCGGTTCAAGCTCTTAGAGGAGTACAACACCAACCCGAACGTCACGTACATCGGTAACGAGCCCGGCGCGAACGCCGAACAGGTCGAGGGTCCCGTCGCCTACGAGGACGTCGGAATGGTCGACAACCGAAAGACCGTTCTCGACGAGGAGACGGTCGGATTCGACGGCCTGTCGCTGTAGCTGGCGGTCGCCTCCCGACTGCGAGCGGTCGATCGACGACCGCCCCATCGCCGAGCGTCTCGAGTATCGGTCGACCGGAGAGCGGGGCGTCACTCGCACGGCCGAACCGCGATCCGAGTTAGATGGATTCTTCGTCCCGCGGGCGAACTCCGACGTATGGACCCTCGTCAGCGGATGATCGTCGGCACGATCTGGATCGCGGTCGCCGCACTGATGGCAACCACCCTCGAGCCGAGCGTCCCGTCGTCGGCCGGCGAGATCGCTCGGCTGTTCGTGGTCGCGCTCGCGCTGTTTCTCGCGGCGGTGTACCTGCTCGATCCGTGGGAGATCGTCAGTCGAAAACCGTTTCAGTAACCGCGCGTCGGTGATCGGGGTGTACACGCCCGACGCGCCCCAACCCGACTCAGTCGTCAGCCGGCGCGAGCGGCTCGGGTTCGACCGCGAGCAATCGATCGAGCGCGTCGACCATCGCCTCGACGCTCGCGCGGGTGATGTCGGCTTCGCTTCTGGCGACGGTCACCGAGCGGTCGTCTTTGGCCATCGTGACCTCGACGGTGACGACGGCGTCCGTGCCGCCGGTGACCGCGTCGACGTGGTAGGACTCGAGTTCGGCGTCGGCCGCCGAGCCGAGCGCCTCCCGGACGGCGGAGACGGCTGCGTCGACCGGACCCGAGCCGGTGCCGCTGGCGACGCGTTCCTCGCCGGCGACCTCGAGTCGGATGCTGGCGGTCGGGACCGCGCCGCCGCTGGTGGCTGTGAGATCGAGCAGTTCGACGACGCGCTCGCGGTCGTCGCCGGTGACGTCCTCGGCGACGGCGAGCAGGTCGGCGTCCGTGACGCGGCGGCCGCGGTCGCCCAGTTCCGTCACTCGGGTGGCGATCTCGCCGATCTCGCCGTCGGTCGCTTCGACGCCGTGTTCCTCGAGGGTCGCTTTGACGCCGGCGCGGCCGGTGTGTTTGCCAAGCGCGAGCCGTCGTTCGCGACCGACCGTCTCCGGCGCGTAAGGCTCGTACATCCTGTCGTCTTTGAGCGTGCCGTCGGTGTGGATGCCGCTCTCGTGGGTGAAGGCGTTCTCACCGATGACGGCCTTGTTCGGCGGCAACTGCACGCCGGTCGACCGAGAGACGATCTGTGCGAGGTCGTACAGTTCCTCGAGTTCGACGGTGTCGACGTCGTAGACGTGTGCGAGCGCGATCGCCACCTCCTCGAGGGCGACGTTGCCCGCGCGTTCGCCCAGCCCGTTGACCGTACAGTGGACGAGGTCGGCACCCGCGGAGACCGCCGCGAGCGCGTTGGTCACCCCCAGCCCCAGGTCGTCGTGGGTGTGGGCGCTGACCGGCCCCAGTTCGGCGAGTCTCGCGACCGCTTCGGCGGTCCGTTCCGGACCCGTGTGGCCGACGGTATCGGCGAAGCAGGTGCGGTTCGCGCCGGCGTCGAGAGCGGTCTCCCCGAGCGCCTCGAGGTAGTCGAGGTCGGCCCGGGAGCCGTCCTCGCCGATGACCTCGACCCAGAGGTCGTGATCTTTGGCGTACTCGACGAGTTCGGCCGTCGTCGCGAGATTGTCCTCGCGCGAGGTGCCGACCTTGTCCTCGACGTGGCGGTCGCTCGCGGGAACGACGACGTGAACGCCGTCGACGTCGCAGTCGAGTGCGAGGTCGACGTCGGATCGCATCCCGCGACAGAAACTCGTCACCGTCGCCTCGAGATCGAGGTCGGTGACGCGCGAGATGGCCTGGCGCTCGCCCGCGCCGGTGCAGGCGCTTCCGGCTTCGATGACGGAGACGCCGGTGCGCTCTAGCGCGCGAGCGATTTCGACTTTCTCGTCGGGCGACAGCGAGACGCCCGGCGCTTGCTCACCGTCGCGGAGCGTCGTATCGAGAAGACGGACTGTGCGATCCGATGGAATCGTCTGTTCGGTGGAGTAATGTACAGGCAAGAGTGATGAACTGCGATCAGTGTCGTCGCGGAATTTCACGCCCAGCCGGGTTGCCCCGACTTCCTCTATCCTCGTCGTCCGGCGTTGAGAACGAATCTCGTGCCATTGTATCTACCTCTATCGAACGACCGTGACTTAAAGCCGCCGGTTCGGCAGTTTCGGTCCGACTGAGCCGATCGCGTGTCGGCAGATCCGTCGGCGGACTGACGATCGTTCCGGTCGAACGACCCAAACCACCATCCCCTCGGCCGTCGTACGGTTCGTATGGATCCGACGCTGGAGCCGCTCGCGCGGTCGCTGCGCGAGGCACCGATCGTCGAACGGGACGGCTACGAGTACTTCGTTCACGGCGTAACCGACGGCGTTCCGCCCGTCGAACCCGACGTGCTGCGGGCGGTCGCGACCGCCATCGGCGAGCGCGTCGACCTCGAGTCGGTCGACAAACTGGTCGTCCCTGAGGCGATGGGCATCCACCACGGAACGGCCCTGGCGCTCGAGGCGGACCTGCCGCTGGCCGTGGTTCGAAAACGCGAGTACGGCTTTCCCGAGGAGGTCGCGGTCCACCAGGAGACCAGCTACGGCGAGGACGAACTGTTTCTCAACGGCGTCGACGCCGGCGATCGCGTCCTGTTCGTCGACGACGTCCTCTCCTCGGGCGGAACGATCGAGGCGGTCTGCGGTGCGCTCGAGGCCGTCGAGGCGGAGATCGTCGCCGTCGTCACCGTCCTCCGACGGGTCGACGCCGACCACGACGTCTCGCGGGAAGTGACGAGCCTGCTCGACGTCCGGGTCGAGGACGGCCGGGTCGTGATCGTCGACTGACCGGCGGGTGTCCGCTCGAGAGCATCCGTTCATCCGATCCGCCAGCCGTCAGGTCCGCCGCGACCGCGAGCCGTCCGCGGTCGTCCCGGTCGACGGGGACAGCGGACCGTCTCAGTCGTCTTCGAGAACGAGTCGATCGCCCGGCTCGACGTCGGCGGCGGCCCCGGCCGGACACTCGACGATCAGGTCGGCGCGCTCGCGGGCGAACCCGCGCCAGGGGCGGAGTCGCTCGACGCGCGTTACCTCGTCGTCGACGACCCAGACGACGTCGAGTGGGACGAAAACGAACAGCATGTGGACGTCCCTGGGTTTCGCCGCGTCGAACCGGAACGCGAGCGCGTAGTCGTCGGGGAGCGACCGCCGAAACATGAGTCCGCGCAGCTGGCGCGGAATCGAGTCCGCGAGTTCGACGGTCGTCGCCAGCGCGGCGGCGGACCGCCGGTCGTCTCCGCGGGTATCCGAGTCGGCGCCGGACGCCGGTTCGTGGACGAGTCGCACGACGATTACTCCTCACCGATCGTGCAAAAAGATTCCCGCCCCCTCGTCGGCCTGCGTCCTCGAGGCCCGCACGCTGGTCGTCCCTTTCGCATCTTCGGTTCCGATTTCTCCACGTCCTTCGGGTAGTCGCGTCGATACGGCCGACGACCGGCGACCGATCGAACGGTCGCGGGAGCGGTGATTTCAAACCCGTCGGCGTCCAACGCTACCCCTAACGCGCATGGAGAAAACGCCGCGTGGCACGTCGGTCGGCGTCGACGACCCCTACGAGTTCGCCGGCGTCTGCGACTACCTCACCGGCGACGGCCGGTGTCGGTACGCCTTCGACCACTACGGTCACGATCCGGAGTTCGCCCGCGAACGCGCCCGAGAGGAGTACGCCTGCCCGGTCGTCGATCCCGAATCCGACTCGAGCCAGCCCGCGGACGACGCCGAGCGCCCGACCTGGTCCGACTGTCCCCACTTTCGCTCGCGAAACCGCGACCGCGAGTGCGTCCGCTGTGGCCTCGAGGAAAAGCGCATCGCCCACGACGACGAGCGTCCGCTGCTCGAGGAACACCACCTCTCGTACGCCAGAAACGGCGAGGAACTGACCCACGAGATCACGGTCTATCTCTGTCGGTGGTGTCACGCGAAGGTCCACAACTCCTGGGCGCGGATCACGGACAACGCCGCGCCGGATCCCGAGGCGATTGCCGCGCTCGAGGAGCGCCGGGGACGCGAGTTCGACGAACTGGGATTCGAGTCGGCTGCGGACCGCTACGACGACGGATCCCGATCCGATTCGGCGTGATGGCGTTTCCGGTTCGAACCCGGCGCGAGCGGCCCGGAGTTCGTCTTCCATCCCGCGAGTGTTTCCGGTTTCGTCGACGAAGCGCGTTCGGACTCCGAGACGCCAGGAGTCGACGTCACGTCGACGGCCCAGCCCGTGCTGTTCGACCCCGGTGCGGCGCTCGTCACACGAGCTGTCGTACCCGTATACCGGAACGACCGCGAGCCACTCGTAATCGTGTCGGAACTGACGGGAGCAACCGTTTCAGTCGAGAATGTCGCCGATTCGTCGCGGCTCGCCCTGGAGATTCGGCTGTTCGGCGACGATCTTCAGCACCTCGTGGTCGGTCACGTCGTGGTAGGACTTCTCGATCGCCTCCTCGATGAGCTCTCGCTCGAGGCGAAATTCGGTCCCTTCGTAGACGACGTCGACGCCGTCGTCGTCGAACGCGAGCGTAGTCATGGGGCGTCGTACGCGTCGCTGAGATAAAAGGGAGGTGACTTCCGGCGGAACTCGCCCCGAACGGCGGACCGTCGGGAGAGCGCCGAGTCCGGTCGCCTTCGACCGATCGGAACCCGTCCGACGACCGCCGGCCGAAATCGGGTGCGGACGACGCGCGTCTGACGACGACGGACCAACGACGAAGTTTATTACTCGGCGGTCACATTGGACCCGAGTGTGGCCGTACGCAGGGACCCGCTCGACGAACTCGTCGTTCCGGCCGGAACCGAGGCGAAGGAAGTCGCCCTCGAGACCGACGGGGACGTCCTCATCGGCGCTCGATCGACCGTCGAGTTCGGCGTCCGCGGTCGAAACGTTCTCGCGGGCGAGAACGTCGAGTTCGGCGGCGACATCGAAGCCGGCGGCGACTGCCGACTGGACATGTGGTGTGACGTCGCGGACAACGTCCTGGTCGGCCAGGACGCCTACATCGGCGAACGGGTCCACATCGGCGGTGAGTTGAAAGTCGCCGGCGACCTCGACATCGGCGACGACGTCGACATCGAGGAGGGATTCGAAGCGAACGGTTGGATCGTCATCCGGAACCCGATGCCGACGATCGTCTTCCTGTTCGTCTACCTCAAACACCTGCTTCTCATCGGAGAGGAAGACACCGCCCAGCGGCTCATCTCCGAACTCGTCGACGAGGAAGAGGGCGACGAGCCGGACGTCGAGCCGCTGGTGATCCCCCGGAACGCGACCGTCGGCGACGACGCCTGGCGCGTCTCCACGCCGGCGACGATCGGCGCGGGCTGTCGCCTCCACGGGAACGTCCGCGCCGAGACGATCGAGGTCGGCGACGACTGCAACATCTTCGGCAGCCTCCGCGCCCGCGGGGACGTCGCCGTCGGCGACGGCGTTCGCATCCACGGTGATCTGACGACTCGAGACGGCGACGTCGTCGTCGGGGCCGACGCGCGCGTCCTCGGCGACGTCTCCTGTCGGGACCTCGAGCTTGGCCCCGACGCCGAGGTGGACGGATCGATCCGCGCGAGCGGCGAGATCACGATGGGGACCACCGAACGCGAGCGGGAGTGACCGGCGTACGCGGGCGGCGAGATCGCGACGGGGACCACCGAACGCGAGCGGGAGCGATCGGCGTCGGACGACGGCTCGAGCGTCGTCACTCGGTTTCGTCGTAGGTCAGTTCGCCCTCGGTCGTCCCCGCGGCGGACCGACTCCCCTCACCGGAGTCGACGCCGAAGCCGCCGGCGGCTCTCGCGCTGAGTTCGCGTTGGGGATAGGGAATACCGATCCCTTCGCGGTCGAACGCCGTCTTTAGCTCGTGGACGACCGCCCGCGTCGTCGTCCACTTCTTGTGGGCGTTGGGCTGTCGGATCCAGAACCGACACTCGAGCGTGATGGCCGAGTCGCCGAATGCGGTCGGGATGACCCGGGGTTTCGGTGCCGGCGCGACGTCGTCGGCGCGCTCGATCGCCTCGACCGCGACCGACTCCGCGCGCTCGAGGTCGGTTTCGTAGTCGACGCCGACCTCGAGCGTGAGTCGGAGCCGGTTGCGTTTACTCCGGTTGATCACCGTGCTGCTCGAGACTCGGTCGTTCGGGAGGACGACGGTTTCGCCGTCGAAGCTCCGCAGGCGCGTGTTGACGATGGTGATGTCGACGACCATCCCCTCGTGGTCGCCGACCTCCACCCAGTCGCCGATCTCGAACGGTCGAGAGAACATCAGGACGAAGCCGGCGATCAGCGAGCCGAGCGTCTGTCGGGCGGCCATCCCCATGACGATCCCGAGAAAGCCCGCCCCGACGAGCAACCCGCCGAGGTCGACGCGCCACAGCGACAGCGACGCCAGGCCGACGGCGACGAAGATCGTCACCTGCAGGACGCGAAAGACGACGCCCTCCTGGTGGGCAGTCACGTAGTTCGCGTCCGCGAGCCACTCGTCCAGTCGGTGCTCGAGGTAGCGCGTTCCGACGACCGCGCCGAACAGGAGCCCGACCGTCAACGCGAGACGAACGGCGTACGGGAGGACGGTCGCGACCGCGCCGAGGGTGTCCGTCGCCAGGTCCGCGTGGCCCCAGACGACGAGCAACAGCAACCCCACCGCGCCGAGGACGACCGTCTGCAGCGTCCGGACGACGGCCCGCATCGGGAACGGAATGCCGGTCAGTTCGTCGATCGTCTCGAGGAGCGATCCGGCCTCGCTCTCCCCGAGTTTTCGGTCGGCGAATCCGACCGCCCGTCGGACCGCCAACGGCGCGACGAGGAATCCGAGCACGAGCGCCAGAACGATCGCAGCGGCGCTGACCGCCATCCGCGTCTCGGTCGAGCCGATCGTCTCGAGTCCCAGACGAACCGCTTGCGCGCGTTCGAACACTGCCAGCGTATCGGTAATTCCGACAGTTAACGGTTGTTGCCGATCCGGGCGTATCGGGGTCGAACGCGCGCCGGCGACCGATCGCCTCTCGGTCCGAGGGATCGAACGCGCTCCGCCGATCACGCCGAGCGGGCAGAGCGAGGGCTCGAGTCGGTCGATGCGAGAGCGACCGTTTCTCTTGCCGGTTTTTACCCATATCCTTAATAACCATAACTACGATAGAGAAAGACGAGCATGATAGTTATGGACACACCGACGCGATGGAGGTATCCATGCGATCGATCGTACTGACGAAAGGCGTCCCCGACTTCTCCGAGGGAGCGGTCTCGTTCGACGAGGACGGGCACCTAGAGCGGGGGAAGACGCCAACGGTGATGAATCCGAACGACGCGTTCGCGCTCGAGGCGGCCCTGCAGACCCGGGTCCGCCACGGCGGCCACGTCAGCGCGATGAGCATGGGGCCGCCGGGCTACGCGGACGTTCTCGAGGAGGCGATGGAGTCGGTGTACGCAGACGATACGTACCTGCTGTCGGACCGCGAACTCGCGGCCTCGGACACGTGGGCGACCGCGATCACGCTCAGCGCGGGCATCGAGAAGTTCCGGGAGGAGGTCGAGGACGTCGACCTCGTCTTTGCCGGCTTCAAAACGGCCGACGGCGAGACCGGACAGACCGGTCCGCAGGCCTGCTGGGCGATGGACTGGCCGATCGTCACCCACGTCATCGCACTCGACATCGATCCCGACGAGCGCGTCCTGCGCGCGAAGCGTCTCGTCGAGGGCGACGTCGACGAGATCGAGACGGTCGAAGCGCCGCTCCCCTGCTTCGTCGTCACCGACCCGGAGTTCGAGCCGACCTATCGGAAGGCCTCGCACCGTCTGACCCACAAGCGACTTCGCGCCGAGACCCAAGAACGGGCGGTCGAACACGAAGAACAACTCACGACCTGGGATCACGTCGATCTGAACCTGGATCCGGAGTACATCGGGCTCGACGGCTCGCCGACGATCGTCTCGTCGGTCGATCCGATCCCGAAAGCGCCCTCGGAACGCGATGCGACGATGATCGATCCGGACGACGGCGACAGTATGAACGAAGTGCTTGAGGAGATGCAGCCGTACGCGGCGGGAGGTGACTGAACGTGACCGAGTACGATCCGAACGAACACACGGTCGACGAACTGGACGATCACCTCGAGACGGTCGACGATGAGGAGGTCCTGCAGACGATCCTCGAGGCCGAACAGGCGGGCCGGGACCGCAAGACTGCCAGGGAGGCGGTCCATCGCCGTCTCGAGGCGATCGGTGCGGTCGACGACGGAGATGGCGTCGAGGAGGGAACGGAGACGGAAGGCGAGTACGAGGCGACGAAAGCGGACGTCGGCGAAGAGGCGGAGGGCGAAGACGTCGACGACGCCGAAGGCGAGTCGGAATCCGAAGCCGACACCGACGGGGAAGAAGCCGAGACGAGCGCGGAAGACGAAAGCGAAGAGGCGGACGACGGCCTCTCTCATCCCACCCGCGACAAACGCCACGTTCGCGCGCTCGAGGACGGCCACTACGAGGACATGTGGGTGTTCTGTGAGACCCAGCAGGGCGAGTTGCTCGAGGTCTCTCGGGAGATGCTCGGCAAGGCCCGCGAGCTGATGGACCAGTTCGCGGAGGAGTACGGGGACGAAGAACGGGTCGTCGCGTTCCTGATGGGCGACGACTGCGAGGAACTCGCAGAGGAGTGTATCGCCTACGGGGCCGACGTCGCGCTCTACCACGACGACGAGCGCCTCGAGCGGTTCCTGCACAAGCCCTACACCGAGGTTTCGGCGCACATGGCCCGCGGCGAGGGCTCGGTCGAGAGCACGGACTGGCGCGACTACGACAAACCGCGGTACGTCCTGTTCCCCGCGACGAACAACGGTCGGGACCTCTCGGCGAAGGTCCAGGCGGAACTCGACTCCGGGCTGGCGTCGGACTGTTCGGACCTCTTCATCGAGGAGAACGAGGTCTCGAATCCGGTCAAGACCGGTGAGCCCGGCGTGAAGAAGACGTTCGAGAAGGTGTTGCACATGAAGCGACCGGACTTCTCCGGCTTCGAGTATTCGACGATCCTCTGTCTCGACAACCCCGGCCGCGAGTTCCACCCGCAGGGGGCGTCGATCATTCCGGGCAGCTTCGAGCCGATCGACCGCGACGACGACCGCGAGGGCCTCGTCGTCGAACACGACATGGAACTCGAGGACGACTGGTTCCAGGTCGAGATCACCGAACACGATCAGCTCGAGGCCGGAATCGATCTCACTGACCACGAGGTGATCGTCTGTCTCGGCCGCGGAATCGCGGACGACCCAACCGAGGGGATGGAGCTCGGCCTCGATCTCGTCGACGCCTTCGAGGACGCCGAACTCGGTATCACGCGGGGGATCGTCACCTCCTCGTACCAGTTCGAGGGACACGTCGAGGAGTACTCGAAGGAGGAACGCCAGATCGGCGAGACGGGACAGGTCGTCGCCCCGAACCTCTACGTCGCCGCCGGCGTCTCGGGTGCGGTCCAGCACAAAGTCGGTATGGACGAGTCGGACACGATCGTCGCGATCAACACCGATACCGACGCCAGAATTCGGGACTTCAGCGACTACTTCATCGAGGGCAACCTCTTCGAGGTGTTACCGAGACTGACCGACGCGGTCGAATCGGGCGAGACGACGATCGAAGCGATCGCCGACGGAAGCGGAGGTGACGACTGATGGCTGACGACACCGAGTACGAACACTACGAGGCGGTCGTCGTCGGCTGTGGTCCTGGTGGTGCGGCCGCGGCCGCGCGACTCGCCGATCACGGCGTCGAGACGCTCGTCTTAGAACGCGGCACCGAGGCGGGCTCGAAGAACGTCTCCGGCGGACTGATCTACGCCGAGGAGTCGGCTCCGTACGCGATCGACGGTCTCTTCGACGGCTTCCGCGAGGAGGCCGCCGAACGGCCGGTGACCGACTACCGCATCCACAACGTCGCGGGCAACAGCGTCAAGACCTACGACCTCACCGACCTCCACGAACACGACACCGACTGGTGTGACGCGGTGCTCCGGCGGCGGATGGATTCCTGGCTCGAGCAGCGAGTCCACGAGAAGACGAGCGAGACCGGCGGCGGCGTGCTGACCGACGTCCGGGTGAACGGCCTGCTGCGGGAGAACGGAGAGATCGTCGGCGTCACCTGCGACGAACTCGACCCGATCGAGGCGGACCTGATCGTCGCCGGCGACGGCGTCAACTCCGAACTCGCTCGCGACGCCGGCCTGATGGACTGGGAGGAGCCCGACGAGTGGTTCCAGGGCGTCAAGGCGGTCGTCGACATGGACCCCGACGTGATCGACGACCGGTTCGACCTCGAGCCGGACGAGGGCGTCGCCCACCTCTTCTCCGGCGACCTCTTCGAGGACGTCCGCGGCGGCGGCTTCCTCTATACGAACGAGGACTCGCTGTCGATCGGGACCGTCTTCCACCTCGACAGCCTCGTCGAACAGCGCGCCGAACCCCACGAGCTGCTCGACGCGTTGCTCACGCACCCGCTGCTCGCGACCTGGCTCGGCGACGAGTACGACGAGCGCGAGTACGCCGCGAAGCTCGTCCCCGACTCGAAGAAGGTCGCCCATCCCGAGCCCTACCAGGACCGGCTCGTCCTCGTCGGCGACGCGGCCGGCCAGATGCAGGCTCAGGGACCGATCATCAAGGGGATGAACCACGCCGTCACCGCCGGCGCGCTCGCGGCCGACGCCTTCGCGGTCACCCGCGGGAACGCGGACACCGAAGCCGCCGGACGCCGGTACGCGCAGATGCTCGAGGACTCCGGTACGATGGCGAAGCTCCGGCCCAGACGGTACCAGCTCGCGCGCGCCGCCGGCGAGCGCGATCTCGTCACGAACGTCGTCGACCGCGTGCTCGAGTCGCCGGTCGGCTCGATCGCGGTGGGCAACCCGATCTCGAATCGGCTGCTGAAGCGGGCGTACAACTCGCCGTTTCTCGTGTCGATGCTGCCCGACACCAGCACGGGGTACGTCACGCTCCCGACGGTCATCGGCGAAACGCAGGGGCGGACGATCCACTGGGATAACGAGGTCGAGCCGCCGACGCTCGAAGAGCGCATCGGCGATCTCACGTACGACACCGACGTCGGCAACCCACACATCGAACTCGTCGACGAGTCCTACGCGGCAAGCGGCGCGGCGGTGTCGGCCTGTCCGGTCAGCGCGGAGGACTTCGGCGGCGGCTGCTACCGCTCGGAAACCGTCCAGACCAACGGCAGCGAGGAGACGCTCGTCAGCCTCGACACCCAGCCCTGCGTCGAGTGCGGAACCTGTGCCGTCGTCGCCGACACCACGTGGGAACACCCCCGCGGCGGCAAGGGGGTCGAGTACCGCGAGGGGTAACGTGAGCCGGTACGGACCGCGCATCGCCGCGCTCGAGCGCCGAGCGATTCGCGAGCGCGCGGCCCTCGAGTCGGCGGAGAACCTCGAGCCGGAGGCGGCGACGACGTTCGTTCGGGAGGGCGCAGGTCGTGCGATCTGGCTCTACGTGGAGGGTCGAACCGGCGGTCGGATGGTTCGGTTCTCACCGCCGGAGTTGACCGCCCTCGAGCGGGCGATGAACGCCTGGCTCGAGTGTTACGCCCGGTGTCACGGCGTCGACCTCGAGGCCGAGTTCACCGTGCGGGAGGCGGCCGAACTGCTGGTGCAGACGCGAAACGTCGACGACGTCGCCCAGTTGCTCACCGGCGTACCGCCCCGCGACGGCGGGTAAGCGCGCGGCTACTTCGGCCGAATCGATCACCGCGCCGCGATCGTCTCGATCCGCTCGCGTCGTTCGGGGTAACAGTGATCGTACTGGATTCCGTACGTCCCGTGTGACCCTCATCGCCGAATTCGAACTCGAGACGCCTATCCTTCGGGCCGCAGCGGAGGCGATCGAGAAGCTTCGCATCGACGAAGTGTACGAAACGCGGGCGGGCGACGCGAAGCTCCTCGTCTGTGCGTTCGGCGACGCGTTCGCCCGGTTCGAGTCCGCGCTCGAGGCGGACCCGACCGTCGACGCGTTCGACGCGTTGGAAGAGACGGCCGACCGACGGCCGTACAGCGTCGTCCTGACCGATCGGGCGGCGCGCCGGTTGACGTACCCCGTCGCCGTCGAACACGACGTTTCGTTCCTCGAACTCATGATCACCGATACCACGAACGTTCGTGCACGGGTTCCGTCGCGGGAGGCGCTCGCGGCCTATCGCCGTCGCTGTCGTCAGAAGGACGTCGGCTTTCGTCTTCGCCGCCTCTATCACCCACAGGAATCGGGCGCGGCGCGGTACGGCCTCACCGATCGTCAGCGCGAAGCGCTCCGCGTCGCGCTCGAGCAGGGCTACTTCGACGTTCCGCGAACGACGACGCTCGCGTCGCTCGCGTCCGAACTCGACGTCTCGGATCAGGCGCTTTCGGCTCGCCTCCGCCGCGGCCAGGCGTCGCTGCTCGAGCACACGCTGGCGGACGACGCCCCGTATTAAAGGGTTGGTCACCCAACGCGGTTCCTTTCGTCGGTCCCGCCGGTATCTGGAGTATGACCACGGATCGTCTCACACTGAAAAGCGGTTACGACGGGGGGACTGGGGGAAGAAATACCGATTCCGAGGGGTTCGTCTATCAGCCGGAGCCGGAACAGACGCTCAGCGAGGCGGTTACCACGGCAGTCGCCGAACGGAGCGAGTTCGACGATCCGATCGCCGTCGCCGACGCGTACGGACCGCTGTACGACGCGGTCGATCCCGCCGCCCTGGACGCGCTGTTCGAATCTTCTCCGTCGACCGATCGCTCCGGCGGAATCGTCACGTTCGACTACGCGGGGTACCGGATCTCCGTCGATGCGACGCGAAAAGTGGAACTCGTGGGGCTCGAGGGTGGCGCGAAACGGCGCGACGTTCAGTAGATCAGTTCGTCGTCGTTTTCGACCATGTAGAGCGTTCGCGCCGCGATGTTGACCGCGTGGTCGCCGACTCGTTCCAGATCGCGGATGGTCAACAGAAGCCGCGAGACGTCCTGTAACAGGTACTCGATCTCCTGCGGGGAGTCGAGTTCGCGTTCGATGAGGTCGCGAACGACGATCTCGCTCGCCCGCTCGGCGAAGTGGTCCAGATCGTCGTCCCGGTCGGCGAGTTCCCGGCAGGCGTCGACGTCTTCGGTGTTGTACGCGCCCATCGCGTCGTCGACCATCTCGAGCGTCAGCGATCCCATCTCCTGGACGTCGACGTCGGGGAAGAGATCGCGCTCGGCCTCGAGCGTGTACTCGCCGAGATTGACCGCCAGATCGCCGATGCGCTCCAAGTCGGTGATGATCTTGAACGAGGCGGCGATGAACCGCAGATCGCTGGCGACGGGCTGTTGCAGCGCGAGCAGTTCGACGCAGTCTTGCTCCAGACCGAGGTACATCTGATTGACTTCGCTGTCGCCCGTGATCACCTCGTGTGCCAGCTCCTCGTCTTTCTGCTCGAGCGCGTCGAGCCCCATGCGAAGCCGCTCGAGAACGACCTCGCTCATGTAGAGGACGTCCTCCCGGAGCTCCGCCAGCTTCTCCTGGTAGGATTTTCGAGCCATAGTTCAGCCACCCGCGCGTTCGAAGATATAGCTTGTGCTCACCGCGGCGGAGTCGGTCGCCTATCCGGGAACGACGGGGACGAACCACCGGCTGGATTTGCAGGTCGTGTCCGTGAACGGTCGGGTCGTGCGATCGGTCTCGAGGCAGACTGCTGTCCGCCGTTTGCGGTTGTGCCGGAGCCGAGAACAGCGTGCCGTCTGAACGATCGGATCGTTAACAGTTGTTGGCAATGTGGGTGATGTTATTCAGTTTGAGAGTGCCGCCAGGACGACCTCTTTCAGAGTCTGAGATCCAGGTAAAAATCCTTCCAAAACATCTAACTGAATTCTGATAACTCTCCTCAGGAACTTCCCCGATTTCGAGTGAACCCGAGTCGTCAATCATGTTACTCAGGAATACGATAGCCTTCCAGTATTTCCCGTCCTCACCGAGGTCGTGATCGTCGTCTCGGACGGCACCAATCGCGTTCGCCACCGTCCACATGTTGTACAGCAGCACCGCGTAGCCGAACAGGAACATTCGGTGTTCGATCTGACTCGATCCGGACTGTGGCAGAAACCGATTCTCGTTCACTCGGTATGAGGTCTCTCTCCCCATCTGCCACGGAATTTCTCAGCCAGTACCTCCGCGCCGTTTCGCTCCTTGGTGGCGAATTCTCGCGAGTCGCGGTTGGTGTCGAACTGCGTTAGCGCGTCGGTCGGATCGTCGAAGTCCTCTTCTTGACTTCTTCTCTTCCGGGAGCACGAACATGTAATCCCGTCCGTCCTTAACGTCGCCGACGCCCCACCGGAAGTCATCCCGTTCCTTGTCTTCTTCCAGCATCTCCTCTTTGACCTTCTAAAGCTTATCTGACCCCTTCTTGCCCTTGATGATGAAATCGGGATCCGTGCGGATGTTGTTCACCACGCCGCTCTGGTAGAACCCGCTATCCAGGTAGACCCAATCGATGTCGAACTTCACCGTGGCGAACCGGAGCAGCCGATCAACCACGCCATCCAGGTTCGAGGCCGACTTGACCGGGAGGGGGACGGCCGTCATCGGTGTGTTCGTGCCAACGAGAGCCAGCGTAGCGGACTTCCACGCGTAGGCGTAGTTGCGCCCCGCTTTCGTGCCAGAGTCTCACTCGGATATCTCGCCGTCCTCGTCCCAGTTCCGTAAAATCGTTCTCATATTTGTGATCAGTAAGATCAAGAGGGTTACCAAGATGCTGTGATCGTACCGGCGTACCGCATTTTCAATAGAGTGGAAATTACACAAGTTGGATTAACATTCGGTCTGCTGAAAAGTAGCTTCTGATTCAGTTATGATTTCAACAAAGAATGCATCTGTTATTTCCTCTCCACTTGGGGTGGATTCACTTACGCACTGTGCCATAAATTCATGAGTATATTCTTTGGATGTGGCGGGGAATTTTACATTTGCCGAGAACGTTTGGCCATTAGTGACCGGTATTTCCTCGTCGAGTTCTGGCGTCCCCCCAATGTAATCTAATTCTCCATCGAAATTAAGCAAAGATTGGCCATCTGGACCTAAAATTTCAATTTGGATATCAATAGGGGATTCAGTTCGATTAATGATGATGACGTACCCAGTATCTTCTTCCTCAAACAGACGGTTAGTACAGCCAGAAATAATTGCTATGAATATAGATAGAAAACCTATAATGAACTCACGTCTAATCATCACATAAAAGGGGTACATACAAAAATAAAAAGTTTTTTACTTCGTTCTTGTGGAGGCCATTTTTGATGAGTCAACGGTTCCGCGTCGTCGGCGTCCTCGTTGCGGATGTCGACGATACCACTTGTTCATCACGTATCTTTGTGGGAAGAGCTCCTGCCGGAAAATCTAACAACGATCTACCACTGTCGCTGGGAAGTCGAACTGCTGTTTCGGGAACTGAGGATGCAGCACAGACTGGATGAGTTCGACACGACGAAGAAGTACGTCGTAGAGATTCTGCTGTACGCGGCGCTGTTGTCCTTGATCGTGAGTCATGAGTTGCTGAGTCAGGTCATTGAACACGCAGATGATGGCCTCGTGTTTCCGCCCGAACGCTTGGCGGCGACCTTCCGATCGCACGCCAAGCTCATTCTCCATCGGTTGAATAGCTATCTCGGGTATACCCCATCACCAGTGCTTGACCGCCTCATCGCCCACGCACAGAAGATTCACAAACAACGACTGGTTCCCCAAGAGCAACTCGCTAGCGCCATCAAACCGCCTGCTGAGGCCTAACTAAGGATCAATGTGGCACTTATACCATTTGCTGTACTTAGACTAACTTAAATCTACTACAAAATTTTTATCTATTTACTAATTCAAACTAATTATTATTTAAATCTCAAATAAGAAGTTTTAATACTAATTATAATAGACTACAACTATGGAAAGTAACATTCCATCAATAACGCGAAGGAAAGTGTTGAAGACGACAAGCGCGTCGGTACTTACGACGGCGGGATTCGTTGGAAGTGCTAATGCCTCATCCTCCGGCCGATACGAAGGCTACTTATACGATCCTACAACTTTCGAAATTCTGGAAGAAGTAACTGCACAATCCAATGCGGAGAAGGATACGTTTGTCGGAAATATAAGAATTGGCGACAGAATCATCAATATGAGTGCAAAATCACCTGTGAAAACATTTGAAGACGCTGGAGGAATAACTCGCGTTTTCAGGGATGTTGATCCGCGAGATGAAGATAGGGGCGAGACATACGATAGACTTGTTAAATTACAAGATACGGGAGATTATTGGTTTTCTGGCACTGTCTAGTTCAGCACCTCCTCAGCTGGTGTTCGTCCATTTAGTGCTTGATTCGGCCGATCATGGTTATAATGGTGTCTGAAGCGTCTGAGCCAGCGGCGTGCGCTGGCTGGACTGCCCCGCC
>NZ_REFZ01000024.1 GCF_003841465.1 Natrarchaeobius oligotrophus
GACCCGCGAGCCCCGAAGTGAGCGAGAACCGCGTATGGCGAGCGGGGAGGAACGACCCGCGAGCCCCGAAGTGAGCGAGAACCGCGTATGGCGAGCGGGGAGGAACGACCCGCGAGCCCCGAAGTGAGCGAGAACCGCGTATGGCGAGCGGGGAGGAACGACCCGCGAGCCCCGAAGTGAGCGAGAACCGCGTATGGCGAGCGAGGAGGAACGACCCGCGAGCCCCGAAGTGAGCGAGAACCGCGTATGGCGAGCGGGGAGGAACGACCCGCGAGCCCCGAAGTGAACGAGAACCGCACTGATGCGAACGGCGACCGTCGGGAGCCGTGAGCGACTGAAAGCAGCCGACCGTATGCTCGAGCGGGCGACCGCAATCGGTAGCGCGGGTCGGGACGTGTCGCTCGAGCCGGCCGGCATACTCGAATCGACGGCCGGAGCGGCGAACGCGGTCGGCGAGTCGTCGCGCTTTGCGAACCGTCACCTACTTTTTCACCCTCTTCTAAGGTCCGCCAATGGAACTTCTGGAGCGCCGTCGGGCGCTGATCGAGGAGCGTCTCGTCGAGGTGGTCGACGGAATCGAGCCCGAGACGCTCAACGAGGAAGTTCGCCACGTGGCGCTTTCGGGGGGAAAACGCGTTCGACCGATGATCACGGTCCTGACCTGCGAGACGGTCGGCGGCGAGGCCGAAGACGCGGTCGATTTCGGCGTCGGGATCGAACTGGTCCACAACGCCTCGCTCGTGATCGACGACATCATCGATCGGTCGGAACTCCGCCGCGGCACGACGAGCGCCTGGACCGAGTTCGGCCACGGGCCCGCGATCGTCACGAGCGACGGCTTACTCGGCGAGGCGTTTTCGCTCTTTTCGACCGATCCGGACGCAACTCGCGTCGTCTCGGAGTCGATGGTCGAACTCGGAATCGGGGAGGCGACGGAGCTGTCGGCCCAGCCCGAAAGCGAAGCCGAGTACATGACCCTCGCCAGACGGAAGACGGGTGCGCTGTTTCGGGCTGCGGCCGAACTCGGGGCGATCGCCGCCGATTCGGATCCGTTCACGGTCGAGGCGGTCGGCGAATACGCCGAGCGGGTCGGCGTCGCCTTCCAGATCCGCGACGACGTACTGGACGCCGTCGCGGACGCCGAGGAGCTGGGCAAGCCGACGGGTCACGACGCGGCCCTCGAGCGACCGTCGGTGGTGCAGGTGACCGACCTGACTCCAGCCGAAGCGAACGAGCGCGCTCGAACCGAAGCCGATCGGGCGATCGACGCCCTCGAGCGGGTGGAGGTCGCCGATCCGGACGCCAGAGCCTACCTGTTCGATCTGGCGGAGTTCGTCGTCGAGCGAAAGCGGTAGCGGCCGTCGGTCGGTTCGGGGACGTCGAGCCGAGCGGATCAGGTACTTTTCGCGTCCGGCGTCTCCCCCGACTCGTTCGCGTCGGAGAACCGGGATTCGGCGACGGCGAACGTGAGCGTGCTGACGATCCCCAGCAGCGTCCCAGCGGTCAACGCCGTCGCGAGATAGGTCGTGTCGACCAGATCGAGGAAGAACGCGCTGACTGCCTGCAGGACGATCGCAATCGAGAGGACGTAAAACGGCGCGTTGAGGTACCGCCACTCGAGGGTGCCGGCGATGTACTCGTCGGTGATCTGTCCGAGGCTCGTCGTCACGCCGGCGGCGGCGATCCACTGGATCGACCCGTAGGCGAACGCCGCAACCGCCGCTGGAACGGCGACGTCGCCGGGCGTCGATTCCCCGACGGTCTCGAGTTCGTTCATCCCGCTAACGGCACCGAGGACGACCAGCGCGGCGGCGACGACGTACGCGAGCAGCGTCGTCCGCCCGGCGTACAGCGAGCGCCGCGCGCGTTCGACGGCCGAGTCGAGGCGGTCGCCGAGACCCAGCCCTCGGGAGATGAGATAGAGGCCGAGCAGCGCGGAGGTCGTCCCGAGCACGAATCCCGGCCACTCGAGGGCGCTGCCGATCAACGCGAGTGGGTAGATCAACAGCAGGATTCCGAGCGGAATCAGTACCGTTCCCCGAGTCTCGGGGTCGTCGAGGACCTGTTTGATCGTGTAGTACATCGACTCGAGGTTCTGGGCCTGGCGGACGACGACCCGCCGGACGCCGTCGATCGGGACCCGCGACCGGATGATCGGAATGACGGATTCGTCCTGTGCGCCGTCGGTGATCACGAGCGCGGTGACGTCCTCGGCGGTCGAGAGGCTCGCGAGGACGGTATCGACCTCGTCGCCGACCTCCCGATTGGCGTTGACGTCACCCTGGTCGTTACCGGTGACGACTGCCACCTCGACGCTCTCGCCGCGATCGGAGAGGTCGTCGTAGACGTGCAACCCCTGGAAAATGACGTTGACGTCCGAGTCCTCGGGGTCGGCGGTCGCGAGCGCGACGGCAGCCTCTTCGACGGGATCGCGGCCGATAACCGGCGTCGAGAAGCCGGTCTTTCGACCGAGGTCGTCGTCGAGGTCGACACACAGGACCAGCAGCATCGACTCGAGGTTGGAGACGACGCTATATCCTTCTTCTGGAGGGCGAAACCCGCCACCGGCGAACGATCGTCAGCGAGGTCGGCCGATCGATCGGGGGTGAAACGAAAGCGGCGGTCGTTTCGCACGGCTTTTGAGTCTCGGCCGGTTACGTGGACTCGAATGATCTCCAGGGGCTGTGAGCAGTGTGCGAAAGGCGGCAAGATGGTGCTGTTCGTCTACGGCTACTGCGACCAGCGCGACTGCTTTTACTGCCCGCTCGGGGAGAACCGAAAGAACGTCACCGACGTCTACGCGAACGAACGCCGCGTCGAATCCGACGAGGACGTCCTCGAGGAAGCCCGCAGGATGGACGCGCTTGGGACCTCGATCACCGGCGGAGAGCCCCAGGAAGCGCTCGACCGGACCTGTCACTACCTCGAGTTACTCACGGACGAGTTCGGCGAGGACCACCACACGCACCTCTACACCGGTATCACCGGCGGTCGAGAGAACATGCGTCGCCTCGCGGAGGCCGGCCTCGACGAGATCCGGTTTCATCCGCCGCTCGAGCGGTGGGGCGACCTCCACGGCACCGAATGGGAGGAGATCCTCTACGTCGCCCGCGAAGAGGGTCTGACCCCCGCATTCGAAATCCCCGGCATCCGCCCCGAGGAGGAGTTTCTCGAGTTCCTCGACGAGGGGGCGGCCGACTTCTGTAACGTCAACGAGTTCGAGATGTCCCAGGGCAACTACCGTCGAATGCAAGAACAGGGCTTCGAACTCAAAGAGGGACACATGAGCGCCGTCGACGGCACTCGCGAGGAGATTCTCGAGGTGATGGGCGACCACGAGCGCGTCTACTTCTGCACGTCGGTGTTCAAGGACGCGGCCCAGCACCGACGCCGGCTCAAGCGCATGGCGCGAAACGTTCGCCGGGAGTTCGACGACGTCACCGACGACGGAACGCTCGTGTACGGGAAGACGTACGCCGACCCCGACCGATTCGTCGAACTCGGCGTTCCCGAGGAGTTCTACGCGGTCAAATCGACCCACGTCGAGATCGCCTGGTGGCTGCTCGAGGAGATGATCGAGGAAGGTGACCTCGAAGAGGGAGAGATCGTCGAGCAGTACCCGAGTTACGACGGACAGGTAGTCGAGCGGACGCCGCTTGCGTAGTCGAACCGTGAGTGAGCGGCTTTTTGGTGCAGATTTTTCGAGGAGTGATGAGCGAGCGCGGCGAGCGAATCCGACGAGAAAAAGGTGCACGCGGCAGGTAGTCGAGCGGACGCCGCTTGCGTAGTCGAACCGTGAGTGAGCGGCTTTTTGGTGCAGATTTTTCGAGGAGTGATGAGCGAGCGCGGCGAGCGAATCCGACGAGAAAAAGGTGCACGTGGCAGGTAGTCGAGCAGACGCCGCTTGCGTAGTCGAACCGTGAGTGAGCGGCTTTTTGGTGCAGATTTTTCGAGGAGTGATGAGCGAGCGCGGCGAGCGAATCCGACGAGAAAAAGGTGCACGTGGCAGGTAGTCGAGCGGACGCCGCTTGCGTAGTCGAACCGTGAGTGAGCGGCTTTTTGGTGCAGATTTTTCGAGGAGTGATGAGCGAGCGCGGCGAGCGAATCCGACGAGAAAAAGGTGCACGTGGCAGGTAGTCGAGCGGACGCCGCTTGCGTAGTCGAACCGTGAGTGAGCGGCTTTTTGGTGCAGATTTTTCGAGGAGTGATGAGCGAGCGCGGCGAGCGAATCCGACGAGAAAAAGGTGCACGCGGCAGGTAGTCGAGCGGACGCCGCTTGCGTAGTCGAACCGCGAGCGGCGCGAGGACGTGCTAGTCGACCTCGGTCGGGTCGACCTCGGGGAGCGTGATGAGGTTCTCGCGTCCGATCCGGAGTTTGTCGATCTCGTCGTCGTCGTCCATCTGCGAGAGCAGTTGCGAGACCTTCGCGTTCGACCAGCCGGTCTCTTTGACGATGTTCGCCTGTTTCATGCGGCCGCCGTTCTGTCTGAGCAGCCGATGGACGCGCTCTTCGTCGCTCAGCAACTCGAGATCGACGTCGTCCTCGAGTTCCTCCTCGAACTCGACGCTGGTTCCCGCTTCGTGTTCGGGTACGGGATCGGGAGGCGTCTCCAGGTGGGATTCGGTCGACTCCGTTCGACTCTCCGCGGACGGCTCCGCAGTCGACGTCGTCGGGAACGGCAGGGATCGATCGCCGTCGGACGACCGACCCAGATATCGGTAGAGGACGAACCCGCCGATGATCAGGAGGATCGCCCCGCCGCCGAGCCACAGCGCGGACGGGGCGATCGAGCTGCCGACGTGGCCGCGGACGAAGACGATCTCGAGTTCCCCTTCTTCGAACTCGTGGGGACCGTCCCAGGACAGCGGCGTGGGCGTGTCGAGGGCGTAGTTCGGCGGCGATTCGACGACGAGACGCTGATTCCCGTCGAGGGTCATCCCGACGCCGGCGGACGGATCCAGCGCGTCGCCGAAGTAGATGCGGTCGTTCGCGGCGGTCGCGAAGTTGGTCCAGGTGAACGAGTAGGAGATCACGCCGATTCGGTCGTCTTCCTCGAGGTCGGCGTCGTCTTCGTCGGGCGCTTCGATTCGGTGTTCGTTCCAGCCGGCGTCCTCGATCGCCATCTCGCGACCGGTCGCCTCGGCTGCGCTCTCGACGAACGGTTCGAACTGGGCCTCGTCGTAGCCGGCGTCGCGCTCGCCGCGCGCGACGGCCGCGGCGTACTCGTCGAAGAGCGCTTCGTCTTCGTCGTCGGTCAGGAGGTATCGGCTCTCGACCGTCCAGCGTGCGTCGCCGTCGTCGCTGATGTTGATTCGGATCACCTGCGCGGGATCGGCCGGCGAGAGCGGCTCGGACGCCGACTGTGCCGCGTAGCTCGTGCCGGAAACGTGCGGAGAGGACGAGGTGAGCGACGGTTGTTCGTCCGCGGTGGTGATACCGACGGACGCTGCCGGTTGCGCCTCGGGCGCGGGCGCTGAATCGGCGGTGGCGACCACCACCCCGAGCGTAGACGTAACGAGGAGGGCTGTGAGGGCGAGTGTGACGGCGGTGGACAACCGCATACGTATCAACGGGTGGTTTCCCGGGGGAAAAAACCCTTTCCATCCGCAAATAAAACGTTACTACCGGTTGTGAAGGCTCTCGAGCGTCGAGAATCGCTTTTCACGTCGGTTCTAGACGGCATCGACCCGGTTCGAAGCTGTCTGTTCGCCGTCGACTCGAGTACGACCCCCTTTTGTATCAGGAGCCCGTACGGTGGGCCGATGAACAGCGCGACTTCTGCCCTCCTCGCGTTGCTTCTCGTCTGTTCGCTCCCCGCGACGGCGCTCGTCGCGGCGGATTCCGGCCTCGGCGGGGTCGGCGAGCCCGACGGAAGCGTCCAGGAAGACGTTCAGCGGACGCCGATTCAGGTGAACGACACCACGAACCGGCTCTGGCTGAACGGTCCGATCCAGACCAGCTACGTCACACACGGTCCGGATCTCGGAGCGACGCTCGCGAGCGGCGACGACGAACTGCGGATGGATCACGAACGGTATCTCTTCGATAGCCGATTCGACAGCGCAGATTCCGAAGAGCGTGCCGAGATGCTCGAGTCGGAATACGAGCGTATTACCGATCACATCGAGCAACTCGAGGAACGCGAACGAGCCGTCGTACGGGAACACGCTGACGGAGACCGATCGGACGCCGAACTGATTCGGGTACTACTGCGAAACTACCACGAAGCGACGATACTCCTGACCGATCTCGAAGAGCTGGAAGACGGGGCGAGACTGGTTCAAGGATTTTCGTTGTCGTCCGACGAAGTTCGAAACAGCAAAGCGGCGCTCGAGTTCCATCACTCACCCATCCGGTCGGAGCTCGTGGCAGCGAGTCGCGTTTCCGAATCCAACGATCAGTACGACGTTCGGATTCAGACCAGTCGAGACGGCTATCGGCTGTCGAGTCTGGACAGATCGACGTATTTGACCGAAACAGTTCGATTCGACAACCGCGAACCGGGCTCGTCTGATCGATTCGACGATAACACGCAAGAGTACGCAGCGGCCGAGTATGCGGTCGAACTGTATCCGTGGGCCGCTGACCAGGGAGGGTTCCCCCACTTCGTTAACCACGGGAAGATTTACAACGTCTGGTTTACGCTCGACGAAGTTTCCGTCGACCTGTACTTCGACGGTGGTGCCGGCGAAGTCCACCGCGAGCTACAGGAGATCTCGATCACGACGCTTCCGATCGAAACGAGCGAGACGTGGACCAACGACGACCTCGAGCTCACGCTCAACGAGACGGCGGTGAACGGACCGGCCGAGGTGACCGTCACGGACTCGAGTACCGACGAGCCCGTTTCGGCGACGATCTCGGCGGACGATCACGAACTCGGCGAGACGGACAGAGACGGAACGGTGTGGATCCTCCCGCCGGACGGCGTCTACGAGCTGACGGCCGAAACCGACGACGGTGAGACGATAACGGCGACCGTGGGAAGCTGACCGGCGAGCGCGATCCGCTCGACCCCCTCGAGTTTATATCCGAAGCCGAGGCCAGAGCGGTGCGTGAGCGCGGGATTCGGTCGCCGTCGAACCGGCGTCGGGTGCGACGAGGAACGCGGCGTCAGTCCGCTCGTCGGGGTGCTCGCGCTGGTCGCGATCACGGTCTGTCTGGCGGCCGTCGTCGCGATCGGCGCGGCCGGCTGGTCGATCGGTTCCGCGGGGCCGACCGCAGCGTTCGAGCTGTCAGCTTCGAGCGAAACGAACGTGGTGTCGATCGACCACGTCGCGGGCGACGCGATCGACGTCCGTGAGCTGTCGCTCGCGGTCGAAATCGACGGCGAGCCGCTCTCCGAGCAACCGCCGGTGCCGTTCGTGGGCGCGGAGGGATTCGAGGGAACGCCCAGCGGCCCCTTCAACGAGCGAGCCGATCCGGAGTGGCGAAGCGGCGAGCGGGCGAGTTTCGTCGTCGCGACGAACAACGAGCCCGACCTCGAGTCGGGGGAGTCGATCGCCGTCCGCCTCGCGGTCGACGGCTCGCACGTCGCGACCCTCGAGTCGACGGTCGAGTAGCGGTCGGGTGAGAACGCACTGTGGCGAGGATCAGACGAGGGCGCGAGTTCGAAACGAGCGACGCGAGTCCGGAGCGGGGCTACTCCTTACGCGGCGCGCGAGCGGTCGTCGTGATCGCGACGTCGGGATCGTAGGACGGGCCCATGAACGCGTGTTTAACGTCCTCGAAGCCGGCGGTTTTGAACATCCGGTCGGCCTCGTACTCGTCGTAAAAGAGCATTATCGCGTCCGCCAGTCTCTGGGTCACGGGGTTGTCCGGATAGTTGGGGCCGACGACGAGAACCTGTCCGCCAGGTTTCAGCACACGGCGGAACTCCCGGAGGGCGAGAATCGGGTTCGGCCAGTACTCGATCGAGCCGGACGACCAGACGACGTCGAACGTGTCCGTCGCGAACGGGAGGCGTTCGGCGTCGCCGCGGTGGAAGTGCACCGGCGGCGCGCGCTTGCCGAACTTTCCGTAGGCCCGCTCGAGCTGGTGTTCGCTCTGGTCGAGCGCGTACACCTCGTCGACGTGCTGGAGCAGTCCTTCGGTCGCGAAGCCGGTGCCACAGCCGACGTCGAGGACGGTCATCTCGGAGTCGAGATCGAGCAGCTCGAGGGCCTCCGTCCGCATCCCTTCGGTCCAGACGAACGGGTTGATTTCGTCGTAGATCTTCGAGAGGTACTTGTAGAACAGCCGGGCCCGGGCCTTGTTCTCGAGGACTCCCATCGTGGAAGCGTTTCGATCGGACCACAATATGTCTGCCGTTCCCGATGGCCGCGGAGCGGGCCGATCGGGCCGCGGACGATCGATCGGGTAATCCCGAACTACCGTTCCGCACAGCCGGACTCTCCCCGCAGACGCGACGAACTCGGTGAGGTGCTTTCGCAACTACCATATAGGTGCTCTAGCAAACTACCGGTTGCTTCAAATATGCCGAGGCCAGAGGTTCTCAAACGACTACAGTCGGCGGAGCACGATGCCGACGACATCGTCGCAGAGGCAGAAAACGACCGCGACGAGCGAATCGCCGAGGGCCGGAAACGCGCCGAAGAAATTCGCACGCAAGCGGAACAGGAGGCCCAGGAGATCAAGGAGCGTCGCCTCGAGGAGGCGCGCGAAGAGATCGACGAAGAGTGCGAACGCGTCCTCGAAGAGGGAGAACGGGAGCGCGAGGCACTCGCCGAGCGCGCCGGGGATCGGGTCGACGAAGTGACCGAACACGTCGTCTCCCTGTTCCAGGAGGACGTTCATGCTCAGACCTGAGCGGATGAGCAAGGTTTCGATGGCCGGCTCCCGGGGCGTCATGCCCACGGTCATCGAGACGATCCACGACCTGAACCTGGTGCACCTCTCGGACTACGACGGCTCCTGGGAGGGATTCGACAACGGGAACCCGATCGAGGGGGCCGACGACGCCTCCGAGAAGCTGGTGACCGTCCGGGCGCTCGAGAGTACGCTCGACCTGTCCGAGGAGGACACGGCGCCGGGCACGATCGACGACGACTGGGAAAAGCGACTCGAGGAGATCCGGACGCGGGTCAACGATCTCGACGACCAGCGAAGCGAGGTCCGCGAGGAACTCCGGCAGGTCGACGAAAAGATCGATCAGGTCGCCCCGTTCGCGGAGCTAGGGATCGACCTCGACTTGCTCTCCGGGTACGACACGGTCGACGTGCTCGTCGGCGAAGGCTCGCACGACCAAGTCGAGGCGGCCCTCGAATCGGCCGACGAGATCCGAGCGTACGAGACGTTCACGGGCGGCGACGTCGTGGCGATCGTCGCCGCACCGTCCGAAGACGCCGGTACAGACCCGATCGACGACGCACTCGTTGGCGTCGAGTTCACGCGCCACTCGGTGCCGGACACCGAGAAGAGTCCCAAGGCGTACCTCGACGAACTCGAGGCGCGCAAGCGCGAGCTAGAATCCGAGATCGACGACATCGACGCGGAATTCGATCAGATCAAGGGGACCGAAGGCTCGTTCCTGCTGCGCGTCGAGGAGGAGCTAACCGTCGAGGTCCAGCGCGCGGAAGCGCCGTTGCAGTTCGCGACGACGAAGCGGGCCTTCATCGCGGAAGGGTGGATTCCGGCCGACGATTACGACGCGCTCGTCTCCGCGTTGAACGACGCAGTCGGCGACAGCGTCGAGATCGAAGAGCTCGAGCAGGCCGACTACGAGGCGGCCCACGGTGCCGCCGCGCATGGTGACGACGGTGGGGCTACGGACGAGGAGGCGGCGGCCGACGAGCCCGACGAGGCCGAACCCGAGAAGCCCCGGGCGGCGACCGATGGTGGGACGACGAAAGCGGCCGCCGGCGGTCAGGGTGCGGTGACGATGGACGACGACCCGCCGGTAATCCTTGACAACCTCACCCCGGCGAAGCCGTTCGAGGTGATGGTGAAGATGGTCAACCAGCCCAAGTACAGCGAGCTGGATCCGACGCTGCTGATCTTCCTGACCTACCCGTTCGCCTTCGGGTTCATGATCGGCGACATCGGCTACGGGATCCTCTACATGCTGATGGGCTACGGCGCCTGGAAGATCTTCGACTCCGACGCCGGGAAGGCGATCGGTACCATCGGCATCTGGGCGGGCGTCTTCACGATCATCTTCGGCTACCTCTACGACGACTTCTTCGGAGTCCACATGGCCGACGTCGGCCTCGGCTTCCTGCCGGGCGCGGGCGTCCTCTCGAAGGGGTTACAACTCGGCGAGTGGGCGCTGCTGTGGATCATCCTGAGCATCCTGTTCGGGATCGTCCACCTCAACGTCGGCCTCGTCATGGGCTTCGTCAACGAGCTCAGTCACGGGCTGAAGGCGGCCGTCTACGAGCGGCTGTCCTGGATTCTCGCGATGAACGGCCTCTTCGTCTGGATCTTCAGTCTCCACCTGGTCGAGCAAAAACCCGGGTTCCTCGTCGGCACGGGCGAGGAGGCCATCCTCTATCAGTTCGTCGGCTTCGCGGGCCTGCCGGAAATCGTCGGCCTCGTCGGCCTCGGCGCGTTCCTCGTGGGTTCCGTGATGGTCGGGGTCGGTGAGGGGGTCGCCGGCGTCTTCGAAATTCCGGCCTGGGCGTTCGGACACGTCCTCTCGTACCTGCGGATGGTCGCCGTGTTGCTCGCGAAGGGTGGCATGGCGTTCGCGGTGAACCTGCTGGTCTTCGGCGCCTACGACACGCCGGAGGGCTACACGTACTTCAACTACCCCGGCTTCGGCATGGAAACCATCTCGGGTTACGAGTACGAGACGCTCGAGCCCGGCTTCGTCGGGCTGATCCACGCCGGCGACGGGATCGTCGCCGTGATCGCGATTCTCGCCGCGATCGTGGTCTTCGTTCTGGGCCACGTCCTCGTGTTGCTGCTCGGCATCACCGCCGCGGGGATCCAGATGCTCCGCCTCGAGTACGTCGAGTTCTTCCAGAAGTTCTACGAGGGCGGCGGCGAGGTGTACGATCCGTTCGGTAAGGAACGAACTCACTCGGCCGAGTAAGATCTCCCTTACCACGGTACCGACGCCGATTCTTTCGCTGCAAATCGCACCTCAGTATCGACGCCGAACCGTTCCCGACACCCTTCGCTCGTTCTCGCGATCTCGATCCTCGGCCGGGAAATAATTTCTCGTTTCTCCCAGCAATATTTCTCGACGACATGCCCAAATATAAGACACGAACCGAATCCTCGTGGTCTCTATCCCTCAAACTCTTTCAGAAGTTTTATGGAGGCTGCGGGGTCAGTTCCGACCGTTCAGGTACAACCAGTACCTAACCAGTTCAACCATGACCGGAATTACTGAACTACTGGCGACAGCATTCGTATTGCAGCAGGAAGCAGGCCCAACTCTCGAAGGGCCGGGTGCCGCCGCGCTCGCAGTCGGACTCGCCGCCCTCGGCGCAGGCTACGCGGAACGTGGGATCGGGGCTGCAGCCGTCGGTGCGATCGCCGAAGACCGCGACATGTTCGTGCCAGGGATCGTTATGACGGTTCTGCCGGAGACGCTCGTCATTTTCGCGATCGTCGTCATCTTCCTGGTCTAACCGACCACAACCCTCTTACAATGAGTTTGGACACAGTCGTAGAAGACATTCGAGAAGAGGCCCACGCGCGTGCGGAGAACATCCGCTCAGAGGGCGAGACGCGCGCCGAAGAGATCGAATCGGCCGCCGAGGAGGACGCCGAGGAGATCCTCGAAGAGGCCGAACGGGAGATCGAACGCGAGATCGAGCAACTGCGCGAACAGCGCCTCTCCAGCGCCAAGCTGGAGGCGAAACAGAAGCGCCTGGAGGCTCGCCGCGATGTCCTCGGCGACGTTCGCGAGCAGGTCGAGGAGGAGCTCGCCGCCCTCGAAGGGGAGACACGCGAGGACCTAACACGGGATCTGCTCGACGCGGCGAGCGACGAGTTCGACGAGGGCGACGACGTCAGCGTCTACGGTCGCGCCGACGACCGGGAGCTGATCGAATCGATTCTCGAGGACTACGACGGCTACGAGTACGCCGGCGAGTACAACTGTCTCGGCGGCGTCGTCGTCGAGAGCGACCAGTCCCGCGTTCGCGTCAACAACACCTTCGACTCGGTGCTCGAGGACGTGTGGGAAGACAACCTCCGGGAGATCAGCAAACAGCTCTTCGAGCAATGAGTATCGGCGCCTCGAATCCGGAGTACGTAAACTCCCGCGTTCGGTCACGACGAGCCTCGCTGTTCTCGGACGACGACTACCGGAAGCTCGTCCGAATGGGACCGAGCGGGATCGCACGGTTCATGGAGGAAACGGAGTACGAGCGCGAGATCAACGCGCTCGGGGCACGGTTTTCGGGAGTCGACCTGATCGAGTACGCCCTGAACCGCAACCTCGCGAAACACTTCGACGACTTGCTGGACTGGTCGGAAGGGCGTCTCTACGACCTTATCTCCCGGTATCTCCGGAAATTCGACGTCTGGAATCTCAAGACTATCATCCGCGGGATCTACACCGATACCGATCCCGAAGAGATTCAGACCGACCTCATCCGCGCTGGCGAACTCGACGACGCGACGATCGATCGCCTCCTCGAGGTCGACACGATCGAGGAGGCGATCGAGGTGCTGTCCGGAACGATCTTCTACGAACCGCTAGCGGAAGCGTTCGAGGAGTTCGAGGAAACCGGCGCCCTCGTTTCGCTCGAGAACGCGCTGGACCGGGAATTCTACGAGCACCTGCTCGAGGACGTCAGCGAACGGTACGGAGAGCCAGCGGAGGGGCCGGAGGCGCTCTACATCGAGTTCTTGCAGGCCGAGATCGACTTCCGGAACCTTCGGAACGCGTTGCGGCTCGCACGCAGCGGGGCCGATCTCGATCCCGCAAGCTACTACATCGAAGGCGGCGTCCTGTTCGATCGGCCGGATCTGAACCGGCTCGTCGCGAACGAGGACGAGCTCGTCGATCATATCGCCGAGAACAAACGGTACGGGGATCGGCTCTCGGACGCACTGGAACGGCTCCGTGAGGCTGACAGCCTTATCCAGTTCGAGCACGCGCTCGACGCGGCGCTGCTCGAGTACTCGGATACGCTCTCGAGCATTTATCCGACCTCAGTGTCGGCCGTATTGTCGTACATCCTCGCCAAAGAACGGGAGGTCGAGAACATCCGCGCGATCGCTCGCGGCCGCGAGGTCGGTCTCGACGAGAGCGAGATCGAAGAGGAACTGGTGATTCTATGAGTCAGGAAATCGCAGTCGTCGGCGATCCGGAGTTTACTACCGGCTTCCGGCTGGCCGGCGTTCGCCGGTTCGAGAACGTCCCGGGCGGGGAGAAAGGGACAGAGTTAGACGACGCCGTCACGAACGTGCTGGACGACGAAGAAGTCGGCATCGTCGTCATGCACGACGACGACCTCGAGTATCTCTCGCGGAACGTCCGCCAGAACGTCGAAACGAGCGTCGAGCCGGTCGTCGTCACGATCGGGTCCGGAACCGGTGGTGGCGGACTGCGCGATCAGATCAAGCGCGCGATCGGTATCGATCTGATGGACGAGGACGAAGACAACGAGTGAGACAACAACAATGAGTCAGGCAATCGAAACCGTCGACGAAGACGGTGTAATCGAACGCGTGAGCGGTCCGGTCGTGACCGCCACGGACCTCGACGCCCGAATGAACGACGTCGTGTACGTCGGCAACGAAGGGCTGATGGGCGAGGTCATCGAAATCGAAGGGAATCTGACCACCATTCAGGTGTACGAAGAGACCTCCGGCGTCGGTCCGGGCGAACCCGTCGAGAACACGGGTGAACCCCTTTCCGTCGACCTCGGACCCGGGATGCTGAACGCCATCTACGACGGCGTCCAGCGCCCGCTCGACGTGCTCGAGGAGAAGATGGGCACGGCGTTTCTCGACCGCGGCGTCGACGCGCCCGGCATCGACTTCGAGAAGGTATGGGAGTTCGAGCCGACCGTCGACGAAGGCGACTCGGTCGGTCCCGGCGACGTGATCGGCGAGGTTCCCGAAACCGCGAGCATCACTCACAAGGTGATGGTGCCGCCGAATTACGAGGGCGGTGAGGTCACGTCGATCGAAGCCGGCGAGTTCACGGTCGACGAACCGGTCGCCGAACTCGACTCCGGCGAGGAAGTGACGATGCACCAGGAGTGGCCGGTGCGCGAGGCTCGCCCCGCCAACGAGAAGGAGACGCCGACGATCCCGCTCGTTTCTGGACAGCGCATCCTCGACGGTCTGTTCCCGATCGCCAAGGGCGGAACCGCGGCGATTCCAGGTCCGTTCGGCTCGGGCAAGACCGTCACCCAACACCAGCTCGCCAAGTGGGCCGACGCGGACATCGTCGTCTACGTCGGCTGTGGCGAACGCGGCAACGAGATGACCGAGGTCATCGAGGACTTCCCGGAGCTCGAGGACCCGAAGACGGGCAAACCGCTCATGTCGCGAACGTGTCTCATCGCGAACACGTCCAACATGCCCGTCGCCGCTCGAGAGAGCTGCATCTACACGGGGATCACCATCGCGGAGTACTTCCGCGACATGGGCTACGACGTCGCGCTGATGGCCGACTCCACCTCCCGGTGGGCAGAAGCCATGCGCGAAATCTCGAGTCGACTCGAGGAGATGCCCGGCGAGGAGGGATACCCCGCGTATCTCGCCGCGTCGCTGTCGGAGTTCTACGAGCGCGCCGGCCTCTTCCAGAACATCAACGGAACGCAGGGCTCGGTGTCGGTCATCGGGGCGGTGTCGCCGCCGGGCGGCGACTTCTCCGAGCCGGTCACCCAGAACACCCTGCGCATCGTCAAGACGTTCTGGGCGCTGGACGCCGACCTCGCGGAACGTCGACACTTCCCATCGATCAACTGGACCGAGTCGTACTCGCTGTATCGACAACAGCTCGATCCCTGGTTCCGCGAGAACGTCGAGGAAGACTGGCCGGAGGTCCGTCAGTGGGCCGTCGACGTACTCGACGAGGAAGGCGAACTCCAGGAGATCGTCCAGCTGGTCGGGAAGGACGCGCTGCCGGAGGACCAGCAGCTGACCCTCGAGGTCGCTCGCTACCTGCGGGAGGCGTGGCTCCAGCAGAACGCGTTCCACGACGTCGACACGTACTGCGATCCGAAAAAGACCTACCGGATGCTCCGGGCGATCAAGACGTTCAACGACGAGGCGTTCGAGGCCCTCGAGGCCGGCGTTCCGGTCGAGGAGATCGCCGACGTCGACGCGGTCCCGCGGCTCAACCGCATGGGAACCGCCGAGGAGTGGAACGAGTTCATCGACGAACTCGAATCGGACCTCGAAGAACAGATACGGAGTCTGTACTAACAATGAAAGAGTATCAGACCATTACGGAAGTCAGCGGCCCGCTGGTGTTCGCCGAAGTCGACGAACCCGTCGGATACGACGAGATCGTCGAGATCGAAACGCCGGAGGGCAGGACCCTGCGCGGGCAGGTGCTCGAGTCGAGCGAGGGACTCGTCTCAATTCAGGTGTTCGAAGGGACGGGCGGTATCGACCGCAACGCGTCCGTTCGCTTCCTGGGCGAGACGATGAAGATGCCCGTCACCGAGGACCTCCTCGGGCGGGTGCTCGACGGCTCCGGGAACCCCATCGACGGCGGCCCGGACATCGTCCCCGACGAGCGCATCGACATCGTCGGCGAAGCGATCAATCCCTACTCCCGGGAGTATCCCGAGGAGTTCATCCAGACCGGCGTCTCGGCCATCGACGGCATGAACACGCTGGTTCGCGGCCAGAAGTTGCCGATCTTCTCCGGGTCGGGACTGCCCCACAACGAACTCGCGCTCCAGATCGCCCGCCAGGCGACGGTGCCGGAGGAAGAAGAAGGCGACGAAGGGGGCTCGGAGTTCGCGGTCATCTTCGGCGCGATGGGGATCACCCAGGAGGAGGCAAACGAGTTCATGCAGGACTTCGAGCGCACGGGCGCGCTCGAGCGCTCGGTGGTCTTCATGAATCTCGCGGACGACCCCGCGGTCGAGCGGACGGTCACGCCGCGACTCGCGCTGACGACGGCGGAGTACCTCGCGTTCGAGAAGGGTTACCACGTGCTGGTTATCCTCACCGACATCACGAACTACTGCGAGGCGCTGCGCGAGATCGGTGCCGCACGCGAGGAGGTTCCGGGTCGACGCGGTTACCCCGGATACATGTACACCGACCTGGCCCAGCTTTACGAGCGCGCGGGCCGCATCGAGGGTCGCGAGGGCTCGGTGACCCAGATTCCGATCCTCACGATGCCCGGCGACGACGACACCCACCCGATCCCCGACCTGACCGGGTACATCACCGAAGGACAGATCGTGATGGACCGCGACCTGAACAGCCAGGGAATCGAGCCGCCGATCAACGTCCTGCCCAGCCTCTCGCGGCTGATGGACGACGGGATCGGCGAGGGCCTCACCCGCGCAGACCACGGCGACGTCTCCGACCAGATGTACGCCGCCTACGCGGAGGGTGAGGACTTGCGCGACCTCGTGAACATCGTCGGTCGCGAGGCGCTCTCCGAGCGCGACAACAAGTTCCTCGACTTCGCCGACCGCTTCGAGAACGAGTTCGCCCAGCAGGGCTACGAGACCAACCGGACGATCGAGGACACCCTCGAGATCGGCTGGGATCTGCTCTCGATGCTGCCGAAGGAGGAACTCAACCGCATCGGCGAGGACCTCATCGAGGAACACTACCGCGAAGACGAAGGCGAGCAGGTCGAAGCGACAGCGGACTGACCGGAAACACGGTTTTTCAGACCGCGACGTCGCGAGTGGGGGACACGATCGCCGTCCCTATATCCAGCCTTTTCAATCAGACGTTTTGATTTCACACGGTCCAGTTTTTCGTTGATCGCATTCCGGGACCGAGAAAGTGGTGGCACGGTCAGTACCTCGCAACTCGTTTTTCGAGGCTCGGGCGAATACGGCCCTGATCCGGAAGACGTAATCGATAAGGGGCCGGTGGAAGAATTCACGGGAGTCCATACCGAAGCCTTGCGATAACAGTGACGGTTTACACATCTCCTGAAGTATAAATTAGGTATAAAATTCCAAAATATAATATTTCATATTTAAAAATAAAATATGTTATATAGTGCCATAGTCGCATTCCTCATTGGATTCATCTGGGGAATCATTGTGTTCCTGTATGGTAAGGTCTCGAACGTAGACCCGATTCCCCGCTACGATGGAACGTTCCGTTCGGCAATTCGAACCGGGATCGATATCGCATTCGTAGGCGGTGGTACAGGAACCGTGGTGTACCTCACAGAGAGCTACCTTTCAGCGTTTCAGTACGGCCTTGCCGGAATAGTGTTTGCCTGCATCGCAGTCGCTGTTTCCGTCAATTTTCGGTGACGGTTCGATTCAACTCCCGAGAACAGTTCTTCGGATAACTCGTCCGACTCGTCGGTCCTACACGGGATGATTTGAGTGCTCTGCCAAAATTCATCGGGAACGATATCGGGTCGATCGACGGATCTCTCACGCGAGGTGCTCGTGAGACGCCGAACGAAACCGTCGATGCTCTGCCAGGCTGTACTATCCGGCCAACCTCGTGACGGAAGATTTCACGCCGACACCGAGGTTCGAGACCTCGTCGGAAGCGTGGTCGTCCATACGGACGCCGCGTCGGCCACGTCGTCGGACACCGCCCGATTTTGAAACGGTCTATGCAGCGGGTAAATACGTCTCTTCGCTACGCTGTCCCGATCGATGCAGCGCGAACTCGCCGCCGAACGACGAACCACACTCGAACCGGACAGCACCGCGGCAACCGCTGACGATCGCCCCTTTCCGGAACTCCTCGCGACGGATCGCCTGGTCCTAGAGCGGGCGTGTCGACAGAACGTCGCGCCACTCGAGTTCTACCGGATCCGCTCGAGCGACGACGGCGTCGAGGCGGTCACCGAGTACCTCCCGTGGGGGCCCGACGAGTCGCCGCGGGAGACCGCCGACCTGCTCGATCGGTTCGGACGCGAGTGGAAAAACGGGACGGTCGCTCGCTACTTCGTCCGGCCGCGAGCCACCGAACCGGACGCCGGTGCGCTGGCCGGCGTCGCCAAACTCGAGGTCGACCGAATTCGGGAGACGGGATCGCTCGGAATCTGGCTGCGCAAGCGGTTCTGGGGCCGAGGGTACTCCGGCGAGCGCGCCGGAGTTCTGCTCGAGTTGGCGTTCGACCGGCTGAACCTCGAGATCGTCGAGGTCGTCCACCAGGACGGAAACGATCGCTCGCAGCGAGCGGTCGAACGGTACGTCGAAACGTACGGCGGGGGATATCAGGGGCGTCTTCGAAACTGGCGAACGGACGGCGACGACGTCGTCGACGCACACCGGTACACGATCACGGCAGCCGAGTACGCCGACGCCGTCGACGACCGGCGCTGACGGTGCGGTTCGAACGCAGGAGCAGGCTCGAGGCGGCAACGTCGTTACTCCCGACGCCGAGCGGGCGGAGCGCCGGCGAGCGAGAACTGCCGCGTCGGTCGGACGGACGGGGTGCTACGCGATTCGTCGGACCGATCGGTAGTCAACGCGATTCGTCGGATCGACTCGAGTCGGATTCGGTTCCGTTTCGGGTTCGCTCGTTCGACCAGGATCCGTCCCCGATTCCGTCGGCGTCGCGTCGATCGTCGGTCCCGGTCGATCGATCCCTCGAGATCCGATCGCGGTCCGGCTCGGACGGCGAACGCCCGCTCCGCGCTCGAGCCTCGCGCTCCGCGGTCTCGCGATCCACGACGGTCGGATTCGACGTCTCGGCGGCGATCAGCACGTACAGACCGACCGTCGTCGCGAGGACGAACAGCGCGACGACGACGAAGACGCCGATCATACGAGTTCGTCTCGAGGTTCGATCAGAAGAACTATAGATATTTCCCCGACTCTTCCGATCGTATGCAACAACGCGAAACCGAGTCCGACGAGCGCGGCTGCCCCAAGTGCGGCCACACCGACACGGAGGTCGACGACATCGCGACCACGGGGACCGGGCTGTCGAAGTTCTTCGACATCCAGAACCGCAGATTCCGCGTCATCTCGTGCGTGAACTGCGGATACGCCGAACTCTACAAGGGCGGCCGGACGAGCGACATGGTCGACCTCTTTCTCGGCTGAGCCTCGAGACCGGGCCACGGCGGCTTCCAGGGCGGAATCCGGCGACGCAAACTGTAAACAGTTATCCGACTGGGGGCGTAAAGCCACGACAAGATGGCCAAGGACGTCAAACCCACCCGCAAAAATCTGATGGAGATCGAAGATCGGATCGAACTCTCCGAGCGCGGGCACGGGACCCTGGAGAAGAAGCGCGACGGCCTGATCATGGAGTTCATGGACATCCTGGACAAGGCCCAGGACGTTCGCGGCGAGCTCTCCGACGACTACGAGGTGGCCCAGAAGAAGATCAACATGGCTCGAGCGATGGAAGGCGACGTCGCGGTTCGCGGGGCCGCCGCTGCGTTACAGGAACACCCCGAGATCACCACCGAGTCGAAGAACATCATGGGCGTCGTCGTCCCCCAGATCGAGTCCTCGCGAGTCTCGAAGAGCCTCGACGAGCGCGGCTACGGGATCATGGGCACGTCGGCCCGCATCGACGAGGCGGCCGAGGCCTACGAGGATCTCCTGGAGAGCATCATCCTCGCCGCGGAGGTCGAGACCGCGATGAAGAAGATGCTCCGCGAGATCGAGACGACGAAACGCCGCGTCAACGCCCTCGAGTTCAAGCTCCTGCCCGAACTCTACGAGAACCAGGAGTACATCGAGCAGAAACTCGAAGAACAGGAACGCGAGGAGACGTTCCGCCTGAAGAAAATCAAAGAGAAGAAAGAACAGGAGGAAAAGGAAGCGCGCGCAGCCGACGACGAGGACGCAGCGGAGCGCGACGAAGCGGAGATGGAGCAGGCGACCGCGGGCGGCGTTCCCGGAAACTGACGCGCGCGTCTCCCGACGCGACCGGCGAACCTGCGACGGCGTGGGGAAAGCGTTTTTGCGACTCTCTCCCGAACGACGAGCCGATGGCCTGTTCCGAGTGCGGTGCGCGAGTAGTGACGTTCGCCGTTCCCCCGTCGTACCGCGAGTACGCGCCCGACGACGCGTCGACCGTCGCGTTCTGTACGCGGTGTCTGACCGTCGACGCTCTCGAACCCGACGAGTACGAGTCCAACGGCGAGACGACCGATTCACCGCCGTTCGATCGAGTGAGCGACGCGTTCCCGACCGATCCCGACCGGGCGATTCCGCTCGCGCTCGCGATCGGACTCTGTTCGTCGCTGGCGACGAACCGCGACGCGATCGAATCGCTCCTGCGAGACCTCGAGCGGGCGGGCGTCGATCCCCTGCTGGTCGTTGAACGTCTCGAGGCCGATCCGTCCGTCGAGCCGGCGGTCGACCTGGGTCGGCGGGCACACCAGCTCGAGCAGCTGCTGTACTGACACGGTCTGCTGCCCGTCAGTTCCTTGCCGTATCGACCGAAACGGTGCGTCGACTGCTGTACTGACTGGACCGGTATGTATCGACTGGATCGGTGTGTGTAGATTGATCGGTGTGTGTCGACTGGACCGGTGTGTGCCGACTAATTGGTGTGTACTGACGAAGATGAAGAAACCGGATGCGGGCGACGGGCCCGCTCGAGGAGCTACTTTCCGGTCGGCGTCACGTTCTCGCTGACGGCCTGTTTCACCTGGAGCGCGGCGCTCGCGGCCAGTCCACGGGCGACTTCGTTGCGCTCATCGGAGGTGATGATCTCCTCGGTTGCGTCCTCGAGGTCCGGCGTGAAGCCGGCGCTGACGGCGTGGCCGACGGGTGGCCTGACGGCGACGGTCACCTGCGGGCCGGCGATACCGGTCGTGACGTCGGCGTCGACGACGTACTCGTCGGGCAGGAACTCGCGGGTTTGAGCGGCGATCCGCGAGACGTCACGGTGGAGTAGTCGCTTCTGTGACCTCGAGAGTTCCGGAACGTCCGCCGCGGCTCGCTGACCAGCCTGCGTCTCCCCCGGCAGCCCTGCGTACGGCGTATTTCCGTTCATGAGAAGTGTGTACCGGTTGCAATGCGCCGACGGGTCAAAAGAGTTCGCCTTCGGACACTCACACGATCGGGTCGCTCGCGCCGTAGACCGCGAGGACGACGGCCGTCGTGTACGCACCCGACTCGGCGTCCGCGCTCTCGACGGCCAGACGCGGTTCGTCGAACTCCCACTCCCGGAGTTGCTTTCCGGCGTCCAGTCCCTTTCGGACGCGTCGTTCGACGTCGTCGGGGTCGGTTTCGTCGGCCGCCTCGTAGAACAGACCAGGTCCGCCGTCGACCGATCGTGACCACGCGAGCGCGGCGCTCACGCGGCCGGGACCGGCGGTCGTCGCTCGAGACTCGACGACGGTGAGGCGCTCGCCCGCCGGGCCGAGGTCGGGTGCGGTGGCGACGGCCTCGACGGGGACGTCGGCGGGGATTACCGAAGAGACGGAGACGAGGTTGTAGTTCTCGACGCCCGCCTCCGCGAGCGCGGCGTCGTAGGAAGCCATCGCCGTCGGAGCCGACGCGGATCCCCAGACGACTCGAATCGTGGCCATACTCGGGTTTCGGAGACGAACGGCGTAAGGCCTTGCGGTTTCTGTTCGATCGCCGATTGCGGTCGCTGGGCCCGCTCGAGAAGTGAGAACCCATCGCGTTCGAAACGCAGTCCGATCGGTCTACTGGTAGAAGTAACCCGCAGAGGTGACGACGTCGCTCGAGTCGTCGTTTTCGATCTTGTCGACGGCCTCGAGGAAGTCCTGGTGATGGACCTCGTTTCGTTCGTTTCGGATGGCGAACATGCCCGCCTCGGTCGCGAGGCTCTCGATGTCTGCGCCGGAGTAGCCCTCGGTGTCGTCGGCGAGGGCGGCGAAATCGACGTCGTTGTCGACGTTCATCTCGCGGGTGTGGATCTGGAGGATCCGCTCGCGGCCGTCGCGGTCGGGCTCTGGCACTTCGATGAGACGATCGAACCGGCCGGGACGGAGGATGGCGCGGTCGAGCATGTCGAAGCGGTTGGTGGCGGCGATGATGCGGATCTCGCCGCGGGCCTCGAAGCCGTCCATCTCCGCGAGCAGTTGCATCATCGTGCGCTGAACCTCGGCGTCTCCCGACGTTTTGGACTCCGTTCGCGTGGTCGCGATGGCGTCGATCTCGTCGATGAAGATGATGGCGGGTTCGCGCTCGCGGGCCATCTCGAAGAGGTCGCGAACGAGACGGGACCCCTCGCCGATGAACTTGCGGACGAGTTCCGAGCCGGCCATCTTGACGAACGTCGCGTCGGTCTTGTTCGCGACCGCTTTCGCGAGCATCGTCTTGCCGGTGCCCGGCGGGCCGTACAGCAAGACGCCGCTCGGTGGCTCGATACCGACCTCCTCGAAGACTTCGGGCTCCGAGAGGGGCTGTTCGACGGCTTCACGGACCTCGCGGATCTGCTGGTCGATGCCGCCGATGTCCTCGTAGCTGACCTCGGGGCGCTCGGTGATCTCCATCGACTGGGCGCGAGCGTCGGTTTCGGCGTCCAGCACGGTCTGGATCGCGAACGAATCGTCGACTGCGACGCGATCGCCGGCACCCACCCGGTCTGCCATTCGCGGCGAGACTTCGGTGAGCACCTCCTGGTTGTTGCCGTGTTGTTTCACGACGACTTCGCCGTCGCCGACGACGTCCTCGACGGTCGCGATGTACAGCGACGAGCTCTTGAGCGTCTCGTTTTCGCGCTCGACGCGGTCGACTCGCTCCCGAAGGCTCGCTCTTCGCTCCTCGGCGTCGTCGAGCTGGGCAGAGAGCTGTTCGTGGACGTCGACGAGTTCGGCGTAGTGGCCGCGCAGCGCCTCAATCCGCTCGTCGTCGGGGAGATCGGGGTCTATTTCGCGATGGGGTCGGTCGGGAAGAGACGGGCTTCGAGACATCCTGACGTGCATCGATAAGACCCCGGCGATAAATGTGCCTTTGGGTCGCGGGTAGTTCTTGCAGCCCACCAGACCGTCGACGAACACGACTCGTAGTGGTCTGTCGTAGTCGTTTTGTGTCAATGCACTCCTACACGCGAACTGTTGGCCAGAACTATTCTAGCCGATCGCCTCAAACGCGCTCGCGCCGACACTGTCGATTCGAACCGCTGTATCCCGCCGGGTACGATCCATTTAAATACTATGCAGACAGCGGTGATTTTAATAGGGTAGCTGCGGTAATCCTGGGAAATGATCGAGAAATACTTTTCAACCCTCGCTCGTGAAGTGGGCCATCTGGTCCTTCTCGGTGTGTTACTGTATTTGATTCTCGACGTCGGGAGCGAAGCAACAGCAGCGATACTCGGCTTCGTCGTTCTTGTGAGGGCCGTGTGGCTCGTCCCGTCCACTGATCGTCTGACCTCTCGGACGGTGTCGGTGGTGGTCCTCCTTGGCGTCGTTGCCGTCGGGACCGCCGTAACCGTATTATACTGGACGGAAGTCGGATGGCTCGTCCCACTTCTCGTGTTGATCGCGTTGTGGCTCCTTCTCGACGTACTCATCGGAACCGCGGGAGAGCCCCCTCAGGATCGGTTACCCGAGGATGACAGAATCCAGGCGGCTCTCCTCTATGAACTCCGAGACGTACTCAGAAACGCTGACTCGCCCCAGACGGACGAGGAGCTCGCCGCCAAACTGGGTGTCGACCGGGAACGCGTCCACGATGCCCTTACGACGCTCGAAGAAGACGACTTCGTCGACTCGAGCGCCGAGGGGTACGTTCTCGAAGAGAACCGTCTCGGGCTCGTATATTGGGTTCGGCGGGCTGTCCAACGATTATTAAAACCGTTTCGCTCGATCGGATAGCAGCGTTCGGGGTTCTGAGGGCGTGTAGTGCCCACACGAGGAGACGACTGCGTCGCTCAAATATAACCTTAATGATATAAAAGCAAGACCAAATACAAATGATTAATATAGTCATGTTTACAAAATAAATATATAAGTATGCATTTCTAATTATTAGAAATTGCTATATTGGAAGAAAATTCAGATGGCGATTCAGAAGAAACATCAGCGAACCGGCGAGCGATTTTGAAAGCGGTCGGCGCCACCGGTGTTGCTGGAATCGGCACAGGAATGATAGGCACTGCGGGTGCAACAGAGCCCGACGAGCTGCTCACCGGCTCGGAGGTCCGCCAGTACACCGCAGCCAGTCGTCGATCGGATGAATCGCGGAAACTCTACCAGAACCTCAACGAGAAGGGGTTCAATCCAGCGATGCACGATGCGGTCGCGATCCCCGTCTCGGCTGGCGACCTCTCCCTCGAGGAGAGAGCGGAGGTGGATATCGATTCCGGGGAGTTCGAGCAACTCGATCCGGTGAGTCTGTTCGTTCCGTTCCACAGTGAAGACGAAGAGGAGATCGCGCTACTCAACGCTCTTATCGTCGAATCAGAGGACGGAAATGGGAGACACGTACCCGTCGCTGCGTGGGCATTCGTCGTCAGCGGCGAACAGAACGAGGAAAGCGGGGAGATCGACTTTACCGTCGACGTCGTTGCGTTCGAAGAGTCCAACGCTGGAGTCGCTACGGCCGATGATGAGACGTCCGACGTTGGAACGGCCGACGCTGGGACGACCGACTCGAGCCGGGACGTCGAGAGCATCGACGAATTTACCGTCTCTCGGTCCATGTCGGAACTCGAGGGCGAATCGGAGGCCGGTACGCAATCGCTGCCGAGCGTGCCGGGAGTCATTAGCGCTGGACTTTGCATCGCGGTCGTGTCGGAAGTCTGTGACCGGTACGGAGATCAGGTCCAACGTTCGGCGTGTGCACGGATCTGTCTGCGGACCGCAAACCCAGTCGCCGCCGGTGGTTGTGCCGCGTTCTGTTTGGCAGTCGTCGAAGTGATCGATCGATACGGGTGCCAGCGCAGTGGTGACTTCCTCTGTGCAGCACTCGGGTTCTCCGTCTGAGCCATCACCGTTTGAGATTTTTTGAACGAGAGCCGCGGGGCTCCGTCTGAGTACTGGATCCAACTATCCGATCGGCCAGTTACCGACCGGTTGTTACCCGGTTGTTCGAAACTGCTGAAGACGGTGATCGTGCTCTACTCGAGCAACTCGGCTAACTCCTCGAGCCGCTCGCCGTAGGTCGCGAGCGCGCGGTCGATCGGCTCGGACGTGCTCATGTCGACGCCGGCGATCCGGAGCAGGTCGAGCGGATACTCCCGCGAGCCCCGCCGGAGGAACGTCAGGTAGTCCTCGGCGGCCGTCTCGCCCTCCTCGAGAATGCGGTCGACGAGCGCGAGCGCCGCGGAGATGCCGGTCGCGTACTGATAGACGTAGAACGCCCGGTAGAAGTGCGGAATGCGCATCCACTCGCGGGCGATCCGGTCGTCGACGACGGCGGGTTCGTAGTACTCCGCTTTGAGCCCGCGGTAGAGGTCGTCCAGTCGGTCCGCGGTGAGCGGTTCGCCCGCCTCCTCGAGGCGGTGAGTCTCGTGTTCGAACTCCGCGAACAGGGTCTGGCGGTACAGCGTCGAGCGCACCCGTTCGAGGAACTCGTTCAGGACGTGCGTTCGGAACTCGTCGTCGTCGACCGTCTCGAGCAGGTGGTTCGTCAACAGGGCCTCGTTGACGGTGCTCGCGACCTCCGCGACGAAGATCTCGTAGCCCGAGTAGACGAAGGGCTGTTCGTCTTTCGCCAGCTCGGAGTGCATCGAGTGGCCGAGTTCGTGCGCCAGGGTGTACATCGAGGAGATGTCGTCCTGGTAGTTCATCAGGATGAACGGCTGGGTGTCGTAGGTTCCGCCGGAGTAGGCCCCCGACTGCTTCCCTTCGTTCTCGTAGACGTCGACCCAGCGGGAGTTGAGTCCCTCCGCCACGCGGGACTGGTAGGTTTCGCCCAGCGGTTCGAGCGAGTCGACGACGTACTCGGTCGCCCGGTCGTAGTCGACGTCGGGACCTTCGTCGCCGGTCAGAGGCATATAGAGGTCCCACATCCGGAGCTCGTCGACGTCGAGCGCCTCGCGCTTGAGTTCGGCGTGGTGGTGGAGCTTCTCGAGGTTGTCGTGAACCGAATCGACGAGGGTATCGTAGACGGAGACCGGGACGTTCGGCCCGTCGAGGGCGGCCTCGCGGGCGCTGTCGTAGTCGCGCACCCCGGCCAATTTGACGTCGGCTTTGACGCTGTTCTTGTAGGCGGTGGCGACCGTATTCCGCATCGCCTCCCACTCGTCGAAGTAGGCCTCGTACACCCGACGGCGGAAGTCGCGATCCGTCCGTTTGAGCAGGTTCGTGACGTTACTCTGCGTGATTTTGATCGACTCACCGTCGCTGTCCTCGACCGCCGGAAACTCCATGTCGGCGTTCGAGAGCATGTTGTAGACGTCGCCGGACGCGCCGGTCACCTCGCTCAGCTCCGCCAGCAGTTCCTCGACCTCGGCCGAGCGCGTGTGCGGTTTCATCCGCAACACGTCGTCGACGTAGTGGTCGTACGTCTCGAGGTCGGGAACGGCCTCGACCATCTCCTCGAACTCCTCGCGGGTCAGCTCCTGGAGTTCGGGATCGATGAACGACGACGCCGACTGCGCTTCCGACGCGAGCGACTGGGCGCGGGCGGTCAGCGCCTGGTAGTGCTGGTCCGTGGTGTCCTCGTCGCGACGCATCCGCGCGTAGGCCGCGACGGTCGAAACGTCGCGCATCACCTCGTCGCGAAGCTCGAGCACGGTCAGCAACGTCTCCGCGTCGTCGATCGTCTGTCCTTCGTAGCGCGCCAGTTCGTCGACGCGTTCGCTGACGGCCTCGTATGCGGCTTCCCAGTCGTCGTCGGTCGCGTAGATACTCTCGAGGTTCCAGGTGTACTCCTCGTCGACCTCGGAACGGTCGGGAACGGAACTCATAGCCGGCGATTCGCAACGAAGGTGGTAAAGGGTATCGGAGCCCGGATCGACCGCTCGAGACGCTGAGGATCGACGGAGTGTTGGGCGAATCGCGATCGGTTCGCCGTCAGAGTATTCTCCGTGGCCGACGAACGGAGCGTATGAACGGGACCGGCGGGATCGACGATCGGCTCGCACGGGCGCTCGGTCGCGCCTGGATCGACGATCACCCCTGGGAGCTGGTGACGCGACTGGCCGAACTTTCCGGCCGGATGGGAGGGTCGACGGGAGAGCGGCGAGCGGCGACGATCGTCCACGAAACGTTCCGAGACGTGGGGCTCGCGAACGTCCGCGTCGACGAGTTCTCGATACCCAGGTGGGAACGATTCAACACCGAGTTCGAGGTGTTCGGCGGAGAATCGACGTCGAGCGGCGTCGGGAGTTACGGCGACAGACGAATCGACAGATCGTTCGACGCCGTCGCGCTTCCGTACTCGCCCGCCGGCGAAATCGAGGGCAGACTGGTCGACGTCGGATACGGTACGCCGGGGGAAATCGAAGAGGCGGACCTTCGCGGAAACGTCGCCGTCGCGAGCACGACGACGCCGCCGGCCAAGCGGTTCGTCCACCGAATGGAGACGTTCGGCCACGTCGTGACCGCGGGTGCGGCCGGGTTCGTCTTCGGGAATCACCGCCCCGGACAGCTGCCGCCGACCGGTGCGCTCCGGTTCGACGGCGAGGCGTCGATCCCCGGCGTCGGCGTCAGCGCCGAAACCCACAGCTGGCTCATCGAGTACGCCGAGCGGGGCGTCGATGCGCGTCTCCGCGTTGACGCCGAAACGCGCGAGGGGACGAGTCGAAACGTGAGCGGGACGCTCGGGCCGGACACCGACGACGAAGTGGTCGTCGTCGCCCACTACGACGCCCACGACCTCGGGGAGGGCGCGCTCGACAACGGCTGCGGAATCGCGACGGTCGGCGGCGCGGCGCGCATCCTCGCGGAGATCGAACCCATTCTCGAGCGACGCGTCAGGATCGTCGCCGTCGGCAGCGAGGAGATCGGCCTGCTCGGTGCCGAAGAGCTCGCCGACGAACTCGCACTCGAGTCGGTCCGCGCCGCGATCAACGTCGACGGTGCCGGACGGTTCCGAAATCTGCAAGCGATCTCGCACGGGTCCGACGCGCTCGGACGGCTCGCCTGTCGCGTCTCGAGCGACGCCGGCCAGCCGATCGTATTCGACGGCGATCCCCATCCGTTCAGCGATCACTGGCCGTTCCTCCGGGAAGGCGTTCCGACGCTGCAGCTGTACAGCGAACCCCCGGACGGCGGCGAGCGCGGACGCGGATGGGGCCACACGGCGGCCGACACCCGAGACAAGGTCGATCCGCGAAATCTTCGCACGCACGCGATGCTGACGGCGTTGCTCGTCGTCGAACTGACGAAAACGGACGTCCCGCGTATCGACGGGAGCGAACTACGCGAACGGCTGCGCCAGCAACGGTACGAGCCGGGGATGCGGGCGGCCGGCATCTGGCCGCCCTCGTGGGGCGAGCGATGAAATCAGCCGCGCATCTCGGCGTCGACCGCGGTGCGGACGACGCGTGCGAGCCCGAGCACCGCGACGAACGTCCCGGCGAACGCGAGCGCGACAAAGAGGAAGACGCCCATGAGAACCGCACCGGCGTCGGAGTGGTCGAGCAGCTGCGAGACGACGAACCGGTAGCTCAGATAGACGAAGACGACACCCGCGGCGACGCGAATCGACGCGCGCCAGTACGCACCGTACTCCTCGGGCGACAGTTCCATGCGCCGAGGTGTGTGCCGCGACGTAAAAAGCACTCGTACGCGAGTCGGGGATCGATCCGTCAGTGACGACCGCTGGATCACCACTACGTGTGTAGGAAGCAGTCTTACCCGTGTGAACGTGATAGAGGTCCGTAATGAGTGATTCGAACAGCGACGACCCGATAACGATCATGCTCGTCGAAGACAATCCGGGCGACGTCCGTCTCACGCAGGAAGCGTTCAAGACGACGAACAGCGATATCGAATTCCTCGTCGTCACGAACGGCTCACAGGCCGAAGAGTCGATTCGCGACTGCGAGGACGACGAATCGCCCGACAGACCGGACATGATCCTACTGGATCTGAACCTCCCCGGCGTCGACGGATTCACCATCCTCGAGACGCTGAACGAGTCGCTCGAGCACCCACCGCCACCGGTCATCGTCCTCTCGAGTTCGAAAACCGAAGCGGACGTCACCAGGTGTTACGAACTCGACGCCAACGCGTACATCACGAAGCCGGACAGTCCGGACGAGTTCGACGCGATCGCCCAGGCGGTCGAAGACTTCTGGATCGACTCGGCGGTGCGTCCACCCGCGCCGTCGTAGACGGAGTTCTCATCTTTCATACCGTCTGACAGTAGTTGAATGCAGTCCTCGGTCTCTCCGAACGTGCTGGGTACGTGACCGAATTCACAGAAGAATCGAGGCGGATGCCACGGGGCTTGAGCCCGAGGCGATTTACTCTCCCAGTTCTCGGAGCTTCTTCTGCACCCGCGTGTAGACTTTCGGATGCAGGTTCATTCCCTCGTCCACGAGGTCGTACAGGATATCGGTTGCCTCATCCGCCGCCAAGTCACTTTCTTTCGTACACCTGAGCAACAGCGTCGTCACCCACCAACACTCGACGCCGTGACTCCGAGCGACCTCGATCAGCCCTTTGTCGTTAGCGAGGAGGATTTTCTCGTCGGCCTCTGCCAGCAGGATCACTGACGCGTCGGCCACAGCAATTCCCTCCATCGACGCCACTTCGTCGGCTGCACCCGGCGTTCCGTGAACAGCTACGTCCGCCAGAAACTCGTCGAGCGTCGCGGTACCACGCTTCCCCTCGGTGAGGAGTTCCTCCCGAACTTCTTCTGTCGTCCGAATATCGTCAAAGGCGGTCGAGACGAGATCGAGTCGCCCGACCCACGCGAGCGGAATCAGCGCGGAGGAATCGACGACGACCATTAGATGCGATCGTGATCGCGTTCGAGGTCGTCCGTCGTGTACCCGACGTCGATCCCCTCTTCTGCGGCGAGGGTCAACATCTCGACGTACGAGACGTCCGCCAGCTCCGCTGCCTTCCGCAGCGTGATGCGGTGGTCACGGAGCTGGTCGAGTGCCCGCTTCTTGCGCCAGTCGGAGAGGCCCTGTCGGATCAGGCGGCGAAGCACCTCCGATCGATCGGCGCTCATCTCCGCCTCGAGTTCGGCGAGGGCCTCCTCGTCGTCCTCCGGGATGCGCGTGGTGACCGTTTTCATCGTTACGATCCACTACGTTACGATACGCAATAGATGTAACGGAGACCCCTCCCGCTTCGAATCGATTGGCGTGCCGGGCGAACACATCGTTCGAAAATCGACGGGTGGAACGAGTCGAGTGCCTCGGGATCGTTCGAAAATTGTCGAGTTCGAGATTTGGAAAACGTTCCGCTCTCGCCGAGTTGGCAGGATTTTCGCTCCCGCTTGGTGATGAGATGGTTATGCAGAGCCCGACGGCTGACCGAGACTATCCGATGTGCCTTTCCGAGTCGGGGGCGTCTACGGTCGTATGAACGCAGAACCACTGATCGTTCCTACGCGGAACGTGATACAGGGTTCGGTGACGTACCTATGACGCGACGACTACTACAACTACCTCTCTTGGTCTGTTTCACCTACTAGTAGAGCCTCCAGTAAATTCGTACCCAGTTGGGCATCCTATCGAAGATAGGCCTGCGCGGCGGTGTCAAAACACGATTCAGGTGAGCCAGTGAACGAGCCGTCGAGCGTAATCGACGGCTCGT
>NZ_REFZ01000025.1 GCF_003841465.1 Natrarchaeobius oligotrophus
TGGTTCAAGTATCGGCTCGTTCCCGATCTCTCAACGCTAAACGACTACATTCCACGAGGACTGAGCGCGATCAGCGAGCCCAATATTTGGCCGCATCTCACTGGTAAAGATTCGTCTTAATCACTATCAGACCGGAATATCGTTGAACCGACGGAGAAACTTAGCCAACTGGAACCGATCCTCGACACACTATAACTCACTTGGAAATACTTCCGATTACGTGTTCTCCATCGGGGTGACCTCAATTGTTCCATCACTAAATGCAGTCACAGCAAATCCCTCATACGAAAAAGAGAGACAGAAATTTTTCCGGTCGTCGGTAGCTGTCTCCGATAGAAGATCATCGAGAGTCCCTGTATCAATCGCGGAATGAAGAGGAGACAGTTCGATGGGATCGCTGTGGGCAGCAGCCGCTACCACGGCAACTATTGCAAGACTCGGCTGATCACGACGACTGTCGTACTCTGCCCGGACGATATCCGCACCTACATCAAACTCCACGTTGTTCATCGAGTCCACAACTTCCACGGCACCGAAGGCACCGATTTCTTTGTGAGAAGGATTCATCGCCCGAATAGAGGCGTCCCACTGGCATGACGATGAATTTTGCTCACGCAATTTGTTTAAATAGGGACTCTATGAGTTACTCTTGAGTCGTTACCAGAGTGCTTGCTACGAGCCGTCGGAGACCGCGCTGCAAACGCGATGAAACCGCCTGTCGGCTAATGTCGAGTTCGTCGGCAATATCGTCTTGAGTGGCTTCTCGCGGTGAATCGAAGTACCCACGAGAGTAGGCGAGTACCAACGCTGACCGCTGTCCATCAGTCAAATCAAATTCCCGATCTGATTTGAGTGGCGAGAGTGCGTGAAGCTGGGTGAGTTCAATGGGGATGCCATTCTCCCGGCAGTACGATTGAAATTCGGAGAGACTCTTTTGATCGCTACTCCTGACTTCAAATGTCCAGTTCTTCTGTTCTCCCAGTCCAGAAAGGAGTGTGACATCAGTGTTGACGATGGCAATTAGAATACTTTCGTGGTTGAGGTTCCATTTAATACGAACAAGCATCTCCTCCTCTAATTCGTCGATTACTTTGAACTCCTCAACCCCCTTATCACCACTCAAATCAGCCGTGAAGTCCCCAACGTTCTCCGCGTGAATCCAGAAGTATGGTATAATGGCACCGTCCGTTGGGACAACGCGATCCAGTTCGATAGTTGCGTCTGGCAACTGATCAAAAATTGTATTCAAAGGGAACTCGGGCTGCGGGACAGTAAATGACGCTTCAATCGCCATAGACTCGGTTAGTAGAACGTCGTTTTTGTGCTTCTCGCTGCTACTGCTTGTACTGACAAACGCTCATCACTGAATCGATAATTGAGAGGCACTCTGGTAACTACTCGGCCTGTACTGAGCGATCACATCGGCTCTCAGTCCGTGCCACATTCGCGCCCTGTATGTAGCAGAGGCTACAAGAGCCGTGAGTAGACTGTTAGTTATCGGTGATGCGCTTGCCGGAGTGCATCTGCGGTCGCTGTTCCGGAAATCCGGATGTACTTCTGGGCAGTGGCGAGATCGCTCCACCCCATCAAGGCCTGAAGCGGAACTGGCGCAACTCCCTGATAGGCGTGATAGCTCGTGGCTGTTGCTCGCAAACAGTGTGGGTAGACGCGCCCTCGAAGATCGGCAGCCTCGGCTGCTTCGTTCACCCGCCTATTGATCGTCGAGCGCGAATGCGGGAACGAGTCGTACCGATTGGCGAAGCGTTCGAGACACAATTCGAGACGCAAAGACAAGTCGAACGGGATCGCCCGCGCGGACGAGACCGTCTTTGGGTGCCACCGTGACTCTACTGCCTTGTCCTCAGTGAGGTCGTCACAGTGGTTCGCTTCCTGAACTGCTTGGCGACGACAGTACCCACAAGCACACGGCTCGTGCTGTGGGATCTGGAGAAGCTTCCGGTCCCAGTCAAACCAGTCGGTAGTGAGATGTGAAATCTCGCCCCCACGGAGTCCGAGCCGACCTGCGACCAAACAGATGAACCGCGCTTGGAAATCACGGGGACTGGGTAACTCCGAACAGGCTTCGAGCAACAACTCGAACTCCCGGTCGGTGAGGACATCTTCGTGAGAATGTCGTGTCGTCAATGCTCGTCGATGTCGCTTCGCCCACGTTGATGACTCAGACTGATGCTGTGTCATTACAGCCAGAAATGTGCGCGGTTCCCAGAGAAACTATTCAAAATCGAGATTGTTCGACAATGCTGAATAACCATTCGCGTTCGCGATAAAGACGAATTCCAGCGCGAGATCAAGCGGTTAGAAATCGAATACGACGCGTTTCTAGACGCACAGCAAACCATGATCTACACCGGGATGTTTCGCATGGCCGTCGACAACCCCGACCAATTCCGCGCTAAACTACGAGAAGTGCAGAACAACTAACCCGGATGCGACTGATCATAAGCATCCCGCAACTCCGACCTACGAAACTGCAAATACTGACGCGTCGTATCCAACGACGCATGCCCCATCAACCGACGCAACCTCTCCAAATCCATCGCAGGCGACCCAGACCTCTCCCGCCCCCGAACACTATGAACCGCAAAACTATGACGAAGTGTTTTCGGCACAACGCGATTATTCTTAACCGGCTCACCATCACCATCCTCCCCAGCCGTCTCAATCATATCCTCCTGAATCTCCGCCTCCTTCGCCGCCAACCGAACAATCTTATTCACCTGCCGCGCACCAATCCCCGGTGTATTATACCCCACAACCAAATACGGCGACTCCTCCGCGTATGGATACGACGCCCGACCACCATGATCCATCCATTCTCGCATATCAGCGCGCAATGAACGTCCATAAAACACATCGCGTTCATAATTCTCAGCATTCGAATCCTCTACCTTCGACGTTTGAACAGTAATACACCGATTCTCCCGATCCAACCGACGATGCTTCATTCGAGCAACCTCACTGGGGCGGCAACCAGTATGCCAGAGTAGCTGAATCACCAAGCGATTCTTCAAATTCTTCGCCCCATCAATCAACTCCCCAATCATATCCTGCGGCAACCAATGAATATCCTTATCCTGCTCCTGCGTCGTCTTTGTCCCACCATCAATCCACTCCAGAATATACGAATCCTCATCGTCGAGATACCCAATCTCAGTATCAATATGCTTATTCAAATAAGCGCGAACGGCATACCACCGATGCGGCAACGTAGAATGTGCTAACCCCTTCTCATCATCAAGCCAAATACTGAACGATTCAAGCGCGTCATTATCGATAGTGTCCAGCGTATAGCCATAATCGTCGAGAAATTCATCAAACTGCTCAAGCGCAATCCGTTTCTGCTTCGCATTCCCCTCCGAATTCTTCACCTTCTGACGCGTTAACCAACTCTCACCATTCGGAAAATCAGTCGACGTTTTGAGAGTCGTCGCGCGCCCACTCGTATTACTCACCAGAACCACCCCCGTTACCATCAAAATCATCGTCATCCGAAAAACGAGTCGCCCCCGAAACCAGATTCGTCGGCTCAGATCCACCCGGCCCGCGAGACAAATACTGCGTAACGCGATGTTCAAGCTCATCAGCAACATCATCAATATCCGTCTTACCAATCTGCTCCCGACGCACATCCTGCACATCCAACCGCAATGATTCAAGATCATCCTGCATATCGACGAGGCGAGATTCAAGATCCTCCGACGATTGATCCGAATCATCAGTCTGCTTACTATGGAAAAACTCAACCGAACGACGAATCATCTCTCCCCGGGACGAAAACCCAAGCTCATCCGCATACTCATCCCAATCATCGCGTTGTGACGGAGAAACCCGAACTACAACCTGCTTGCGATCAGGCGCACCCATATGACAGGCCGCAACGTCCAGACGGATAAAACGCTGCTAGCATACTGATGAAAGTCATATCCGTCTTGACGGGGAAAACGCCGGATCGCCCGCCGGCGAACAGCAGGACGCAGTCGGCGGTCTTCGGTCCGACGCCGCGGACCTCGAGCAGCGTCTCCCGGACGGTCGACGGATCCTCGTCCGCGACGAATCGGTCGAACGCGGCTGCCGAGCCGAACTCTTCGAGCACCCACTCGGCGGTTTCGACGATGACTTCGGACTTCTGGTTGTAGAGGCCGGCCGAACTGATCGTTTCGGCGAGTTCGGACCGCTCCGCGGCGGCGAGCGACCCCGCGAGGTCGATCCCGTCGCCCCCGTATCGGTCGATCAACGCGTCGTGTGCCGGCTGGCTCGCCACGTCGCTCGTGTTCTGACTCATACGGATTGCTGTAACGATTTACCGGCGCAACCGCCGCACGGGTCGCGGTTGCGCCGGAAATGACTTACAGTAAACCGTATCAGAATCGTACGCACGAGACAGGTGAAGGCGTCCTGCCCGCCGTAGGTTTTCCGCCAGTACAGCTCACCGAGGCGGTCGACGACTCGCTCGGCGCGGGTTTCCGCCGTCGCCGGATCGAACTCGACGGCGGTACCGCCGCCGGCGTTCCCGCCGCTTATGTTCACGGACGGCTCCGGATCGTCGGTCATTCTCGGTCGGGTGCAGGGGCTCGAGGCGTATCGGCGTATCGGTCCGGTCGAGCGACTCGGCTCGGAGAGTGGACGCACCCGCTCGAGATTCGTCGGAGCGACTCGAGAACTCGCCCGTCACCACTCGGTCTTGCAGCTGAACTTCTCGCCGCAGGACGAACAGGTGGCGGACTTCGCGAACCCCTCTTTCAGTGAGCCGACCGCCTTGCTCGTTCTCGTTACGGTCATCTTGATGTCGACGTACGTCGATTCGGAGCAGTGGGGACAGACGACACGTTGTGACATGGCCCTCAGTAGCGCACCCCCCTCATTTACTTTTGTGGCCCACTCGTCAACGACGAATCACGTTCTCACGCCGAGACCGCGTCGTCGGCCGCCGTCCGTGCGGGAAGGTTAGTCCGCCGTCGTCGCGGGCGTCGAACTCTCCGCGCGGGTCGACCGCCAGAAGCCCTGGATGTACGCGCCGACGAACATTCCGACGATGCCGTAGAGGATCGGGACGTTTCCGATACCCAGGCTGGCGTAGGCGGCTCCGGGACAGATGCCCGACAACCCCCAGCCGACGCCGAAGATTCCACCGCCGACGACGACGTTCTTGTCGAGCGTCTTGAGCCGCCGACCGTACGCTGCACCGGTCAGCGGAGCGCGAGACCGGAACCGCTCGACGCCGAAGAACGTGACGCCGGTGACGATGGCGGCTCCGAACATCACGAACAGCAGACCGAAGTCCGTAAACTGCAGAAAGCTGAGAACGACCTCCGGCTGGGCCATGTGGCTAAATCCGAGGCCGAACCCGAAGAGGATGCCGCCGACGAAGACGAGCGGCAGGAACAGCCGGTGTTGTTCGTGCTCGGCGCTCATCACGGGCTCACCCCCACGGCCTGGACCAGTTGTGCCGTTCCGATCGCCACGAACAGGAACGTCGCCACGCCGACGAACGAGGCGCTCGAGACCGAGCCGACGCCGCAGACGCCGTGGCCCGAGGTGCAACCTTTTCCGACGCGGGTGCCGATACCGATGAGGACGCCGCCGAGGAACAGCCGCCACCACTGGACCTCGGTCGTCCAGAGGCCGTCCTGGGGCGAGACGGTGACGGCGTAGATCGCCGCGCCGACGACGATTCCGACCGTGAAGACGACGCGCCAGTCGCGCGAGGGTCGATACTGCTGGAATCGCGAGAGGTTCGAGCCGTACGACAGCGTCGACTCGAGGAACGTGCTCGCGCCGGCCGGGATGCCGGTACCGACGTAGATCACGGCGACCCCCAGGCCGACGAACAGCCCGCCGATCGCGTAGTGGCTGATCCCGTTGGGAAACAGCTCGGCGAGCACGGCGACGAAAAGCGCTAGCGTTGCGGTCATCAGTCTCGAGAAAGTGTTCTCGGCGTATCAATCCTCCCACGGCGGGGAAAATTGTGCGTATCTCGGACGCCCCGGTTCCCGGATCGAAACGCGCGTTGTCTCGGTCGGCGACTCGTCGTGCGACGGTCGCGTTCGGCGGTCCCGTACACCGCCGGATACAACTGTTCGCATACCGCTCTCGCTCGAGCGGCCGATACCCGCCCGGGTCGTCCCTCACGGGTGATTCCTCGATCGACGTGAGCGGTCGAACCCCCGAACGCGCTCAGTCCGCGGTGCCCGTCGACTGTAACACGTCGACCTTCTCGGCGGCGTAGCCGAAGACGTCGCGGTAGCCGTTCGAGGACATGAGAACGGGATAGAACGGCTCCGCGGCGACCTGTTCGTCCCCGTCGGCGGCGGCGAAGGTCTGGCCGGGTTCGACCTCGGCGAAGTTCTCGACGAACACTTCGTACGTGTCGGCCCGTTCCTTGCGGATGACGTCGGTGAGTCGGAAGACGGGCAGCTCTCGAGTGACCGTATCGCCGGGTAACGCGTCGACGGCGGTCAGGAACGCTCGCGTCAGGCGGTCGGCGTTCTGGGCGGCCGTCTCCGAGCCCTGGAGGCCGCACTCGACCTCGATCGTCTGGATTTCGGAGAAGAGTCGGCCCTCCGCGAAGTTGCCGGTTTCGACCATCGCGGCGACGGGTAACCGCGGGACGAGCTCCGTCGTCCGCTCGCTCATCGCGTTGACGATCGCGAACGGGTCGGCGTGGCTCTGGGTCGAGTGCATCGAGAACGTGAGACAGCCGTCGAGTTCCGCGACCAGTTCGTGTGCGAGCCGTCCTTCGTGAGTCGTCGCGTTCGGGTCGCCCGGGAACGTCCGGTTCAGGTCCTCGTCGACGAACCGAACCCGTCGCTCGAGGGCCTTCTCGTTGGCGACGATGAGTTTGACCGGGCGTTCGACGGTCGGACGCTCGTCGAGCAGACGCTCGACCGCGCGGACGCCGCAGGGTTCGTCGCCGTGGACGCCCGCGACGACTGCGACCTCCGGCGTTCCCGACCCGAGCTGTGCAACTCTCATTGCGTGTTAGTTGGGCTCCGTGGTCAAATGCCGTTCGATCTCTCTCGATTTCGTCGGTCGATCTCTCGAGCGCTCGCCGTCAGATCACTCCTCGAGTCCGTCGACGAACTCGTAGTCGATCGGACGGGCCGTCGGCCGCGCTCCGTCGAGGCGAATTCGCCAGTCGTCGACGCGCTCGGGCTCTTCGAGCCCGTTCGTGAGCACCGTCCGGACCTCGAGGACGTCGACGCCGTAGTAGTCCCGCGGCGTCCCGCGCAGGTACTGGAGCGCGGTCCGAAAGAGCGAGCGCATTCCCTCGTTCTCTCCTCGGGGGCGCTGGCCCGTCGGATGGTCCGCTGACCGACGTTGTGCGGTACTCTCGACGCCGTGGCGTTTGTACGCTCCGGCGGCGACCTGGACCATCCCGTGTAAGAACGCGCTCTCGTCCGTTCCACGGCCGTAGTTGTACCACTCGTATTCGAAGCAGTCGTGACTGTCGTGGTAGTCGCCGGAGTTGAACAGTCGAACGCCGTGGACGACCGCGCGCCGGAGCGTCGCGTGTGCCCACCGGCCCTCGTCGGCGAGCCAGCCAGTCGGTTCGCCGGTCGGCGGCGGGTCGACCGTGGGATCTCGCGTGTGCTCGTCCATACCGAATCTCGGTCGAGCCGACGGATACCGTCGTCGGTCGTTCGACGGAGGCGACCATAAAACGGCCACGAGCGAAGGGGAGAACTTAATTCGTTGTGGTTCCTGGCACAAGTCGGATGAATTACCCGTTCGGGAAGTGCAACGACTGCGGGGAGCGCCTCTACGAGCACGTCGACGGCGGATACCAGTGTCTCAACTGCGACCGACGGTACGCCCGGAACGTGTTCGACGGCATCCACCACTGACGACGCGGTGATACGTTTCCTCGAGCGGTGATCCGCTACCGGCGTTTCGTTCCGCGTGGCGACCGCAAGCCGCCGTTCGACGCCTGGACATCCGTTCGCACCTATCTCGCAACGTTTTTTGCCCGCGGGTTCGGACGGTTTACATGGCGAACGACGTTCCCGAGCACGAGCCCTATTCTTCGAAACTCGATGTACCGGAAGCGCTGACGTTCGACGACGTCCTCCTTCGACCCAAAGAGAGCCGCGTCGAGCCAGACGACGCCGATCTCAGGTCGCGCGTCTCGAAAACGGTCGAAGTCTCGGTTCCGATCCTCTCGGCCGCGATGGACACCGTCACCGAAAGCGACATGGCGATCGCGATGGCCCGCCACGGCGGGCTCGGCGTTCTCCATCGCAACATGAACGTCGACGAGATGGTCGAGGAGATCGAACGCGTCAAAAGCGCAGACGAACTGGTCATCCCCCACGACTCCGTCGTCACCGCCGCTCCGGAGATGACCGTCCGCGAGGTCGACGAGCTGATGGCCCGCGAAGGCGTCGGCGGCGCGCCCGTCGTCAACACCCGCGGCGAGGTGCTGGGGATCATCTCGAGCACCGACATTCGGCCACACCTCGAGGTCAACGAGGACGATCCCGTCACGGCGGCGATGACGGACGAGGTCATCACGGCACACGAAAACGTCGACGCCCGGGAGGCGTTCGACCTGATGTACGACCACAAGATCGAGCGCGTACCGGTCGTCGACGACGAGAACCTGCTCGTCGGGCTGGTGACGATGCAGGGGATCCTCCAGCGCCGAGAGTACAAGGAGGCCGTCCGCGACGAGGAGGGCCGGCTCCGACTCGGCGTCGCGGTGAGCCCGTTCGAACGCGAGCGCGCGGAAGCCGCCGACGAGGCGGGCGCGGACGTCCTGTTCATCGACACGGCTCACGCGCACAACATGAACGTCATCGACGGCGCTCGAGAGATCGAGTCGGCGGTCGAAGCGGACGTCGTCGTCGGGAACGTCGGCACGCGGGAAGCCGCCGAAGATTTGGTCGACTTCGCCGACGGGATCAAAGTCGGTATCGGACCGGGATCGATCTGTACGACCCGCGTCGTCTCCGGCGCGGGGATGCCCCAGATCACGGCCGTCGCCCAGGTTGCGGACGTCGCCAGCGAACACGACGTGCCGGTGATCGCGGACGGCGGCATCCGCTACTCCGGCGACGCGATCAAGGCGGTCGCCGCAGGCGCCGACGCGGTGATGCTCGGCTCGTACTTCGCCGGCACCGACGAAGCGCCCGGACGCGTCGTCACGATGAACGGCAAAAAGTACAAGCAGTACCGCGGGATGGGGTCGGTCGGCGCGATGAAATCCGGCGACAGCGATCGGTACCTCAAGGAAGATCCCGAGAACGACGAGGAGTACGTCCCCGAGGGCGTCGAAGCCGCGACGCCGTACAAGGGGACGCTCAAATCCGAACTCCACCAGCTCGCCGGCGGCATGCAGTCGGGAATGGGATACGTCGGCGCCGGAACGATTCCCGAGTTCAAAGCGCGCGCCGAGTTCGTTCGCGTCTCCTCGGCCGGCCAGGCCGAGAGCCACGCCCACGACGTCGTCATCACCGACGAAGCGCCGAACTACTCCCCCGACGGGAGCTGATCGGTGAGCCCGTCCGCTCGAACTGCGCCGCCGCGGAGAACGGTAACGCATACGTTCGCTCGGCACCGAGCGACGAGTGTGAACCGGCGTACAGTACTCGGGTCGGCGAGTGCGCTCGCAGCAGCGAGTCTCGCGGGCTGCATCGAGGGCGTCCAGGAGCACTTCGAGGGCTCGTTCCAGGGCATCGTTCCGATCGAGATCCACAGCGAGGCCGACGGCTACTACAACGTCCGGCTCGAGGCGTACGAACGCGAGACGAACCGCCAGACGTACGACGAAGGATACGCCGTGACGGCGGGCGAGACCGTCGGGCCACCACACCTCGAGGCGACCTATCAGAGCCTCCGCGTCGTCAAGTTCGGCCCGGACGGCGAGGACCAGGCCGACGTTCGAGAGGTGTCGATCACACCGAACACCGAACTCGTTTTGATCTACATTCACGACGACGACCTCGTCGTCGACGTTCGACGCGGCGAGACCGACGGAACCGGAAACGAGACAGCCGACTCGGACGCCGAGCCGAACGACTCCGCCGACGGCGAAACCGAAAGCGGCTGAGACGAGCGGGGAGCGGCGACTTCGCGAGGTGGAACCGACGCCCGATCAGGGGTACGGATGGAACGGCCGCTCGAGGCGCGCCTCGAATCCGAGATCGTCGGGAACGCTCCGCGCGCGCTCGCCGAAGAACGGCTCGCCGGTGAAAAGCGGCTGTGCCCCGGGGACGACGACGCGGACGGCTTCGAAGCCGATCTCCTCGACGTCGCGCGTGGTCAGCCTGGCGGCGTACGGCGTCAAACCGACGTCCGCGAGGCGGTCGACGATCGCCTCGAGCGCGGCCTCACCGGTCGGAACCGGATCGGGACCGACGCTCGCGGCGGAAACGGTTCGGTCGGTCGCGACGAACTCGCGTGCGGGTTCGGGGAACGACGCGTACTCGCCGATCGAGCCCGAGGCGTCGGCCGCGTCCTCGCGCCCGACCGACCGCAGCTCCATCCAGTTCTGGACCGCCTCCTCGAGCGCCGCCGTTGCGGCGGCATCCGCGTCGAGACTGCAGGCCGAGCCGACGGCGAACGCCGGCCACTCGCCCGCGGACGAGTCCGATTCGTCCGCCTCGAGGTCGCGGTGGACGGCGACCGCGACGACCGGGACGTCGACGTCCTGGGTGACGAGAAGCGAGGTCACCAACAGCCCCTCGCTCCGGGCGCGACGCTCGAGCGTCGCGAAGCGGTCGCTTTCGACCGCGAGACCCAGCGGTTCGAACGTCGAGTACCACGCGATCATGGTCGCGTCGCGTTCGATCACTTCGGTCAGCCCGGACAGCAGCGCATCGATCGTCGAAGAGCCGAGACCGAGCCCGGTGGTGATCGCCGGCAGAAGCCGATCGCCCGGCTGTGGAAACTGCACCGCCGCGGCCGGGAGGTGTACCGGGTCGCCGGTCGCGAGATTCTCGCCGGGAACCCACCGACGCTCGGCGGTCGGATCGACCGACGGCGCGTCGTCCGGCCGGACGAGGTCCGTCGGCGAGATCGGACGTTCGAGATCCGACTCGCTCGCGCGGACGAAGTCGTCGTCGCGGTAGACGCCGGCGCAGTAGCGCTCGAGCGCTTCGCCGACTGCCTTCATCAGCGCGGCGTTCCAGTCGTCGGCCACGCCCGCGGCCTGGGTGGGCGCGCTGGCGTCGCTGAAGCCGTCGGTCTCGGCGTTCGTCGCGAGGTAGTACGGAGCCGGGAACGACTCGAGTTCGCCGATGCTGGCGACGATTCCCACGCGGTCGTCGATCGCCACATCGGCGCGTTCGACCGCTCCGTCGAGGTCGAGCGACTCGTCGTCGCGTTCGAACGTCCGATCGCGCCCGGCGCCGTCACACGAACAGCCGGGAACGGGGAGTACCCGCCGTCGTCTGTGTGGTAGTTCGACGACGTGGCCGACGACCGATCGATCGTCCCCGGAGAGGACGCGAACGCACTCCCTCCCCGCGAGCGCACCGGCCAGGCGTGCCGTCGCTCGCTCGGCGCTCGGCGCTTCGTTCGGCTTCGGGTCGGTGGCCGAGACGCGGGTGCGTAGACAGTCGAAACAGCCGGTCGACGGCGCGAACCCCGATACAGCCGCGTCGACCGCGGAGAGGGGACGGCCCCCGACGCCGCCGACTTCGACGGCGATCCACGGCGTCCCGCCGGCTCGAGCGGCCTCGTTGGCGCGGTCGAACGCGCTCGAGCCGGCGACGTCGCTCACGATCCCGAATCGTGCGTCCGCCAGATCGTCGGCAGTTCCGTCGGTGACGCCGACGTCGACGTCTCCCAGCGCGGCGACGACGGCTTCGCGGACCGGGTCGTCGCCGACGACGTGTACGTTCATACCGCAACGCTCGCACGCATCGGGCAAAAGCGCGGCGCTCGGCCGCCGGCCGGGGATTCGCTCTCACCCCTGTGCGGAGTCGTCGTCGCCACCGTCTCGCTGTCGGGCCTCGGAGAGGCCCGCGGCGTCGCCGGACTGCGCCGGCACGTCCTCGCCCTCCTTGATCGCCTGCGCTTCCGCCTCCATCGCTTCGACGTCCACTTCGGTCTCTTCGATCTCGCCGATGATCTCGGCGATGTCGTCCAGCCCGATCAGTTCCCGAGTCTCGTCGTCGAACTCGAGGCTCTCGAGCTGGTCGCCGTCTTCTTTGACGTCGCTTCCCGAGAGGTGCTTGCCGTAGCGGCCGACCATCGACGTCAGCTCCTGGGGCATGACGAACGTCGTCGCCTCGCCGTGGCCGATCTCGGTCAGCGCGTCCATCCCCTTGTCGATGACCGCGCGTTCACCCATCGACTCGGCCGATCGTGCGCGCAACACGGTCGAGATGGCGTCACCCTGGGCCTCGAGGATCTCGCTTTGTTTTTCTCCCTGGGCGCGGATGATGTTCGATTGCTTGTCACCTTCTGCCTTCTCGACGGCGCTGCGGCGTTCACCCTGGGCCTCGAGGATCATGGCGCGGCGACGGCGCTCCGCGGAGGTCTGTTGTTCCATCGCCCCCTTGACGTCCCGGGACGGGGTCACCTCGCGGACTTCCACGCTCTCGACGCGAATCCCCCACTCGTCCGTGGGTTCGTCGAGTTCTTCGCGGATGCGTTCGTTGATCATCTCGCGCCGACTCAGCGTGTCGTCGAGTTCCATGTCGCCGATGACGGCCCGAAGCGTCGTCTGGGCGAGATTCGACACCGCCCGCTCGTAGTCGTCGACCTCGAGGAACGCGCGTTTGGCGTCCATCACCCGGATGTAGATGACGGCGTCGGCGGTCACCGGGGAGTTGTCTCGCGTGATCGCCTCCTGGCTGGGAACGTCGATCGTCTGCGTTCGCATGTCGAAGGTGTGAACCCGCGAGACGAACGGCGGGACGACGTTCAACCCGGGCTGGAGGAGTTTGCGATACTCTCCGAAGACGGTCAGCGCGCCCCTGTCGTAGGCGTCGACGATCTCGATCATCGACCAGACGGTGGCGACGACGAGCAAGAGGACGAGCGCTCCGACGAATAAAAGCGGATCGCTGACGCCGACCTGCAGTTGCAGGGGAACGAGTGCGAATGGCACCATTGCGTACGATACGGGTGCGAGACGAATAACTCTTGGCTGCACCACGGTCGGCCGATGTCGAACTCGGTAGGAAGCTGCGGTGTCGGCGTCGCGACGAGCAGACGATTTAAAAACGCCCTCGCAGACCGAGAGCGGACGCGGCGACGGAGTTCACTCCTCGTCCCGGAGTCGGGTGAGAACTTCCTCCGCGTTCTCGAGCGCCTGTTCTTTCTTCGCGGGATAGGCTTCGACCTTTCCGCGGAAGGTGATCCCCTCGCCGAGACGAACGTCGCCCTCGAAGGCGGCCTGTTTGTCCAGTCGCAGGAAGAACTCGGTGTTCTCGGTCACCCGCTCGTCGAGTTCGTCGATCAGGGTCTCGAAGTCCTCGAGTTCGGTGAGACGCGAGAGGACGTGACGGACGTCGTCTGCGGTCTCGACTCGCGCCGAGAGGACGAGGATTCGGTCGCCGTAGTGGCCCTCGCTTTCGGCGCGCTCTATCTCGAACTCCTCCGGGAGGAACGTTCGGAACGCCTCCTCGACGCGCTTTTCGTCCTCGGTGGCGTAACAGAACGTCCGTAGATCGACGTAGTGAAGCGGGATCTGTGGCATCTGCGATTCGAACGGGGTGTCGGTAACGCGTCTCGAGTGCGGACTCGAGCGGTGAACGGATCTTACTCGTCGTCTTCGTCGTCTTCGTCGGCCTCCTCGAGGGCGTCCTCGGGGACGCCGGCCTCCTGGCCGTCCTCGAAGCTGATCGTATACGTGACGTCGCCGAACATCGATTCCATCGTCTGGGTGACCGTACCGGTCTCGCCGTCGAACTCGCTGTGTTCGTCGTGCAGGACGACGCGGTCGTCTTCCTCGAAGCTCATACCCGACCTTCCCCGCCGCCGCCTAAAAAGGAACTGATTCGCTCGATCGGTCCGATCAGACACCGAGTTCCTCGAGGAGCGTCTCGGCCGCCGCGGTCGACGACTCGGGACCGCGGGCGGTGATGAGGTCGCCGTCGACGGTGACGCTCTCGTCGCTGTCGAGTTCGGCGTCCCAGTTCGCCCCCGCTGCCTCGACCTCGTCTTCGACCCAGTACGGGAGTTTGCGGCCGCTGGGCATGCGGTCGTTCTCGTCGACGATGTCCGCTTCCCACTCGTTCGGAAAGCCCGTCACGTCTCGCCCGTTGACGACGAACGCGCCGTGGCTGTCGCGGGCGAACGCGAGGATGCCGACGGCGTGACAGACGACGAGCGCTTTGCCGTCGCCCTCGAGGACGTCCCGAAGGAGCCGCCGCGCGTCGCTGTCCTGGTTGACGTCCCACTCGGTTCCGTGGCCGCCCGGAAAGACGACCGCGTCGTAGTCGGTGGCGTCGGCTTCCGCGGTCGGGATCGGATCGTTCAACCGCTCGTCGGTCTCGTGGACCTCGCGGACCCGGTCTGCGGTTTCCTCGCCGACCTGCTCGGGGTCGATCGATCGCTCGTCGATCTTCGGCGGTCGCCCCGAGGGCGTCGCAACCGTGATCTCGACGCCGGCCGCCGAGAGCGACTCGAGCGGCTCGACGCACTCCTCTCCCCAGTATCCTTCTTCGCTGACGACGAACAGTGCTTCCGTCATACCTGATTGTACGCCGACCGGCTGATAAAAATTTTCCCTGCACACGACAGATTCTACCGGGCTCTGGTCGACCCGTTCGTGGTACTGACCGTCACGACGGTGTGAAGTGGGTTTTTCATGAGTCGGACCGAACGGGTACGCAGGTGATCACGTGTCTCGCAGATCCAGCCCGTTCGACGACCTCGCGGAACTATTTGATAAATTGACCAGTCAGCTCGAGACGACCGCCCGGTCGTGGGAGACGGAGATCGACGACAGAAGCCGATTCGATCTGTCGATAGGGGGATCCGCGACGAGCCTCGATCTGACGGACGAAAACGACGAGTTCGTCGTCACCGTCGACGTTCCCGGCTACGAGAAAGACGACCTCGAGATCCGTCTCGCGGGCGAGACGCTGTCGATCTCCGGCGAGCGTGAGCGGACGGAAGAACGCGGCCTGCGCGAAGAAACGTACATTCGCCAGGAGCGGGAGTTACAGTCGTTCAGTCGTCAGATTCGATTGCCCGAGCCGGTCGAAACCGAGGACGTCTACGCCACCGTCAACAACGGCATTCTGACGATTCGTCTCCCCAAAGTCGAAGTCGTCGGCGAATCTCACGCGATCGACATCGAGTGAGACGGAGTACGGTAGCTGTCTACCGGTGCAACCGCACACCGTTTTCACGGTCGCGCCGAAACCGGTCGACGGCAGTCCGTCTGAGAGCGACCGAGCGCACGCCGTGTTCGAGCCGCGATCCGATCCGGCGAGTTTCTCGAGGTCCGACGGAGCGCACTCGAGATCCCGCCGATCACTAATCGTCGAGGTTCAGCTCGTCGAAAAACCGTTGGGAGATCCGCCCGTCGACGAACGCGAGTAGCTGGCTGGCGTCGCCGACGTCGTCCGCGAAGATGCCGAGTTCGATCCGCCCGCCTGCCATGTCGTGGTGGCCCCCGGCGGTGCCGAGTTCGCCGAAGCTGTTTCCGAGGATCTCTCCGATGTGGATGCGCGGATCGATCGACCGTGCGCTGAGTCTGATCGCCTCGTCGACGATTCCGTAAACGAGTACGGTATCGACCCCCTCGAGATTGAGGAGGTAGTCCGCCGCCTGCGGAAGCGCGTCGGTTTCCGAGGTCTTTCCGACGCTCGCGACCAGCGACGATCCGCGACGCGTTCTGGACGCGATCGCGCGACCGATCGCGTCGAGCGTTCCCGGCGAAAACGCGCTCCCGTACAGCTGTTCCAGCGCCTCGAGGTCGGCGGCGGGGTAGACCGTCAGCGCGGCCTGGTACTCTCGCCTGGTGGGTTCGCGAACGAAGTCGAGGCGCTCTCGATGAAGGGCGAAAAGCAGCGCCGAGGCGAGCCGGGTCGTCAGGTCGATTTCGAGCGTTCGGAGGTACTCTACGAAGATCGTCGCCGTCGCCCCGTACTCCGTCCGGACGTCCTCGAACGTCGCTCCGGGCGTCTCGCCGGGGTGATGGTCCACCACGACGTCGGGGTCGACGGCGCTCGAGACTTCCGAGTTCACCCCCGGGAGGGCGTGATCGACGAACGCGATGCAGTCGTACTCGTCGACGTCGACGTCGCTCACCGGGTGGAGGGTGAGGGCGAGCATGTTGACGAACGCGCGATTTTGCTGGTGGGAGATCTCGCCGCCGTAGCAGATCGTCACGTCGTCGACCCCGACGTGGTCAGCGATCGCTTCCAGGGCGAGCGCGCTTGCCAGACAGTCCGGGTCCGGATTGTCGTGACAGACGATCACCAGCGACCCAGCCGCCTCGAGGACTGACTCGAGGTCCGTCGCGCGCGACATAGTTGTAGGTTCCTCTACGGGAACCGCACGTTTGAACTTCCGGTCGCTACCGATCGCCGTGGCGGACGAAACCCACCCTTGATCCACCGAAAGGACGAGCTACCGCGGGGTCCCCACCGCCGCGCGTCAAATTTCGTGGCGAACGCGATGGGATGTGTGGTGGCCGCGAGAGGATCGAGTTCGAGCCGGCGAGGCGTCACCCGCTGAACCCTACTTCCCCGTCAGGGCGTCGCTCGCGGGCTCGAATTCGATTTCGGTTCCGAGTCCCTCCTCGAGGGCCGCCTCGTACAGGGCGTACGCCGCGGCGACCGTCTCGATGCCCGTTCCGCCGCTGTCGAACACCGTGATCTCGTCGTCACTCGTCCGACCCTCGGCGGTTCCGGCGACGATCTCCCCGAGTTCGGCGTGGACGTGATCTTCCGTGACGACGCCCGCCTCGATCGCCGCGAGGAACGAGCCGGCGTCGAACGTCGCTCGTTCGCGGAGGTCGGGAACGTACGTCGCCCGCTCGATCGTCGTCGTGTCGAGTTCGCGTCGGTCGACGGAGTACTGCCCCATCGCCGTCACGTGCGTCCCCGGTTCGAGATCCGCCCCGTCGAAAACGGGATCGCTCGCAGTCGTCGCCGTGATCACGACGTCGGCCCCGGCGACCGCCTCGGCGCTCGAGTCGACCGCCTCGACGTCGGCCTCGAGTTCGGACTCGAACTCGGCGGCGAACGATCGTCGATTCTCGGGCGTCGGTGAGTAGACGCGGACCGTCGCAAAGTCGCGGACCGTCGCCGTCGTCCGGAGCTGGCCGCGAGCCTGTGGGCCGCTGCCGATGATCGCGACCGTTTCGGCGTCCTCCCTGGCGAGTTCGTCGACGGCGACCGCCCCCGCAGCGCCGGTCTTGAACGGATTCATGCTCGCGCCGTCTAGCAGCGCGAGCGGCTCGCCGCTGTCTGCGTCGAACAGCGGCGTCACGAACCACGCGTCCTCGGCGCCGAAACCGGCGCTGTACATGTACCCACCCATCGCTCCGGTCTCGGGGAGGATCGCCGCGTAGCTCGTGAGCATGCCGCCGGGATCGGATCGAAAGAACGTGGATCGCGGCTGTGCTGGTGCACCGTCGCCGCGCTGTCGGTAGCCGTCGCGAACGGCGTCGACGTACTCCGCGGGCATCAGGAGCCCGGAAACGTCGGCGCTGGTCAGAAACAGCGTCTCGGTCATACGGGAACACGAAACGCGAACCGGGATAAAGAAACCGGAGAGAGAGAACGTCGCCTAGTCGGCGTTGATCGGCGGCCGGGCGGACCTGGCCTCGTCGGAGGTCTCTGCCGGCGTCCTGACGAACATCGCGTGACCGATAATCACCATCGCGGCGAACGCGCCGATCGGTACCGCCGCCGTCAACGACAGGCCGACGAGGATGAGGGCGGCGGTGATACCGAGCAGTGCGACCGGAATGAGCCCGAGAACAATGTCGTAATATCCAGTCATAATCTATCCTATAGTATGGGAAATGGGTATATAAGTGTTTCCCATAATTAGCCAATACTGGACTTGTTCGTAACTTGTAGTTGAGGCAGGGGATTCCCATAACTTATGAGTTGGTTTTTCAACGACCGTCTCGAGTTGTATTCGGGAGATCGATCTAGAAACATACGACGAACGAGCTAGCAAGAGAGGAGACCGATTTCGTAACCGCACGACTGCGCGGCGAAATAACTATCGAGCGAGTAACCAGTAAGGAACAGTCCATAATGATCGAAAGTGGACTTACTTCCAACGCGTTGCTAGCTGCAATCTGATTCTGACACGTTCGCCAGTTGATCGGATCGCGTTCGGGACCTGTACCGATTCCAACGCTACGAATCGCGGGCGACGTACGCCGCGTATCCGACGCGCCATCCCACGAGAACGATCAGCCCGAATCCGGTCATCACAAGGGCGAACGGCCACTCGGTTCCGCCCGTAACCGTCGGCGACGTTCGCAGAACGAAGCCGACGTTCGCCGCTGCGAGCCAGGTGACGCTGATCGTGCGGACCGTCCGACCGATCGACGACGACGTCTTGGAGGTGTACACGCCGGCCAACAGCGAGGCGACGATCCAGCCGAGTACGAACGGCGCGACCGTCTCGAGCGAGGCGACCGGATCCGAGATCGGATCGATACCGTGGCTAAGCTGTCCGACGACGATCAGCGCCACCAGCAACGCGACGTCGACGACGCCGAGAGGGAGTACCGACCGCTCGACGACGGCGTCGGCCGAACCGGTTCGAACTGTAGCGTCCATGCGGTCGGCTAACGGTTGCGTCCTCATAGTTGCATCACAATCGGCGCAGCGCTGCCGGTGCTGGGACGTGACACCGGAACGGAGAATACTCCGATAGTGGTGACGCCGGAGCGGGGAATACTCTGACCAGGGTGAGACGTCGAGCGATTCAGTGCGGTTGCTCGAGCGAGTTCGTGTGGACGGGCGTCCGCGGATTCGCGTCCTCGACGGAATGCGAGCGGTCTCGATCACGTCGGACCAGGTGCGAGAGGAGGAACCCCCGGCGACGTGAGCCGCCGGGTTCGTCCAACGGACGGAGCATCCGTGCGAGGTGGAACCTCGCACCTGCGAACCTCGAGCGAGGAGTACTTTGTTATCCCCGACGTTCAACCGGTCACCCCTCAGCGCGGGCGAAATCGGCCGCAGTAGGCGGCCCTTATTTCGACGGGGCGACGCCCGCCCTGGACGGACGAACACCACCAGCACTGATATAGGACGAGGATAAATATCAACGCCGATGACCGTCGCTGAAAACCGCCGCGCCGGCTGCGACGGATGCGGCCGTTCGACTCGGCTCGAGGCGCTGACGACGGTGACGATGCCGAACGGCGACGCCGTCGCCTGCTGTCCGCGGTGTGAACCCCACGCCCGTTCGGCCGCCGAGACCGCCTCCACGCTCGAACAGCGCCGGCAGTCTTGCGACGGCTGTTCCCGGACCCTCCTCGAGACGGAACTCGAGGAGGTGGTCTTGGACGACGGCACCGTCGTCTCCTGCTGTCAGTCCTGTATCGCGGAGACGCCGGACGACACCGCCGCGGACGCCGACGACGACACCGCCGCGGACGCCGACGACGACTCCGCCGAGAACAGACCGACGACGACGGCGCACCATCGCTGCACCCAGTGCAACGACGGAATCGACGTCGAACCGTTTCGCGTCACGACCGTCGACGGACGAACCGAACGGTTATGTCCCCCCTGTAAGGTGCGTGCCGAGAGGGACGGCATCGTCTCGAGCGTCGACATGCGGGAAACGAGAGCGCGGGACGTTCTGGGCGTCGACGAAGACGCGACCGAAGACGAGATTCGAACCGCCTACCGACGGAACGTCAAACGGGCCCACCCGGATCGACCGACCGGAAGCAAATCCGCCTTCCAGCTCGTCACCGACGCCTACGATCGACTGCAAACCGACGACTAGTACCGAGCCTATCGTCGCTTTTCATCGGGATCGGGGAAACCAGTCGTTCATCGAGTGCCGTTCTCGCGGCGGATGAATCCGATCGTGGCCGGGTTGAAGTAGTACGTCGAGCTACACTCGTCACACGAGGCGGCGAGGGGCTTGCCGTGGCGGTAGCGTTTCCAGAGCTTCGACTGTGAGGCTTCGATCTCGAGGACGACCCGGTCGGGACAGGCAGAAACCGTACACGGAAACTCGACGAACCAGTTGGGGACCGACAGCGGACCGAGCGGCGCCAGCTCTCGCCGCAGATCACAGAGCAACTCGAAGATCGTCTTCGATGGATCGTCCCGCGCGATCGAGACGCCGTCGGTTTCGCCGACGAATCCGCCGCGACACGTCTCGTCGTCGTACAGCGGCACCACCGGTACGCCCTGGGCGCGGGCGTAGCCGATCTCCTGGTTGATCCACCGCGATCGCGCCGATCGGTTCGTCAACACCGCGACGACGACGTCGCTGTCGACGAGCCGCCCCTCGAGACGGGCGCGCTCGCTGTTGTCGTCGACTTCTTCGAGTGCGAGATGGACGCCGAACGGGAAGTTCTTGACCGTCGAGAACAGCTCCTGGACGAGTTCGAGATCGGCGGGCGCGTGCGAGACGTAGATCTGTTCGTCGGTCATTGCGCTATTCACAGAAAGAAACCGGACCGTATATAATTAATGTAACTACGTTCGTTCTGAATCGAGCGTGACAGTTTCGAGGACGCGCCGGGAGAACTCCACGTCAGTGAGGTCCGCCGGAAGCCTTTCGAACCACTCGCGTTCGACGTGCCAGCGGCCGCGAACCGCGCCGTCCGTCGTTCGGGAGGTGACCTCGAGTCGGCCGGGATTCCACTCGCGTTCGTCGGAAATCGCGAGGACGGTCCGTACCACGGCTCCGACCTCGGCGCTGGTCACCGTCTCGGCCTCGGAGACGACCTCGTACTCGAGTGCAGCCGGCGTCCGCTCGGTGCGTCGTTCGCCCTCGGTTTCGTCCGATGCTGCGTCGCCGCCCTCCCCCGACGCTGTGCCGTCGTCTTCGGCGGCGATTTGCCCGAACTCGGTGAGGTAGATTCCGTGGCTCATCAGCCGGTTCTCCAGGGCGACGGAGACGGGATGGTCGTCAGCCATGGCTCGTAGTTCGAGCGCCCGTCTCAAAAGCGATGGCGTCGACGCGACTTAGAGCGGTTCGACCAGCTCCTCGAGTGCGGCCCGCGGATCGTCGGCCTTCGCGACGCCGCTTGCGAGCAACACGCCGCCGGATCCGAGGTCCGCGGCGGCGACGACGTCGTCGCCGGTGCTGATTCCGGCACCGCACAGCACCGCGACGTCCGGATCGACGTTCGCCGCGGCGTCGACGGCGTCCTCGACGACGTCCGGATCGGCTTGACTGACCGGCGTTCCCGTCCCGATGAGCTCCGGCGGCTCGACGGCGACGGCGTCCGGACCGAGCGCGGCCGCGGCGCCGATCTGCGCGGGGTTGTTGGCACAGACGACGGTCTCGAGGCCGGCGCGCTCGGCTGCACGAACGGCTCCATCGGCGTCGGCGAGCTTCAATCGTCGCTCCGAGTGGTTGATCAGCGTCCCGGCTGCACCCGCGTCGACGACGCCCTCCGCGAGGCTGTGGCCGGTATTGCTGCCGTGATCGATCGGATCGACGTGCTGGGCCCACGTTTCGGCGCCCGTCTCGGCCACGCGTTCGAGGTGTGCGGCCTGCGGTGCAACCGCGATCCGGGCGTCGCTACCGTCGTCGACGTCGCGGACCGCCTCGGCGACGGCGACCGGATCGCACGGGTACGTCTTCAGATTGACGAGGATGAACATACCAGAGAGGCGCTCTTCGCGCAAGAAATAGCTTGCGAGTCGTCGACGGACGAAGATCGATCAGTCCTTGCGTTTGACGACGTCGCCGAGGGTGTAACTGCCGGACGAGGAGCCGCCGGACCACTCCGAGTCGTCGCCCGTGCTCCCCTCCGCGCTCAGATCGATGTCGAGGAACCGCTCGAGTTTCGACTGGACGCGATCGCTCGGGAGCGTGTCCCCGCGTTCGATCTTGCGGATGAGACTCGCTTTCTCGTTGAGTTCGTTGGCGAGATCCGACTGGCTGAGCCCCTCGTCCTCGCGGGCGTCTCGGACGCGGTCGTCGTAGTCGGTGACGAGTTCATCCATGTCGTCGAACATGTCGGATCGCGGCGCACTCGAGCCGCCAGAGCTCGTACTCGAGGTCGAACTACTGGACGCACTCGAGTTGCCGGAACTGGAGGACGTAGAATACTTCGTGGACGTGCTGGAGGTCGAGGTCTGCTTGACTTCCGTACCGAAATCGGTACAGTTTGAACACACGTCTAGTTTCGCGCCCTCGACTTTGATAGTCTTCGGAGACGACGTCTCGGCGCCACACATCTCGCACTGAACCATGTGCGCACCTATATCGTGGCGAGCCATAAAGGATGCGGCGCGTCCGCAATCGCGGTTCGTCACTCCAGTGCGGCCCAGGAATAGAAAAATCGCTGGAGTGCGGTGACGTGGCCGACGACCGCGAGAAAGACCAGCAGCCATCCGACGAGCGTTAGTCCGCCGTACGTTCCCTCGATCGGATACGCGAGCGCGCCGACGATCCCGATGATCGCGAGCCGATCCGCGCGACCGACGAGCCCCCCGTAGACGCGATCGAGGCCGACGGCCTGGGCCTGCGTGCCGAGATACGAGGTCATCACGACGCCGGTGACGGCCAGAAACCCGAGGAGGTAGTCGCCGATTCCGGCGGCGAGCCCGCCGATGATGACGATGTCGGCGTACCGATCGAGAACGTGATCGAGGAGGTCGCCGGCCGCCGAGGCGACGTCCTGTTCGCGAGCGAGCGCGCCGTCGACGACGTCGAGCCAGCCGTTGACGAAGACGAGAACGGCGCCGACCAAGTACCAGATCGGATCCGCCCGTCCGCCGAGTACGAACGCGACGGCCGCCAGGACGGCCATCGCGAACGCGAGCACGCTCACGCCGTCGGGCGTCATCCCGATCCGGTCGAAGCCGTCGACGAACGGATCGAGAAACCGCGAGACGTACGGTCGAAGCTGGTCGAGCGTCATTCGAGGTACCCCACGAAGTCTACCTCGCCCGCGCTCGGCTCCCGCTCGCCCGCTACGACCGCCTCGAGGTTGGCCGCGACCGACGTCGGATCGCGATCGGTCGTGTCGATCTCGTACACCGACTCGCGGCCGTGTCGTTCGACCGCTTCCGCGAGAATCACGTCGAGCGCCTCGCTCTCGGCGTTCTCGCGGGCCTTCTGGTCGGGTTCCCCCCGTTCGAGCAGTCGCGTCTCGAGCGTCGTGGGTTCACACCGGAGGACGGCGACGCGGTCGACCGGCACGTGGTGTGCGAGGTGGGATTCGATCACGACGTCGTCGAGTCCGTCGAGCCGGTCGACGAGCGCCTCGAGGTCGGCAACCTTGCTTCCCCGCTCGTCGTCTACGTCAGTGTAGAGTTCCTCCGCCTCGAGCAGCTCTCCGACGTGGACGACCGCGAACTCGCCGTCGAATCGCTCGACGCCGGCGTCGAGGCGCGACTCGAGCAGCTCCGTCGCGGTCGTCTTTCCGGTCCCCGGCGTCCCGGTGACAGCGACTCTCACGTGTCCGGCACCTCCGTGGCGGTCTCGCTTTCCTCGTCGCGTCCCGCGAGCACGGCGTTGAGCGCTTCGACGGCCCGTTCGGTCTCGGCTTCGGTGCCGCAGGTGATCCTGAGACAGCCCGGCAGGCCGAAGCTCGAGCAGTCCCGGACGATCACGCCCCGGTCCTGCAACGCCTCGGCGACCGGCGTCGCCTCGCCGACGTCGACGAGTACGAAGTTCCCCTCGCTCGGCCAGACGTCGGCGTCGATTCGGTCGCGCAGATACTCGCGCGAGTTGCGGGCCGTTCGGACCGTCCGTTCGACGTGTTCGTCGTCCTGGAGGGCGGCGAGTCCGGCGCGACAGGCCAGTTCGCTCGCGGCGAACGGGGTGTTGACCCGCGCGTAGGCGTCCCCCCACTCCTCGGGAACGATCGCGTAGCCGAGGCGGATGCCGGCCAGCCCGTAGGCCTTCGAGAACGTCCGGAGGACGGCGACGTCGTCGCGACCGTCGTCCGTTCCCCGCCCCTGGAGCAGCGAGACGGCGCTGTCGAGGTCGGCGAACTCGCCGTAGGCCTCGTCGACGACGACCAGCGTCTCGTCGTCCGTCTCCACGGCGACCCGTTCAATCTCGTCGACGGACATCGTCGTCCCCGTCGGATTGTGCGGACTGGTGATCCAGACGATCCGTTCGCCGTCGTAGGAGTCGAGTACCCGATCCGCGGTCTGTTCGAAGTCGTTAGTCCGCTCGAGCGGGTACTCGCGCACCTCGCCGTGGTGAAACCGCGAACTCATCCCGTAGTACGCGAAGCCGGGCGTCGGAACGAGGACGGCGTCACCCGGCTCGATCGTCGCCCGGTGGAGGTAGTCGATCGCGCCGTCGCCGCCGTTGGCGAGCCAAATTTGCTCGTCTTCGACGGCCCAGCGGTCGGCGATCGCGGCCACCAGATCCGCGTGAGCGGCCTTCGGGTACGAACTCGTGCTCGAGGCGTGCTCGCGGATGGCGACGGCGGCCGCCGGCGAGGGACCGTGCGGGTTCTCGTTCGAGGCGAGTTTGACGAACTCCGAGGGATCGCGCCCGAGTTCGCGGGCGACTTCCTCGATACCCCGACCCGCCTTGTATGCGACGTGATCGGACAGGTCGCGCGGTTGCATATCGAAATCCAGTTTCCGGTGGCTCTTAAGGGTGCTTACCTGTCCCGGCGTAGCGGAGTCGAAAGCGACCACGGACGGCGGGCCGGGTCGATCGCGGCGATCAGCCGACCAGGTCGAACGCGACCGCGGGAACGCCGTCTCCGGATCCTCCCCAGAAGACGAATCGATACCGCCCGTCGGGGAGATCCGGACAGATCTCGAGGTGCTCGCCGTGGACGTCGTCCTCGAGGACGCCGGACTCGGAGAGCGTGAGCGTCCACTCGAAGCCCTCACCCGGCGGGTGGATTATCCCCTCGTCCGTGTACGCGATCGGTGCGTCGTCGACCGCACCCCGGACGTCCATCCAGCCGTCGGCCGTCGAGACCTCGAGTGAGTACTTGTTCCGGTTGCCCGTCGTCACCGTGCCGTCCGAGACGTTGCGCACCCGGATCCGAACCTCGTCGCCGCGTTCGAACGCGAGCGCCTGCCGCTCGTCGTCGCCGTCGTACTGCGGGTTCTCGACGCGCATCGCGAGCAGCGCCTCGCCGTCGTCGCCGGCGGTTTCGCCCCAGGCGACGTCGCCGTCGTCGGGCGATCGGAGGCGCTCGAAATCGTCCGCGTCGCACGACAGCGCGTCGGGAACCGTTTCGGGGTCGTGCGTCGGTCGGACGAATCCCGGGAGGCCGTCCGGATCGAGCAACCCGCCCGTGCTGTCGACCGTCTCGGTCTCGCCCCAGCCGTCCGTGATCTCGAACGCGGCCGCGGACGGGAGTTCGTCGCCGGTGACGCGGACGAACGCGGCCGGGTAGGTCACCGCCTCGCCGCAGGCTTCGCCCTCGTCGCTCACGTCGACGGGACGTGCCGTGGCGGTGATCGCGCGCTCGGACTCCTCGCCGCCGAGCGCGTCCGCCGACACCGCGACGTCTCGGACGTCGACCTCGCTGTAACACGTGTTCGGACCGACCGTCTGGACGTAGACGAGCACCGACTCCGAGAAGTCGGTCTCCCCGTACCACTCCTCGAGGCCGTCGATCTCGTCGGGATCGTCGATCATCCAGGGCGCGTCGCGGTCGGACTCGAGGACGGTGAGAAACCCGGTCCGTCCATCCTCGTGTTCGTGCCAGAGCGGCCGGGAGAGCGTCGGTCCGAGCTGGAACGTCTCGGCGGTGACGTCTCCGTCGCCGCCCGTTCCAGCCGAGCCGTTGCCCCCGGTATCTCCGTTTCCGGAGCCGTTCTCGCCTCCGGTACGAGGATCCTCGAGACAGCCGGCGATGGCTCCAATTCCGACCGAGCCCGTCGCGAGGAGGGCGTCGCGTCGCGTGAACCGATCCATACCTGCTGGTACGAAAACGAACCGTAAATGCGTTCTCCAAGGTGAAAGGATCCTTTGTGCTACGCCGGTATCGATCGCCGTTTGCGAGTTCGAATTACGGATAACGGAGGATCGGGTAGCTTGCCGACGCAGCACTCGTTGGAGGCGAGTCCCTCGAGCCGAGACGGAACGGGGCGATCTCACTCGTCCCGAAGCGACTCCAGGCGCTCGAGCGTGTCCGCGTCGGCGGGATTCTTGTCGTGGCGGACGCCCACGAACCGCGGAAATCGCAGCGCGTAGCCCGAGGAGTACGTCGGCGAGGTCTGGATCTCCTCGTAGCCGACTTCGAAGACGACCGACGGCTCGAGATCGACCGTCTGGCCGTCCTCGGCGACGACGTGGGGCTCGAGCAGCTCCGTCAGCTCCGCGAGCGTCTCGTCGCTGATGCCGGTCGCGACCTTGCCGACGGTCTCGAGGTTCCGCGGTTTCACCGCAGAGCCAGCGGAACGTAGGTCCTCGCCGTCGCCGTCGCGGATCGAGAGCTCGAACGTTCCGAGGAAGGTCGCGCGCCGACCTTCTCCCCACTCGGCTCCGGTCACGACGCAATCGAGGGTCTCGACGTCCGGTTTGCGTTTGCGCCAGTGCTTTCCGCGCCGCCCCGGCGAGTACGTCGAGTCGGGCGCTTTGAGCATGATCCCCTCGTGGCCGGCCTCGAGCGCCTCGGCGTCGATCGATTCGATCTCGTCGGCGTCGTCGGTGAGCCACAGCAGCGAGAGCGCCTCCACGTCCGCCGGATCCGTCGTCTCGACGTTGGCGGCGAGGACGGCCTCGAGTCGTTCGTGGCGGGTCGTCAGCGGCTCCTCGAGGAGATCGTCCCCGCCGACGTGGAGGCAGTCGAAAAAGACCGGCCGAACGGAGACGTTCTCGCGAGCCTTCTCGACGTCGTGCTTGCGCCGGAACCGCTTGAGCACTTCCTGGAAGGGCAGCGGCTCGCCCTCGTCGTCGACGGCGACGACCTCGCCGTCCAGAATCACGGGCTCTCCGAGCGCCTCACGTGCGAACTCGTCGACCTCCGGGAGGGCGTCGGTGACGTCCTCCATGTTCCGCGAGAAGACGCGCGTCGATCCGCCCTCGCCGTTGGCCGTCTCGGTCTCGATCCCGTTCGGGTCGTAGTGCAGTTGAATGCGCGCTCCGTCGTACTTCCACTCGACGGCGGCCTCGTCCCACTCCTCGAGTGCGTCCGTCACGGTGCCGGCCTGGGCGAGCATCGCCTGGACGGGGCGGCCGACCGCGAGATCGATCGCGTCCAGCCCCTCGAGACCCTCGTCGCGGGCGACGCGAGCGACGCGGCCGTAGTCGTTCGACACCTGCAGCGCGCGCTCGACCCGGTCGTCGGGGACGTCGAACGCCGCCGCGATGGCGTCCCTGACGGATCCCTCGCCGACGCCGATGCGCATCTCCGAGAGGACGATCCGCGCGAGATAACGCGCCTCGTCGCTCGAACAGCGGTTGAACAGCCCGAACAGGAGGTCGATCTTCCGATCGTGACTGCCGTCTCCTTCCGCGGCCGCGAGCTCCGCGAGGCGGTCGTGCACCTCGCGGACCGTGAGATCGTCCTCGCCGTCGCCGTCGCCTCCGAACGCGCTCAGACCCTGCTGACCGCCGAAATCGTAGCCGGCCGCGACCGCGCCGATCTCGCCGACCTCCGCCAGCCGGCTTTCGACGTCGTCGGCGCTCACGTTCGTCCCCGCCGCCCGGGCGATCGCCTCGTAACACGCGCTCGGCCCCACGTCGAGCGTCGTCGAATCCCAGGCCGGAAACACCCGTCCCTGAACGAACCGGGCGACGATCTCGACGTCCTCGCCGGCGTCCTCGAGTATCGACGTCACGTGGGCGACGATCTCGAGGTCGGCGGATTCTGCTTCGATCGTCCGGGCGCGCGCAGCGAACGTGGCGAACTCCATCGGTCGATGCTACGCGGGTGTGCGTTCTAAAAAGATCGGATCGGCGCCGTCGATCGGCACCGGTCCGCCAGCACGTTCATATCCCTGGCGACGGTTCTGGCGAGTATTCGATCATGCCCTCGAGCCACGCAGACCGTCGTCGACCGACGGAATCGCGAGACGAATCCAGCAACGCCCGCGTGCGGGAGAGGACCGGACACAGCCGATGATCCGCGCGGAGTTGCGAATCCGTCTTCCGGCGGAGCTGTGGATCAACGAGCTCTCGGAAGCCTACCCCGACGCGATTTTCACGCTCCTGTCGGGTTATCCGGTCGACGGCCGCGCGGTCGAACTCGGGGAGATCACGGCGGACGATCCGAACGCCGTCGTCGAGACGCTCGACGCACATCCCGCGATCACCGACCTGGAGGTGCTCAAGTCGACCGGGAGTCGCTCCCTCGGCAAGTACGAGACGACGGACACGGCGCTCTACGAGTTCGTCGAGGCGTCGAAATTGCCGATCGAGTTCCCGGTCGTCGTCCGGAACGGCTGGTTCGAGTTCGATCTGACGGGAACGCGCGAGGAACTCGAGCGACTTCGAACGACGATCGAGGCGGCCGGCGGAGCGTACGAACTGCAGTCGATAGTGAGCACGACCGACGACGACGCCCTGGTCACCGATCGCCAGCGGGAGGTTCTCGAGGCGGCGATTCGGGCCGGCTACTACGAGGTGCCGCGGGAGTGTACGCTCGCCGACCTCGCGGCGACGCTCGACGTCGACAAGTCGACCGCGAGCACGGTGCTTCGCCGGGGAGAAGCGACGGTGCTCAAGTGGTTCCTCGGCGGACCGAACGCGAGCGGCGGGCGCGGTCGGTGAACCGATTCCGAACGGGGACCGTCGACCGCCGTCCATCGCCGACAGGGTGCGATCGGTCGGCCGTCGTCCGTCGCCGCTCGAGCCGACCAGCACAACCCAACACGTTGGGGAAACCTACTCCGTCCAGCGGTCGCGAGTACCGGTATGACCGACGCGCCGATCGAGACGTCGACGGAGGGAGCCGCCGATCCGACCGCACGATCCGACTCGAGAACCGACTCGAGAACCGACTCGTCGCCGCTCGAGGCGATCGGACGGCGGGGATCCGAGAGCGTCGACGGTCGACTCTACGGGCTGATCGTCCTCTCGACGGTCTTCGGTATCGGCCACCACGTCGACCACGTCGTTCGCGGAAACCACGTCGGCTGGCCGCTGATCCCGGAGATCACGCCGTTCACCTACACGCTCGCGATCTACCCGTTTCTCGCGGCCGGGCTGTACCTGACGCTGACCGAACGCGCGGGAGCCGGCTACTGGGCCGTCCTACTGGGTGCCATCTTCGCGCTCGTCACCGTCACCCACTTCGGGCCGTGGGCGACCGAACCGCCGGGAGACGTCGTCGGGCCCTACGAGAGCGCACTCGCCGGCTACGCGGCGTTCGCGTGGCTGCTCGGACTCGTCGGAGCGCTGCTCGTCGCGACGTGCTACTCGGTTCTCCGGTGGCGGCGGGTCGCGTGACGGCCGACCGAGGAAGGGGAGTACGACGCTCACGAGGAACAGGTCGGGGAGACGAGAATTCGACGCGACAAACGGGTACTCGATACGAGAAACGAGAACTCGAGGGGCGACTAGCGAGTTAACGGCTGGTTGAAACTGCGCTCGCGCTCGAGGACGGTTTCCCACGTCAGCTCGCACTCACAGGAGACCTGCTCGAACACCGAAGGGTCCTGTCGGAGGTCGAAGTCCTTGATCGCCTTCTGGACGAGGTCGTCGCACTCGCCGCAGTTGTGCGGCCCGCGCTCGGAGTCGTGGCCGCCCAAACCGCCTGAAGAGACCACATCTTGTACGAGAGTAGATTAAATCGAACTCTACACGGGAGAAGCTCATGTCCACCATATGTCAACTCATAATCTTAGAATGATCTATAAATTTCTATCTGTAATTTATTATTATATTAGTAAATTTTATATACTGTATAAGTATAATTGAATGTGCAGATGGAACGAAGATCATTCGTGAAAGGTGCTGCGTTGAGCACCACCGGTATTCTGTGTGCGTCGACCCTTGGAACCGCATCCGCTAGCCCCGACTCGACTAGTGATGGGATCGCAGAATTCGAATTTCCAGCGTCCGTCACCTCGAGCAATAATAGGATAAAAGAGGTCGATCAAGGTAGAGAGGTCAGCTATCATAACTTCCACGGACATACAATCGCCGAAACCGGCGGTGGCAACACGACTGCTATCGTTAGCGATGTCAGTAAACGTGTAAACCTCTACACCGGGGGAAGAGCAATCCGCTCTGAGACGGTCCGAGCGGCTGCTGCATGGCAGTATTTCGACATTGACGATGACGTTGACGAAGTGGAGATTTCTCTCGACTTCGATCTCAAAGTGGAGGCTGCTGGAACAAGTGTGAATCCGATGGAAGAAGAACGCAATGACGCGGCATCTGATAGGGATCAGCAGAGATACTCATAGATCCTCGGTGAGTGCAGCGTTGGGAGTTTACTCGTGAGATACACTTTCAGTTCGGAGAGTGTTCGATAGAGTTTGTTGGCACGTCCCTCGTTCACTTGACGCCAGCACTGTTCGAGTGGGTTCATTTCCGGTGCGTACGAGGGGAGGTATTCAAGAAGCAGGCCAGCTTTCGCGGCCTGCT
>NZ_REFZ01000026.1 GCF_003841465.1 Natrarchaeobius oligotrophus
CCGAACTACCAAGGCTAACATCAGATCCCATCTGTACGGAAGACCGCAGGGGTAGGATCCTCATCTCCTTCGGACCTACTCCTAAGCCGCCAGGGGTACATAACCCCTTCGACCTCGAGTGGTCCGAACGACGGAGCGAGTTCAACGCCCCGCCAATCACGTCGTCTTTTGCATTCACATCCGAATCCCCTCGAGTACTTAAGGGCGTCGGATCGTGCCCACGCCGGAACCTCGTTCCGGCGGGGGCTTTTGCGATCACCGTCGAACGCCCGAACACGTATAAAGGCAACGGATCGCCCGTTCACGTCTCGAGGGTGGATGCGTGTCTGCCTCCGTACCGGAAACCGGTCGGAGGGGACGCGACGGCGAGCGCCGCGTCGTTCGCATTCAAAACGAGGACCGGGTCCCTACATAAGGCCGTCGAACGAGCGGCTCATCGGAAACCGGTAGCATGATACGCCGTTTCACTGTCGAGCAGCGAATCGGTCGCGGTTCTCGAGTCGCGTTCGATCGACCAGCGGCTGCGCTCGAGGGCTCGAACGTGTGACGCGGGAGGAGGTCGGTCGGTCATTCCGCCCTCGTAGGCGCGGTCGGACCGGATGATGCCCGCGTACCCGGGGGATCGGGCGCGCGGACGCAAATGCTTCGCGTTTTCCGGCGACGTGGACTGACCGACGAGAGGTCGCCGTCGGGACCGGCGTTTCGGGCGGAGTATCGGGGGGAATACGTTCGGAAATCGGCCGAGCGAACCGGCGACCGGCGGTCCGCATCGATGCGAATAAACCACGGGGGTCGTAAGGAACAGACGAATGGTCCGGGACCCGATCGCCTCGGAGTCTGAGCCGTCAGCGGCGGAGATCTGCTCCGCGCTCGACGATCCAGACTGTCGAGAAATCATCCGGAATCTCGAGGAACCCATGACGGCTTCTGAGCTTACGAAGCGGTGTGACATCCCACAGTCGACGCTGTACCGGAAACTCGAGTTGCTCACCGAGTCGACGCTGCTCGAGGAATCGACCGAAATTCGCCGCGACGGACACCACGCGAGCAAGTACTCGATCGCGTTCGACGAGATTACGCTGGCGCTCGACGAGGATCGGTCGCTGTCGGTTCAGATCGATCGTCCGGTTCGGACGGCAGACGAGCGGCTGGCGGAGCTGTGGTCGGAGGTGCGAAAGGAAACATGAGTCCGACGATCGGTCCGATGGAGACGATGCTCGCGCTGGCGGTCGTCAAAACGCTCGTTCTCATCGTCGGCGGCGTCATCACCTACTTCGCGTTCAAGGCCTACCGGCGGACGAGACAGCGGGCGCTCGGCTATCTCGCGGCCGGATTCGGGCTCGTCACGCTCGGTCTCGTCCTGGCCGGCCTGCTCTATGAAATTCTCAACGTTCCGCTCGAGATGGGAATCCTGCTCGAGAGCCTGCTCGTTCTCGCGGGCTTCGTCGTGATCGCGTACTCGCTGTACGTCCAGTGACGTTCAATCCTCGTATCCGGCGTCCGCCATGATTTCTCCGAACTCGTCGGTCTCCATCGCCTCCTCGTAGACGATCGCCGTCGCCATCCCGCCGGGGTAGGCGCCGTCGGTGGTGACGTGATGGACCTTGTGACAGTGTGCGGGGTAGATTCCCGGGTCCGCGTCGGCCTCGAACTCGAGGGTGTAGCGTTCGGCCGGTGCGACGTTGATGACGTCCTCTTCGTACCGGGCGGCGTCGGGAACGGGCGAGCCGTCCTTTTCGACGACGGTGAACCGGTGGCCGTGCGTGTGGAACGGGTGGCTCTCGTATCCGTTGTTCGAGACGTGGAGGTGGACCGTGTCGCCCTGGGAGACGATCAACGGCGTTCCCAGCTCCGGATGGAACGTCGTCGGCGCGCTCCGGCCGTTTATCGTGTAGGCGTTCGACGAGCGGTCGACCGGATCGTACTCGGCGTCGCCGCCCGCCTCGCGCTCGTGCAGGCGGGTGTCCCAGTCGCGAAGGGTGAAGAAGTACTCCCGATCCGGCGGCTCGTAGTCGGCCGGATCGACCCGAAAGATGCCGTACATGCCCATGTCGAGGTGGTTGTGGGTCTGGAAGTGACAGTGATAGACGTGCGTGCCGGGGGTGTCGCCGGAGAGGACGTAGGTGTGGTGCTCGTCCGGCCCGACGTACTCGCGGTTGGAGACGGGTGCGCCGTCGTCCTCCCAGGACTTGCCGACGGCGTGCACGTGGACCGTGTGAGGGCGGTCGTGCCCGGAGTTGTCGTAGGTGAGTTCGAACGTGTCTCCCTCGGACATGCGGTAGATCGGACCGGGAACGGACGGCGGGAGGTCGTCGGCCTGCCAGGCCCACACCTCGGGGAGTTCGACCGGACCGCTGGGTGCGTCGGCGGTGACGAGTTCGTGGCGAGCGGGGACGGTCCGCAGCGTCGATTCGTACCCTTGTTCGGAGACGTCGACGATCCGCGGCGGCTCCGTGTACGGGTGATCGGTCAGCGGACCCTCGCTCGCGTCGTCGACGTCGTCGTCCGATTCCGGGGAGGGATCGTCGCTCGAGAGGGCGGAGAGACAGCCGGCGAGCGTACCGAGCGCGCCGGTGGCGGCGATCGAAAGCACCGTTCGGCGACGGGTGCCGGGGGAGGTGGGTGGAGTCATCGTACGGTCGACCGAAGGACCCGCACGATGAAGGGGTATCAAGTCGGTTCCCGTCCGGCGGGAACCGCTCCGAACACGTCAGGCCGAACGATCAGGTGGTGAGCGAACGAAAGAGAGGGTCCGGGCGCGAACTCACCGGTTCAGCGTGTGTATCGCGCGTCCGAGCGCGTTCTCGGCGGCCTCCATCACCGACTCCGAGAGCGTCGGATGGGCGTGGACCGTCGAGGCGACGTCCTCGAGCGTCGCGCCGAGTTCGACCGCGAGGCCGACTTCGGCGATCAGTTCGGACGCCTCGGGACCGACGATGCTCGCACCGAGGAGGTAGCCTCCGTCTTCTGCGGCGACGACCGTGACGAAGCCGTCCGACTCGCCGGTCGTCAGCGCACGCCCGCTCGCGCGAAACGGGAACTGTCCGACGACGGGGTCGAAGCCGGCGTCCTCGGCGTCGGCCTCGGTGAGTCCCACGGTCGCGATCTCGGGATCGGTGAAGACGACCGCCGGCATCGCCTGGTAGTCGATCGCCGCGGGTTCGCCCGCGATCACCTCGGCGGCGACCTGTCCCTCCATGCTCCCCTTGTGCGCGAGCATGGGTTCGCCCGCGACGTCGCCGACGGCGAAGACGTGGTCGACGTTCGTGCGTGCGCGCGAATCGGTTTCGATGAAGCCACGGTCGTCGGTTTCGACGCCGACCGCCTCGAGGTCGAGCGTGTCCGAGACCGGTTCGCGGCCGACCGCGACGAGCACCGTCTCGGCGTCGAGTTCGAGCGGGTCGTCCGCGTCGTCGGAGTCGGAGCCTGCGTCGCCGGTCGCGGTTCCGCCGTCGGCCGCGGCCCCGTCGGCGGGTTCGGCGACGACCCGAATGCCGTCGTCCGTTTCGTGCCACTCCGCGGCGGTGTAGCCGAACTGGAACTCGATTCCCAGGGCGTTCGCTCGCTGTTTGACCGGGCGCGTGAGATCGTCGTCGTACCCCGGCAGGATCGACTCGAGCATCTCGATCACCGTCACGTCGGTGCCCATCTTCGCGAAGACGCTCGCGAGTTCCATGCCGATGTAGCCGGCGCCGACGACGACGAGCGAGTCGGGAACGGAGGTGAGCGACAGCGCCTGTCGCGAGTCGAGGACGGGCTCGTCCCCGAAGTCGAAGTTCGGGATCTCGATCGGACGCGAGCCGGTCGCGACGATCGCGTGCTCGAACTCGAGAGTCTCGGAGCCCTGTCCCTCGCCGCCGTGGGAGACGCGGACGGTGTGTTCGTCGACGAACGTCGCGGTTCCCGAAAGCAGGTTGACGCCGTTGGCCTTGCAGAGCTTCTCGACGCCGCCCGTCAGCTGGGAAACGACCTCGTCCTTCCAGCCGACCATCCCCGAGAGGTCGATCGCGGGATCGGCGTGGATGCCCATCTCCTCGGCGTGAGCCGCCTCGTGGGCGACGTCGGTCGCGGTGATCAGCGCCTTCGAGGGGATGCAGCCGTGGTTCAGGCAGGCTCCCCCGTAGGCGTCCTTCTCGACGAGCGTTACGTCCAGATCGAGCTGTCCAGCGCGGATCGCCGCGACGTAGCCCGCGGGGCCGGCGCCGACGACCAGTACGTCCGTTCCGGTGGTGACGTCTCCAACGACCATGGTGGTTCTTTTCCGCCGAAGACGGTGTAGCTGTTGCAAATAGTCCGAAATGTTATATCTTCGCGAGCGACACCGATCACTCGAGCAACAGCAGTTCGGGGTTCTCGAGGTACTCCATCACGGTGTTCGTGAACTCGGCGGCGACCGCGCCGTCGATCAGCCGGTGGTCGAACGACAGCGACAGCGTCAGCACCGAGCGCGGTTCGATCGACTCCTCGCCGTCGCGGTCGACGACGCGCGGCTTTCGCTTGATCTCGCCGATCGCGAGGATGCCCGCCTCGGGGTAGTTGAGGATGGGGGTGGCGTACTCGCCGCCGATGCCGCCGACGTTGGTGACCGTGAACGTCGACCCCTGAAGCTCGTCGGGCGAGATGGATCGCTCCCGGGCTTTCTGGACGAGTTCGTTCATCTGCGAGGACAGCTGGAGGAGCCCCTTCCGGTCGGCGTCCTCGACGACCGGCACCATGAGGCCGACGTCGGTCGCGGTGGCGACGCCGACGTGGTAGTAATCGCGGTAGAGGATCTCCTCGTTCTCCTCGTCGAGAACCGCGTTCATCTCGGGATACTCCTTCAGCGCGGCGACGACGGCCTTCACGATGAACGGCGTGTACGTCAGCCGGATGCCGCGGTCCGCGGCGCGCGGTTTGAGCCGGTCGCGGGCCTCGACGAGGTCCGTCACGTCGACCTCGTCGAAGTGGGTGACGTGTGGGGCGCTGTACTTCGACTCGACCATCGCCTCCGAGATCCGCTTGCGGACGCCCCGGAACGGCTCGCGGCGCTCGCGTTCTCCCTCCGCGAAGCCGCGGTCGTCCGCCTCGGACGCCTTGCGGTCGGCGCTCGCGGACTCCGAGACGCGACGCGCGTCGCGCTCCTGTGCGTGCCGCTGGGCGTCGGCGTACTCCCTGACGGCCTCGGGCGTGACGAACGCCTCGCCGTCTCGCCGTTCGGTCGCGGGGACGGCGTCGACGTCGACGCCTTCCTCCTGTGCGATTCGGCGCGTCGCTGGGGCCGCGAGCGTCCGGTCGCGGTCGGCCGACTCGAGGTCGGTCGCCGTCGCGTCGGTATTCGCGGCTCCGGCGCTGGGCTCGCCGGCGTCGGCGTCCGTCGAGTCTGTCACCGCGTCGTCCGCGGACTCTGGCTCGGTCGTTCCCGCGTCGACGTCGCTCGAGGCCGGTTGCACGGATTCTGATTCGGAGCCCGCGTCGGCCCCGCCCCCGGTCGCGGCGCGGACGTCGGCAGCCGTGATCCGACCGCCGGGCCCGCTTCCCTCGAGCCTCGAGAGGTCGATTCCCTCCTCGCGAGCGAGCCGGCGAACGCGCGGGGGTGCGAAGACGCGATCCTGGGGCGTCTCGATCTCGTCGACGTCGCCGCCGACCGCGCCGGGGCCGTCGGTCGATTCGGTTTCGTTCGCGTCTGCGGACCGTCCGTCCGCCCCCTCCTCGCCGGCGACGTCGAACGTGACGAACACCTCGCCGACGGGGATGACGTCGCCCGCCTCATAGCGCAGTTCGCGGACGGTGCCGTCGACGGGCGCTGGAACTTCGACGAGGGCCTTGTCCGTCTCGACTTCGGCGACCGGTTGATCCTCGCTCACCTCGTCGCCTTCCTCGACGAGCCAGGAAACCAGTTCGCCCTCGGCGACCCCTTCGCCGACGTCCGGCAGTTCGAACTCGCGCATACGTCGCCTTCACTACCGGGTCACATATCGTTTTGGTCGAGATCGGCCTCGAAACGACCGCGACGGGAGCGCCGAACGGGGTGGTCGACGGTCAGCGGCTGCCGGCCCCGGATCGGTCGCCGACCACTGCAAAAAAGTATCGACGCGAACGTATCACACCCAATGACGTCGACCAGCGAACGGGCGTTGACGTTGCGGATGCTGATCTCGATCGCCCTTCTGGTACTGACTGCTGGCGGGTTCGTCGTCGCGATCTGGGGCGTTTTCGTCGCTGTCGGGCTCCTCTTTCGCCTCTCTCGATCGACCGCGACAACCCTCGCAATCGCACCGACAGCGGCAGTACTCCTCGCCGTCGCGTTCCTCGAGTATCGCGGTTCGACGACGTTCGAGAGGGCGGCCGCGGCACGCCCCGTCGACGCCGATGAGTATCCCGGGGTGCACGCCGCGGTGACGCGGGTTGCGTCGATGTACGGCCTTCCGACGCCGACCGTCGCGATTTCTGAGCGGCGTGCCCCCGAAGCGATGGTTGTCGGCGTCCGCCCGTCGACCACCCGCCTCGTTCTTTCGACGGGGACGCTCGAGGCGCTCGAGGAGGACGAACTCGAGGCGGTGATCGCCCACGAATTGGCCCACGTTCGGAACCGAGACGCGAGGGTGATGACGGTCGTCTCAGCACCGACGGTCATCGCGACCGGGCTCGTGCTCCGTTCCCCCAATCTGGCGAAACGCGACCTTACGATCGCGATCGCCCTCGCGATCGTCGGCCTCCTCGGTGTGGTGCTCACCCGGGCGAGCGTCGCGGTCCTCTCGCGAACGCGAGAGCTTGCCGCCGATCGGGCCGCCGCAGAGATCACGGGGTCGGCGGCACCGTTGGCGAGCGCCCTCCGAACGCTGGATCGGCGAATCCGAGAGACGCCGTCCGAGGACCTCCGAAAGGTACGTCCGGTGTCAGTGCTGTCGATTCTCCCGTTCGCGTCGCACGAAGGAATCGAAGCGACGACCGCGACGCGCTCGAGCGAGAGTACCGTCGAACCGTTTCCGTGGTCGGTCCGGAAACCCCTCGCACGGCGACGGAGAGCGCTGTTCCGAACGCACCCGCCAACAGAGAAACGACTCAGTTTGCTTGCCGAGTACGAACGCGAGAATACGTGATCCGAGCGTCTCAACGTGCTTTCCGGTGCGATCGAAGCTTCGAAACCCGGTCTTCAATCGAGGGTCCGAGCCCGAAAAATTCTGAGAGTCTAGATCGGGACGACGACAATTAGTTGCTGAAACCGCCGACCAGTAGAGAAACGGTCCGTCGAACCCACCCGCGTCGTATCAGAACTCCACCGCGTTTCGGATGCCGTCCTCGATCCGGGCGGCCTCCGGCAGGTAGTAGTCCTCGAGCGCGTACAGCGGGAACGGCGTGTCGAAGCCGGTGATGCGCTCGATCGGCGCTTCCTGGTAGAGCAGCGACTCCTCCTGGAGGGTCGCGATCAACTCGGCCCCGAGTCCGCCCGTCTTCGGTGCCTCGTGGACGACGGCGGCCCGGCCGGTCTTCTCGAAGGAGTCGACGATCGTCTCCTCGTCCAACGGAGACAGCGTCCGCAAGTCGATCACCTCGACGTCGATTTCGCCGTCGAGGTTCTCCGCCGCCTCGAGCGTCGGCCGGGTCATCGCGCCCCACGTGTACACCGAGACGTCCGATCCCTCTCGGCGGACGGCCGCCTCGCCGAGGGGAACCTCGTAGGAGTCGTCGGGGACCTCCTCGCGGAACGCCCGGTAGATGAGTTTCGGCTCGAGGAAGATCACGGGGTCGGGGTCGCGGATCGCGCTCGTCAGGAGCCCCTTCGTGTCGTAGGGGGTCGAGGGGACGACGACCTTGAGTCCGGGCTGGTGGACGAACATCGCTTCGGTCGACTCGGAGTGGTGTTCGGGGGCGCGGATGCCGCCGCCGTACGGCGCGCGGATCACCATCGGACACGTGTATCGCCCGCGCGAGCGCGTCCGCAGGCGCGCCGCGTGGGAGACGATCTGGTCGAACGCGGGGTAGATGAATCCCATGAACTGGATCTCGGGAACCGGACGCATGCCGTAGGCGGCCATGCCGATGGCGGTCCCGACGATGCCGGACTCCGCAAGCGGCGTGTCGACGACGCGGTCCTCGCCGAACTCCTCGTAGAGCCCCTCGGTCGCGCGGAAGACGCCGCCGTTTTTGCCGACGTCCTCGCCCATGACGATGACGTCCTCGTCGCGTTCCATCTCCGCGTGCAATCCGTCCCGAACCGCCTGTACCAGGGTGAGATTCTCCGATTCTGCGGCCATGTTATCCCTCCAGTAACGCGTCGTCGCCGTGTCGGTCGCGAACCGATTCGAAGTACTCGAGTTGCCGACGTAATCGTTTGGGCATTCCCTCGTAGACGTGGGCGAAGATCTCGTCGGGTTCGGGTCGCTCGCTCGATTCGGCCGATTCGATGGCGTCCGCGACCTGCGTTTCGATGCGGTCTTCGATCGCGTCGACGCGCTCGTCGTCGAGGATGCCCTGCTGGCGAAGGTAGGTCTCGAGGCGCGGAATCGGATCCTTCTGCTTCCAGCGTTCGACCTCGTCGTCGTCACGGTAGACGGAGGGGTCGTCGGCGGTGGTGTGTGCGCCGAAGCGATACTGAACGGCCTCGATCAGCGTCGGCCGAAGCTCCCCGTCGTCGGGATCTTTGGCCTTCTGGACGGCGTCTCGGGTGACCGCGTACACCGCGAGGGGGTCCATGCCGTCGACCTGGACGCCCTCGAAGCCGTAGGCGGCCGCCTTCTGGGCTAACGTGTCGCTCGCGGTCTGGCGCTCGCGGGGAACCGAGATGGCCCACTGGTTGTTGTTACAGAAAAAGACGGTCGGAGTGTCGAAGACGCCGGCGAAGTTGAGCCCCTCGTGGAAGTCGCCCTCCGAGGTCGCGCCGTCGCCGAAGTAACAGAGGAACGCCTTCTCCTCGCCGCGCAACCGCGAGGCCCACGCCGCGCCGACGGCGTGAGGAATCTGGGTCGCGATCGGAACGGCGATCGAGAAGACGTTGACGTCCTCGGGGATGTAGTTGCCCCGCTCGTGGCCCATCCAGTACAGCAGCGTCCGCTCGAGCGACAGGCCGCGAACCAGGCCGGCCCCGTGTTCGCGGTAGCTGGGAAAGATCCAGTCCTCGTCGGCGAGGGCGTGGGCGCTCGCGACCTGCGAGGCCTCCTGGCCCGACAACGGCGGGTACGTTCCCATCCGCCCCTGTCGCTGGAGGCTCACCGCCCGCTCGTCGAACCGCCGGGCCAGGCGCATCTGCTCGTACATCTCCACGAGCGTCTCCTCGTCGAGGTCGGGGACGTCGGCGTCCTCGAGCACGCGGCCGGTCTCGTCGAGGACCTGTACTCGCTCCCGGGGATCGCGCTGTATCGTACTCACGGGTGGACCCACCTGTACATACTGTCACAAACTATCGCTCGAGTTAAAGGATTTTCGTAAATAGTTTACTATCGGAGAAATTCTTGCGCGACCCACAGAGATATGTTCATCGAGACAGAGATGTTCCGGACGTTCGTAAAATATATCTCGGTCAAACCGGCCCGTTCGAAATAATCAGCCACGAATCCTCGAAATAATGGACGTGTGGTCGGTACGAGCGGGTCCGTCGGTCGGGGAAAATGCGGCTCTTCGACGGGGAAACGCACGCATTCACGGACGCGACGGTACACGATCGGCCAGCATCGGCGCAACCGTCGAGATCCGTCCTCGAGTGCGGGCTCGAGGGCGGCGGTGTGCTGATCCGCTCGCCGCCGTTCGGCTTCGTCCGTCGGCGCGTCCGTTTCGGGCCATCGGTTTCCCGTCGAAGCGTCGATCGAGCGCCTCCAGGAATCCCGTTCGAACGCGAGAAGGTGGTGGGCCGCGAAAGCGAGCCCGGACGACGTATTCCGCGCGACTGGTAACAGGGGGACACCCGACTGGACGGCCTACGCGCTGTTTCGCGCCTCTCGTCGCGCCTCGTCGACCGACTTCCCCTCCCGGAGTACGGCGTCGACGAACAGTTCGCCCGCCTTGTACGACGAACGCACCATCGGGCCGCTGGCGCAGTAGAGAAATCCTAACTCCTCTTCGGCGACGCGACGCCACGTCTCGTACTTGTCGGGGTGGTCGTACCGTTTCACCTCGAGATGGGTTCTCGAGGGCCGGAGGTACTGGCCGAGGGTGACGATGTCGACGCCGCGGTCGCGACAGTCCGCGAGGGTCTGGTAGACCTCGTGGTCGTACTCGCCGTGGCCGAGCATGATCGAGGTCTTGGTGTAGATGTCTGACTCGCGGTCGACGTACTCGAGCACGCTCAGGCTCTGTTCGTATCCTGCGCGTCGATCGCGAACGGGAAACTGCAGTCGCTCGACGGTCTCGACGTTGTGGGCGATCACGTCCGGATCGGCGTCGACGATCTGTTCGACGAGGCGTCGCTCGCCCTGAAAGTCGGGAATCAGGACCTCGACGAGGATTCCGGGGTGGCGGTCTTTGATCTCGCGGATGGTCCGCGCGAAGTGGCCGGCACCCTGATCGGGCAGGTCGTCGCGGTCGACGCTCGTCAGGACGACGTAGTCGAGGCCGATCTCCGCGACGGCGTCGGCCACGTTCGCGGGCTCGTCCGGATCGAGCGGCTCCATCCCGCCCGTCTCGACGTCGCAGAAGTTACAGGCTCGAGAGCACCGATCGCCCATCAGCATGAACGTCGCCGTGCCGCCCGCGCCGCTTCCGGTCGCCGCACCGCCGGACCAGCACTCGCCCAGATTCGGGCAGTTGGCCTCCTCGCAGACGGTGTGCAGGTTCCGCTCGCGCAGCGTCTTTCGAATGTCCGTAAACTCCCGACCCGACGGCGGTTGCATCCGCAGCCAGTCGGGCTTGCGCGCGCTACTCATACCCCGAGCCTAGGGACGAACGGTGAAAAACTATCGCTATCGCGTGACCGCGACGGAGCGCTCCGTCTCGAGTCGGGCGAACTTCTCGAGTCGCGCGGTAACTCACGGTCGTGCGCACGCCCGAGACGACGCATCGGAACGGGTCGAAGCGCGCGAATAGACGCTCGGGCGGGCGTACGTCGCCCGTCTTCCGTGGCCGTGACGGCGACGGTGAACGGCGGGTCGACGGTTCGGGGGTTCACGCGTCGCTTTCCGTCGCGCGTCGGCGAGTAGCGGGTTCGTACTCCCGGTAGCTTTAGGGGTGCGAACGGAATACCGGCTACCGATGGCGTTTAGCACCACCCCGGACTGGTTCCACCTCGGCGACGACGAGGAGATCGTCTGGGAGAGCCGACCGCACCCCATCGAACTGGGCGTCGCCTTCCCGGTCGCGGTGGTGCTCGCGGTACTCGGCCTCGGCGTCACCGCCTGGGGGCTAACCGACGACAGCGGCGTCGTGACCGCGATCGGATTGCTGCTCGTGATCGGTGGCGGCGGAACCGCGGCCGTCCGCTACCTCTTTTGGACGAACACCCGCTACGTGATCACCACCTCCGAACTGTACAAAAAACGCGGCGTGATCTCGCGGGACGTCACCCAGTTTCGCCTCGAGCGGGTCCAGAACACCAGCCTCAGTCAGTCGGTGCTCGGCCGGGCGCTGGGCTACGGCGATCTGACCGTGTTCACCGCCGGCTCCGGAGATCCCGAACTCACGTTCGAACACGTACCCCGCCCCGAGCGCGCCTCGAGCGTGCTGAGCGATCACCTCGCGGCGAGCGCAGACGAGTCGGTCGTCTAACGAATCGGCGCCCGATCCTGACAACCAATCTATCTATCACACCGGAAGACCTATTACATCAAGGGAAACAGTGGCCGATACAATGACCCAACAGTCACTGGCGACCGCGGAGCGACCAGTATCGCGCGCTTCGAGCGTCGCGGCGAGCGCGGGCGTCGGCGTCATCGCCGCCGCGATCGGCTACCTCGTCGCGTACGTGGCGGTCGCGGGCGAAGTCCGGGACACCGTCGGCGAGTCGGCCGCCGAGTGGAAAGGCGTCGCCTGGTACTTCTACAACGCCCACCTGGTCGACGTCCGGGCCAGCGGCGAGGTCGGTGCCATCGGCGGCTCGCGGGGGGTCGACTTCATCGCCCAGTCCGGTAGCGCGAGCGCCACGCTGCTGTACGTCGTCCCGCCGCTGGTGCTTCTCGGCGTCGGGGCGATGGTCGCGTACCACCTCGAGGCCGGCGACCTCGGCGAGGCCGTACTCGCGGGCGCGCCGGTGACGATCGGCTACGCGATCGTGATGGCGATCGGCGCGGTCGTCACCGAATCGAGCACGGAAGGCTCGTTCTTCGGGATCGACCTCTCGGGATCGGTCGCGCCGGAACTCGTTCCCGCGGTCTTTCTGGGCGGCGTCCTCTACCCGCTCGTGTTCGCCACCGCGGGCGCGGTGCTCGCGACCGTGCTGGCGTCTCGGTAGGGAAACCGAGAGTCGAATCGATCCGACGCGACTCGAAGGAAACGCCTTTCATCACCCGCTGCCCGTTTCCGTGTGATGGAGGTTGCCGAGGTTCTCCCACAGTTCGCCGACGCGTTCGCCTTCGAGGAGTTCAACCGGATGCAACGCGAGGCCCTCCCCGCGTTGCTCGAGCGCGAGGAGAACGTCGTCGCGAGCGCACCGACGGCCTCGGGCAAGACCGCGCTGGCGGAACTCGCGATCTGCAAGGCGCTCGCCGACGGCGGCACCGCCCTGTTCATCGCCCCGCTTCGCGCGCTGACCAACGAGAAAGAAGACGACTGGGACCGCTTCGAGGAGCTCGATTACTCGGTGTACGTCGTCACGGGCGAGCGGGATCTGAACCCGCGACGCGCGCGACGCGCCGACATCCTCGTGATGACCCCCGAAAAGCTGGACTCGGCGACCCGCAAGCACGACTCCCGGCGGTACGACTTCGTCACCGACGTCGACGTCTGCGTCATCGACGAGGTCCACCTGCTCGACGCCGACCGGCGAGGGTCGGTACTCGAGGTAACGATCTCCCGACTGCGCCGGCTGTGCGATCCCCGCATCGTCGCGCTGTCGGCCACGATGCCGAACGTCGACGACGTGGCGGCGTGGCTCGACGCGCCCGACGAGACGACGTTCGAGTTCGGCGAGGAGTACCGACCGGTCGATCTCAACGCGGGCGTCAAGACGTACACGCACGGGGAGAACACGTTCGCGGACAAGTACCGACGACTCTACCGCGCGCTCGACCTCGCGGAACCGCACCTCCGCGAGGACGGGCAGGCGCTCGTGTTCGTCTCCTCTCGACAGGACACGGTTCGGGCGGCCGAGAAGGCCCGCGACGAGATCGCAGAGCGCGACGTTCCGATGGGCGCACGCGGGGAGTACGACTTCCACACCGAGTCGAAAGAGCTCGAGAACGACACGCTCCGCAACTCGGTGCTCGACGGCGTCGCATTCCACCACGCCGGCCTCTCGAAGAACGACCGCGACCTCGTCGAGGAGTGGTTCAAACAGGGGCTGATCGAACTCCTCTTTTCGACCTCGACGCTCGCCTGGGGCGTCAACCTGCCGGCCAGGTGCGTCGTGATCCGCGATACGAAACTCCACGATCCGCTCGAGGGCGAGGTCGACATGAGCCCGCTGGACGTGCTCCAGATGCTCGGGCGCGCGGGACGTCCGGGGTACGACGACGTCGGCTACGGCTGGATAGTCTGTGACACCGCGGAGGCCGACAAGTACCGCCGGCTCCTGCGGGACGGCAAGGAGATCGAGTCGCGACTGGCCGAGAGCCTGGAGACGCACCTGAACGCCGAGATCGCGATGGGAACCATCACCGACTTAGAGGACGTGATGGACTGGCTCGAGACGACCTACTACTACGTTCGCGGCCAGTCGAAGCCGGAAGAGTACGACTTTCCGAACCTCCGCCAGCGGGTTCGCGACTGCCTCGAAGAGCTGGTCGATCGGGGGTTCGTCGAGACCGGCGACGACCTCTCGATCGAGGCGACCCCTCGGGGCGTACTCGCCTCGAAGTACTACCTGCATCTCGAAACCGCCGCGACGTTCGCCGAGCTCTGCGACCGAGTCGACGAGGGCGCGACGCCGGGCGTCGCGAAATCGTCCAGCGGGGAGCGAAGTGATCCGCGAGCTGAGAGCGCCCACGTCCTCGAGACGGACGACGTCCTCGAGGCGGTCGCGACCGCGACCGAGTTCGACTCGGTGTCGGCCCGCCAGGACGAACGCGACGCGATCGACGCGGTGCTGGTCGGAACGGAGACGGACGACCTCGACGCCGGCCAGCGAAAGGTGCTCGCGATCCTGCGGAGCGCGGCGAGCGGGACGACGCCCGCGGAGCTTCGAAGCGACGCCTGGGTTATTCGGCGAAACGCGACGCGATTGCTCTCCGCGTTCGGCGCGTTCCTCGACCGGCTCGCCGACCCGCACGCGGCGAACCTCGCGCGGCGGGTCGAAGCCCGCGTCGAGAACGGCGTCGCCGACGACGCGGTCGGCCTGACGGCGATCGACGGCGTCGGGCCGGGGCGGGCGAGCAAGCTGGCGAAAGAGGGGCTGTCGACGCCGGGCGACGTCGCGCGCGCCGGCGTGGACGGACTCGTGGCGGCCGGCCTCTCGGAGGGAGTCGCGGAGCGCGTCTCCAGGGGAGCCCGGGCGCTGCCGTCGATCGAAATCGACTGGGGATCGTTCCCCGAGACGATCGGCGTCGGCGAAAACGACGTCCGCGAGGTGACGGTTCGCAACGTCGGCGAGCCGGCCAGAGCCGGGATTCGCGTCGCCGTCAACGGCGTCGAGATGACGACCGCCGCGTGCTACCTGCGCGACGAAGAGACAGTTCCCGTCGGCGTCTTCGGAGCCGACGCCGACGAACTCGAGTTCACCGTGAGCGTCGCGTTCCCGGAGGAGCCGCTGGTGCCGATCGAAGAGCGACGCACCGTCGACGTCATCTGAGACGGACTGCGTGGACGAGTTATCGGATGGACGCATCTCCGCGATGAATCGGATCCGATGGACTGCGGTTTCCGAACCGCGCCGTCGAGCCGAAGTGGGCACGCGAACGCACGTCCAAGAATTTTCACCCGAGCGGTGGGAGCATCCGTCGATGCAGTCACAGACGCGACGGCGAGAGTCGAAGCGATCGGCGGTATCGTCAGACGACCGAAGCGGGCGCCTCGACCCGCTCGCGTTCGGGTTCGCCCTCGGAACCACGATGGCGGCGAGCGTGGGATTCGTCGGCGTCGTTTCGCGGCTCGGGTGGGCCCGACGGTGGCGAGTGATGCTCGCGGATCTCTACCCCGGATTCGAGGAGGAGAGAGGGGGAACGGCGAGCGGGATCGCCTGGGGCGGCCTGGACGGGTTCGCGGCAGGCGTCACCGTCGCCTGGCTCTACAACGTCTTTCGACGGGAGTGAGCGATGGGGCCTCCGGCGTGCGTGGACGAGTGAGCCTTCGACGCGAGTGAGGAACGAAACGAACTCGAGGGAACGGTTCGGGCGAGCGAAACCGGTCACGCGGCCCGCTCGAGCGACCCGCGGTCGTACGATCCACCGATCTCGCGGCCGTCCGCTCGAGCGAGGTCACGGCGGTACAGCGCGAACGCCACCGGTTTCAGTCGTTGGTCGCCGGCGTCGCCCACTCGAGCACCGTCTCGCGCAACTCGGCCGGCGAGTCCACGACCGCGTCGGCCGACGAGAGGTCGATGTCGTCGTGGGCGTCGATTCGATAGGCGACGACGCGAGTTCCGGCCCTGTCGGCCGCTTCGATCCCGTTTTCGGAGTCCTCGACGACGAGACACTCCTCCGCTTCCGCGCCGATCTCGCTCGCGGCGTACTCGAAGACGTCAGGGTCGGGTTTGCTCCCGCTGTCGACGTCGTCGGCGCTGATCAGGCGATCGAACTCGTCCTCGAGGTCGAATCGGTCCGCGACCCAGCCGATCCACTCGTGGGGGGACGAGGAGACGATCACCGTCGGGACGCCCCGATCGTCGAGACGCGAAAGGAGGTCCTCGAGCCCGTCGAGGGCGGTCACGCGCTCGGTGTAGATCTCGCGTGCGGCCTCCTCGAACAGCTCCTCGAACCGGTCGCGATCGATCTCCGTCCCGTACTCCGACTCGAGGTAGTCGTACGTCTCGCGGTAGTTCATCCCGGTGACCTCGGCCACGTCGACGTCCTCCTCGGGGACGGTCCGGGGGAGGATCTCCTCGCGCTGGAACTCGACCCAGTAGTCCTCGCTGTCGACGAGAACGCCGTCCATGTCGAACAGAACTGCGGTCATGTGCGATCGACTACTCGACGGACTCGGATAGCCGTTTGGTCGGCGGACGAACCGCGCGCGTAACCGGCGCGCTGCGCTCACACCCCTCGCGCGCCGGGGCGGTGGATTCGGCGCGCGACGGACTCGAGTGCACCAGCGCGCGACCCGCCGTCCCGCTGGATCGCAAGCGTGGCTCGCCCCGGAGCTGCGTCGTCGCGGTCGCACCGGCACGCGGTAGTCGAGCTACCGATTGCCGCTCGCCAGCTGGCGGGACTCCGGAAGCGAGCGAAGCCACAGCATAGCGACCGTGCCTGCAGCGGGTCCGATCGCCAGGGGGACGAACGCCCACCGCCAGCCGAGGAACGCGGCGACGAGTGGAAGGAGCTGTATCGACAGGGTCGTGAGCAGAAATCCCACCGCGGTCTGGAGCGTCAGTGCGGTCCCGACGTACTCCGGTTCGGCGAGTTCGGTCACGCACGCCGAAAACTGGGCGGAGTCGGCGACGATCGTGAACCCCCAGATCAGTACGAATGCGGTGGTGAGGTACAGCGACGTGCCGAAGACCAGCCCGGCACCGAGACACGCCGAGCCGCTGACGAGCAGGCTCGCGCTCGTGATCGTCGTCCGGCCGAGACGGTCGGCGCCGTATCCGGCCGCGACGGCCCCCGGCCCGCCCATCGCGATCGTCGCGAACGCGAGTACCGAGGCGATTCGAGTCGCGTCGCCCTCGACGCCTGCAGCGGTCAGACTCGCGACGAGAAAAATCGGGATCCACGTCCAGACGGCGTACAGCTCCCACATGTGGCCGAAATACCCCGCGTTGGCGAGGAGCGTTCCCCGGTCGCGAAGAATCCGCCCAACCGCTCGCGGGTCGAAGGGAGCGGACGGAGCCTGGTACGGTCCCTCTTCGACCGCGAGGACGAGCACGCCGGCAACGCCGGTCAAGAACCGAAGGCCAATGGCGGGAAGCGCGGATTCGACGACACCCGCGATCGCGGCAGTGACTGCCGCACCGAACAGGGCCGAGCCGGCGAACAGGTAGCGGGGTTGAACGACGTCCGAAACCGTAAGGAGCGCGGAGAGCAGCGCTCCGGTCACGAACCCGAGTTGAACGGCGACCGTCAGCCACGCGGTTTCGGCCGGCGTCAGGTCCCACGCGACAGCTAACTCCGGCGCCGCTGCTGTCGCGCTGAACCAGAGCGACATCACCAACAGCTCGGCCAGGGCGATGATGCCGAGTGCGCGCCATCGTCGGTTCGGCGTGGATTCCAGGTCGTTCACGGACCGTACGGTAATCGCTTGCCGGAAGCATAGCTTTGCGCCACAGCACTCGTGGAGCGGACGTCCGATCGGTGCGCGACGGGAGTTCGACGGACCGGGTGCGAGACGAGCGGCTCACGCCGAACGGCGTACTCGCCCCGCTTCGAGCGCAACGGAGGGTCCCTGCTCCTTCGAGCACTGCAACACCCATCCGACGCCGCGAGCGAGGAGCGAAGACACTCGGTGAGCCGTTCGATCGGACGGTCAGGACCGCGATCGAGGACCGTTATCCGAAGACCTCGCCCCGGCGCTCGTGTGCCATCTCTCGAGCGACCTGGGTCGCGACGTCGTCGCCGAACTCCCGCTCGAGCAGCCACAGCGCCAGGTCGATGCCGGAGGTGACGCCGCCGGCGGTGAGCACGTCGCCGTCGTCGACGACGCGCTCGTCGACCACGGTCGCGTCCGTGGCCTCGAGGTCGTCCACGGCGACAGGGTGAGTCGTCGCGGGTCGCCCCTCGAGCAGCCCCGCCTCCGAGAGGATCATCGCACCGGTACAGACCGACGCGACCGTCGCGCCGGCGGTGTAGCACTCGTCGACGGCGTCGGGCAAGACGCCGTCCGCGACGACGGCGCGGACGCCCTCGTTCGCCGTCGTCCAGCCGCCGCCGGGAACGAGCAACAGATCCGGCTCGCCGAGCGTTCCCTGCGGTTCGACGCGGAGGTCGTGACTGGCCGTCACGACGTCGGTCTCCTCGAGCGTCACGAGTCGGGTCTCGAGCGACGCGCCGGCCTGCGCGCCGTTTGCGAGCACCTCGTAGGGACCGATCGCGTCGAGTTCGTCGAAGCCGTCGAAGAGCACGATTTCGGCGGTGGTGTCGACCATACGCGAAGGTCGACCCCGACGGACAAACGTATTGTGCCGGGCGGTTCACCGAACCGCCAGATTCGCGCGTCGATCCGACGGGGGCGTCCTCGAGCGAGAGAGGTGGCGGCGACGACCGGACGTCTCGAGCGGGCGAGTCGATCGACCGGGCCGAAGCGGGCCGACGAGCCGTCGCGAGGCGAGCGCGCTCGGACGTGCCGACCACGTCCGTTATTTGTGGCTCCGTGACGAAGTCACACGGGAGATGGTGTACGCGTTCACAGCTGTCGACGCCGCCACCGGCGTCGCGAGGGACGTCTGCGAAGCCGCCCGCGAGTGCGAGGGCGTCCTCGAGGCGTCCGTGATTTCCGGCGAGTTCGACGTCATGGTCGAACTCGAGGGGAGCGACCCCCACGACATTCTCTCGACAATCACGGGCGAGATCCGTCCGCTCGACGGCGTCGGAACGACGCGGACGTACATCTGCCTGGACGATCACTGACCCTCGAGACGATCCGTGAGAGGGATGCGAGCGATCGGTCCGCCCTCGAGTTTAAGTGCGAAGACGGGGCCAACGGCGGCATGATCGACGAGGCGATCCGCGTGCTCGCGGGCGACTGCACCGTAATCGCGGAGGCGGAGGACCGCACGGAGTACCGCGGACGAGTGACGACGATCGTCAAGCCCGACAACACCGTTCTGGTCCACGACGTCGACGGCTACCAGCCGGTCGCGTGGCTCACCCGCGCGGACAGCGTCTCGAGCGACCGCGCGGACGGGTTCAGCCTCGTGGCGAAAAAAGGCGAACAGACGTTGCGAATCGCGGCCCACGACCAGGACGGATTCGCCCACTATCCGACGTCGGCCGCCGGCGTTCCCGTCGGTGCGTGCCCCGACTGTGACGGCGCGCTCGTGCGCTCGAACGGCGTGCACTGCGTCGACTGCGGATCCCGGTACGGCGTGCCGACCGACGCGACCATTCGAACCGAACAGAGCCGCTGCGGCTGCGGTCTGCCACGGATGCGCGTCGAGCGGGGGCTCGCGTTCGACGTCTGTCTCGACCGCGACTGCGAGTCGCTCGACGACGCGGTCGTGGACGCCTTCGACCGCGAGTGGGACTGTCCGGAGCCGAACTGCGCCGGCGACCTCCGGATCCTCCGACGCGGCGGGCTCATCGCCGGCTGCGAGCACTACCCCGACTGCGACGTCGGATTCGCGTTTCCAACCGGCGTCGTCGACGGCCAGTGCGGCTGCGGATTACCGACGTTCGAAACCCGAACCGGGAGCCGCTGTCTCGACGCCACGTGCGACCGACGGCTCGAGCGGTCGTCCCGTCCCTCTCCCGCGGGCGGCGACTGATGCTGTCGGCGTACGGACCGTCGTCGGGCAGTTTCGAGGCGAGCGCGACCGTCTCTCGGTCGTCGGATGGCGATGACGACGGGCCGGCACGGGCAGCGTCGGCGCGATCGCACTCGCACCGCGACGACGAGAAGTCGACACGGCGAGCCGTGCGACGATCGCCAGCGTCGATCCACAGTCACTTAACGCCCGCAAGCGAACGGACGAACATGTCACTCGAGGGGCGGTACGACGACGAAGCGGACGTCGTCCGCGTGGGCGGAGACGCTCGCCAGCGCTATCACGACTCGCGAGGGTACGGCTACCCGCTCTCGGGCAACGAGATCGCGCTGGCCCCCGTCGAGGCTGCACACCTGCTCTTTCGCGGCGACCTCGAGGCGGTCGTCGACGCGGACGGGAACCGGCTCGGCTTCCGCTCGTTCGTCGCCCGCGAACCGGGCGAGGAGTTCGGCGTCCGGTTTCTCGTCTACGCCGACCTCCGGTCGCGGGGGTTTTACCTCTCGCCGGCCGCGGAGCCGTGGATCGACGATCCACCCGCGACCGACTTCGCGGTGTTTCCCCGCGGGATGGGGCCCGGCGACGGCGAGATCGGGTACGCACTGCGCGTCATCGGGGAACGAACCGACGTTCCCGCTGACGAACTCCGGAAAGGCGTCCTGGCCGTCGTCGACGAGGAAAGCGAGATCACATACTTCGACGTCGACCGGCGTGATCCGGAGGGATCTACCACGACGGCGCTGCCCGACGGCTGTGCGGCTGACCTGCTCGCCGATCGGGTCGTCGTCTGGGAGCCGCCCGTCGAGCTCTACGAGGGGGGCTTTTACGGACAGCCCCTCGAGGGACGGGAGTACGACCGACCGACGCTACAGTGCTCGCTGCTCGAAGCCGCGTACCTGGCCGAACGGGGGGCGATCGACCTGGAGTCGGAGACGGTGCGTCGGCGCGGGCGGGACGTGGAGGGCGAACGGTTCCACAGGCGGTTGACCGTCTACGCCGAGTTGCGCGATCGGGGCGTCGTTCCGAAGACGGGCTACAAGTTCGGTGCGGACTTTCGGACCTACGCGCACGTCGAGTCGGTCGACGACCTGGGGCACTCGGAACTGCTGATTCGCGTCCACCCCGCGGAGTACGTCTTCGAGCCCCGGGACCTCTCGCTCGACGTGCGACTCGCCCACGGCGTCCGCAAGACGATGGTGTTCGCGCTCGTCGACGGCGACGGGATCGAGTGGTGGTCGCTCGAGCGACTGACGCCCTGAGCGACGAAACCGTCGAATCACTACACTGACGTACGGCCGAGCGCATAGCTCCCGGCATGCAACTCGAGGTGATCGGCGTCGGCGGCGCAGGCTGTCGGATCGCGGAGGCGATACGGCGAAGCGATCCGGCCGAGCACTCGTTCGTCGCCGACGCGTTCGCGTTCGACACCGATTCCGCGTCGCGCGTGGGACTCGAAGCGATTCCCGATTCCCACCGTCACCGGTACGGCGAGACGAGCGAAGGCGGACTCGACGGCAACCTCCAACGCGGCCTCGCGGTCGGGGAGGAGTACGTCGACGAACTGAGCCGACGACTCGACGCCGGATCGCCGTCCGTCGCCGACGCGTTTCTCGTCGCCGTCGGACTCGGTGGAGCGACCGGCGGCGGGACCGTCCCGCATCTGGTCGGCAACCTCCAGACGCTGTACGACGCGCCGGTCTACGTGCTCGCGACGTTGCCGGCGAGACGGGAGCTCGAGCCGCCGCCGGGGAACGACGGGCGGGCGGACGCCGACGGTCACGTTCGACCGATGGCCGAGGAGAACGCGGTTCGAACGCTCGATCGCCTCGACGGGCTCGCGAACGCCGTGATCTGTTTCGACAACGAGAGCTGGTTGAAACGCGGCGAGACGGTGGCCGACGTCCGCGATCGACTGAACCGGGAACTGGCGGCGCGGGTGGCGGCGTTCTTCTCGGCGACGGCGGATGCGGGCGGCGGTGCGGACGGAGCGGCCGAGACGATCGTCGACGCGAGCGACGTGGGTCGCATCCTCGGATCCGGGACGGACGTCGCGACGATCGGATACGGCACCCAGCGGGTCGAAACCGACGGCGGCGGCTCGCGCTTCGGGCTCGGACTCTTCTCGTCCGAGCCGAGCGTCGAGACGAGCGAGGCGGTCAGCGCCGTCGAGACGAGCGTCGGAAAGGCGCTGCGCGGAAAGCTCACCCTCGAGTGCGAGCCGGCGAACGCCTCCCGCGCGATGCTCGTGGTGGGCGGTCCGCCGGCGTGGCTCAACCGGCGGGCGATCGCCGACGGGCGACGGACGATCGAGTCGGCCACCGGCTCGAGCGAGATCCTCGGCGGAGACGCGCCGCGACCCGACGGCGAGGACGTGTTCGCGGTCGTGGTGCTCGCGGGGGTCGACCCCGTTTCCCGGCTCGAGGCGCTCCGGTCGCGGACCAGGCCGCTGGATCGGGGTCGACGAGACGCGTGACTCGGTCGGTCAGCCGCCGCGTGAACGCGACGTCGGAGGTGAGAGCCGGGATCAGTTCCGGCCGTTCGGTTCACCGAGTCGAGTCGAAAACAAACCGGACTCGAGCGCGAAACGAGAAGCGAAGGTTTTTGCGCGCTGGAGCGCCAAAGCGGTGACGATGACCGGAGACGACCCACTCGAGGAGTCCGAGCCAGGGGAATCGATCACCGGCGAGGGCGAGCGAGCCCCGTCGGAGCTCCGCGCCGACGGCGGAGCTGCGGAGGCGAGCGACGTCGCGCTGGATCCGTGGGGCTCCTCGAGCGTCTCCGACTACCGGAAGCTGTTCGAGGAGTTCGGCATCGAAGAGTTCGACGAGGTCAGCGACGAGGTGCCGAGTCCGCACTACCTGATGCGTCGTGGCGTCATCTTCGGCCACCGCGACTACCGGCCGGTCGCCGAGGCGTTGCGAAACGACGAGCCCGCAGCCGTCCTCTCGGGGTTCATGCCGACGGGCGATCCCCACATCGGCCACAAGCTCGTCTTCGACGAGATCATCTGGCACCAGCGCCGCGGCGCCGACGCCTACGCGCTGATCGCGGACCTCGAGGCCAACTCCGCCCGCGGGATGCGCTGGGCGGAGATCGACGAGCACGCGCGCAACTACCTCCTCTCGCTGCTCGCGCTCGGGTTCGACCCCGAAGAGGGCGAACTCTACCGACAGTCGACGAACCGCGAGGTCCAAGATCTGGCGTTCGACCTCGGCGCGGAGGCGAACTTCTCGGAGTTTCAGGCGATCTACGGCTTCGACGGCGAGACCTCGATCTCGCACATGGAGTCGGTCGTCACGCAGATGGCCGACATCCTCTACCCGCAACTCGAGGAGCCAAAGCCGACGGTCATCCCCGTCGGACCCGACCAGGACCCTCACGTGCGACTCGCACGCGACCTCGCCGAGCGGATGCGGTTTTTCAAGGTCTCGCGGGCGTACGCGAGCTTCGAAGCCACGCCCGCCGAGTACGAGCTGATCGAGTGGGTGTACGAGCTGCTCGGAGAGATCGCGGCGGAGAACGAACTCGAGGACGACGTCAGGTGCCAGTCGGCCGGAGTCGTCCTGGCGTACGTCGCCGACGAGGTCGGCGCGGACGTCGACGCCGACGAACCGACCGACGACGACGTCGAGTCGGCGCTCGAGACGCTGTTCGAGCCGGCCGACGGCTTCGACAGCGACGCACTGGCGTCACAGCTTGCCGCACGCGGCGGCGAGTTTCCGCGACGCGTCGGTCGGGAGACGATCGACGAGACGGTGAACAAACTGATCGGAGCCGGAAAGGAACCCCTGCGACCGCGGATGCGGTTTTTCGATCGGCGGGCGACCGACGAGGCGTTCGAGGCGGTTATCGACGCGATCGACGGCGAGAAACGCGTTTACGAGAGCCACGTCGACGCCTTCGACCTCGAGCGCGACGCGGCCGAAGAACTGGCGCGGGAGATCGAAGTCGAACACGGCGGCTACGGCTTTCGCCCGCCGTCGTCGATCTATCACCGCTTCATGACCGGCCTGACCGGCGGGAAGATGTCCTCGTCGATCCCGGCGAGCCACATCTCCCTGCTCGACGAGCCCGAGACGGGCTACGACAAGGTGAAAGCGGCGACGACCGGCGGCCGCGAGACGGCCGAAGAACAGCGCGAGAAGGGCGGACGAGCCGACGAGTGTCCCGTCTACGAACTGTACGCCTACCTGCTCGCGGGCGACGACGACGAGTTCGCAAAACGCGTCTACGACGAGTGCGTCGGCGGCGAGCGCCTCTGCGGCGACTGCAAGGAACAGGCCGCCCAGCTCATGCGAGAGTTCCTCGCGGACCACCAGGAAAAGCGCGCCGAGGTCGAGGAGCTGCTCGAGGCGACGGAGATCGAACTCGAGTCGCCGCGACGATGAGCTGACTCGAGCCGTTTCGGCGACGTCGGCCTCGAGTCGCCGCGGCGTCGAGAACGGTCGCCGATTTCGTTCGCGGCCAGACATATATTTCCCGCGTGCTGAAATTGGGATTACACGTCTGACGTAAATATATACGTTCGTTCGTGAAACCGTACGAGTGGTATGACGCCTGGTCCCCGCGGCGTAGACGACGAGCTGCTCGTCTGCGTCGACGTGCTGGGCGCGTTCGGCGTGACGGCCGCCGAGATCCGACGGGAGATCGGCGACGACGGGCCACTCGAGGAGGTACTCGCGGGCGCGCTCGCCGACGGCCGGGATCGAACGACGGTGCTCCGACGGATCGTCGCCCGGAGCGATCGCGGACTCTCGTGTTCGGCGCGCTACGCATCCGAGTCGCTCGGGTCCGAGCTGACGTCGATCTTCGAGGCGGTCGGCTGGACCGTCGAGTGTGCGTGGTCGGTCGACCGGAGGCGGCTGACGGTCTCCGTCGTCGATCACACCGACAGACGGCGCGAGCGAACCGTTTCGTACCCGGAGACGCCGCTCGGAACCGACAACCTGCCGGCGATCCTGCGCTCGCTCGACGACGCGCTGCTTTCGGGGACCGACGCGCGATTCGTCCTCCTGTCGTCGGGCGTCGACCGCTGGCGGGCCGCGCTGGTCGACGGCGGCGAGCTCGAGGGGCTTCGGGATCGGTACGGGCCGCGCGTCAGGGCGGTCGGTCGGCCGCTGCTTCCCGAGTACGGCCTCGACGCGTTCGTGCCCGAGGGCAACGCGGAGGAAACGCGAACCGCCGATCCCGAAGACGGACCATGGCCCGCGTGGGCCAGCGAGCGAGAGCGCGACGATCGACCGACGACCGGCGGAACGCAGGTGACCCTCCAGGACGCGGCGGCGCTCATCGAAGAGGCCGAAGACGACCGGAGCGACCGCGACGGAGGCGACGGACGAGCGGACGGTCGCCGTCCGCCGCCGACGGACGCGACTCGGTCGGCGACCGACGGCGAGGAACTCGAGTTCCGGGGCGGCTCTCCGGCCGTCGTCCGGATGCACGGCGAGCACGCGGAGCGGTCGAGTGACGAGGACGACGAGTCGGAGCGCGCTCGAGACGATCCGTCGACGGGAGGAGACGACGGATCGGCCGGCGGTCGAGCGGACGGGCGGGGCGGCGACGACGCGTCCGGGCCGGAGACGGCGGAATCCAAGTCGCTTTCGGGAGCCGTCGAGACGGCTCGAGTCGCGAACGACGCCTTCGGGTCGGACGTCGCATGGGAACGCGAGGACGACCGGTACCGGGCGCTCGGAGCAGCCCTGGGCGCCGGCGGCGACGTCGCCGTTCGCGGGGTGCTCGAGGACGACGACTTTCTGCCCGAGTTGCCGCCGGCCGAGCCCGTCGAAACGCGCATCGAGTTCGACGACGAGTTCGACCCCGGAGCGGTTCCGCGAGCCAAAGCGGTCGGCGAGCAGTCGGGGTATCGGTTGGTGGGATCGGGATCGCTCGAGACGACGCGACTTTCGAACCGCTGATCGCCGGCGGTCGCGTCGTCACGCTCCGACGCGATCGGTGTGCGACGAACCCACAAGATTTTTGGAGCGCTCCCGACTCCTCTCGCGTATGGCATCCGAATCCCGCGAGGCAGGCGTCGTCGAGCAGCCACAGCGTTCGCGTTCGGGGTTCGGATTCGTTTTCTGGGGCTGACCCGGACGGTGGAGCCCCGGACGACCACACCGGGCGTCCGCGGTGAAACCGTCCTCGTCGCGTCGGTCCGCCGGATCGGCGTCGATCGGAGTCGGAACCGCTAACTGACCGCCACTCGGCCATCCACACAAGCGAATGCAACTACCAGAATCACAGGTCGCGGTCTTGGAGGCCGCGAGCGCGGACGAGGCAACGTCCGTCGACGCCCTCGCACGGACGACCGACCTTCCGCCGGAGACCGTCACCGGGGCGGCGTTCGAACTCGCGGAGGAAGGGCTGGTCGCCATCGAAGAGCGCGTCGACGAAACGATCTCACTCACCGACGAGGGGACGACCTACGCCGACGAGGGGCTCCCGGAAGTTCGCCTCTACGAGGCCGCCCTCGAGGCGGGTGCGGACGACGACCCCGTCTCGATGGGGCAAGTCATCGGCGCGTCGGGACTCGAGGGACCGCAGGTCGACATCGCGCTTTCGAACTACGCGCGAAAGGGGTACGGCTCGATCGATAGCGGCGAGATCACCGCCGATCCGGACGCGGATCCGGGTGCGGACGCGGAGGCGAACGCGCTCGAGACGCTTTCGGATACCGACGACGCGCCGGTCGATACCGTCGACGTCGACGCGGAGACGCTCGAGCAACTCGACCGACGCGGTCTGCTCGAGCGGACGGAGTCGACGGTTCGGGAGGTGACGCTTTCGGAACTGGGCGTCACGGAGCTGATGGCTGGCATCGAGACCGCCGAGACGATCGGTCAGGTCACGCCGGACCTGCTGACCAGCGGGGAGTGGGAAGACGTCGAGTTCGCGGAGTACAACGTCGAGGCCGACGCCGAGCGCGTCGAGGGGGGTCGCGTCCACATCCTGCGCCAGACCGCAGAACGGGTGAAAGACGTCCTCGTCGGCATGGGCTTTCAGGAGATGGAGGGGCCGCACGTCGACGCGGACTTCTGGATCAACGACTGCCTGTTCATGCCCCAGGACCACCCCGCTCGCACGCACTGGGACCGGTTCGCGCTCGAGCACCCCACGCACATCGACGACCTGCCGGACGACCTCGTCGAGCGCGTCGAGCGCGCCCACCGCGAGGGCGTGGGCGACGACGGCGAAGGGTACCGCTCGCCGTGGGACGAGGAGTTCGCGCGGGCGCTCGCACTGCGCGGACACACCACCTCGCTGTCGGCGCGCTACCTGGCGGGCCACGAGATCGGCGAGATCGAGCCGCCGGCTCGCTACTTCAGCGTCGAGAAGGTGTATCGAAACGACACGCTCGATCCGACGCACCTCCTCGAGTTCTTCCAGATCGAGGGCTGGGTGATGGCCGAGGATCTCTCGGTTCGGGACCTGATGGGCACCTTCGAGGAGTTCTACGCCCAGTTCGGCATCACCGACATCGAGTTCAAACCCCACTACAACCCCTACACGGAGCCGAGCTTCGAACTGTTCGGCACGCACCCGACGACGGGCGAGCTGGTGGAGATCGGCAACTCGGGCATCTTCCGCGAGGAGATGCTCGAGCCCCTCGGGGTGGAGTGTGACGTGATGGCCTGGGGGCTCGCACTCGAGCGTTTGCTCATGCTGATGTACGGCTTCGAGGACATCCGCGACATCCACGGCACGCTGTGCGATCTCGAACTGCTGCGGGAGACGGAGGTGACCTACTGATGCCAACGGTCGACATCGACCCCGACGAACTGCGCGAGCTGACCGGCCGCGAGGAAAAACGCGACGAGGAACTCAAAGAGGACCTGTTCGGCCTCGGCCTCGAGTTCGAGGGCCGAACCGAGGAGGGCGCGTTCGAACTCGAGTTCGCACCCGACCGCCTCGACCGGCTCTCGGTCGAAGGCGTCGCGCGGTCGATGCGCTACCAGTACGGCGACGCCCGCGGCGTCCACGTCCCCTCGGCGAACTCGCCGGAGTGGACGATCGTCGTCGACGACTCCGTCCCCGAGGAGCGTCCGTACGTCACCGGGGTGGTGGTCCGGGACGTCGATCTGGACGAAGAGAGCCTCGAGTCGCTGATCCAGCTCCAGGAGAAACTGCACGCGACGATGGGCCGAAAGCGCGCGAAGGGCGCGATCGGCATTCACGACCTGACGATGCTGAAAGGCTCGGCGGCGACGGAAGGCAACCCGACCATCGAGTACGTCGGCGTCGAACCCGACGGGGACCGGTTCGTCCCGCTCGACTCGGACGCCGAACTGACGCCCGGCGAGGTGCTCGAGGACCACCCCACCGGCCGGACCTACGCCGATCTGGTGAGCGAGTACGAGCGCTATCCCGCGATCTACGACGACCTCGGGCTGTTTTCGTTCCCGCCGGTGATCAACGGCCGCCGGACCGAAGTGTCGACCGACTCGCGGGACCTGTTCGTCGAGATGACCGGCACCGACCAGTGGACGATCGACAAGATGTTGAACATCGTCTGCTACGCGCTCGCGGCGAGAGGGGCGACGCTCGAGGAGGTGACGATCGAGTACGCCGACAGCGAATCCGCGAACGCGGACTCGAACGGGAGCCGGACGCAGTCCGGCGGACGCGAACTCGTCCGCCCCGATCTCTCGACGAAGACCAAGACCGTCTCCCACGACCGCATCGAGACGATCCTCGGCATCGACCTCGATCCCGACGAGGTGGTCGACCTCGCGGAACGGTCGGGACTCGAGGCTGAGAAGCGGGACGGCGGAGACGACGGCGACGAACTGGTCTACGAGGTGACGATCCCGCCCTATCGCGTCGACGTCCTCCACCCGCTCGACGTCATCGACGACCTCGGGCGGGCCTACGGCTTCAACGACCTCGAGCCGAAGTACCCCGACGTGGGAACCGTCGGCGGCCGCCACGAGCGCTCCCGGCTCGAGCGCTCCGTACGCGAGCAACTGGTGGGACTGGGCTTCGAGGACCTGCTCAACTTCCACATGATCTCCGAGGCGGAGAACTACGATCGGGTCGGCATTTCGCCCGACGACGACGTCTTCGGCGCCGGCGAGCCGGCGACGATCAAAGAACCCTACAGCGAGGACTACACGATGCTCCGGACGTGGGTTACGCCCTCGCTCATGATGGTCTTAGAGCGCAACACCCACCGTGCGTACCCACAGGACCTCGCCGAGATCGGCGTCGCCGCCGTCCTCGACGACGCGGAGAACACCGGCGTCGACGAGCGTCGTCGGGTGGGCGCCGTCCTCGCGAGCCACGACGCGGGATACGAGGATGCCAAGGCGCGCCTCCAGGCGCTCTGTCGGCGCTTCGACGTCGACCTCGAGACGCCGCCCACCGAGCACCCGACGTATATCCCGGGCCGAACGGCGAGCGTCGTCGTCGACGGCGAAGAAGTCGGCGTCATCGGTGAAATCCATCCGAAGGTGCTGGTCGAACACGACCTCGAGGTGCCGGTTGCGGGGTTCGAGTTCGATCTGGCGGCACTACGGTGACATTCTCCGCGCCGTAAACGGCGCGGCTTCCCTGCATGGGAATACCGGCTAACTACCGGCAGCGGATTCCGACCCGACCTCTCCGAGCGTCATCTACCGTGGTTGGCTCTGCTCGGTGAGGTCGCGGCGCTGTCACAGGCGCTCCCATCCCGTGAGATGTCATCGTCTGCCGGTTTCAGCGGGAGGCTCTCACTCCACGGGTCGTGGCGGTCGGCGATGTTGACCGCCATCGCCAGAAATCTGCGGACTGGAGGAGGGCGAGTTGTTCTGCAGGCTCGAGTGCGGCCGCGCGGGCGGTCGCTCGCGTCCCGAACGTGAGCCCCGCCGCAGGAACGGGACGATCGCCCGTTCGTCCACAGCGGAGGACGTACTCGCCCGAATCGCTCGCGAGCGATTCGACGTATCGCCGGATGTCGTCTAGTACTCCGCCAAGCGTCGACTGCAGAGTCGAACCAGCCTGCGGCGACAGATTCGACCCTGCAGATCAGGCTTGCCAAAGCACTAGTAGAGCCTCCAGTAAATTCGTACCCAGTTGGGCATCCTATCGAAGATAGGCCTGCGCGGCGGTGTCAAAACACGATTCAGGTGAGCCAGTGAACGAGCCGTCGAGCGTAATCGACGGCTCGT
>NZ_REFZ01000027.1 GCF_003841465.1 Natrarchaeobius oligotrophus
TCGCCGCCACCGCTGCTCGACCGGTTGATCGACGACGCACAGAAGATCCACCAGCAACGGCCAGTGTTACAAGAGACGCTCGCTACCGCTACGCAACCGAGGTGTGAGTCTTAGCTAAAGACGAATAATCAGTCGACGAACTGTGAAAGGCCGTCCCAGGCTTCCGTCGCCGGGTTCGAGACCTGCGCAACGTCGCTGCCGCGCGACCGCTATCTGGAGATCGGAAAGAACAGACCCCCTCCGCCGGGCCTGGGTACCACGTTTGTGCGCGTGATCGCCGTCACCGAATCTACGAGCAACGGTGACGGGTGAGCGTTCCCACGCCGACGACGACACCAGGGGGACGAAGGACGCTCGTGACGAACCAGCGCGAACTCAGTGGGGCCAACGTGCACCTCGCGAACAACGTGTCGTGCACAGCGCCCGTACCATCGAGCCGACGACTACCGGCGGGAACGTCCGAACCGTCTAACTGTTGTACCCGGACGGCGCGTCGCTGTCCGAGCCGTCGAGGACCGTTCCACCGAGCAAGGTTGGACCGGATCTGTCGGAGCAATTAATCGGTCCAACCGCAACTACCCTGCAGTCGTATCGAAAGCGCCGATTACGGCGGAACGTTGATCTAGTACCGTCCCAAGCGTCGACTGCTGAGTGAAATCGGACCTCATCGCATGATTTCGCTCATCAGTTCAGGCTTGGAACGCCACTAGTGCTTTGGCAAGCCTGATCTGCAGGGTCGAATCCGTCGCCTCAGGCCGGTTCGACTCTGCAGTCGACGCTTGGCGGAGTACTAGCGTGTACGTGGCAAGAGTCCGAGCATCACCTGCGGTCGGATCGTCGGTCTCGCGTCAGACACGTCTCTTCAAACATATAATTTTACGTTAGTACACCCGTAATTAGTTGGAAATAATACTATTATAAGCAATAGTGATTCGGTTGAGAGATAGCATTGAGCCAGTACCGGTGGCTATCGGACGGATAGCCCATCATCGGAGCCGCGATTCGACCTCGCATTCGGCGTTTTTGTGCTGAATGGGACTCCTACAGACGGAACTCGTACCGCGTCCCACCGGTGGTGCTGTCCGCGAGTTCGACGGTCCACCCGTGTGCAGTCGCGATCTGGTCGACGATCGAGAGTCCCAAGCCGGTTCCGTCAGAACTGGTCGTAAATCCGTGTTCGAACACTCGTTCACGGTGGTCCGGTTCGATACCACGCCCGTCGTCGGCGACGTAGAATCCGTTCCCGTCCTCGAGCGAACCCAGCCGGACGGTAACGTCGCTGCCCCCGTGGGTAACGGCGTTGCTGAAGACGTTCTCGAGCAACGATTTGAAGTGAGTTCGGTCGGCTCTGATCGGTTCGACGTCGGCGACGACCAGCTCGGCGTCGTCCGTCTCGATCCACCGCCACGCCTCGGTCGCCAGCGTTTCGACGTCCAGTGGCGCAACGACGTCGAGGTCGTCATCCCGACGAACGAGAGACGTCATGTCGTCGACCAGCTGTTCTATCCGGTCGAGTGCATAACGAACCTCCGTTAACTCCTGTCGATCGACGTCCTCCGAGAGAAGTTCCGTGTACGATTGTGCGACGTTCAACGGATTCCGGACGTCGTGTGAGAGGACGTTAGCGAACATCTGCAGCCGCTCGTTTTGCGCTTCCAGCAGTTCCCGTTTCGCTTTTAATTCGGAGACGTCTCGAACGATCCCAGTGAACAATCGCATCCCGTCGAACTCGTGTTCTCGCAGACTGATCGTAACGGGGACCTCGTGTCCGTCCTTGTGCAACGCGGGGAGCCGAACGCCGTCCCAGTCGATGTTCTTCTCCCCGGTTTCGATGTAGTTCCGCAACTGACGTTCGTGGACGGGACGCAACCGTTCGGGAATGATCGCTAGTTTGGAAGAGCCCACCAGCTCGTCCGGGGAGTACCCGAGGATATCCTCGATCGCCCGATTCGCGAAGATGATCGTGCTCTCCGCGTCGATCGTCAACAGGCCCTCCGACGTGTTCGCGACCAGGCTTCGAAAGAATGTATCGTCGATCTTGGAGATCGACGCGTCGACGACAATGTTCGCCGTATCGCCCTCGTTCTCACTCATTTGAAACAGACAATCACTCTGAGTACTTGTCACATTCGGTGTCGATACTAATTTCCACTAACAAATCGTCGGGAGCCGGAGCCACCCCGGTGGTCGGAGACGAATCGGACCGCTCGATATCAGCCGTCCACTCGCCGGTGAATCCGTCGACGGAGCGTCTCGAGTAGCTCCGTTCCAGGACAGCCGTCACGACGCCACATTACCAGTGCGAGCGCCGCGAAGAGGAATTCGGAGAGGAAGTACGGATCGCCGAGCGAGTCGAGTAACAGCCCGAACACCGTCGGTGCACCGTTTTCGTAGGGCTCGACCGGGACGAGTGGCCAGAGCAGGAAGGATGGATCGGTGCCACCCCAGAGGGCGGGGATGGTGTCAACGAGCGCGTGCGACAGCACGCCGATCGCGAAGGCGATACCGTACTCGGGCTTTTCGGCGCGAACGGCGATCGCGTAGACGAGCACCGAAAGGGGAACCAGTAACAGAAGCGAGTGAGCGAGCGTTCTGCCGGTCGGCAGGACGCCGAGGTACCACGCGAGCGGCTTGTCCACGAGATCCGGAAACTGACTCCCGAAGAGAACGATAGCGACCGGAATCGCGGCGGGCGGGCGTTCGAGACGGACTCGGGTCGCCGCCGTATAACAGAGGTATGCGATCGCAGCGTGTCCGAGCGGCCACATATATTCGAAAGGTGACGAGGGATGCAAATAAAGGATGCTATCCGCTTTGGCGACAGTCGGGAGACGGAACCGGTGCAACGTGCGCTCGAGTCGGGATGACGTTCGGATGGCGGGCGCGGAGACGCGACGTCCCCTCTCGAGGCGACTGGACGTCGTATCGCCTCGAGAGGGCGCGACGCGAGCACCTCGAGACGGCGAGCGGTCACGTCAAGTCGGTCGAGCGTTCCCTCGACCCGGGGTGATACTCGAGTAGTCAGCGTAAGTCGATAGCGTGTTACGTCTGGCGCTCGTTGCTGGGCCAGAGATGGCACCCGCAATCGCACACTTTCTCGTCGGCGCGTCCCTCCTGCTGGTGCTCGTGGCTCCGCTCGCGCTGCGGTACGGAATCGATCGCGAGCACGCAATCTGGCTGATCCCGCTCGGCGGCCTGTGGGGGCTCGCCCCCGACGTTCATCACGTGACGCCACTCTTCGAATCGCGGCTGTACGCGTTTCACAACTCGCCGTGGGCGGATCTGTTCGCCCTCCACTACACCCTCGACAGAGGGGCGATCCGCGCGCTGTACCTCGAGAGCGTCTTCGCCTCGATCGCACTGTTCATCGTCGCCGTCGCGATCTTCTGGGGAACGGGTCGACTGCGACCCGACGCGCTCAGCGTTCGAAGTGGGCGAGATCGGATCCTCGCCTGGAGCGTCACGACCGCGGTCGCGACCGGGTACGCGACAGTCGCCCTGGGCGTTGCGGTGAGCGTTCAGGAGGGATTTCGGTCGGTCAGCGCGCTCGTCGGGAGCGACAGCGTCCTCGTCGGCGGACTCGCCCTGCTGCCGATCGGCGTCGTGCTCGGCCTGCTTTCGGGGCCGGTACTCGAGGTGCTCGGTGGAACGCGGCGCGTCCGGCCGTCGGTTACGACCGTCTGCGGAGGCGCGTTCGGAGCGGGCGGCTGGATCGTCGGCGTCGGCATCGGCGTCCCCCTCTGGCTGGGAACGGTCTCCGGCAGTGCACTCTCGGTTCCGTTCGTACACTGGGGAAGCCTGGTCGCACTCCTGGTCTACGGCGCGACGTTCGGCGCGACGTACGGCGTCGTCCGCGGCGCGTTTCAGTCAGCGGAGGCGAGCCGTTCGCTCGAGGGCGATCGGCGATCGGCGCGATTGCGAACGGGCTCGCAGTAGATCAGTAAACGGATAAACGGGCGACGTCGATGACTTCCCCAGTAGGTGGATCGTCGAAACGGCGGTTGACGAGGGATGATGTCTCCTCCGGATGCATCGCCATTTTGGCAACGACGTGATGCCCCCGTCCCCTCGCAGATAGACCATGTGACGGAGCCGGTATAAGCGTGGTGGCGGATCGACGGCGTACGCCGGCGTTCTCCGCCAGAAAGCGCCGTATTCGAGTCGTCCAGCGGAGGGGTACGCGGATCGAGTACCGACCGTCCTCCGAGGGAACGTCGTGAAGCGGAGTGGCCGTCGATCGATCGCGGCCGGGAAGGGAACGGCGTCGGGCCGGTGCCGACGCACTCGAGAGAACCCCGAACCGTTTACGGGATACGAGCGGCATCCGTCCGTTCGCTCTCGAGCGTTGTCCGATCGACAACCTTGCGTTGTGATCGGTTCGATCGATCACGGTAGAGAAACGATCGGTGATTATTTCTGGAAATGGGTATTTTCAATAGAGAACGTATCGTACTGGATTTCGGGAATGGAGAGATGGGGGACCCAGAAGTAGCGAACGAACTGGATCGGAAGGCGCGCGTCGAAAAGACGTCACAGCAAGCGGTCGGCGCAGTGATAGCAGAACTCGAACGAAACACGCGGGGTGGCTTCGGTACTCCGTTCGGGCACGTCCGTCGAGGTGGCCGATGAAAGGGCGGCTACACCGAGCGTCGGTCTGTCCCGACGGGGAACACTCTCCCGTCTGGGACTCCGAGGCAGGGGAAAGCGTTTGCCGGAACTGCGGCCGTTCCGCCTCGGTAATCGTCAACGACCTCGGTCACCGACTGTATCCGTGACCGGGAGCGGACGCTTTCGCATCGCCCGCTAATCGGTAGTGGTCGTCGAAACGAGTTACGCACCGTTCGTATCGAGCGGTTAGTATCGGTCGTGCCGACGCTGGTTCGCGTGCCAAAGCGCTGTGACCGTCAACGGCTACCGTCCATTCTCCTTTGGGTATCGCCGACGAGAGTGACCGGTGCGTTCGAGCATCGGAACGAGAGCGACTGGCGATCCAGGCCCGAACGGACGGGACGGATTCCGTTGTGCGGGTCGATTCGACCAATCAAGCGGACTACTGGAAGTCGTTGCCGGTGAACCGACAGACGGGGCGCGGTCCCACCGAAAGATCGTCACGTCAGGACACGTCGGTCGGCACCCGGAACGGGGTTAGTGGCGTTCCAAGCCTGCACAGATGAGCGAAATCATGCGGTGGGGTCCGATTTCGCTCAGCAGTCGACGCTTGAAACGGGACTACTAGCAGCGCTCGCGTTCGAGAACGCGGATATCGCGTCGTCACCGTCCGATCCGGCGACACCGGTCGGCGAGCGAGACGATCGGTGCAACGACGTACTCGCGGACCACGTACCGCCGACGGGAGCTCCGACGGATCCAGTTTGCGATCGGTGGGCTGGTACGGTAATAAGGCTGTCGAGTTTTTCTTATCGAAAGAAGAATGTTCTCCGCAGTTAAAAACGGTGAACGGGCCAACCAGTAGCTATATGTATCATCTCGCAACAGTATCTCTCGAGAGATCGTATCAAACTGGTGTATCTACCGAATGGACGAATCGACGAGCGACCCTGACGCGACGAGCGACCGCAGCGGTGATCCCGGCGCAACCGTCGGATACGAGTACGCCGAGGACTCGAGCCCTCCCGTCATCGGCGCGGACGCGACGATCCGATCGGGGACGATCGTCTACGACGACGTTATCGTCGGCGATCGGTTCGCGACGGGACACCACGCGCTGATCCGAGAGCTGACCGAGATCGGCGACGACGTACTGGTCGGAACGAAGACGGTGATCGACGGCCGAACCGAGATCGGCTCGAGCGTGAGCCTCCAGACGGGCGTCTACGTGCCGTCGCAGACGACGATCGGCGATCACGTCTTCGTCGGCCCCCACGCCGTCCTGACGAACGATCCGTATCCGATCCGTCAGGACGTCAAGTTGACGGGGCCGACGCTCGAGGACCACGTCTCGATCGGCGCGAACGCGACGCTACTTCCGGACGTCACGATCGGCAGGGGATCGTTCGTGGCGGCCGGCGCGGTCGTGACCGAAGACGTGCCGGAGGAAACACTAGCCGTCGGCGCACCAGCACGATACGAGCGATTACCTGACAGTCTCCAGGGGGAGAACGACATCTGATGATACCAATCGCAGATCCAAAAATCGGGGGGAACGAGAGAGATCGCATCGAGGGGGTACTCGACAGCGGAATGCTCGCGGACGGACCGGAAGTCCGCGAGTTCGAAGCGGAGTTCGCGGAGTACTGCGGAACCGACCACGGCGTCGCGACGTCGAACGGGACGACCGCGTTGCACGCGGCGCTCGCGGCGCTCGAGATCGGAGCCGGCGACCGAGTGTTGACGACGCCGTTTTCGTTCGTGGCGACGGCGAACGCGATTCGACACGTCGGCGCGAAACCGGTGTTTGCCGACGTCGATCCCGCGACGTACAACCTCGATCCGGACGCGGCGCGAGCGGTCGCGCGGGCGGAGGACGTGGACGCAATTCTGGCGGTTCACCTCTACGGACTGCCCGCCGAGATGGACGCGCTGGGCGAGCTGGCGGCGGAGCTCGACGTGCCGCTGATCGAGGACGCCGCGCAAGCACACGGGGCCGAGTTCGGCGGCGAGCGCGTCGGCTCGATCGGCGACGCCGGCTGCTTCTCGTTTTACCCGACGAAGAACATGACCACCGGAGAAGGCGGGATACTCACGACCGACCGCGACGACGTCGCACGGCGAGCGCGTCAGTTCATCAACCACGGCCGGACGGAGACGTACGAACACGCCACCGTGGGACACAACTTCCGGATGACCTCGATCGCCGCCGCGATCGGCCGGGCGCAACTCGAGCGGCTGCCGACGTTCATCGAACGGCGACGGGAGAACGCGGCGCGGTTGAGCGCGGCGATCGAGACCGACGACGTGGTACTCCCCGTCGAGCCCGACGGCACGAAGCACGTCTACCACCAGTACACGGTTCGATCGACGGACCGGGACGGACTGGCCGAGTCGCTCGAGTCGAACGGCGTCGGGACCGGCGTCTACTACCCGACCTGCATCCACGAACAGCCCGCCTACGAGGGCGTCAGCGCTTCGGCACCGATCGCCGAAGCCGCCTCGAGGGAAGTCGTTTCGCTTCCGGTCCATCCAGCCGTGTCGGCCGACGAGACGGATCGCATCGCGGAGGTGATCGACGACTATGGTGCGTGAGGGGCACATCGACGTCGGCGTCGTCGGCGTCGGCTCGATGGGACGACACCACGCGCGCGTGTACGACGAGTTACCGGAGGCGAACCTAGTCGGGGTCTCGGACGTCGACGAGATCCGCGCCGCGGAGGTCGCGGCCAAACACGACGTCAGGGCGATGGGGCAAGCGGAGCTGTTGCGATCCGTCGACGCCGTGTCGGTCGTCGTCCCGACGCAGTACCACTACGAGACGGTGACGGAGTGTCTCGACGCCACCGTCGCGACGTTCGTCGAAAAGCCCGTGCTGGGAAGCCTCGAGCGGGCGGACGAGCTGCGATCCCGCGTCGAGCGGGCCGACGTCCCCGTCCAGGTCGGTCACATCGAACGGTTCAACCCGGCGGTGCAGGCGCTTTCGGACATCGTTTCGGACCTCTCGATCGTCAGCGTACGGTCGCAGCGACTCGGCCCGCCGCCGCGGCGCGAGATCGACGACAGCGCGGTGCTCGATCTGATGATCCACGACGTCGACGTCGTCCTGGCACTGCTCGACGCGGAGCTCGAGTCGGTCCAGAGCGCCGGCGTCGACGCGAACCGCCACGCCGCAGCCCTGCTGTCGTTCGACGACGGCACGATGGCGTCACTGACCGCGAGTCGAAAGACCCAGCGGAAGGTCCGGACGCTCGAAATCACCGCCGAGGAGTGTTTCATCGAACTCGATTACATCGACCAGTCCATCGAGATCCACCGCAACTCGGTTCCCGAGTACATCGAGGACAACGGCGACGTCCGATTCAAACACGAGAGCATCGTCGAACGACCGCAGATCTCGACCGCCGAGCCGCTTCGCGAGGAGCTCGAGTCGTTCGTCACCGTCGTCGACGAACACCGCGTCCCCGAGGTGACCGTCGAGGACGGACTGCAGGCGCTGTCGGTCGCCCTCGAGATCGAGGACGGGGCGACGGAGACGCCGGTGCAGCCGCCGGTGGTCGGCGATGATTGAGGAGACGAGCGAGGGGTTTCGCTCCGGGGACGAACCGGTCGCCGTGTACGGGCTCGGGAAGATGGGGCTCCCGCTCGCGGCGGTCTTCGCCGAGACGTCGGGAACCGTCACCGGCGTCGACGTCGATCCGGCCGTCGTCGAGACCGTCTCGAGCGGCGGCTGTCACGTCAAACGCGAGCCGGGACTCGCCGAGTTGGTCTCCGAGCTGGTCGACGACGGGGCGCTCGAGGCGACGACGGAGCCGCGGGACGCGGCGGCCTCGGCGTCGATCCACGTCGTGATCGTTCCGACGCCGATCACCGACGAGAACGAGCCCGACCTGGCGATGCTGGACGCCGTGGTGGCGGACGTCGGACGGGGGCTCGAGCCGGACGATCTGGTCCTGATCGAGTGCACCGTTCCGCCCCTGACGACCGAACGGCGGGTGTTGCCCGCGCTCGAGGAGGCGTCGGGGCTGTCGCGCGGCGACTTCGGGCTCGCGTTCTGTCCCGAGCGAACGTCGTCGGGGCGGGCGCTCGAGGACATCCGTGGGGCGTACCCGAAGGTCGTCGGTGGGGTAGACGATGCGAGTACCGACGCGGCGGCGGCCGTCTACGAGGAGCTCAACTCGGCGGGCGTGTACACGGTGTCGGACGCGACGACCGCCGAGGCGGTGAAGGTGTTCGAGGGGCTGTACCGCGACGTGAACATCGCGCTGGCGAACGAGCTGGCGCGGTGTACCGACGAGCTGGGAATCGACGTTCGCGAGGCGATCGAGATCGCCAACACCCAGCCGTTCTGTGACATTCACGCGCCCGGCCCGGGCGTCGGCGGCCACTGCATTCCGTACTATCCGTACTTCCTGATCGAGCCCTTCGAGAGCCCAACGCCGCTGCTCGAGACGGCCCGCGAGGTGAACGACGCGATGCCCTCGTTTACCGTCGACAAGGTTCGCGAGGGGCTGCGGGCCGACGGCAAATCGATTTCGGGGGCGACCGTCGTTATTCTGGGGCTGACCTACCGGCCCGGCGTCGAGGAGATCCGCGCCTCGCCGTCGATTCCGATTTCGGAGGCGTTGACCGAGGCGGGTGCCGAGGTGTACGGCGTCGATCCCGTGCTGGATTCCGTCGAGGAATTCGCGCTCGAGCAGGTGTCGCTCGAGGAGGTCGCTGCGGTCGGAGCCGACGCCGTCGTGCTGGTGACCCCCCACGAGGAGTTCGATGGTATCGACTGGGATGACCTTCATCGCAAGAGTAATGAGATTTCAGTGGTCATCGACGGGCGACAGACGCTTTCGGACGTGGACGGGGAGTGGCGGCAGTACACGATCGGAAGCGGCTACGACGAGTGAGCCATGTATCGAGAACACACCATCGGCGTCGTCGTGCCGGCGTACAACGAGGAGGGGTTCGTCGGCGACGTGATCGAGACGATGCCGGAGTACGTCGACCGCGTCTACGTCATCGACGACTGCTCGACCGACGGCACGTGGGACGAGATCCAGCGGGTCGCCGCGCGGGTCAACGAAGACGCGACGACGGTCCACTACGACGAGGACAGCGTCCCGACGGCCGAGGGGGCGACGGTGGTGACCGACGGCGGGTTCGACCGGCGCGTCGTGCCGATCCAGCACGAAACGAACCGCGGGGTCGGCGGCGCGATCAAGACCGGCTACCAGCGCGCGCTGTCGGACGAGATCGACGTCACCGCCGTGATGGGCGGCGACGGCCAGATGGATCCGGGTATTTTGCACACGTTCCTCGATCCGATCGTCGAGGACCGCGCGGACTACGCGAAGGGCAACCGGCTGCTGTACCGGGAGTACCGCTCGGGCATGTCGAAGTGGCGCTTTTTCGGCAACTCCATCCTGACGTTCCTGACGAAGATTTCCTCGGGCTACTGGAAGACGATGGACCCCCAGAACGGCTACACGGCGATCTCGAGGTACGCCCTCGAGAACGTCGGCATCTCCGGGATGTACGAGTACTACGGCTACTGCAACGACCTGCTCGTGAAGCTGAACGCCAAGGGGATGCGGGTGGCCGACGTCGCGATGCCCGCGGTGTACGGCGACGAGGAGTCCTCGATCGAGTACTCGACGTACATCAGGCGGGTGTCCTGGATGCTGCTGCGGAACTTCCTGTGGCGGCTGAAGGTGAAGTACCTCGTGCTGGATTTCCACCCGCTCGCGCTGTTTTACTTCTTCGGGGCCGGCACGGTCCTGCTGGGAGTGCTCGGCGGGTTCTGGTCGCTGTACGCCGGGTTTATGTTGGGCGCGTCGCTGTTCGTTCGGGCGTCGCTGAGTCTCATGCTGTTCACCATGGGCAGCATGTTCCTCATGTTCGCTATGTTATTCGACATGCAGGTGAACGAGAGCAAGGAGGTGCAGATTCGTGACTGAAGCCGAGTTCGAGGATCGGGCCGAGGTCGCAGCGAGCACGGAGGAACCGTCGGAGCTCGAACTCGAGTACGACGAGCGCGATCGAGAACATCCGGACGGTGATTCGATCCCCGAAGGCGAGAGCGCGCTCGCCGTCTCGGTCGACGTCGAAGACTGGTACCACGTTCCGGCGGTCACCGGCTCGTCGTTCTCGGCGTACGAAGACGTCCACGAGTTCTTCGACGACTGGGACGACGAGTACGACTACCTGACGGAGCCGACCCACCGCACGCTCGAGCTGCTCGACGACCTCGAGATCACGGCCACGTTCTTCGTGGTCGCCGACGTGGTGGACAACTATCCCGGCCTGGTCGAGGCGATCGCCGACCGCGGCCACGAGATCGGCTGCCACGGGCTGCACCACGAGTGTACGATCGATCCCGACACGAAGGAGCCGCGGTTTACGAAAGCCGAGTATTCGGAGCGGCTCCGAACGGCGAAGACGAAGCTCGAGGACGCCTCCGGCCAGCGGGTGACGGGATATCGGGCACCGGGCGCGTACATTGGCGGGTGGGTGCTCGACGTGCTCGAGGACGTCGGCTTCGAGTACGACTCGTCAGTTGCGCGGAACTCGCTGTACAACAAGACGGATCAGGAGCTGAGTGCCGTGGAAACGACGCCGTACACGCCCCGGCAGGGGTCGCTGAATCCAGGCGGCGACCGGGACCTCGTCGAACTCCCTTGGCCGTACTACGACGTGAAGGTGGGGAAAATTCCCGCGGCCGGTGGGCCCTTGATTCGGATCTTCGGCCGACACGTCGTTCAGGCCGGAGTGAGCCAGAGCCTGCGGCGCGGCGACTCTGTATTCTACTTTCACCCCGTAGACATAGCTCGCGAGACGTTCCCGAAAGTCGGCAACACGCGGCGCAGACCCGCGTACTGGCTGTTCAAGGGGGCGCAGGCAGAGCGGCGGATTCGAACATTATTGGACCGAGTCGACGTTCCGCTGGTTCCCTGTGGTGCACTGGGTTCCATCAATACGTGTTAGGCTTCGTCGAAAGCGTAGTTCGCTATCTGGGGTCGATCTCCCACCGCCAGTCGACGCCAGAGAGACGTGCCAGATTGTTAATGCAGCCATGGACGATGGTTTTGGGCCAACTGATCCGCTCGTAATAGCTGCCGCCCTCGTTCTCGATCCCCTCGTAGCCGGACTCAATCAGCAGGATCGATTCGCGAACAAGTCCGGCGGTGAGTTCTGACGCCCTATAGCCGATTTCCCGCGGCGTATCGAACGGTCCGATGTTGAAGCGCTCGCGGCGGATTATCCGACCATCGTCGAACTCATCGGTCATGACGTGGACCGACGCACCACCCGTTTCACGTCCGTTGGCCCATGTTGCTCTGTAGGCGTTCGGACCGCGGTACTCCGGGAGATACGATCCGTGACAGTTCAGAGACTCGATCAAGGCCAGCTCAATCGCGTCCGGCGGGACGTAGTGACTCCAACCGACAGATACGATATATTCTGGCCCATTGGGAAAGACGTCCAGCATCTCCTCCACCGGAGTTTTTGGAGCGGAAGCGACCTCGTGAGGAACGTTTGCCTCCGAGAGGATCTTGGGGACCTCCCCGTCCGTCCGATCGACCACCGCACCTAGGTCGAATTGATCGACGAACCAGCTGTCCTCCAGCAGGTGTTCAAGGACAATTCTAGATTTCAATCCGTTCGACGAAAGGAGTACGAGGATATCTCGAGACGGAACGGACGTCATATTGGTTGAAGCGTACCTCTTCACACTCTTTTGAGTTGCGATCCGTAACACGTAATAGAGTGGTTTGGAAAAAGATGTTTGATTAGATTTCCAGTTCCGATCCTCCAATGGATTTTAACACTCTCGTTACCGATGGCCGGTCACTCGCGGCTCTGGCAATCATTCGCTCGCTCAGCAGGAAGGGGTACACGATTCACTGCGGCGAATCGTTCAAACACAACCTCTCGTCGTACTCGAAATACGTCGACGGCCGAGTGAAGTACCCGGATCCCGAGGACGACCCCGACGGGTTCGTCGAGTACCTCCACGCAGGTTGCGAACAGGAGGGATACGATCTCGTGGTGCCGGTCCGGGACCACACGACCATCCTGCTCTCGAAGTACCGTGAGACGCTCTCTGAGGTGACAAACGTCTTCGTGGCACCCTACGACGTGCTTGACCCGTTAATGGACAAGGGCGAGACCGTCAAGATCGCCCAGCGGGCGGACGTGCCGACGCCAGACACCTGGTTCCCGGAAGAGACGCCGCTCGAGCAGATTTGCGACGCGGTCGAGTATCCGGTTCTCGTTCGACCGCGACGCAGCTCCGGATCACGCGGTATCCAGTACGTCGAGGATCCTGAAGAGTTCGACGAGGCCGTCGACTTGGTCTCCTCCCAATACGGGACGCCGATGATACAGGAGTATATCGAGAAGTGCGGGTACACGACGGCGTGCGTGTTGTTCGACCGAGAACAGCGGACGGTGGGTGAATTTTCGTACGAACGAGTGAAGGAGTATCCGCTCAGTGGCGGTCCCACCGTCGTCGGTGAAAGTACTGACGATCGAGAGGCGAAGACGTACGCGAAACAGCTGCTGCGGGAGGCCGGTTGGATGGGGCCGGCAGAAGTAGAGTTTATCATCGATCAGAACGGAACGCCGCGGCTGCTCGAGGTCAACCCTCGGTTCTGGATGCCAGTCCAGTTGGCGATCTCGGCTGGCGTCGACTTTCCAACTCTTATTTCCAGGCTGGCGGCCGGAGACGAGCCGGATCCAGTTACGGAGTACGAGACGGAGCTCACCTACCGCTGGGTACTCCCGAACGAGATCCTGTGGGCGATGAACGCCGACAGTACCTGGGACGGTATGCGGGATCTCGTACAGTTCGACCGCTCGTCGCAATGTTACGGCTCACTGTCCATTCGGGATCCGAAACCGGTCCTCGGAACCGTCGCCCAGAGCCTGCGGTTCCTGACCGATCCAGAAAAACGGCGGTTTATCTTTGATCGGGGGTGGTAAGTTATGAAGGAAGGTAGGGTTCTTGTCCAGATATCACACCCTGCCCACGTACATTTCTTCAAGAATTTTTTAGGGGAGTGTGAAGAAGAGGGATTAGAAACTAAAATCATCATTCGGGATAAGGATCTCGTGATCAATTTGCTTAATCAATACGGACATGAGTTTGACGTCATACTCAGTCAGAAAGAAGATGGACCTATTGGTGCTATAGACCAACTCAAATATGGTTTAAACACCCTGCGCTCAGCTCGAGAATTCGAAGCAGATCTCATTGCTGCAGTAGGTGGGACTGCAGCATCTCACGCCTCAACATTTAATAAAGCGAAATCCTTGGTGTTTACTGACACAGAGCACGCAACAATACAAAACCGAATCACATTTCCGTTCGCTGATCGGATATGTACTCCAGTTTCCTATACTGAAAATATAAACGACCGGCAAGTTCGGTATCCGGGATATCACGAACTTTCATATCTACATCCTGAGCGATTTTCGCCAGATCCAACCGTATTAGACGAAATAAACGCTGATGAGAGTGATACACTAGTAATTATTAGATTAGTCGCCTGGGATGCAATCCATGACCTTGGTAAAGAAGGTATTTCCAACATTAATAGGTATATTTCTAAATTAGAAAACCAAGGAGCACGAGTCTTAATTACGTCAGAAAGTGAATTGCCCCCGACATTCAAAGAGTACGTAATTTCTGTTTCACCGCACCGGATACATCATTTGATGTATTATGCTGACTTGTTCGTAGGAGAGAGTGGCACTATGGCGATAGAAAGTGCTGTGCTAGGAACGCCCTCAGTCTTTATCTCACCACTCAGAGCTGGTGTACTCTCTGAATTAGAGGAAGAATACAAACTCCTATATAATTTTAATGGCGAGGGCCGGCATCAACGAGGCCTAGAAAAAGCAGTATCATTGTTAAACACCTCTGAGAAGGTGTGGCATCAGCGGAGAGAAAATATGTTAAAAGATAAAATAGACACGACTGGCTTCATTACTGATCAGGTCAAGATAATGCTTGGAGAATGAACGGAGATTTGCCTAAAGATTTTGAGTTCGCCCTCTGTTTAACACACGATGTTGATCGGCCATACAAGACGTTCCAAGCACCATATTACGCTCTGAAAGAGCGAGATCCGTCACACCTGAAACCTTTGGTGACCTCGGAGCGCCCGTATTGGCAGTTCGAGGAGATCATGGCTCTCGAGGACGAGCTAGGAGTCCGCTCATCATTTTACTTCCTGAACGAAAAGCGGCTCCTCAGAGACAAGGACCCCAGAGACTGGATTGATCCGAAAAACTGGAAATTGTTTGCCGGGCGGTACGACATAACCAGCGACGAAATCGTCGATGTAATTCGGATGCTGGACGACGGAGGATGGGAAGTCGGTCTCCATGGCTCATACGAATCGTACGATGACCTTGAAAGACTAAAGTTCGAAAAAGAAACACTTGAGGAGATTCTTGGCCACCAGATTGTCGGTGGGCGTCAGCATTATTTGAACTTGAAAAAGCCAGAGTCTTGGAAATATCAAAAGAAGATAGGTTTGAAATACGACGCATCCTTGGGCTCAAGTGAGAAGATTGGATTCGAATATGGTTATGGGACCCTGCGGCCCTTTAACGATGATTTTGTTGTGTTTCCATTGACAGTAATGGAAATAGCTACAATGGACTCTTCTGATGACCTGAAACACGCCTGGAATAGGTGTCAGGACTTACTATATGTTGCGAAAGACAATAATTCTGTTATGACTATTTTGTGGCACCCCCGTATGTTTAACCAAGACGAATTTCCAGGATACAAAGACCTATACAGGCGAATAATCAAAGAAGCTTTGCAATTGGGAGCCTGGGTAGGCCCCTGCGAAAAGTGGTATGACATGAACGAACCCATTTCATGAACTAAAACGGCGTGGAAGCGTTAGCCACGCTCTGAGGTCGCGGAAATCGATATCCCACGATGCAGACGGCCAGAACATCGCCGACGTACATTCTAGAAAGGACTCCTCATCTCGGTTGAGGAGGTAATGGTTGAACTCGCGTAAAGGAAAGACCATTTCCATATTTTTCTTTTTGACCATCGGCTCGATGCGAAAGGACTTATCTAAGGTCAGTTCGATCAAGTGGGAAGCGAAGCGATATCCACATTGACTCGCCAATGCATAAGAGGCCCAGAACTTCGGATTGATCTCCATGAGAACAAACGATCCGTCTCTTCGCTTCACGTATTCAACCATTGCAATGCCATGCCAGTCAAGGCGACGAAGCAAACGAATCGACGCTGTGGTGAGTGAGTCATCGTGATACGACCGAACTCGCGTACCACTCCCGCCTTCCCTCGGTACAGATCGTAATTCCTTATGGGCGAACGAGAGTACTGGCTCTCCATGGTCGAAGAGAAAACAAAACCCATAGGTGTGATTTTCTCCTTCGATGTACTCCTGGACTAATACCTCACCATCATCGATCTGAGCGTCGATTTCATAATACTTTTCGCAGAATGAGTCACTGGATTTGACCTTTGCTGTAACGTTTCCACCGGTCTCCTTTGACGCTTTGAGGAAGAGCGGGTATTCAAGCTTCTCTGCAATTGTTTCCGGAGAATTATCGGTCACCAGTTGAGTGAAATCGGTCGGCGTATCGATGTCAGCATCTGCGGCGATCTCGTAGACCTGCTGTTTGGATACGGCTGTTTCGAACGATTGCCGAGGTGGAAGGCAAACATTCGTTAGCTGCCTAACGCTCTCTCTGTATTCCACCAGTAGTTCGGTCTCTTCGTATCCAGTTGGAATAACAACATCTGGTTCGTACCGATCTATGAGTGTTAGGAGTGCTGTTCGGTTTTTTCGTTCTGATTCAGAGAGCGTGTCTATGGTAGAACAGTACCTTGAGCGTAATAAACGACTCTCTCGTGATTTGCCAATCCCAGTGATCGAAGCACCGGTATCACGTTTGACCTCAGCCGCTATCCGTAGAGAATGCAGTGTCTCACCGCCGAGTAACATTACCTTGGGCACTTGCATGCAGATTGTGAATCAATACAAACCTCGAACAGATACAGTTGTCCAATTCATTAACAGTCGATAAATTGACTAATTTAGCTTTGGTGAATCGCTATACTGCGCCGGGGTGTAGTATCTGGGAGCCCCCCTGATATAGGCCACTCCGTTCGTTACCATCGGCTTTCTCACGGATACAGTCACCATCATTCCAGCGTGACACCTCGAGCGACGTGATTCTTCACGGTGAGTCGACACTATCTAGTGATTCACCAGATGCACTCATTTCAATTTGACGTTGGCTCCACTTCTAATATTCGTTTCCACATCAGCTGGAGACCTGAAGATGGAGTGTGACCCCTTTGCATTGTGCCTCCATGCCCTTACTTGAATCAACAATTTATCCTTATACACTAATTTGAATATCAATGGGGTTGTCACGGTCATCCAGCACGCTATATCTCTGAAGAGCCTGTATTGAGCGAACAGTCGACAGGGTGCTTACTTAGCTACTGGAAATTAATCAGTTAACTTCGGTAGACTGGAGGTGCTATTCGTAGGTGAAGACATTGTATTCTCTACGAATCTTTGGTGAAAGTAGATACCAATCGTAAGTGTAATGCTGTATCACCTCCGCAATTGCGGCGAATGAACTCTTACCCTAAGTCGAAGTCAGTTGTATTCCTGACACCACCAGACGGTAAGGGGAAACGCGTACTAGACATACTATTCCGTGATACTGATTTTTGCGAGAGAAACGACTTGAGTGTCGTTCTCTCCAGCTCCGATCACCAGGAGTACTACAAGAAACGGGGTATAGAAGCCGTGGTCACCAATAACGTGGCCAACCCAGTGGACGCCATCGATGAAGTGGTTGACGACCCAGAGTATATAGTCGCCTGCGGCTGGCCAGCGAAGATCGATTCGGAGACACTAAATTTCCCTACGAAGGCCGCTCTCAACTGTCATAGTTCCTACTTGCCTGATTATAAGGGCCAAAGTGTCTATCGAGTTCAGTGGGCTCACGCAGAAGAAAATGGCGGGGCGACCATTCACCATATGACCGAGGAACTCGATGAGGGGCGAATTGTGTGTAGGCAGCAATTTCATATCAGTCTGTTCGACACACCGTTCGATATCATGCAGCGGTATACTGAACTGACCGCGGCCTTGGTTCGAGAGTCAATTTTGTTGACAGACACAGGGTATGAGGGGAGAGACCATGCTGGAGGACGATATTACTCAAAAATAAGTTGGAAGAAGACCATTGCCTATGGCATTATAAACCACATTCTTCGAGGGATAGGCCTTGATAAAAGGCTGAAAATTCTACCACAGAGGTAGTATCTTACCAAACAAGCAGTAAGTCATTGATTGAGTCTTATCATGACAAATGCGGAAACCACGATTGGAGCGACCATTTTAGTATCCCAGAAGTCGGGAAGTAAATATCTACATCCGATTCAATAATCGAAAAGATTATGGTACGGCGTTAATTCTGGATAGAGTGCAATCTTGACTGGCGAATACGTTAGGATGATCCGTTAGAAAAATATGTCAATGAGATTAGGCTCTCACATTCCAACAAGCAGTAGACAGAAGTGTGTATTATCAGGATTTAGTATAGTATAGGAACCAATTGCTACTATGAAGGTACTGTCACTCGTGACAAATCGTCACGCCAGATTTTATAAAACGCAAACGGAAATGCTAGAAGAACAAGGTGTTGATTTTACTCATGTATTCCCACCTCAGCAGTCGTCAAAACGGGCAGAACGAATTGAAATTGACCGAAGCAAGATCGACTATTTGAAATTTTATACCAGTCTGTTACGAGAGTCGTGGGATGAATACGACGTAGTCCACGCCAATTACGGGCTAATGACGCCGTTTGCGCTCGCACAGCCGCATCGACCCATTGTGTTATCACTCTGGGGGTCCGATCTGACAGGCCGCGTCGGCGAGGTGACCAAACGATTTGGGAAATACTGTGACGAGATTATCGTGATGAGTCCCCAGATGGAGATGGAACTCGGCTATGAGGCGCACGTAATTCCCCACGGAATCGACCTGAACCAGTTCAAACCGATGTCCCAGTCTGAAGCCCGTTCGGCCGTCGGTTGGGACCGAGAAACCAAACACGTCCTTTTCCCGTACAAACTGTCCCGGCGAGTCAAAAACTATCCGTTGGCGGAGCGCGTCGTAGAGGAGGTAAGAAGTGAGGTATCCACGCCGATAGAATTACAGGTGGTGAACGACGTTGAACACGAAGACGTACCGTTGTACATGAACGCCGCTGATGCACTCCTGCTCACGTCGCGTCGAGAGGGGTTCCCAAATTCAGTAAAAGAAGCAATGGCGTGTAACCTCCCTGTGGTTTCGACCGATGTCGGCCCCCTACACGATCGACTTGAAGAGGTTGAGAATAGTTACGTAAGCAAGTCAGAGTCGGAGCTCGTCACCGCGTTGACCGACGTTCTTTGCAGTGGCCGCCGCTCGAATGGTCGAGAATATGCTACCGACCTCAGTTTAGAGGCTATGGCTGACGGTATCATAGAAGTGTACGATAAGGCCCTCAACGGAGGTTAACTGAGGTATGAATTATGCTCAGCCTCACAAATTTACCCAGCAGCTGACGAACACAACGTTTCTCTCGGCTGTCCTCATTCTGATCGGGGTTAGCGGACTTTACTTCTCCACGATCATCCGAAACCCCTACACGGTCCTCTATCCGTCGGCGTTGCTTCTCGGTGCTGCCTTTTTTCTCCTGTTGAGAAACAGGCAGACGGTGGGTAACTTTACTCACAACCACGACAGCGGAAAATACGTCCTGATCGGCTTCTTACTCGTGCTTTCGCTGCTCGTCGTCCAATACTACCAAGCAGGGTTCTGGAGGACGAAGGTGGTGTTCTACCTGACCTTTTCGTTGTACCTGCTGGTAGGGCTGTACATCATCGGCGATGGAAGGACGTCCGTTGCGTTACTCCTTGTTTGCGTCGCGGGGTTGACGACGAGGGTCACAGCACTGCACGCGAGCAGGGAGTACATCGGCGTGGACATTTACGGTCACACCTACCACATTCAATCGATCGTTGCAGACGGGACGCTCAACACGTTCGCTGCGAGTAAATATTTCTATGCCCCGATGTACCACGTACAGGCGGCACAGGGGCAGATGCTTTTCGGCGTCGGAACGAAGGAAGCCCTGACCCTCACGACGATGCTCTCCGTCGTTATCGTTCCCGCTCTCGTCGTCTTCGTTCTCACCAACCGACTCTGGAATCGACAGATCGCGCTACTCGCGAGTTTACTCTACATTGGGTCCGACGAGGCGATAAACTGGGGCGTCCACCTCATCCCGACCTCGCTCGGAATCGCACTCTTCTCGATATCGCTGTTATCCCTCCTTCTATACTATGTGAAGGGGGACGCGCGAATGTTCGGCGTGTTCGCCGGATCAATCGCGGCACTCATGCTCACCCACCAGATTAGTCTGTTCATCGGCGCTGTACTGGTGATCGGATTCTCGATCGCGATCGTCGTGTATACGTTCCGAATTCCAGCAAATGTTATCCACATCACACTTTTCACCGGACTCGCCGTGCTGATTGACTTCATGATAACTGGGTACGGTGGTCCGGATGGTAGCGAGTCCTTTTTCCAACGAGTTCTCGGAACATTTATAGCATCGCTCCTGATGGCAGAGACGGATTCAAGGGCCGAGTTGTCGTTCCCCGACGATCCGACTATCAGCTCCGGCGGTGCGGCAGCCATGGCCGATATTCAACTGCTCGGATCGTCCCTGCTGCTTTTCTTCGCCATTCTCGGAGCGTTATATTGGCTCTACAGTAGTGACGAGAAAGATTCGATATTCGTTCCACTTTGTATTGGTGTCAGCGTTACCGTTCTCCTGGTTCTCACTCTCGCCTTCCCCGTAATAGGGATGCGGAACCTCATCCCGAGTCGGTGGTGGGCTTTCACGTACATTCTGCTCGTCATTTTTGCTGCACCCGGACTCGTTTTCGTCGCCAGACAGATCGGTACAATTCTGCCGCGTACGGAGACCGCAGTTCCCGTATTACTCGTGACGTTCTTGGTACCCTTTGTTGTGTTTATGGGCGGTGCAGCGGTTGCATCGGCCGACAATCCGTATCTCGATGACGGGTTCAGTGCAGCCCGACTTAGTATCACCGATACCGAACAGGCCCTCGGGGAACACACCACCGAGTTTGATCCTCAAACTGTCCGTATTGCAAGTGATGCTCGATACCCGTACACCTCAAGTACACTTTCCATGGACTACGGTGACCCACAATCATTCGCTTCGGAAGATCCGGTGTTAGTCGCAAACCGCGAGTACATGGGTGAAAAGCCAGCTATGTATGTTATCCACTTTGAACAAGGGGCTGCAACAGTGCATGGCAGAGTGCCAATCGGCCAATTGAACCCAATTCACCAGGCGACCGTGTACGACAATGGAGATGACGAACTACTGTGGGTCGAAAAATCTTAGGTAACGTCGTTTCTACACTCACACTCGCCAACACGATTCACAGGTCGTTTTATAAATCATTCATCACTAGTAACACTGTCAACAAATACTTCGATGCTTTTGGAGAATAGGGGGGAGTTTCCTCATCGGTGAACTTACTAATCGTAGCTGGCGAGAGAACATTCGAATATTCATCGACAATATGTGCATTATCCTGAATTGATTGTGCAGTCACTTCATCGACTTTCGAGTCAGACCGAACGAAATTCTTGATGAGAGTTTCGCGGAGAGATGGTTGTTTCGACGCTAAATCGTATATCAAACTCTTGAGTTTGTACTCCAGACTTCCAACTGGTGCACCATAGTTCACGTACGAAACGTCAAGTACGTCGGCAGAATACGATTCGATGATCCTAGAGTACAGTTTGTTCTGTTTCTTCTGAGAGTCCGGAACGGACATCGCGTACTCGAATACCGGATACGCATAGAGCGGCGCGGCACTCCAAAAGTAGTATCTATTTCGGTCTTCCCCGTGATATCCCCACTTGAGACTGCGTTCTTTGATCAAGAAGTGAACGAAGCGCTGCCCAGCGTCCGATTCAGGGTACGACTCAAGTCGCTCGTGAATGCTCGCTTCGATCTCGTCCCGAGAGTGGATTGAGAGCTTCTCGACGAGCTCCATGGAGAACCGGGTCTGATCGGCGAGGAGATACTCGACGATGTCGTCGTTGGAGTCGAAATTCCGTGGCGGTGTCCAGGAGGAAAACTTGGCGCCACCGTCCCCTGTGAAGTAGGTTATGCCGTCTTCGAAGTCGGATCGTAACCGCTCGAAGAACTCCAGAATGTATGCCATTCCCACGGTGTTCATACCGCGTTTCAGTTCCAGCAACCGATCGCTATACTCAGCGGTGGGCCCCTCAAGTTGATACTCGTGCCACTCACCGTCCAAGACAGACATGACTTCCTCGGCGGCCTGCACCTCCGATGCCGTACCAGCTCCTCTGTTGTACGTGGCGGCGACATATGGGAGCTCGTTGGCAGTCATACACGCTGCGAGCGCGCGGGAGTCCAGTCCGCCACTTAGCGAAACGACATTCGTACCCGAGCTGGCACGTCGTCGTACCGAAGACGCGATGAGATCCGAGAGCCTGGCTGCGTTCTCGTCGATCGACTTGTCAGCGTGTCTCTTCGCCTCAATGTCGATCTGGGATAGCTGTTGGGACCGAATCTCACCGTCGGAGAGCCGAATGAATGATGCTGGCGGCACCTGCGTAACACCATCGTACAGAGTCCGTTTGCCGAGGGGATACCCGAACAGGAGGTACTGAGCGATTCCCATCGAATCAGGCTCGACGTCGGCTGTTTCCAGGATGTAGGCAATTTCCCTCGATAAGTAAATCGCGTCCTCGTCAGAATACGTGTAGAGCGGCAACCTTGAGAGTGGATCGTTCAGCACGACCGTATCACCGCTATCCTTCTCGACGGCTACGAGAACGAATTCCGCGTCTCGATCCAGGAGCCACTCCAAGAGCCACTCCATGTCTTCGTTGAAGAGCTTTTTGGCCACGAAGAGCGATGCCGATCGTACATCCGAGACGTCGTACAGGTGTCCTTCCAAGAGAACCAAATAGTCGTTTGTTTCGTACGTAGCAACTGGATAACTCTCGTACCCGGTGAATCCAACAGCCGACGACTGGCCTTCGAAGACGATCGTTTCGGAGTAGTGATCAAAAAAGAGGAGGGAATCTAACTCGATAGTAGAGTTGGTGTTGGTCGCGGGGGTCTTCGAATGAAATAGACTAACGCCGGGCATCTCACTAGTGTAGTGAGTACAAGCATGTAAAATGTCTCTGGTATCCAATTTTGAATCGGAATGAGAGATACCGACTCTGAACGGCTGAGGATGCGGTGATAACTTACTTCAACGACCTGTGCGGAAGTGACTCGTGTAGAATAGCAGTGTTCGATATCGATATCATTCCAATCTCAGCGGGAATCCAGATATGTTGAACGATAACGACCAACTTGTAACTCAATGGCAGAAATCGGAATAGCAGGGAAAAGAAACGACCAAGTATCCCTGATTCTATCCAAAAATAAATCCCAAATGAGTTTGGCGAGTCGGTTAGGGGATCGGTTCAAATACGCCTTCGGAGCGCAAGTTGTCAGTGCCGTCACCGGCGCCCTACTGGCGGTCATTCTGGCCCGACTTCTCGATCCCGACTCGTACGGCCTGTTGTTCCTCGCGATCTCTGTATTTACGATCGGGAAATTGATGAGTGTCTTCGGTATCCCAAAATCAGCCAGCCGGTTCATCGCGGAGTACAAGGAAGGCGACAGAGGACAGGTTCCACACGTTCTACGATTTGCGTTCTTATACAATTTACTCACCGTAAGCATCGTGAGCACCGTCTTTGTGATATTCGGAGACCGGATAGCCGTCCTCATCGGTGCCGGGGAACTCGGATCGATCGCTGTCCTCGGCGGTCTGTTCATTATATTCGGAACACTCACAGCGTTCGTGAGGGCAGCGTTACAGGGCTTCGAAGAGATTCAGACGGCGTCAACGTTCAAGATCATCCACAAAATAGGGAGGCTGATCCTAGTGATTGGATTTGTCTTAGCCGGATTTGAGGTCATCGGGGCTCTTGCTGGCTACGTCCTGGGTTTCGCATTCGTGTCATCTTCTGGACTAGTGTATATCTACGCCACAAAGTATAGAATATCCGATGTTTCCACCGTGGAGTCGGGACTCAATCGCCGCATTTTCAACTACAGTATCCCGATCGCGTTCACTCAATCGTCACACGTTATTGACAATCATCTCGATAAAGTGCTGATCGGGTTGTTCGCTGGCCCAGCTGCTGTTGGCTTCTACACAATCGGAAAGCAGGTAGTGAACATGATCCAAACACCGATGAGTGCCCTGGGATTCACGCTCTCCCCCACCTACGGAGCAGAGAAGGCGAAGGGGAACAGCGGCACCGCCGCGAAAATTTTCGAGACCGCGTTCTCACAGAGCCTGTTAGTTTACATTCCAGCGGCGGCAGGGTTGGTTCTCGTCGCGGAACCTACGATCGTTCTCGTATTCGGTGCGGAGTATAGCGACGCGGTCCCGATTCTCCAGGTACTCTCCGTTCTTGTTGTACTTCAGACAATTACCAAATTGACTAGTCATGGGCTGGACTATCTCGGCCGCGCCCGAGCTCGAGCAATCGCGAAGGCGATAGCCGCTATTTCGAACGTGATTCTAAATGTCCTCTTGATACCGGTGTACGGCGCCCTTGGTGCGGCGGTCGCGACGGTAATCACCTTCTCGTTTTACACGTTCGTGAATGTCTGGATAATGCACAGCGAACTGGACCTGAGACTCACATATTTATCGAAGCACATTGGATATACAACTGTTGTAACGGTAGTCATGTCCGGGATAGTGATATATACAGCCCAGTACATTACCGGATTCGTCACCCTGTTTGCCGTCGTCGGAATCGGGATCGCTGTCTGGTTACCGTTCGCTTTCGCGTTCGGACTCATTGACACCAACAAAGCACGCGCGTTTTTCTCTTAGAGTAGTATTTGCTACATATATCCCAATTTCTTCAGTCGATCCTTGGTGTCTTCGTCGATATCGTCGCTCGAAGTCCCCACCTCGTTCAGACCATCTTGATTCCCGTCTTCCAACGCCCTATCGACTTCACCGTGATTCGTCATCTCAACCGAAATTGCGGGCGCCGACTTTTCCCGAGCAAGCGTTATGATGCTTTCGTCACTCCCCCACTTTGTGTACTTCTGAATTCGGTCGCCTTCCTCCCGATATACGGCAAATGCATCACCGTGATATCTGGTTCCACTCCCGAGGTACTTGTCTAACTGACTCTCCCGTCCGTGGGAAGAAACGACCATGGAATCCTGTTCGAAGGTTACAGAATGGGACGATTCATCGGAGTCCACCGTAGATTGGATCACTTGATAGAAAGAGGTGAGCGAAGCAAGCCCGCAGCGAAGTTCTCCGGCTCGTTGATAGGGTCGCTTGGACAGAAGTGGCACGTGGACCAGTGATTCACCGATACCGTATCCGTGCGCCACGTATCTCACGTCGGACCGAGTATTGCAGAACTCACCAAACCCTTCTCCGTGATCCCCTGTTATGACAATATGCGTATTTTCGTACTGATCGATCTCTTTGAGCCGATCGATGATTCCCTCAAGCGTTGCGTCCATCTGCCGTATCGTCCCGTCGTAGAGCGCTTCGAGAGCCTCGCACTTCCACCAGGGTTCCTCCTCTAATGGGAAGTCCCAAATTTGATCTATCGATCTCTGGATAGACTTGAGTGAGGATCCCCCCCACTCATCGTATGTATCGTCAGGCAGGTAGGGACTGTGGGCATCCATGAAATTGATGCATGCGGCCCACGGTCCGGATCGTGTTTCCACCCAGTTTTTGAAATTCTCCGCGTGGGGTCCGCAGTGGTCCTGTTTTATGAGCCGTTGCAGGTACCGACTATTCGTTAGTGAACCTCTCCCCTTCCGCTCTAGCCCATTGATTATCGATTTGATGGGATAATCATGTTTAAGACACGTCTTTACGTATCCGAATTGGCTTAAGCCCCTTTCAGCCTTGTTTGGCGTAAGCGCTTCAGGGTATCGGACAATCTCGTCCCGGCCCTTGGCGGTCTCAAATACGTCTCGTAACCCGACCGGCGCTTCTGCGAGAAAAACGTTCGATGTAAACAGTCCAGTAGAGTATCCGTGGTTAGCAGCGAGTTTTTCCCAAATCGTATGGCCTTGTCCTAATCGCTGGTCAGCGGTCGTTACCCCGTGAATGTGAGGTTCAACACCGGTGAACATGCTGACGTGGCTCGGAAGACTCCAGATACTCGGCGCCCGAGCTTGTTCGTATACCGTAGACTGAGTAGCGAATTCCTCCAGAAAGGGAGTCGTGTCGTTTCCGTGCCCGTGAAGAGTCGTGTTCGAAGCACGCACGCTGTCCAAAACGATTAGAAGAATGTTAGGTTTGTCCTTAGAAGAGACGTCCATAACGCACCATGGAATTGGCCTCCTTTAATAGTTTCTGGGTGCTTCCGGTGTGACCTTGAGCCGACGAAGCGCTCAGCAGTGAGACCCATTAGCACCGCTCGTCAATCTTCAACAATTCGAATATTGGTGCGGTGTTCTACGGCACTCATCACGTTAACACATCAATTTTTGAGGTATTAGATGAATTAAAAGGTCGGACAATGACGAGCAAGAAAAGGAGATTCCAATATTTCGTATACAGGGCCTTGTTTAGACGCCTGAATTCATGGATGTGAGCGGTCGAGCGCGAGTTCAATGTTTCTAACGGTATATTTCAATGGGAGCTAGGGAACTGCCCGAACCAGGTCCAAACTTTCACGATCTCGCTGTATTTTCGCCGAAGCGCGAAGAACGTCGTTTCGATGGTCGAGCGCTGATGACACGTCGTATCATTCAACAGACCATTGTACGCGACGCCGTGGGAGCCAAACTCACAGTTTTTGATTACCGGTTTCACGCTCTTTGTACGCAATTTCTGGCGAAACAGCCATCAGTCGTAGCCTTTGTCGGCGGTCAGAAATTTCAACTAATCGAATTCTCATTTGAGCACTTGCTAGCCGATCTGGGAGTCATAGGGTTGTTTCATCAATCAATGTATGTCGAGAGCCATACTCAGTACTTCACAAAGCAACTTGATGACGCCGATTTGGTCGTGAGACCCTCCGCTAAATAGTAAGCAACTAGGAAGGATGCCCGCTTGCCGATGGTGTGTTCAATCCCACGCAAGCAGACGGTTCGATCCACGAGGACCAGGTTCTTAACTTCCTCGTCAACTCGATTGACGAGGAAGTTGAGCTTGATCTCGCTCCCAACGCCGAAACG
>NZ_REFZ01000028.1 GCF_003841465.1 Natrarchaeobius oligotrophus
AGGGGCTGGTGACCGTCGAGGACATGATCGAGGAGATCGTCGGCGAGATCCTCAAATCCGGCGAGGACGAACCCGTCGAGGAACTCGACGAGCGCACCGTCCTCGTCCGCGGCGAGGTCAACATCGAGGACGTCAACGACGCCCTCGAAATCGACCTCCCCGAAGGCGAGGAGTTCGAAACCATCGCCGGCTTCATCTTCAACCGCGCCGGTCGCCTCGTCGAAGAGGGCGAAGAGATCACCTACGACGGCGTCCGCATCACCGTCGAAACCGTCGAGAACACCCGAATCATGAAAGCCCGACTCCACAAACTCGAAGAGCCCGCGGACGACGAGGACGACGACGGCGAACAACGGGACAACAGCGTGTCGCTCGAGTAGCTGACGAAGACCGTCGGCGGGAACCGACCCGAACGGCGACGGTCGGGAATCGATACGAACGGACCGATCAGGAGTGGGACTCGACCGTCCGCTCGAGTTCGCGTGCGACTTCCCGCGGGACGACGAGCCGTCGCGGACCGGGTACGTACCGGCCGTCGGGCTGGGCGTAGCCGAGTGTTACGATCGCTGCGTTTCCCACCAGCCGACTCGAGACGGTCTCGATCGTCTCCAGGTCCACCTTCTGGTCAGGATCGGCGAGATAGAGCGCCTCGTCGTCGAGATCGAGCGCACCGGCGGACCGGAGAAACGACGAGAGCGCGACGGCGACGAGCGCGAGCGGGATCAACAGCGCGGCGATCCCGGTGAACGGCCCGGCACCGACGCCGCCGAGCAGTCCCTGTTGGGCGGCGAGCCGGCCGGCGACCATCAACGAGCCGAGCACGGCGACCATCGCGATCGTACCGAGCGCGGCGTCCGTCGCCCGTTCGAGGGCCGCTCCCGACGGCGACGAGAGCGCAAGCGACCGTGCGAGTCGTTCGAGCTGTCGCTCGGCGTTGCTCGAGAGCGAAAACGCGAGTACCGTCACGACCACTGCGGCGGCGAAGGCGACCACGATCGACTGGGCTTCGGTGCCCGCCTGTCCGGCCAGATCGTACAGCCGCCAGAAGACGACGATGGAGATCGACGCGAACAGCGTCCCGACGCCGAGCGACCACAGGAGCCGGACGGTTCGGGACGTCGACGCGTCGCGTCGCCACTGGATCGTTCGAGGATCGTCTGCGCGCGTCGGTGCGTCCGCTGCCATACTTCACCTCGCAACCGATCGGGTAAAGACCGTTCGATGTTGGCGAGCGGCGCGGCTCACGACCGATTCCCGCGGGAAGATCGGCGCCGCGACGACGGCGACGGCCTCGGTCTGGTGACCGGTCGTCGGTTCCCGCGTCCGCCGAACTCGAGGCTGGCTAGTACCGTTCCAAGCGTCGACTGCTGAGCGAAATCGGACCCCGCCGCATGATTTCGCAGCAGTTCAGGCTTGGGACGCCACTAGAGCAAAAGCGCCGCGAGGAGCGTATAGCCCGCGTAGGAGATGACGATCGAGCCAGCCAGCGAGAGTAGCCACGCGAGCACCGTATAGCCCATCTTGCGCGCGCTGACGCCGCCGCCGGCGCCCGCCGCCGCGTAGCCGCTGCCGATGATCGAGCTGACGATGATCTCGTTGAACGAGACCGGGATTCCGTAGAGAACGGCTGCCTGGGCGATGATGAACGACGGGATGAGCGCGGCGATCGACCGTCGGGGGCCGAGCGACGAGTAGTCCTGTGCGATCGCTTTGATCATCCGCGGCGCGCCCGTCCACGAGCCGAGCAACAGACCGAATCCGCCGCCGACGAGCAACGCGATCAGCGGCAATCCGACGTCACCCGACAGCGGAATCAGCGGTCCGATGGCGAGACCGACCTGACTGCCGCCGGCCGAGAAGGCGACCAGCGCGCCGAGGATGAGCAGGAAGTGGCGCTCGCCCCGGTCGACGCCGTTCGCGAGGTCGATCGCGATCGCGCCGGCCCACACCAGCGCCATCGAGACCGTCACGGCGACGACGCCGACGAGTTCGGAGACGGGAAGCAGGTCGCCCGAGGCCCGTGCGATCGACGCGCCGGCGTCCGGCGGACCGAGAACGGCGAACTCGATGTTCGCGACGATGACGCCGACGAACGCGGCGAGGAGGACGATGAGCGTCGTCTCGGAGACGGGTTCGGCGCGAAGCAGTCTGGCGATCCCGTAGGCGAGTCCGCCGCCGACGAACGGCGTGAGTATCCACAGCGTGGCGATCTCCGCGTACTTCGGCCACGCGGGGACGCCGCCCATCGCGAGGCCGACGCCGATGACCGCGCCGGTGACGGTAAACGCCGTCGCGATCGGGTACCCCGCGAAGACGCCGATCGCCACCAGCACGGCCGCGATGACGAGCGCGATCGTCGCCGCGAGCGGCGACAGGGTGACGCCGCCGATGAGTTCGGTCCCGACGGCCTCCGAGACGTTCGCACCCTGCAACACCGCGCCGGCGAAACCAAGCAGTCCGACGAGAAACCCTGCCCGCATCACCGAAATCGCGTTCGCCCCGACGGCGGGTGCAAACGGCGTCGATCCGCTCGAGCCGGCGCCGATCGCCCAGGCCATAAAGAGGCTGGCGAACGACGCCACCAGGAACGTCATCACCGTCGCGAGTTCGACCATCCGTTCGGGGTTTCTAGCGGCCGCTACAAGTGCCTACCGAGTCCAGACGACGATCGGTTCGCTCGTCGGGGGAGACGCCGGGACCTGCTCGGTGGTCGCTCGAACGGTCGTTCGTGTCGATCGGTGCCGACGTCAGTTCGTCGTCGACTTCGAGTTGTCTTCGGGTTCGGGCGGCGGTTCGGCTCCCTCGATCGCCTCGGCCGCGTCGGTGTCCTTTTCGATCTCGACGTGCCAGCGGTCGATCTCGTCGTCGAACTCCGCGAGGCGGTCGGAGACCTCGTCTTTGAGGTCGTCGTCGTTGACGTTGACCTCGAAGACGAACCGCTCGCCGTTCTCTCCGCGCGTCGACTGCTGGATGTTCGCGCTGACGAGTTCGTTGTCGAAGTAGTACGGCGCGAGCTGGGTCATCACGTTCTGGTAGACCGTGTCCTCGACCCGCCGCAACGCCTTTCGCCCGGCCGAGTCGGCCGCCCGCGCCACGTAGTCGATCGACTCGCGCCAGTCGTCGACGGCGGCTTCGGGATCGTCCGCTTCGAGGTGTTCGTAGGACTCCGAGAGCTTCTCGCCGGCGGTCTTGATGTCCTCGTCCGGCTTCTTTCCGGCTTTTTCTCCCTTTCCTTCTTCGACGCTCGCCTGGTCTGCGGTCTTCTCGCTGACGTCCGACTCGAGCCGTTCGTGGGCCTTCGGCCGCCACTCGTCCCACTCGTCGAACGCACGGGCCAAACCCGCGTCGTACTCTTCGTCGGGGTCGTGGACGCCGGCGTCTCGAAGCGCTCGCGTGATGCGCTCGCCGTGCTCGACGACGTCGCCCCAGTCGCCGCGAACTTTGAATCCCGAGATGCTCTCTTCCATTCGGCTGGGCGACCCCTACGAGATGGATCAGTATAAACTTCTTCGCCGCACCCAGAACTGCCGAGACTATCGTTCGCTCGCCGCACGAGCGTCGTCGATCGCGTCGCGGATCGCCACGAGATAGCCGTCGGGATCGTAGCCCAGCCGGCCGATCCAGACGTCCTGGTACGACGGGTGTAAGACGGGAACCAGCCAGGTCCCGAGTCGGTCACACCGAACCGGCTCGAGGACGCACTCGAGAAACCCGTCGAGGTCGCGACCTTCGGCCGCGAGCACCGTCTTCGTCGCGTGTTTGCCGGTCGCGAGGACGACGTCGGGATCGACCACCTCGAGTTCGGTCAGGAGGTGACCGCGGCAGTTCGTCCGCTCCTCGGCGGTGGGCTCGCGGTTGGTCGGCGCGTCGCCGTTTCCCGGCGCGTCGTCCGCCGGGAAACACTTGACCGCGTTCGTGTAGTAGGCGTCCTCGCCGTAGCCGATTCGCTCGAGCAGCCGGCGGATGCGACGCCCGGAGTGACGGGACGTGTACGCTTTCCCGGTCCAGTTGCCCCCGCGCCAGCGATCGGCGTCCGGGTTCCCGAATCCGGGCGCTTCGCCGACGACGACCACCGTCGCGTCGCGGTCGCCGGTTCCCCAGGAGATGCGCTCTCTCGCGTCGACGAGCGCCGGACAGCGCGCGCAGTCGGACTCGAGGACGTGACGCGAGTCGGGAAACGCGGGTTCGGTCGGCGCGGGCTCGATCGATTCGGACTCGAAATCGCCGTCGACGTTCGGGTCGGTGGACACACGAGAACGTACGACCGCGAAACCATAGGCGGGTCGGTTCTCGCGGACGCGAGCGCGCTCACAGACAGATTTACGTTCCTCGAGTGTCTCCCCCCGGTAATGGCTTCCGTCGCACCCGAACTCCTCGTCGAACTGCTTCCCCTTCTCGCGTACGCGATCGTCGCAGTTACGCTGACGATGGGCGGGCTCGCCGCCGAGTACGCGAGCCTCCAGCACTTCGGATCGGGGGAGGTGATGGTCGGCCTCTGGCTCGCCGCGATCGGTGCGATCATGCTCTACGCCGGCGTCTACGGGATCGGCTACCGGAAGGTGATCCAGCGAGTGCTCGCCTCGCGTCGCTGAGCCGGTCCGCTCGAGCACCCGTCGGACCGCGGACGATCACCGTCCGGTCGTCCACTGCGGGACCGATTCCCCTTTAATCTCGGAGCGAATCACGTCACGTATGGACAGGTTCGCCGAGGTCGACGACCAGTACGATCCCCACGAGTTAGAGGGACGGATCTTCGACTACTGGGACGACGTCGACGCCTACGAACAGACGGTCGATCACCGATCGGACGGTGAAACCTACTTCTTCGTCGACGGGCCGCCGTACACGTCGGGCTCCGCGCACATGGGAACCACCTGGAACAAGTCCCTGAAGGACGTCCTCCTCCGGTTCCTGCGCATGCGCGGCTACGACGTGACCGACCGACCCGGCTACGACATGCACGGGCTGCCGATCGAGACGCGAGTCGAGGAGCAACTCGGCTTCGAGAACAAAAAGGACATCGAGGAGTTCGGGGAGGAGAACTTCATCGAAGCCTGCAAGGAGTACGCCGACGAACAGCTCGAGGGGCTCCAGTCCGACTTCCAGGACTTCGGCGTCTGGATGGACTGGGACGATCCCTACCGAACCGTCAGCCCGGAGTACATGGAAGCGGCCTGGTGGGGCTTTTCGAAGGCCGCGGATCGCGGACTCGTCGAGAAAGGACACCGCTCGATCTCGCAGTGTCCGCGGTGTGAGACCGCCATCGCCAACAACGAAGTCGAGTACGAGGACGTCGAGGACCCCTCTATCTACGTGACGTTCGATCTGCGGGACCGCGAGGGAGCGCTCGTCGTCTGGACGACCACCCCGTGGACGATCCCGGCGAACACGTTCGTCGCCGTCGATCCCGAGCTGACCTACCAGGGCGTCCGCGCCGAGCGAGACGGCGAGTCCGACGTGCTCTACGTCGCGGAGGCCTGCGTCGAGGAGGTGCTATCGGAAGGACGATACGAGGAGTACGAGGTCGTCGAGGAGCTGTCCGGCGAGGAGATGGTCGGCTGGGCCTACGAACACCCGCTCGCCGAGGAAGTGCCGGACCACGCCGACCACGAGGGCGCACTCGAGGTGTACACGGCCGACTACGTCGAGGCCGATCGGACCGGGCTGGTCCACTCCGCGCCCGGCCACGGTGAGGTCGACTTCGAGCGCGGCCGCGAACTCGGCTTCCCGATCTTCTGTCCCGTCGGCGGCGACGGCGTCTACACCGACGAAGCCGGCAAGTACGAGGGGCAGTTCGTCAAAGCGGCCGACGACGAGATCATCGACGACCTGCGGGCAAACGGCGCGTTACTCTCGTCGGGGACGGTTACCCACAGCTACGGCCACTGCTGGCGCTGTGACACGGGGATCGTCCAGATCGTCACCGACCAGTGGTTCATCACGATCACGGACGTCAAAGACGAACTGCTCGAGAACATCGAGGACGGCGAGTGGTACCCCGGCTGGGCGCGGGACAACCGATTCCGGGACTTCGTCGAGGACGCGCCGGACTGGAACGTCTCCCGCCAGCGCTACTGGGGCATTCCGCTGCCCGTCTGGACGCCGGAAGATCGCGACGACGATGAGGACACGATCGTGATCTCGACGCGCGAGGAACTCGCCGAGCGCGTCGACCAGGACGTCGACCCCGAGACGGTCGACCTCCACAAGGACACGGTCGACGACCTCACGATCACCGAAAACGGCACCACGTATACGCGCGTGCCCGACGTCTTCGACGTCTGGCTCGACTCGTCGGTCGCGACGTGGGGAACGCTCGACTTCCCCGAGGACGACAGTCGCTTCGAGGAGCTGTGGCCCGCCGATCTCATCCTCGAGGCCCACGACCAGACCCGGGGCTGGTTCTGGTCGCAACTCGGCATGGGCACCGCGGCGCTCGGACAGAGCCCGTACGAGCGGGTGTTGATGCACGGCCACGCGCTCATGCCCGACGGTCGGGCGATGTCCAAATCGAAGGACATCCTGGTCGACCCGCACGAGGCCATCGACCGCCACGGCCGGGACGTCATGCGAATGTTCTTGCTGTCCAACAACCCGCAGGGCGACGACATGCGCTTTTCCTGGGACGGCATGCAGACGATGGAGAACCACCTGCGGACGTTGTGGAACGTCTTCCGATTCCCGCTGCCGTACATGCGCCTCGACGGCTTCGACCCGAGCGAAACCGACGTCACCGACGTCGAGGACGACCTCGAGTTGATCGACGAGTGGATCCTCGCGCGGCTCCAGTCGACCAAAGCCGAGATGACCGACCACTTCGAGGAGTTCCGCCAGGATCGGGCGCTTTCGGCGCTGATCGAGTTCGTCGTCGACGACGTCTCGCGCTTTTACGTCCAGGCGGTTCGCGAGCGCATGTGGGACGAAGCCGAGAGCGACTCGAAGACGGCGGCTTACGCGACGATCTATCGCGTGTTACGCGAAACGGTCGCCCTGCTCGCGCCGTTCGCGCCGTTCGTCTCCGAGGAGATCTACGGCACGCTCACCGGCGACGGCGGCCACGACACGGTCCACATGTGCGACTGGCCGGCCGTCGACGAGCGCTTCGTCGACGAGCGCCTCGAGGCCGACGTCGCCGTGCTCAGGGCGATCGAGGAAGCGGGCGCGAACGCCCGACAGCAGGCCGGCCGGAAGCTCCGCTGGCCGGTTCCGCGGGTCGTCGTCGTCGCGGACGACGACGAGGTCGCCGACGCCGTCCAACGCCACACCGATCTGCTCGCGGACCGACTCAACGCCCGCGAGGTCGAACTCGTCTCGCCCGACGAGCGCTGGGCGGAGCTCTCCTACAGCGCCGAGGCGGACATGAGCGAACTCGGACCGGCGTTCGGCGACCGCGCCGGCGTCGTGATGAACGCGCTCAACGAGGCCCGCATCGACGAGCCGTCGCTCGAGGCGCTCGAGGGCGCGGTCGCCGACGCGGTCGACGGATCCGTCGACCTCGAGGAGTCGATGGTCTCGTTCGTCGCGAAGACGCCCGACGACGTCGCCGGGACGGCGTTCGGACTCGACGGCGACGACCGCGGCGTCGTTTACGTCGACGCCTCGCTCACCGAGGAGATCGAGAGCGAGGGCTACGCCCGCGAGGTGATCCGCCGGGTTCAGGAGATGCGCAAGGACCTCGATCTCGACGTCGAGGAGCGGATCGTCCTCGAGCTGTCGGTCGACGACGACCGCGTCGCCTCGCTGATCGACGACCGGGCGGCGCTCGTCTGCGAGGAGGTTCGCGCCGACGAGATCCGCGCGGTCGACGACGGCCACCGCAAGGAGTGGGACGTCGAGGGCGTCACGGTGGAGCTCGCGATCGCACCGCTCGCCGAGTCGACGGCCTGAACGGGTCGCCTTCGGTCAGTTTCGGATCGTCGTTCGAACCGCTCGTCTTTCGTGACCGACCAGTCACCACAACAGTCATGACCGTTGACTGTCCACCGGTCGGTAGTGACCTCCCGACTGCTCGCGATCGCCCTGGTCGCGGTACTCATCGCCAGCCTTCCGGCGAGCGCCGGTGCCCTCACAGCGGGGGCCGCTGACGTCCCGTCGCCGGAAACTCAACCGTCCCACGAGCGAGTCGCGAACGCCCCTGCCGATAGCGGTGCCTCGAGCGATCCCGTACTCCACCGGACGACGACGCTTCGACACCTGCCGGACCGGCCGGGAACGTTCGAGACGGAGATGGAGTTTCGCGTTCCCGACCCGGTCGTCGACCTCGAAATCACCCTCCACTCGCGGGCGGAGATCGAGTCCACCGCCGGCTTCGAGACGACCGACGACGGCACGCTCCGGTGGATCGAGGAGACCGATCGACCGACGGTCCGGTTCACGATGCCGGCCAACCGGACGGGAGACGTCGGCCACCACGCCCCCGAGACGGCGTCGGACGATCGATCCCCTCTCGAGACGAGTTCGACCGATCGAGGGGCGTTCGACGTCGAACGCGACGGCCACAGGCTCGAGCGTGACGAGGCGACGGATCGCCAGCGGGAAGCGCGGTCGTCCGGAGAGCGGTACACGTTCGTCGACACCGGCGAGTGGGGCGTCGTCCAGGTCCCCGGCGTCGACGTCTCGCTCCGCCAGACCGAATCCGTCGCTCACGAGGAGACGGTCGTCGTCGACGGACCCGGTGCGACGGGCGGCGACATCGCCTTCTTCGGACCCGTAACCGAACACGAGACCACCGTCGACGGCGAGACGATTCAGCTCGCGGTTCCCGACGCGGCCGATCCGTCCGCGGACCCGACGGCGGTTCTCGAGACGCTCGCGTACGCGAGCGAATCGCTCGACGTCGGTGCGCGCCCCGACGAGGTCTTCGTCGTCGCCGTGCCGGCCGACGTCGACTGGGGTCCCCAGGGCGTCCAGTACGGCGACGGCGACGCCTGGGTCGTCGCCGACGTGCCGCTCGAGCACCCGGCGAACGTCTGGATCCACGAGTACGTCCACGTGCGACAGGACTTCGAGACCGACGACGCCACTCGGTGGCTCGTCGAGGCTCAGGCGGAGTACTACGCCGCCTCGTACGCCTTCGAGAAGGGACTGATCGAGTTCGACGAGTTCGCCGGCCACCTCGAACGTGGCGAGCACACACCATACACCGAGGGCGTGCTCGCCGAGCCCGCGAGCTGGTCGCACGATCGGACGGATTACGTGAAAGGCCGGCTCGTTTACGCCGAGATCGATCGCGTCCTCCGCCTCGAGACAGACGGCGACCGGACGCTCGAGGACGTCTTCCGGGTGATGAACGCCCGCGAGGGGACCCTGACCGAATCCGCGTTCCTCGATCTCCTCGAGCGGGCGGGCGGAAAAGCGGTGCGAGAGACCGCACAGCGGTACACGCAAACCGAGGCGACGCCGGAGACGTGGGACGTGGACGACCACGCGGCCGCGTTCGATCTGTCGGGGGCGACCTTCGAGTACGGGGTCGCCTCGGAGCCGATCGAGGTGGCCGGCGAACCGTGGGAGATCCGGGGGCAAAGCGGCGACGACGTGATCGCGGTTCCCGCCGGACCGACCGTCACGGTCCCGGTCGAGGTCGAAAACGCGGGTGACCGGGCCGGAACCTACGACGCGACCCTCGCGGTCGACGGCGACGTGGTGGCGTACGAGCAGTCGACGCTCGATGCGAACGATCGGACGGTCGAGCGCCTCGAGTGGACGCCACACGAACCCGGTGAGTACGAACTCCGCGTCGGCACACAGCGGCTGACCGTCCACGTTCGGACCGTCTCGAGTCTCGACGTCACCGACCTCTCAGTCGAGCCCGAAACGCCTCGACCCGACGAGCCGGTGACGATCACCGCGACGGTCGCCAGCGCCGACTCGATTCCCGGCGCGGCCGTCCTCGAATTCCGGACGGGCGACGGCGTCGTCGCCGAAGAGATCGTCGGCGTCGCTCCCGGCGACGCGGAGACGGTCGAGGCGACGGTCCGGTTCGACGAGGAAGGTCAGTACGAGGTCGTCGTCGGCGATCGGTCGACGGTCGTCGCGGTCGAGCCGGCCCCGCCGCCGGCGGAACTCGAGGAAGTACCCGGATTCGGCGTCGGGAGCGCGATCGCCGCGCTTTTCGCTACGCTGGTCGCCGCGTTCGTCGCCGTCCGTGGGGCACGAAGACGCCCGCAGTGACGATCGGTGCTCTCCGTCCGCGGTGACGCCCCCTCACGAACCGTCGCGTCGAACGGAGCCTACAGCTTCGCCGCGAGTTCGGGCGCGACCGACACCGCGGTGCTCTCGCGTTCGATCGTATCGGTGCCGTAGATCGCCTCGACCCCCGCCCGCGAGAGTTTCGTGCGGGCGTTGCGAACGAGCAGCGGGTGGACGCAGGTGACGAAGACGCGGCCGACCCCCCGGTCCCGGAGGACGCCGATCGACTCGCTCATCGTCGACCCCGTCGCGACGATGTCGTCGACGACGACGACGTCCCTGTCCGTCACGTCCACGTCGCTCGGCGTGATCTCGACGTCCGTCCCCGAACGTCGAACCTTCTCGAAGTAGTCGGTGTCGCCCGCGCCGTAGGCGTCTCTGACCGTCCGCGAGAGTTCGATCGCGCCGGCGTCCGGCGAGAGGAAGACGGGGTCATCGAGGTCGGCGGGCAGCGGTTCGGCCAGCCGCCCTGCGGCGTCGACGGCCGTCGCTGCCGGCTCGAAGAACTCACACACGGCTCGCTCGTGCGGGTTGACGGTGAGGACGCGATCGGTGCCGACCGAGAGCGCGCGAGCGACGGCCCGCGCGGAGACCGGCTGGCCCGCCTCGAACGCGTCGTCCTGGCGGCCGTATCCCATGTAAGGGACGACGGTGACGACCTCGTCGACGCCGGCCTCGCGGACTGCGTCCTGAAGCTGGAGCACTTCGAGGTGGGTGTCACTCGAGACGGTCGATGCGACGATTACGGCGCGGTCGGCGTCGATGCCCGGGACGGACGCGAGCAGTTCGCCGTCGGGAAACCGATCGTACTCGACGGCCGCGAGCGGCTCCTCGAGTTCGCGTGCGAGCGCCGCGGCGAGTGCCTGCGACGCGGATCCACTGACGATCATACTCGAGTCCACAGGCCGGGGGGTAAACGGGTTTTCGTTCTGGCTATCAGACGCGAGCCGGCGCGACCGCGAGTCCGACGACGCCGTCGACGCCGAGAGCGTGCGATCGCCACTCCCCGTCGTCGCTCGCACAGCGGAAGTCGCCGTCCTCGGTGACGACGTAGGTCGTCTCCCCGTAGCCGACGCCCGCGATCGGCGCGTCGGTTCGGTCGGCCTCTCGCCAGTCGTCGCCGTCGTGTTCGTACAGCGCCTCGTCGGTGGCCGCGTGCGCGCGCTCAAGTCGACCGGACGTCGTCCGCGGATCCGCGCCGACCGTCTCGAACGGACCCTCGAGTGCGACCATCCAGCCGTTACCGAGTTTGTACAGTCCGTCGTCGGTGGCCGCGAGCGGAACGCCGGCCGCCGAGACGTCGCGGACGTCGGTGAGGCCGGCGTGGTCGAGTCCGCCGTCGTGAGCCCGGTAGACGCCCGCATCGGTGCCGACCAGGTCGCCGTCGATCGCTCGAACCGCGCCCGCGGTCTCTGCTGCGAGGATCGTCCACTCGTCGCACCCAGCCCGCCGTCTGAAGACGGCTCCGTCGCCGTCGGCCGCGAGCAGGTTACCGTCGTTCGACCCGACGGCGACAGCGGGGCCGAATCCCGTCCCGGAGAACGTCGGTCCGTCGTCGCCTTCCGCCTCCGAACCGGGCGTTCCCACGCGAACGTCCTCGTCGGTGGCGATCGCGACGCCGCCGTCGAACGTCGCGAGATCCCGCACGGTACACCGTTCGTAGAGGCCGAACTCGCCCACCGAGTCGCCGGCGACGCGGACGCGGACGACGCCGACCGAACACCCGACGTACGCCTCGAGTGCCCCCCGCCGGTCGTCGTAGACGCGTTTTTCTTCGATCGAGTCCATATCTCGACGATCGGTCGCGCGGGCCGAAAGCGTTCCGTCTACCCGCCGGCTTCGGAATCCCTTTGGGGTGCCCGCCCGAACTGGTAGCCGATGGAAGTCTTCGGCTCGAGCGGGACGCGGGGCGTCGCCAACGAAGAACTGACGCCCGAGTTCGTCCTTCGCGTCGCGAAAGCGGCGGGGACGGCCTGGGGAGCCGATCGGGTCGCTATCGCGCGCGACACGCGCTACACGGGCAGCATGCTGGCCGACGCAGCCTCGAGCGGCCTCGCGAGCACGGGAACCGACGTCGACCGCCTCGGGCCGATCCCCACGCCGGCTGCACAGTACTACGCCGAACGGGAGGGGACCCCCGTGATGGTCATCACCGCCTCGCACAATCCGCCGCAGTACAACGGCATCAAACTCGTCGGTGCCGACGGCGTCGAACTCGCCGTCTCGGACCTCGAGACGATCGAGGAAACGCTGCTCGCGGAGCGGTTCGAGGTCGCACCCTGGGACGAAACCGGCCGCGTCGACGAGATCGACGACGCCGCGAGCGCGTACGTCGACGAGCTGCTCGCGGCGGCGAATCGAGAGGCGATCGCCGACGCAGGGCTGACGGTCGCGCTCGATCCCGGCCACGGCGCGGGCGCGCTGACGAGTCCGCAGTTCTTCCGGGAACTTGGCTGTCGCGTCGTCACCGTCAACGCCCAGCCGGACGGTCGCTTCCCCGGTCGTGATCCCGAGCCCGTCCCGGCGAACCTCGACGATCTCGGCGAACTGGTGCGCGCGGCCGACGCCGACGTCGGGATCGCCCACGACGGGGACGCCGATCGGGCGATCTTCTTCGACGAAACGGGCGAGTACGTCGCGGGAGACGCCACGCTCGCCGCGCTGGCCGCCGCGGAACTCGAGGCGGGAGACACCGTCGTCTCCGCGGTCAACGTCTCGCAGCGACTCGTCGACGTCGTCACCGACGTCGGCGCACAGCTCGAGCTAACGCCGATCGGCTCGACGAACATCATCACCCGCATCGAAGAGCTCGAGGCCGGTGGCGAGCACGTGCCGATCGCGGGCGAGGGCAACGGCGGAATCTTCTTCCCCGGCTTTCGGCTCTCGCGCGACGGCGCGTTCACGGCGGCCCGCTTTCTCGAACTCGTCGCCCGACGGCCGGTCAGCGAAATCGTCGCCCCCTACGACGGCTACGCGAACGTCAGGCACAACGTCGCCTACGAGTCGACCGCCGAACGAGACGCGATGCTCGATGCGGCCGCCAACCACGCGCAGTCGGCCGACGCCGAACTCAACACCCGGGACGGCTACCGCCTCGATCACGGCGACGCCTGGGTGCTCGCCCGCCCTTCCGGCACCGAGCCGCTGGTGCGCATCTACGCCGAGGCCCGGGACGAAGAGCGCGCGACGGCCCTCGCCGACGAGCTGTACGAGACGCTCAGTGCCGCGAAGTCGGACGCCTGATACGGACTGCCGTCCCGACGTGCCCCGAAACCGCGGTCGGTTCGCGGTTCCGCCGGAGACGACGTACCGCAGACCGTCCGACCAGAGATGACGTACCGAGGCCGGAACGAGTCGCCGTTTCGACGCTCGAGTCGCTGCTTCGATTTTCGGGGCGCAGAGCGGGGCCGTCGGCGTCCGGATCGAAACGTTCGACTGCCGGCAGCAACCCTTTCCGTTCGCTCGCCCTGACTCGAGTTACGAGCCGTGAGCATCGCTTCGCCCATCGGACGGCCGACTCGAGTCGACACTCGGTCCGATGACCGAACGTGACGGCTCGCGCGCCGCGCCACCCGACCGGTCGGATTCGGAGTCCGATCCGCCGGCCTCGCAGCCGGATCCGCTGGTGAGCGCGGAGTCGCGCACCGACGACCTGTTACACTGGCTCTATCTGGACGGCGACCGTCGGCTGCTCTCGGGGCTCCTCCTCGTCGGCGTCTTCGGCGCGAGTCTGCTGTTGATTCGCGCCGACCTGATCACGCCAGCCGAGGCGGGCAACATCACCGCGATCGCGGCGGCACTGATCGGCGGCATGCTCCCGTTTATCACCGTCGTCCTCGCGATCAACCAGCTCATCCTCTCGGAGGAGTTCGGGACGACCGGCTCCTTTTTCGAACGGCTCGAGGAGACGCGCGAGTACCGTCACACGATCGAATCGCACACGGGTCGTCGGCCGAGTCCCGTCGAACCGTCCGACTTCCTCCGAGTGCTGATCGAGGCCAAACGACGAACGGCGCGTGGCCTGCAGAACGTCTGTCGCGACGGGCCCGAGGCGCTCCGGTCGGCCGTCGACGACTTCGTCTCGACCACGACCGCGCGCGACGAGGACGCGATCGAGACCCTCGAGGGGGCGACGTTCGGCACGTTCACCGTAATTGCCGTCATCGTTCACTACAACGATCCCTGGCAGCTCCAGATGGTCCGACGGCTCCGGTCTCGCCACCGACACGACCTCTCGGCGGCCGCCGACAACCAGCTCGAGCGACTCGGGGAGCTCCTGCGGGACATCCACGTCGCCCGCCAGTACTTCAAGACGGTCCACATGCAACAGGAACTCGCGGACCTCTCGAAGATCCTGCTGTACGTCGGCTTTCCGACGCTGCTCTGGGGAGCGTTCGTGATCGTCTCCTACGGGAACCTCCTGGCGCTCGAGTTCCATCCGTACGTCTACGCCGCGGTCGTCAGTACGACGATAACCGCCCTGTTCTCGCCGTTCGCGGTGTTGCTCGCGTACGTCCTTCGAATCGCGACGATCGCTCGCCGAACCGCCGCCGACTTCGGCCCGTTCGTCCTCCAGCAACAGCTCCCCGGCGAGGAGATCGAGACGGTCGAGGACGACGTGGAGTGACCGGTGTTCAGAACCGAAGGCGATCGTCGTACCGCGCGCCGATCCGCTCGGTCGCGAGCAACAGCCGGTGGGCAACGACGAGGGCGACGACCGCGAGGACGATCACCGCGCCCTCGAGCGGCGTCGCGAGCAGTCCGAGCGAGACGATCAGCGTCGTCGCACACGCCGGCGGGTGGCGGGTGTCGGTCGCAAGCATTCCGCCGGCCGTCAGCGTCGTCGCGAGGACGCCGCTGGCGGCCAGACGCAGCCCGTCGATCGAACCGGGAGCGGTCGCCGCCGTCATCGAGACGCCGGCCGCGAGCAGGTGGTACGCGAGCAGACCGGCGACGACGCCGATGGCGTGACCGCCGATCACTCGCCGCGGCGAGGTCGCGTCGCCGTCCTGGAACAGCGCGAGCACGAACGCGGACGGGCCGAGGCTCGGAAAGAGCATCGGCAACCCCGACAGCCACGCGATCGCGGCCGTCGTCGAGAGCAACAGACCGGTGTGCAGCGTCGTCCCCGTCCGGTCGTCCATGCGCGGCCGTTCGCCCCACCCGTAGAAAACACCGGTGATCCCGCCGCAGGCTTCGCGATCGTCAGGGAACGATCGTCACCGGAATCGACGACTGACGGGCGACGGCCTCGGCGACGCTTCCGAGCAGCATCCGCGAGACGCCGGACCGCCCCTGGCTCCCCATCACGATCCCGTCGACGTCCGCGTCGGCCGCGGACTCGAGGATCGCCGCCGCCGGCGTCCCCCTGACGACGGCCGTCTCGATCGAGCGTCCGTACTCGTCGGCGATCGACCGCGCGACGGCGAGCGCCGGGGGTTCGCCGTCGCTCGCCGCGTCGGTCGTCGGGCCGCCCCCGTAGCCCGCCTCGAGGTCGTCGACCGCGTGAACGACGGTTACCTCGGCGTCGGGAAACGTCGAGAGCGCGTACTTGAGGGCCCCTCGAGCGGGCTCGGAGTCGTCCATCGGAACGAGCAGGTGGCGAGTCATGGGCTTCGGAGCCGCCGCGTGGCTCGAGACTCACGTTCCACCCGCGGTTGTAAAAACGTCCCGGGGGAGGGCTCGAGAATGTGATCTCCGAACGCACGTGGAGGGAATCATGGCGGGATTGGTGTGGGTCTATTGCATGAGCTTAGATCGGCGGATACGACCATGAATCCCAGAACGGCTCCTGGCATTGTAGTAGCCACTGAAAGTTAGTACGCACTCGACCGCACGGCAGCGATACGATCGATGTGCAAACAGTTTCAGTTGTTACTATGCCCCGATCGACTCGAGAACGCGACAGAAGGAACTGGCGCACCTGATCCCGGATTCGCAGACCGGGGAGCCAGCGAGCTATGATCGATGATTTCGGCAAATCGGCATAATAGGTTCTTCGCCTTCACTTGACGAGGATATAGACAACTTGCTCACACCATACAATTTTGCTCTATTTTATATTACTACGATCTTGTAGAACCAAAATTATTATATAGGGATTAGTAGTTGTATTATGTAGATAGAAAGGAGAACTATATTAAAGTCCATTGGTACAGCATCAGGAATCAGTGCGTTCGGGATCACCTCAGCGCAAGCAAAACCCGATGGGTTGGATGGGGTGGTTGTGGAGACCTACGAAAAGAGTAGCCAAAAGGAACGAATTCTTAAAAGTGCCTTCAAAGAAGATAGTTTCAAATTAGTCCTTGGAGAAGCAAAGCAAAAGGGCTGGGTGCCGGATCACTCTAGTGCAACCTGTGGAAAGACGTCAACTGATGCCGGTTCATACGATTGGGCATTTCTCGAATTACAAAACCAGTCTATTGTTGATGGTCAAAAAGTCGCTTTCGCGACTTGGATTGGGAATGACACACTTGGTGCGGAATTGAATACGAATACAACAGTACAGATATTAACTAAAGCCGAAGAATCAGTACGGGAATCAGACTCTATTACGACGTTCTTCGGCTATGAGAGTGGCACCTCGATAATCAAGCTGAATGAAAATACAGATTACGCAGATGCTTTCACTGCATCATCAGAGGGTCTCGTTATCAAAGAAAGAGATTATACTAAGGAGGTGGATTCCGGACCAGAAGCAAACCCAGCTGCAGTAGGCAGTGATTGCTGTATCGTTAATGCAGCTGTAGTCAATGATGATATGTTGGAAGTTGGATGCTTGATGAAAACTGCAGTTGCTTTTTCGGGCACTATAGTAGCATGCTCTGGCTGTGCCATGGGTAATCTGGTTGCTTGTGTTGGATGTATTATCGCTGTCGGCGGACTCGCTTGGTTGGTCAGTGAAGCAGGATGTTTAGGGGGATCTGGTGTAACGCACGGAGAGGCAGTTATCCATGAAGACTACTTAGATGCGAACGGGGCATCGTGTTCCGATTTCAGTGGCTCAAGTGACAATGCTGTGGTTTTGGATCATTGGGGTCATGAGCAAGAGGTCAATGATCAGTTTGGGGGTTGCTCATAAAATAAAAACAATCCTAGAATAATAACAATTGCCACTAGAACCATAATCACAACTCCATATTTATAAATAAACCTTCTAAACCAGCTAGATAAAAATGCTGTAATTGATAGAACTCCGAGAATAAAACATGCCAAGGAATATATTGGTTCGACCCAGAAAAACGCGATGGTAAGAAAGCCCATTGCAACAGCATTCAGCATCGACGTGTATTTTTTGGTTGAATCTTGTTGAATGTGTTTTTCATACTGAGATACATATGATTCTAAATCCATATTTAGAATAATAGGCCTCTAGTTTAATAGCTTTTGTGTATTATGAACTGAAATCAAGAACGTTCTTAGCGTTGACGGTGAACTGGGAGCGAAAGCGCGTAGAGGGACGGCGGCACGTCGAACTCGAGTATCGAAGCGGAATCGGAGCCCTCCATCGGAACGTGCAGGTGACGCGGCACGGGGTTCGAAACCGTCCGCCGCGCGGCTCGAGGGCGGCGTCGGTCCGGACGACTCGAGACGAAATCTCCGAGCGCAACAGTCAATATCCTAACGTTCTTTACGATTGGTTCCGTATCGGATAAACGCGCACGAAAGTGCGCAGAGCCGGAGCGCACGCCTCCAAGCAACGCACTCCGGCTCACACGACCCCCGCGTAGCGGGAGCAATCCATCGTTGACGCTGCCGAAATAAAGATGTGCCGACGTTTCACCGACCCGCGACGTGTCGGTGCGTCGACGAGCCGTGACGAGCCGCGAGACGCCGAACCGGTGTCGCGCGATTTCGTCTTTTTCGGCCGGGTTGCACCTCGCTACGCCGGGTTCGACGGAGCAACACATGGCCACGAAACTCACCATCCACTGCGACTGTGGTACCGACGTACGCACCGAGACGGACGAGGGTGCGGTTTCCTGTCCCGACTGCGAGTCGGTGTTCGCGACCGCGATCACCGAACTCGCCGCCGATCGCGATCCGTCCGACCTCCGCCACGGGCTTCGCTCGTGTCGCGGCCCGTGAGAACCGCGATCGAGCGGCGCTGAAAGCGCCGGCTCAGACCGCGGACCCGATGCGAGAGCCTCGTGGCTCGAGGCGGATCGGACGGCGCGGGCCGGCTCGAGCCGGTGGATACAGGATCACGGTTACATTCGAGCGTCGCGCGGTCGCGCGAAGCCGACCGGTAGACGCTCAGGAACCGTCTCCGCAGGGGTCGGTCGTACCGACCGATACGCCCCGGATCGCAGTTGTCGCGGCGTTTTCTCGCTCGCAAGGCTATACGTGAGTCGCCGGTATTCGTGAGAGCCGGCGCCGTTCCCGTCCCCATCCGTCCTCGCCGTCAGACGGGATCGTCGACCGCCAGCGCCGCCTCGAGTTCCTCCCGCTCGGTTCGCAGCGCCTCGAGTTCCTCCTCGATGCGGCCGTCTGCCAGTCGTTCGCGTTCGTCCGCCGATAGCTGGCTGACCGCCTGCGCGGCCGTCTGGAGGCGCTCGTAGTCGGAATCGTAGGTGAGCGTCCGGACCGTTCGCAAGGCGGCGACGGTCTCCTCGTCGGCGACCCGCTCGACGAACGGGCGCAGCTCCCGGGTTCGTCGCCGGAGGACGCCCGCTGGCCCCGGCGGCCACCCGATCGTCAGCGCCTCGGCGTCGATCCCGTCGAGGTACGTCTGCTGGGTCGCCACCCGGCGTTTGAGGACGTCGGCGTCCTCGACGTAGTGCGAGAGCTTCGATCGCGAGTAGTCGGCGTACTCGAGCAGTTCCGGAATCGTGTACTCGCCGTCGGGGCTCGTGCGGACGTACTCCCGGAGGTCGTCCGGCGGTCGCTGAAAGCCCACGAAGGGATACCACCTGCTGCGCTCGAGCAGAGCGAACACCTCGCGGGCCGACGCCTCGAGACGGTACTCCGAAAACGCCTCGCGAATCTGGTCGTCGTAGCGCTCGATCGGCTTCCGTAAGCGCTCGACCGGCGCGTCCAGGTCGGCCGATCCCAGTTCGAGCAGGCGCTCGCGTTCGTCGATCTCCTCGTCGACCTCTCGGCGGCGTTTGCTCGCCGCCGTTCGGGCGTCGGCGAGCGCGTCGCGCGCGTCGTCGCGCGCGTCGATCAGCTCCGCGTAGCGGGCGGCAGGCTCGAGAGCGTCGTGGGCTCGCTCGAAGTCGGACTCGCTCAGCCGGCGCTTGTCGATCGCGTCGAGGGCGTCCTCGAACGCCTCGCGGTTCGCCAGGTCGTCGGGAATTCCGTCGACCAGCGAGGCGAACTGTCCCTCGAGCTGGACGTACGCCTTGAAGTTCTCCCGACCGGTCCCCGTGGCCCGATCGACGTAGGACTCGAGCAGATCGGTCGCGTTCCGGTAGGCCTGGGCCGCGTCGGCGACGGCCTCACCGCCGCGTTCGTCGATTCGCTGCTGGGTCCGTTCGAACCGATCGCGGGCGGCCTCCAGGCGCTCGAGCGGCGTCGACACGTCGGAATCGGAGCGGAGGGCGGGTTCGCTCATCTCGGCTTACTCCTCGTACACCGCGTCCGGGTCGAACACCATCTCGCCGACGTTCTCGCCGTCGACGGTGCGGTAGAAACACGACCGGTGGCCCGTGTGGCACGCGCCGCCTTCCTGCTCGACGAGATAGAGCAGGGTGTCGGCGTCGCAGTCGACGCGCACCTCCTCGACGGTTTGGGTGTGTCCGCTGGTCTTGCCCTTCTCCCACAGCTCGTCGCGGCTGCGCGAGTAGTAGTGCGCTCGGCCCGTCTCGCGGGTGCGCGCTACGGCCTCGGGCGAGGCGTAGGCGAGCATCAACACCTCACCCGTTTCGGCGTCCTGTGCGACGGCGGGGACGAGTCCGTCCGCTCCGAAGTCGATGGCGATGCCGTCGTCCATGTTCGAGTGGATGTTCGTCGGGGCGATAGGTCTTTTGCCGCGAGCCGATCGGCGAGGCGAACCGCCGCACACGAGGCAAGTCGAAAACAGCGACCGCAAACCGAGAGCCGTCCGTCGTCTAGATCCGCTCGATGCAGGCGTCCGACTCGTCTTCGACCGGGAAGCCGGAGGTCGGCGCGAAGATGATGAACGGCCCGCCGATCAGCGCCGACGCCGCGATCGCGACCACGTCGACCGGGCTCGGGATCATGGCCTGGCCGATCTCCTCGACGTCGGGAACCGAGTAGCCGACGTCGTCGCACAGTTCGAGGTCCTCGAGATCGACCTCGTCGGACGTCACCTCCTCGTCCGCGTCGGCTGCGACCGGAGCGGTCGCGACCATCGAGAGCGTTCCGGCGACGACCATCACCGCCACGAGAAGTTGTATTCTTCTCATGCGTCCGAGGGAGAAGAAACGCAAGACAATAATTCTAGGCCGAATATTTCTGATAACTATGGGGTGGAACGCGCGGAGACGCGATCGCAAACCGGCCGCGTCAACCGAAAGCGACGCCGGGATCGGGCCGTTCGACGGATCGAGAACCGGCGGACGGAACGACGGCTCCGTAACACATTGGGCGTGTCCTTTTGGTATCCGCCACCGTGTCTCTGACAATGATCCCGCTCACCATCTTCCCCCAGGCGCGTCGCGACGGCGGTCGGGCGAGCAACGAGAACCTTCGAAACCGCGTCGACGAGTTAGAGCGCACCCAGCGGAGACTCGAGCACACCGTTCGCGGTCTCGCTCGAGAGATGGAGGCCTCGGTCGGCTGTCTCTGTCCGCGCTGTGACGAGGCCTACATGATCCAGACCGACGGCGTGATGTACTGTCCGGCCTGTCGGAATCGAACGAGCATCTGACAGCCGGTCGAGGACGGGACCGGCGGAGTTCGAACGCCGTCGACCGAGTAGCCGACCTCGTCGTCACGGCGTCCGACGGTGATCGCGATTTTTCGGCGACCGTCGTTCGCATTCGATTCGCCGATCCGCGGATTCCGAGCGATTTCTCCGTTTGCGCCGCTCTCTCGAACGTTCTCACAGAGCGGACAGTCACGAGCAGTTATTGCTCCGTTCGTGGTTGCGGCCTACTGGATGACGCACTCGAGACTCACGCGTCGCGGCGCTCTCGCGCTCGCGGCGGTCGGCCTGGCGGGCTGTGCGAGCAGTCAGGAGCGAGACGACGACGCACCGGGCGACGGAACCGACGCGAACGAGGACGCCACGGGGGACGCGGACGACCGCGACACACCCGATCGCGATATCGAGCCCGACTGGGACGAGGCCGCCGCGTTTCGGACGTGGCTGCTCGATACCGACGGCAACCGTCGGTTCGATTACACCGCGACGTTTCCCGAGGATGCCGATCCTGCCGACGGCTTTCCGGACTTCTTCGGCCTCGAGACGGACGACCTCGAGGGACACCTCATGCAGTCGGGGACGCACGTCTTCTTCGGCTCGTTCGATCCCGACTCGATCGTCGACGGCGTCGACGCCGCCGAAGAGTACGACCTGTCCGGCGAGTACGAGGGGTTTTACGTCGTCACCCGATCGCCGTCGGACGGGGAAGAACTCGAGATCGCCGTCGGTCAGGACGCGATCGTCGTCGGCGTGGACTACGAGCGACGGATCGACGCCCACCGGGGAGTCGGCGATCGCCTGGAGGAGGTCGACCCCGAGTTCACGCACCTGTTCCGGGAGCTACCCCACGACACGACCGTCACGGGTCAGTACGGCAGTCCGACGGGCGCGAACGTCGACGTCGACGAGATCATCCTCTGGGGCGTCTCGAGCGAGACGCCGATGGCCGAGACGGTGACGTGGGTGTTCGTCTTCGAGCGCGAAGCCGATCTGACCGACGACGCGCTCGCGCAACTCGAGGGCGTCTCGAGCGACGTCGAGGACTCGAGCGTCGACGGACGAACCGCGACGGTCGTGGGAGCGCCCCCGAACATTCCCGACGGCTCGTCGGAGTGATCGGGTGCCTCGAGGGCACGATCTGGTGATCTCGATCGGGCCGGACCAGCGCGATCAGACGACGATCTCGAGCGAGAACACCACGGCGTTGTAGCCGCCGTGGACCGCCATCACGAGGACGACGTTCCGGTACCGTTCGTAGAGCGCGCCGAGAACGAGCGAGAGCGCGAAGACCACGATCAGCGAGACGGTCGCGGACGCCAGTTCGGCCGTCAGGTACGCGGGGAGGTGGATGGCGGCGAACAGCAGGGAGGTCCAGACGACGGCTCCGACCGACCCCAGCCCCGGCCGGACGTAGTTCTGGATCAGGCCCCGAAAGAGCAGCTCTTCGACGGGGCCGACCACGAGAATCGAGAGCACGGCGAGTGCGACGTAGTAGATCGGCGAGACGTCGTCGAGAAACAGCGCGTGCTCCGCGCCGGGAACGCCGAGTTGCTCGCTCGCGAACGCCAGTCCGGCAGCAATGGCGAGCAACGCGACGATCGTCCCGGCCCCGATTACGAGCTCGCGCGGACTCGGAACGGCGAAGCCGACGGCTCGCTTCGGGACCCAGTTCTGTGAAAATGTGACGGCCACGGCGAGGACGGTCACGATTCCGAGCAACACTGCCTCGAATGCGGCGACTACCACGAACGTGTCTCCGGTGAGTAGCTCCTCGAACGCCGCCGGATCGCCGCTGACGGCCAGTGCGAGGACGAACGTGAGCACGATCGCCGTGCTCGCGACGAAGACGGCACCGAGGACGAGAGCGACGTACAGGACCGACCCGATCACGGCGATCAGCGCCGAACGGTCCGGAACGAGGTCGTCACCGGGGGAAGGCGGGGAGGCCATACGCGAATCTCCGACGTTCCCCGGGATCAATCTGTCGCCACCGTGACCGGTCCGACGAAAGGGACGTTTCCGATCCGCCGCGAAGTGGTGGCGAAGCCGCTAGTGGTTTTCCAAGCCTGAACTGATGGACGAAATCGTGCGGTGGGGTCCGATTTCGCTCAGCAGTCGACGCTTGGAACGGTACTAGTTCTGGCCGTTGAGCGTGATGTAGTCGACGCCGATGATGCGGTCGTCCTCGTGGAGTTCGTCTCGAGCCGCGTCGGGAATCTGGCTGTCGACGTTGTACACCGTCAGCGCCTCGCCGCCGATCGTCTCGCGGGCGTTGAACATGCCGGCGATGTTGACGCCGTGTTTGCCCATCACGGTGCCGATGAGGCCGATGACGCCCGGCTCGTCGGTGTTGCGCGTGACGACCATCTTCCCGTGGGGGATGGCGTCGACGCGGTAGCCGTCGACGCGGACGATCCGCGGGTCGTCGCCCGCAAAGAGGGTGCCGTCGACGGACACCTCGTCGCCGTCGTTGCCGACGGTGACCGAGATCAGGCTCTGGAAGTCCTCGGCCTGGCGGGTCTTGGATTCGGTGACGTCGACGCCCCGATCTTCGGCGATCTGGGGCGCGTTGACCGCGTTGACCTGCCACTCGAGCGGTTCGAAGACGCCCTTCAGCGCGCTCGCGGTGACGAACTCGACGTCCTCGTCGGCGATATCGCCCTCGTAGGTGACCTCGATGCGCTCGATCCGCCCGTCGAGCAGCTGGGCGGCGACCTTGCCGGCGGTGTCGGCGATCTCGATGTACGGCTCGAGGCGAGGGAACGCGCTCTCGTCGATCGACGGCGCGTTGAGGGCGTTGGCGACGGGTTCGTCGGCGAGCGCGGCGTTGACCTGCTCGGCCGTCGAGGTCGCGACGTTCTCCTGGGCGGCCTCGGTCGACGCCCCGAGGTGGGGCGTGACGATGACGTCGTCGTGTTCGAGCAGCGGCGAGTCCGCGGGTAGGGGCTCTTCCGCGAAGACGTCCAACGCCGCGCCGGACAGCGTTCCGTCCTCGATCTTTTTCGCGAGCGCGTCCTCCTGGACGATGCCGCCGCGGCCGACGTTGACGAGGTAGCCGCCCTCGAGCAACTCGAGTTCCTCCTCGCCGATCAACCCTTCCGTCTCTGGGGTCAGCGGGGTGTGGATCGTGAGGAAGTCGGCGGCCTCGAGACACTCCTCGAACTCGAGGAGTTCGGCGCCGATGCGCTCGGCGCGCTCCTCGGAGATGTAGGGGTCGAAGGCGACGATGCCCATCCCCAGCGAGTCGAGCTTTTTGGCGACCTCCTGACCCACCCGGCCGAGACCGACGACGCCGAGGGTCTTGTTGTCGAGTTCGGCGCCGAGGTAGTCGCTTTTGGCCCACTCGCCGGCTTTCAGGCGGGCGTGTGCCTGGGGAATCGAGCGCGCGGTGGCGAACGTCATGGCGACGGTGTGCTCTGCGGCCGCACGTACGTTTCCTTCGGGTGCGTTGGCGACGATGACGCCGTGGTCGGTCGCGGCGTCGATGTCGATGTTGTCGACGCCGATCCCCGCGCGGCCGACGATGACGAGTTCCTCGGCAGCCTCGAGCACCTCGTCGGTGACTTCGGTACCGGAGCGGACGATCAGTCCGCTCGCGTCCGATACCGCCTCGAGGAGTTCCTCGCCCTCGAGTTCGTAGCCCGTTTCGACCTCGTGACCGGCGTCTCTGAGTACGTCAAGACCCGCGTCCGCGATCGGATCCGTGACCAGCACCTTCATGCGCGAGTGACTCGTGCGGAGCGGGTAAACCCTTCCGTTGTGTTCCGGCGGGGCAATACCTACCTCTTTCCAGAATCCGGATACGATCCGCTTTCGGCGGCGGTGGCCCCACCCGATTCCCCAGAATCTGAAATGCGGCGTCGAAACGGTCGAGCGACGACGATCGGTGCGAGAACACCGAACGGGTTCGTTCCGAACGCCGTGGCTCCGAGCTGCGAGCCGGAAGATCCCTCCAGGCGTGCCGCCGACGGACGAAGCCGAACCGGCGTCGATCGTCGCACCTCGAGTTTCCAGGAGCCGAAACCAGAACTGGGTTATTCGGGGGGGCGACAAACGGCGGGCGATGACAGTCGTCGCTTTCGACTTCGACGAATCCCGTCGCACTGGCGGTTCACGCTGATACGAGGGGACACTCGTCCTGCGTTTTATATAACCGACCCGCGTACATTCGATCGATGAGATCCGCAGCGGAGACCGACCTCCCCGACGGCGTTTCGCTCGAGGCGCTTCGTGAAGTCCTCGAAGCGTACCCGGTGGACGTCGCAATCCTCTTCGGTTCGCACGCGACGGGATCCGCTCACTCCGGAAGCGACTTCGACGTCGCCGTTAGCTTCCGTAACCTCGAACCTACCGAGGCGGAGTACAACGCAGCCTTCTTCGGACTGAGCGCGGATCTTTCCGAAACGCTCGAATCGGCGGACGTCGATCTGGTAGACGTTCGTCGGTGTTCGCCCGCGCTGGCCGAATCGATTTTCGACCGCGGCCTGTTGCTCATCGGCGAGCACCGCGACGTAACGACGCTCCGACGCGAACGGACGACGGGCGAATTACCGACGCGGTCGCCCCGAGAGCGACTCGAGGAGGCGATCGATAAGATCGACGCCCACCTCGAGAACGTCGCCGTTCCGGCGACCGAGAACTCGAGCAGGGACCGATGAGCGACGACGGGTTCCCTGCTGATCGCCTGAATCGGATCGTCGAAGCGATCGAAACGATCGAGGAGAGTCTCGGGATACTGGTTCAAAAACAGCGGGTCTCGCGGGAAGAGTATCGTGCCGACTCCGACAGCCGCGATATCGTCGAACGGCGTTTCGTGAAAATGACTGATAGTGATTAAGACGAATCTTTACCAGTGAGATGCGGCCAAATATTGGGCTCGCTGATCGCGCTCAGTCCTCGTGGAATGTAGTCGTTTAGCGTTGAGAGATCGGGAACGAGCCGATACTTGAACCA
>NZ_REFZ01000029.1 GCF_003841465.1 Natrarchaeobius oligotrophus
CCATGCGCGGGTAGAAGTGTATCTTGGACTGTGTCTCCGAGTGATCGTTGCCATCACGAACTACGAACAGGGTGAAAATCCGGGTCGAACCAAGCTCGTGGCATGAGATGAATTGTATGACACCCTCCTCGAGGGTAACGCAACCGTGAGCGGCACGGTCGAGGATACGACGTTCGAAACCGATCTCTCGGACGTGGAAGTAGTTGCCGACAACGGCGGGGGAACCTACACCGCGGAGTCGGACGAAGACGGTGCGTACACGATTGCCGTTCCCGGGACCGGCGAGGAGTACACTGTAACCGCTGTTATCGTCGGCTGGGACGATAATTCGACGAGCACGACGGTCGACGACGCCGAGGACGTCAGCGGCGTTGATCTCGAGCTCACCGGCGATGCGATGGATTCCATTACGCTCAGTGACAGTGAGACGGACGTACCGCTCGACGGAGCGACTGTGAGCATCGAACACGAGACGTTCGGCGTCGCCGATGACGCGTTCACGACAGACGAGGACGGAAACGTGGACATCGTCCTCCCCGGTGGGTTCACGTACAGTTACACGTTCTCGAAACCGGGGTACGACGCAGCCAATATCCCCCAGCGCTCACTCACCCCCGGCGACCAATCGTCGGCGAACTGGTTGCTGGGCGGCAACGCCGAGATCATCGGTCAGATCACCGATAGCGAGAGCGGGGACGCCGTCGAAGGCGCGACGGTGACTGCCACGAACGGTGCGGGTGCGTACGAAGCAACCACCGATGAACGTGGCGAGTACACCGTCGAATCCGTGCCCGGCGGGAGCGAGTACACCGTCGAACTCGAGGCGGGCGGCTACGAGACGGTCGTCGAGTCGGACGAATCCGTCGGCGACGAAGCGACCCACACTCTGGACGCCGAACTGACGGGGACCGCAACGCTCAGCGGAACCGTCGCGGACGAGGCGTTCGGGATGGCACTCTCCGACGTCCAGATCGACGTCACCGGCGAGCAGGAGTACGTCGTAGAGACGGACGAAAGCGGTGAGTACACCGCGATCGTCGCCGGAACCGGTGAGGAGTACACGGTGAGCGTCGATCCCGACGGTTGGGTCGAAGCGAGCGGGACCGTCGAGCTCGATGACGGCGGGACCGAGACCGGTTTCGACTTCGACCTCGCCGGCGATGCGGCGACCGAGGTCACGGCCGAAGATGGTGAAACCGGTGGGCCGATCGAGGGAGCGACCGTGATCGCCCGGAACGAGACGCTCGGAGAGACCGATTCGTTCGAGACTGACAGTACTGGCACGGCTGCGTTGACGCCGCTCCCGGGTGGATTCACCTACGACTTCACGATCGACGCCGACGGCTACGACGGCGAGGAGGTAACGGACGTGTTCCTCACAGCCGGTGCGTCCGAGAGTCGGGCCCACGACCTGTTCGGAACCGCCGCGATCTTCGGACAGGTGACCGACGACGCGTTCGGCGTGCCGATCGAGGGAGCGACCGTCACCGCCGAAAACGGTGCCGGTGCGTACGAAGCGACGACGGATGAAAGCGGCGAATACACGATCGAGAACGTGCCCGGAACCGGCGAGGAGTACACCGTCACCGCCGACGAAGTGGGCTACGAACTGACAGTGGAGACGGTAACCGTCGCCGACGACGCGAGCGTTTCACGGGATCTAACCGTCGTCGGTGATGCCGAGATCACCGGAACGGTGACGGACGCCCTGACCGAGGACGGAATCGAAGACGCGACGGTGACCGCGACGAACGGCGCTGGAACGTACGAGGCGACGACCGACGAAGCGGGCGCGTACGCCGTCGAGAACCTGCCCGGTGGAGAGACGTACGACCTCGTCGCCGACCGCGACGGCTACGAACAGATGACGCGAGACGGAGTGGCGGTCGACGCTGGCACGCACCAGACCGAGAACGTCGTCCTCGAGCCGATCGGCGAGACGACGGTGGCCGGAACGGTCACCGACGAGGTGACGGGCCACCCCATCGAAGGCGCAGACGTGACGATAGAACTCGACGACGAGCGCGTCGACACCGACCTCGCGTTCGAGACCGAGACGAACGCCGACGGTGCCTACGAGTTGACCGACGTCGTCGATGGCTACGACTACACGCTCACGACCGACGCGGACGGCTACGACGGCGAGACCGAGTCGCTTCGCGTCGACGGCGACGAGGGCGTCGACTTCTCACTGGTCGGCGACGGCACGCTCGAGTTCGACGTCGGTGGCGAGCAGTTCGGCGACGACCTCGAGGGTGCGATCGTCGAGGCGACGCCGGCAGACGGCGACGGCACCTACGACGGGAGCCACACCGGAAACGGAACCTACACCGTATCCGGGCTGGCGAGCGCCGTCGAGTACGACGTCACCGTTACGGCGGCCGGCTACGAGCCGACCGAATTCGACGCACGCGTCGAGGAGCCCGGAACCACGACGCTGTCCGAGCCGGCGTTGCTCGATGGCGACGCCACGCTCGAGGTGACGGCCGTCGGTTCGCGTACCGACGCTCCGCTCGAGAACGTCTCGGTGAGGATCGAACGCGAAACCGACGGCGCGCAGTTCGAGCCGTCGGCGACGACCGATGCCGACGGAACGCTCGCGGTGACGATTCCCGGAACGGACGACGAGTACGCCGTCACCGCGAACGTCACGGGCTACAACGAGTCGACGGTCACGACGGACGACGTCGACTCCGGCTCGACGGTCCCGGTTTCGATCACGCTCGAGGGTGATTCGGCCATCGAAGGGACCGTGAGCGACCGTGTGACCGGCGACGCGCTCGACGAGGTGATCGTCACGGTCGACACGGATGGCTCCGCCTTCGAGACGACGACCGCCACGAACGGCTCCTACCAGTTGACGGCCGTTCCGGGCGCGCAAACGTACGAGCTAACGCTGGAGGCGGACGGGTATCGATCCGCATCGACGAACGTCACACCGTCGGCCGAGACGGTCGTCGTCACCGACTCGCTCTGGCTGGCTCACGACGGCGACGGCACGAACGAATCGCCGTACCGGGTCACGAACGCGGCCGAACTGCAGGCGATCGGGGCGGAACTCGACGCCCACTACGCACTCGAGGGACACGTCGACGCCGCCGAAGCCGACGCCTGGCACGGTGGCGTCGGCTTCGAGCCGATCGGCGACGACGCGTCGCCGTTTACCGGCTCATTCGACGGACAGGGCAACGCCATTTCGACGCTCACCGTCGAGCGAACTGGCAACTCTTCGGTCGGCTTGTTCGGCGTCGTCGACGGCGGCTCGATCGAGACGCTCGCGCTCGAGAACGTGAGCGTCACGGGCGACGAACAGGTCGGCGGCCTGGTCGGCTCGCTCTCGGCCGGATCGATCGACGGGGTCGTCGTGAGCGGGAGCGTCGCTGGCGAGGAGTCGGTCGGCGGCCTGGTCGGCTCCGGCGGTGACGTCTCGACGGCGGCCTCGAGTGCGACGGTCGAGGGGACGACGGCCGTTGGCGGCTTGATCGGCGAGAGCGACGGGGACGTCTCCGGATCGTTCGCCGCTGGACAGGTGACCGCAATGACGGCCGCCGGCGGTCTCGTCGGCGCGGGAACCCCGACCGTCGACTCGAGCTACTGGGACGCGACCGAAACGACCCAGAACCACTCGGCCGGTTCGCCGGACGCCAACGGGCTGGATACCGACGCGCTGGTCGGGACAGCCACCCAGCAGACGAGTCTCGAACTCAACGAGACGTGGATCGCGCTCGACGAGGAGTACCCACGCCACCGGTGGATGGTCGACCACCTCGAACTGTCGCTCGCCGACGACTCACTCGAGCCGGAAGCGACGACTGACGCGATCGTCGCGGTCAGTTTCTTCGATGACTCGACGGCGTACGCGAACGAGACGGCGGCGCTCTCGAGTTCCGACCGGGACGTCGTGGTCGTCGAGAACGCAACTGTTGAGGCCGTTGGCGACGGGGTCGCGACTCTCAGCGCAACTCTCAGCGGGCTCGAGTCGACCCTCTCCGTCGAGGTTGATTCCCCCTCTTCCTCGTCGGGCGCTTCGAACGTCCCCGCCGGCGGTGGCGACTCACCGGACGAACCCGAACTCGGTTCCGACGACGACGGCGGAGTCGACTCTGACGACGCACCCGAACCCGGTGACGACGACACGGGAGTCGCCGACGAACCCGGTGACGACGACGCTGGCGAAATCAGTGATACCGACGACAGCCAGGACGAGTCGCTCGGAGATGCCGGTGAATCCGACGATACCGTTCCAGGATTTGGAGTGCTTCTCACTCTCGGTGTCCTGCTGGGTCTTCTTCTCGCACTCCCGAGAGCGTCGACGATCGAGTGAGCCGCCTCGGGAGCAAGTGGTTCGAGAGACGGAGTCTCTCGTCATCACGGAAGATCGACTCCGGCCGTCGATCCGAGCGCGAAACGTTCCGACGACGCTCGCTACGGACGGGACAGTACGCCTCGGTTTCGGTACTGAGGTCCGCGGATGGGTCTCGCCGAAACGTATCGGACTCCGTTCGTCTCCGAGGCGAGTCTCGGTGGACGTGCGCCGGTCGGGCCTCCGCGGTCACACCAGTTGCAGACGGGCTGGTATCACACTGTGATGGCGATCTCTCACTTGCGCCGTCGATTCGTCCGTACAGCGGCTGACGTCCGTCACTGACTCTCGCGTCGTCGATTCGTCCGAGTTACGAACGCGATTACGCAGACTGCCCAGGCGACCACCAGCAGACCACCGACGAGTCCGAGGCTGTGGAGTTCTCCGGGGTAGACGACCGAAACGAGACCGAGGATTCCCGCGAGCACGGCGGCCGAACCGCCGGTAACACGACGCGTGGTTCCGTCGACGCTACTCGCTGCTGCGAGCGAGACCGTCGCGAGCAGATACATCGATAGCCCTCCGTAGAACCACCGACCTGCCACCTTGTCGTCGAGTGTCAGTTGCTGCCACTGGTAGCGCGCCGCCAGCCACAGGAACGGAACCGCGAGGAGGATTGTCAGCGCCAGCAACGGCCACTCGAGATCCGGGTTGCGTGACGGAAGAACCCCGTCCCGGGCCGGGTGGAGCCAGACGACCATCGAAAGAATCGCCGCCGTGAGCAGTATTCCGACACCCGTTACCAGCGGATCGGTCATCACGAACGCAAGCGGCATCAACAGCCCCAGCAGGGAAGCGCCGATGAGGAGGGTTCGTGCCGGCCCGATCGCCGTCCGTGGCCGTAGTAACGTGAGGATCGAACACCCGAGCATGACCGTCATGAACGTACCCGCCGCGACGCCGTTGATCGGCGTCACCTCGTCGTACAGCGGCGGGAACCACGCGGTGACCACGTAATATCCTTCGAAAGCCCAGAGTCCGGCGAAGACGAGAGCGACGAGACCCGCCACCACGCGAAAGCCAACGCGTTGCAATCTCGAGTCACTCGCGGACCCCGTCGTCAGCGTGGATCTCATCGGAACGCACCCCGGTGTCGCGTTATTTCGACTGCTGATAGGGCAGCCGAAGGCTGTCGTCGCGCGCTCATTGTTCGTGCCTCCCTGCGAGGAATTCGACCCGCTCAGCAACCGGAACGAATACCGCCACCCAACCCACGACGACGGCTCCGGGACTCGAGCCACGTTCTCCACCCGGGTAGACGCCAGACCCGAGACCGACGACCGCGAGGAAGACGGCAACGGAGCCGAGAAATCGCCAGCTGGCCCCGCGAACGAGCGCTTTCACCCGCTCTGACGATCGCCACACCCGTGCGAGAACGCCCGGTACGAGCAGCGAGAACACGCTCGCGAGCTTTGTCCCAACTCGGCACCTGGTCGTCGTTCCCCACTTTCCTGCTGGTAGTCCACCGAGCGCGCGAGTCCACTTCGGTTCTGCGGGTGTCGTCGACCCTCGTCGCCGGCCGTCTCTCCCGATCATGATAGTTGCGCACCAGCACGCGGGAGATACATATAATTCATTTGATGTGCACGGCGCGGGTGCTGTGCATCTCCTGCGTTCGACCCGCGGTTGCGTTCGCCGTCAGTTCCGGGTACGTCGCGAATAGATAGGCTACCGGGAGGATGTCGTCTTCGGCTACGATCCGTTCACGGGAAACTCAGATGGCCGTCCATTTTCACTCATCAGCGGCGAGCGGACTCCGTTTCACGGAGAACGGTGTATCACACCCTCACTCACGATACGGACGTGGTACGAGAAACGAATCGCAATCGAGGAGTCCGATCGGGTCGACGGTGGGCCACCACGATCGAGTTCAATCATGCCGTGATCAACGAGCTCGATGAGCTCCGATGAGATCGAGATCAAACGAGGGATGCTCACGGAATCGATACTCACGACGGCGACACTCCGAGTACGTTCTCGAGCAATAGCCCGGTGACCGCTGTCGTCATCAGGATGCCTTCCGGACCTCGTCGTTCTTCGTGACCATCGACGACCACTCGAGCGACACACCCGGCACTATTCACCCCTCGTACAGCCGTGCGTCCGTCGTGAGTGAGGGTTTTTGGAGAGTCAGACGACCTCTCTCGAGGCGTTCTCTACAGAGGTGTCCCCGGTCATCCGAGGACACCAGCCGTCACCGGTGCTAGCCACCCCCCGTTGTCTCGCCCGGTACGTCGGCATCGCCGGGAAGGACGAGTCGGCGTTCGGTGTACTCGAGGCCGTTTTTTCGCTCTGTTCGTTTGCGGACGGCGACTCGATGGTCGACGGGTCGAGGATGGCATCGATCAGTCTCGGGAACAGCTTCTTCGCGTACGTATCGCTGACACCGGGTTCCTACCCACGGATCCAATCTGGGGGACGCTGCCTTTCAGGTATTCCTTGATTCCGGCACCGCCGGGCTCCCAGGGGTTGGCACCGACACTTGGGTCTGTCCACGCCTGCCAAAGCTTTCGCAACATCTCATCTTCCATCCGCGTTAGTTGCTGAATCGGTAGGGGATCGCCAGATGCCAGCGGGACGTCGCCGTGGTCGAGCGGATCAGCCTGTTCTGGCAGGCGGTAGTACTGCTTACCGTCGTGAGTCGCTCGAGGCAGCCATCAGCGACGTCGACGTCGTGAGGATCGACACTCTCCCCAGGAGGTGTGCTCCCTTCTCGAGTTCGCGATCCTGGAGTTCTGATCTCGGTATTTGTTTGTGCTCGTTAGCGAAGTCCAGTTGGTCGACCGTCTTCCCACTCAACTGCGGTGACTGCATCGGGGAGTGATTCGAGTCTCCGCTCGATAACGTCGAGCGGGTGGGAGTCGATGAAGTTGGCTGGTTGATGTTCAACAGCTGTTGTGCTATCGGTTACCTGTAGATGAACTGGTCCAAGATCAGCGTGTGTATCGTCCTGATGCCATCCAACCAGCAGTTGTCGATCCGGTTCGATCCAGTTGAACCAGTAATACTCGTACAGTTCGGCTGTCTGAAGTTGGAATCCGACTTCGACTCGTGCGGTCGTCGTCGGATACTCTTTATCGTCTAGAAACTTTCGTGGGTTCACCGTACCAACGACGCGATACGGCCCGGCTTCCCGCGGTTCGGTACGGCGTCGGTGAACACCATCGAACTCGCCACCGAGACGGTTTTGGATACGATCGTGAAGCCGCTTGCGCTGTAAGTTGGCTCGATTAGCGAGGAAAACGACCATCAGGCGAGTGAGGAGTAGCTGTTGTGTTTCGGTGAGGAGAGTTCGACGACATCGCCATACAGGTGGAGTGCATGCTTCACGAGCGCGAGTTCCGTGTTGACCGCTTCCCACGTGGCAATCACATTACGCCGGTCACGAAGTTCCGCAGCTGACCACTCCTCTTCGGCGAGTTGGTCACGAAATTCTTCGAGTGAGTTGACATCAAATTCCGAAGCCAACGCTTCTTGTTCTTCCTTCAGCTCTGTGAGCTGCCTCTCCAATTCGTCCCGCGTGTGCTCCTTAATGTGGGTTGTGACCTCGTCAAAGAGCATCCGAACTGGGTTCACGTCGTATGCCTTCGTGCGGTCAACCGTCGTTTCGATGACCCAGTCGTCACGTTCCAGGCGCTGGAGCTCATCGTCGGCTGTCGTCCGTGAAACGTCTGCTCGGTCGGCGATCTCTTGAACAGGTGTTGGTTCGGCTAGTACTTCGACGACTTCGCGGACCCGTTCACGACCACTCATCGTTTCTGTCCACGTCCCGTGATCTGAGTTTCCCATTATCCTCCCCTAAGACCTGCTTCTCCAAATAATTTACCTCGAGTCAATTATCTGTGTTCCTGGTTGCCTGAAGTTAACCGATGTCATGGAAGGGCCAGTGACAGCTGTTGTCTTCGGTTCCCCTTCCAGATTCTGTCCGTCAGTTCGATCACCGACGACCACTCGAGCAAGAGACCCGCCACTATCCATCCCTCCAACAACCGCATTCGTGCTGTGAGTCTATCTGCGTAGACCGATAGATGACCTCTCTCGAAGCGTGTCGTCTCGGCCTCGAGGTCGTCGACGCGCTCTTCGAGTGTGGTGGTCTGCTCGTCGAGGCCGTCACAATCATCTTCGAGGTGGACAATGTGCTTGTTTTTCGCTTCGAGGTTGGCCTCGAGGACCTCGATTCGTTCGTGGAGGGCCTCGGGTTGGTCGGTTACCGCTCAGGTAGTGCCAAGAGGAGTTACCTTGGATATGTGAGTGACACTAGTGATACGACAACCCTTATGACTCGACATACACTAGTGACAACTATGCCGATCGATATTGAGACGTTCGACGGGAGCTCTGAAAGTGAACTCGAGGGGGAGACGAATGCAGAGCGAATCATCACGTTCCTGGCCCGGAACGATGACAAGGCCTTCACGCCATCTGAAATAGCCGAGGGATCAGGGGTAACGAAGGGATCAGTTAGTACTGTTTTAAGCCGACTCGAGGATGAAAACCTGGTCCGACATAAGGGAAAATACTGGGCGATTGGAGACATGGACCGCGTTCGTGATGCGTATGACCTCCACAGGACCGTTCAACGATTGAACAAGCAGTACGGCGAAGAAGACCTCGAAGAGTGGAAAGAACACGCAGTTGAGGAGAAGTAGATGGACTACGATCGAGGAGACGTTGTCATCGGCTACGACAAGTTCAAAGAAAACTCCGATGGACGTCCGTTTTTGATTGTTAGCGGCGAGAATACTCCGTTCCACGGAGAACAATATATTACGCTCTCACTCACGACGCGGACGTGGTACGAAGACCGTATCCCGATCGAGGAGTCTGATTGGGTCGAAGGTGGAGCCCCACGATCGAGTTCGATCATGCCATGGTCAGTGAACTCCATTAGCGCCACCGAGATCGACGTTAAACAGGGTACACTCACGGAACCGATCGTCACGATGGCGACGGAACAACTTTCCAGGTACGTTCTCGACGAATACCACCAGTGACAGCTGTTGTCGTCAGGATGCTTTCCGAGCCTCGTCCGTCGTGATGACCACCGACGACCACTCGAGCGAGACTCCCACCACTATCTACCCCTCCAACAATCGCCTTCGTCTCCATCACCAGTGACTCTTTGAGCGACCGGCACAATTCCCCAGTGAAGCGGGAGATTTGGGTCATAGGCAACCGAGGTCTCCCGCTTCAACTCCTTTGATTTAGCGAAGCATTCCGCCGCCTAGTGATTCAACACGGCCCTTGAGGGCGACATTCGCCAAGCTTTCGAGGCGCGAGATCTCGTCCTCGAGGTCCTCCACGTGCCTTTCGAGCTCGGCCGTTCGGTCTTCGAGGCGATCCCGATCTCGTTCGAGGTGTGCGATACGCTCGTCTTTGGCTTCAAGGTCGGCCTCGAGGACCGCGATTCGGTCCTGAAGGGACTCGAGTTGCTCGAAAGCTGATCGTGGTCTGTAAGCTGTACAACCGTCGAAGTGCTGTCTGTGGATATCGATGGGGACCGCAGGGCTACTCCAGTTTTTCAATCTGCGCGGCGAGGTAGTTTCGAAGAGAATTGACTGTTGGTTCAGAGATAGCTGACGCACCGAAGTCACTCCGGTAACCGTGTTTCAGTTCATCACTTTCCAAAATCTCTTTTGCTCGTTCGAGTTGTTCGCGAAGCGCATCTGTCTCGCCCCGGTGCAGATGTGGTGTGACCGTTGTGAGAGCAATCTCTTCGGCGATGGCAACGATATCTCTGATGTCAGTCTCTCGGCCACTGTGTAGTTTTGCAGCAACAAGTACCGCCCCATCGACAGCTCGAGCTTTCGTTGTCGTTGTGCCACCACTCACTGTCTGTTCTGCACTGTGATCGTAGAGGTGGTTGAACGACCACTGTGCTTCCGTTTGACGACATCCGAGGCCATTGACTAGTAGGTCAAATCCGATTGGTTGTTTCGGGGCGAGACGTTTTTTGTATTCGATAACTTCAGTGTCATAAAACCATCTCTTCGCGTGACTGTCGGTCTCTTCGAATCCACGGTCCTCAAGGAAGCTAACGAAATCGCTCTTGTTCTCGGGGGCAACAACGATGTCGAGATCGGTCGAAAACCGCGCGTTGAAAACAGAAACTGCGTACCCACCAACGAGGACGTACTTGAGATCACTTTCATTGAGTTCCTCGAGAAGTTCGATCAATGCATCGCTACGATCGGTGAAACTCATGGTTGAACACGCTCCGATTCGCGATATGCCACGCCAACGTCGAGATCATCGTACATCCGATCAAGCATCGAGAGGGCCGACTGGAACTGTACGTAATGCTCGCGCATATATTCAATCGTCTCTTCGCGTGGGACAACAGGATGGTCCTCAACGTGTTCGATATCGAGTGATGGCTGGGGATCGAGGACGATCTGTATTGGGTTTGGAACATCTGTTCTTGGCTGGCGCTCTACCGAGACAGGGATGTCACACGAGTCGAAGAAAGCCTGCCAGTCGTAGAGGTCCTGTTCGCGGACAGCAAGAAACAACGGGTAGTCATCTGGCGTCCGACCGACCTGATAGCCTCCGCGTGTCCACACGTACACCGCATCGATCCGGGTGAACGCAAACGGCCAGTCACCAAACTGAGGGAGGATGTATGCTTCGTCGATAGTCGGTGGACTCACTCGGGTACTGGCAGCGAGGAGATCAAACGCGGTATCCCGGACGGTATCGTTGACGACGAACAACCCGTCATCATATCGAACGAAGCCAGCTTCTTCAAGTCGGTTCACAGCCTGGCGAACCGTTTCATACGGAATTTGAAGTCGTTGAGAGACACGCCGGATCGAGTCACCACTCTCGAGTGCAAGGATAACTCGTACAGCGGTGTCGTCAAATACCTCGTACATTTGTTGATTACCAGTTTGTTGGTAACCCTCAAAAGCGTTACTGGATGTGAAGTGGGAAGTGTTGCAAATCCGGGCCGAAGATCGTCGTAGATTCTAGAGACACCTGTCGTCTCCGGGCGTTTCTTCGAACCCCGTCCGTCAGTCTGCCCACCGACGACCACTCGAGCGTGACTCCCGCCACTGGTCACCCCTCGTACAGCCGCGCGTCCGTCGTGGGTTAGTCTCTCCAGGAATTGCTGCGGCGGCGGTTTCGTCCAGAGCGTCTCCCTCGAGGGGAAGTACGAGCCGACGCTCCGCGTACCCGAGGTCGTTCTTGCGCTGTGATCGTTTGCGGGCGGTCATCCGGTTCGACAGCTCGAGAGCGGTATCGATCACTCACGAGACCAGCTTCTTCGCGTAGGTGTCGGTCGCCCCGGGCTCTCGTCGACGGATCCAATGCTTGAGATCGGTCGCCTTGACGTACTTGCTGATGTCCTGCACCCGCTCTCCCACGGGTTGTCACCGACGCTCGAGGCAACTCGAGCCTGCCAACGCTTCGCCGCGAGACGCGTGGGTAACGCGTTCGCCACTGAGCATACTTAATACGTCTGTGGTGGTCGCTCGAGAATCTCAAAAATCTCTCGCGCACGGTATTCTCGGTTTCGTTCTTTTCCGGTCGTCTCCTCGAGTACACCTTCTTCCTCCAGATGGTCGATCGCTCGATAGGCCGTCGGACCCGTTACGTCGAGCTGTTCCTGAACACTGTTCGCAGTGAGGTATGGCCGCTCGAAGAGTGTACACGCTAATTTTGCATAGGCTGCAGCGGTATCGCCGTACGTAGCCTCATATTCTTGCTGTAAGGAGTGAAGTTCCTGAGATCGAAGGAGGGATTCTTCTGCCTGATGGCGAAGCCCCGTCACGAAGAACTCTACCCATGCTTCCCACTCGCCGTACTTCCGGACGGCGTTCAAACGATCGACGTAGATCTCTTTGTAGCGATTGAAGTATTCGCTCAGGTAGAGCGTTGGTTGCTCGAGATAGTCGTGTTCATACAGCTGTACTGTGATGAGGAGCCGTCCGAGCCGACCGTTACCGTCCCCGTAGGGGTGAATCGTCTCGAACTGATAGTGTGTGAGCGCAATATCGATGAGCGAGTGGTAGCTCCCACCAGTACGGATGTACGTCAGTAGCGCATCCATCAGTCCATCGACGGCATTTGGAACGGGAGGGACGAATTCGCCCAGATGATTCGGGACGGACTTGAACTCCCCAATGGTATCCGTTTCTCGGCGGTCTTCAGGTACGTCAGTCAAGAGCGTATCGTGGAGAGTATGTAGAAGATCGATGGAAACCCCATTATTCCGATCGATCGCCCTGATTCCGCTTTTGAGCGCGCGTTCGTAGTTAAGCACTTCTCGAACGTCTTTCGTTTCGTCGATGACTGGTGCTTGCTCATCAGCTACATCGGATCGGTCCAACGATCTGGTCTCAAAACTATAGAGTGCATTGTAATCGATATCTGCACCCTCTATTTCTGACGACTCCATCGCTTCTTTTCGAAGCAACGACGTGTACAACACTGGTGCAAAATCGGTTGTCAGGCTGTACCCACCGAGTTTTCCGAGCCAAAACGTCGTCTCCGAAAGCAACTCGTAGAACTCCGTCTCGAATTGTAACTCGCTATCTGGCGGAAGGGGATCCGGATTGTAGTATGGACGACGGCCGTATGGCACGAGACGTCCAGGGGCGTCATCAGGTAACTCCTGGAGAGTCATTTGAGACTACAACAGGATTAATCCCGCTGTTAGTTAAATCTAGCCCACCAAAATGTAACCTGTCTACAGGAGAAGCGGGATCGTTTTTGCTCTCAGCTCAGATTGTGAACTGTCTCAACCCGAGCTGCCTGTTGCGGATTCCAGTGACAGCTGTTGTCTTCAGGGTCTCCTCCAATCCTTGTCCGTCAGTCTGCCCACCGACGACCACTCGAGCGAGACGCCCGCCACTGGTCATCCCTCGTACAGCCGCGCGTCCGTCGTGAGATCGGTTTCCTGGAGAGTCAGCCGACCCCTCTCGAGGCGCTTTCTTACTCGCTGTCCCCGGTCACCCGAGGATACCAGCCGTCACCGGTGCTGGTCACCCCCCGTGTCTCGCCCGGCACGTCGGCGTCGCTGGGGAGGGCGAGCCGGCGTTCCGTGTATTCGAGGCCGTTCTTTCGCTCGGTTCTCCGGCGAATCGCCAGCCGATGCTTCGAGAGCTCGAGGATTGCGTCGATGGTTCTCGAGACCAGCTTCTTCGCGTACGCGTCGCTGATGCCGGGCTCCTGACGTTCGCAAGAGCGACGCTCTTGTGCAGCCCATCAGAAATATTCGATTTCTGAGGACGGCGAATCCTGTGTTTGAGATCGCCGGCTTTGACGTACTCGTCGACGTCCGTGCAGCCGCGCTCTCATACGGTCGGCTCTGAGTCAGTACCAGGAGCGACCGACAATCAGTCTTCGCATCCGCACCGGTCAGTAGGTCTCGACTGGCACTCCCAACGCTTCGAAATCTTCGACGTTGTCTGTCAAGACCGAATCGTCGAGAACGTCGGCCATTGCGGCGATGTACCCATCGTTCGGACCGACGCCAGCGTTCCCACCCACACGGTCATCTGCCGTCGCGAGTAGTTCACCGGCTCTACGCGCGATCTCTTCGTCAACATCAATGCGGGGGTACCCGAGGAGACGATTCCGCACCTCTTGCTCAGTGGTCTCGCTGCGAGCTGTGGCAACACCGTAATAGGTCTCAGCGACAACCGGGGTCGGTAACCACTGCATCTCTCCTTTCTCGACGAGTTCAGCGCCCTTCGAGAATGCATCCGGATCTTCCGCCATCAGATCGAAGAGGTACGACGAGTCGATAATCATTTGCTCCCGTCCTCGCTTTCGAAGGCACAGCGGGCATCATTGAGGCGGTCCTGGTCACGCCCACGCAGACGGTTTACCGCTTCCTTGGCGTCCTCAGCTTCCTCTTCGGTCAGGAGGCCGGCAACGTCGCTCGGGTGAGGGCCGCGCGTCATCCGACGCAGCGTCTCCTCCATCGTCTCATCGCTCCTCTTGTGGGCGCTGAGCCACTCGTGGTACTCCTCTGAGACTCGAATGGTTTTGACCATGCGATATATTGGGATATATGTGCCTAAGAGTGTTACGCCGATAGATTCCTCCCAAAACGACGTGAATGACGAGTTGGTGTCTGCAGTGACAGCTGTTGTCTTCAGACTCTCCTTCGAACCCCGTCCGTCAGTACGCCCACCGACGACCACTCGAGCGAGACTCCCGCCACTATTCACCCCTCGTACAGCCGCGCGTCCGTCGCGAGATCGGTTTCCTGGAGAGTCAGCCGCCCCCTCTCGAGGCGTTTTTCACCCCTGTGTCCCCGGTTATCCGAGGACACCAGCCGTCACCGGCGCTGGTCACCTCCTGGGGCCTCACCAGGAATGTCGACGTCTTCGGGAAGCACCAATCGACGCTCTGTGTACTCGAGGCCGTTCTTCCGTTCTTGGCGTTTGCGAACGGCGACGCGATGCTTCGAGAGATCCAGCATGGCGTCGATCACTCTCGAGACGAGCTTTTTCGCGTAGGTGTCGCTGACGCCGGATTCTTGCTGGCGGATCCAGTGTTTGAGATCGCTCGCTGTGACGCACTCGCTGATTCCTGCACCACCGGTCTCCCATGGATTATCGCCAACGCTCGAGTCTTCTTGGGCCTTCCAGAGCTTCGCCGCCGGCCGTGTGGGCAGCGCGTTCGCCGTCGACCGCAGCATCTCGTCGTCCATTCTGGAGAGTTGCTGAATCGGGAGGAGGTCGCCATACGCCAGCGAAACGTTACCGCGCTCGAGCGGATCGGCCTGTTCGGGCAGCCGGAAGTAGCGCTGGCCATCGTCTTTCGTGATCCGCTCGAGGCGGCCGTCGGCGACATCGGCGTCGTGAGGATCGACAGTCTCTGCACGGAGGTGTTCACCCTTCTCGAGTTCCCCACTATTCTCTTTTCTCGAGGAATTCGTTTGCAGTCATATTCTGCAGATATTTTTCGCTCACATATCGATACTCGAGACGTTCTTCGAACCCATACTCAGGAAGTAGTGTTTCCGCTGCACGACCTGCCGGCTTGTCTGTCGTTAAGAGTACGATCTTGTTGGTTTCACTCTCAAGAAATTGTGCTGCAAGTCCAACGAGGGCCGTATCCGCTTTTTCGACGGTATCCTGTGATCTGCCCGTTTCGTTCGCGATAAATCGTCTCGCAGCATCCATGATCCCCGACACGATCGGGTTTGTATACTCGAGCGGATCCGCTACGACGATCCACCCCTCATCGACTCCTTCTTGCCAGGGAATACTACTGGTGGGATATGCTCCGTCGGATGGTTCGCCGCCGAGTTCCTCATACACACGCCGTGGAATGTGCAACGTTGTGCCAGCAGTTCGGACCGCACGGCGCAGTCGCTGGTATTTTTCTCGATCAGGTCCGCCACATCGGATGAAGACGCCCGAGTCTGCGAGGTATGCCGTCCTCATTCCTCAGCACGGTGAGCACGAACGACTGGTTCGAGTGCCTGCAGAATAATCTCGGCCTCGAGTGGTGAGCAATCGAGCTCTCGAGCCATAATCCGATGATTGACCGTTCCGTCCACGTACTCGCGTGCGTACTCGAGTGCAGTCGCGAGTCCATCAATGCCGTGGCGATCGAGGTAGACAGAGATGTCCTGATCATCGTCGCTACGGCCGACTGCATCGACGAGTTCAGCCGAAATCGTCTGCTTGTCGCCGTCGATGGTAACCGTTACGGATAGCGGTTCGGCGTCGAACCTGTACGGTCTCTCCGTCCGTGTTTTCCGCAGGAGACCAGCGTTCTCGAGTCTGTTGACGTAGTCGTAGACAGTCCCTTGTGGGACCCCGAGATTGGATACGAGTTCTTCGACAGTCACATCTTCTGTGTGAAACGCGTAGCTGTATATTCGGGCGAGCGATGGGTTCTCCAGAAGCTCGAGGACTGTTTGGAGTTGTTTGATTGGTGGCTGCTCCGGTGGCGTCGTAGACTGGGACATTGTATTATGTATTATGGATGATTCATAATAAGGCTTCGCCCTGGAGTGAACCGCCGGATACAATTGTCGTCTCCGGATGTTCCTTTGACCCCTGTCCGTCAGTCTGCCCACCGACGATCACTCGAGCGAGACACCCGCCACTATTCAACCCTCGTACAGCCGCGCGTTCGTCGTGAGTAATGGTTCCTGGAGTGTCAGCCGACCTCTCTCGAGGCGCTTTCTTACTCGCTGTCCCCGGTCACCCGAGGCTTTCTTACTCGCTGTCCCCGGTCACCCGAGGCTTTCTTACTCGCTGTCCCCGGTCACCCGAGGACACCAGCCGTCACCGGTCCTGGTCACCTCCTGGGACCCCACCAGGAATCTCGATGTCCTCGGGCAGCACGAGTCGGCGCTCTGTGTACTCGAGGCCGTTCTTTCGTCCCGTGCGTTTTCGAACGGCCACCCGGTGCTTCGAGAGGTCCAACACGGCATCGATCACTCTCGAGATCAGAGCCAGTTGCCCGGGACGTAGAGAACCGTTCCAGCGAGATCGTCGGTATACATCTCTATTCGTCGAATTGCCGCAGCGATTTCGCCCGCCGATGCAGCCGTATTGCAAGCGAGGATTCCGGGGTGGTGCTCAACGTTCAGTTCTGGATCAGCCCCACGAAAATCGGTATCTTCGCTCAGAATGAGCCGGTCGGTTTCGCGTGCATACTGCAAGAGAACCGTGTCTTCAGAGCCTAGTTCAACATCCTCACCAACGATAGCAACATCGTGTCCCTCACCACGGAGCGCAGAAACAATGGCTGGTGGAACGTGTTCGTCAGCCAACAGCCTCATACCTCGGGCTCTGACTGGGTTTTCGTATCGAGGTCCTCGGGTCCACGGATGACAGATCGCTCGTCAGGGATGGACTGACGCTCGGCTTGGATCTGGCGCATTTCCTCGGCGTGATCGTAGTAATACACTAAGGCGCGGTAGACGTCGGCGATATCGAGATCGTAGTCGGCGGCGACCTGTTCGGGGGATTCTCCGGCATCAAGGACCCGCTTTGCGACGTGGTGGACCCCGATACGCCTCCCCTCAATTCGGGGTGCACCACCCAGCGTATCGTTCGTCGAGACGATTTCAGCCATTAGAAGATACTACGCTCCACTCAATAATAAAGGCTGGCCGAAGTAGACTCCAGTGACAGCTGTTGTCTTCAGGGTCTCCTCCAATCCTCGTCCGTCAGTACGCCCACCGACGACCACTCGAGCGAGACGCCCGCCACTATTCACCCCTCGTACAGCCGCGCGTCCGTCGTGAGTGAGGGTTCCTGGAGAGTCAGCCGCCCTCTCTCTCGAGGCGCTTTCTTCCTCGCTGTCCCCGGTCACCCGAGGACACCAGCCGTCACCGGCCCTGATCACCTCCCGATGTCTCGCCCGGTACGTCGGCGTCGCCGGGGAGGACGAGCCGGCGTTCGGTGTACTCGAGGCCGTTCTTCCGCTCGGTCTTTCTGCGGACCGCCAGCTGATGCTTCGAGAGCTCGAGGATCGCGTCGATGGTTCTCGAGACGAGCTTCTTCGCGTACGCGTCGCTGATGCCGGGCTCCTGCCGGCGGATCCAGTGTTTGAGATCGCCGGCTTTGACGTACTCGGCGACGCCCTTGCAGCCGCGCTCCCAGGGATCGTCGCCGACGCTCGAGTCGGTCCGGGCTCGCCAGAGCTTCGCCGCGAGTCGCGTTGGCAACGAGTTCGCGGCCGACCGGCGCACGTCCTCGTCCATCCGGGCCAGCTGCTGGATCGGGAGGAGGTACCATATGCTCCCGAGACCTCGCACGCTCGAACGGGTTATCCTGTTACGGTACCCGGTGATACTGCCTACCGTCGGCGTTCGTGAGTCGCTTACGGCGATCGTTGGCGATATCGACGGAGTGATGATTTTGTTGGTTAATTCGAATCGACCGAACGCTTATCTATCTGCGCACACGTTTGGACCATCAACTGGAGTGCCACTGATCCAACCAGATTTGTTCACCAGCGAGTTCCTGCGGTGAATAATACCCAAGAACGCGCTCAAGCGTTCGTACGACTCCGTCGGGATCATCCCGAAGCAATACTGGATTTGTATAAATAATAATGCCTGCATGGTCTACGCCGTTGCTGACTGGCCCACTGAAGTCCTTCTTATCGTGGGTTATGAATAGATACTCGTTTTCGGCGCAGTACTCCAAGAGCTGACGATCGTTCGTTCCTTCGCCGAAGATCGTATTCGCTTTGATCACGTCGTAGCCACTCGATTGGAGAGTAGTTATGAAGACACTCGGCACGTGTTCATCCGCACAAAACGAGACAGTCACTGTGCTGGTTCCGGGGGTTGTAACGCATTTTCTGCGAGTTCGGCTCGTACCTCGTTGCGTTCTTGGCGGAGCTGACGCATCTCTTCAGGATGCTCGTGATAGTATGCGAGTGCGGTATAGATTTCACCAAGCGATCGGTCAAGTTGATCCGCAACATCTGCAGGCGGGTTCCCACCATCGATTACGAGTTCATAGACGTCGAGAACGCCCACGCGTGTCCCGTCAATACGGGGTTCTCCACCGAGTACGTCGTCCGTTTGCACGATGGTTGCCATGAATAGTTCCTAGTTTAGTCGCACATCACATAAGCGTTCTCGGATTCGGAAACTCGATCACAAATATCTGCCGGCGACAGTTGTTGTCTTTCGCAGGACGGCTCGAGTGGGTCTCTCATACGGAGTGTTGTAACTGTTTACCGGAGCGACCGGGTGCTGTCCTGCGGTCGTTCCGGGAATGACTCTCAGTAAAGTCACCGCTGGTCAATTCGACACCGTTCGATGTGTAGCGGTTACACAGAACGCGGATCGCTTCGTTAAGAGAGTACAGCGATGAGAGGTAGTTGTGGAGCAATCGAAGTACTTCGAAGCCTTCCTCTTGAACCCGTTCAGCGTGGCAGAGAAAGATGGGATTGGATTGGAAATTCCCATCGATGTATTCGTCGAGTTCGTAGTAGTTTAGGATCAAATTCGTCGAATCCGCTGGTGACGGTTGTCGTCTCCGGACGAATCTTCGAACTCCGTCTGTCGTGGTGACTACCGACGACCACTCGAGCGAGACACCCGCCACTATTCACCCCTCGTACAGCCGCGCGTCCGTCGTGAGTGAGGGTTCCTGGAGAGTCGGCAGACCGCTCTCGAGGCATTCTCTACCGCGGTGTCCCCGGTCACCCGAGGACACCAGCCGTCACCGGTATTAGTCACCTCCTGTCTCACCAGGAATGTATGCATCGCCGGGAAGCACCGTGACGCGATTCACGCCCGTTGAGCAAATCGAAGGTTTGCGATGCCCATCAGAACGCTTTGCGTTCTGAGGACGCCGTAAACGCCGGGACTCTCTCGCTGATCAAAGATAGAATCTGCACTCGCTTGGCTCTCACAACACGGTCAATGGATCACGAAGTTCGACATGATCGATCAGCCCGTTCCGTTCCACAATATCCCGCGTAATCCGTCGCAGCTTTCGATCAGCGGTTACCAACGTCACAGGCCTGTCTCGCGCGAGGTTACAGATGAGTGCCGGGATGTACTGATCGGCTTTCACCTCGTGTTCTGGCAGCGATTCATCCGAAATTCGTCGACGCGCTTCGTCGATCACACGGCTCGACGTCGCGAAGTCCGGTGATCGGACGACGAGATATCCGTCGTCAACAAGTCGTTGGATTTCTAGGGCGGACTCTCGATGGTTCGATGGTGCTCGTTCGTTCTCGAGTACGTTGTCGACGAGTTCCCGTTTCACCGACTGCGGCACGACGATCGTTCTTCCGGTTTCGACGGCGGCACGAACGCGATCGGAAAACGCACGCCCATGCATGATGACCGCGTTTGTATCGACGACGATTACGCTCATCGCGTGAGGAGTTCGAGTTCCTGGGCAACTCTGAGGAAATCCGCATGAGCCATCCCGACTTCCTCGCTTGCCTCTCGGTACGTGAGTTCGCCAGCCTCGACCCGCTCCCAGATGTCGATAACGTCGTCGATACTGCCTTGGCCGTACGTCTCGATCGTGTACTCGAGTGTCTTCGATTCGGATTCGACCGCATCAGCGATCGATGATAGCGAAAGTTGCAAGTCGAAGTCGGCCGGTGCATACCGTGCTGGTTTCCCACCTTTCCGGACGAGGAACCCAGCTGCGTGGAGATCCCGACAGTACTCGTGTGCTGTCGTGTGTGCAAGCCCGAGTTCGCCTTTCACTTCCGAAACGGTGAACTCCTCACGACCGGCAGCATACCCGAGAATTTCGAGTTTTCGGTCGTTCGCCAGTTGTTCGAACACCGCCTGTAACCGCTTTCTGGAAATCGGCGTGTCGTCGGTAATACTCATTCGTATCTCTCGCATATACGAAGAACGAGAATATAGCTAAATCTTTCGACTCCCTTAACACACTGTCAACGTTCCCAGAGACACCTGTCGTCTCTAGACATTCCTTCCAGTACCGTCCGCCGTGATGACCACTGACGACCACTCGAGCGAAACACCCGCCACTATTCATCCCTCGTCCAGCCGCGCGTCCGTCGTGAGATCGGTTTCCTGGAGAGTCAGCCGCCCTCTCTCGAGGCGCTTTCTTACTCGCTGTCCCCGGTCACCCGAGGACACCAGCCGTCACCGGTATTAGTCACCTCCCGGTGTCTCGCCCGGTACGTCGGCGTCGGTCGGGAGGACGAGTCGTCGCTCGGTGTACTTGAGGCCGTTCTTCCGCTCGGTCTTTCTGCGGACCGCCAGCCGGTGCTTCGAGAGCTCGAGGATCGCGTCGATGGTTCTCGAGACGAGCTTCTTCGCGTACGCGTCGCTGATTCCCGGCTCCCGACGGCGAATCCAGTGTTTGAGATCGCCGGCTTTGACGTACTCGGCGACGTCTTTGCAACCGCGCTCCCAGGGATCGTCGCCGACACTCGAGTCGGTCCGGGCTCGCCAGAGCTTCGCCGCGAGTCGCGTGGGTAACGCGTTCGCGGCCGACCGGCGCATGTCCTCGTCCATCCGCGCGAGCTGCTGGATCGGGAGCAGGTCGCCGTACGCGAGCGTCACGTCACCCCCGCGCTCGAGCGGGTCTGCCTGTTCGGGCAGCCGGTAGTAGGCGTCGTCGGTCTTGACGATCCGCTCGATGCGATCGTCCGGCACGGTGACCGCCGCCTCGTCGACGTTCGACTCGCGCAAGTGCGCGCCCTTCTCGAGTTCGCGACTCTGGAGTTCCCCGATACGGTCCTTGTTCGCGTTCGCCTTCTTCAGCGCGGCCTCCGCGAGATTCTCGAGGCGAGCGGTTTCGGACTCGAGGTCGTCGATCCGCTCGGCCTTTTGTTGGCACTCGGCCTCGAGTCGCTCGAGACGCGTTTCCCGGTTCTCGCGTTCGGTCTCGAGGCGCTCGAGGCGGTCGGTGAGCGCTTCGATGCGCGCCTCGAGCTCGTCGACGCGACTCGAGCACGTGCGGCCGTCACTCATCGTCGTCACCCCCGTTCCAGCTCGAGTCGGGGTTTGGGGTGTCGCTCGAGTCGGGGTCTTCGTGGGTGTCGCTCGAGTCGTCGCTACTTCGATCGTCGACCGTTTCGTCGTCCGACTCGTGCTCGTCGTCTCGATCGGCGTTCTCGTTCGATTTCTCGCTTTTCGATGCTCGAGCCCGTCGGATTCCCTCGAGCGCGCGCTCGAACGCCTCCGGCGTCGGGCCGTCGAACGTCGTGATCCGGACGTGCGACCCGTCGAACGGCTCCGGCTCGTTCGCGGGTTCGTCGATCGGTTCGTCCGCCGGGTCGTCGATCGGTTCGTCCGCCGGGTCGTCGATTTGCTCGCCCGCTGGTTCGTCCATCGGCTCGTCTTCCGGACGGTACGGGATCGACGCCTCCGGGCCGATCACCCGCAGGCCCACCGTGCTCGCCTCCGCCCTGATCTCGCGCAGATACCGGCGGACGTCCCGCCGGTCGTCGTCTGACAGCCCCTCGAACGCCGTGTTTCGAGCGGGCCTCTCGAGGTCGATCAGTAGCGTCCTGGTGAGGCGATCGATCCGCTCGAGGCGGGTGCGGACCGATTCGGTGGTCTGCTGTTTCTTTCGCGTCGGTGCGTCGCGCCGGTCGGGGCTTTCATTACCCCGCGAATCGTCGTTTGACATGGCTTCCGTAGGCTGGTTACGGGAGCTATCCGCGGACTCGGTGTCTCCACCACCGATCCGCTGTTCCTCATTCGTGAGAGTAAGGTCCGCGTGTAGCTTCCGTAGTGTAGCGTTCGTGGATCACACACTTAATTATTAGTATGTATGGCTCAAACTTGGATCATATGATCCAAGAAACATTCGATCCGGTGCAATTAATCACTGAACAGTCGATGAGCGGGGTATGCGGGCCCGTGTCTCGTGGATGAATCAGGCTGACGACGCCATCCTCGAGTACCTACAGGAACTGGAAACGGAAACGGGCCACCGAATTGCGCTCCCGCCAACGGCCGTCTGGTACAACCTCGTCGAAGAACTCGGCGTGTTAGACCGGAGCCAGAACACCATCTCCAGACGAATGAACGTCCTCTCTGATGCGGACTTGCTCGAGAAAATCGACGAGAAACGCGGCTACTACCGTATTACTGATCGTGGAATAGCGTATCTCGAGGGGCAGCTAGACGCCGACGATCTCGAACTGGAGGACAGCTGATCGACGGGAGTTTCGAGAGTGCAATACCCCGAAAGCCCCTGGCGCTCTCGTCGGCTGCGACTCGCTCACGGCTTCGCCGTTCGCGATGGCGCGGTTCTCTCGCCTCCGGCGCTCCGAACCGCGCCCTCGCTGCGCGCCTCACTTCGTTCGGTGCTTGCTTCGTCTCGCTCGCCGAGAGCGCCAGCCCCTTTCATTCCCACCCTGGCGTAAATCGACAGGCCACCGCTCGCCGGCTGGACGGTTCCTGAGTACTCACTCGAGCTCCTCTCGGTACCACTCGACGGTCCGCTCGAGTCCCTCCCGCAACGAAACCGTCGGCTCGTAGTCGAGTCGATCTCGAGCCTTCGAAATATCCGCCTCGGAGTGCTCGATGTCGCCCGACCGAGCGTCCGTGTGGACGATATCCGAATCCGTGTCCGTGATATCCTGAATCAGTTCGGCCAGCTCGCGGATCGTGACCGACTCGCCGGTTCCGATGTTGTACGCTTCACCCACAGCGTCGGTGGTTGCTGCTTTGATATTTGCCTGGACGACGTCGTCGATAAACACGAAGTCTCGAGTTTGCTCGCCGTCTCCGTGGACGGTAATCGGCTCTCCGCTCAACGCTTGATCGATGAAGACGCTGATGACCCCCGCGTAGTCTCCTGGCGTCTGTCCGGGTCCGTAGACGTTGAAGTAGCGAAGTGCAACGGTCTCGAGGTCGTAAAGATCGTTGTAGAGGCGGGCGTAGTGGTCGATCGTCAGCTTGTCGAGACCGTACGGCGAGGTCGGCTCTTTCGGATCGGTTTCTTCGATTGGTGTTCGTGTCGGCTGACCGTAGATGGCTGCACTCGAGGCAAGGACGACGCGTACGTCGCGTTTTTGAGCCTCCTCGAGAAGCGAGTGTGTGGCGTCGACATTGATCGCTTGGCTTTTGACGGGTTCATCGATCGATTGTGCGACGCTCACCATGGCGGCCTCGTGGAAGATCATGTCTGCCTTGGTGCCGTCCTGATGCAGTGCTTCGTCATCACATACGTCCGCCTTGATGAGGTTGACATCCTCCGGCACGTTTTCGAGGTCACCATTAATCAGTGAGTCGTAGACCGTCACGTCGTTGTCAAAGGCGAGTGCGTGGGTGAGATGGCTGCCGATGAATCCGGCACCACCGGTAACAAGAACGCGCTGGTTCTGGAATTCGGGTAGGGTCATTATTGGGATATCTTCGAGCGGACGGTTGAGTATGACGATCAGTTTCGAGAATTATTGTTTTGTCCATATTTAGACGTTAGTGTTCGGTCGGCTCAGAACTTGGCTAGGGAATTATAGGGTTCTAGCAAAAGCCGCTACTTATCGAATCTACTTGGAATTGATGGGGACGGTTCGGTTGTGCAATCGAAGTTCGTCAGCTTCACAAAACAGGTTGTGTCGCTTGCTCAAAATTCGTCGTTAAAGAGCCGGTTCCGGCGTTTCAATTGGGAGAGGCCGGCTACGCCGACTGGGTGATCGTCGCCATCCGCGGTCTTCGCGCGTATCTCGATCACCCGTACCGCCGGCTGCTGGACGTCCTGTGCGAGATGCCCCGAATCGTCAAAGTTCTCGGCTTAGAGCCGTCAATACTACCTGAATTTTCCACCGTCTTGCTCGATATCAATGCCTCAAAATGCCGATCTGGCGCGTCCTATTGCGGCTGTCGGGCAGCCACACGAACTCGGCGAGATCCAGGCGATCAATGCCACCGGCATGGACCGGATCTTGGCTAGCCAATACTACGCCAATCGAACGAATTACACGTTTCGCGCGGTGAAAACTACTGTCTCGATTGATTGTAGGACTAGTATCAGTACCTCACAAGGCGTCTTTGGCTAACCCGGTCTGAAGCCGCAGTTCTCTCTTTCTGAATCATGATCGACGGGAGTTCGACTCTGAAATCGAGTGAAGCTATGTGGATCTGTCGCTGTCGGCGGCGCTCAGCCGCCGACGCGACGGCGTTGCCACTCACGAACAGGGCTTCCTCGGTCGGTGGTTACCGGTAG
>NZ_REFZ01000030.1 GCF_003841465.1 Natrarchaeobius oligotrophus
CCGAACTACCAAGGCTAACATCAGATCCCATCTGTACGGAAGACCGCAGGGGTAGGATCCTCATCTCCTTCGGACCTACTCCTAAGCCGCCAGGGGTACATAACCCCTTCGACCTCGAGTGGTCCGAGACGACGGAGCGAGTTCAACGCCCCGCCAATCGCGTCGTCTTGTGCATTCACATCCGAATCCCCTCGAGTACTTAAGGGCGTCGGATCGTTCCCGCGCCGGAATCGCGTCCCGGCGGGGGGTTTCTGCGTACCACGTAGTACGTGCCCGGATTATATAAGGGCGTCGTCACGGATTCCGAACCGTTCGGAATCCGTGACGATCCGCTCGCCCTCGAGACGACGGCGGTTGGGCCGTCGCCGAACGAGGGTGGATGCGTGTCTGCCTCCGTACCGGAAACCGGTCGGAGGGGACGCGGCGGCGAGCGCCGCGTCGTTCGCATTCAAGACGAGGCACGGGTCCGTACATAAGGCCGTCGTCTCGAGGGTCGTCTGCGCTACGTTGATCATTCTCGCGGGAACGTCACTCGGGGGCGAACGTGCGGATCGGTGAATCGGTACGATTTAGCGGTCGCGGACGGACCGACCCGTATGAACCGATCCGGGTTCGTCAAACTCGCGGTCGTGGGGATCGGCCTCGTCGTCGTGAGCTTTTTCGTCCGCGGGTTCGGCCAGCTCGCGTTCGGCCGTGGCGTCGCGGAGCTGTTACAGGCGCCGATCATCGTCGTCGGCTTCGCGTTGTTGGTGTATCTGTTCGTGCGGGCGACGCTCGACGCTCTCGGCCTCTGGACGATCGAGGAGACGTAGCGGAAGGATTTTTCGAGGCGCACCCGAACGCGGGTGTATGAGTATCGACGTGCGGGAGATCGCCGACCTCGGGCCGGACGAGCGCCTCGCGTTCTTCGAGCGCGACGCCGGGATCGAGGCGGTGAGAGGCGACGTGAACCGAATCGTCGAGCGGGTCCGCGAGGAGGGCGACGTCGCCGTTCGCGAGTTCACGAGCGAGTTCGATGGCGTAGAGGTCGGCAACCTCGAGATCACCGATCGGTGCGAGCGCGCCTACGACGATCTGGGGCCGGAGCTTCGGGACGCGATCGAAGCTGCGGCGACGAACGTCCGGGAGTTTCACGAGGCCCAGCTACCCGAGGACTGGCGACGGGAGTTCAGCCCCGGTCGAGAGCTGGGGCGACGGTTCCGACCGATCGATCGCGTCGGCGTCTACGTCCCCGGCGGTTCGGCGGCCTACCCCTCGAGTGCGATCATGGGCGTCGTGCCGGCGGTCGTCGCGGGCGTCGAGCGCGTGGCCGTCGTAACCCCACCGGCGGAGGAGATGAATCCGGTCACGCTGGCGGCGATCCACGCTGCTGGAGCGGACGTCGTCTACAGCGTCGGCGGCGCGCAGGCGATCGCCGCGCTCGCGTACGGAACCGAGACGGTCGATCGGGTGCGAAAGATCGTCGGCCCCGGAAACAGGTGGGTCACCGCGGCCAAGGCGGCGGTTCGAGGCGACGTCGAGATCGACTTTCTCGCGGGGCCGAGCGAAGTCGTGGTCGTCGCAGACGAGACGGCGGATCCGGAACTGGTGGCCTCCGAGCTGGTCGCCCAGGCGGAACACGATCCGAACACGTCGGTCGTCGCGGTGACCGACGACGAGGCGACTGCGAACGCCGTCGTCCGGGCGGTCGACGAGCAGGCGAGCGAGCGCGCACGCGAAGAGACCATTCGTTCTGGCCTCGAAAACGACGCGAGCGGCGTGTTGCTCGCCCGGTCGATGAGCGAGGCGATCCTCTTCACCGAGGAGTACGCGCCGGAACACCTCACGATCATCGCCGACGACGACGAGTCGATTCTGGCGCGCGTCGACAGCGCGGGGAGCGTTTTTCTCGGGCCGAACACGCCGGTCGCCGCCGGGGACTACGCGAGCGGGACGAACCACGTCCTGCCGACGAACGGCGGCGCGCGCGTGACCGGCGGACTGTCGGTCGAGACCTTCCTTCGAGCGACGACGGTCCAGCGGCTCACGGCCGACGGGCTCGTGGAGATCGGCGAGACGATCACGACGCTCGCGAAAGCGGAGGGCCTCGAGGCCCACGCGGAGAGCGTTCGCCTGCGAACGGACGACGGAGCCGGTCGGTAACGGAATCGTATTCGAGGTCGTCGTCGCGTCCGGCCGTGAGGCGACCGGTACTCCGATCGAACCGTCCTCGGTTCGTGCGCGGACGGTCAGCGTCGAAACACCGCGTTGACACGAGGAAACCGAGCGACAATCGGAGCGTACGAGCGCGATCGTCAACGGGCGACTGCGCGGGCTGGTTTTACGGTGCTGGGCGTCGTGAGAGATCGTATGGAACCGCGCAGCGTCGATCCAACCGACGAGCGCGTCCTCGAGCGCAACTACGATTACGCGCAGAAAAACGTCCGACTCCTCTCGATGTGGTACGAGTGTGAGACCGAGCGGATGATCGAGCTCCTCGCGAAACACGGGATCGAACTCTCGAGAAACGACTGGCGGCGGTTCGGTCCCTACTATCGGACGATCAGACGGCAGTCGTACCAGTACACCGAGTGAGCGATCGGAGGGGCAACCGCGACGGGGCGGGGTCGCGAATCGATCGGGCGAACGCTGTGGATGGCGTCACAGTTAACATCGTTGCGACGGAAGAGTCTGGTATGAGCACGGACAGTCTGGACGGCGACGCCGAAACGCGTCCACGGATCGAGGTGACCGAAGACGCGGCGGAGCAAGCCCTCTCGTTGCTCGACGGCGAAGGCCTCGATCCGACCGAGGCTGGACTTCGACTCTTCGTCCAGCAGGGCGGATGTGCGGGACTCTCCTACGGAATGCGGTTCGATGACGGCCCCGACGAGGACGACACGATCTACGAGCACCACGAGCTTCGCGTGTTCGTCGATCCGGCGAGCCTGAAGTACATCGAGGGGAGCATCCTCGATTACGAGAGCGGACTCCAGGCGGAGGGGTTCCACGTCGAGAATCCGAACGTCGTCAGCGAGTGCGGTTGCGGCGAGTCCTTCCGGACCTGAGCGCTCCCGCCACGGTCCGACCAGCTACTCCTCGAGTTCGAAAGCGACGGTTACTTCTGCCTGATACTCCCGGTCCTCGACGCTCGCGATCTCGACGCCAAGCTCGTCGACTTCGACCCAGTAGACGTTCTCGAGGGTCGCCTCTGCGCGGTCGATCGCGTCGTCCGCGGCCGCGTCGAAGCTTTCGGTACTCGTTCCGATCAGCGTGATCTTCTTGAAAACCATTTGCGCGTTCTAGTACCTGACAACGCGACTTAAACGTACGCGGTCGTCTCAGCGTTCGGACGCCGACGGCACCTCGATAATCGTGAACGTTTTTCACGACGGGCGTGCTGTGCCATCGTATGACAACCCGTGAGGAGTCGATCGACGGACCGGACGTCGGCGAGTTGACGCCGCCGAACCGAACGCTGATGGGGCCGGGGCCGAGCGACGTGCACCCGCGCGTGTTACGGGCGATGAGCACGCCGCTGGTCGGTCACCTCGATCCGTCGTTCGTCGAGATCATGGACGAGGTACAGGAACTGCTCCGGTACACGTTCCGGACGGACAACCGATGGACGATTCCCGTCTCGGGGACGGGTTCGGCCGCGATGGAGGCGGCGATCGGCAACGTCGTCGAGCCGGGCGATACGATGCTCGTTCCGACGAACGGCTACTTCGGCGGACGAATGGCGTCGATGGCGCGTCGGGCCGGCGGCGAGGTCGTCGAGGTCGACGCACCCTGGGGCGAGCCGCTCGCGGTCGACGACGTCGCCGACGCGCTGGCCGAGTACGATCCCGACGTCTTCGGGTTCGTCCACGCCGAGACGAGTACGGGCGTGCGCCAGCCGGAGGTGCCGGCGCTTACGGCCGCCGCACACGACCACGACGCGCTGGTGATCGCCGACGCCGTCACGTCCATCGGTGGCGTCGAACTCCGCGTCGACGAGTGGGGCGTCGACGTCGCCTACGCCGGTCCGCAAAAGTGCCTCTCCTGTCCCCCGGGTGCGAGTCCCCTCACCCTCTCGGACGAGGCGATGGACAAGGTCCTCGCGCGCGCGAAGGAACCGCGATCGTGGTACCTCGATCTCGGCCTCCTCGAGGGGTACTGGGGTGACGAGCGGGCCTACCACCACACCGCGCCGATCACGAACGTGTACGCGATCCGGGAGGCCCTCAGGCTGGTCGCCGAAGAGGGGATCGAAGAACGCTGGGCGCGCCACGAGCGACTTGCCGGCGCGCTGAAAGCCGGCGTCGAGGCGATGGGCCTCGAGATGAACGCGGCCGACGAGTACTGGCTCCCGAGTCTGAACGCCGTTCGCGTTCCGGAGGGGATCGACGACGGCGAGGTCTGTTCGACGTTGCTCGAGCGCTACGATCTGGAGATCGCGAGCGGACTCGGCGACCTCGATGGAGAGATCTTCCGAATCGGCTGTATGGGTCACTCCGCCCGCCCGGAGAACGTGATCTACGCCGTGACGGCGCTTGGCGACGTCCTCGAGCAGTTGGGAGCGGACGTCGATCCGGGCGCAGGGGTCACGGCGACCCGGCGAGCGCTCTCCTAATGATCGTCGGACGTCGTCGCCCGCCGCAGGTCCGGGGCGGGTCGCCGCGTGTCGTTCGAGCGATTCGTGAATAGTCCCGGGTGCGCACTCGACAGCGGACGAACGAACGAGAGCCTGACGCTACGCCGAGACGCGCGGTCCGGGCGGGGCGCGCTCGACCTGATACTCGTCGCCGTCAACGACGATGATCGCCCACTCGTAGGCCGGGTCGATGCTGGTGAGTCGCGCCTCGAGGTCGTCGGCGTCCTCCGGTTGGGCGACGAAACAGTGGAACTGACCGGAAGACGACGGCGGTAGCTCTTCGTACTCGAGGACGGTGTTTACGTGGACGACTTTCCACGCGCGTTCGGCCCGAAACTCCGGACCGGTGCCTTCGATGGTGTATCCGAGCTCTGCGAAAATCGACCTGGCCTGCTCGACGAGTCGCATGTTAACAGGACCCATTCGGTAGAACGGTACGCTGTCGACTACCTTAAAGGTTCGTCACGAACCGCGTTCGTCTCCGGGACGGGAAGAGACGGTGGGACACCCAACGTAACAGGGACGGGGAAACGGACGCGAACGCTCACTCGTGGGCCGCGTCCCACTCGGTCGGCTTCCGAAAGTTTCCACAGACGTTACACTTGATGCGGCCCATCGAATCCATCGCGTTGTCGAAACTCTCGCAGTTCGTACAGAACCAGCCGTAGCGTCGGTCGGCGTCCGCCGACTCGTAGGTGACGAGAAATGGCCCCTTGGATCCCCTGTCGCCGTCGGTTTCGGAGACGTACACCGTCTCACCGTCTGCGATCGAGATCGGTTGCATACCCCTACTACCCGGCCGCCCGCTAAATGATTGTCCCTCTCCGTAACCGACGTTTAGGCGTTCTCGAGCGAGTCGACGTTCGAGTCGTTCCGACGGACGGTCACGGTATGGTACGGTTACGCACGACGTGCGGGCCAACTGAAACCTTTACCCGAGTGGGGGTCGTCCGGATCGGTAATGGCGCTGGTCGTGGTTCCCGTTCGATATCCGCTGACGAAGCACTCGCGACGGACGCTCGAGCGGGCGATCGAGGTGGCGCGCGAGCGCGACGCAGCGTTGACGATACTCCACGTTGATCTCTATCAGAACGGGCGGAAGGTGACGCGAATCGATCTAAAAAACGCGGTCGAACGGGTGTTCGGTCCGATCGAGAACTCGCGGTACGTCGTCCGAACCGGATTCCTGGTCGAAGAGAGCATCCTCGACGAGGTCGCCGCCGAGGAGGCGGACGCGGTCGTCATCGGCGGCCAGCAGGCGAGTCGGCTCCGTCGGATCTTCCGTCGTTTTACCGACAACCCCGACATCGACCGCTATCTGCGGACGCACCTCGACTGCGAGGTCATTACGGTCGAACCGACGCGAGCGTAGTGACCGCGGCGAGAGACTGATCTAGCCCGTCGATTCGCCGTCCCTGACGACAAACACCGGGACCGGCGCGTTGTCGACGACGCGCTCGGAGACGCTTCCCAGCGAGGTCACCTTTTGGCGGGGGCTCTTTCCCTCAGTACCGATAACGATCAGGTCGATCCCCCGTTCGTCGGCGTACTCGAGGATCGTCTTCGCCGGCGTCCCCTTCCGGAGGTCGGTGACGGTCTCGAGTCCGGCGGCCGCGGCGCGTTCTTCGACGGCGGCGACCGCGTCGCGCCCGTCTTCCTCGAGCGTTCGTTCGACGGCGTCGGCGTTTTCCTCGCCGGCGGCGGCGGTCATCCGGCTGTCGATCACGTACAGCGCGTGAACGGTCGCGTCGTTGTCGGTCGCGATCGGTAGCCCGTGATCGAGCGTCCTGGTGACGGTATCGCTGCCGTCCGTCGGAACGAGAACGTCGTCGTACATTCGTGATCGGTTCCGAGTTGGCGCGGAGTCGTGATAAAACACCGCACAGCGACGCGGACGGTTCGCTCGCGGCGCTGTCGCGGTGTGGCGAGGTTCGACGGGGTCACCGACCCGACGCCGTCAGTTCACGGCTCACCCGGATCGGGCGAGCCGTCGTCTGCGTCCTCAGGGTGGGCGGCGGTCGCGTCCACGGATTGGTCGTTGGTCGCGACGTTTCGCCGATCGGGTGCCGACTCGCCGATGGTCGTCCGCGCGACGCCGCTCGTTTCGTCGAAGACGTGGTGTCGATGCGGGTACGCGAACTGGACGTCGTGCTCGAGAAATCGCTCGCGAACCGCCGACTGGACCGCAGAGCGGACGAGGGTCTGTTTGTACGGCCGCTTGATCCAGAAGAACAGCTCGAGGACGATCCCGTCGTCCGCGTACTCCTGGATGGTGCAGGTCGGCGCCGCCGCGTACCGCGCGCTGCCGATCCGAATGTCCGGACCGCCCGCGATGACCTCGTCGACGCTTCGAGCCGCTCGCTCGGCGTGTCGTCTCGCGGCTCCGAGGTCGCTCTCGTAGGTGATTTCGAACTCGACGGAGAGACGGGTGCGTTCGTCCTCGGCGGAGTAGTTGATGACGTCGCGCTCCTGGATCTCGGAGTTCGGGATGACGATAAACGTATTCTGCAGGGTGAATATCTTGGTGTAGCGGATCGTGATGTCCTCGACGAATCCCCGGTGGCCTTCGTCGGTTATCTCGATCATGTCTCCGATCTCGTACGGCCGGTCGGTGAGGATGAAGATGCCGTTGATCAGGCTTCCGACCAGGGGGGCGAGCACGACCGCGATCACCGCGGAGACGACCGTCACCTGGAGGAGAATGTCGCCGCCGCTGAGACCGAGTATCGCGGCGACGACGACGAGCGTGGCGAACAAAACGGCAGCGCGGACGCCTCGTAACACGGTACGGGTGACGCTCGGGCGCTCGATCCGTCGAGCCACCGTCCGGCCGGCGAATCGAACGACGAGCTTCGAGAGGAACCAGCCGACGACGAGGACGACGAGCGCCAGCGCGAGCTCCGTCGCGTGCGGGAAGGTGTCGGGCAAGATCCCGTTCACCGTCTCGTTGTCGGCGAATTCGTCCGCCTGAAGGACCGCGCGCATGGCAACACACTCATGCGCCCGGTGGTTAAGCGTTCTGACTGCCCGCTGTACCGTGGTTGCCGGTTACACTCGCCACGAACGATCGCCTCCACGAGCCGCGATTGCCGGTCGCAATCCGTCGGCACCCGGCTCGAGTACTCCGTTTCGAAAACAGGTGCTACTCGATGTATAATAAATCACTTGTCCGTTCGGTTCCTACGGTGGCACATGGCATCAGACGAACTTCGCTCGACCGTCGAGCGGGTGGGCGATCGGTTCAACCTCGGCGAGTACGAGATCGACGCCTACCTCACCGTGCTCGAGCAGGGCCAGCTTACGGCGAGCGAGATTTCGGATCGGACGGAAATTCCCCAGCCGCGGGTCTACGACACGGTTCGCAGCCTCAGCGACCGCGGTCTCGTCGAGCTACGAGAGTCCCGACCGATGAAAGTCGTCGCGCTCGATCCGGGCGACGCCTTTGACGACGTCCAGGAGTCACTGGCCCAGATGATCGACGAACTCGAAGCGCGCTACACGGCGCCGGCCCGAGACACCGAAGCCGTCTCGCTCGTCAAGTCGCGCTCGACGATCCTGCGGTATCTCGAGGAGGTGATCACCGACGCCGAGTACGAACTCTCGCTGTCGCTGACGCCGGATCTGCTCGTGCGATTCGAATCGGAACTCGAGGCGGCCGTCGACGACGGCGTTAGCGTCGACCTGATCGTCACCCCCGCCAGCGAAGCGCCGGATCCGGCGGAGTTCGACTACGAGGCCGTCGCAACGACGGCCCGCGCTCGTCGCGGGATCACGACGCCGGTGCTCGCCGTCGCCGACGGCAACTACTCGATCTACGCGACCCAGGACGCCCTGCGAGACGACCAGGACCGCTACGGCGTCATCTTCAACCGTTCGGCGCTCGGGTTCCTGGTTTCGGGATTCTTCGGAACCGTCCTCTGGACGACCGCCGAGCGAACGCTGGGCGAGGATAGCTCCGTACGGTCGTACCCGCGCAAGTACGCTTCGATCCGTCGGTGCGTCAAGGACCTGATCGACGAAGGTGGCGAGTTCTACGCGACGATCGAGGGTCGAGACGTCGAACTCGGCGAACCACGCGTGGTTCGCGGACGCGTCCTCGACGTCTCCTTCGAGGTCAGCGAGGAGGTCGCGAGCCTCACGCTCGCCGACGAGTCCGGCAACGAGGTCACCGTCGGCGGGCGGGTCGCCGCACTCGAGGACCTCGAGTCCCACGAGATCCACATCGGTCGACACGAGCCGCCGACGATCGAGGAGTAGCGTTCGCGTCGCCTTCGCACCGTAACCGTCGGTTACACCGCTTTCCGATCCGAACAGTCACGGGTAATTGAAGCCGTGCAAGCCCACGATTGAAGGGGGCGACGGTGTGACGTTACGGCGGATGGCCCGAGAGCACAGGGGTCGTGACGCTCGAGGTGGCCCGTCGCGGCGAGCGTTCGTCAGGTCCGCCTCGGCCGCGGCGGCGCTCGCCGGAGTCGGAATCGCGGGGTGTCTCGGGCGGGCTCGAGACGAGACGACGGTCGTGATGAGCGGGGATACGGATTTTGCCGACATCATGCACGCCGACGGCGACGAGCCCTCGGTCCAGCAGGCGCTGTGGGACGCCGGTCTCGACGAGGAGATCACCGTCGAAGTTCAGGCGAGCGTCGACGACTCCGCCCAGCGGATGCAACAGTACCAGTCGGCGCTCCAGGCCGGTCGGTCTCCGCCCGACGTCTTCATGATGGACAGCGGCTGGACGATCCCGTTCATCCTGCGTGAACAGACGACGAACCTGACCGACGAGCTACCCGAGGACGTCCTGGACCGGGTCGAGGGAGACTACCTCGAGGCTGCCCTGGAGACGGCCCGCAACCCCGAAACCGGCGACCTCCACGCGGTCCCGCTGTTTCCCGACTTCGGGACAATGCTGTACAGGCGGGATCTGATCGAGGACGTGGGATACGATACGAGCGGCTGGGGGACCGATCCGCCCTCGTGGCAGGAGTTCGGGGAAGCAGTCGCCGACGCCCGTTCCGAACACGGACTGAACTTCGGATTCACGACGCAGGCCGCCGCCTACGAGGGGCTGGCCTGCTGTTCGTTCGTCGAGGTGATGTCCACGTGGGGCGGCAGCTACTTCGGCGGCACGGAGAACCTGTTCGTCGCCGGCGATCGCCCGATCACGGTCGACGACGAGCCGGTTCTCGATGCGCTCCGAATGCTTCGGGCGTTCGTCCACGGCGACGGCGACGAACACGCGCTCGACGGCTACCCCCAGATTTCCCCGAGCGCGATCGTCCAGTGGTCCGAACAGGAGTCGCTCGACCCGTTCGTAAACGGCAACGCCGTCGCCAACCGAAACTGGCCGTTCGCGATCGCCGAGACCGGCGACGAGGACGCCTTCGGCGAAGACCTCGGCGTAACGCCCATGCCGTACGCCGTTTCAGCGGACGACGCGGAGTACCCCGGCGTCGGCGGAACCGCGTCCGCCCTCGGGGGCTGGCACCTGACGCTCAATCCGAACACCGATCGAACCGACGCCGCACTCGAGGTGCTCGAGGCGTTCACCCACGACGAAGTGATGCTGACGATCTTCGAGTTGCAGGGGTTTCTGCCGCCCGTTCTGGAGCTCGTCGAGGAGGCCGATCCCGACGAGATCGGGCCGGTCGCGCGGTACGTCGACGAGATCCAGCTCGCCGGCGACAACGCGGTGCCGCGACCGGTCACGGACGTCTGGCCCGAACAGTCGGCGCTCATCTTCCAGGAGGTAAACGCCGCCATCCGCGGCGCGAAAGGCCCCGAGGAGGCGATGGCCGATCTCGGAACACGCCTCGAACGAAGCGAACGCGACGTGGAAGACCAGCATGACGACTGACACCGAGACGGACGGCGGAACGGAGGATCGAACCGCACCGCTGATCGGCGACGAGCGAACGAGCGAACGCGAGCGGACGGGAAACCGCCTCGTCAACTGGATGGAGAACCTGAGCGAGGCGGCCTACGCCTACCTGCTGTTGCTCCCTGCGTTCGCGCTGCTCGCGCTGATCGCCTTCTACCCGCTCGTGATGACGTTCGTCATGTCGCTTCGCGAAGATCGGACGCGAGGGTTGGAACCTCTCGGCGGCTTCGTCGGGTTCGAGAACTACGTCGACATCCTCACCGGAAACGCGCGGCTGGCCCGCCAGTTCCTGGACGTCTCGGTGTCGGCGTCGTACCCGTTCGTCGAACTCGGCGTTCCGTTCCTCCAGCAGGCGCTGTTCGTCACCCTCGCGTTCGCCGTGATCAGCGTGCTCCTCGAGACGGTGATCGGCTTCGGGCAGGCGTACGTGCTCGATCAGGACTTTCGGGGACGGCGCTGGGTTCGGGTCGCGATCATCCTGCCGTGGGCGGTTCCGATCGTCATTCAGGGGATGATCTTCTTTCTGCTGTTCCAGCCGACCGTCGGCTTCGGCAGCGACCTGATGCAGTGGCTCGGCGTCTTCGGCCCCGATCCGCTGGCCGACAGCCAGGACGCGTTCATCATCATCCTCGTCGCGGACATCTGGAAGTCCGCCGCGTTCATGGCGCTGTTGATCCTCGCGGGACTCCAGAGCGTCGACCGGAGCCTCTACAACGTCGCGCGCGTGGCCGGGGCGTCGCCCTGGCAGCGGTTCAAGATGATCACGCTGCCGCTGGTGATGCCCGCGCTGTTGGTCGCGATGTTGTTTCGGACCATGGACGCGATGCGGGTGTACGGGCTGATCGAGTCGACGGCCGGCTGTACGACCGTTCCATCCCTGACGTGTCTCGTCGTCGAGGCCATGTTCGGCGGGACGCGGATCTTCGCGACGGCCGCCGCGGTGGCGTTTACGACCGCGATCGTGATTGGACTGATCATCTCGGTGTACGTGTTCTTCTTCCGGGACACCGAGGGAGGGCTCTACTGATGACCGACGATAGCCACGACGGCGATCCGACCGGACGACCCGACGCCAGCGACGAGAATCGAACGAGGGCCGACCGGAACGCGACCGCGACGGATATCGCGTCGGGGCGGACCCGCAACTCGAGCGCCGCCCGCTCGAGACCGGATCGACTCCGGCCCGAGACGGACGGTGGCCGAGTGACGGACCGACCGGAGGATCGCGGAGCGATCTTCGAGGAAGACGGGGACCGAGAACTGGACCGGGGTCCGTTCCAGCAGTGGGTGGCGAACTCGATCTCGAATCCCGAACGGACCTACCGGGCGATGTTCTACGTCGCAACCATCTTCTTTCTGTTCACCACGCTGTTTCCGTTCTACTGGCTGCTCATGGTCGCGTTGACGCCCGAGGGTCGCCAGCAGGATATCGTTCTCACGCCCAACGGCTTCAACCCGGGAGCGTTCGTCGAGGTGTTCCAGGTCATCCCGTTTCACTGGTACGTGTTCAACAGCTTCGTGATCGCGACGGCCTCGACGATCATCGTCCTGGTCATCGCGAGTCTCGCGGGCTACGCCTTCGGCCGCCTCGAGTTCCCCGGAAAGATACCGCTGATGCTGTTGGTGCTGGTGATCTCGTTTTTCCCGCCGGCGGCGTTTTTCATTCCGCTGAACGACCTGTTCAACACCCAGTTCGCGGTGCTCGAACCGATCACGGGCGACGGAAGCCTCTACAACACGCCCGGTGCGATGGTGTTGCCGCTGTCTGCGATCTTCATGCCGCTTGCCATCTTTATACTCACCACGTTCTACGCCCAGATTCCCGACGGTCTCGAGGACGCCGCTCGGGTCGAAGGGACGACCCGACTGGGCGCGCTGTTTCGGGTGATCATCCCGCTTTCGGCACCCGGCGTCGCGACCGCCGGCGTGCTGACGTTCATCGCCGTCTACAACGAGTTCTTCTTCTCGTTTCTGATGACCGACGGCCAGCCCGAGAACTGGGCCCCGATTCTCGAGGGGATCCTGGGCTATCAGGGCCAGTACGAGGTGATGTACCACCTCATGGCCGCCGCGAGCATAATCGGCGTTATTCCCGTCGCGATCCTGGTGATCGTCGCCCAGGAGAAGATCGTCAGCGGTCTGACCGCAGGAGCACTCAAAGAGTAAGATACCATGGCACGAGTACGACTCGAGAACATCACGAAACGATACGGGGACGTCGTCGCCGTCGACGACGTCAGCCTGGAGATCGAAGACGGCGAGTTCGTCACATTCGTCGGCCCCTCGGGGTGTGGGAAGTCGACGACGATGGAGACCGTCGCGGGACTGACGCGTCCCTCCGAGGGGCGCGTGTACATCGGAGACGACGAGGTCACCGATCTCGCGCCGAAAGACCGGGGCGTGGCGATGGTCTTTCAGAACATCGCGTTGTTTCCCCACATGGACGTCTTCGAGAACATCTCCTTCGGCCTTCGGCTTCGCACCTACGACGACGAGGAGATCAACCGACGCGTCGAGGGAGCCGCCGACATCGTCCAACTCGAGGGGATGCTCGATCGGATGCCGGACGAACTCTCGGGAGGCCAGCGCCAGCGCGTCGCGATCGCGCGAGCGATCGTCCGGAATCCGGACGTGTTCCTGATGGACGAACCGCTCGCGAACCTCGACGCGAAGCTGCGCGTCCACATGCGGACGGAGCTCCAGCGACTTCACCGCGAACTCGGGACGACGGTCATCTACGTCACCCACGATCAGGCCGAGGCGATGACGATGTCCGACCGGATCGCCGTCCTCGACGAGGGCGGACTCCAGCAGATCGCGCCGCCGCTTACCTGTTACAACGAACCGGCGAACCTGTTCGTCGCGGGCTTCATCGGATCACCTTCGATGAACTTCGCCGACGCCAAACTCGTCGCCGGCGGCGTCGAGACCGATCACTTCGTCGTCGAACTCGATCACCGGAACGTTCCGGGCGCGTCCGTCGGCGACGCGGTGACGCTCGGCGTCAGACCCGAGGACGTCCACCTCGCGACCGGCGCGGAGTCGATCGCCCACCCGACCGACGCGATCGGCGCCCGAACGGACGTCTTGGAGCCGATGGGCGACGAAATTTTCGTCTACCTCGTTCTCGGCGACGGCGACGCTCGATCGATGGAGGAAGATCCAGCGACCGCGTCGGATCAACTTCTCATGAGCGTCACGCCCGAGACGGAGCTTCGGGAAGAACAGTCCGTCGAGGTCGTTCTGGACCGATCGAACGTTCACCTCTTCGACGCCACGACGGGGGAGGCGCTCGTCCACGGAATTACCGATCTCGATTCGTCGGGGCGAGAGCCGGGAACGACCTCGACGGAGGCCGACAGTTGAGACGGATCCCGTCCCGTTCGACCGCTCGTCGCGTCTCGTATGGCAGTGGACAAAAGACGCTCGAGCACGTACATTCGATATAGCGGCATAACCTGTATCAGATCGAAATCAGCCGCCCAGAACGATCGTCCCGATGACAATCAAACGACAAGACGTGCGAACAGGGATCGTGGGCCTCGGCAATATCGGCCAGTATCACGCGGAACGACTCGTCGACCTCGGCGTCCCGCTCGTCGGCGGGATGGACGTCGCACCGCAGGCGCGAAAGCGATTCGGGCGTCGGTACGACGTCGACGTGTTCGAAGACCACCAGGAACTGTACGATACCGTCGACGCCGTGATCATCACGACGCCAAACAAGTACCACGAGGAGTACGCCATCGACGCCTTCGAGAGAGAGTTACACGTCCTGCTCGAGAAACCCCTCGCACACTCCATCGACAGCGCACAGCGAATCGCAGACGCCGCTGCCGAATCCGACAGTCTGTGCATGGTCGGGTTCAACAACCGGTTCGCGAACACGGTGCGGATCGTCAAGAACCGGGTCGAACGCGGCGACCTCGGTGACGTCTCGCACGTCGAGGCGAACTACGTTCGCCGGCGGGGAATCCCCGGTCGCGGCTCGTGGTTCACCCGCCGACAGATCGCCGGCGGCGGCGCACTCATTGATCTGGGCGTTCACGCGATCGATCTCGCGCTTTACCTGCTCGATTACCCCGACGTCCGGGAGGTAAACGGAATCACGCGATCGGAGTTCGGTTCCCGCGAGGAGTACGCGTACCTCGAGATGTGGGCCGAAGACGCGGGACCGGTCGGGTTCGACGTCGACGACTCCGCCAGCGCGTTCATCCGCTGTGCGGAGGGCAAGACGATCAACCTCGAGGTGGCGTGGGCGACGAACCGGCCGGCAAACCACGAGTTCGTCGTCCGCGGAACCGACTCCGCCGCCCGGTTCGACCTCCTCGAGAGCGACCTCAGCTTTCACTCCGCGAGCAACGTGGGCCCCGATCACCTGGAGGATACGTCGGTAGAAACGCGACAGAACGACACTCACTCGGACGAACAGAAGGCGTTTTTCGACCGGATCGTGACCGGTCGAGACGAAAACAGCGTCGAACAGGCGCTCGTCGTCCAGAAGGTCGTCGACGCGATTTACTCCTCGAGCGACGACGGACGGACGGTTACCGTGACGGATTGACCGCGCCGTGGTTCTCCCGCAGCCGACCGTAGTGGCTTTTTGATTCTGGGAGTGCTAGTCGCTCGCATGAGAACCGAACGGACGCTCGTCCTCGACGTGAGCCGCCACGACGCACCGGTCGGGACGTCCATCGCGATACGGGTGCGCGACCGAAGCAATCGATCGGTCGAGGGAGCCACAGTGGCGATCGGAACGCAACGAAAACGGACGGACGCCCGCGGGCGGTGTGAGTTCACGGTCCGCTCTCCCGGTTTCTGGAAGGTTAGCGCGATCAAGCCGCCGAGCGATCGGATCTCCTACAGGCCCGCGACGAAACTCCTCAGAGTGCTCCCGAGACCCAAACCGTCCCGTCCGCGGTTGGCCACGACTACCGGTTGATACGGTCTATCGTATCGATGTGCCGGCGGGGCCGCAGACGGGTCGCGATACCACCAACACCGCTCCCCGTGTCCGCCGCGAGCGAAGCGACGGTTCGGGACGAACTTTTTATGCTTTGACGAAGATATTGGTATCCGATGACACATATCGAAAATCTGTGGGTGTATCCGGTGAAAGGACTCGACCGAACGTCGGTCGACGAGATACGAATCAACGACGCCGGGACGTTTCTGGGCGACCGCGAGTACGCGTTGCTCGACCCCGAGACGGACGACAGCATCGAGGATCGAGTCGATTCGGTCGAAAAGACGTACAACGGAAAGGAGATCGACACCCTCCACGAACTCGAGTCGACGTACGATCCGGAGACGAACGTCCTCACGTTACGGATGCGAGAGACCGACGAAACCCGTCAGTTCGATCTCGAGACCGATCGCGAGGCCGCGAGCGAGTGGTTCACCGAGTTCGTCGACGAACCCGTCGCGTTGCGACGACGCGGCCCTCCGTCGTTTATCGACCGCCCGAAACTCGGACCGTCGATAATCAGTACGGGGACGCTCGAGGAGGTCGCGTCCTGGTTCGACTCGATGACCGTCGAGGGAGCGCGGCGTCGGTTTCGCCCGAACGTCGAGATCGGCGGCGTCCCGCCGTTCTGGGAGGATCGATTCCTCGGCGACGATCCGTCCGGATTCGCGATAAACGGCGTTCGATTCGAGGTCGTGGAAGCCTGTGCACGCTGTGTCGTTCCGTCGCGCGATCCAGACACCGGCCAGGCCATCGAGCGATTCCAGGAGCGATTCGCACGGCGACGGGAGGAGACGCTCCCGGAGTGGGTCGACCGGGACGCGTTCGAGCACTTTTTCACCGTTATGGTCATCACGTCCGTTCCGAACTCGTCCTACGGCGGAACGGTCGGCGTCGGTGACGAAGTCGAGGTCGCCGACGCGGCCGAACTGTAAGGGATCGGGCGGACGGCCGGAGGTACGGATCGACGACGACTCGACCGGCGGTGAACCGGGATCGACGGTCGGTTCAGTCTTCGATCGGCGCACTCGCCGAGTCGTCGGCCTCGGAGCGCTCGCTAACGTCGACTCGACCGCCACTGCTGACGGTAACGTCGTACCCTTCGTACTCGAACCGGACGTGGCCGCTTTCGGGCGGACCGGTGGGCGTCCGGAACAGGGCATCGAGCGCCTCGGGATTGACGATCGCGTACAGCGGGTCGTACTCGGGCGGTTCGACGTCCGTCACGTCGACGCCTTCGCGTGCGGCGATCGCTTCGATGATCGCCTGTGATGGGGGTGTCCCGTCGCTGGAGGGCGACGCGTCGTCCTGTGAGGACATACTGGTATCTAACGCGTACGGCGGAATAAGCATACTGGCACCACCAGCGTCGGCGTTGGACCGGACACCATCATGGTCGAACCGACCGCGTCGGACGGCGACTACGCTTTGCGTTTCGCCCGCTCGAACGCCTCGAGGGCCCGCTCGCGTCGCTCGGCGTGATCGACGATCGGTGCCGGATACGACGGTGCGATCCGATTTCGTTCCGTCTCTGTGCGGTCGTGCCAGCCGTGAACGTCCTCGGCTGCGACGCCCTCGAGTTCGGATACGTACGACCGAACGTACTCGGCGTCGGGGTCGTACTTCCGGCCCTGTTTCATCGGATTGAAGATCCGAAAGTACGGCTGGGCGTCCGTCCCGGTCGAGGCTGCCCACTGCCACCCGCCGACATCGTTTGCCGTCTCGTGGTCGGCGAGTCGCCGACGGAACCAGTCGTAACCCTCCCGCCAGTCGATCAGGAGGTCCTTCGTCAGAAACGAGGCGACGATCATTCGCACCCTGTTGTGCATCCAGCCCTCAGATCGAAGCTGGCGCATTCCCGCGTCGACGATCGGATAGCCCGTCTCACCGGCCTTCCAGGTCGCGAACCCGTCCGGATCGGTTCGCCACTCGAGATCGCGTTCGAACGGGGTGAAGTTCTCGCTAACCGTCTCCGGGTTGAACGCGAGGACGTGCGTGTAAAATTCCCGCCAGGCGAGCTGTCGCTGGAAGGATTCGACGCTTTCGCGGGCGTCGTCGTCGGGGGCTCGTTCGGCGGCGGCTTCCGTCGCGGCGTGTAGTTCACGGATCCCGATCGTTCCCCACTTGAGGTGGACGGAGAGCCTGGACGTCCCCTCGGCCGCTGGATACTCCCGCGTCGACTCGTAGCGGTAGATCGGTTCCGAACAGAACGAGTCGAGCCGATCGCGGGCGGCTTCCTGCGTGACGGGCCGTGGAGTCGCCGCCGGCTCGTCGAATCCGAGTTCGGACGCCGACGGCAACCGACCGGACGAGTCGGCGATCGACGCCAGGTCGTCCGCAGAGGGCGACGCGACGGGATCGCGCGTTTCCCTGTCGCGCCACTTCTTCCAGAAGTACGAAAACACCGAGTAGTGCGCTCCCTCGTTGGGCGTGATCGTACCCGGCGCGTGGTGGATCGCATCGTGCACCGGCTCACAGTCGACCCCGCCGTCCTCGAGTGCCGCGGTAACGGCTCGATCTCGCTCCGCTGCGAGCCCGCTGTAGTCCGCACACCACGTTACTCTGTCGGCGCCACGAGCGCTCGCAACTCGCGGAAGGACCTCACTCGGTTCGCCGCACTCGATGAGTAAATTACTTCCTCGCGCTCGGTACCACTCGCGGAGCCCATCGAGCGCGTCGAGGAGACACGCGACCCGGATCGGAGACGCGTGCTCGAGGACGGTCGGATCGAACACGAAGAGGGGAACGACCGGTTCGGGCCCGTCGGCAGCTCGGACGAGTCCTCGATTGTCGCTCCCGCGGAGGTCGCGGCGATGCCAGTGGATCGTCATACTGTACCGATCGGCCGGCGAGTCATAGTTCCGCGGCCGGCGACAAGTCGACCGACGGACGGTCACCCGAAGCCGCCCGCCCGCTTCAGCCGCTCGAGTCTGGCGTCGAGGTACCGCCGCGTCGAATCGAGGAGACCACGAGCGGTGTAGTGACGACCGACGTAGACGCTCCCGAGCGCTAACAGGGTCCCGGCGACGACGTCGGAGAACCAGTGAATGCCGAGGTACATCGTCGAGACGACGACGCTAATCGCCAACACGCCGGCGACCCCCGTCCAGATCGGGTACTTCTCCCGGGTCAACCACGCGAGAAAGAAGACGGTCATCGACAGCGACGTGTGAAGCGACGGGAACACGTTCGTGTTCTGATTGACTTCGTTCGTGAGCATCCGCGACTGCGGGAAGGCGTCGTACAGCAGTCCCTGGAAGATGGTCGGATCGACGTTTCGCGGGCCGTACGCGATAAAGAAGACGTAACAGATCAAGCCAACCCCGTAGTTTACGGTGAACGCGAGCAACAGCGTTCTGAGGTCGTCCATCTCTTCGAGCGCGAAGTACGCGATAAACGGGAACAGGAGCAAGAACGCGTACCCGTAGATGTACGTGAAGACGAAAAACGACGTCAACTCCGGCGACTGGAACGACTGGAGGACGACGACGGGGTTTTGCGGGAGCAACGTCTCCTCGATCTCGAACAGGAGGGGAGTGATGTTCGTCCCGAGGACGCGACGCTCGAGTCGCGTGAAGACGTCGACGGTCGACCACCGGAGTGCCAGCACGACGACGAGCGTGGCGAGCGGAAGCGCACAGACCTGAAGCCGCCGACGGTATCCCCGCATCGCCGCCGCTAACCGACGCGGACCGACGACGACGAGCGTCGCGGTCACGAGCATCGTCGCGACGACGAACGCGAGTTCGAAGACGACGGCGAGCAGTGACATGCGCTTTCGTACTAGCTACCGCCTGCGAGACATTAATACCGATCGGTCACTCGTCTCGGTATCGGTCGATCACTCGTCTCGGTATCGGTCGATCACTCGCCGCTTCGTCGACGCCACCGACGACGTCCGAAGGTCGCCCGTCAATCGAGTAGCGTCCCGTCTTCGTACTGGTAGCTCGCCTCTTCGAAGAGCGTCCGAACGCGCTCATCGTCGACCTCCCCGTCGGTGCCGGGAAACTCGGCGATCGAGGATCGGACCCCATCGTCGTGTTCGTCGTCGGCGAGACCGAGCAACGAGCGAGGTGACATCGCCGGTTCGGCGAAGCCGTCGAAAAACTCGGAGACGACGTACTCGCGGTCGACGAGCCGCGAGAGGATCTGACGAAATCGATGGTTGACCAGCGGGGCGCGTTCGAGGTTGTAGCCGAGGAGGTAAAACGAATCGGTCGTACTGCTGATGACTGTCGTCTCCTCGCCGTCCCGGATCGACTCGACGCGTTCCGGCGGCACGTTGCTCGCCGTCACGTCGATGTCGCCGTTTTCCAGCGCGTCGACCATCGCGCCGACGTTGGGATCGATACGAAACCGAAGTCCGTCGTACTGAGAGAACCCCTCGAGGGCGTCGGGGCGGTCGAGTGGAAACTCGCGAAAGACGTGTTCGTCGAACGGCTCGAGTTCGACTCCGTCGGCAGTCACCTCGTCGAGTCGAAAGAGGCCCGACCCGATCGGCTCCTCGTTGTCGGTGACCAGCGCCTCGGTCTGGCGCTCGGCGATCACCTCGGATCGCGGTTCCCAGACGTGCTCGGGTAACAGCGGGATGGTGAGGGAACGAACGGCCGCGTCTCGAGTCGGTTTTGCAGCGGAGTCGCCCACCGTGTCGCCAAACGTGATCGTGACCGTTCGCGAATCGATCGTCTGAACCTCGGACACGAGCGTTTGACGGCTTCGAAACCGGGGTGCAGGAATGCTCCCGTCGACCGATCCCAGCGCGGTATCCCCGAGAAACCGAACGGTGAAATCGACGTCGTCAGTCGTGAGATCGGTTCCGTCGTGCCACGTTACCCCCTCTCGAAGCGTTATCGTCGCTTGTAACCGATCCTCATCCGTCCACGTGACTGATTCGGCCAGCCACGGGATGTACTCCCCCGTGTCACGATCTCGGCGAACTAGCGGATCGTACAGCAGCCCCAGAAGACCGTACACTCGGTTTCGATCGACCGCGATCGGATTCAATCGGTTCGCGAGATCCTCCCCCGCCACACCGACGACGAGTGGTTCGTCTCGAGGGCCGTCGTCGGGTTCGCGACACAGCAGATCCAGGTACTCGAGGGGCTGTTGCGGTGGCGACGGCGCGTTGACGTCCGTTCGGGCGCCCCCAACCAAGTGTGGAAACGCGATGGCGGAGTACGGTGCGGTGTCCTCGAGAAAGTCGACCAGTTCGGTGATCGATTCCTGTCGATCACCGCCGTCCGCTCGCTGTGCCTCGAGGAGTTCGTCGACCGTCGGGTCGGAGAACTGAAACGGGTTTTGCCAGCCCCGCTCGGTGACGAACTGCGAGTGGAGCAGTCCGTACAGCGCGTCGTATTCGTCGAGTCCGGGGTGACGAGCGACGAAAACGTCGTAATCTCGCTCGAGAAGAATCTCTCGATAGAGGTCGGCTTTCGCGCTCGGAACGTGCGTGACGTCGATCCCGGCCGCCTCACAGCTCTCTCGAAGCTGGCTCAGGATTTTCGCCGCGAACGGATCGTCGTCCGCGGGAACCGTTTTGATCGTAAGCTCGACCTGTTCCGGACCGGTATTTTCCGCCCGTGACCAGAACGCCTCCGAACAGCCGGCGAGAGCGCTGATCGCGACGCCACCAGCACCGGCGAGCAGCCTTCGACGTGACGACGACGCACCCTCGTCCATGGACGATGGATATGCCACCCTTCTGTATATGGCTTACTCTCGAGGCGCCGCCGGCTTGCGATGTGGGGCCACCGACGCCCGAATCCGATAGTTCGCCAGCGACGGAGCCCGATTACCGAGAATCCGTCCCCTCGGTAAAACGTGATTTGCGAGAAGACAGTCGTTCACAGTAAACAGTCGTTAACGGCCGACTACCCGTTTACGATGAGTGTCATCGATTACTGACTGTCTTTTCCTCGAGTGTATGTCGTCCATAACAATGGCCGTCTTCGGCAACGGTCGTGACGTGGCATTCGTTCCCTCGATCTCGGTCGGGGACGTCCGACCGACGACGCATCCGGGAACGACCACGAGAGACAACCATGAAACTCGCACTAATCGGCTTCGGTCAGGCAGGCGGGAAGATCGTCGACGAATTCCTGGCGTACGACGACGCGATCGGCGGAGGGTTCGTCGAAGCGGGAATCGCGGTCAACTCCGCGACGACTGACCTCCAGGGACTCGAGAACATTCCGAAACGCAATCGGGTTCTGATTGGACAGGCACGCGTAAAAGGACACGGCGTCGGTGCCGACAACGAACTCGGCGCCGAGATCACCGAAAAGGACATCGACGAGATTCAGGGAGCGATCGATCGCATTCCCATCCACGAGATCGACGCCTTCCTCATCGTCGCCGGAATGGGCGGCGGAACCGGCTCCGGCGGCGCTCCGGTCCTCGCGACGCACCTCAAGCGGATCTACACCCAGCCCGTCTACGGACTCGGAATCCTCCCCGCAACCGACGAAGGTGGCATCTACACGCTCAACGCGGCTCGCTCGTTCCGGACGTTCGTTCGGGAGGTCGACAACCTGCTCGTCTTCGACAACGACGTCTGGCGAAGCGCCGGCGAGACCGTCGCCGGGGGCTACGACCGGATCAACGCGGAGATCGTCGAGCGGTTCGGACTGCTCTTTGCGGCCGGCGAGGTCAACGAGGGTGATCACGTCGCCGAGAGCGTCGTCGACTCCTCGGAGATCATCAACACGCTCGACGACGGCGTCTCGACGATCGGTTACGCGCGTGAAACCGTCGACACCGCGGGCGACGGGTTGCTCTCGTCGTTTCGGACCTCCGACGACTTCGACGAGGGTGCCGCGACGAATCGAATGACGAGCCTGGTCAGAAAAGCCGCACTCGGCCGCCTCACGCTTCCTTGCGACGTCGGGAGCGCCGACCGGGGACTCGTCGTCACTACCGGGCCGCCGGAGCACCTGAACCGCAAGGGCGTCGAACGAGGTCGCCAGTGGCTCGAGGACGAAACCGGAAGCATGGAGATCCGCGGCGGCGATTACCCGCTCCCGGATCGTAACGAAGTCGGCGCGATCGTCCTTCTGTCGGGCGTCACGGACGTCCCCCGGATCGATCAGCTCCAGCAGGTCGCGATCGAAGCCCAGGATACCACCGAAGCGGTTCGAGCGCGAGCAGAGGACGATTTCGCCTCGCTCGTCGACGCCGGCGGTGAACTCGACGCGCTGTTTTGAGCCGAGCGTCCGCTCGCTGATTTCTCGTTATTTCCCGATCCCAGGCCCCGTCGAGGGGCGACGCTCGCGAACGCGCCACGACTCGCGGCGGCACGGGAGAGACGACCGCCGACCACGAACCGGCCGCCACGGATTCCGGACGACTCGAGCGGATTCCGTCGGCGTTCGACGACGACCGGTTCGGTACCGTACCAACCGACTCTTCAATGCACGCGATCCGATCGTCGGCAGTCATCTGTACACCAGTCGCCCCGTGTTCAGTCCGACCGCGAGCCGTCCGCCGTGGACGACCGCGCCCGCTCGGCGTAGTACACCGTTCACGGACGTCGATTCGCCGTCGCGTCGAATCGGTCGGCGGCTCGCCGAATCGGTCGACGACGCGAACCGCCGGACTGGTGGCGAGAGGGGAGAGGTTAATCTTCCCATTCCGGGAATCGACGCGCTCGTCTCGACCACGGAAATAGATCACTAATCGTGTGAGTCACAGTAGCAAGACAATAACGAATTACGATATGATCGTCCGTTGGGTCATGAACGGTCAGAAACGAACGAACTCCGCAACGACGTCGTCGACGATGCGAGAGGCAGTCAAGTCCGTCCTCTTTCGGTCCGACCGACCGACCGTTATCGAGGAGTGTCGTCGCTGTGGCACCACGATCGAAACCGCGCGGACGGACTGTCCGACCTGTGGCTGCGACGACATCGTCACCTACCAGATTCGCTAACCAGTACGAATTCGACGACAAACGACACCGTCGGCCGACCACCACCATCCGTCGGCCACCAGCACGTCGTGCATCGTCTCGGTCACTGACCCGAGAGCGCCGCGTGTTCAATTCCGTCACGGCGACCGTCGAGAACCGCGAAGCGTTCGCCACGGCGCGACTCGAGCCAGTACAGCAGTCGTTCGGCCCACTCGAGTTTTCTGGCTTTCGCCGGTTCGACGGTCGGGTCGTCGAAGTCCCACCCGACGAACGTCAGCCGGTCGGCACCCAGGTGGTCGGCGAGAAACGCAGCGCGGTCGCCGTCGGTGAATCCACCGACGTTTCGGACCGGACCGCGTGGCTCCGCCTGCGTCGTCGGGAGAACCCACTCGTCGACGCAATCGGGGACGACCCGCCGAAGCAGCGCCTCGTTGTCACCGTGGGCGTGAATCGCCACCGGAACGTCACGCCTCGTGAGACGCCGCGCGGTCTCGGGATTCTTGTCGAGGTCGGTGATCAGACAGTCGACGTCGACGCCGTATTCCGCGAGGACGTCGGCGGCCGTCGACGCGGCGAAAACGACGTCTGCAGTCCGCGACCGCTCGAGGTTGTGCTCGTCGGTGAGCGACGGTCCCGCCCCGGCGACCGCCACGGTCGCGCCGCGGACGGCCGCGAGACGCTCGAGATCGAACGAACCCACGAGCGAGGCGAGGAGGTCCCGTGCCCGCTCGTCCCCGGAACGGTCGTACCCGAAATCCCGGATGATCGCCTCGTAGACGGGTTCCCAATCGTCGAACTTCATTGACGGTCGAATACTCGCGCTCGAGACCTTAGTGCGTTTTCGGTCCGACGACGGCGACGCCCGTGATCGGTCGATGGGTAATTGTCGACCGGGTCGGCCGACGGAGCATCCCACATCAGCGCGGAACGCAACGGTCGATACTCGCCGGCCGTGAAGGCGTGGTGAGCGGTACTCGCGCGGATACGGTACTCTCGACGAGTCTACAGCAGACAGTACTCTCGACATACTCCCGACAGGTCTACAGCAGACAGTACTCTCGACGGGGGACGATACTCTACAGCAGACGAGACACTCCGGGAGACATCGTTGCTACTAGGCAAGAGGGTGTCATAGAACAGTTAGCATACCTAAGAGCAGGGTGAACGCTGAGGTGGAATGAGTTCAGCGACCCTGCAAGATGAGCCTTGGATAGACGAGTTCTTTAATCTCGTGGCAGTCGAGACGCT
>NZ_REFZ01000031.1 GCF_003841465.1 Natrarchaeobius oligotrophus
TGGTTCAAGTATCGGCTCGTTCCCGATCTCTCAACGCTAAACGACTACATTCCACGAGGACTGAGCGCGATCAGCGAGCCCAATATTTGGCCGCATCTCACTGGTAAAGATTCGTCTTAATCACTATCAGAGAGAACGGGTTTACAGCGCGGTATTGGTCTTCCTCGCCCTGTTCGCATCGTTCGGGTATCTTTTCGCTGTCCCACGCATGCTGGCTGGTGGCACGATTCCCGCGGAGTACATCGCCGACCCATCAGTATACTGGACCGTCTTCCTGCTGGATCTTGGCATCGTCGTACCGATTACCGTTGCCGTCAGTTTGAGTCTCTTGCGGGGGGCAGTATGGGCCCGAAAGGCGATATACGGTCTCGTAGGATGGTACGCACTAGTCACCATCGCTGTTTTAGCCCTGTTTGTTTCCATGCTGGTCCATGATGATCCGAATGTCACAGTCGGTACTGTCATCGTTCTCTTTATCGCAACCCTACTCATTACTGCATTCACCGTATGGGTATATCGACCCTTTTTCCGTCGAACGACCCTCAGGTGAATTTGATTGACTAGTGAGAGGATTTACTGACTAATATATTCGCCACAGACTAACTGGAACAAATCAACTCAGTTTCTTGCATCCCTTCTCTGAGACGGTCGCGTCGATTCTATCAGTAGACACAGAGTTCGTTCGGTGAGTGCTGCATACATAGCGCATATGCAGTATTCCGATGCAAATGAGCGGTGAATCCGATGCTCAGACGTATACTGTTGATTGTCATTTACCGTAATCACGACTACATCCGTCTTGTAGCAATTCGACGAAGATTCTTTTGAAGGAAGAATAGGACACTACTTTTCCAGCCGACCCACCTAAACATACTATGGGGTCGAATCACGCGGAAACCGTCACTACCACTCGCCGTCGATTGCTCTCGGTCCCGCTCGTTGGAGTCAGCGGGGGACTCTCCGGGCAGTTCGGCTCCACCAGAAACACTGCAGAGTCCGGCAAATCGACCCCGACGTATCTCGACCGACGCGTTCCGGACCTGCTTGACCGCTACGACGTACCGGGGGCGTCGATTGCCCTGGTCGAAGACGGCGAGGTGACGTGGAGCGGTGCGTACGGCACTGCTGACCTCGCGGAAGAACGCCCGACGAACGAGAATACCCCGTTCCGAGTGCAATCGATCACGAAGTCGGTCACTGCATGGGGGGTGCTGAAGCTCGTCGACCAGGACGAAATCGCTCTCGACGATCCGATCGGGTACCATATCACAAGTTGGGAGCTCCCGGACGCCGACTATTCGTGGGAGGAAGTGACCATACGGCGAGTACTCAGCCACAGCGCCGGATTACCAGCAGGTGGGTACGAGAGCGTCCCGCTCGACGAAGAGCCGCCTTCGCTCCGGGTGGCGCTGTCCGGAAACGCGGATGGGCCTGCGGCGCGACCGACTGACGAACCCGGCGAGTTCCGGTACTCGAATCCTGGCTACGCACTGCTCGAACTCCTGATCGAGGACGTCACGGGCCGCGACTATGCAGCGTACATGGACGAGGAAATCCTGAGCCTACTGAGGATGGATGGGGCCACCTTTGTCATGACCGATCGGCTCCGTTCGGAGCTGGCGACCGAGCACCTCGTTGATGGAACGCCAGTCCCTGCGTCACACGGCCCTGCCAGTGCCCACGGCGAACTGTACGCGACGGCCAAAGATATCGCTCGCTACGTCGCCGCTGGGACGGAGACAACCGAGGAGCCACTTGGGCGCGGCGTGCTCGCTCCCGAGACCATTGCGGAGTTATACACCGAAACGGTGGAGACGACGGGGTTCTACGGTCTCGCCACCGACGGTGCGGGCCTCGGATTTTTCGTCGAAACGCTCGCCGACGGAGACCAAGCGGTGATGAACGGCGGACAGGGAGCCGGTTCGTGGAACTGGTTTCATGCCGTCCCCGAAACCGGCGACGGTATCGTCATCCTCACGAACAGCGAGCGGAGTTTGCAGCTAATCGCAGACGTAGTCGAGACATGGGTCGAACAGAGTGGGTTCTCTGCAATTTCACTGACACGCGCGAGGCGATGGGTCCGTCTGCCAGTCTGGATCCTCGTTGGCATCGCGGTCGGGCTCGCCCTGCGACTCGGGTACGGAGGTATTACCGGGAAGCGATCATTCACTCCGCTGTCCAAACACGACCGAACTCTTCGGATGTTCCTCGCTGGTCTCGGGCTGGCAACACTCGGCCTCTGGTGGACCATCGGTCGGGAAACAGTAGCGTTCTTCCTGCCGGTGATAGCCGAGTGGGTTGGGCTAACACTGTCGGTAGTCGTCGTTTTCCTGTTAATGACGGTCCTCTTTCCTCGGACAGATAGGGGTGAAACGACGTGACCGATGACCGCACTGGCGACGGAACAGCGGCTGAGACTTCGACTGTATCAATCATTGCGTCCTCGGACAAGGATCCGGAGTTCTTCGAGTACTCGAACCCGTGGCAGTTCTTCGCCATCGCGTTTGGCGTGTCGTACCTCTTTTGGATACCACTGATTGTACTCGAATACGATCCGTTTGCAATGCCGGGGCTGATTCTGTTCGCCGCCGGTGGACTCGGCGTTCCAGGTGCAGCTATCTTCTTGCTCTTTTGGGCTGCTGAGGACCAACATCGACGTGACTACTGGCGACGGCTCGTCGATGTCCGGCGGATTGGTCTGCGCTGGTATGCCGTGATCTTCCTGTTGTTTCCGGCCCTGAACGGCCTGGCACTGCTACTGGGTGTCTTGGCCGGTGACTCGGTTCCGGCGTTCGAGCGTGCTGCCGAGTTCGCTGCCGATCCGATATCGATCCTCCTGTATGCTGTTTTCATGGTGGTTTTTGGCCCATTACCGGAAGAACTGGGCTGGCGCGGCTACGCACTCGACGGACTGCAGGCGCGTTGGAACGCGGTCGGGGCGAGCCTGATTCTTGGCGTCGCTTGGGCCGCTTGGCACGCCCCGCTGTTTTTGATGGTAGGAACCTATCAGGCCGAGTTGGGCGTACTGACGCTCCCGTTTTGGGAGTTCATGATTGGGGCAACGATCACCTCCGTTCTCTACACCTGGATCTACAACAACACGGGACGCAGCATCCTTGGAGCAGTTTTGTTTCACTTCTCGGGGAACTTCAGTGGCGAACTCATCCCCCATGGTACCATCGGACGCCTCTTACCTGCAGTATTCACGCTGCTGCTGGTCATCGTGGTGGTAGCCGTCTACGGGCCGAAAACGCTAACCAGACGTTCTCCCGTGCAGTCGTCCGGTACAGAGTGATCTGCCGCTATGGGCTATTCAGAGAGAGGCGGCAGGCCTCGGTATCACCGAACGTCTTGCACGCCGACTCCAACATATCCGTAATCACCCACGCTGGAAAAGTCAGAGACCGCACTCGTCCACGCTATCGACATCGCGGATGAGATGGACGGATCGATTACAGTGATTTACTCGGTCGAAACCACCATCTACAGCGAAGGGGGAAGCATACATCTCGTCGCTCTCGGGCGCAGACCAATGACTGACCGTCGGGAGCGTCGTGGTTGCCGAACAAAGAGGATTAGAACTTCTACAGCCAGCGAGCATTATCTGAGACCGTCTTCTCGGGGATCAAGCGCACGTTCGGCGACGCCGTGCGTGCGCGAAGTTGGTATCGAGAGTTCCGTGAAATCGTCCTGATGTATGCCATCTACATCACCAAGCGTGTCGTGAGCGAAACAAATTCAACACCGTATGGCGATTCACTATGGTCCATGAAGGTATATTTGTGAATTCCGTACAAATAATGGTTTTGTCGGCTCTGGTGGTTCGCCAAGAGTGGGGGCATCGCGAACATTTATCCTATTGTCGGTGGTCGATATTCTACTATTCGCCCTCTGCTATTCACCTTACACGACCAATGAATTCCGAATACACTCACCTGTTCGACCCTGAACACATCGGTCCCATCGAACTCCGAAATCGCCTCGTTATGGCGCCGATGGGGACGAATTACGCCACCGCTTCCGGAGAAGTTACCGACCGGCTTCTCGACTACTATGCCGAACGCGCAGCCGGCGGAACCGGGCTCGTTATCGCGGGCACCACGGCCGTCGAGCATCCCCGGGGACGTGCTATCGTCAACCAGCTATCGATAGCCGACAACAGCCTCGTCCCGGGGCTCTCGAAGCTTTCCCAGCGCATCCAACAACACGGAGCGAAGGCGTTCGTGCAGCTCCACCACGCAGGCGGCGGAACCACAGTGAAGAAAACAGGCGGGCCCCGTCCGGTGGTGAGTTCGATAGCCGAGAACGCGTACAACGCCCGAAACCCACGAGTCTTGGAAACCGAAGAGGTCGAATCGTTGGTGGAACGTTTCGTAGATGCCGCGAAACGCGCACAGAAGGCGGGGTTCGACGGCGTAGAACTGCACGGCTCACACGGTTACCTCATCCAGGAGTTCATGTCGCCACGGAACAACCACCGGGACGACCGATATGGGGGAAACTTCGAAGCCCGCATGCGGTTTCCGACGGAGATCGTCGAAGGGGTCCGGGACGCGATAGACGACGACCTCGCGCTGTCGTTCCGGTTGAGCGCCGAGGAGTTCGTCGACGGCGGCTACGGGCTCGAGGAGGCCACCCAGATGGCCGAGGTGCTCGCCGCGGCCGGCGTCGACGTCCTCAATGTCACGGTTGGCGCTTATGGCGCGCCGACCCAGACTCTCGAGCCGATGGGGTACGAGGAAGCCTGGCGCTCTCACTACGCCGCAGCGATCGGTGACGCCGTCGATATTCCCACCATCACTGTCGGCGTCGTCCGCCAGCCGGAGACGGCCGAAGCGGTGCTCGCGGAGGGCGACGCCGACTTCGTTGCCGTCGGACGCGGTCACATCGCGGACCCCCACTTCGCGCGCAAGGCCCGGGAGGGACGCGTAGCGGAGATTAACCGGTGTATCGGCTGCAATATCGGCTGCATCGGTGAAGGTATCTTCGCAGACAGAGAGATGGGCTGTACGGTCAATCCGACAGTGGGCCGCGAGCGGGAGTTCGCAACCCTCGGGCACGCATCCGAGCGCCAGCGGGTACTCGTCGTCGGCGCTGGCCCGGCCGGACTCCAAGCGGCCATCCGAAGCGCCGACCGGGGACACGATGTCACGCTGTACGACGCGGCTGAGGAGGTGGGCGGCCAGCTTCACCTCGCGGCTGCTCCACCGCGCAAGGGGAAAAACGGATGGTACCTCGAGTACCTCGAAACCCAACTCGAGCGCCGACCGGTCGAGATCCGTCTGGGAGAACGTGTCGACCGGTCGACGGTTGAGGCGGTCGACCCCGACGCCGTCATCGTGGCGACCGGCGCCAGGCCCCGCAGGATCGACGTCCCAGGAATCGACGCAGACCACGTCATCCAGTCGTGGGACGTCCTCGACGGGGCAGTGCCGGTCGGTGACGAATCGGTCGTCGTCATCGGTGGAGGGGATGTAGGCTGTGACACCGCCGATTTCCTGGCCGACCGGGGCTGTGAGGTCACCGTGGTCGAGCAGGCCGACCGAATCGCTCCGGACAAGGAACGGATCAGTCGCATCGACATGCTACAGGCCCTCAAGTCGAACGACCGCATCGCGCTTGTTACGGGTGAGACGGTGACGGCTATCGAGGAAGGGGCCGTGATCACCACCGACGGCGACGGTGGGGAGATGACATACGAGGCCGACCGAGTGGTGCTCGCGGTGGGGCACGTGCCGAACGACGAACTCGCCGACGAACTCGATTCGTACCCCGCGTCGGTCTACGTTGTTGGCGACGCCCGGGAATCCCAAGACGTCTATCGTGCGACCCTCGACGGCACCGAGGCCGGTATCTCGATCGGCGACCCGTACAGGACCTTCAGCCCGCAGCCGTGACCCGTCCCCCGACCGTGGCCGGTAACTCCTGTCGCTGGTTCTCGGCAACTGGGGACAATTCCCGAGAATGCGCGTGCGATCGAACCATCGCCCGTGTCCCGCGTTTGGCGTTTCGGTTATCCAAGGAGCACGAGGCTGACTCCCGGTCGCCGAGACCCGACCGGCTGTTCCGCGCCGGACCCCCATTCGATTCTACGACCCGGAAAACTGGGTCGTCGTACTATGGTCGACGGGAACATACGTGTCGGCCCATGTCGTACCCAATCCGCATCGCAGACGTCATGAGCACGCCGGTGGTCACGGCAGCGCCAAACGAGACAGTCGCCGACGCCGCGGGGACCTTCCTCGAGGAGGGGATCAACTCGGTCGTGGTCGTCGAGGACGACGAGGTCGCCGGCATCGTCTCCGGAACGGACCTCGTCCGGGCGCTCGACCAGAACGAGTCGCCGCGTGACGAGTCGTTAGCGGCCGTCATGTCCACGCCGGTCGCCACGACCAGTCCGGCCGCCGAACTCAAAGATGCCCTCGAGACCATGCACGACCACGGGGTGGCGCGGCTGGTCGTCGTCGAGGACGGCCGTCTCGTCGGTCTGGTGAGCACCGACGACGTGATCCGGTACGCCCCACAGGTCTTCCACCGGGGTGAACTCACCGTCGAGTCCGAGCCGACGCCCCAGTATTACGCCAGACAGGAGACCGAATACGAACACTCCGACTGGGAGTTCGAGTGCTCGACGGTCTCCCGCGACCGGCTGAACGTAGGCGACCGGGTGGAGTTCTCAAAGGCCATCTCCGAGGCAGACGTGCGGTCGTTCGCGACGGCGTCGGGTGACACCAACCGCCTCCACCTCGACGAGAACTACGCTCGTGAGACGCGCTTCGGCCGGCGGATCGTCCACGGAACGCTCGTGAGCGGACTCATCAGCGCCGCCCTCGCCAGGCTCCCAGGGTTGACTATCTACGTATCTCAGGATCTGGCGTTCCTGGGACCAATCGGCCTGGGAGAGCGCGTCACGGCGGTCTGTGAGATCGTCGGCGAAATCAGCGACCGGAAGTTCGAACTGACGACCGACGTTCTCGACACGGACGGAGAACGGGTCATCGAGGGAGAGGCGACGGTGCTGGTCGACGACCTGCCCGAGACGGCGGCCATCGAAGTCGAAGCGATCGCCTAGGAAACCGGTGCTATCGTCGAGGTATCGCGGGCACATCACGGACCAGCACTCGCCTAGACTGTCAAGGAGGGCCACACCGAGGCGATCAACTGGTGTATCGGCTGCAAAATCGGCTGTACCGGCGTGGTGTTTCGCCGACAGGGAGGTGGACCGTTCCGTCAACCCAACCGTGGGCCTCGAACGGGAGTTCGCCTGACTCGGCCCGGCTCCGACACCGTCTTCGTCCCAACCGGCACACACCCCGTACCATCCGAGGGAACGCTGTATAGGGATTCACCAAGAGCTCTACAGGCATTCAGTCGCGGGGATCGCGGACCGCGGTGACAAAGTGACGGTCGTCCGGTGACGCCGTCGCCGTAAGACACGTTTGGTCCCCTCCCGGTGACCAAGTAGCGAGCGGTGGGAGGCGTACTCGAATGACGAGCCCTCGCTGCGTGAATCTCCCCCGCGACTGGATGCAAGCCTGTTGGCTCCATCTCTGGCGGTGCCACATTGGACTCGGGGACTTCTGACGTTGCATCCGGAGACGCTGGCTCGACTGTACGAGTCATAGCCGTGCACCCTCATCCGAACCGGTCCCCGATGGTGGAGTGAAACCGCCTCGCGCCGACGATTGCGTTGGGACCCGTCTAATTGAGGGAATCGAATCTCCCATTCGAACGATCAGGGGGCGATTCTCGGGGGTGTTGAAATAGATAGCCAACGATATTGACGAAGCCGATGTACACCGACGTGTTACTCGCGACAGACGGGAGCGACTGTGCCCGCGATGCGACGGCCCACGCCATCGACATCGCAACGACGTACGATGCGACGCTGCACGCGCTCTATGTGATCGAAACGCGAATCGGATACGACAGCGGAATCATCGATCCCGAGATGGTCGAACGAAAACTCCGCTCCGAGGGTGAGGCGATACTCGACGAGGTCGAATCTGCGGTTCGGGATCGAAACGGCGAGGTCGTTTCCACCATCCGACGCGGTATCCCCGAACGAGAGATCGTCGATTACGTCGAGGAACAAGACATCGATCTCGTCGTCCTCGGTGTGCGAGGTCGATCGGAATTTAAGACGGTCCTTCTCGGAAGTACGAGCGAAACGGTCGTCCGAGAGCTTTCGATTCCGGTCGTCCTGATGACGGAAAGCGATCCGGATGGTGTGAGGTAGCCCCGACCAAGTGGTGAAAGTTTCAATTCGAAAACGTTCGCTTCCAAGCGAGTGTGCCGACGGTTATTTTTCGACGAACGTTGGAGGACGAGTACCGATGAAGATACTTGTTCCGGTGGATGGTTCGGAGCACTCCCGACGAGCGTTTACGTTCGCCGCGACCGAATTCGACGGCCAGGAGCTCGTCGTCTTCCACGTCGTCGATCCGTTTGACGTCGACGCCAGCACCGAGGAAGCGGCCTGGGACGACGATTTTATCGAGCGTCGTAAAACAGAGGCGGAACAACTTCTCGAAGAATACGAGGCTCTCGGCGACGAGCACGGCGTCTCGATCGAAACCGGAATCGCGTTTGGGACGCCTTCACGGGCAATACTCGGCGCAGTGGACGACTACGACGTCGATCAGGTTGCGATCGGGAGTCGCGGTCGGACGGGAGTCGGGCGGGTACTACTTGGAAGCGTAGCGGAAACGGTTGCGAAACGAGCCCCGGTATCGGTGATGATCGTGCGCCCCGAAGGATAACAGGTGCCGACGGCGTCATACAGATTACTGTAACGATTTACCGGCGCAACCGCCGCCCGGGTCGCGGTTGCGCTGGAAATGATTTACAGTAAACCGTATCAGTCAGCCGATTCTCGTCGTCGATCACCGAAGTTGCTTCAAATCAGGCGATCGACGCCGCAGCGGGTGGGACACATTTCGTATTTTCTGTCGTTCAAAACCAGTCACAACTCGACGATCGCGACCGTCAGTGACGATATCAGACACGGGCGACGCATACTTCCGAGCCCGTCACGCGAACCACGCAATCGGCGTACGAAAACGAAAGGATGCAGTCCGTCCATGCGGTACCGTCCTCCGACCGGTGGAACAACCCGTCGACAGCGTCGGGATCTGTCGCTTCGTAAAGCGGCGGTAACTCGGCCACGTTCTGACCCGTTACCTCCGCGACCGCTCGAACGATTGCGGTGCTCGGGTCGTCGGTTTGATCGATTTCGAACCGCTCCACCTGCGAGTGAGAGAACGGTTCGAACAGCGTTTCTTCGGTCGTATCTTCGGTCCACGACATCGTGTGACCCAAGAGACGGAGCCCTCACACATGCGTTCTCCGCTGACAATGCAGCACATTTTTATACAATTAAATGCCCGAAAGGGTCGTAGTGTTTCGTTCGGCTCTGCAAAAAACGGTCTGAGAGGCAGCGAACGGGGCGGCTGGACGTGGCGGCAGTTCGAAATCGGGGCACGTTCACGGACCCGAAGTACGTCGCTACGTATCGACAGCGCATCCTCTGGCCGACGAAATTACGGTTCACCGTCAGAAGTGGGCGGTGTGATGATCAACGTATTCCCGATGAGGGAGTAGTGAGCTCGTCGCAACCGCTGCGATAACGACTGCCGCGTGATTCCCAGCTCGGCGGCGACGTCCTCCAACGTCACGTCTCGTGGACTGTCGAAATATCCCACTTCCCAGGCGACCACGAGGGCTTCCTGTTGTTTATCCGTGAGGCCGTGCTGTCCGCCGGTCATAGGTTCGGACGGGCTATAGAGTCGTTGCAATAAAAACGTGATGTCTCGCTGGTCGCAATCCCGCTGGAATCGTACCACCTGTTCCCGGTCGTCGAACCGGATCCGTAGCTCCCAGTGGTCCCTGTCGGCCGAGGCCTCGAGGACCACGGCATCGACGTCCGTCACCAAATCGACGAGCGGGCTGGTATCCGCGGCCCAATCGACTCGGTACAGCGAGTCGGTTCCGAACGCGTCCAATCGTTCGAGGGCTTCGACGCACGGATCCTTGATGGCCCGCTCTTCGAACGCGGACGGCTCCGACGTCCGCACCCAGATGTACGGCGCAAGTCGCTCCTCGTCGACGACGATTCGTTCGAATTCGACGACTAGGTCCGATGTCTGTTCGAGTGTTCGGTGAAGAACAAAGGCGTCCGCCGGAAAGTGAAATTCGCCGAATATGCTCATGACCGAGGTACGCGGTAAAGGGAGAAAAGAGTGATCGACAAATCGCTTCACCGCCTATGTACGTGACGTACATACCGAAACGAGTCGAATAAGGTGGACCGCTCGTAACCTTCGATCGAGTCGATGAACGAGCCCGGAACCCAGGTGCTGATGGACCAGGACACGTTGGTCGAGCGAATCGACGCGAGTGAACTCCCAGAGTGGGTCGAGGCTCACTGGAAGACATTTCGCGAGGGACTGCTCGGCCAGCGTAACGGAACCCCGTTTCCCTGCTTCTTCGGCGCCAAATCGGTCGCGAACGGCGATCCGCTGTACACCGTCTGTCCGTCAATGAGCGACGCCGAGGCGCTGCTCTCCCTCCGGGATACGATTCTCGAGTACCTCGACGTCTATCGCGATCACTCGGATCGGGCATCGCTGGTGACGTTCTTCAAACCGCCGACGGAACCGATGTCCGAACGGGAGTATCACAACGCACTCTGGCACATCCTGCAGACGCTCCACCTGCACGACCCGGGGCCGTGGCCCGAAGATATCCCCACCGATCCCGACGACCCGTACTGGGAGTTCTGCCTGCGAGGTGAGCCGATGTTCCCGACGTGTCGCGCCCCGTTCTACGAGAAGCGCAAGAGCCGGTACTGCTCGATCGGCCTGGAGATCACGTTTCAGCCGCGAGCACTCTTCGAACGCCTTGACGTGACGGCCGACACGGAAGCCGGACATCAGGCTCGCGAAGTCATCCAGGACCGCCTCGAAGGATACGACGGCGTCTGCCCGCACGCGGACCTCGGTGACTGGGGCGTCGAGGGCGATCGCGAGTGGCTCCAATATATGCTCTCGGAGGACGAATCGCAGGCGCCCGACGAGTGCCCGATAACCGTCACGCGCGAACACCCGAAACCGGGTGCAAGAATATGACGTCGAAACGGGGTAATCGGAAATGATTTCGGACGAGGGACGTGTCTCGGTGCCGCCGAACGCCGCACTCGTCCTGATCGACTTCCAGACCGGATTCGACGATCCCTCGTGGGGAACCCGAAACAATCCCGATGCCGAGGACCGGGCGGCATCCTTGCTGTCAGCGTGGCGCGAAGTGAACCGACCCGTCGTTCACGTACGCCACGACTCGACCGAACCGGACTCGCCACTACGGGCCGACCGACTCGGTTTCGCGTTCAAACCCGAGACGGCTCCCACCGACGATGAGGCAGAGTTTGTCAAATCGGTCAACGGCGCGTTTGTTGACACCGATCTCGAGGATTGGCTACTCGAGCGGGGAATCGAAACGGTCGTGCTCGCGGGTCTTACGACCGATCACTGCGTCTCAACCACCACCCGTATGGCGGAGAACCGGGGATTCGATGTCTACCTCGCGAGCGACGCGACGGCGACGTTCGACCGTTCTTTCGACGGCGAGCACTTCGACGCCGAGACGATTCACCGGACGGCCTTGGCCCACCTCGACGGCGAATTCGCCACCATCACGACGACTGTCGAATTAGAGCGCGAGATAACGACCTAATTGCTTACAAGTCGTCACTTGGCTTTGTTGTGCGATGAAATTTGACTGCGTTTCCAAGAAGGGGACCGATACCCTGTTGGGCCGTATCTTAGAGGAGCAGGATGCGCCGATAAACTCTACGACGGCAACGGCTCCGTTGACGACGTTGAAGTTCGAGACGAGGTCGCCGTAGCGAGCCGTCTCCGACGGCGGTCACTCTGTCACTGAAACATGCCGGTCGGTTTCTGCTGGGCCTCGTCGCCGCGTTCCTGGGCCATTTGCTGGTACTGCTCGGCGACCTGTTGCATCCGCCGCTGGATCTCGTCGGCCTGCTCGTCGAGCGCCGTGGTGTCGATGTCGAACTCGACGAGGGGTTCGAGCGCGGTCTCGATCACTGCCTTCGCCGCCTGCGGGTCCGGGAGGAACGGGTGGGCGCGAACGATCAGGAGCGCGGCCGGAACGTCGGCACGGTAACACTCCCGGACGAGCGAACCGGTCACCCCGCCGACGAGTCCCGGATCGTCAGGCACCGTGATTTCGGCCTCCAGTAGGTCTGCCCTGACGGCTTCGGTCGTCCCTACGCCGGCCACGTCGCCGATTGCCTCCTCGGACTCCGCTGGCGCCCCCGCGAGAAAGATCGCGCGCTTGAACTCGTCGGCGAGTTCGTCGAGCACGCACCGGGAGAGCGGCTCGAACGACGGGTGCGGGAGTGCGAGGTCGCTCTCGAGGGTCATCACGTCCGGATCCGAGCCAGCGTATACGCGAACCAAATCCTGGACGAGGCCGTCTTCGAACGTAACGACGGGCGGGAACTCGTCAGCGGCGATATTCCCGCAGTGAGTGAGCCCGAGCTGTTCGGTGATCTGGTCGACGGCGATCGAGGCGACGAGTCCGTGACCGGGGAGCCCCTCGATTAGGGTCGGGGCGTCAGCCGAAAGGCTCGTGAGCTGCTCGAACGACGCGGGTGAGCTTCGGTCGGTCATACGTTACCGATACATCGCCAAGCGGGATAATACGGACCGGTGACGCCGCTGCGACCAGCGCGAATCGGCCGTCACCGTCGTCCGACGCTTGGGTCGGAACGCCTGGGCAACGATCGTCGGCCCGTTGACGGGTCACCGACCCTCTCCACGGCCCTTCGCCCGACCGATTCGACACCGGCTATTTGCTCGCGGGAGGCGTAGCTGTCGTGTGACTCAAACAGTCCTCGTTCCGATGGAAGGATCGCCGCTGTGTCGGAAAGCGCTCGAAACCGCTCTGGCAGACTATCCGAACGCCGATGTCGTCGTCTGTCACGTCATGGACCCGATCGGATCCGGGTTCGGTCTCGTCGACGTCATGCGTCCGACGTTCGACGACGGGGCGCCGCCGGGATCGGTCTCGCCGACGTACTGGCGCGAGTGGCACGAAAAGGCGGAGGAAAAGGCAGAGGCGGTCTTCGACGAGGCCCGGGAGATCGCAGCGGACCGCGACGAAACCGTCGAAACCGTCCTCGAGTTCGGTGACCCGGACGACGTCATCATCGAGTACGCCGACGAACACGACGTCGACCGCATTGTGATGGGGAGCCACTGTCGCGCGGGGGCGGAACGATTCCTGGTCGGCAGCGTCGCCGAACGGGTCGTGAGGCGCGCGCCGGTCCCAGTCATGGTCGTCAGATGACGCCAGCACGCTCGCTGACGACACTGTAACCGTTTTCGTGGTGGTGACCATGCGACCGGTGACTCGCTACGACGACATTGACGTATGAGTTCGCGAATGCGACGGCGAACGGATCGGCGAGGACGGGGGTTCTATCCGGTGACGGCTCGAACTCTCGCGTCCCGGCTCGCCCCCGCTGTTGGCGGAATCTATCTATCGAAGCCATCCCGCGACTCGTCGACGTCGCGCTCGGTCGCCGAATCGAGTTCTGGTCCCGTATCCCCGAGCACCGAATCCCGGGCGTCGAGGTGGCGTCCGCCGTTGCCGTCCACGACCATCTCGTTTCCGCAGGCCGCACACCGGAACGGATACGCTGACGCGCCTTCGTCCACGACTACCACCTCGTACTCGCCGGGATGGCGCCACTGGTGGCCGTACAATCGACATTGCCAGTTCATATGGTGAGATAGTATGGTACGGAGAATAACGCTGTTGGGGCCGGCCGCGGTCGACGGCCGTTAGAGCGGCGTAAATCGTGCAGGCCCGACGGTCGACTCAGTACCGATCGAAGTACTGGTCCTGGGCCTTGACGAAGATCGCCATCAGCAGGGCGAACGCGGTAGCCGCGATCGCAATCTGGACCCAGTGGACGAGTCCGAGGGGCTCGACGTCGAACAGTAGCTGGCCGGTCGGCGTGTACAGCACCAGCAGCTGGAGGGTCACCGCGACCCCGACCGCTAGCACGAGCCAACGGTTCGAGAAGATCCCGAGTCCGTACCGGAAACGGATCGCCTGGATACGGACGATCTCGAAGACGACAAAGCCGGTGAACACCATCGTCTGCGCGAGCTCCCTCCCAGGCGAGTAGCTGGGACTCCAGCCTAGTAGCGCGCCAGTAACGTCGTACCCCGGGACCAACTCGCCGTAGAAGTTGAGGGTGAACAACGGGAGCAGACAGACGGTCATGAAGAGCGCGATGCCGACGATCGAGGTGACGATCCGCTTCGTGATGACGCCCTCTCCGGGCGGGCGCGGGTCGCGCTCCATGATGTCCTCGGCAGCCGGGTCGACGCCCATCGTGAGCGCGGGGATGCCGTCGGTGACGACGTTGATCCAGAGGACCTGAATAGGCGTGATCACGAGCCCGAGTCCGGCGAGCGTCCCCGTGAAGATCATCGTCACCTCGCCGCCATTGCCGCTCAGCAGGTAGTTAACGAACTTGCGGACGTTGTCGAAGATGCGTCGGCCGCCCTTAACCGCGTCCCGGATCGTCGCGAAGTTGTCGTCCAGCAGGACGATGTCGGAGGCCTGCTCGGTGACGTCGGTCCCACGAATGCCCATCGCGACGCCGACGTCGGCGTTCTTGACTGCGGGCGCGTCGTTGACGCCGTCGCCTGTCATCGCGACGGTGTGGCCTTTGCCCTGGAGCGTCTGCAGAATGCGGGTCTTGTGCTCCGGGGAGGTCCGGGCGAAGATGTCGACGTCGTCGACCACCTCGCGCAGTTCATCGTCCTCCATCTGCTCGAGTTCCGGACCGGTGATCACCCGCGTCGACCGGAGGCCGACCTCCTCGCCAACGGCGCGGGCGGTGACGGCGTTGTCGCCGGTGATCATCACGACGTTGATCCCGGCGTCGAGACAGCCCGCGATCGCGCCCGGCACCTCCGGACGCGGCGGGTCGAGCATCCCCTGGAGGCCGAGGAAGACCATCTCGCGTTCGAGGTTCTCGTCGGGCGACTCGACCTGACCCTCGGGAACGTCCGGCCGGTAGGCGAAGCCCATTACGCGCAGGGCGTCCTCGGCGAACGACTCGTTTCGCGCTTCGATCTCAGCCCGGCGATCGTCGGTTAGCCCGACGACCTCTCCGTCAACGAACTCGCGGTTACAGCGCTCCAGAACCGTCTCCGGCGCGCCTTTCATATAGGCGACTGCTTCTCCGTCCGGCGTCCGGTGGACGGTCGTCATCCGCTTGCGCGCGGAGGTGAAGTCGACCTCGCCGAGTCGGGGATACGCCTCGTCCAGCTCGTCGTGGTCGAAGCCGGCCTTCTGCGCGGCGACGAATAGGGCGATCTCCGTCGGGTCGCCGAGATAGGTCCGCTCGCTCTTGCCAGCTCCGCCCTCGCCCGGAGCATCTTCATCAGCATCGGCCCCGCCCTCAACAGCAGTTCCTTGGCCGCTGCCGTCCGCGTCGTGCTCCCGGGTTCCCACGTCGACGTTGTTACACAGCATGCCGCAGCGGAGCACCTCGGCCACGCGCTCATCGTCAACGGGCTCGCCGTCGCGTAGGAATTCGCCGTCGGTGTCGTAGCCGGTCCCCGTGATCTCGTAGACCTCGCGGTTGGCGACGATCCGCTGGACCGTCATTTCCTCCTCGGTGAGGGTGCCGGTCTTGTCGGTGCAGATGACGTCGACCGAACCCAGCGCTTCGACGATGGGGAGCCGTCGGACGAGCGCGTTCTGCTCGGCCATCCGCCTCGCGCCGAGGGCGAGCGAGAGTGTGACGACCGCCGGTAGCCCCTCAGGGACCGCGGAGACGGCAATGCCGACCGCCGTCAGGAAGACCTGCAGCGGCGGCGTGTCGCCGATCACCAGTTCGGTGATCGCGATGATCGAGACGATGCCGATCACACCGAGCGCGATGAGCTTGCCCAGGCGGTCCATCTCGGCCTGGAAGGGGGTGTCTCGCTCCTCGGCCTCCCCGATGGCGGTCGCGATCTGCCCGATCTCGGTCTCGGGACCCGTCTCGACGACGACGGCGGTGGCCGAGCCACGCTCGACGACCGTGTCCTTAAATAGCATGTTTTTGCGGTCGGCCAGCGCGACGTCCTCCTCAACCAAGCCGGCCTCCTTCGAGACGCCAATACTCTCGCCCGTCAGCGCCGCCTCGTCGACGCTCAGGTTCGACTCCTCGACGATGCGCGCGTCTGCGGGAACGATGTCGCCCGACTCGACGAAAATCACGTCGCCGGGGACGACCTTCGTCGCGTCGATCTCGGTCTTTTCGCCGTCCCGTCTGACGAGCGCGTACGTCGTCGACATCTCCTTGAGCGCCTGAATGCTCTGTTCGGCCCGGTAGTCCTGGAGGAATCCGAAGATGGTGATGAACACGACCACGCCGGCGATGACTCCAGCGTCGATGGTGTGCCCCACGAACGCCATCACCGCTGCAGCGACGATCAGCACCCAGATTAGCGCCGGTTTGTACTGATCGATGAAGATCTGAAGCGGGGAAATGCCTTCTTCCGCCTCGATCTCGTTCGGGCCCTCGCGCTCGAGGCGATCGCGAGCCTCTTCGGGCGCGAGTCCCTGTTCCGACGTTTCGAGCGTCTCGTAGACCTCCTCGAGGGGCCGGGAGTGCCAGTCGGCGTCGGATACGGACTCGGACGCGATCTCCTCGTATTCTGCTGTACGTGCCACGTGTGTTTTGTTGGTGTCAGAAGCGATAGTATTCGTTCGCGATCCTCACGGGACGGGAACCGCCGAGGCCGTCGTCCTCGGACGGACCAGTCGTCGCGACGGGCCGTCGATCACGTCGTCGGCGCGAACGTGACAAGCCAGTCGTCCTCGCCGCGCGTAGAGCTCCTCAACGTCTAGGACGGGAACGCCGGCGTCCTCGAGTGTCTGGTGAGCGGCGTCCGTAAACAGTTCGCGCGTCGAAGCGTCCGGGTGTTTGCCGTGGGGAGTGCTGACCACGCCGGCGACGGTGACGGTCATGCGCGGCCTCCTACTACGAGGGAGTAATTATAACCCAAACCATCCACCAGCGGTTCCGTGGGGATTGGGACAGCAATTGCTGAACGAGTCATCGAGGGTCTGACAGGCATCTGGTGGAAGACGAACGATTCTACAACTTCCTCGAGCAGCAGAACCCGATGGACCGCCACGGCCAGTCCGAGGAGATCGCTCCGCTGGCCACGTTCCTTGCGTCCGACCAGGCGTCGTACATCACCGGAGCTAACATCCCCGTCGACGGCGGTTGGACGGCGTTCTGAGGAACAGTACCCCATAGCTGAGGAGTCCGCGGCGCGGCCCGGCGCGACCATGCGGGCGAACCGGCGACAGGCCGACCCGAGGGCTGTCACACACCCCCGCTCGCGCTCTCAGGCGGTGATCACCGGCCGGTCGACGGATCGAACGACCCGCTCAGCGACGCTACCGATCCGTTCGTCGCGACCCGCTCCGAGTCCGCGGTTCCCGAGGATGACGAGGTCGGCGTTGATCTCCGCAGCGTAGTTGCCAATCTCCTCGCTTGGTCGACCGCTGCGCACCACGCGCGTCACGTCGACGACCGATTGCGTCTCGACCTCGTCGAGCAGCGTCTCGCCTCGCGATTCGAGGTCTTCGAGCACGCTACCGTCGTCTGTCACTACCGACTGTCCGTACCGTTTCGTGTCGACTACGTAGATTGCGTGGAGGTCGGCGTCGAAGGTGGACGCGAGGTCGATGGCGTGGTCAACAGCCCGGTTCGCCCCGCCACTTCCGTCCGTCGCCACCAAGATAGTGTCGTACATGTACGTTCCAGTCCCACCACCGACGGCGGCATATATGTTACAGGGGGCAGCCCCGGACCTGCGACGCTCTTAGGGAGCGAAACGGAACGTTTGAAACGGAACGAGGCACTCGAGGCGGCAGAAATCGGGCCGTGGAATTTTACAGCTGTGCTCCGGTAGTACCGGTGACCGACGGACATGGTAGTACCGACTCGGATTTGGGCGGCCCGGGCCGATATGGAAGTCAAAATGAGAGGACTGCAGATCCTCATACTTTCCGTCGAGGCAGATCGTGGATATATTGAAATCGGCATGCAAGAGGTAGACCTTATTATTACAACAGGGGTATGCACCCCTGAGTTATTCTGTGAAACGATTATCCTTAGAGAGAAGTAAAATACAACGACCGATACTCACGGAGAGAAACCACTATACGGTTTCGATGTGAGGGTTTCGGTGATCTGTGGAAACGATTCTGCTCGTGGGTGTGTGGTTGTTCGCCGTAACCCATCTCGACACGCTACTCGTTATCGGCGCGTTTTGCGCGGACAACGATTACCGGCTCTGGGAGGTGCTCGTCGGACACTACATTGGCTTCTGTGTCGGACTGGTCGCGGCGGTTGTCGGAGCGATTCTCGCAGCCGAACTTCTACAGGAGTGGACGTTCCTGCTGGGTGTCGTCCCACTCAGTTTGGGGCTGTGGGGGCTACTTCGCCAGCCGCCGGAAATGACGGTCGAGGGGTTGCCAGTCGTGCCGAACTCCCTTGGCCGTATCGGCGTCGTCACCGTCACAGGACTCGGTCTCAGCGGCGAAAACATCGCGGTCTTCGTCCCGTTTTTCGCTGAACTCTCATCATTCGAGTTGACGCTCATCATCATCGTCTACCTGATCGGTGCCGGAGTTGTGTTTCTCGCCGCGTTCGTGACCGTTTCTCGCGTCGCCACCGACGGCATTCCTGACTGGCTGGATCGCTGGCTCGTCCCCACTATGCTGGTACTCGTCGGCGGGTACGTCGTGGTGGCCGGATGGATTATCGCCTGAACTCCGGGTTTTCACCGAACCGATCGAATTCCCTTCTCGGTTTTTATCGACGTTGAAATCAGCAGCTAGGATTCTACTATGCGGTGAAAGAACAGGAGATTGTCGCCCACCGTGTCGGCTTCTTCCTTCGGCTAAACGCAGAGGTATCCGACTTAATCCATTATGATGAGGTCGAAAAACATCTGCGCGTTTGCAATCTCAGCATCAATCTCGGTGGCTATTTTCTCGACAGTCTGTTCTGTGAGTACGTTGTTGAGCCGATCAGTTCAGCCCGGAGGGATACTCACCCGTCTTCCGGTATTGGGAGACAACCTTGGCGAAAGCAGCGATCTGGAGCACGACGACAAGAACGAGCGTTAGTAGGTATAGCCAGTGGATCGGGTCGTCGGACGGGAACCCGGGTCGGAGGTAGGCCCTGTCATAGATGTGGACGGCGAGGAGCCAGAAGATTGCGTACGCACCGACGGTCTGATGCCACTTCCACGCCTTCCCGCCCATGTAATCGTAGGCCCAGTTGTTTGAGGTAGCCGCGAGGACGACCGCGATGATCACGGCCACGAACGAACCGAAAGCCCACGGACTCATGTCGGCCAGGTAGCCAACGACGTCCCACTCTCTTGCCTGGAACACAAAAAGCAGGTGAACGACACCCCAGATAGCGAACCAGATCCCCAGTTCCGACCGCCAGTTCACGGGGAAATTCCCCGAGAACCGGCGCCTGATTCCGGGCCAGAGTCTTACCGTCGGTCCGACGATCAGCACCAGAACCAGGAGGAACCACGGAACTGCTCCCACGACCCGCTGCTCGTGGTATCCAACTACCCACAGCAATGCGGCGAAGACGACGCTACCGATACCCACCGCCAGATGGTGAGTGAGTTCGTTGTTCGTATCTACCGACATATCTTTTTCAACGACGATGTTCGCCGCTCTGCATAATAGTTCTACTTGTAATCCTAACCCATAGAAGAAGGGTGGCTCCGTGCAATTCTACGTGATGAACCGGACGATTCGGATCCCGGATTCATATCTTAAATGAGGGAACGTTCGATCCGGACGTCATCGTTTGCGTTCCGGAGGGGACGACATCGCTTCAACACTGTCCGAGTTCGCGTCCTGCCCCGACGAAGTCGCTTTCCTTTCGAACCTGGATCGGGGATCGTCGGTCCGAAAAGCGTCGTACCGCGCCAACGATGACGGAATGAATGAGTAGATAGCTCTCTTCCGACTGGAAGAACGGATGGGTTTGATATGGGACAAAGACTGTAGTTCTGTGTATGTACGACGAGATCCTCGTCCCGACGGACGGAAGCGAAGTGGCGGAGCGAGCCGGAACGGTCGCCGTCCGGATGGCCGAACTGTTCGGCGCCGATCTTACCGTCGTCTCCGTTCGGGAGCCCGACAACAAAGGGGGAGCGAAACGGGCCGTGCGAGATCTCGAGGAAGTCGCGATCGAGGCCGGGCTCACCCCGCAGACCGAGATCATCAACGACGAACAAGCGGCGATCCACCGGGCGATCATCGACTATGCCGGGGAGCACGGCGTCGACGTCGTCGTGATGGGGACGCACGGCCGGACGGGGATCGGTCGATTTCTGCTCGGCAGCGTGGCCGAACAGACCCTTCAGCAGTCTCCGATCCCTGTCGTGACCGTTCACGAGGACACCGCCATCGACTTCGAGGTCGCTGATGTCCTCGTTCCAACCGACGGGAGTGAGGGGGCCGAGGCCGCCACGGAGCACGCGATCGACCTCGTAACCGAAGTCGGCGGAACGCTCCACGCACTTAACGTCACTTCGGGCGGACGCGAGAAGGAGTCGTCGCCGACCGACGACGTACGCGATCGAGGCGAAGCCGCCGGCGTGGAGGTCGTCACAGCCACGCGGAGCGGCCGGCCACACGAAGCGATCGCTGGGTACACGGCGGAGGCGGGGATCGACGTCGTTGTGATGGGGACACACGGCCGCACCGGTCTCAGGAGATACCTGCTCGGGAGCGTCACCGAACGCACGGTTCGGTTCTCGCCGGTTCCGGTTGTCTCCGTGAAACCGGAGTCAGTCGGCGCCACCGTCGAGTTCCTCGACTACGAGGTTATCGAGGACAGAGACTGGTCGCTGGAGGACGACGACCTCTTCGAGAAGGCAGCCGATGCCGACTTGGTGACGAAAGCCCACGGAACGATGGCCGTCGAAAAGGGAGAGTACATCCTCGAAGCGGCCGAGGCCGAAGGCTACGACTGGCCGTTCTACTGTCGGGGTGGTGGCTGTATCAACTGTGCGGCGGTACTGGTTGACGGTGAAGTCGAGATGGAAGTCAACCGCAGCCTCTCCGATGAGGAGATGGATGAGATGAACCTGCGGCTGACCTGTGTCGCCACGCCGACGACCGACGAAGTAAAACTGGTCTACAACGCCAAGCAACTCGACCAGCTCCGGGACCGCATTATCTAGACGCCCGAGCGTCAGGGCCTACATCGTGTCCGCTCTTGTTGGGTACCGAAATCTCGAACACCACTCCAATCTGTGAGATATACGCGTTCCGGTGGGGTTGATGGGTCGGCCTCGACGAGAGGCCGACCATCTCGTTTCTGTGAAGCGGGAGTGTTAGCGACGTCGATACCCACACGTACTTGTTGTTTTCATCGATGGATCCGTGTCCTGTACTGGTCACTCAGCATCCTCGCCAAATGTTACACATATTCGACACGTGGAGTGTACGCTCTGGCTCCGATCCGACCATCTCCACGGTGCGACCGGTTTCCGCCGTCACTCTTCTCGAGCGTTGGGCCGCGAACCGGCCCGTTGGAGCGCCAGAGCGTCAGTCCGTCGACGTGGGGTACGACCCGCGAACTAGCGTCACCGTCCGCGGCGATCGCCGGGTCACCCGCTCGGCAACGCTCCCAGTGAGCAGGCGGGCCGACAGCGATCGACCGTGACTACCCATGACAATTTGGTCGTAGCCGTTCGTCTCGGCGTACTCGATGATCTCAGTCGGCGGTTTTCCGATTGCGGTCTCCGTTTCGAGCGATGCGTCGAGTTCGTCTGCAAGCGTGGTGGCTGACGCGAGGATCTCCGAGGCCCGGTCCTCGAGGTCGACAAGCACATCCTCTAGATACGTTCCGGAGATGGCATCTCGCGACCGGTCGACCGTCATCGGGAGAACGTGGAATGCAGTGTGCTCGCCGTCGGGGAACGTCTCGAGAGCGTAGGCGAGCGCAGCCTCGGCTTGTTCCGAACCGTCAACCGGGACCAGTATCTGGCCGGGAAGGTCGCGGTCCCGGAGCACCGTCGCGGACTCCGGGACGATCGTCGTCGAGACGGGTGAGCGGCGCACGACGGCCTCGCTGACGTGCCCGAGGAACGGCCGCGTGATCGGCGATTCGCCGTGGCTCCCCATCACGACGTGATCGACGTCGGTTTCAGCGGCCACCGAGAGGATCTCGGTGTGCGGTCCCCCGGTGCGAAGTTCCGTCCGGAGCTCGCGACCGTACTCTTCGGCGCGTTCGCTCGCGCGTTCGAGGACGCGCTTGCCCCGTTCTTCGGCCCGCCCTTCCGGCGGGTCCCTACTACCTACGCTCGCGTAGTCGTCATGACTATCCGTCTTTAGCTAAGCGAGAAACCACGTGACAGCGGCGGCTTATCGAGGCATCTTTTCGAGAGGAATGAGGAGGCGACGAGTGTGCACAACGAAGCCTCCTCATCTCGGATTATGCGTCGG
>NZ_REFZ01000032.1 GCF_003841465.1 Natrarchaeobius oligotrophus
AGCAGGCCGCGAAAGCTGGCCTGCTTCTTGAATACCTCCCCTCGTACGCACCGGAAATGAACCCACTCGAACAGTGCTGGCGTCAAGTGAACGAGGGACGTGCCAACAAACTCTATCGAACACTCTCCGAACTGAAAGCGTATCTCACGAGTAAACTCCCAACGCTGCACTCACCGAGGATCTATGAGTATCTCTGCTGATCCCTATGAGTTGTAAGCCGTGGGTAGGAAACTGCGGTGTCCCCAAAACGAGCAGTGGGCGCCTTTCTCAGAGAGCGGATCGGTCCCCCAGACGATGTCACCACGTTCCAGCTCTTCGAATGCGGTCACTGCACTTTCTCCATCTCGTTGGTCTGTAGCTCTTCGAGACCTTCCTCACCGTACTGCTCGTCTGCAGTCTCGTGATACTGGTGTAACCGGTAGGCAGATCGGAGCCGTTCCTCGTCGTCTGTAATCGCCCGGTATGGGCGCTTGTGTCGCACAAGGCCGGAGAAAGGCACTCATGTTGAGTTCTGCTCCCGTTGGAAGTTTGTTAGAGGACTCGTCTGGATCCGTGGGATCTGCCTCTACCGTCGGTTGGGGGTGTGCACCCCATAACTTACCTGTGTGGCGGCCCGCGAATACACGATGGCAGCACCAGATGTCCAGCAGCCGCTGTCGGGGATCGGATGTGATGCGTGCAAATCTGCCGTTCAGTCTGATGGACAACAAGAGGTATCATTTCTCCTCCTGGACCAACTTACGATCCCTGTCATCAGCTGTGACGAGCATCTCGAGCAGTTCTCGTCGGTCTGTGGATTAACATCCACGGATACAGCTGATCTGCTGCATCATCGACCGGCCGGTGGATTACCGTGTCCTGGTTGCCGTCTCGCCCCGTACAATTCGCCGCATCCTCTGGTCCAGATTCAGGAGGGGGTTATCATCCCGATGGCATGTCCGGAGCACCAGTCCGAGATCGTCCAGCGGTTCCATACAGGGGTTCAGACGCAGCACCAGCTGACAGCCGGTCTCAAGACCACTTCCTCTCTGTGAGATCTGAGACTCGTTTGATCCGCCGGTACCGCAATGTAGTGATGGTATTGCCGTGCAATCCTTGTTCTTGTCTACCACAGTGAAACATCGAACCTATTCGATAACTGGTCGAAAAGTCTGTGATAGTATCTCGCGTACAAGGTCGAGAGACGTGAGGTCAAGGTACTGTAAGAGAACGAGGGGGATTCCTCAAAATTACGAAAGATGGTAGCGTCTTTCAGACGATTCAGCCGTCGACACACCTAGTCGACCGCGAGAGCGGGACGTTTCAAACGAGAGAACAGGTCGTATCGGAGACCAGCAAATATCCCACCTGCTGATCGCAGCGGCCGTGCCAATCGCCCCATACAATCCGCGAAACACTGACGACCCGAAAGACATCCGAGTACAGGGGCGAAGGCCGAATCGAGGAACACAGTGAGGACGTTCAGCTGAAAAATCCATCTTGGACGAGACGTACAACAACCGGACAGGAGTCGAACGAACGCCTTGACCTGGCGATATTCATTCGTCGTGAGCCGGAAGCTGAACGGCGGTGTCGTTCCGCCAACGGCTTTGAAGCAGATAACCAGAACGTCACTGCTGCCGATCGTACGTATAAATAGAGTGTCAGTGTGTGACGATGTCTGATTTCATGCAAGAGACTTTAACGAGGGAAAAGCTCTCCTATGAAGGTAACATCTCTATGACCGATGAGTAACTCAGGACCTTCACAGGACACAAAAAAGGAAGTTGTTTCAATTACAAAACACGGGCAAGTCACGATCCCCGAGCAATTTCGTAAAAAGCTCGGAATTGACACACCAGGGAAAGTGGTGTTCCGGGAAACTGACGCCGGAGAAGTAGTCGTTGAGCGGGTTCGATCGCCGAGTGAAATGCGCGGATTTGCTACCCGACGTGCATCAAAAACTGACACTCCTGCGACGGAGATTCTTAGACAGAAACGTAATCGAGACTGAAACGTCAAATACAGCATCGTTGAAGTCTCTCGCAGGATGAACGACCTCACCGGGTTCCAACGCGACCTGTTGTACGTGATCGCAGGTGCTGATCAACCGTCCGGTCAAGATATCAAGGAAGAATACGAGTTTGGGATACAACAGGACGTTACCGGCGTTCGCTTGAGACAACTCCACCACGACCGCCCTGTCAGCCGACCCTATGGCTCCGTCCACCGGACGACACATTAGGATCACTCAGAGAAGAACGAAGATAAGGCTCTCGAGACGCTCGAGAATGTAGGACCAATCGTGCGATCAAGCCCGAGGACACACACGCGAAAATTGTATAAGGCCCGTGAGGTGACCGAATTCTCGGAACCTGACGTTTACGAACCCCTCTATACTCGCCCCAGCCGCTCGCCCTTTAAGTTCCTCTGGCCACAAAGTAGTGCTATAGCAGGGATTCGTTCTCCCAATTTTCTTCCCCTTGAGTTGATTGTATAGTGGAATTGATACCGGTATAGAGCTATCAACAGGCGGTTGTCTTTGGATCTACGGGAAGACGGTAGTCTTGGATATCTGCTTCAATTTGTTTCAGAAACTTGAAACTGTGGTGAGTTGATTGTTCTGAGAAGTGGAGACTACTGGTCACAGATTCAGATCGGGCCAGTCCAGGAACCGCTGACAGTCCTTCATCCCCGCCTGATCGCCGATAGACTTGAGTGTCCCTGTCGAAAGCTCGTCAGGCTCCCATCGCAGAATGAAGTGATCACCGTTTATCCGGTCGAGATAGAACGGGATGGTTCATCAAGACCGTCATCACGTCGTCACCAGAATATGTTCGTCGCGACATCTTACCGCAAGAGCCTATTCGAACTCTTCCGGGAGCGACTCGACGGAGACGTTTGCATCCGGATCGATCCCAAGCTCGCGAAGGTCGTCGTCGGTGGGTTCCTTCCCCTCACCGTGATAGCCAGCGACCGCCTCGTCAAGGTTCTCGAGTGCTTCGGTTCGGGCTTTGCCCTGACTGGTGACGCCCGTCTCTTCGTCTCTAGTCACCCACCAATCGCCTTCGTCGGTGCGCGTAATCGTCGACTGGTAACTGGTAGATCCGTCCCCATTAGCCTCGGTGCTCATTAGGAGATTGTATTAGCGGTTTGGGGTTGAGTGTTCGGCCAAGAATTACGGCTTCCATCGTCTGTGACTCCCACGTATAAAGACCGAATGATTAACCCACAGTATTAGAGATTGGACTATTATAGTCCAAACTATTATAGTCTGAATCCTAACTCCGGAGCATATATGTATCTCCCACAACGACTGAGGGTATGGACCAGTTCGTCAATCGTATCGAGGAACTCGATCGGTTGCAGACCCTCTACGAGAGTGATGCTGCAGAACTCGCAATCCTCTATGGACGCCGGCAGATCGGCAAGAGCGAACTCGTCCGACAATCAATTGCCGACCGCGACGATGCCGTGTACTATCAGGCAGTCCAAGGAACAGCGACGACACAGCTCAGGCGGTTCGTCGAGGCAGCAGCGACGACCTATCCAGACATCACGGCCGTCAAAGAGGAATGGGAACCGCTCTTAACGTACCTCACCGACAGAGACGCAATCATCGTCATCGACGAATTTCCGTACCTCATCGAATCGAACGAGGGGCTTCCATCAGTAATTCAACACCTGTGGGATACGGCTGTCGACGAGAGTCAGGCAACGCTCGTACTCACAGGCTCTGCAATCGGCATGATTCATACCCACGTCCTCGATGGCGGTGCGCCACTCTACGGCCGCGTGTCACAGACACCAAATGGCCGCCTCGAACTCGCCCAGCTGCCGTTTCGCTCCATCCAAGAGTTCGTGCCGACGTACGATCCCGAAGAACGGGTGTTCGTCTATGGCGTCTTCGGCGGCACACCCCGGTATCTTAGCCCGCTCGATCCATCACAGAGCCTCGGAGAGAACATCACGGGACTGCTGTTCGACCCGGATGGCCCACTCCACGACGAGCCTGAAACCGTCCTCCAGATGGAGCTCAACGAGGTGAACACGTATTTCTCCGTGCTGGAATCGATGGCCAGCGGGAACCGCAGTCGAAACGAGATTGCACAGGGAGCCGGCATCGAGAGCACCAACACGTCGTACTACTTCGACCGGCTCGAAACGCTCCAGATCATCGAGAAACACCATCCGGCACTCGCCGATCCGGCGCGCAGCAAGCGGACTCGGTACCACATTCGGGATCCCGTATTCCGGTTTTACTTCCGGTATCTCTACGGCCGCGGGGGGCAGTACGAACTCTACGGCGAGAACGCCTACGCGGATCTCATCGAACCGGAATTGTCCGAATTCGTCAGCGAAACGTTCGAATCGCTCTGTCACCAGGCGATGCCGGCACTCTATGCAGACTACCAGCTCACGCAGGTGCCGAGCCAGTGGTGGTACAAGGGCCGAGAGATAGACGTCGTCGCACCGACCAACGAATCGACGCTTATCACTGGCGAGGCGAAATTCACAGGCGCTCCCCTCGGCTATGATGTGCTTTCGGGTCTCGAAGACGACGTGGAGCACATCGACTGGACACCGACCACAGGTGGTAAGCCGACGTATGAATTCGCCTTATTCAGTCGATCTGGGTTCAAACGCTCGGTCGAGGAAGCCGCAGATGAGCGTGATGACCTCCGCCTCTTCGATCTCTCCGATATCGTCGCTGTTCTCGAGAATCAAGCCGACCAGTAACGCCGGGGGGATAACAGCTGAGGATAGTCTTTCGACCCCCGAGAGGGAGTGTGGGGGAATTGAACATACCCCCAGAGGCGAACCAAATGAAAGAAATCAACGAGAAGACAGCGTATCAATAGCGATCACTCTCGATAGCGCTGGACTCCCCGTCGACGAGCAAGCCCGTAACGCACTTCTCACCGAGTTCCGTTCACGAGTCGGCCATCTCGTCGAAGGGCTTCGTGGCATCGACGCTGAAAAAGGTGACGGCGACGTGAGTACAAGTTACCGTTATGCGCCAGTTCCGGCAGCGTGCCCACTCTGTAGCGAGCAACTCGATCTCCAAAACGTCCATATAGATACAGAGAACGGAGCCCTGGCAAGCGCGGTGTGTACGAGCGATCAGTGTGACTGGAGCAGTGATGCAGTCTATCGGATTATCGACTTCGAGAGCAGCGAAAGCGACGCCTTCGAGAGCAGCGTACTAACCGGGGATATCGAGCCGAGCTACCACCCGTATTGAACTGAGAACTGTGAGATGTCTGTAACGAGCCGACAACGTAGCAGACAATCCCTCTTTTGCAAGCGCCCATGCCATTTGAGCACGCTCCTATGGCGATATTTGAACTGGCAACCACTTAGATACAGAATGGCCGAAGACTACGCCTACAAACACGGTTCGTATGCAGGATATGAGTTCTCTCTTCGTGTTTCTTCCTCACCCTCTCTACAGACTCCTAACATCTTCGCTGTCGTGGTCTCCCACTCTCTTCCGAATGGCAAGAGCGAGCAGATCTCCGTGTTGATACAGTATGCGGTATACTCACCCCGTGGTAGGGGGAATTCCATAGTTCCATAGAAGAGCGGCATATTAACCAACATTGAGTGTAATCGTTGGTTAATAGTTCGGCCCGTTCGTGCCGGCGAGCAGTTCGTTGACGGTGTCCCGACGAGGGGATAGACCCGCCACGACTTCATCCAGGATCCATAGTGACAAACGCAAACTGCTGTCAGTAGCCCTTCGATGCTTGCTCCTGGGCAAACTCCTCGAGTTTTTCGACGCGTTCGAGGAGCTCCTCGTATTCGTTTCCCAAATCGAGGAGGGAGTCCGTGTTCGCCTCTGTCGACTGCTTCAGTTCGTTATACGCCCCTGCCTGAACGAGCGTGTAAAACACGAACGGATCGGCAGCGATCGGGTTCTCGGCCAGCCGCATCGCCTCCGCAACTCCTCTGGCAACGTGATCCCGCCATCGTTCCTCAAGATCAAGGCGGTAGATGTAGGCTCTATCACCGGCCCGCTGGGTCCGTGTTGCGTACCCTTGGTCAACCAATAACTCGAGGCGGGTCTTCGCTCGTGACCGAGTCATCTCGGCAACTTCGCCCTCCTCGATCTGCGAGGAGTAGATGGAGTTGTACTGGTTGACAACATCGGTGCGGGTGACGTAATCCTCCGTCTTATCGGAGTCGAGAAAGAGTCTCAACAACCCGAGAACTTCTATCGTTCCAGTGTGCCAGTTGGCCATCTTCTCCGCCTGCCGCCGTGGGTCGTCAATCTCATCGAGCATGATATTTGGTGTGCGCGAGGTGTGTATACCCTTCTCGTGTTCGTATATTTACTTGATGGCCAGTGTATATTTGGTGTGTATATTACTCGGCGTACTAGAGAAGACCCTATTTACCCTCTTGGCAGGGGTGCCTGAGATGGATTTGGAAAAACCGACTGGAAAACAACCCCCTGCAGTCCCCGGTGGGGATAGCTTTGAGAGAGTGGTTGGATCAGTGTCGACCTCTCGAGAGGTTGGGAATTTGGGACGGAATCGGCGATTGACCCCGAACATCTGTCGGCTTCATTGTTCAGGCCTGTTTGGCAAGGGTTCTTCTCCAGATCCAGCCGGCCAGTCGTGGTCGGCGGCACTCGGTGGAGGGGAGATCTCGGAGTAAACTGATGGCAGATAGTTACCAACGACAGACGAATCGCACCGTTCTCGAGACAGTCCCTGCCGGATCTTCAGTCGAAGTCGGTCTATGTGAGTACTGATGGACCCCGCGAGATTCGGGTCAGTAACCGTCACGAAGAGCGACTGATACGGAAGGGGTACGTCTACTACGACCGCGATGACCGAACTCCTGACGACCAGTACGTCAACGAGGACCTCGCAGTCGTCCTTGATCTCCTGCACCGAGACGACGTTGCATCCTGATCCGGTGTCTCGACGACCTCGAACCCACACCCAGTGGCCTACCGACCGGCTTCGATGAGCGGGCGAGGGAGATCGCCGCGATTGAAGTCGATGCCGAGTCCCACGCGATCAATCGTCGGTCGCACGAGTCGGTCAAGGGATTACTCAAGAAATGCCACCTCGAGCGCCTCGAACACCATGAAATCCACGAGTGGGACAAGACCAACGGACCATCACAATGGTGACCGATGCGAGCTACTGGCCCAGTTGCTTGAGCGGCTGGGCTACGACGTCGCCGTCAGTCCGGTTGGTAAGTGGAATCTTGGTGATACCCTCGGGTAGGGTGGTTGACCGTGAACCGGTCAAAATCACACTGCGGGCGTCGGCACCGGTCAGTGCCCGTCGGCGACATGAAGTTTTTGTCTTGATCAAATTCCTCGCCTTCCTCAATTTCTCGCGTAGGTGCTTCTACGGCCGCGTGTGTGGATGCTGGATCATCAGTGCTATCGGTTCCTGCCTGCTCGGAACCACCCTTGTTGACTTTCTGTGCGTCATATCCACTCTCAGATGACCCTAGTTCATTTTCCTCACTTGAAGGGGACTCCTCCGAGGACGATCCACTGTTGTCTCCTTCTTTGGATGTTGGCTCGCTCTCGAATTTAGTGGGGAGTGTTGACAGACTCGTCATCTCCTGGTTCATCATCGGGATTACCGTCGTTACTCTCCCCCGCTGGATATCTCCCGTCACTGAAGGCAGCATCGCTTATTTCATCGATATCATCGGTTTGTGGGTCTCTGAAGGAGACTGTGTTTTGCTCATTGTGATAGATAAGCCCGTCTTTGATCCCTAAATCAATCGTATTGTGGGCTTTCTCCTTGGAAATATCGTGGATGTACTCCTGGATGACGGTCAGTTCTGCGAGAGGGACCTGACTGTTCTTTCCGTATCTCCCTTCCTCTAATACCGAACGCCAGTATTTCGGCAATCTGTTTGAACCCAAAGTGATGCTTTTGCCGTCCTCTTTGAGAACCCCGACTTCAATCCCTGCCCCTATAGCAGCAAATCCTTTCGAGTCCTTTCCAAAGTTCTCCCGATGAGTAATGGCCTCCACAAGGACCCACTCCTTAACAGGATCTGGCTCTCCATTATTCGATTTGAATTGGTTCTCTTCCCAGAAATCCTTCCACGTTTGGAAAGATTGAAAGTGGTCGATATCGGTCTCACTGAGATGATCTTCAAAGTTACTACGAGGGCCAGGGAGCCGGACTGTAGCATCACCTTCCCCGCCACCTTCGATCAGTGTTTCAGAGGTGATCCCGATATGGATAGCGTCCTCAATTTTATTCCTGGTGAACTGTTGTGAAGAGTGGACTGCGTAGATGAGTCGGTCTTTGTATATGGGCTCTTCGTACGGTTGTGAGATCTCAGCCCATATTGTTTCCCATGTATCGACATCGAGTGGGCTGTTCCCAGAATATTCGGCCTCAATAGCTGCTCTGTCCAAATTCACGCTTCCATCGGGAAGCTTTTCTACGATGAACTCCGCAGCGTTTTCCTGCAGGTACTCAATTGAATCGTCCATTATTAGTGGTCTCTTTTCAAAATTCACTGTCATTTCTTCCAAGATGGCGGTCGGGTCTCGTTCTCCACCGGCTCCTATAACGCCGGGAACTTCCACCAATTTCTCTATACCAGATATGTCTTCTTTACTTCCCGTCTCTTCAACTTGAATTGCTCTGTTGCAACGTCAAATAGCACCAGTTTCAGCTTTGTTCTCGGCTGATTTCCGTGAGATTTGTGGGGAATTGGACGCCGTCTGGCGATATGAGGTCGAAACGACCGACCATACGGCAGTGTAAGAATCTTGCCAAACAGCACGTGGATGATCCTGACGAACCCGCTGCGCCGGACGGCGCCAGCGGGTTCGCCGAGTGGGCTCAGATTGCGTTGATTCTCTTGCATGCGGAACTCGACAAAGATTTCCGCGAGACTGAAGCATGGTTCAACGACTCCAGAGCTATTCGAGAAGAGCTTAACATCGACAAATCGCCGGATCACACGACGCTCTGTCGATGGGAGCAACAGTTCGACATGCGTGAACTCCGCAGCCTGCTCCGCCGCAGTGCGGAGCAGGCTGGCTGGTCGGGAACAGCAGCAATTGACGCCAGCGGCTTCCAGCGTGATCAGACAAGCTATCACTACCGAAATCGTGCTGGGTTCTCGTTCCACAAGCTGAAGACGACGATTTTGGTCGATACAGACTCACTGGCGATTAAAGACGTCCATTTCACGACGAAGCGCAAGTGGGACGGACACGTTGGCTTGCAGGTCTATCGGCGCAACGCCGAAGACCTGCAAGAGTTCCTTGCAGATGCGAACTATTCATGGTCGGATCTCAGAGAGGAGTGTCGCGCTGGCGCGACACGACCGCTAATCAAGCACAAGGAGCACAATGCGTTGAAGAAAGCACATAACGCTCGGATGGACGAGGAACTGTACCATCAGCGGACACTGAGTGAGACTGTGTTCTCACTGCTGAAGGATGACGGTGAGAAGTTACGCTCTCGGAGTTGGCACGGCCAGTTCCGAGAGCTCACGCGCAAGTGTATCGTGCATAACCTCTCGCAGGCGGCGAGTTAGGGCTCGCCGCCTGCTCTCTTTCTCTGGACGTATCCACCAGAGACATCGCCGTCATCCACGTACGGATTCTCACAAAGTGACCTAATTCTGATGGTTGTAGAATCAACGAACTGTACTCCTTCGACATCATCCAGATCTCAAAACCGGCGGTTCAGGAGTCCTAACTCTAGTAACCAGAATATCAGAAATTCAATACTGCTGCCGTCTTGCGTTCAACAGAGCAACGTGAGTTGATCGATCGCCTTCGGGGTGATCGATTCTTCGAGCAAGGCCAGTTTCTCGAGTTCGTCGCGAAACGCCTCGAGTGTTCGTCCCGTTCGATCTTCGTACGCGTTCAACGCCTGCGCAAACGTGAGCGCATTCGCCCGACTGGTGAACTCCTGTAACCAGTCGACCTCCGAGTCGTCGACGTCGGAGAGACGCTTCTCGTTGTGGTCGACGGATACCGTCGCACCGAGACACGTGAGCAAGGGCTTCACGGACCGGATACGAGTATCGGAGCCAGCGGTCGTACAGCGGAGCAACTGGACGAACGCGCGGTGGTCGCGATCGTCCATGAAGCCAGGACCGCCGTAGTATGGAATTGCTGCCGTCTCGAGTGCCGATTCGACGAGTGGCGAGTACTCGCTCCCAGCGTCGAGCACGATCGCGATGTCAGTTGCGTTTTCACGCGTTACGGTATCGAGTACCGCGTCGACAATGGCCGCCGGTGACTCGAAGATTCTGAACGGCGGCATTTCGAAGCTGGTGTCGTCGAATCGGTCGATTGAATCGTACTCCGCGGGAAGAATCGAGTGCTCGAGGTTCGTCAGTTGGCGTTCGCCGACGACCGCGATCGACTCGTTAGAACCGACTTCAATCTCGTAATCCGCCAAGAGACGCGAGGACGTCTGCAGCGAGTCAATGATATCGACGACCGTCCGCGTCGCCGGCGTATCGAACGCCTCGTACTCGAAAATTCCGTCGGCGGTTCCTTCGTACTCCCAACACTGGAGTACGTTTCCCACCGTGTGGGCGATCTGCTTCCAGCTCAAATCGGTCTCGTCGATCACCTCGAGAAACGCGGTTCGGTCCTCCGCAGTTTCTCGTCGTCGTGTTGCGAGTCGTCGCGGTGTGATCCCGAACGGGCCAAAATGTGGACGCTCGAGGCGCCGATTGAGGGCGTCCGCGAGCGGTGAGTCGGGAACGATCACGAGGTCGTAGTCGGCAACCTCCTGATACAGCCGATCGATCGGTTTCGACTGCCTGAATGACACGATGCATAGCGGGTTGAATTACTAGACAATAAGTTTGTATGTCAGTCGATACAGATCAGTCACTCCAAAGCGAGTGCCACCGAGACTACCATCCTAACCAGACGGACACGAACGAATGGAACCGTAGCTACCCGTGTGACATTACCCGCGCTTACACAGACACGGATTCGTCACCAGTGACAAGTGGCTTCATAGGACTGAAACCGACGAACCACGAACCCGCCACGCACTTTCGAGATCATACCTATCCCAGTATCTTAACCAACAAAACTATGGGGTGACGATCCGTGTTGGTTAACATGAGTCGATGACCATGTCCTACGAACCACCGATCCCACCGACAGACCTCCCCACGGATTTGGTCAACACCCTTAACGAATTCGGTCCAGAACGCCTCCAACACGTTGCTCGTTACGTCGAAGAGCTAGCGGAGTACAAAGAGCGTGAAGTTCGACTCGAGAAGAAGTCAAATGGAAACGAAATCGAAGATCGACCTGACGATCTCCCGGACGACGTCCCATCAAAGGCCACGATCACGATCAAGGAAATCAACGACAATCGCTACTATTACTGGCAGTGGCGGGAGGGAGACAAAATCAAGTCCAAATATAAAGGGCCAGTCAATCCCGACGAGTAGGATGGAGAACTAACGTGAATAGAGGCGCCACACCCCGTGTGCGAAATGAATTGGTCGAGAGCTATCAAGCCAGCACCCCCCGTGTGCGAGATGAATTCGGTCACAGCATCAGAACACACCGTGTGCAAAGTGAATTAGCTGACAGATTGAACGGATCGACACCCCGTGTGCGAAATGAAATTTTGCGAACCATTGTCAGACACACCTAGCGAAATCGACTACTCTTCAGCTGTGGCCACACCCCGTGTGCGAAATGAATTGCGTCGGCGGCGTCAAGCGATATTCGCGTTAGTTCCCCTCAAAGAAATCCTCTATCTGCGCATTGACGACTGACCGGATCAGATCCTCATTGTGTTCTGCCTCTTCGAGTCGAATATCGGTCTGAAGCGTCTCAGCGACTACTTCCGGATCGTCAACGAAAGTATACTCCTTGTGAACACCGCTTCCGTAGCCACGCCCTCGTTTTTCCGACATAACGAAGTTGTAGGTCTCTGCCTCGCTCATATACCGTAAATAGGAGTCTCGTGACTTTTCATCCGCATCCAGCAACTCGGTGAGATACTGATATACGCGGTATGCAACCGTACTGGGAACGGCGTTCAAATTACGCTTGGAATGGACAGGCACAATTGCAGTGGCGTAGAGTGAGAGCTTCTTCTGCGTCGACAGACCCTGCATCTGGGTTAACGTCCGGTCGCGTTCGGCCTCCTTCTGAGCGTCGCGAACGTGCTCTTCACGAATCGTGTCTTCACCTACCCGATCCGCGATCTCACCAGCCTTTCTGAACAGATCGATTGCCTTTCGGGCATCGCCATGATCCTGGGCGGCAAATGCGGCACTGAGCGGAATAATACCGTCCTCGAGGACATCGTCTTGATACGCGTCGCGACGCCGCTCGAGAATTGACTGCAGTTGATTCGCGTCGTAGTCCGGAAAGACGATGTCTTGCGGGTTGAACGAACTCTCAGCTCGCCCGTCGAGATCCTCCATAAACCGAGGGTCGTTCGTGAGTGCAGCGACAGAAACGTGCCCCTCAATGCGCCCGAGTTGTGAAGCACGGGATAGTTGGTAGAGGAGTTTCGAATATGCCGGTTCGTCGTTCGGATCCCGCTGGCGGCCGACTAATAGGTCAACCTCGTCGAGAATGATGATGACCGAATCAAAGTGGTTGCTCAAAATCTCGTAGAAACGATTGAGCTTCTGATCTGTGGAGATGCCACTCTGAGGAATGCCGACGTCGACGCCAGCTTCGTCGGATGCGTTCTTTGCCAATCGATAGACTGCCCGATCGTGAGACTTGATTGTCTGGCAATTGATTTTGATGACACCGAAGCGGCCACCTTGTGAGTTCGCGAGTTCGAGCACCTGCTGGCAGACCGCGTTGATGATGAGCGATTTCCCGGTGCCCGACGGGCCGTAAAGGAGCATGTTAGGAGGACGGTTTCCCTGGAGTGCCGGTCGAAGGTAGGTGATGATATCGTCCAATTGGTCATCGCGACCGACGATTCTGTCCTCGTCAATGACGGCGTCAGGGTCGAGAAGTCCCTTGTCCTGGAAGACAGAATTCTGAGCACCCTCTTGAAGACGACCTTTGATAGATTGTGAGAGGGATTGTTGATCGTTGCCGTCAGCCATATCTGCGGAATAACATTGAAGCCATAAATAGATATGGGTACCGTGTGCGAGATTAAATTAGCTGAATTCAGCAAATAGAGACGTTTTCACGGTGGGGGGTTAGAAAAAATGATTGGCCGTGGGCAAAATCAATTCCAAAAGGCACCCTCCGTGTGCGAGATGAAATCCCTCCCTGCTCGCTTCGCTCGCCGAGTAAGGTGGCTTAGCGCCCTCAATTACCGCTAACAAATCACACTGGGTACAGAAGATAGGGTCAGATACCCCCACACCCCGTGTGCGAGATGAATTCATTGAGAGAGTGGGAGAGGAAGATCAAGAAAGAATAGTGAAATAGACGGGAGAAGCTCGAGAAGACACAAATACAGGAGAACAGCACAAAGGATGAGATAAATAAAATGTGAAAGAACTGAACTCTGTCACATAACAAATTATTCTTCTTCAGGTTCTTCTAGGTCTAGTACGGGTTGGGTTAACAGCCATAACATATAAAGATTTTCTTCTGTATGGATCATTTTTGTTTCCTCTCCTCAGACTCTATCTCTCATGAAATCATCCGCTTCGACTGTTTCTCGGCTGCTATCCTTGACCACCACCTCCTACCATTCTCTCGATTTCATCTCGCACACGGGGTGTGGGGGTTCTCGTCTTGGGCAAGATCATAGCTTAACCAACAAGTCGTACTATATCCGTTACTTGTTGGTTAAAGTCGGAGATTGGGAACCCTATTTTTCGATCTCGGCAGGTTCCCGTCACATGTCCGTGAGGACTCCTTCAACCAAAAATTGCTCTCAGTATCCAAACAGATCGTGTCCTATAATAGGACGGTGTGTGCGCTTTGACCGCATCGTAAGCGTAGACCTATGCAACTTGCTCTCCTGAGACTTTCTCGTTATTGGCAGTTATCCACTCGTAATCTTGCTCTGGACGGCACGATTAACGTCATAGATAGCTCCTTCGAGCAGTTTGGAAACGTGGTTCCGTTTGACGGTTGCTTGACCAGCACGTCTCCTGTGTGATGACACATTATTACACCTTGAGATGTCCGAGTGTCATCGCTGCACCCTCTCCGAAGTACTTCGCCAACACGACGAATTTTAAGAATCCATATACTGACGCTCCCATTCTCGACGACGTTCAATAGCCTCAAGTCCGTCATCAGTGATATCATAATAGTTAGTTCGACGATCTAACTGGCCTTTTTCGACTAGCTCCCTATTCACGATAGTATCTAAGTTTGGATATAGCCGACCGTGATTAATTTCTGAACTATAATACTGTTCAACTTCGTCTTTGACATCTTGACCAGAGGGACGATTATCTCCAGCGATGACGTACAATAGGTCTCGTTGAAACCCTGTGAGATTATCCATGGTTGTGTCTCTCTAGGGCATCTGTACTTGTTATTTCATGTATACGGAATTATAACCGTTTCGGAAGAACAATTATTGGACATCTACAGAAAATGAGCGCAAGGAAGATTTTCCTCCTGTCAAACTCCGAGGTCCTCAAACGATACTTGATGTTCTAGACGACACACAGCAGGGTAATTTCATGGAATTGAAGGTCCGGTGTTTGATTAGCAAGTGAATGTCGAATTCAGGAAGCCGTTCGCGGAGTTGTTGCTCATCATGCCCTCACCACAGCTAATGACCGTAGATTGGCCACGTTCCAGTGGGCGATCTGCTCACAGAGATTCGCATCACTTTCATCTAACGGCGTTGAGCAGTAAAGATTGAGCACAGATTGCGTTCCTGTATCGACGACCTTTGTCATTTCGAGCGTCTCCCTAGTCGAATTATCTGACCAATGTGACTCGACGTGTCTTTTCTCTCGACTCGAAGAGTATACCACTACCATTCACGCAAAATATCAATTACAAATCAATCTAAGGAAATTGAAACAATTCTATTGTTTTGGATAGATCGTTGTATTTTCAGATATCGTCTGTCCCAGACCTAGCCAATCGCGATGACTTCATCTCCGTGAGGTCGTCGGCACACACCCTCCATTGTTTCCGAAGCTTTCTGCACTTAGTATTCAATATCTTGAGATTCCTGATTGGTGGTGATTATCGGCTGTCGACTGAATGATGTTGGCGAGTTCTTCGAAACGGGTTGTCGAGAGAAGAACCTCAAGAACTGCTTGCAGGGGGATGTCAAGCTCGTACTCGTGATATCGTCCAGCTGCGAGACCTTCGTTTTGTTCATAGACCGTTATAAGTCCAAGCATATTCATATCGGAGAGATGGTCTCGAACACGCCGTTCGCTTACGCTATCTGCGTCAAGCCGGTCACAGATTTTAACGTATTGTTCGTAGAGGTCTCGAGAGCGGACGGGAACTTTGTTGAGTGATTGATAATAAGCAAGCGCACAGAGAACAGCGTGTCCCTGAGTTGTGAGCTCTTGCATTCCTTCGTAAAGTTGATTCTTTTCAAGTTCGTCTTGAGCATCACGGACATGTTCTTCGGTTATGGTGTTGGAATCGGCAGATTGTGCAAGTTCACCGGCTTCGCGAAGTAATCGGATTGCTTGTCGGGCTGATCCCGAATCTTGGGCGGCAAATGCTGCACAAAGCGGTACGACGTCCCTGTTCAAGACACCATCGTGAAACGCCTTATCCGCGCGTGGTTCAAGAATCGAGCGAAGTTGGTTCGCATCGTACGGCGGAAAGAGGATCTCTTTTTCGGCGAGCGTATCCTTGACTTTCGGCGAGAGATTGTCCCGAAACTGGAAGTCGTTGCTGATGCCAACAATCACCGGGCGGACATCGTCAACGTAACCGTTTGACCGTGCTCGGGGAAGTCCATAGAGAATATCATCGGAATGACCTATATTATCGATTTCGTCGAGAACGATCACGACAGTACCACCGAGTGCATTGAGTTCCTCGTAGAGAATATCGAATACTCGTTGCTGGGAGTAGCCGGTGGTGCTGATACGGTCTCCACCTTGATTTTCGCGGAGTTCGTTGACGAGGGCAATGGCGACTTGGTAGGACGAAGTGAGATTCTCACAACGAACCCAGACAGTCGAAAAATCGATGTCGTCGTACTCAGCGGCATCATTCTCCAGATGTGACAACATGAATTTCGTCGCGACTGTCTTTCCCGTACCTGTTTTTCCGTATAAAAAAATATTCGACGTCGGCCGATTATCGATGATTGGTTGAAGTGCTCGTTGATATTTCTTCAGCTCCTTATCTCGTTCACGGATATCCTCGGGCTCATACGAGTCGTCAAGAGGTTCGGCGTTGGCGAACACCTGACGTTCTCGTTGGAACATCCCCATGCCAGAACGACACACAGCAGAATAGCATAAAGCCACCGCTTCCTTAGCTTTCGGAGGGTCCGAAGCTGGATATGATCTAATGAATAACCACATCACTGATTCTGAAGTTTCGCTTCTTTTATCGCACTCCCTCTCCACTATTTCCGAAGCTATACAAATTCGTCTAAGTCACTTCTGAGAAAACCTACTCTAAAGAAAAGAATTAAGTTGTTAATGTTATTGGAATATATGTATGTGTTTGGGCTATGAAATCAGGTAGAGAATATCTGTTTAGTTTGAGGATATAAATATCATATAGAATGAATTTATCGGTGGCGTCTCTCATAAAGCTTCCTCTTGTTTCGCAGATAGCTCCGGAAACGGTGGTGTGTGGGTCCTCGAAACTAGTGATCATCAAGAGCTCCGGAAACAGTGGAGGGTACCACGCTAATCTGCCTTATCATCTGGTTGCACCATTCGTTGATTGATTAGGTAAAGCGATCGAGCAGTGATTTTATTACTGAGAGACCGACGAGTCCCTCACCGCTTTCTCTGGTGTACGTGCCAGCGATAGCAAGATTAGTTTTAGCAGTCATCGGTGACGTTTACAAATCCCGCCAGCTGTGTTGTGGCTCCCAGTTAAGCACTTTTGATGCTTTTGAGAGATCGATAAGCGCTTCATGGCCGTGGAACTCCTTGTGGGCCTCAGCAGATGGATAGTATTCTGCGGCAAGGTTAGCGGTTGGTGCTGCAGCGGTGGTGTCGCCGGCGACAGCCCAGAATACTTCGTGACCATTGAAATCAGCTTCAACGGCTTTGCGCGCGATAGTAGCAGCGTCGTCGACAGCGAGATACGAGAATAGCACTTCTCGTCCGGTCGACGGGTGAACGTCTGCGAGTCGATCCAGCGATCGATCTGCTTCGACGAGGTACTCGCACATTTCCTCATCAGTCATTACCCACGGGTACCGCAGCGAGGCGATAGTGAGGTTGGTAGATGGCCGCCTGCCAACTCCGTCTGCCGTCACCTCCATAGCATATTTGGCAATGCCATACGAATCATCTGGTGTTCGTGGATGGCTTTCATCAACTGGAAGCCACCGTATGTCAGTGTTTCGTTCCTGGTGCTCGCTCCCAATGGCATTGATGCTGGAGGGGAGGCAAACAGACTCAAGTCCTAGGGCATCTGCAGCTTCGAGGACGTACTTTGCGGCCATGACGTTACTCTCATAGACCCGATAGTCGGGGTTACTGTATGGATCTGGGATTGTACCCATGTGAATTACGGCGTCGGCATCGGTCTTCGCGATGGCACCGTATGTCTCGCCGGCATCGAGAAGATCTGTCGTGACATACGTATCGGAGATCTCCTCCCTGCACTTACCGCGGGAGATGTTCGCAGTCTCATAGCCGTGGTCAGCGAGGTGTTCGAGGATGGCCAAACCAATCTTACCGTTACCACCTGTCACTGCAATAGTGGAAATAGTCATTGTTGTGTTGTTTGGTTTGATGATGTTATTCTATTAATCCTTTCATATATCCAATGGCGAATAGCCGACCCATATCAGTGTACCCGGACATCGCCTCTTCACGATCTGATTCACCGATCATTCGCGGCACGTGATCAGGACGAATGGGTCCATCAAATCCGATATTTTTGTAGGCTTCAATGGCAGCCTTCATATCAGTTGGCCCCTCGTCGTGCCATGTTTCGACGAAATTCCGGCTGTCACCCTCGACATCGCGAAAGTGAACGAAGTGGATTCGACCGCCGAATTCCTGAATCGTCTCTGGAATGTTTGCACCCATTGCGGCGAAATTTCCTTGGCAGAAGGTCAAGCCATGACGTGGACTGTCGTACATGTCAAGAATGCGTCGGTAGTCATCAACGGATTTCACAATACGAGGGATTCCTCGGACAGGTGAGGTCGGCGGGTCATCAGGGTGGAGTGCGAGGTTTACGCCCACCTCTTCTGCAACTGGGACGATCTCGTCAAGAAAGTACTGGAGGTTCTTCCACAGTTCTGCTTCGGTAATATCTGCAGCTTTGTGGTCTGGGGCGCGCTCCATCCATTCGTGGTTATAGCCGATGCGCTGCGAGTCGCCGCGACCGGGGAGCGAGTCGGAAGTTCGGATGACGCCTAGCGGATTCTCGGTCCAGACCCAGCAGTAGGTGTCAATGCCAAGTCGGCCCATATTTCGGAGCAGTCGTTTAACCGTTGTGATCTCCTCATCACGCCCATCTTCTCCGAGGACGGTCTTCTCCATTGGCGGTCGGTCCTCGACGACGTTCAGTGAGAAGCCGTGATCGGTGAACCGCGACGTTATGCACATTAGCGTCTCGTATTCCCACCACTTCTCGACATTCCAGAACCGGACGACGGCTGTGTTGAGGCCAAGCTGTTTGGCGATCGTCCAGCGGCGATCCGGTTGCGGTGGTAGCATGACGGTCGGGTCCATCCCGCTCGACTTGTGATCTCTTGTTATCATCGCTGTTTCGACATCTGCGTTGGTCTGACTGTATTCACTCATACTTCCTCATCCCCAATGCGAACCGCCAGCACTCGTAGTACGCTTTCACAGGATGGTAATCAGACTCGACGGCAGGCAGAAAGGTATTACCATCTGTCGAACGTGCCTGGTTGAGCAGCTTGCTGTTTTCGTTAACGGCGATATTATATTCGCCATCCGTGGTGTGGCATACCTCTCGTAGGAATTTAAGATCGTGATCAGTAACATCGAAACACCGCTCTAGGTACTTTGCAGTAGCGTTGAGTGCGCAGGTTATGATTGAGGGACATGTTCCAACAAGATGCCGGTGATCATCTATGTACTGTTTGTCTTTCTGCGAGTGGAATAACTGAAAGCCGCTGACAACAGGCATATCTGGGTATTGGTGTCGTAACATAGTTAGTACTTCACTTGATGTGCAGTAATTTGTTTCTGTGCCATGTAGGATCATGGCAATACTACGAATAAAAGCTTCCGTTATCGGCAGGCAAACAGAGGGGGGCAAGCCAGCGACATGGCGTCCTCTTGAGTCAAGTAAAGCATCAGAATGGCCTTTTGGGACAGTCTGACCCACGGACTGCTAGGATAAGAGGGTGTCATAGAATACGTCACACACGAAAGGGCAGGGTTGAGAAGCCGTGTCCAGCAGCACTCAAACCCTGAAGATGAGCCTTGGATAGACGAGTTCTTTAATCTCGTGGCGGTCGAGACGCTGCCGCTCTTCGAGCACCTCGACTTTGACTTTCTCAGCGAGTATGACGTGTTCGCCCCCGCTCGTCGGGGGCGAACACGAGACCATCATCCGCCAGAACTGTTCAAAGGCTTTCTTCACTGCTACTACAAGGGGATCTACGGCCCTCGTCCTGTCACCCGTGAACTCCAGAATACCGCCGTCTGGCTCAGCTGTGGCTTCGATCGACCCCCGTCGAGAGACGCGGTCGATCGCTTCCTCACCAATCTCGGACTCGTCGTTGACAACGTCTTCAGCCGCCTCGTCGAGCAGGCCGCTGCCCGCGGCCTGCTCGACTCTACCTTCCGAATCGATTCGACTGATCTCGAAGCCCTCGCGTGGAACGATGACGCGTCGTGGAACTACGATCCAACGGCCGAAGAGTACTACTACGGGTTCGGCCTCACGATCGTTTCGGCGGGGCCAAAGATTCCGATCGCAGCGGAGTTTACGCAGACGAAGCAGGCCTCGAAGGAGACAGCGAGCGCGTCACGTGTGACGCGCTCGCCGTCAAGAAACCTATCTGGATGCTTGGAGACAGCGCCTACGACATCCTTGATTGGCACGACCACCTACTGGCCGCAGGAGTCGTGCCAATCGCACCATACAATCCGCGAACGCTTTGTGTAGCACTGTGTTGATTTCACACCGTCGCTTTGACAGCTGTTTGAGCGCTTCTCTCCCTGGTTTCTGAATAGCTTTCGTCGAAGTTGAAACGCTCGGAGATACTGTGTGAGCTTGTCTTTTGAGATGCCTCGATGAGGCGAGAGCCACGGTCGCAGCAGCGATCCGTGGCTCTCGCAGGTGTTGACGTGAACGTCTTCGTCGGCGTATTCGCGGTCGAATGCGTCGTCCTCAGCCAGCGGATCGTAGGCACGAAATCTGTTAGTGTAGACGGTCAGTGGCTCCTTCTCGCAAACCGCGAGAAGGAGCCGAATCGTCGATTCATCGGCTGATTTCGCTGGGATCACGTACCGATCGCCGGTGCCACGATCGACGATCGTGAACACCGGCGGTTTGTCCTGGTCGTACGATCCTCGCGCTCGCGGCCTTTCAGCTCTGCAGAGACGTAGACCTCGTCGATTTCGACCGGCCCGAAAAGGTCGAGTGACGGCGCGTAGCGCCTTCGTGAAGCGCTCGACGCGCTGGTAGATCGTTTTGTACTGGACATCGATCTCTAGCTGAAGTTGGCGAAGACTCGTGTTAAACCGGAGAAACGCGTAAATCGAGAACAGCCACTTCCTGAGTGCGACTTTCGAATGGGCGAAGATCGTACCAGTCTTGTCGTTGAACGTGCGGTCGCAATTCTTACAGAGATAGCGCTGGAAGTGCCCATAGCTGCCGTTCTGACCTGACGGTCAACAACGGCAGCGAGGGCAAGTAACACCTTACGCCAGCGAACCTGCGCCAACAGGTTTGCTGCGACCGATTCCGAGCCAAACACATCTAGCGGAATCGTGCCTAACGGACACCGCTGACGCGGTGTCCTTGCTCTCTTCGATTCCACAGCGACAGCTGAGCAATACCAACAATCTCCTACAGAAGAGCGATCTGCGAAACACTGACGACCCCAAAAACATCGAGTACAGGGTCGAAGACCGAATCGAGGAACACAGCGCGGACGTTCAGCTGAAACAGTCCATCTTGGAGGCACTGTCTAGATGAGGGTTTGAGGAATGAGCAGGTGGTGGCGAGAAGTGCCTATGCAACTCGCCAACCTGCTCAGAGAGACCTTAGACGTGGATTGTGATGAGGTTTGGGAGAACGAGCGCACCC
>NZ_REFZ01000033.1 GCF_003841465.1 Natrarchaeobius oligotrophus
TCGCCGCCACCGCTGCTCGACCGGTTGATCGACGACGCACAGAAGATCCACCAGCAACGGCCAGTGTTACAAGAGACGCTCGCTACCGCTACGCAACCGAGGTGTGAGTCTTAGCTAAAGACGAATAATTGATAGGGTAGGTAGGGTATTAGTTACATCTATTCCAGCAGAAACTAACGGTAAAACGGGACATAGGGCCTCTACAAACGTCGCTGTTGGCAGTGTCCAGTCAGAATCGGAAATGATGCCCTGGTCTTCAGACTCAGATCACCAACTCACCCATAACAAGAGTCTATAATGGGTCGGTTGGTGATTTCCGTCTGTTTAGCTCTGGATATTTGACGAGCCCGTGCTCCGGGACTGATGACGTGAGACGGTACTCGTCGGCTCCGTAGGCTCCGGTTCCCTCACTCCGTTCGGCCACGCCGTGCTCGATGAGTTTCTTGAACGTCTCCCTGACCGATTCCTTGGCCACGCCGCTGTCGAACTGGGTTTCGATCCCTTCCTTCGTCTCCTTTAGTGTCGTCTTAGGGTGTTTTCGAAGGTAGTCGATAGCCGCCTGCTGTTTGTCTCCGAATACCCATGGATCAGGGATTGTTTTGTCTACCAATATGTCGTCAACGGTGTCGGTGCGGACGAATACGAGCGATCGGACACCTTCTTGCCCTGGTTTCCGTGCCCACCGTCCGACACACTGATTCGTGTGGTTTGCGCGAAGGCCATCAAGGATCTCCTGCGCTTTATCCGCGTCTGGTCCTTCGAAGCCCCGACCACGGGCTCGTCGTTCGCCCGTTCCTCCACATTTCTGACATCCGCTGCCCCCACAGTCACGACAATCAACAGTGTGAGGCGTGGCATCGAGTCCCTGCGCCGCAAGTAGATCGAGGACGTAGTCGTCGCCGGGATCGATACAGTTCGTGACGAAGCCAACCGGTTCTTCGCTGAACTCTCCGCGGCTTTTCTCTTCGCCGTGGTGCATTGTCCACTCGTCCGGGTCCTCTATTTCGACATGGCGCATCATCTCTTGGACTTCCTCCTCGACCCGACTTGGGGCGATCACTGCTCGAAAGTCTTCGTCGAAAATCGTTCGGAGCCATTCGATTACGACTCGTACCTCCTCGGAATTGAAGTAGTGCTTAACGGCGTACTCTGACCCAGCTGGTCGTGCAGAATCACCGATTTGGACGACCTCTAAGCCACGTTCGAACCGTCGCCACCGCTCGCGCTCGCCCTCGGTCATCAGTTTCTTCAACTCCAAGTTCTCGCCCACGTTCTGATGGAACTCGGGCATCGATGGCCAGGCGTCCAGACAGATCACGCTTCGGGCGTTCCCGAGCTCTGGGGTGTTCCACACCTTCTGAACACGATTGTCTTTATCGATTACTACCGTGACTCGGGTCCGACTGTAGCGGAAGTCGTTTGCGTTGATCTCTTCGAGCCGTGTCAGATCATGGGGAGCTGTGGCACTATGTCGTTCGTTGTCGTCAGGGGGACTCGACAGTGCCTTGTAAACTGCTTCCGTGATTGCGGGGGCCAGTGTATGTGCCTCTGTGTTCTTAATGAACCACTCCGGTTCAACGTCGTGATCAGTTTCGACCGTATCTTCTAATCGATCGAGGCCTTCTCTGGCCAATACGGCGAATTCCTCCCAGGTCTTCACGTATGCATCAATGTGTTTCAGCCAGGCGGTGACCATCTCCTGTATCCGCTGTTGTGTGAACTCTCCCCCCTGACTGACGTCACTGCTGAAATCAGGTTGTTCGTCGATAATGACGTTCGTATTGTCAATGAGGCTTGGTACATAAGCGAACTGATGAGTCGCGTGGATTACATCGACAGCTGGATCACCGTCTTCATCTCGCGGGATACCGTCATATTGGGTTTTAGCGTCACACGGAGAGCACGGTAGCTCACCCCCGTTGTGCTCTTCAAGATGGGCGTGGGCGGTGCTGAGCGTTGTTCCAGATCCTTGTCCGCATTGGTGATTGATCCACTCACTCGCTGGCGTTCCACTCGGGGTACTCACACTATCATTGTGTTCTCCAGCCGCAGTCTCGCAGATTTCGTCTCGTCCGTACAGGACGTGGTACGAAACACCAGCGTCCTCACTTTTTTCTACGGCTTCGTCGCGTGCGTCTGTCGTACCGTGAAGATGGACAACTGGTTCGCCGCCGGTCGCGACCAGGTCGGACCAAGAGGTTGTCGCTCCGTTCGTTGATTTCCCGCTTGCTGTTACTGCTGGGATCAGGCCGTACCCCTCCTGCGCCATCAGTTTCTGCATCTTTTCGGTCAGTCGTGATCGAACTACGGCGGTAGACGGCCACCCGAAATCACGATCAAGCCGAATATGCCGAGGTACGTTTTCGATGCGTCCGTGAGACATATCTGGTGATGTCATTATCTGGGGTCCAAATCGGGAGAAGCGATCAGAGGACAGCCGGAGCGAGCGAAAGATCCAAGCGGACCCCGTGCGTAGGTAATACCACGGAGTGCTCGGTCCTGGAATCCCGTGGGCTCCGATTCGGCCTGTCGCCGAGCCCTTTCCTGCTCGGCGTCCTCTAACCTACCGATTAGTCGTTGGTCTCCACCTCCTCGATGAGCCACGAGACGGTCGCATCGTAGTGTGGGAGTGACTGTTCCTCCTTCACCGCTTGGAGAGCATCCCGTGTCGATTTGTCGAGGCTGACCGTCGTGATCTCCATGATTCTATATTAATAGAGACGCTCCATACTTAATACCAGTTTTCCCATTCTGAACGTCGCTCCCCGTTTCTGCGTCACGAAAGTATGGTAACTGTGCATTCCGTCCTTGACAAAGCAACCAAACAAGCTGACAGCGTTCGATAGCCGATGTCAACTTCCTGATTCAGATGGTCGACATTTCAGGATCAAATTCACGACGAGAAGGAGCGCACTGCCAACAGGACCGATGGTACGAACTGCGCGAATCCACCGACATAGAAATCAGCGGTCAACTGGGATTTCGACCAGGGGGTGGGCCGAGGCTTTTATCATCGGGTGGGTGAGGGTGAAACAGACGGGTGGGGAGATCCTACCCGGATTTGAGATCAGCTGGCTTCATTGAAGGGGGCCTGAGAGTGCCCCGGCATCCAGTTTCAGCGTGTTTAGGGGCGACGAACGAGGGGGGCTACTTCACCATGTCCCCGTTCTCTCCGGCTCTTCGGTGAGTGGACCGCTGGAAGTTCAGTTAGTTCTCGTCCTCAAATTCATCCAGCGTGTCCATAGTGTCGAACTCGCACCGCCATGGAGCGTCTTCGGTCGTCGGCTCCAGCGCGTGCTCGATCTCCTTTTCGCTAAACGCTACCTCTGGCTCCCTGTAGCTGTACTCGGGCTGATCATACTCTAACACTCGCCGACGAAATTTCTTTCCGAGTACAGTATCCTCGTGGGGTCCAATGCGCGCGCCATGCAGACGGAAATGAGGCCAGCCACGACCTTTTCCCGCGCCAGGATACGTATGTTTGTCTACAGTCACGAATCCAATTTCCCCGTCTGGGTCCAGTTCCTCTTCAGTCACTGGTGGTTCGTATAGTGGTTCGTGGTCGTCGTCCTGTTTCACTCGTGCTCGGTCAACCATCGTGTTCGAGAAGTAGCCGTTGGCATGGGTGGTTTCTCGACTCGGCTGAGCCCGAGCACAGACGAGCGCGGCGGCAATAGCGCAGAGCCGGCGTGCCCATCCGTTGTCCTCCCACCTGTTTTTCGCGAGTTCTTCATATCGCAGGACGTGTTCGGTAGCTTCGTTCCCTGCGACCAAATCCTCGACACACACGAGGATAGCACGAGACCAATAGTGACTTTCGTACTTTGGACCAGAGCGAACGAGCTCCCACGCTGCGAAGGCCGCAGTTTCAGCGTCCGACCGACGCACTGCCTTCTGAAACAGGCTTGACATCACGTCCCGTCGATAGCCGCCCTTTGTCTCGTACCAAGGCATCTCCTCGTTGAAGTCGTTCAATTCCTGCTCGTCTTCATCATCTTCGTTGTCGACCGGATTACCGTGCAAATCCGTTTGCTGTCGCTCTTCGTTATTCTTTGCCATAGGGAAGTACCCATATGGATATTTGTGTTACTCGATTGTAAAGACATCTTTTATCTGATGGTTCTGACGGTAGTTGTGGTACAGAGTCGGTGACAGAAGATGGATTTCGATCATCGCACCAATGCCAACAGCTGCACAGGTAGTATTTCAGAAGACACGTTCGCGCACTTTTGGATCTGCGATACTTTGATTTCCTGTCACACACCAGTTCACCGTGTGTTAGTCGAAAAGCAACTACAGGAGTTGGTGCAGCGCCTAAACCGACTACCAGAGACGGATGAGCCCCCACCAACTACTCTCCAGATACTCGGCCGCCATCAACAGGAGCAGGACTGGCAAAGCCTCCTGTTTCACTTCCTCTCGCCCAAAGAAGGCCACGGCCTCAAACATGCACTCTTAGAACACCTCTTGTCGTCGCTATCCGAACGAGATGACTTGGACTACACGTTCTCTCGACTGGATCTTCAGGACATCAAGGTTGAAACCGAGGTCGTCACCTCCAATGATACCCGACCCGATGCGGTTCTCTGGCTACCAGGAGATTGGTTCATCTGCTGGGAGCTGAAACTTTGGGCGTCCGAGACACACAAGCAAACCAAAGCGTACATCGATGCCTCATCATTCCCGGCGATCGGACTATCGAAAGACGATGTGTCAGTTGACAATCGCTACTATATCTACCTCGCCCCCGAGAGTTCATCACCACCGGAAGCCAACGAGTTCGTTCAGATTTCATGGGAGTGGATCGCTTCGGAACTCCAAGCGTTCCTCGCGAAGAGCCAAGGTGGGTATCCGGCACGGACGACAGCACAGCTCGACGACTTCATCAGCACGATACAGCAGGAACTGATCATGACAGACCACCAAGAAAACCAGCAAGAGAAAGCTCAACTGTACTTTGACTACTACGACGAACTCCAAGACGTACAGGGCGCGTTTGAGAACCAGTGGGATGACTTCACGGATAACTGGGGTCTACGTCTCGCCCGAGATTTGAATAATGTCGAGATCGTGGAGATTCCAGATCTCTCCGACAACCACGTCGGGATCGAACTGCACCCAGACTCCGAAGACTCCGCTCGATGGGTTTTCCGCCAGGGAAGTTCTTGGGCGGGTATCGCCAAGGAACAGTGGCGGCGACGGAGAACAGATGACCACCCTGTTATCTACGGTGCCCCTGATGACGACAACTACGCCCATATCACGCTATATCATCGGCTTGAAAAGAATCGCAAGAAGGCGATCCAGGACGGTATATTAGAACTCACGCTTTGGCACGGCAACAGTAGCGACGATCAGTTCTATAAGCTGGTCAACGAGCGAGTCAGCAACAAGATCGACGAGCGCGAGTATGAACTTCCGCCTACAGTTGACTTAACCAGTCGTACTGGAAATATACTTACGGCAACGTACAATATCCCCATCGCCGAACACGACGACTTCTTTGATGCCTACACTGCGGGACTGGGGGGTGCGTTCGTTGACTTGGCTATTGAGAACTCCGAGCTCATCACCATCATCGACGAGGCTTTTATTGAAGCCTTGGCGGAGTACTACTAACCGACTTTCGTAACCCAGTGTCAAATCCTACCATCACAACAAGTTCAGGTACGCAAACGGTTGGACTCGTCTATATTTCTATAATGAGTGGGCCAGAGGTTGTCGAGGCGGTCCAGACACTCCAGAAACACTTTTCTGAAGAATACGTTCCTACGTTGTCGAACTGAGTTACTTCTCGTGAGCCGTCGGAGAGTTCGGTGACTGGACAAGTATGATAGTGGTACGCTTCGAACTCGCCGGTATCAATGCTACTCACTGATAATAACGAAGGCTCACGCGCAAAGGGTGGTACCCTATGAGCCAACTCGATTCATCTTGGCATGTGGTTGATGAATGGTGGCCCCGGTACACCGGTGGACTCACCGCCGAACTTGTCGAGCTACATGATGTCCTGCGCGAACTGAATGAGCAATGGGAGGCGAGCGCATGTCCGTTCGATGTTGACCCACTCGCGATCAACTGGACGACCGATATCCCGCAATCAGGGCCGCTGCGGACAAACCAGGAAGAAAACTGGTCCCGCTGGCTCGCCCAGCTGATCAGGGACTCCAAGGGGGCGTTCACAGCAGCGGTGTTCGACACGGGGCTCGATCCCCAGGGGCTGCAGGTTCGATGTGAAAAGGCGTTCCAGGACGAGCAGCTTCACGACCGGCGCGTCGACATTATCGCCCAAGGCCCGGATCGTGGCGTAACCGTCGAGGTGAAAATCGAGGACGAGCACTATGAGAAAACCGGGCAAGCGGCGTACTTGGCGGAGAAGAACGATCAACAGGGCCGCACGTGGGCGCACTATCTGTTGCTCCCGAAACGGAAAAGCGATGAACTCCAAGGATCGTTCGGCGACCGGGTCCGAGAGACCGACTCACGGGTCCGCATCGACCCGGTGAACGACGAGGAACGGCCCGTTACCGTCCTCTACTGGTCGGAAATTGCCAGAGCTATCCGTCAAACGATTCTGACCGATGCTGAGCCAAGCGATCACTGGCGCGCAAGCGGGTACCTGTTCACGACCCTGATTGAACAACGCATCATGGACTGTTATCCGCTGTCGACAATCGAACGGATCCAGACCGAGCGGGTGGGCATCTCGGATGTGACACGCCTACAGACAATCGACCCCGCCGAGCAGCTCGCCCACCTCAAAGCGACCCATACGGAGGTTCACCATGGATAATGACTTCATCACGGAGGGATTGGAATCGAACCGTTACCTGAAGGCCTACCACCTGGTGACTCGGTTTGAATCCGCGATCAATGAAGAACTGGAAGCCATGTCCCGGGCCGTCCGCGAAACCCATCCGACGCTTTTCGATCCCGATGAAAAGCCCACGGTTCGTGGGTACGATAGTCAGACCCTCCGCACGCTCCGGACAGAGGCCGACATGACCAAGGAGGATGAAGAAGGAAACAGCCTGACGATCAACGTGGGACTCGAATGGGTGAAACACACTGAGCAACCGCAAGGGGAGCCGACGGTCACCGAGGATACGTTATGTTACGTGCTGTATAAAATCAAGTATGGGTCGGAGCGCGTCTTCGAAACGGTGAAAGAGGCGACGCGAGAGGATGACCGATGGACTGAAATTCGCTTCGGGGAGGAACAATACGATGCTCCGCCGAAAGTCGCTCCCGGGATCGTGTATCGGCCAGTTGAAGTTGGTCAAGACGTATCAGACGGTCTGACGCTGTTAGGAGACCACTTTACAGAGGTGTACGCGCCGAAATTGAAAGGTTGAGAAGTTCCATTACAGCACGCTCGGGATGTCACCGCCAAATTGGAGGATCGAAATGTCCTCGGGCGACGATGTGTCGGTCTCCAACTGATCAATGAATAGCAGTCCTTTGACATTCTGTGACTGAAGAACGGACCCCCTCTCTTCGAGATAGTCGTTGTCGTCGGCTGTTGCGCGACGGACAAAGGCCATGTATTCCAATAATTCCCGCAAGCCGGTTGCCACATAATCGACATTGGACGTGTACTTCACTTCGCCGATAAATACCTGTTCCACCCGCAGCGTGTCGTCACCCGCCGGTGCTAATTTCTCAAGGACGATGTCCGGTCGACCGCCCCACAAGGTGTCCGACCCACCACGATCCAACAGGGAGTCGCTGAGATCTTGCCACTTTTCTAATATTTTTTGGGTCCGGTACAGGTATCCATCCTCGTCGACCTCTATGTCGGATAGGTCCTCGTGAAACGAGAGGTGTTCACCGGTCGAATCGTGATATAATCGATAGACAAACGAGTCGTCCTCCCACGAGGCGATGAGCGCGGGATTGTCCTCGCGAATGACCCGATAGGACACGTCCTCGAACGTGTTTAACAGGCGGAAAATCCAGTACAATTCGAACAACGTTGACTCTTCCTCCGGGCGGATCATAGTGTGGTTCAGGAGCTCGTGGGTTTCCTCGTCGGACAGGCGGTGACGCATCAACCGCCGATAGAGATCCAATAGGACTGCGGCATCACGGTAGAGCTCGCTCCGGGACCGTTTGACCGACTCGATCATCCGGGGGGTAATCTCTGTGTCCTCAACGTCGATGCGTTGCAAGTACACGTTGTTCTCATACAAGCGGAGCAGCCGTTCATGCGGCGGCTCGTTTCGCTCCGCTTCGTTCGGCTGGTGATGCCAATAATCCAGCCACTCATAGCCGCTGGGATCCTCAAGGGCGGGTTGTAACTCGTTTTCCAGGATGTCCCGGATGACGGTTAACAGCCGTTTGAGAACGAGGTTCTCTTCGATGTTGAAGTGACGCTCCTGTTGCACACAGACGAACCACGGCTCCGTCGGGTTGCCCGATCGCGACCGTCGTTTGGCACTGGCATGCCAGTCTACGTGCCCGCGGATCTCGCCATGGAAATCCTCGCGTTGGCCCGCTGTTTCCGTTTTCAACCTCCGAATCCGGTCGGAGAGCCGATCGACGAAGTCCACGACCCCTACGTCCCGATTTTCGTTAGATTGCGTGAGCACGAAATGGATCTTGAGCAACGAATCCACGTCGACGATATCCAGATCCGCGTGGGCCTCTCCAACCACGCTCTCGATCCGGACCCCTTTGCGCAAGTACGTATGGAAATCCGCCTTGATAGCGTCCACAATCCGCTCCGTATCGGTGCGGTTCGTCACACTTACTCACCCGATTCCTCGGACAGATCGGTTTGGAAGAAATCCTCCGCCGTCGCCCGGAGATCCTCCGGGTCATCTACGATCGATTCCAGCCCGTTTACGACGGATTTCAACTTTCCGCGCCGCAGCCCTTCCAATTGCGGGAAGACGTACATCACGATCGGGGACACGTAGTCCGGATCGCTGGGGGCCGACGCGATAAACCGGTACATGTCTTCGACGATCGCCGGCCCGATAGCGCGCTCTTGGTTCACTGTATACCACAACTCGCCGAGCGTCGCCAGCTGATCGTGATCTAGATCGGGATCATCGTCCCATACTTGGACGTACTGATGGACCAAGTCCGCAAGTTCATCCGATCCACCCGGTTCACTGGGGTATGGGAGGTCCGGGGTTCCGACCGGGATGAACGCCCATCGACGCATGAACGCGTAGGACATCTCGTAGAGTGAAGTTTTATCGAGCGTGTTCATGGTCGAGATCATCCGCCAGTCAGCAGGCATGTAATAGCGATTCGGGCGGACGGTCGCGTCGCGGCGGGATGCATCGACGATCTCGATGTCCTCACCGTTCTCGTGCTTGAATGGGAGGGTCACCGATTCGCCGGTCAACGCCGAAAACAGCGCGCCGAACGCTTTGTCGATATCAGCTCGGTTCAACTCATCGATGACTAACCACTCGTTAGCGGGCGTTCCTTCCTCGTCAGCGTGAAACCGCTCCAAGATCACCCCTGGCTCGAAGCGGAGTTCCTGTTCCCGCGTGGATTGATAGCCGCCGATCGTATCGAAAGTCGACCAGTCGGCCGATCCGGTCACCAGCTCAAACTGATCAGGACCAACGACGGCCTCGCAGATCTCACGTGCCAATTTGGTTTTTCCGGTCCCTGGCGGCCCGAACAACAGGATGTGCGATCCTTCGCGGAGAGCTTGGCTCACTCGGGATTCAATGCGGTCCCAATCCTCGAAATACAACCCGCCAGCAGAAATCTCGATGTCGTCCAGATCGACGCTCAATCGGGTGTTATAATCGGCATATCGGTCCGGTGTGTCGTCGGGAGGCAATTCAATCCGTCCCTCGTAATTCTCGCTAAACGCCCAATCAGCGACTTCCAGCTTCGTCGCCGCTGCTGGGATCCGTTCGTCCATCTCGCGTTCCATCAGCTCGCGTAAGTCGAACTCATCGTGGGCGTGCCGCACCTGAGCGGAAAAGTTGCGGTACTCCTCCACAGAGGGGGTTCCGTTTGGTGGCTCATATCCCAACGCTTCCATCCCGGCACGTGATCGTTTGTTCAAGATTGCGTACGTGTCGGATTCGACGGCGCGGAGGATCTCCGTTGCCTTGGACACACCCATCTGGTGAAGGTCGAGCAAGGGTGACAGATCGCCCGACTCTCGGGCCGATTCGATCGCTGATGCCACCTCGTCAGGTGAGTGCTCTTCAAACAGCTCGTGGGGCCAGTGTTGATACGCCATCGACCCCCAGAAATGATCGGCATCGACGAGCTCAACGAAGATCTCTTTCGACGGGTCAGCCAGGAACTTCTCGATCTGCTCCCGTTTCGCAAAGACCATCTCCCAGTACCCCTCCGTGGGCCTGTTCGGGGGCTCGGGATCATACCCCCGCGTTTCCAGAAGCGCCCCCAGATGCGCCGACTCCACTGCGAAGATCGACGCTAACGCATCGGGGCAGTGGGTGAAGTAATGCCCTTGATTGAGGGATAAGTGCTTGTTGTAGATGATTTTGTCATACTCTTCACGGATCTGCTCTAACGTCTCTGCGTGGTCTGGGTTTTCGAGGACGTCATCGTAAATGCGGACTGGGGGTTCGATCTCCTCGTACCCGTTGAGCCATCGAAGATATGCGCCACTGGCAACTTGCTCTTCCGACCACCGATCGTGGGGTGGATTCTGGAAGTCGTCGATCAACTCGGAGTCGATCACTGATACACCCACGATCGCATACTTGTCCTGGTCTAAATGCAACACGATGTCACCGACAGCAGCCTCCCGCATCTCCTCCCACTGTCGGCGACCGGCTGGATCGGTCCCTGGTGCCAGCAACGCTTTGCCCAGGGCGTATTCGCCTTCCTGCTTATACGGCCGGTTCCTGACGCGGGTTTTTTCGATCCAGACGTCGGGGTCGGCTTCCGGAACGGTTCCGCCAACACCGGCGACCAGCCCGTACAAGGGTAGCAAGTCGTCGAATCGGTTCGCGATTTCGGGAATGAGGTGCGTCCCCAACTCTTCGATGTCGTCCTCACTCAAGGGCGAGTAGATTCGAAAGTGGTCGTCCAGCCCGTCGAGAAACTCGTCCCACTCCCCGTCGATGCGGTCGCTTGCCCAACTTTCCGTCCCGAGGGCAACTTCGAACGAATCCAATGCCCGAACACGACGAAGAAACTCATCTCGGTGTGCCTGGAGGTTAGAACGCACCTCGTCGCGGAGTTGCTCATCAGCGCCTTCGTCGAGATGGAGCGCAACATCAGCGGGTGGTCTCGTTGTATCAGTGTCCGTACGCACGGTGAATTGGAGTTGAACACCGTCTTGTGGTCGTTCGTATCGCTCTCGATAGTCCTGATGGGCCACCGCAAGCCAACAGAGTTCCCGATATTCGACCTCCCCTTCGGGTCCCGGTTGTCGGTGCGGCTGTGATGTATATGGCGAGTCGTTTTTTCGACCTACTCCCGACCAGACGAAGTCCTCGAATTTCGGGTGGTCTTGCAAAACGTCCCGTAGAGCATCCCTTACCTCCTTGAGCCGATCGTTCGCTTCTTTCGTGTTCTCTGGCGTCCCATCCAGGAGATCGAATATGTCCGTCGATAGTCCTGGTAGATCCCGCTCACTGCCGGTCATCATGATCCGGTAGGTTCCTTGATCGCCCAGAAAAGCAACTTTGCCTTGATCTCGTAAGCTCTGAAGTTGTTGACGTATCTTCGCACGGATGTTCTTGTTACGTGGATATTGGCGGGCGAGTCGTTCCTCTGAAAATTCATACAGATCATCGAGAGTTACGACACCGGTATCATATTCCTCGCGATAGCTGCGAAGTTCCCTCTCGACGGTATCGATCCATGATCGATCTTCACCCTCCTCACTGTTCATATGGGTTTTAATGTACGAAGATTAAGACTAATACCTCACGATTGTCGGTCAGGTGGAGTGAGGAGTGGATGAGAGAGCGGAAAAAGACCTGCCAACAGCCGCGGTCACCCGAGTAGAGATGGTTACCTTTCGAGGTTTACTGGACAAGCGCACAGAAGCAGTGGGAATTACCTATATTTCCATGGTTCTTGCCTAATCTGGTGAAACAACAATCTGATCAGTGATATTGTCACGAGTTGACGTGCAAGATGAAGGGCGCGTATACAGCAGTGGTTAGATACAGTGCTTGATACGAAGTCTATGACTGACGAAGCCAGTTTCCTTACGCAAGATCCTACGTGGTAACAAGTTCATACGTGAATAACCAAAGAACGTGTACGAAAATCGAAAACCGACCGCATCATTGTGACCAGCAAGATCGAACAGAAAACGGCTGTAAGCCGTCTCCGATGTCCACTTCCACACCGCTCTGGCCAACCTTATTGTCATGACTCCCTGACAATCCGGTAATGAGCTGGCAACATCACATCGACCGTGCGAGAAGGTCTACGGTCCCGGTCGCCGTCGACAAGCAACAGGCCGGGCCACTCCCACCCGGCTTCGAAGCACAGGGACTCACGATTAACGGTCTCTGGGGTGTCTACGAGCGCCAACGCGGCCTCGAAAAGATTCGGATCACTGAACTCCCCGCCCAGTACCGGGTCTCGGTATCCAACCCCGTCGCCGGAAACAACCAGCTCTCGCAACCTGACGGCCAGTTGAACCAAGGTGGAGACGCCCTGAAAGGACTCGCGGCCCTCGGACTGGGAGCCCTCGGCGCAGTCGCAATCGGGAAGGCGCTCAAGGGCTCGCAGCAAAACACCGTTCCCGACCCGAAACAAGCACACCGTGTGTTCATCAGCCACTCCTGGACCTACGAGGATCACTATCAAGAGGTGAAAGAACTGCTCGATGACGCATACGGGTTCGAGTACTTCGACCACAGCGTATCCTCCGACGACCCGATCGACGCCCAGCTACCGAACCACCTCCGGAAGAAGATTCGGGACCAGATTCAGTCGACATCCGTCGTCCTCGTGTTAGCCGGGATGTACGTGGCATACAGCGACTGGATCCAGGAGGAAATCGAGATAGCGAACGAGATGGAGAAGCCGATTATCGGCGTTTTCCCTGCGGAGAACGACCGTGCACCTACTATCGTACAGGAGAAGGCCACGGAACTGGTCGAAGCCGATGAAACCGAAATCCTGGACGCGATCGAACGGCACGCAACATGACTCAGGACGACGGTGGCTCCGATGGCGACCGATCAGAGTTGATCAACCAGTACACAACCTACGTGGATACGACGTTGAACGTTAGCAACCGGCGGATGCGGAACAATCGGTTCTACGTCCTCCTTCTCTCCGGCACCCTCGCCGTAGTCTCCGTGCTCGCGGACACCCAGATCATCGAGGAGGTCGGGCTCCTACTCGCCGGCCTACTCGGCTTGGCGCTATGCGTACTCTGGTATCTCAGCATCGTCTCGTACAAGCAGCTGAACAGCGGGAAGTACGAGGTCATCCAGGCGATGGAGGAAGACTTGCCGGCGGAGCCGTTCGCCGACGAATGGGACGTCCTTGACGAAGGAGAAGACTGGTGGACCTACATCACTCATACCCGTGTGGAACGGAAAATCCCCGGCGTTCTCGCCGTCCCATATCTTCTCATCACGATCTACGCGATCATCCGGCTCCTGTGAACGCACCGGTCACACCTGGTTCAGAGGGGTGAGGACTCTCAATCAACTCACCAAAGTTCTATGAGATCTGATTGATCAGAGCCCGTTGCGGTACTTTTGCCTCGCCTCACGCTGTTCTTCTTTCGTCCGGCGGTCGTAGTGTTTGACGAGTACCTCTGTGCTGACGCCCATCTGCTCTGAGGCCACATCATTTGGGTTCTCAGGTGGTAGGCGCACGAACGGTTGGACTCCACAAGAGTCTATCTTAATCCAGAAGACGATATTCAAATAGACTTTTTAGTACGGCATTCATGCTATCTAACATGAATATGGATAGAAAGGTGGAGGATTCTAATCTCCAAAAAGAGAATGTAGTTGAATATTCTGATGATGATGATGATAGCTTGGATAACTTTTGTGATGACTATCTCCAAAGCAAACAAGATGTGGCTGTGTATAAGAAATCAAAGAAATATGCGAAATATGGAGTCGTGGCAACAGCGGGTATACTTTATATCGCAGCTGGTTTCTATTATGAATCTTGGTCGGAATATTCACACTGGGTAACAGCCCTCACTATATCTGGTCTTTTTCTTGGATTTATCACAATAATGCTATGGAATAACGCTAAGAACTCGGATATTGATGAGGAGAAGGTTGATTTTCATGACATTGCAGCACTTATAGATGCATATAACACAGAAGGTGTCGAAGGCCTTCTTATAGAATACAATAGTTTAGAAGACCGCTTCAAAAATAATGCACTTATATCTTCAAAAAGGCGGAGTGATTTTAGAAATTTTGTGAGTTCAATAGATCTTGAAAACGACTCCAATAACCGCGCAGAGATACAAGGTGCATTGAAGATTCTAGCAGATGACGCAATAAGAATTGACAAAAAAGAAATAACCGCCCTGCATCAAGAAAAAAGTACAGACATACAGGGTAATGATCCTGGTATAATTACAATTGTGTCATCTGCTATCAATTCAAAGAATATCAATAGTGAATACTTGTTCTGGACGCTCTTTTTTATAGCAGCAGGTATCGGTGTAGTGATAGCGCTTTGGCAGGGTCACGGATGGGGAGTCCTTATTGTTACAATTTTGTTCTTCGGATTACGGTTCTACGATAATAGAAATTCGTAAATATACCATCATATAATTCTGACTGAAATCCTCTATATTCCCATAACAAGTGGCCCGGAGATCGTCAAGGCGCTACAGTCACTCCAGAGACACTTTTCAGAAGAGTATGCCCGTCTGTTTTTGAACTGGTTGAAGTCGAGATGCTATTGATCTTATTGGAAACCGGCTTCGCAATCCCAACTTTGGGCTTGGATCGGGGGATCTCGGCGGGCCTGGTGTACAAGACTTCTTCGCAGAGAGCGGGGTTCTTACAGCGGCGGGTGTGCGCGAAGAGTTAGGAGCTTAGACCATGTGAGCGGCGGATTAGCCAGAACAGGCTTTAGTAGAGACCCGATTTTTCCCAAGGCATCGTCGTAGCTTGGGGGTCTGCATCAGCGGCCCACTGCTCTCTGAAGGCGTTAATCACTGATCGCTTGTTCTCGTCATGCAGTTCATGAACGGTATACTGTCCTGGGGAAACGGGAAGATCCGCCTCGGGGGCATCCACGGGGTACTTACCTTGCATCGTTTTCAGAGGTACGGCATCATTTCCTTCGCCAACTATTTCGACTTGAATCGGTGTGCCTGGTGGGATGTAGACAATCCGGCCAAACTCAACATCGGCGAGAGACAGGTTGCCACGGAGATAAACTAAACCACCATCCCGCCGTAGTTTTTCCATCTTACGAAGAGTTACTGGACCATCTTGTTTTGCCGGGTCTCCGTCCACATCTGGATTGTTTTCTTTCCGTTGAAGGACTACATCGTATGAGGTTGCCTCTCCGGCATCAGCACCGTGATAGAATACTTTTCCCTCCCGAACAAGCCTCTTTCTGGACTCTTCGTCGATACCAGACTTGTCGTGGTTTAGCATTACGTGTCTGAGCTGTCCACCTGCTGTCGTGCGTGTATCTCGTTCGTATACGCTCTCGCGAACGCTTTGCCTGATGAACTCAGAGCGACTGTTAAAGCCCTGCTTAGCCATCGACTCATCGATGAGGTCTAAGAGAGTTTGCTCCATCCTTACCTGAGTCCGTTCCGAGGATCTGTCGTCTTCCGGCATACGCACGTGAGTTGTATGCACTCACAAAAAGTTCTTGTGGTGAACGACGCACACACGTGAGTCGAAACGACACACCCATCCGGAGACTGATTTCTCTGCGCGACAATGCCAACAGCCACAAATGAACAAGCTACAATAACCGAGATATAACATGCCTGTAGTCCGTTTCCGAGGCTTTCGACATTATCCCGAAGATCGAGATGTCTGGCGCTATATGGATTTTCCCTCGCTTTTATGGATTCTGGAAAACAAAAAGATACATTTCAGCTCACCAACTGATGACTTCGATGATCGATACGAAACAACTCTTCCAAAAGCATGGTACGAGTTCCGAGAAGAACAATGGAAAGACTTTGGTGATGCTTGGGATCACGATCCTGATGATTTCTGGGAAGAGAAAACCAAGCAAAGGAAACAGATGCGTGACAATATCTATGCTAACTGCTGGCACACAAATCAAACAGAATCTGCTGCAATGTGGGATCTCTACGGAGAATCCGAATATACCGTTGCTATTCGAACGACTGTAGGTGATCTAAGGACTGCGTTCGACTCCCAAGATGATTACGCAATAGCTATCGGTGACGTCGAGTACGTTGATTTCGACTCAAGCCAAGACGAGATCTTAGAAGAGGATCTGAAAAAGATTCGAGGAGTTCATTCGGGAAATGCCGATTCTATTGGCCTAACGTTATTGAAAAGAAAAGAGTTCTCCCACGAGAAGGAACTACGATGTGTTGTACTTGATGGGGCGGTACCGGACTGGTTGGAACGAGTCCGCGATTACTCCCCAGAGCGGGAAATCAGCCCGCCTATAGACGTTCCAATAAATATAGATCAGTTGATCAATGAAATACGTTTGCCGCCTGGGGCGGGTAGTTGGTTTATTGAAACAGTTATCGATGCCATAGAAAACAATCGAAATACGAGATTCTGTCGAAAGCAAATACGACCTTCGCAGTTAGATTCTGAGCGCCATCTATAGAGCGTTTGCTGTCTTAAGACATGTCCTAATAAGTTGGTATAATGGGAAGGAAGATCGAGAAGTAGATTGTTTGAGGCTATTTGTCGTTCATAGTCCGTCGAGGTATTTCTGTCTCGCCTCCCGCTGTTCCTCTTTGGTCCGACGATCGTAGTGCTTGTCGAGGACCTCCGTGCTGACGTTCATCCGCTCTGACGCAACATCTTTCGGGATCTCGGCCTTCCGGTGGTGCGTGATCGAGCCACGGCGGACTGCGTGTGGGCTCACCGAACTCGGACACTTACTGGCCCCGTCGCGATTACCCGCTTCACACTCCAAGAGATCCCGATCATGAGGACACTCGTTCGTGTAATGGCACGGGCGTGTGAGGGTGTAGACTCGGAACTGAAGCGTCGTCTTGTGGGGGCGACCGTGAGTGGTACCTAACAAGGGTACACGGCCGTGTTCGTCCTCCGCCATCGGGTGGTGCATATCAATGTAGTCATCGATCACCTCGCAGAGTTCGGGTTTTAGGGTAATCTGTCGCTCGCCGCGTTCCTTGTTCTTCAGCGGTGTCCCCTGCTCGGGCTTGTGTAATATCTCAAGGTACTGCTCTGCGGAGTGGTAGTCGCTGAGATCCAGGGCTCTGGCTGTTCCTGACCGTATTCCGGTGTGCCACAACAAGTAGAATGTGACGTGCCGAGGAGTTGCGTACTCGAACTTCTCACAGTATTCAAGGATACGTTCAGCCTCTTTTGACGTGACGAGGACGTCTCGGGTGTCTTCGCCGACATCGATGTCGGGCATCCTCATCTTCTCGTTGATCCGTTTTGGGGCAGCGTCGATGCTTTCGCAGAACTGGAGGAAGACTCGTAGCGTCCAGAGCTGGTTCTTGAGCGTTACGTTCGCCAGCCCATCGGCTTTGCGCCACTGCTTGTACTCCAGCAGCTTCTTGCCGGTGATGTCGTTCATGTCGTCGAAGCCAGTCTCGTCACACCATTCGAGGAACCGCTTGAGCCGTTCACGGTGGCGGTTGTGAGTCGAATGAGCGAGGTCGCCTTTCCGGTCTTTCAGGTACAGTTCAACTGCTTCTTCTGGGGTTGTTGGTTCCAGCATACGTGATCTCCTTGTAACCGGAACCAGGAAACGGAGGTACGAGCAATGGTGACTGGTCTGTGCGGTCTGCGAGCGCCGAAGGCGTGAGCGAGTGGACGAGCCGCAGGACGTTTGAGCCTCGGTGGCCTGACCACGCCGAGGTTGTGTGAGGCCGAAGGCCGAACGACCGAGGCTGGGAGAGCGCCCCGGGTTCAAATCCCGGCGAGTCCATTTTCAAAAAAGGGTTTCAGGCCCGCTACCCTCCGAATTCCGTTCCCTCGGGGGTTTTCGTCGCTGTTCCATCTTCTCGCGGCCCGTACGCCGGTCGTAGTGGCGATCCAGGATATCAGAGGAGACGTCGCACCGATCGCTGACGATCTCCTCGGGAACGTCCTCGCGCAACTGGAAGGTTATCGACCCCCGTCGGATCGTGTGCGGCGAGAGGCTGCTCGGACACTCCGAGTAATGACCGTAGAAGCGCGCCTCGCAGTCTTCCGGATCGCGGTCGTGCGGACACTCGTCGTACAGGCACGGCTGGGTCAGCTGGTACACCTTGGATCGAATCTGACCGGAACTGAGCCGGCCGCGGTCGCTCGTGATCAGCGGCTCGCGTCCGTAGTCGTCGACGACGTCGTGCCGGTGAAACCGGATGTACTCGTCGATGACGTCGCAGTAGTAGTCGTCGAGCGCGAGCGGCCGTTCGGCCGCATCCTGGTTCTTCAACGGGGTATCCGACTCGGGGCGGTGTCGCAACCAGACGCACTGTTCGTCCGGTTCGTAGTCGTCGAGGTCGATCGCCAGATTCGCACCTCGAACGGACGGCACCGCCGCGATTGTAACAACCGCACTGGTTTTCAGCCTAAGAACTCGCTCAGAGCCGCCGCTCGAGTATCACGTCCCGCGAGGAGGATGGCCTAGAAGAGTTCTCACACCCCCTATGCAGATACCCGGCGAATGGTAAGTACAGGCGGAGAACTGTGCACTCACCGCGAGCGAACGCAGTGAGCGAGCGGGCCGACGACCGACCCGGAGGGGAGGGAGGAGTGCTTTTAATCAACATCGCTCTTGAGTAGCACATTGTTGATCGAACGCAGTCTTGCGGTTTTACGTAGGCAGACTGAAGTTGAGTTACGGCTTTGGCTCCGCTCTACACGTCGCTCTGTATCAATCGAACCAGCGACCGAATCGGATCAACAATCATCCACAGAAGAGCGTTGTATCCGTAGAATTTTCCCTCGTGATAGCCCAGGATCACTCCTTCGACGTCGCCGTCGGAATCTACAAAACACGAAGGGAGGGATTCACACGAACAGAGTAACAAACAACATCAAAATAGGATAAAATAAATATCTAGTTCCTTGTGTTAATATAATTGATAGAAAAATGTATATAGTATCCAACTCTATATAGGGTTGGATCGTAAATGACGACAGAAACAACAATAGACAGAACAGATGAAAATAATAGGGCGCCACGTGTCACGAGATCACGTGTCGCAAAAATAGGGCTCATTGTCTTCTTTGTAATGGTTCTCGGAATCTTTGCGGTACAGATGGCCGCTGGACATGGATCCATGGAAGATCCACCGAGTCAGACGTACTACTGTAATTTCATAGATGATGGAGACAACGAGATGTGCCAATATGCCTACGAGGAGAACCCGCAGTCAGTCTATGACTGGCACGAAATAAACATCGCGGATGCTGACAGCAACCACCAGGAACTCATTGATGACGGTGAACTCTGTAGCGCCTCACGCGATAAATACGATGCGTTCAATGAACCAGGTGACTGGCCGACAACGGAGATAGAGCCTGGTGAGCAGACGCTTACCTATGAAGCATCCGCGCCACACGAAACCGAGTACTTCCAAATCCACATCACCGAGGATGGATGGAACCCAGACACTCGGCTTGCATGGGATGACCTGGAATTGATCCACGAGACTGATCCATTTAGCCCTGATAGAACGATAACCATCGATGGTGTAGATGTACCTGAGCGCAATGGAGAGCACGTAATCTACACGATCTGGCAACGGTCGGATTCGCCGGAAGCGTTCTATTCGTGCTCCTATGTTGACTTTGACGGTGACGGACCCGACAACGGTGACGATCCCGACCACGACGTGTGGGACTCTGATGAGACCTACACGAGTGGCGATAAAGTCGTTCACGATGGTGCTGTTTGGGAGGCCAATTGGTGGACTCAGGGTGACGAACCCGGTAGCTCCGAGTGGGGTCCATGGGAACACGTCGAGGACGTCGATGACGACGACAATGGTAACGATGACGACTCACCTGACGCTGATGAATGAGACCCTGATGCGGCCTACAATGAAGGAGACCAGGTTAGCCACGACGGCGAAACGTGGGAAGTCCAGTGGTGGACTCAGGGTGACGAACCCGGTAGCTCCGAGTGGAGTCCATGGGAACAAGTAGATTAGTGAGAAGCTAACACTTCGACCTGAAGAATCGAATTGACACCTCTTTTTTACGGTTGCTGATTGGGTAGCGAGCAGGAAGGACTATGACCGAATGATAGTCCCTGTGATTCACGTTTTGTGTCGGTGCACCCGTCCTTCAATGGATCGACGCTCTTCTGTAGGAGATTGTTGATACAGCTCAGCTGTGGCTGTGGAATCGAAGAGGGCAAGGACACCGCGTCAGCGGTGTCCATTAGGCATGATTCCGCTAGATGTGTTTGGGTCGGAATCGGTCGCAGCGGACCTGTTGGCGCAGGTTCGCTGGCGTAACGGTGGTACTTGCCCTCGCTGCCGTTCTGACCTAGAGTGATTAGCGCAACGGATGAATACGTAGCCAGCGTATTCTCCGTGATGGCGGAAGTACGTCGGTTTGAGGTCGTCGAGCATCTGTCGAACACAGAATTGAACCAAGCGATCGAGGAGGCACAGAA
>NZ_REFZ01000034.1 GCF_003841465.1 Natrarchaeobius oligotrophus
CCGCCACCGCTGCTCGACCGGTTGATCGACGACGCACAGAAGATCCACCAGCAACGGCCAGTGTTACAAGAGACGCTCGCTACCGCTACGCAACCGAGGTGTGAGTCTTAGCTAAAGACGAATAATCCGCAGACAATGCAAGGAAACGAGGGCATAGTCGGCGAATCCGCCGCCAGTGACTCTTTGAGCGACCGGCACAACTTCCCTAATGAAGCGGGAGATTTGGGTCATGGACAACTCGACTCTCCCGCTTCAACTCCTTTGATTTAGCGAACCATTCTGCCGCCGTCTAGTGATTCAACACAGCCGATCACGCTTATCGTAGAGGAGGAGTCCATCTTCGCGTTCGTGCACCGCAATCTGATTGATCTCACCGATTCGTTCCGGTGTTGTTTGTCGGTGTCCATTGAAAGCAGCAGCGTTCATGGACATGCCGGGCAACGTCAACGCCATACCACTTGCTGCCAATATCTTCCGTCTGCAAAGTCTACTATTATCGGACATTGCAATTATCCATATTTTACAGGTAAATATAAAATTATTGTTTTACATTATTTATTAGAATTATTATATTTTTAAACTAATATATTTATAAAATCTGCATGGTTAAGATTAAGAAATAAGCCAATCCGAACAACACGCGAGATTGAAATGAGTTCTGTCTCATGGATTCACCCCCAGATTATAGCCTCCTTCCCACACGCTGCAATATAGGGTGAAGCTGTAGTCAATGACAGTGATGTCAATCAACACTGAGAGTATTGAGAGCACAGTTCACTCTCTGAGAGTGTCTGCGAACAGTGCATAGGGTAATCCATTTCACTAGTGCACTTGCAAGCGTCGACTGCTTATCTTATCTCTTCTGACACCTCCCTATAGGCATGGGACGGAAAAAGCACATCGTCAACCTCTCTGACAAGGAACGAAGCGAACTTGAGGCGATTATCTCGACGGGTGAACATAGAGCAGAGGACATCACCCGCGCACGAATCCTGCTAAAGGCTGACGAGGGGCTCACAGATCCCGCGATCTGTGAGCACCTCGATTGTTCGATCTCTACCCCCTATCGCACGCGCAAGGCCTACGCTGAACGAGGGCTTGCGGCGCTTCACCGCCGCAAGCCCGACCGCGACTACGAGCCAAAGCTCGACGGCCGCGATGAGGCCCATTTGGTCGCACTCGCGTGTTCTAACCCACCAGACGGACACTCTCGCTGGACGTATCAACTCCTCGCTGATCGCTTCGTCACCCTCGAGGAGATCGACCTTGAGTCGATCTCCCGAGAGACCGTTCGACAGCGGTTAAAAAAACGACCTGAAGCCGCACCGCTCGAAGCACTGGCTCATTCCGCCGAAACAGAACGCTAAGTTCGTCTACCGCATGGAAAACGTACTTGCGCTCTACCACGAGCCGTACGATGAAGATCGTCCAGTCATCTGCTTCGATGAGTCCAGCAAGACGCTTCACAAGCAGGTCCGCGCCCCGCTCCCGGTCGCACCGGGAGCGGTCGCACGCGAGGACACTCATTATGAACGCAACGGAGAGCGAAAAATCCACATCGCCACCGAACCGCTCACCGGCTGGCGCCACGTCACGGTTACACCAAGACGACGCAAGCGCGAGTTCGTCGAACAAATGCAAGAACTCGTGGATGAGCACTACCCGGATGCGGACTGCATCCGGGTAGTCCTCGACAACCTCAACACGCACAATCCGGCTGCTTTCTACGAGTTTTGTACTCCGGAAGACGCACGAGCGTATCTCGACCGATTCGAGTTTCACTTCACGCCGAAACACGGGAGCTGGCTCAATATGGCAGAAATTGAGCTGAGCGCGCTTACCACTCAATGCCTCAACCAGCGCATCCCTGACGCGGCGACACTCCGAACGGAGGTCGCCACGTGGGAAACTGACCGTAACGAGGCTACGGTCTCGATAGACTGGCAATTCTCTGCCGATGATGCCCGAACGAAGTTACACCGTCTCTATCCAACTATCACGGAGAAAAAGCAGGACTAGGCTGTCCACACTTGCGAGCGCACTAGAAAGCCGATGCGGTGATGCCAATCAACCGGCAATCAACACGGCAAATCCGGTCTCTCGACGTCTCTCCATCGAGCGGTGTTCAAACTCGGGATACAGTTGGAATGTAATGTCCTCCGCTTGAGCCACTGCTGACCGATACCTGCAACGCTGCAGAGAACTATACGTCCGCACTGGTTGGACCAAGACGGCATGGGCTTGTGACTGCTGTACTGTTAGCTACACGCGGCCAGTGGCACATCCAAAGACATCCAATCTGGCTCGGCTTATACAGGATTTACTCTTTGACTACAGAGTAGAAGGTTTACTGTGTCTGATATTATTTCCACAGAGGTGTACACCTACCTCTCTGGGTAGCCCGTCCCCGGACGTGCACGTTTCACACCCCTACCTGCGAGTAGCTGGGGAATCGTTTCTACTACGCATTTGGTCTCTATACTTGGTCCCGCAAACCACACGATTTGCGGTGGTGGAGTAGAGGAGGTCAGCGACACTTTCTCGAGCGGCCGCGAGAGTGCAGCCCGGTGTAATCTACGCGGAACCGAGCGACCGACCACCCGTATTCTCCGCCACCATTCCAGTAATTATATTACACTCTCGATCGGATTGTCACAACGGAAGCCACCTCCAAACGAAGACGCGGGGGCATGCGTACGAAATGCCCCGGGTGCTGGAGACACCCGAGACGATGGCTTCCAAACCCACGCGAGGGTTTAGTTGCCATGTTTCCGTTACTGCCACCGAGACAAAAAGGTCTCGCACGACGTATCGGTACCGCTCACGACCAGCACAGGGAGCCGTACGGCGGCCGAAACGGCGGGTTACGCCTCCGTTCGCTCCGCGCCGGAGCCGACCGCAGACGGTGGTGGCGATGAGCTCGAGTCCCGACGGGACGGTCGACGAGTCGTCGGCGCTCGAGCCGTCCGGCCACGACCCCGCCGATCGCACGGCCGAACCGCGTTGCTATCGTTGCGATCGACCGCTCGAGGACGAGCGCTGGATTCGCCTCGACGCGCGGCCGGGCTCCGGCGTCGCGGACGCCTACGAACGCGTCAGTCGGGCCTGCTGTCCCGACTGTGTGGCGGGTATCGGGCTGCTCGAGATCGCGGTCGATCCGTCCTCGAGCGGCGCGGACTGAGTCGGCGCGAACCGGTTCGGCGGGTCCGTTCGCAGGCGGTGTCGTGACCGAAAGTCGACGGCCTTCGGCGTGGGACGTGCCGAGCTGTCAGACCGCGAGATGATCGAGCCGTCGACGGCACCGGTTCGATATTCACCGCCTCGGAAAGCGGTAATATCCGGGATATCGGTCGGTTGGCCGGAACTCCGACTACACGAGAGGGCTTGTTTCCATCCGGACAACAAGACGAGTTCGAGGCCAATCGAAACCGGTGGCTGAAGCGAACACTTACAGTTTCCTGTTTCGTAACTCTACACAGCATGAGCTACGACACGGAACACGTACGGAATCCCGGTGGCGCTCCGGAACGAATCACCGGGATTCCCACGTTCACGGAGTTGCTGGCCAACGTCGATCTCGCGTCTCTCTATACGGATATCTATCTCTCGACGGCCACAACGGGTCCCGAACTCGCGGAGACGGCGGACGTGTCGAAAAAAACCGCGTACGAGTATCTCCGAAAGTTAGAGCGGGCGGGCCTCGTTAGTGAAACCGGAGATAGCGACGGAACGCGATCGTACGAGGCAACTGCGTTCGAGATGACGTTCACGGTGAGTGACGTCGAAGTGTCGATCACCCCCGAACTCGTCGTGGTGATCGCGCACGCGGACGAGTTCCCGGTCATCGAGCGCGTACTCGAGGAGCGCGGCCTCGTGACCTTCGCGCTGGCGTACGACCTCGTTGTGGCTCACAGCGAGGGCAACGTCACCGTTCGACAACTCGCGACGCTGACCGACCTGTCGTCTGGAACGGCGTACGATATCGTCGAAGCGATATACGAGATCGCAGATCTCGGTGACGACGACGCCGGTCCGACGACGTACTCCCCGAACGACGTCGCAGACGAACCTACCGATCTGCTCGAAGAGTTGACCGACGAGTGAGCGACGACGAATGTACACCGCGAACGTCGTGGACACGGTGATCTTTCGGAGTTTAGGAAAAGATCCGAGTCCACACCTCCAGTCGCTCGAAGACGCCGTGAAGACCGCTGAAACGGAGTTGTGGGTGCCAGCAACCGTCTATCGCGAACTTGCAGACGGGGGGAACGCTGCTAGCAGCGTGAACCCGTACCTCGATCCAGCGATCGAGCAGGGATGGCTTCGCGTCGCAGCACCACTTCCCGGTAATCGAAGCGACGCCTTCGATACCGTCGACGATCCAGTTGAGAAGGCTCGGCACCTCGCAGACGCGTTCTTGAATCGACGGAGCAAGTATCCAGTGACGAACAACTGGCGAGATACGTCGGTGGTGGCGCTGGCTGTGAGGCTATTCGAACGGAATGCGCGGATTCGAATTATCACCCACACGGCCGACGAGCAGTTGGCAGCGGCCTGCGCCCGTATTCCACCCGAATTAGGGTACTACGAGATCGAATCGCGGTACTACAACCCACCGCAGACTGCAAAGTGCGAGTTTCCCACCACCGATTCCCTGACGTGGGACGAGAGGTGACGAGCGACCGTTCGAGTAGTTCCACACCGCTACTCATCGAGTCCACGCGTGTGAGAGAGTCACGCGCTCCGTTAGATCAGTCGACACCGATCACGACGGCACACTCCGGACGCTTCCGAAGCCGCGAGCCGGCCCTGCTGTCCCGACTACACGGCGGGTATCGGGCCGCTCGAGATCGCGGTCGATCCGTCCTCGAGCGGCGCGGACTGAGTCGGCGCGAACCGGTTCGGCGGGTCCGTTCGCAGGCGGTGTCGTGACCGAAAGTCGACGGCCTTCGGCGTGGACCGCCCCGGGACGGTTGACCGAGAGGTGACGGATCGGCCGTCGTCAGTTTCCCGCTTCGGCACGCGATGCTATAATAATGAAGGCTACAAAATTATTAAATAGTGGCAATCACAACAGTATTTTGTTAACCATGAGGGCGAATTTAGTAACGGGGCGAAAGGGCGTCTCGGCGTTCGAGGCCAGCGCGAGTTCGTGGATCGCAGCGACGCGAGTCCTCGTGGGGCTCCTGTTGCTCTACGAGCTGGCGTTCGGCGGCTGGTGGAAGTTCAACAGCGACTGGATCGGACACGGAGCGGGTGAACCGCTCGCCGACCGGGCAGCACGGGCGGTCTCAGATGGGACTTACGTCTGGTACGCGGCCGTTCTCGAAGGGGTCGTGATCCAACAGGCCTGGTTCTGGAGCAACCTGGCGGTGGTACTCCAGCTATCGTTTGCGATCGCACTCCTGGTCGGGTTCTGGGCGCGTCCGGCAGCGATCGTCGGCCTGCTGTACTTCCTGTCGGTGTTCAATATGGGAACGATCAGGACCTCGCCCACGTTCGGGGTGGCGATCGGCTTTTTGCTCGTCGCAAATGCGGGCTATCACTACGGACTCGACGGGTGGATCAGCCGACAGTCGAGCGTGTGGGCGCGACGGTCCGAGCGAATCGCCTCGTTCGGGTCGGTTCCCCGATCGTGGTATCCGTCCATCGCCGCCCTCGCTGCCCTCGTCGGGCTGTACTACCTGCTGACGATTCCAGATCGGGGGTACGCGTTCGCCGACGGGCTGGCGCTCGTCGGCGTCGAACTGACGGTACTGAGTGCGATCGTCGCCGGTGGCTTCGTCCTCGCGTACCGCGGAGGCGAACCGACGGCGATCGCCGCCGACGGACTGCGCGTTTTCGTCGGCTACCGACTGCTTCACGAGGTGTTCGTTCGCGTCGAGCCGGGCGTTAACACGCTTCCCGGCTGGGCGCCGCTGGATCTTCAGCAAGCGGTGTTCGCCGATATCGCAGCGGCTCACGTCACGCCCGTTGGATCGTTCATCGAAATCGTCGTTCTCCCGGTCCTTTCCGTCTGGCTCGTCGCCTTCGCGATCGTTCAGACGGCGGCGGGAATCGCACTGGTCGCCGGCTATCGGACCCGGCTATTCGGATCGATCGCGGTCGGATACCTGATCGTGTTGATCGCGCTCGGGTTCGTCCGGCTGGCTCCGTTGCTGTTGATGAGCGCGGTCGCCGCGGCCGCACTCGGAGGTCGGTACGCGAGTCTCGATGCGGTCAGCGGACGGGCGCGAGCCCCCGCGTCGATCACACTGTCGCGACGGACGTCGACACCGCTTCCGGCGCGGTACGCCCTCGGTGTCGCCGCGGTCGTTCTCATCGCGACCGGGCTCGGTCTCGGCATCGAGCCGAGCGGATACGATACGACGACTGGACCGATCAGCCTGGTCATGGTCGGGTTCGCCGTCATCACGCTCGCGCTCGGGCTACGCGACTTCGTAGAACCGCAGCAAGCGGCCCCGCTGGACGACTGACGCGGTTTCCCCACGAAAACGGCAGTCTACCGAGATCCGAACGAAACGATGCAGTGACCGATCGATACGCGATCCGTACTCAGCGCCGCGTTCGCGGACGACCGACGAGGCCACCGCTTCGTCTCCGAACTCTCGCTTCAGAGATTGCCCGCAAACGCGTCAGCTCGACGGATGAACGCAGTTCCCGAGCGGGACATCGCGCGTTCGAGGCCGTCGGCCGACGGGACGTCCGATCACCGCCATCCGAGACTCCGTCCGACGACCCCGTCCAGCGCCACCCGTCCGTTCGCGTCCGTCGGCGCTCGAGGGTCGTCCACCACGGCGGCTCACCGCTCGCGTTCGAGCTCGTCGATGCGGCGCTCGAGTTCGGAGATTCGTCGCTCGTAACCGCGCCGTCCGTCGAGAAAGTTGTAGATGGCGACGATGATGAGGATCGGAATGGCGAGGTACAGTACGAGCATCGTGAGCAGAACTAGCAACTCGGGGCCGCCCGGTGCGCCGGGAACGAACAGCGGGACCATACGCCGAGTTCTCACTCCCGAAAAATAACTGTTCGGAGCGGACGCCGGCGTCCCGAACCGAAGCGACTTGACGAACGAGCAGCCGCCCCGAGACCGACGCGTCGAACTCGAGTTTCGGTTACCGATCGAACGGAGGTCGGATAATCGGTGACGGTTCGTCCAGCTTTCGGACCAGTCCGTTTCGATGATTTACAGCTATTTCGAGAGTTGGTTTTATCTCCTTCGATGGCGTACATTATCCTGGTGCTTCTCATGAACGACGTAACTATTACCGATGAATCGCGCGAATACTCCCTCGAGCACGGATGGCGAACGCTGGCGATCGCCGGCGGCGCGATCGGGCTACTCGGATTGATCGCGATCGCGTTCCCGTTCGTAGCCGGGCTCTCGGTCGCGATCGGACTCGGCGCGCTCCTGGTCGTCGCCGGGATCGTCCACGGCGTCCACGCCTTCACCGCACGGGGTTGGAAGGGGTCGCTCTGGCAGCTCGCGCTCGCGGCCGTCTCGATCGTCGCCGGCGCGATGTTGCTCGTGAACCCGGTCGTCGGCCTCGCGACTCTCACGATCCTGGCGATCGCGTACCTGCTCGTCGACGCCGTCGTCGAGCTGTGGATGTCGATGCGGATGACGACTCGGTCCGGGCGGGCGTCAGTCGCCGCGAGCGGGCTGCTCTCGCTCGTCCTCGCCGGATTGCTCTGGATCGGATTCCCGGCAGATGCGACCTGGGCGATCGGCGTCCTCGTCGGCGTCGGACTGTTCGTCACCGGGCTCTCGATGGGCGTCGTCGCGATCACCGGACGACACGCCGACGAGGCCGCACGTGCGGCGGCCGAGCCGCGAAGCACGTAAATTCTTTTTATTGCCGGGCGACGAACCGAGCGAGCGGCTGCAGCGGATCGATTGCAGACAGTCTGCTGTCGGTCAGTATCGGGCAACCACAGACGTCTCGCGCCTGCACCGGTAGATCGGTACGACAGTCCGCATCACTCGTCGAACACCGAGTCGAAGAACTTGCGCTCTGCGGTCCGCAGGTGCTGGTTGAACGTCGCCGGCGCGATCCCCAGCCGCTCGGCGATCTCCTCGCCGGTGCTCTCTCGCGGCCAGTCGAAGTAGCCGGCGAAGTACGCCGTCTCGAGCGCCGCGCGCTGTTTTTCGGTGAGTTCCCCTTCGAGGACGGACTGCGATTCGGAGTCGCTCCGGGCGCTCCGTTCGGTGGTTCGCTGTGCGAGGTAGGTGACGTCGTTTCGCTGTTCTTTGATGAGCTCGATCATCTGGCGGGTGTCCCGGCCCCGCGGGAGTTCGACGACGAACCGGAACTCCCCGTCGGCGATGGTGGCCGAGGCGACCCGTCCGCCGTGGGTGGCGATTGACTCGAGCAGCGAGAGAGCCGCCGGAGCGACGAGTTCGAACTCGAACTCGTCCCGTCTGACCGTGAGAAACCGGAGCTCGCCGACGCCGTCGGTTTCCTCGATCGCCTCTCGAAACGCCTCCTGGGAGACGCCGCCTGCCGATCCGTACGCCAGGAGCGTCTCGTCGCCGCGGATCAGCTGATCGATCTCGATCGTACACGATTCGGTCCCGGACAGCGAGATGAGCGGCTCGGCGAACGCTTCCACCCGGAACTCGAGTTCGACGACGGCGTCGCTCACCAGCGCGTCGCGTCGCTCGATCGCGGTGATCGCGTGGGCGATGACGTCGCCGATCCGCGCGAGAATGCTCGTCTCCGGACCGGTGAACTCGTGGGGAGACGAGGCGTAGACGTTCAACACGCCGTAGACCAGATCTTCGTGGATGATCGGGATCGCGACGGACGATCGGTAGCCGCGGGCGGCCGCCTGTTCGCTCCAGGGCTCGTAGTCCGGATTGTTGGAAATGTCGCTGACGACCTGGACCGATCCCGTTCGGATCGCCGTTCCCGATGGGCCGCGGCCGGCCGGTTCGTCCTCGTCGACGGAGATTTCGACGTTTTCGAGGTAGCCGTCCTCGACGCCGGCCGCCGCTTTGGGAACGACGCGGTTGCTGCCGGGGTTGACGCCGCCCATCCAGGCGAACCGGTAGGCGTCGGAGCCGGCGAGGCGGTCGCAAACCTGCTGTTCGAGTTCGGCTCGCGTCTCGGTCGTGATCACCGAGTGCGTGATATCGTGGCCGATCCGGTTGAGTCGGTTGAGCGCCTCGAGCTGTTTGCGCTGATGGCGGCGCTCGCGCTCCTGGCGGGCCCGTTCGCTGGCGTGGTGGATCGTCCGGACGAGTAGCTCGCTCGTGACCTCGTCTTTGACGAGGAAGTCCTGTGCGCCGCGTTGAATCGTCTTGACGCCGACCTGCTGATCTCTGAGGCCGGTGAGAACGACGACCGGCGTCGCATCGTTTTCGTCCTGAATCCGATCGAGCGTCTGTAACCCCTCGCTGTCGGGCAGGTTCAGATCGAGCAGGACGACGTCGATCGGTTCGGATCGAAGCGTCTCGATGCCGTCCTCGAGGCGCTTTTCGCGGATCGTCTCGGTCGTCTGCGCTCCCGACTCGCTCGAGCCGATTCGCTGGGCGAGTTCGTCCGTCTCCTTGAGCATCTCCTCGATCAGTCGGGCGTCGCCCGGATTGTCCTCGACGAGCAGAATGCGGATGGTGTCGTCCGTAACTTCCAGGTCGGACTCGCGTCCGTCGACGTTCGCTCGCGTATCGAAGCCGCTCATCGTCACTCGACCTCCGAGGGGAGTCGAACGACGGAGAACCAGAACTTCTCGAACGCCCGGACGGTATCGATGAACTCGTCCGGATCGACGGGCTTAGTGAGGTACGCGTTCGCGTGTAACTCGTAGGATCTGGCGATGTCCTCCTCGGCTCGCGAACTCGTCAGGACGATCACCGGGATCGACCGAAGGTCCGAATCGCTCTTGAGTTCCTCGAGGACGGCTTCGCCGTCCGTTCGCGGCAGGTTGAGATCCAACAGGATGAGATCCGGCCGCGGAGCGGTGGCGTACTCGCCGCGCTGTTCGAGAAACTCGAGCGCCTCAGCGCCGTCGGAGACGACGTGCAGATCGTTTTCGATCCGCCCCTGCTTGAACGCCTCTTCCGTCAATCTGACGTCGCCGGGGTTGTCCTCGACTAACAGGATCTGTGCTCGTTCCGGTTGCGGGGGGCCAGCGGTGTTCATGTGTGTCTCGTTCTGGGTTCGATTCTGCCGCCATCGGAAGACGGTCCGTGCGCTCGACCTCGCATCGATCCGACCCACGTTCGTTCGTCTTTCTCGGCGAACACGGATATACGTGGGGTCTTCTCACTGGTTTCGGTACTTTCGTTTTCGTCGATAGTTCGGGACGAATCGCGAGCGCGATCGGAGGTGGGTGCGGCGACGGCCGAGGAATCGACGACGTCAGCGGTCCCCACGGGAGAGATTCGACGATCGACAACGGGACGCGCGAACTGTGGTGTGAACTCGTCGTCTCGGTCCGCGCCGTCGGATCGGCGCCGATCCGACGGCTGATTGGCGACTGCCATGATCGAGTGCCGTTCAAGAGTCGATCGACGACGATAAGTGTAGTGCTCGTCGCGGTCCGAGCGGCTCGGTTTCGCGACACTCGCGGAAACCCGACCCTCGCAAGTGCGGTACGGTCTCGCCGGCCCGCGGCGATCGGTCACTCGACGAACGTCGACAGGCGAGGCGTCCGTCCGTCCCGCAGGAAGGTTCGAATCCGGCGTCGATCCCACCCAAGTGGCGAGACGACGCTCTCGCAGGCCCGAATTACCGACGTCGCGTACCAGTCCTCGTCGTAGGTTCGAATCCCTTCGAACGGAAGCCGAACCCGCTCGGAGCCGCGGGCCTCGTCGTCGACGACGACGTAGCGGACGGACTGTCCGGGTCGGCGGTCGATCCCGCGTCGGTCGTACCGTTCGAGCGCGGCCACGGTGTGCGTTCGCTGGCTGTAAGCCTCGAGCGACCGCGAGATTCGCTTCGTAATCTCGAGGTTGGCGGGATCGACCGCACCCGACCGAAGCTCGCGCAGTCGTCGGCCGAGCACGTCGCAGACGGCGCGGGGGTCGCGCTCGCGATCGAGCGCCTCGAGGAACGCGCGCTGGCTCTCCGCGACGAACGGCGGCGTGCTCCGCTGGCGGAGTTCGATGCCCCGAACGGTAAACCCGCCGTCCTCGCGCTTGCCGAAGTACTTCGTCAGCGCACCCGCCGGACCGGACTCGACGCCGCCGGCCTCCGTCGCCGGATCGATCGTCGTACCGGTCTGATCCGAGTCGGGGCTCGAATCGACCGGCGGCGCGGGCGCGCGTCCCGCCTCGGACGCGGGTGCGATCGACTCGCGCAGCGGAACGAAACAGACCCACTCGTAGCTTCCGTCGTCTTCGAGAGGGATTCCGACGGTTTCGCCGATCTCGGCCGTCACGTCATCGAGCGGCTCCGGATCGGGAACGCGCGGGGTCACCCAGAGGCTGTCGACGATGCCGTGGACGATCCGCCACCCCGCGTCCTCGAGCCGACGTTTCGCCGCGAGCGCGATCTCGCGAGCGTAGGCGTTGATCGCCTCGTGGCACTCGATCCGGCCGAACTTCGCGTTTCGGTACCCCTGGTAGCCGAAACACGAGACGAGCACCCACTTGATCGCGCCCGATTCGGCGCGGAGACGGGCCGCTTCGGGTTCGGACGGGTCGGCGGCCAGTCGGCGCTTTCGCTTCTCGCGGTCGGCCAGCAACGGCTCGAGCACGTCGGGGAGAAAGCCGTCGTGACTGCAGCGTTCGTACCCCAGTCCCGGAACGCGGCCGTTTCGTTCACCGACGGTTTCGACCGTTCCGTCTCCGCCACACCCGTCTCGGGCGGCCGGCCGACCGCAACCGCAGTCGATCGTCTCGGGGCTCACGTTGTACTCGCAGATGATGCGGGGATACAGCGACGCGAAGTCGATGGCGTGAACCGTCTCGTGAAAGCCGACCTCGGGGGCGAAGGTGAAACCGCCGCGGTCGGCCGCGTGTAGCGTGCGAACGTCGGTGAACGACTCCGGCTCCCACTTGTTCCAGGGTGCGAGCACCGACCGATCCCGTGCGATCCGGATCTGTCTCGAGGTCAACAGCGTCCCGATGCTCCCCCACGCGGCTTCCTGGAGCGGACGACCCGTTCGCTCGACCATGTACTGCAACCCGTCGAGTCCCGACTGGTTCCACAGGAAACTGTTCGAGGTGTCGACGATCGCTCGCCCCGGCACGCGGTACCGGGCGGGCGAGTGGCCCGCTCGACCGTAACTGACGTACGTGTTCTCTCCGGCTAACTGCGTCCAGCCGGGAAGTCTGCCGAGCCGAACGCCCTCGAGTCCGAGTGCTGCGGCCCGTCGCTCGATCAGGGGGATCAACTCGCCGTGACTCACCACGAGCACGTCGGGATCTCGACGCACGAGTCGACGGCCGAGCGTCCGCAGTACGGCCGCCGGATCGCCCGTCCGCTCGTCGATCGGCTCCCCGTCGAGGCGAAGTGCTGCGACGTCGCCGTCGGCGAGCGCCGGTTCCGAAAGCTCGATCCGAAGCGGACGCAGTTCCCGTCCGGGCGTCGGGTCGATCCCCTCGTCGAGACAGTACCGAACCCCCGGCTCGAGGTCGACGTCGAACAGCCGAAAGGTTCCCGGCGCGTGCGTTTCGCGCTCGTGGACGCCCCGGATCTCTCGGGCCAGCGTCCGCACCTCGTCGACGCGCTCGAGGTCGACGCGAAGCACCCGGCTGCGATCGCCGACGTGCGCCTGATGCAGGTCGGTCGCCCACCGCTCGCGATCGGTCGCATCCACCTTCGGATCGTCCTCGAGGCGCGCCCGGAGATCGACGAGGGCGTCGTCGGGTCCGGAGACGAACAGCGAGGGAGTGTAGTCCTCGACGAGACGCGGCTCGGCACCGTCGCCGGTCAGCGTCCACTCGCGGACGGTACCGTCCTCGAACTCGAACGTGTAGGGGCTCATTCGTCGCCTCCGTCCGGTTCGCCGGCGTCGCTGGCCTCGCACTGACGCCGAGCGGACGATTCGTTCGGTTCCGCGTTCGGCTCGGGCCCGCGACCGTCGGCGTCGACTTCGGATCGATCACCGTCGGCCGCTCGATCGCCACCATCGGCCCCGCGGAGCCGACGGAGTTCGACCTCGTGGGCCAGCAACAGCGACAACAGCAGTGCGCGTTCCGGATCCGTCGGATTAGCGTATCCCGCGGCGTCCGCGAAGCCGCGCGCGCGGTCGAACAGTCGATCGAAGTCGTCCTGGTACTCCCGGCGCAGCGCCCGGCGCATCGGCTCCCAGTCCGCTTCGATCGATCGAACGGCATCCCGGTAGGTCGGATTCGTTCGCCCCATCAGGCGCTCACCTCGAGCAGGCCGCGATCGGCCGCGGTAACGGGATCGAGCCGGTCGACGGTGCCACAGCAGTCGACCCAGTAGGGGATAGTCGTCTGCCAGTAAGTGCCGTGCCAGTACCCCGTCGTAACGGCCTCACCGTCGGTCTCGAACCGAACGCCCTCCCGCGTTCGGACGCACTCGATCGTCGACCGGGCGTAGTCGTCGATCGTCGCCGCTCGTTCGTCGTCGGCGCTCGTGACGACCACCGGACAGTCGAGCACCCGACCGAGTTCCGACAGCGTCTCGAGACTCGAGGCGAGCAGATCCTCGCGCTCGTATGCAGGGAGGTCGTCGTCGCCGTAGAGCGAGGCGACGTTCGGCGCGACGAGTAACTCGGTGGTCGGGTCGCACCGGCGGGTAACCTCCCGGACCAGCGAGTGGTGCTGGTAGGCCGTAAACGCTCTCGCGATCCGAAGATCGGAGAGAACGCCGGGGCTCGAGACCTGGTCGTAGAGAACGCGGGGTGCCGCCGCGTTTCGAGCGTCGATCCAGTAGGCAGACGCGCCGGCTCCGCTCTCGCCCGCCTCGCGGCGGTCGGCGAGGCGATCGCAGACGAGTCGGTGGACGATCGTCGACCGCGGCGTCGGTACCGCAAGCAGCGTCAGTCCGGATTCCAGTTCGAGTGAGCGCATACTCGGTCGCTCGAGCGACGAACGCATAAGCGACGGCGTGCGGATTCCGATTTTCCGAAACCGTTCGAACGGCGGCGTCGATCGCTCGCTCGAACGCGAAACGGCAGTTCGGCGTTCCGTATCGGATTTCCGAAACGGTGCGCCCGGCGCACGGACGAGGGTCGATCGCACGTCGCACCGGTCGTTCGTCACTCGGCGTCGAGGCGGGCGTCCTCGTCGACGAGGCGGTACGTCCGGCCGCGCCGTTCGCCGACCGCCTCGACGAGGTCGTAGTGGACCATCTTCGTCAGGTAGTTCCGGAGCGTCCGCGTCGTCTTCGGGTCGTCGACGCGCCGTTCGTACGCCGAATACAGCTTACCCGGCTCGATCTCGCCCGCATCGGCGATCAGTTCGTACAGGATTCGCTGGTGTTCGATCAGTCCCTCGATCGTCTTGCGCCTGATCGCCGTCCGCGCGTCCGGCGTCGCCGCCTCGAGTACGTCGTCGGTGATCGACGTCGCCCCCCGCCGCTCGGCTTCGAGGGCGGCCGAACGCAAGATACCGATTCCGACGCGGGCGTCGCCCGACGCCGCGTTCGCGACCGTTCGCAACCGGTCGGCGGTGACCGATCCCGGCTCGAGGGCCATCTCGGCACGCTTTTCGAGGATCGCCGTCAGTTCGTCCGTGCCGTACCGGTCGAATCGAACCCGGGTTCCGGCGCGAAGCCGAGAGCGGACCCGGTCGTCGAATCCGGCGAACATCTCGTCCTCGCGGTTGGCGATCAACACGGGCGAGACGTGCCCGAGCCGGTGGAGGTCGTAGAGCGCGGCCGTCTCCTCGAGCTGGTCAACCTCGTCCAGGATGACGACGATCGGTCGATCGTCCGTCCGACCCAGTCGGTCGAACAGCTCGTCTTTCGGCGTCGACCGGTGGACGCCCGTCGTTCGACCCACCGCCTCGAGGACGCTGTAGAGCACCCGAAACCGGGTGTACTCCTGCCAACAGTTGACGTAGGCGACCTCGACGGCGGGTTCCTGCTTACAGAGCTGAGTCAGGGTGTACCGCGCGATACAGGTCTTTCCGACGCCCGTCGGACCCAGGAGAAACGCCGGGTTCGGCCTCCGATCGTACAGCAGCGGCTCGAGCGTCTCCGAGAGGAGGTTCACCTCGTCGTGGCGGTGGACCACCTCGCTGGGAACGAAGTCCTCGCGCAGGACGCGGTCGTCGACGATCACGTCAGTGAGGTTTCTGCCGGAGCGACTTAAGCCCGGTCGGGTCGATTCCGAAACTTCCGAAAGAATTCGTATCGCAGTAGATGGTTTATTAGTCGGCGTCGCGGTGACGGTGGGCCGGTCGATCGTCGACGGCGTCGAACGGTCGGTCGCAGTGCGGTCGTGTCCGGTGGTCCCCACTCCAGCAACTGTGGTGGGAACGGAACGTCTCGAACGCGTAAAACGAGAGCCGACCCGATCGTCGCGCTCACACCCCTGCTTCGAGGCCGACAACCGCGGTTGCGGATACCGCATCGAGGATCGGTCGCGAAAACGGTCCTCGAGGGCGGACGAAGGCGGATCGACTCGAGTCGACGGCTGGCGGCAGGGAAATCGGTGGAGTATCGTGGGCATGCGCTTTAATCACAACCAACACGGACTCCACCGTCCGGGACGGCCGCTCGTCTCGGTACCTGCAATTTCGACCGACCGCTTGAGCCGAAGTCGACGGACGACGAACCGCTCCGGCAGTGCGTCGTCGGGATCGCGTCCGAGGGCACCGGCCGCTAGCCGGAACGTCCGGCGGCCACCGGAGCAAACCGAGACGGCGGACCGTTGCGTGTGCGATCGGTTCGTCGTCGGTATCAGTAGTGACGATCCCACCGCTCGAGTCGACCAACGGAGGAACCGGGTGACACCTCGTTACGACTCGACCGGAACGGCGTCCCGGCCTCGACGTCGACTGGCGGCTACACGAGGTGCGAACCGCCGTATCGGTCTCGGAAATCCCGCTCGAACGGGACGAATCGGGCGGCCGATCCGCACGGAGACCGAGAGAACGTAGCTCCCGAGAGCGGACGGCGCGACGGACGGCGGACTCGCCCTCGAGACTGGTACCATCGCCGTTCCACAGTTCCGTTAGTGGTTGTAATAGTTCTCGCGCGCGCAGCGTCGAGGCGCCCACCGTGATTTGTAGACGACGGCCGGTTTCGCGTCGCCCGTTCCGTTCTCGAACGGACGCGACGACAACGGATAAATTCCATACTGCGATATCAAATCCGCAGTCCGGCCGACGTGCAGGGAACGGGAGTCGAAGAGACGGATATCGGCCACCGCCGTCGAAGCGACCAATCCGTCGACCCCAGATGGACGACGCGTCAGTCGCGGGCGAAGTTTCGAGAGCGCGTGGTTTCTTGCCGGTGGCCGAGAAACGGCAACGTATGGAGGAACTCTCGCTTGGCGTTCCGAAACCGATTCTCGAGCGACTGCCGGACGACGACGAAACCGCGGCGGCGGACATGCAGGAAGCAGTCGCAGGCTGGCAAGCGCGACTCAACCGCGCGATCGACGACGCCGAGGACGATCGGGAAGCCGCAAAACGGGTACTCGAAGCCATCGACCGGTTCGAAGAGCGCCACCGGACGTACGACGAACTCGTTCCCGAACTGCGTGCGTGGGGCCAGTCGCCGATCTACGCGATTACCTGGCGGACGCTGTACGCCGACGTGATCGCCCAGCTGTACGAACACGACGAACTCGCCGAGTACATAGAGCGCGAACGGAACGCGCGATTGGTACAGGACGGTATCAGAGTGCAGGACCGATGACCGGTTCTTCGCGGTCGATGGTCCGCTCGATTTCCGAGATCGGACGGTCCAGCCATCGTAAGTTCGAATGCGGTAGCGACGGTCGGCGTCAGACGATGGTCAGACGCACGTCAGAAAAGAATCCTCGGTCTTTTTTTACTGGTTCATTGCACGGCGTGTATGGGGCACGGGGAGTCAGTAAGTATCACGGTCGTTCAGAAAATTGCCGCGCTCGACGGAACGCAGCCCGCGGAACTCGACCCACCGCTCTACGAGGCGATCGATACGGACGCGCTCGACGCGCTGTTCCGACCCGCCGACGCCGAGGGCGGCTCGAGCGTGCGGATCGAGTTCACCTACAACGGATACTCCGTTCTCGTCTGCGGTCCCGACGACGTCCGGGTCGATCCGATAAATCAATCACCCGAATCGACGGAGGATGCGCCAACCTGAGTTGGATGCAATCGCCGTCCGACTCTTCCGAGTTGCGCCGCAATCAGTCGAGATCGTGAGAAGAAACTAGCTCGAGGCACTGCTCGATCAACGCGTTTCCGGCGTACTGGACTCGTCTGTTTCGTTCGTCGTATTCGATGAGTCCTGCCGTCACGAGCGCAGGAAGGTGCTCGTGAACGAGTTCGATCTCGATCCTGCGTCGATCGCGCTCGTCGACGCGCTCGTCGACGAACGCGGCGAGCTCGTCGACGGTCGCGGCATCCGTCGATCGTCTCGTGAAGTACCGAAGCGCGTGTCGCCGTCGCTCGGACGCGATGATACGGAACGCTGTACTGGGGGAGACCACAGCGTGGTCCCCCCCGGAATCGTCAACTCCGATCTCGGTTCCACCAGGGTGATAGTGGTTGTCTAGCATTGCCCGAGGCTGTACAACCTCTATTTATATAAATCATGATGTTATTTTGAGCCAACACGTCGAAAGGACTCGAAAGCGACGACGAACGAGCCCGTGAACGCGTCGTACGGATTACTGTACCGATGTACCGGTGCACCTGCCGCCCGGGTCGCGGGCGCGCCGTTACAGTAAACCGTCTCAATCGTGCTACAGCCGCCGTCGCAGGCTCGGAACGCAATCTCCCTCGGACAACCGGGTCCACACCGATCGAAACGACGATCATCGATCGGGAGACCGCTCGAGCCAGTCCTGCGATCCGAGCGTGAACGGGAACAGTACGGAAAGGTTGATGAGTAGCGACCGTACACCGCAGATACGGTTCGAAATCAGACTCGAAGGTATGATCGTGCTGTCCGTCTTCACCGTGTGGCTGATCGTCGTCGCGTTCTACGCCGTATTCTTCTACGGAGTCGGTGAGAGTCGCACTCAGGCGTAAACGAGTCCGTCGACGAGGTCGACCCGTCACCCGAGGCGTTCGAGGACCGGTTCCGGTCGGACAACGCCCGTGACCGTTCCGGGAGCCGACGCGTTGCTCGCGTTCGGCCGATTTCTCAGGACCACCCGTTCGGCGGTCGATGACCGTCAGCCGTTCGCGCCTCGACCGATACTCGAACGACGCCGAGCGTCGGACAGTCGACGCTCGAGTCCGTTCCGGGCAGTTCGAAACCGGCAGAAACCGAACTGGAGTCGAGATCGCGACGACGCACTGTCGGAGCGATTCGCGGCGGTTTCAGACGTCTCCGTCACAGCCGGCGATCAGTGATGTAAAGCGCGGTGATGGTTCGACACAGCCTACAGCTAACGCAATTTGCAGGCCCTTCCCCGGGTAGCTGTACGCACTTCGAACTTTTGTGGTTTGTCTATCACCGGTCTTCGAGATCGTCAGTGTCCGATAACGATGCGAGATGATTCGTATTCGTCCCGGTAGTACCTCGACGGAAAGACGCGTGTTTACGGCCCTTCCTTCGTAATGAGAACTGAGGATGAATTCCGTCGAAAAATATCAGTCTGTGTTCGTCCTCGGAGCGATCATCGGTGGACTCGCGCTCGGTCAGGTTTCCGGTGTCGCATCAGTTGCAGACGCGCTCATCCTCCCATTTTTGATGGTGATGCTGTTCGGAGCGTTCGCGGGGATGCCGCTTTCGAAGCTCCGATCCGCCTTCGGAAATCGTCGCGTTGCCGGATCGAGTCTCCTGGTCAACTTCGTGTGGAATCCACTGCTCGCCGTCGTTCTCGGTGCGATCTTCCTTCGTGAGTATCCGGCGCTATGGGTGGGACTGATCATGCTCATGGTTACACCATGCACTGACTGGTACCTGATTTTCACTGACATCGCCGATGGCGATGTCCCGCTAGCGACATCCATTCTTCCGTACAATCTCGTTTTACAACTCGTCCTGTTACCCGTCTATCTGTACGTGTTGGCGGGTGAGCTCGTCGAACTCCCGCTCGGGTTACTGATCGAGAGTGTCGTTCTCGTGTTGATCGTCCCACTCGTTCTTGCAACGATCGCGCGAAAGGGGCTGATCCGCTGGCGAAGCGACCGGTGGTTCAGACGGTCGTTCCTCCCGAAACTCAGTCCACTTCAGATCGTCTTCTTGAGTCTCGCCATCGGCGCGATGTTCGCTTCACAGGGACAAGAGGTCGTCGGGAATCCGGAACTGCTCGCGTTGCTTGCGGTACCAGTCGTCTTCTTTTACGGTATTAATCTCGCTCTCGGGTTCGGAATCGGGCGGGCGCTATCGTTCTCGTACGAAGAGATGGTCTGTTTCAACAATACCGTTCTGTCACGAAACTCCCCGACAGCTCTTGCAATCGCAGTCGTCGCGTTTCCACACGAACCGTTGATTCCGCTAGCACTGGTCATTGGGCCCTTGTTGGAACTACCACTGTTAGGGATCGTTGTACAGATCCATCAGGCTATTCGAGGACGGGATTGGTGGCCAGACGATTCGACCCTGTCGCTCGACAGAAACTGATAGCGGTAAATCGTTGCCCTGTACTGACCGGAAAATCAGTAGTCCGCTATTACCGAAATCTCGGACAATGAGCGTATACTACACATACAAACTTACCGTAAGGTTCCACCAGTGACCTCAATCATGATAGATTCTCAACTTGTCTCCGTTAATTTGGACATCGTAATCGGCAACAGTGAACGAAATAGAAATCGTCTCCTCATCAGTAACAAGCGAATCAAGTGCCTCCGGGTCGATAAAATCATACAGTGGATCCTCCAGGACTGTCGGAAGATGAACTGGTCTAACATCTTCCAAAGAAGCAAGGACATCAATGACAGCCATGCTTGGTGCTACATTTGACCAATCGTATTGACTCTGAACTGACTCCGAGCGTGTGTTGTGATTCACCACAGTTCAAAGTAGCACCGTACTCGGTTATACTTGGTGTGAGATAGTGAGTGAAAACTCTGTTTTGCTCAGCCTTGCGCCTGTACTAACCGGAAAATCAGTAGTCCGCTAATGCGGAGATCTCGGTCAGTGAACGTACACTACACGTGCGAATGGAACGGGCAAACTCGCTCTCGCATTCGCGAACAGAGTGAGCGATTCACCGCCGGAGCGGGGTGAAACCCCGCGACGGCGGCCTTTTGGCATCAACGGGTTTTGCCGGGGGTTGAGGCTG
>NZ_REFZ01000035.1 GCF_003841465.1 Natrarchaeobius oligotrophus
AAGCGTCTCGACTGCCACGAGATTAAAGAACTCGTCTATCCAAGGCTCATCTTGCAGGGTCGCTGAACTCATTCCACCTCAGCGTTCACCCTGCTCTTAGGTATGCTAACTGTTCTATGACACCCTCCTCGAGTCCAACGGTCACGTCGGAGACGTTCTCGTCGTTACCCACCGAGACGGTCGTCGTCTCCGAACGGTAGCCGTCCGCGCTCATCGAGACCTCGTACTGCTCTCCGGTACCGGCGACGTTCTCGAGGGTGAACTGGCCGTCGGCGTCCGTCTCCGCGGCGTAACTGCCGCCGGTTTCGGTGGGGACGGCCTGGACGTCAGCATCGGCGATCGGAGTCCCCGTCACCTCGTCCTCGACGACTCCGCTCACGGAGGCGTTTCCGAGCGCCGTCACGTCGATGACGGTCGTCTCGTCGTGGCCGACGCCCGCCGTGATGGTAGTGGTCTCGTATCCGTCACGCTCGGCCGTCACGTCGTACGTTTTCTCGCGGTCGAAGGCGGGACCGCCAACGACTCCCTCGACCTCGTAGCCACCGTCAGCGTCGGTCGTCGTCTCGTGGATCAACTCGACGTCGACAACCGAATCGTCGACGAACTCGAGGGTCACGTTCGCGTCCGCGATGGGTGCGCCCGTCCGCTCGTCACTGATCGTCCCCACCACGGTTTCCTGGCCGACCCGGACGAGCGGGAGTTCGACCGTCTCCTCGTCACCGGGGTCGAGCTCGCCGGCCGTCTCGGTCGTCGGCTCGTAGAAGGTGCCGTGCGTGGCCGTCACGTTGTACACCGCGCCGTCGCCGGGGATCGCCTGCTCGTGGACGTCGTCGTCGAGGTCGACGACGGTGAAACGCTGCGTCGACTCGCCGTGGATGCGCTCGAACTCGAGGGTGGTACCCACGTAGACGTCTTGTGCGTCCTCGAAGATTGCATCGAAGATCACGTTCTCGATCACTGCGTTGCCGATCAGCTCGTTCGAGAGCGTCGTCGTCTCCTCGCTCTCTACCGCGACGTCGTCGATCGTCTCGTCCTTGTAGGCGTCGTGGGAGATCGATACCTCGTAGTCAACGCCGCTCGGGACGGTCGCGATCGTGTAGACGCCGTCGTGTTCGGTCGCCGAGTACGGACCGCGGTCGTCGTCCGCAGTCGCCTCGACCGTCGCCTCTTCGATCGGGAATTCGAAATTCTCGTCGGTGAGTTCCACCTCGATCGTGGCGTCACCCGAGAGCGCGAGGTCGCGTTCGACGTTCTCTCCATCGCCGACGGCGACCGCCGTGGCGTTCGACTCGTAGCCGTCCGCGCTTACGGTGATCTCGTACTCTTCGCCGGTTCCCGGAACGTCCTCGATCGTGTACTCTCCATCCGCGTCAGTGGCGTCCTCGAAGGCGACCGCCTCGCCGGTCGGATACTCGAGGGTAACGTCCGCGTCTTCGATCCCGTCGCCGGTCCCTTCATCGACGACGGTGCCGCTCACCGATCCGGTTCCACCGATAGTGAGAGAGATGGGAATATCGACATCGAGCGATTCCCAGTTCGTGTTGGGTTCGTACCCGTCAGCGGATGCCGTGTACCGGATCTCATCGTCACCGATCGTCCCACCGGGTGCGAGGTGCGTCGGCATTGTGGGCAACGCAACGGCCACGCTGCTTCCATCGCTTCCGGTCGTCACCGTCGCCTCGCCGAGCGTCGGTCCGTCATCACCCCTGTGGTGTTCGATGTCGACCGATGCATTTCCGATCCGGTACTCCTCACCAGCGGTTTCGAAGAGCCGATCGTGAACCTCGATACTGTTGGTTCTCGCTCCCATGAGCGTGAGGTCCGCCTGTGCCTCCGCACCGTCTCCGACCGTCACGGTCGTCGAGTTCGCGTCCCAGCCGTCTGGATCGGTACTCACCGTGTACTCCACTCCGGTTCCGGGGACGTTCTCGACGGCGTACTCGCCGTTGCCGTCCGTCGTCGTCGTGTACGCTACGGACTCACTCGAGACGGTCACGTCGACCTCCGGGATGCCCTCGAGCGTCGCATCTTTCACCGTCCCGCTCACGGAGGCGTCTCCGGCGAGTTCGATCGCGCCGGCATCCGCAAGCGCGCCGTCATCCACCAGAACCGTGCTGTCCCCCGCTTTGTATCCGGGTGCCTGTGCGACGATGGCGTACTCTTCGCTCGTTCCGGGAACGGTTTCGATGGTGAACGAACCGTCCGCGTCCGTCGCGTCCTCGACCGTGAACTCGGCGTCGCTCGGATAGACGACGATCACGTCGGCGTTTTCGATCCCGTCACCCGTACGCTCGTCCTCGACGGTTCCCTCGACCGTCGCGTTGCCGGTTAGTTCGGAATCGAGGGTGTGGGTCGCTTCGTCACCGACGGATTCGTCCGATTCGACGACCGTCACGTAGCCGTCTGCTTCGATTTCTACGTCGTAGTCGTGGCCGCCTGGGACGTACTCGATCGTGTACGCGCCGTTCCCGTTCGTTGTTGCGTCGTATGCGCCGACGCCGTTTTCGGCGGTGACGGTCGAGCCTGCGACCCCCTCGCCGGTTTCGCCGTCCGTTACCGTGCCAGCGATTTCGGCATTGCCGGCCAGCACCCAGTCTGCCGTTGATTGGTCGCCAGGGACTAGCGAGCGGAACGGTATGTGGGTGCCATCGTAGCCCGGTTGCGAGAACGTGTACGAGTACGTAAAGCCACCCGGCAACACGATTTCCATATTTCCGCCCCCATCGGCCGTGAACGCGTCCTCGGCGACGCCGAACGTCTCGTGTTCGATCGTCGCCGTCGCTCCCTCCAGTTTTCCGTCGGTGACCCAGTCGCGAAGGGAAATCGTGTCCCTCGCATCGCCGGTGATCTCGAGGTCGACGCCGGTCACCGTCTCGTCGGCAGGACCGACTGTCACGGTCGTCTGGTGTTCGTGCCACCCCACGCGATTCGCGTTCACCGTGTACGATTCGCCCGTTCCGGGGACCACGGCCTCGTACACCCCGCTCGCGTTCGTCTCAGTCGTGTACGTTCCGTCCCCGTCCGTGAGTTCGACGTCGACGTCGGAAACGGGAGTCTCGAACGTGGCGTCCGTGACGATCCCGATGACCGTGACGTTCGGCGCCAAGACCTCGAGCGTCACCGTCGCCTCGTCGTAGCCGGCGTCGTTCTCGAGGCGGTAGTCGAACTGGTAGGTGCCGTCTTCGGTTGGGGCAGTCAGTTCGAGCGAGCCATCGGACTCGATCGTCAGGTCGCCACCCGCCAACTCGGCTGTCTGGCCCGCGTCGTAGTCTGTGGCGGTTCCGTCGAGCGTGCCACCACCGAAGCTCGCCACCTCCGCCCCCGGTTCGCCGAGGTCGTCGGTGCCGTGACCGTGATCTTCGACGACCGATGCCGTGAGCGTGTCGTCTACGTCGAGTTCCAGTCCATCGACGTCGTTCGCCTCCGGTGGGAGTCCGAGCAGTTCGAACGACAGATCGTCGACGTACGCGCGTGCGTATGCGTCTCCACCCAGCTCCATCTCCTCGGTACTGTTGATGAAAATTCGAACGGTGGCGTGCGTCGCGTCCTCGGGTGGAACGGTCGTGTCCGAGAACGCGTCGAACTCGGTCGTACCGTCAGATCGCATCTCGGAGAGGTCGACGTCGTCTGCCTCCGAGACGGAGAGTTGCGCTCCGTCCTCGTCCAGATAGTCGACTTCGAGCGTGGCGTAGCTCTCCTCCGGCGTCGCTTCGGTTCCGACGAATCCGGCGAGTTCGTAGCTGTATCCGGGGCGGATGGGGATCGTCTGTTCGGCAACCGCGTCGTATCCGTCACCGCCCCGATCTCCGATCGCGTACGGCGGAACCGGCGGATTCTGCTCGCCGTTCGGCTGAGCCGTTCCGGACTCCTGGGGATCCATGCAATCGATGTTGCCGTTTCCGGGAGAGACGTCGTCCCACGCGTCGAACGAGTCGGGGGCACAATCAGCATCCAACAGCGTGCTGTCTCGTACCCAGATTTCGACCGTCGCGGTACTCGAGTCGTGTTCGTTCTCGATCTCGTACTCGAAGGTGTGAGTTCCAACGTCGGTCGGTTCCTCGAGACTGAACGATCCGTCGGCCTCGACGGTGAGCGTTCCGCCGGCGAAGGAAACGGACTCACCCGGCCCGAAGTCGGTTACGCTCGTCGAGAGATCTCCACCGCCGAAGTTCACGAGGTCCGCCTCGGGCGTCCCGAGTTCGTCTACGCCGTTGCCCCAGTCGTCGAACAACGTCTCCGACGGCTCGAACGCGTGGTAGATCCCGACCTCGGTTTCGACGTCGCGGGCGTTCACCGGATCATCACCCGGATCGCCGCGCTCGATCGAGAGGTCGTCGAAGTACACCCCGGCCGGATCCTCGTGCCCGCTCGGACGAACGACGGTGAGTCGAAGGGTCGCCCGCTTCGCGTCGTCGGGCGCGTCGGTGGTTTCCGTGAATCGGTCGAAATCCGTACTCGAGTCGGACTGGAGCGCTTCGAGCGTGAACCCCTCGTTGGAGATCACGTCGCCGTCCGAATCGAGGTACTCGAACTCGACCGTTCCGGAGTATTCCTCGGTGTCGGTTCCGTACAGTCCCGAAACGGTGTAGGTTTCCTCACCGACGACGTAGACGGTCTGTTCGGTGTGGACCTCGTCGTCCAGCGAGAGATAATTGTCCGTGAACGACCGCTCTCCGACGGCCGTGTGGTCGGTGTCGGTAAACGGGAGGTCCTCGAGGTCGTGACAGGACAGATCTTCACCGTCCCACCCGATTGGTTGGTCCTGCGCGTTGTCGTCCCACTCCTCACACCGCGGATTCTCCAGTTCGTGATCGAAAATTTCGAGGTCGACGGTCGCGTCGTCGTGGTCACCTTCATACTCCAGTCGATAGTCGAATTCGAACGTGCCCGTCTGCGTCGGGTTCGTCAGGCTGAACGACCCGTCGGCGTTGACCTGAAGCGTTCCGCCAGCGAACCCGACCTCGTCACCTGGCTCGTGATCTGTAACGTCACCGGAGAGGTCTCCGCCGCCGAAGTGGCTGATCTCTCCGGAGTCGTCGAATCCGCGATCGTCATCGTCCTCGCCGAACTCGGCGTCGAAGAGCGTCCAGTCGGGAGCGAGCGTCTGCTCGATCCCCATTTCGACGCCGTCGACGTCGAATGCCGTCGGTGCGTCGCTGAGCTCTTGGAACTGCACCTCATCGGCCCACAGCAGCGGTCTATCGAGACCAAAATCTCCGCCGTTTACCAGAATTATTCGCACGACCGCTTCGTCGGCGTTCTCCGGGGCCGCCGTCGTCTCGACGTACTGGTCGGGTTCGTTGGGGTCTTCGGGCTGGAATTCACCGCTATCGATCACTCCCTCGCTGATGGGGCTACCGTCGTCGAGAAACTCGACCTGAAATTGCGCGTAGTCGTCATCTACCTCGTCGGACCCAACCCACACGCTGAACTGGTACTCAGAACCACCCGTGACCGGAACCGTTTGCGTGACGATGGATTCGTCCGTCGTCGGTTCCAGATCCTCCCAGTCGATGAACACGTAGTCGCCCACTCTGGGATCTGGCATGAAATCAGGCTCGGGCTCGTTGCATTCGATCTCACCCTGCTCGACCGTCCAGTGAAGCGGCTCCTCACCCTCACTTTGTTCGTCCACAGTACACGTGGGGTTCTCCAGGAGATTCGGACCGAGACTCGTCCCCGCCGAACTCGAGGTCACCGAAAACGATGGTGTTCGAGTCGGTCTGTCGTACGTCCCACCAGCGGTCGCTTCAGCACCACCGACACCGCCGAGTTCGTTCACCGAGACGCCATTTGTATCATCTTCGAACGCGTTTGGCAGTACGTTCGAATCAGAAAGGTCACCCGATACCGCAAACACCCCTGCAGTAAGTACCAGTAAAAACATGAGTAACAATACCCCAATCGCGTGCGGAGATCGGCGGATCATCATCGTCAACAAAATATCTTCCACTTCTATATTACTTTCTTTTTTGATGTTTCATCGATGAACGGCCGTCTCATCGGTGAACAATTATATCAGGGGAGACATCGTGTCAGATATGGATACAAAGGCGCTCCAGGACGCGCTGGCTGTCGGTAACCGGGCGGACATTCTCGCTGCCTGTTACGGGACGCCACAGACTCGTTGCGCGATCGAAGATCGGGTCGATCACTCTCGCGCAACGGTCTACCGCGCGACGACTGCTCTCGAGCAAAACGGATTTCTCGAACAGACTCCGGATGGATTTCGGACGAGCCCGCGAGGAGCGGTAGTGGTCGAGGCTACGAACCGTCTTCTCGATTCCATGACGGCTATCGACCGACTCGAACCGCTTCTACTCGGAGTGAGTTCGCGGGAACTCGCAGCGAACGCTCACCTGCTCATCGACGCCGAACTCGTCGTTGCGACCGAAACCAACCCGTACGTAGCGACCGATCGCGCGATGGATCTCTGGGAGACCTCCCACCGGATCCGATTTGCGATTCCCGCAATCGGCTCACGAGATTCCGTCGTCAGGGGGACAACCGAGGTTCGAAACTCGGGAATGGACGTCGAAATGTGTCTGACACCGAGGGTCCTCTCGACGTTTCGAAACCTAACCCCGGATCTCCTAGACGAGATCATCGTCGCGGAGAACGTAACGATACAGGTCTCCGAAGGGATACCGTTCTCGTTTGCCCTCCACGAGGATGTCGTTACCGTTGGCGCAAACGACGAGACCGGGATCGCAACAGTCCTCGCGATAAGCGACGCTCCGGAAGCACGAAGCTGGCTCTGCGGCCTGTTCAAACGGTGTTGGTCGCGAGGTACCCCGGTCGAGGAGTTCCTCGAGTAGCGAACAACGGAGAACGAGAAACCGAAAGAATCTGTGTCCGAGCAGATCCCCGGACAAAATCGGTGTTTCAGGGACGTTGTGGATAGTAGCCCTGGACTGCGATGACGTAGTTGATCGCCAGATATGGAGACATGTTGTCGTGTGCCATTCCCCTACCAGTGTCCCAGATAGTCATCTCGACAGACATGTCTGCACCGGCTGAATCTGCATAGATCTCTACGTCCTCAGATCGGGCAAGGTGATTTCCGCCGGGTGCTCCGGTGTTTCCCTGGGATCTACTTACTGGGAGAGTCGACTGTGCCCCGTGGTTGTGTGTCGGCAGTTCGTTCGTCGTCAGGGTGACCTGCTCCTCTCCACCAGTTTCGCCGAGTTCTCGATGGGTCCGCCCCGTCCCATGTCCCGCCCCGATCGGGGTTCGGCCGGTCAGATCGGGAAGCTGGAACATCGTCTGTCCGTTCCCGCCGTAGGTCGTCCCGAGTATGCTGAACAACGCCTGGTAGTTCGCGACCTGGAGCTGACGCCCGTCGCACAGCATGAAATCCTTCGGAGCGAACGTTCCGGCGAACATGCTGATCCCACCGATGTACTCCTCGACGGAGAGCTGCGACGCGTCGACGGCCGCGTTCTCAGCCTCGGGGGAATCCCCCGATTCATCGGTCGCCAGCCGACCGGAGACTTCCCGGGAGACCGGCGCTTCGTAGTACACGTCTGTCGGGTCGGAACTCCCGCTCGGCGTCGGACTGAGCGAGAGATCGAACCACTCGCCATCCTCGCCGATCAGCCGGTACATTTTGCCGTCGAGGGACGTCCCTTCGGGACCGTCGAAAACGAGCGTGAACTGCTCCCAGTCGTCGATGACGTCACGCGACGTATCGAGTTCTATCAACCGAAACTCCACGTCGCCGTCACCGTCGGCTGTGAACGTCGTTTCGACGAGATCATCGAGCGTCTGCAGCGATGGGGCCGGGCGTAATTCTTCCATCGACATACGTGAAAGCTACTAGATAATAAATCTGTGTCAACAAATTTCCCCCGATAAATCAGTCGACAGTACATCACTCTGCCATCGGGTTTCGGAATCCTCACGTGGACACTGTGTTACTGGCAATCCTGCGTGTGATTTTACTCGAGACCCGGGGATCCGAGCGTCGACGCCCGACTCTCCGTACACTGATTGCTGCTCGCTATCCAATCGAAACAACCGGATCATCGATCGGCTCTGGAAGGACCCCTCGAGAGCGTCGATGAAGACGGGTTGCAATCAGTCAAATTCCGCGGCGAACGGTAGCGACCGAGTTTCCCGCTGAGTTGCCACGGAAACACGGGCACGTCGGCTCAGATTCGAGACCGAATCGGTCGTGTGGTTAGGCTGTACGAACGCAAAGGAGGTTACGATACTCGCGAAAAGCGATGGAGCACCAGTCGAAGACGCCGTCCGATCTACCGGCAAGCGCCGAACTCGTGTACAACGTTTCGTTTCATCTCGAGTAGATCGACACCTCACACAGCGTGGATGGTGCGGAGAGATCGCCGCATCAAGGCAGATCTCCCCCGTTATTTGTGGCATTTCCTTCAGCAGGTCGATCTCCTTCGATTGGTTTTGCTGGTAACTCATCACCACGGTCCCACTCGAGAGCATTTTCAACAGCCGTTTTCACGTCGGTATCACTTTCGACCAGCTGCACGTCGTTGGAGACCTCCAGCTTGCGCAACGTATTGGGACGACCAATCGCGAACACGTTGTCTCCGGGCTGGATCAATCGCTCTCTGTCCGGCATCGTCTCTATATCTCCACCGGGTGACCGAATTGAGAGGATCGTAACATCTAGCGCACTGGCCGAGACACCGACTAGCGGACTTTCCGTGCCGATTTCGATCACACTCATCGTCTCGTCACCGCGTCGGAGTATCGCGGCGAACTCCCGATCTGGGGACGAATCTGCCGAGAGCGTCATCAGCCGATACTCGACAGTTGGGTCGATTCGATTGGCAGTTGCTTCGTCCGTTACGACTGTCGTTATCTGCCCGGCACTCGATCGCAGTTCAGCCGTTCCAAGGTGTTTCTCACCATCGTCGCCGTTGTACCACAGCTGTAATGTATCGCCCGGTGAAGCGCTGAAGGGCGGATCGGCACGAATCGCGACTGCGGCCGATTTTGGAGGCAGCGTCGGCCCGATTCCCGCCGGGCGCTGACCAACTGCAAGGTATTCGACGGTTCCGTCCGCAGTAATCTCGAGGTCGACGTAGCCGATATCGTGTTCCGCTCTGAGCCGAGCCGTGATTTCAGACTGAAGTTCGGAGATCGTCAATCCGCGTGGGAAATCCATTGTCCGGCCTTTCAGAGCTGTCTTGGAGTCGTCGGCAACGGGATCGTATCCGTCGATATCGTCTATCTCGTCCGGAAACGTGACGGTGATGAACCGACCCGTCGCTCGGACAATAGGGCTCAAGTCCGGTTGGAGCCATCCCCACGAGAGCCGGTCGGAGGTTCCGAGGGTATCGCCGATGTGGCGGCCGCCGTACGCCGCGATACCGGCAACGACGAACACGGTTACGTTGATCAGCGCCTCACTGACTGACAACGGGTCACCAGTTTCCCCAGCGTATTGGATGAAAACGAGGCGCGTGTTGAGATAGATAGCGACGACGCCGAGCCCAAGTATAAGTGTCGCACCATCAGGAAGTGTGTTTCGAACTCGGACTCTGTAAACGAATGTCGCGATCGTCGTCACAGCACCGGCTAACAGCGCCACTCCAACGATTCGAAAGACGGCTGCAATCACCGGGTTCGTGAGGAGGAACCCAGTACTATTCATGTGGCCACCTCCTCGAACGCCCGAAGTTGATCGGGTCTCCCGACAACGATGAGAGTATCCCCCGCCAAGAGTTCGGTCATCCCACTCGGTGCGATGAGCTGCTCTGTGGCCCGTTGAATCGTCAATATCCCGACACCATGGGTATCCCGTATCCGGGCTGTCCCGATGGTAGTCCCCGAAAGCGTACTTCCGTTACCGATAGTTACGTTTCGGAACTGGTTCCCGTCTTGTTTGAGGATGCCAATCGCTTCGTACTCGCGCTGTTTCCCTCGGGAGTGGACGATCATCGGTGCAAAGTCCGTCCGAACGACTCGCCGAGCTTCCGTGAGCAGTAACGCCACGGTCACCTGCCCTTCGCCACCTGTCGTCGTCATTGCAGGCGGCTTCTTCGCCTTCTCGTCCGCCTCGCCATCTTCTGATTCCGTCGATGCTGGATCTGGCTCTTTCGGCGTATCGATCCCATTTGTGCGAGCACTCACGACGGGACCTGTTACGTCGCCATCAGGAAGTTTGATCGTAACCGAATCGCCTCGAGCGACACCCGTTGGCAGGAGCGTCTGTATCGAGACGGCACATCTCCCGGGAGGGATTCGACGAGATAACCCGGCCGCACTCGGGGCCGCGGCTATTTCAGCTCGCCCCCGTTTGTCGACTATCACGTCCACCTCCGCCAGTTCGTAGTCCGTCGTGAGTCGCTCTTCGAGTCGGGTTTCCAGTTCAGATAGTGAAAGGTTCGCCGGGAACTTCCAGGAGCCACTGTGTAATTGCTCGCGGAGGGCTTCCGGTAGTGGGGGATATCCTTCGATAGCGTATATCTCTCCGGCTGGCCGTATCCGGATCTGGCCGTAGGAGTCAACCCGCTCCGCGAGTTCAGCCGAGAGTTGGTTCTCTCGAAGTGATTTGAGTGTGAGACGCCGAGGTGTCGCTTCACCGAGTTTATCACCCTGACTGTGTGCCCAGAGACAGCTCATCAAAATGACGAGAATGGCGATGATCCCCGTCCAACTACCGGCTAACTGCGGATCCATCAACCCCATAAGCCCGCCGGTGACGCCCGCGAGTGTTCCACCGAGGGCAACGACACCGAGTCCTGGAACCGTGACATTCGTGAAATACTTGAAACCAAAGCCGATCGAGAACGTGATAAACGATGGAAAGAGGGCCGCAATCAAGCCGAGATACACGCCAACTAAAATCTCGGAGATCAGTAACGAAGTCATTGAAACGAGTAAGTGACCGACTTGCTAAAGAGGTATTGTTTCAATTGGGACCGGAGTAGGATCGTCTTACATGTAATGAAACATGAAGTTCTTCGATGAGGATACGGTCGTACTTACTAGTTGCTACTCTCCGGGACCGATGTAGAACGTAATACCCTATGGATTCGATGGCTTTTGCAACGTCAAGCCATTGGTGAATCACCAGACAGCGTTGAGGTTAGTCCCCTTTGTGCACCCCACATCAGCATTCGATCACTCCGGTAAAACAGCTCTCTCGAGTTTGCTGTCAAAATTCTTCCAACGAGACTTTCTCGGCGGTGTAATTTCACACCGGAAATCGATGCAGTCTAGTGATTCACCAGAACATAACAAAAGAGCAGTGGTTTTAGCTAAGCCTCAGCAGTCGGTTGAATGGTGGTAGCGAGCTGTTCCTGGAGGATCGGTCGTTGCTCACGGATCTTCTGAGCGTCTTCGGTCTGCTCTATTGAAAACGGACAACAGCGTCGGGGTGTGACCTCCTCCTCGTCAACGGAGAGGGATCGGAGATCCCTCAGGCAGTCGGGCATAGCCCGACGACGTCGAGGCTTCCCACGAGCGGAGGCTTGCTGGTTTGGAAAGTTACGGTTTGACACCCGAGAGGGTGCTGGCTGGGCCACACAGCCGTTACCCCTCTCCTGCGACGGATTCGGAGTTATCTGACTCGTTTTCCGTCGGTATCCTCGCCTCTCACGCGGAGGATACCCGCGAGACGTGGGTTGGAACTCCGATACTGTCCGATTGTTCCGGAATGAGCGCGGACGCGCCGCGTCGGTTAGCACCCAGTACGGCCACAGAACACCGGAATCGTTCGTGTGACGATTCACGCCCGTCGGAAACGACGGGGTCTCTCGCCAAAAAAGAGAGGCTGTGATTGGTAACAAGCTGAAGTCGAGGAAAGGAGATACGGAGAGAGGAGCTATCAGCCAGTCGGCGGCTCCATCACACCGAGTTGCTGAAAGAAGTCGAGATTGTCCCAGTAGTTGATGTCCTCGACGGCTTTCCCGTCCTCGAACCGATTGATGGTCATCCCGGGGCTCTCGACGGTGTTGCCGGTCGCTTCGAGCCCTTCGATCTCTCCCTCGTGCGTTCCGCGCCAGGTAAAGTGATAGGGATCAGCAGAGATACTCATAGATCCTCGGTGAGTGCAGCGTTGGGAGTTTACTCGTGAGATACGCTTTCAGTTCGGAGAGTGTTCGATAGAGTTTGTTGGCACGTCCCTCGTTCACTTGACGCCAGCACTGTTCGAGTGGGTTCATTTCCGGTGCGTACGAGGGGAGGTATTCAAGAAGCAGGCCAGCTTTCGCGGCCTGCT
>NZ_REFZ01000036.1 GCF_003841465.1 Natrarchaeobius oligotrophus
AGATCGCCATGCCGATCCCGACGACGAACAACAGACCCATCGCGTCGACGATGAACTGGTAGGCGAGGTAGAAGTCGCCGTGCCAGAAGGCCACGTCGAACAGCATCTCCGTGGCGTACTGCTCGAACATGATGATCAGCGTCGCGATCAGCAGCGTCAGAAAGCCCCAGAGAATGAACGAGTGCATCAGGCCGCCGTAGAGATCCCGGTTGAAGTTCTTCTCGTTCGAGAGCGCGATTCGAGCCGCCTCGACGACGCGGGTCGAGAGGTCGTCGAGACGTGCGAACGGGTCGTCGTCGCCGGCGGCGTACCGATCGAAGCGTCGGTAAACGCCGTAGAGGAAGACGAAGATAGTGATCGCCGCGAGAAGGTAGAACACCGCGTACTCCGTGGCGCTGATTCCCCAGTACGTCTCCCTCGTCACCTCCGTCTGTGCTACGACTGTCATTGTGTAATCACCAATAGGTATAGAATATTTACTATTTAGATAATTCTATTAACTTTGGAATAACCTCAAAAAGGTCGCCACGGATCGCGTAATCTGCGATGTCCATAATGGGGGCGTTGGGATCAGTGTTAATCGCGATAATCGTGTCCGACCCTTTCATGCCCGCAACGTGTTGGACAGCACCTGAGATTCCGATCGCAATGTAGATGTCGGGCGTAACAATCTTTCCGGACTGGCCAACCTGGCGACTCTTCGGCAGCCAGCCATTGTCAACGATCGGCCGCGATGCGGAGACCGTCGCATCCAATGCATCCGCAAGTTCGTGAATGAGATCTATATTCTCCTCTTGTTCAATACCGCGCCCAACAGAAACCAGAACGTCAGCTTCGCTAATGTCGACGTCGCCGCCGCTGATCTCCTTGAAGCCATTGACCATCGTACCGAGCGCACCCTCATCAATTTCGACGTCAAACGGCTTGATTGCTGCATCGCCGGGATTCTCCTCCATTGGCCACTTAGCGCCACGGATCGTTACAACGGCCATACCCTCTAATTCGATCGTCGTCTCGATCTTCCCGCCGTACATCTCACGAGTCACGATCAACGTCTCACCATCGGTCGCGAGATCGATAGTGTCAGTGACAATTGGCAGTTCGAGTTGGTTTGCAACTGCGGGTGCGTAGTCGAGTCCGTTGACACTGTTTGGAGTGAGGATATACTTCGGGGCAAGCGTGTCGTAAAGTTGGACGATCGCCTGTGTGTAAACATCGTGGTTGAACTCCTGACCATAGTCAACGGTGTAGATCGTATCAATTCCCTCACGATTGAGTTTCTCAGCGAACTCTTTAGCCCCGTTAATAACTGCAAGGTGTAACTTGCCATCTGTTTCGTTGGCAAGCTGGCAACCAACAGTAATGAGTTCGTAGCTCACATTCCGTAGTTCGCCGCGCCGGTGATCCATAATTGCAAGGATATCTGTCATCCCACCACCCCTTTTTCGCGAAGCAGCTCAGATAGCTGGAAAGCTGTCTTTTCAGCATCACCTTCCCAGATCACGACGTCGCTTTCGCTTTCAGGTTCGTACATTTCTGTCAGTGAGAGCCTCGATTCGATCGAATCTTTGTTAATGCTGAGATCCACGAAGTCCTTGCAGTTCAGATCCTTACGCTGTGCCTGTCGGATCCCACGCAAACTAGCGTACCGCGGTTCATTAATTCCTGTCTGAATGGTCAATACTGCCGGTAATTCAATATCGGTGTATTCCTCAACCCCACTCTCAAGTTCCCGGCGGACAGTGGCGACACCGTCTTCGAAGTCATGTTCTAAATGATTGACAACAGCAGCCCAATTGTAGCCGATGTCCTTAGCTAAGAAGACGCCAGTCGCCCCAAAATTATCATCGGCTGCTTGGACACCCATCAGTACAAGATCGGGATCTTCATCCTCAACGACAGCACGTAAAATTTCGCTTGTTATACTTACATCGAGAAGATCGGTATCCTCAAGAGTATCGTCCCAGACGCGAACAGCACGATTGGCCCCTTTTGCGAGTGCTTTCCGGATAGTCTCCTCGCACTCTTCGGGACCGATTGTAACCGTAACAATCTCGTCAGCGATACCTTCTTCTTGGAGTTGAACGGCCTCTTCAATTGCGTAATCATCCCACTCGTTTAAATCCGTGCTGAGATACTTTTCAGATATTTTTGTTCCTTCGATCTCAAATCCATCTTCAATCGTGGTAACTTCTTTAACTGTAACTAGTACCTTCATGTTAACTGTTATTATTATTGGAGACTTTCGTATGTTAGTGCTATTCCTGTATTTGTTGGCGAAGTTCTTTTGTAGCGTCGTAGTCTACTTCACTGTTGGTAATAACTACTCCATATTCCTCCTCAGCAATAGTTTTCGAGATGTATCCATCCTTCACGTTTTCGAGAACTTTTTCAGGTGGGCGCTCTAGAGGATCTCCCCAGCCACCGCCACCTGCAGTTTCGAAAACGAAAGTCGATCCAGCATCAACTTCAAGTGTCTGCTTAGTTCCCAGGCTCGTCGTTGTCCCGTCAGGATGGGTCAGAGTAATATTCGTCCCTTGTGCATCATTTCCCCCATAAGATCCCCATGGCCGATGGCGATTTCTATCAGTCCCAACCGTTACTTGGGCATCATTCCGAATTAAAATTTCACGAATGATTCCGAGACCTCCGCGGTGTTTTCCGGAACCAGCTGAATTTTCAACTAGACCATATTGTTTTATTTCGAATGGATATGTGTTTTCCAATACTTCTACAGGGGCGTTTCTAGTATTTGTCATGTTGGTGTGTACACCATCCATTCCGTCAAGATCATGCATTGCTCCTTGGCCCCCGCCGTACGTCTCTACATACGTGTAGAATTCACCGCTTTCCGGTTTTTCCCCTCCAATCGTTACTCCATTCATTGTTCCTGCCGACGCTGTCATTACCCGTTCGGGTACAATCTCTTTGAAAGCACCAAGGAGTGCATCCACAATTCTCTGTGAGGTGATTGCGTTCGCGATCCCTGTAGGCGCAGGGAAATTCGCGTTTACAACGGTTCCTTCTGGTGTGTGGACGTTGATCGGGCGATACGCACCATCATTCGTGGGTAGATCTGGATCAACAACAGCTTTCGTGACAAAATATACACAAGACAACGTAAGTGGTCGAACCGCATTGAGGGGACCCTCTGTTTCTTCGGCAGTCCCCTCGAAATCAACATAAATCTCATCGTCAGAAATTTTAACTTCTACTTCAATCGGAATGTCCGTCGATTCAGAGAGAATTCCGTCACCTTCGATATAATCTCTAAACGCTCCAACATCATTTTCAATCTCCAATATGCTATTTCTCATGCGAGATTCAGAATAATCAAGTATCATATCTATATTTGAGATCAAGTGATTATTACCATACTTCTTTGCAAGTTCAACAATATTATTTTTCCCACGAAGATTCGACGATATTTGGGCAGAGAGATCTCCTTTACTGACTTCTTTAGTTCGAAGATTGTTTAAGAAAATGTCAACAATCTCCGGATCCACTTTTCCGTCTTTACGAATCTTCACCGGGGGGAACCGTAGACCCTCCTGAAAAATCTCAGTTGCATCTGGAGGTGTGCTACCAGGTGCAGAACCACCAACATCAACGTGGTGCGCGAGATTGCCGACGATTCCAACCCGTTCTCCGTTGTTAAACACTGGAGTGAAAACCATAACGTCTGGGAGATGGGAGCCACTCAAGTAGGGGTCATTGTGCATAATCGAGTCCCCAGGATTGAGTGAATCCACTTCCTTCAGTGCAGCTTTGACAGCGCTTGGCATCATACCAAGATGAAGTGGAACATGCTCTGCTTGAGCGACTAATTCGCCATTTTTTGAATAGACAGCACAGGAGAGATCTTTGCGATCTTTAATATTTGTTGAATATGCTGTTCTCGTAAGGGTGACACCCATCTCTTCAGCCGTTGATTTGATTGCGTTTCTGATGACTTCAAGCGCGACTGGATCGTAATCGTCTGTACTATTTGGTTTCATTTATTTCCCTCCGTGATGTGGACATTACCATACTCATCGACGTATGCGTCCTGTGTTGGACCAATAACCGTTGTTGATGACAACTCTTCTAGTATCGCTGGACCGGATAGCTGATGACTTGGGGGTAGTTTTTCGCGTTCGTAGATGATCGTCTTGTATGTCTCCCCTCGGAAAACAACGTCTCGTGAGCCAACGATGGCGTCTTCAGGATTCAGTATTTGAGGATCATCGGACTTCAGCGACGGTGTCTCAACCGATGAAATCGCACTAAGTCGTACGTTCACAAGCTCGATTGGCTCATTGTCAAACGAAAAGTCATATTCTCGTTCATGCTCTTGGGCAAACACATCTTTTAGCATCGATAATCCCTCTTCGAATACTGCATTCGGAACGGGAATCGAAAGTTCATATCCTTGGCGCTTATATTTCACATCTGCCACCCTGGAAAACTGGGGTGAATCAATACCTTCTGCTGCAATTCGTTTCTCTGCTTCGTCTTTTAATTGGTTGTAAGCAGTGCGTAGTTCATCTACTGACAGATCGTCAATGTTCTTAACAATAGTTGTGACATAGTCGTGTCGTGTATCTGCAGATAGCAGCCCAAGGCTTGATGCGACACCCGGTGTCACTGGAATAATTGCCTTTTCCATGTCCAACTCTTGGATTAGTCGATAAGCGTGGAGTGGGCCAGCCCCTCCAAACGCAACCAGACTAAATTCACGAGGATCATATCCAGACTCAACACTAACAACACGCATACCTCTTGCCATATTCGCAATTACGACATCGAAAACTCCTTCGGCGGCTTTTTCAACCGTCATACCAAGTGGATCAGCTAATTTTTCTTTCATCATCCGCTCTGCTGTCTCGTAATCCACTTCAAGTTCACCTCCGAGAAGATAGTCCGAATTTAATCGGCCAAGAAGAAGATGAGCATCAGTAACTGTGGGTTCTTCCCCGCCTCTTCCGTAACAGACCGGACCCGGTTGAGCGCCGGAACTCTTCGGACCAACACGAAGTGCACCACCTTTGTCTACCCAAGCAATAGAACCGCCGCCCGCACCAATGGTATTAATATCCAACATCGGGATCCGAACGGGATACCCACCAATTTCATTTTCAACAGAGTCTTCTGGTTCACCTTCGTGAATTGTACAGATATCCGAACTGGTCCCTCCAACGTCAAATGTGATTAGATTCTCGGTATCCGTCAAATTCCCAATCACCTTTCCTGTTAAGACGCCGGCGCTGGGACCGGAAAGCAAAGTGTGGGCGCTTTTCTCTGATGCAGTCTCCGCAGTCATTATTCCTCCATTTGACTGCATTATTTGAAGTGACGTTTCAATATTTTGGTTCAGTAGCTTATTTTCAAGCTGTCTAAGATACTGCGCCATCAGTGGCTGAACATAGGCGTTGATAATTGTCGTACTCATCCGTTCAAATTCGCGGTATTCCGGAACAATCTCCGAGGAGACCGCAATAGTAGTATCTGGATATTTTGATTGAATGTAGCTTTTAATCTCTTCTTCATGTTCGGAATTGGCGTAGGAGTGTAGAAGACAAACTGCAATAGCATCAACATTATTTTCGGCTAATTGATTGACTACAGTCTCCAGTTCATCATACTTGATGGGCTCGATAATCTCTCCTTTCGGAGAGATCTTTTCTGTCACACCAACTCGATTCCTCCGACGGACAAGTGGGTCTGGTTTGTGTTCCCAAAAATTATAAAGGTCCGGACGAGTTTGACGTCCAATCTGTAGAACGTCTTCAAAGCCCGCCGTCGTTATGAGTCCTGTTTTGACACCTTCTTTCTCTAGGAGGGCATTCGTTGCGACAGTTGTTCCATGTATTACCTGTTCAAACTCATCACCTGAAATACCGTATTCATCGGTGAGTGTATCAATACCGTTGATGACTCCTTTGGATGGGTCTTCTGGAGTTGATGCAACCTTTGTCTGGTGCATAGACTCCATATCCTCATCAAAAAGGATGAGATCAGTGAACGTTCCTCCGACGTCTACGCCAAGTCTATAGCTCATGTATTAATTCTCTAAATCTGATTTTAGTTACTTGATTGTTGGTTTCGTATAGCTGTACTCTTCGGTGATTCAAGTACTCTTGTATCTTTTGTTGGGTCCTTTCAAGGTAGTGTTCATACTTTCCCAATAAGACACGCTAGCACAGATGCACTTATAATTTTCTACTACTGATCTCTATTTCATATCAAAACTATGATCCTATCTCAGTGTAAAATTATTGATTCTGCTCACCTGATTGAGGGTAATCTAGAGAGCGACTCGCAGGTGATATCACAGTTTGAAGCACTAGCCGGAAAACCACTAGATTGGGCTCCATCAACAGTATGCTACACACCTATGAAAGCCTGCTACCTGCCCAAACCACGGTTGTCACCGTATAGTTTTGGGTGAGCTATTGCAATTTCCGCAGTGGAAGGGCGCAAATCATAAGCAGTGGTTGTGGTCGGCTGATCGGTCTTCCCTCAGGCAGGAGACTTCTTGATGCGAACGCAGGTGCTCACGACAGCGAAAGCTACGCGCGCCGAGGAGCGCCGATTCGGCGCTCCTCAGGCGCTCACCCCCGGTGGATCGTAGACTTCCTTGCGCGTGAGCATGTGATAGATCGAGACGAGCAGTTTCCGGACCGTTGCAACAATGGCGATTTGATGGTTCTTCCGCCGCTTCAACCGAGCGTAGAACCGTCCGAGATACGGATCGTTACACCTGTGAACTGCTGTGTGAACACACTGAACGAGAATCCACCGTAAATCTCCACTTCCACGCTTCGAAATCCCCCCTTCAGTCAGCGAGTCGCCTGACTCGCGGACGACGGGGTCCAATCCAGCGTAACTCACGACCTGTGTATCGCGGTCGAACCGATCAATCTCGCCTAGTTCGGCTGTGGTCAGCAGCGAGGAGTAGAAACTTACGCCAGGTATCGTCATCAGCAGCTGCGTCTCTTGAGTGGTCTGCGCAAGTTTTGACTCCTCCATGCACAGATCCAGCGGTCCGCTTCTGCTACCGCGAGCTGACGCCTACTTGAGGGGTTCAGTTGTTACGCTGATCACTCTTGGCGGCCCTCAGTGGCTGGTCGAGGCTCTCCATGAGCGACTGCTCTCGTCAGCCAGCGACCGTACCGTAACAAGATACCGACCGCCTGCCGGCTGTGGAGGCAACAGATACTGGGACGTCACAATTATTTTACTGACAACAGTGGTTTGTTCGGGTAGCAGCGTTTCCATAGGTGCACGATCTCTCTGAACATGCTGCAATCGACGCAACGTTCTATGAACGAGATTGTGCAAGCCGTCACTACTGCCACCGAACGAATTATCGCGTTCAGACGCTCAAAGTTACAAAGCTTGTCGATACAGCCACGCAAGCTGTGCTCGATCTTCACTGCTCAACGACGCTAGAAGGTAGTGACGCGGATCTCTGTGACCAGATCGCCCGCCGGAACGCGGGCGATCTGCGGTCTTTCGCTGCTGATAAGGGCTATGACAAGCAACAACTCCGCGAACGACTCCGTGACCTCGGCATTCGCCCGCTGATCAAACATCGGATCTTCGCACCGTACGATCACGCGCACAACGCCCGCATTGACGAAGATCGGTACGCTCAGCGGTCAATGACCAAAACCGTCAACTCCGCCGTCAAGCGCTCGCTCGGCTATAGTGGTCAGGGGAAGTTATGAAGGTGGCATCTGATATGTGAGTATGTCTGGAGATCGCCGCAAAGAGATCGTCCGTCACCTCAGTGAGGACGATCTCGACCGACTTTTTGCGGAGTCTACTGATGAGAAACTCACTGAGCGGCTGATCTTCATCAAACGAGTCTACAAGGGAGCAACGCTGGAGGACGCTGCCGATGACGTCGGCAGGTCCTCTGCGACAGGAACGCGCTAGGGTCAACGATGGAACAAGGACGGTCTCCATCCGTCTTTAGTTAGGCGCAAAACCGCACGATAGAGGCGGCTTATCGGAGTTACTTTTCGGAAGGAATGAGGAGGCAGAAGATGTGCACTCTAACCCCTCCTCACAGGAAGTGGAACGCCATCTCACTAACTTCCTTCCATCTGAAGCGCTCGAAGACCACGCCGATGCCGTCGGCGTGGTCGAGCGCAATCGGAAGCTGCAGATTCCACCGCTCGTCTGGTCATTTGCGTTCGGCTTCGCCGGCGGCGCAAGCCGAACGCTCGCCAGCTTCAGACGAAGCTACAACTCGACTGCAGACAAGACATTGTCCTCAGGAGGGTTCTATCAGCGGCTGACGCCGACTCTCGCAGAGTACCTCCGCGACCTCGTCGAGTACGGGCTCGACGAGGTCGCTGTCCCCCACACCGTCTCAGAGGAGTTCAACCGATTCAGAGACGTGATGATCGCAGATGGAACGGTTCTCCGGCTTCACGAGTTGCTTTCTGAGGAGTACGAAGGTCGCCGTGAGGAGCAGGCTGGAGCACGGCTCCACCTGCTCCACAACGTCACTGAGCAGACGATCGACCAGTTCAGCGTCACAGACGAGAAAAGACACGACAGTACGCAGTTCGAGACAGGATCGTGGCTCGAAGGTCGGCTAGCGATCCTCGATCTGGCCTATTTCAAGTACCGGCAGTTCGCGTTGATCGACGAGAACGACGGCTACTTCGTGAGCCGACTGAAACGCAGCTCTAACCCGGTTGTAACCGACGAATTACGGGAAGGGCGCGGCCGCGCCATTCCCTTGGAGGGGAAGAAAATCTTCGACGTCGTGGACGATCTCTGCCGCAAGTACATCGACGTCGAAGTTGAGATCGAGTTTGACCGGAGAGAGTACGCGGGCACGCAGTCACGTGATACGAAACGGTTCCGCGTCGTCGGCGTCCGCAACGAGGACGCCGACGACTACCATTTGTACATCACGAATCTCTCGCGTGAAGAGTTCCTGCCGGAGGATCTAGCGACGATCTACCGCTGTCGCTGGGAAGTAGAACTACTGTTCCGGGAGCTGAAGGCGCAGTACAGACTGGATGAGTTCGATACGACGAAGAAGCACGTCGTAGAGATTCTGCTGTACGCGGCGCTGTTGTCCTTGGTCGTGAGCCGTGATAGGGATCAGCAGAGATACTCATAGATCCTCGGTGAGTGCAGCGTTGGGAGTTTGCTGGTGAGATATGCTTTCAGTTCGGAGAGTGTTCGATAGAGTTTGTTGGCACGTCCCTCGTTCACTTGACGCCAGCACTGTTCGAGTGGGTTCATTTCCGGTGCGTACGAGGGGAGATATTCAAGAAGCAGGCCAGCTTTCGCGGCCTGCTTCTTGAGATGCTTCGCTATGAAATACGGTGCGTTGTCCAAGACAATCACCAGCTCCTTGCCGAACTCTTCTTGGAGAGCATGCAGAAAGTGTG
>NZ_REFZ01000037.1 GCF_003841465.1 Natrarchaeobius oligotrophus
ACGAAGTCGAGGATATCGATCTCCATTCCAAGCTCGATTTCCTCGGCTTCGTCCTTCTAACCCGTGATGTCGGATGATTAGATCGCTATTCAACAGAGCAGTCTATCCAAGGCTCATCTTGCAGGGTTTTGAGTGCTGCTGGACACGGCTTCTCAACCCTGCCCTTTCGTGTGCGGCGTATTCTATGACACCCTCTGTTTCTCTCCAAGTTCTTCGAAGAGCACGCCGAGGAACTCGGCGTGGTTGAACGCGACCGCAAGCTCCATATACTTGCCTTTGTCTGTGGATTCGTATTCGGCTCCGCCGCAGGCGAAAGCTGAACACTTGCTGGCTTCAGACACAGCTACAACTCCACAGCCGACGAAACGATCTCTCCCGGCGGCTTCTATCACTGGTTGACGCCGTCTCTTGTAGAGTACTTCCGCGACCTTATCAAGCACGGTCGGTAGTTCCCATCGTCCTTGATCGCTAACTCGATTTTTGGAGGAAAACAACCACATTAAAAACGATTGCTTCGGCGGATCAAGCAAAGACAGTGAACTCACGCCAGTGAGGGCGCCGTCACCGAGAGAAGATACGTAGCTACCGCTCATCCATAAGGCGATCCGCTGGACGCGGGCGGTCTCAGCCCGCGTCCAGCTGGCTGTAGGTCGCTGGAATGCCGACGCAGTTGGTCGGTGCTTCCCACGTCCGGCTCAACGTGATGTCGAGAGCGTGATCGATCCACTTCCGGAATACCTCGAAGCGGAACCAGACAGGGAGTGCTCGCCCGCCGCGCCGCGGCGTGGCGAGCACGCCCCAGCGGACGATCACCCAGAGGTTTCGTAACAGAAAGCTCACAAGAACGAACAGCAATCGAACAGCCGGATCGGTTGTGCTTGTACGTGCACGTGCTTCGCGCATCGTCCGGAAGGCTGTCTCGATGGCAGATCGTTTCTGGTAGAGGGCTTCGACTTCTTTCGGCGTGCGATCGGTCAGATCGCACGCGACGTACGCCCGGACGAGCAAGCCATGTTTGCCTCGGTTGCCCTGTTGGTAGGAGACACAGACCGCGAGCGGGAAGCGTAGTTCCCGCTCGCTTCTCTCGTACATCACGTACTCCGTCCAGTAGGAGACTATCGTGTCCAGCTTCTCGGTCATCTGCTTTCCACGGCGAATGATCGGAAGAGCGACTGGTGCCTCTGTATCCAGTCGCTCAACCGACGCGCCGTCGTAGAATCCACGATCAGCGAGGAGTCCTGCGATATCGAATGGGAGGTCCGCGACGTGGTCAAGCAGTCGCTCAACCGCGTCGCTTTTTGGTTCGTCACCACGGACGGGCGTAGCTGCAACGATGAGTGGCTTCGCCCGACACAGGACGAATCCAGCAAGATAGCGATGGCACTGAGAGGTGCCATCGCGCGGTATTGTGTGACAGAGCTCACCAGCAGTAGCGTGTGGACAGCCGTGGTAATGGATATCGACGAAATCGAGGCAGATGATCCTCGGGCCGGGGCCGAGGATCATCGCCGCCTGCTGGACGAAGAGCTTGTTGACGACGGCTTCCAATTCGTCCGGTGGAACGGTGTGAAGCTGGGCGAGCGTGTAATCGTCGGAGTACGTTCCAAGAGTGGTGTCGGTGACAGCCTTGATGGACTTCTGATCGACAGCGGCTTGCAGGAATGTACGTCGGATGATCCCGGAGTCGAAGCCGCAGCCTTCGACTCCGGGGATCGGGATCTCTGCGAGGAGACCCACCGCTAGAGTTTCAAGCTCAGAAGCCGTAAGGACAGTGTCTGGATGGTAGAGGAACTTCATACACCCATCCAGACGCTTTCTGAGAATCTAACCTCATCAGTCGTGGCTATCCGCTGACTTGATGGGAACTACCGACTGTAGTCCGTGAGATTCGATGACCCAACACCGAATGTTTTATGTGAGCCCGTCTCAATATATGTATATCTAATATGCAAGCGTTGATTGATAAACTGCATCAGACGTTTGATCATCCTTTGTTTAAAAATATACGAGCAGGATTCAGGATTATTCTCAATAATAAAGCTACAAGAATATATTTTTCAATTATAGTTATAATACTATTATTAGGATTGTTTGGGCCAGCCGTCGCACCTTATGAAGCAAATGAAATCACCAGAGATGATAATGGAGATATTCAACGAAGTGAAGCCCCATCCTCTGAGCATTTACTCGGTACTACCGAAAGAGGTGAAGATGTGCTTTCCCAAGTATTGATCGGTGCGCGCCCGACAGTAGCAAGTGGAATACTTGGCGGGGGGCTTATTATTACACTAGGATTAGGGATCGGCCTAACATCTGGCTATGTCGGCGGTAGAACAGAAAACGTACTCATGAGAATAACTGACTTGTTCTACGGTATTCCTATGATCCCAACTGCGATAATACTGGTAGCATTCTTTGGGATTGGGTATTTTTCTTCAATTCTAATTATTGGGCTTATTCTCTGGCGAAGTAGTGCTCGTGTTATTCGATCCCAAGTTCTTCAAATCAAAGAACAACCGTTTGTAAAATCGGCGGAAACAGCTGGAGCCAGCACTAGATATGTTATCATACGGCATATATTACCAAATGTTGGATCAATGGCAGTCCTTTTCCTAGCATTGGGGATTGGCTCAACGATTATTGTGCAAGCTGGGCTTGCCTTTATTGGCGTTACTAACCCATATATTCCATCCTGGGGCGTGATGATCAGGAATGCTTACGACTCTGGACTCATGGCAGTTGCATGGTGGTGGTCGATACCGCCAGGTTTATTAATCGCCATCTCAGTAATGTCAACATTCATGTTCGGCCGGAGCTATGAACAGCTATCTGGGCAGACTGACAATGAGATCGTGGGATGGGAGGGGCAATAAATATGAGTGATACGCTTTTGGATGTGCGAAACCTGACAGTGAAGTATAAAACTTCAAATGGAATGCTGACTGCTGTCTCCAATGCATCCTTCACCGTTGAAGAAGGGCAATTTCTTGGACTAGTTGGTGAATCCGGCTGTGGTAAGTCTACTCTGGTTAAAACAATCATGGGTGCATTGGATAATAATGGGAAAATAACTGATGGAAAAATATATTTCCAAGGAAACAAGATTATTGATGCTAATAATGAACTAACTAATGAAAAAGGAAAATGGACAGATATTTCGTGGATTCCTCAAGCAGCAATGAATAGTCTTGATCCAATAGAAAGAATAAACAAACAAGCATATACCATAGCAAAAGCACATACTGACCTTTCTCAGACTCAGGTCGACGAAAAACTCAAAGAAATGTTTGATATCGTGGGTATCCCAAAAAACCGTATCACAGATTATCCACATCAATTTTCGGGTGGAATGAAACAACGGACATTGATCGCATTATCTCTCTTCCTAGAACCCTCGCTGCTAATTGCGGACGAACCGACCACTGGCCTAGATGTAATTATGCAAGACCAAGTGATCAACTACCTCGAAGAGATTCAAGATGAACTCAACTTGAGTGTGTTGATAATCACACATGACATAAGTGTTGTCTTCGAGATGTGTGACTGGATTGCAGTAATGCATAGCGGACAATTGGTGGAAGAGGGTCATATTGAGCGAGTGTATGATCAAACTAGCCATCCGTATTCCATTTTACTTCAGGAGTCTCTTCCTGACCTTCGACATCCTGACCAAGAATTGAAAGTCATTGAGGGAGACCCCCCACAAAATATTGGAAGGATGAACTACTGTAGCTTTGCCAATCGTTGTCCATGGGAAATAGAGGAATGTACCGCGGTCTCACCGTCCCTAGAAACAGTTTCCTCAAATGTAGAAGAGGACGATGAACAGCATGATCACAACGTAGCTTGTATAAGGAAGGATACTGTTAGGAGCGAAATTCATGGGGGTGAGCGCTGATGACGAATGAGATACTCCAATTAGAAAATGTCGAAATGCGGTATCAAGCAGATCAATCGCTCTTCGACCGAGTACTCAGGCGCGATCCTAGTGTCATTCCTGCTGTTGATGGAGTTTCACTAACTATTGAACAGAATGAGTCTCATGCGGTCATCGGTGAAAGTGGGTGTGGAAAATCAACTTTGATAGAGCTAATCAGTGGTTTGCACGAACCAACTAACGGTGAAATCCAATATCATGGTAAATCAATATCTGAACTTTCTCATGAGGAGAAAAAAGATTACCAGCTGAATGTGCAGATGATCTTCCAGGACCCATACAACTCGTTAAACCCAAAGTTTTCCGTCAGAGAATCTCTACAAGAACCTTTGAAAATACATGGTATTGATACTAGTGAAAAGAAAATCATCGACATATGCGAAAAGGTTGAACTAACTCCTCCTGAAGAGTACTTAGACAAGAAACCGTTCCAACTAAGTGGTGGCGAAAGGCAACGCGTCTCAATCGGACGAGCGTTAGTTGTTGAACCAGAAGTAATCTTAGCTGACGAACCTGTTTCAATGTTAGATGTATCAACTCAGGCATCTGTGCTGAACTTGCTATCCAATCTCTTATCCCAGCTTGATGTATCTCTTCTATATATCTCACATGATCTTTCGACCGTCCCTTATGTAAGCGAAAAACTGAATGTAATGTATTTGGGTCGAATCGTTGAATCTGGACCAACTCATGAAATATTGAACAACTCTATGCACCCGTACACTCAAGCGCTCGTCAACGCAGTACCGATACCCGATCCACACCACGACCGCGAACGTATTCTTCTGGAGGGAACTGCAGAACATTCCGAAGAATTGATGTCTGGCTGTCGATTTCGAAATCGTTGTTCGGAAGTGATGGAGGTCTGTGAACAAACACCCGAGAAAACTCATCTCTCTCAAGATCATACAACTGCTTGTCACTTACATAATGACAATAATGAATCAAGAGTTGGTGAAACGACGAAACAACACAAAGGAAGAAACTAACAATGGCTAAAACAACGTATCTGGTTAAGCGAACAGGACAAACAGTACTGCTTCTCTGGTTAGTTATAACTGGGTTATTTTTCTTATTCCGTCTAATGCCCGGTGATTTCACCCAAATTATGCTATTCCAAGGAGCTGATCCTGAAACGGTCGCTCAGTTTGAAGAGGAATGGGGATTGAATGATCCTCTGTACGTCCAGTATTATCGGTATATGGTTAATTTTGTGACCCTGGACGCAGGTATGTCCGTCCAATATCGAGTTCCTGTTATTGAGTATGTGAAGATGCGGATATTCAACTCGGTAATCCTCATTGCACCTGCCATCACCTTTGCCTACTTATTAGGTTCTATCATTGGGATCATAATTGGTTCAAACAGAGGCTCTAAAATTGAGGAATATGGAATTGTGCCCATTATTCTGGTTGGCTCTGTTCCTTCCTTTGTACTTGGTGTGTTTGCTATCGTGATCTTTTCCGGCCAGATGAACCTGTTTCCAAGTTCTGGAATGTACGGTGTCAGAGATGTTGACTTGACCCACTGGTGGTCACCATATGTTACGAAAGATTTTGTATGGCATTGGACTCTACCATTTATTGTAATTGTGATGAGGTATACATTTATACCGATGTTAATAATGCGAACAAGCGTCGTTGAAACAATGGGAGGTGATTTCATCGAGTACAAGAAGGTAGCTGGTGTACCTAAGATGCAACGGATGTTCAGCATCGCAAAACATTCTAGCCTTCCAGTTATAACGTTATACCCAATTACACTTACTCAAGCTATCGGTGGACTAGTTCTTGTAGAAGTTGTCTTTAATTGGCCAGGTATCGGTGCAGCACTAGTTGCCGCAGTCTTTGCTCGTGACTATCCAGTCATACAGTTTATATTTTTCCTTATCGCAGCAACGATCATCATCGCAAATTTCATAGTAGATATTATATATGGGATGATCGACCCGCGAGTGAGTGTCGAAGGGAACGAATAGCGCCGATAGAAATGCCTTTCAGCTTGTCAGTTATCTTGCAAAATGGATTTCTAATAATTCATAATTCCGTTTCAAAGACGGTTTCAGCGCTTCTTTCCCTGGCTTTCGGTAGACGAAACGTCGGAGCTGGAATGTTTAGAGATACGACGTGAGTTTGTCCTTGAAGATACCTCAATAAGGGGAAAACTTGCTTTGTTGACTCGATGGAAATCCTGCTATCCCATGAGAGCGTGAAACAAGTATGGGACGCAAGAGGCCGAGCGCTATTCCGTGCTCCGAAGCACGTGTTGTTGACTGGCCCGAGTGCGTAGGAAGCCGAGTCCTGGGCATTACAGTCCGACTGCCGCTCCTGGCGGCAGTCGGGAAAGCCCGTATAGGTGAATCTCTGTTTTACGCACCGGCGTTCCAAGGTGAATCCAATGTTCATTGGAATCGACGTACACAAGCGGTACTCACAGATCGCAGTACTGGACAAAAACGGTGAGATCGTCGAAGAGGTTCGCGTCGAAAACGCGAACCTCGACGACTTTGCCCAGCGGTACACTGGGTCCAAAGCCGCGCTTGAAGCCACCAGCAACTACTACCACATCCACGATACGCTTTCAGCGTATCTGGATGTGACTGTCGCTAACCCCGGCGAATTGAAGTTGATCTCTGACTCGGACAAGAAAACTGACCGCGTTGATGCGAAACAACTCGCTCGAATGCTTCGGTTAGGCTCGGTTCCAGAAAGCTACGTTCCAACCGACGAGGTTCGGCAAGCCCGCGCACTCGTGCGCGGGCGCCAGAAGCTCGTTGAGAACCGGACCGAGTACGCGAACAAGATCCATGGCCTGTTGAGTGACCACGGCATCACTCGGGAAGTGAAGCCGTTGAGCGTGGAGGGACGAGAGTTCCGCCAGGAACTCTCGCTCCCGGCCCCGTGGGACGCGTTGCTGGAGTCGTATCTGGAACTCATTCAGGTGCTCACCAAGCAGATTGAGTCATTGGAAGCGGAGATCGAGGAACGGGCTGAGTCTCTGAAGGAGACCCAGTTCCTGATGACGATTCCTGGTGTGAGCTACTTTACGGCGTTGACGATTTATGCGGAGTTGGGAGAGATTGACCGGTTTGACCGGGCTAAGGAAGTTGTTAGCTACTTCGGGTTGAACCCGATAATCCGCGAGTCTGGCGACTCGCGTTTGAGGGAAGCATCTCGAAGCGAGGATCAGGACGAGTCCGGTGGTTGCTCGTTCAAGCGTCGTATAGTGCGGTTCATACGTGCGAAGACGAGTACCTCAGCCGGTTTTACAACCGGTTAGCTCGAAAGAAGAACTCGAAAACAGCGATTGTGGCAACCGCTCGGAAGTTGCTGGTTTCAATGTATCACATGCTTGACCGTGAGGAGGTATACCATCCACCAGGGGTGAGTGCCTGAGCGCCGCCGGGGCGGCGCTCATTGGCCGGCTGGTGGCAGCGTGAGTGATCACTCTCGCAAACAAGAAGTCCCTCGCCTGATGGCTGTTTCAGTAGCTATCGGTTCGCCGGTTGTCGATTCTACGCCAGAAAACTACAGCAAGTCCTTGTCGCCCGAAGAATTATCTTGGCAAACGTGGTTTGATCAATCGGCAGAATTTCCATAGGTGAATAGCTGTTGAATGGTGGTTAGAGTGGCTCACAGAGCTTTTCTATGTTGATGATGGCGAACATGAGGATAATCTCACGGAACTGTCGATACCAGCCCAGCGCTCGCACGGCATCGCCGAGCGAGCGCTTCGTCGTCGAGTACGAAGTTTCGGCCATCCAGCGCTGAGAGTAGTCTTTTGTCCGGATTAGCGCGTTTTCTCCTTCGTGAGTGGCCGCGATCCCCACTGTAAGATCAGCGGTTCGACACCGAGGGCGTAGAACTCGTTGTTGGTGTACCAGTTGTGGAAGGCCTTGTCAGCGGCTACGGAAAGCAGGTCGTCCGCCGAAACGCGGACGACCTGCGGCCCTGTTTTCGTATCATGCTTCCACCGGGCCGAAATATGGACGTCAAGAACTGCAAGAGACTCTACATCGGTTAATGTGGTCACTTTCAGCGTCTGCACGCTATTCCCGGATCGCTGACGATAATATGAGGAAGCAGCGCGTCGGTCGAAGAACGTACTGTCGAGAGCGGCGTGTCCAGACTGCGGGTGTTGCTGCACTGAAACGCGCAGCAACGGCCGCCACACCCACATTTTCAGTCGGTCGAACGATTTGTAGATCGTGCTGTAATCTGGCAACTCGTCCCGATCTAGGCCAAGTACGTTACGAACCTCAGACATGTATTCCAGCCGATGCGGCGTTTCATGGTAGCTATGGCCCTCTTCGAGCCGAAAACAGTGCAAAACGGCGTGTACCCAGCGGGCGAACCCACCGCTGGCGGGCTCGCCCGCGTGCTTTCCCAACGCTTGTATAGCTAGGTCTCGACACTGCTTAACGAAGTCGAGGATATCAATCTCCATACCAAGCTCGATTTCCTCGACTTCACCCTTCTAACCCATGATATCAGCTGATTAGATCACCATTCAACAGAGCAGGCAGGGTTGTACCAGCAACCCATGGCACTGGCAGGTGTTGTCATGTGCTTTCATCTAGACGACGTATTCGCGGTCGAAGGCGTCGTCCTCGGCTAGTGGATCGTAGGCACGGAATCCATCCGCGTAGACGAGCAGTGACTCCTTCTTGCTGCTTACGAGAAGGAGCCGAATCGTCGATTTGTCGGCTGATTTCGCCGGGATCCCGTATCGGTCGCCGGTGCCACGATCCACGATCGTGAACGCCGCCGGTTTGTCTTGGTCGTATGATCCTCGTCCATGCGTGGACAGGCCATGCGAGCACGACTCTTAGTCGCGCTCGCAGCCTTTCAGCCCTGCAGAGACGTAGAATTCGTCAATTTCGATGGGACCGACGATGTCAAGCGAAGGCGCGTCGAGCACCTTCGTGAAGCACTCGACGCGCTGGCAGATCATTTTGTACTGGACGCCGATCTCTAGCTGAAGTTGGCGAAGACTCGTGTTAAACTGGAGAAACGCGCAAATCGAGAACAGCCACTTCCTGAGCGCGACCTTTGAATGGGCGAAGATTGTGCCGATCTTATCGTTGAACGTGCGGTCGCAATTCTTACTGAGATATCGTTGAAAGTTCCCGTAGCTGACTTTTTGACCGGACAGTCAAGAACGGCAGCGGGGCAAGTAACGCCGTTACGCCAGTGAACCTGCTGTAACAGGTTTGCTGCGACCGATTCCGATTCAAACACATCTAGCGCAATCGTGCCTAACGGATACCGCTAGAGTGATTAGCGCAACGGATGAATACGTAGCCAGCGTATTCTCCGTGATGGCGGAAGTACGTCGGTTTGAGGTCGTCGAGCATCTGTCGAACACAGAATTGAACCAAGCGATCGAGGAGGCACA
>NZ_REFZ01000038.1 GCF_003841465.1 Natrarchaeobius oligotrophus
GCCTGCGTATCGGCAACTACTGGAGTGGGAGACCCTCTGGGAACGTCGGTTCGCCGCCCCACTCATACTTCATTTCCACCCCCCGACAGCAACCGCTGTCGAGGGGTGGCTCACATTGCAACCGGGGAGTGACAACAGCGATCGCCGCAGGGGGTGTGTCGAGTGACTCCGGCCGCGCCGGCGGTTTCGCCTCGTCGCCGACCGTAACGGTTATGCGCGCAACTCGACTACTCACAGATGCGCCAAGGTGGCAGAGTCCGGCCGAACGCAGCGGCCTGCAGAGCCGCCCACCGCCGGTTCAAATCCGGCCCTTGGCTCTCACACGAGACCCTACAGCCCGAGACGACTACGTCTTGGCAACGCCCCTTATTTTGGGACGGTTCATATAATTATTTACATAAACTCCCCGCGAGGAGATCGTCTACTTCGAATCGGCGTCGGACTCGTCGCTCAATTTGAGGATCTCCGCCGCCACGTCTTCCACGTGCTGCTGGTGGTCCGCCGACGTCTGTCCGCTTTGGGCCGCATCGAGTTGATCGTTGACGACTGCGTTCTGCTGTGGACCCCACGTCTCCGGCGGCTCTGACTCGAGGTATTCGACCCAGCGCTTGATACCCTCGATGCGCTGCTCGCGGTTGTGTTCGTGCTTCGCGTCGAGGCGCTTACGCGCGTTTGAGTCGCTCATATTCGGCTTCGACGTCGAGTCGCGTTACCCACTTCGACTGCGCTCGAGTCGTCGACTCGCTCCGGCGGTCGGTTCACAGCGAATCCAACGTCGCGGGTCATCGACCGGCGCTCGAGTGCGACCGGAAACGGCTGCCCGATTCGAAGCCAGTCAGCTCCTCGATGCGGGCTTCGAGCGCTTCGATCTCCGCGCGGAGTTCGTCGGCTTCGTCGTCGTCGCTCGCGGCGAGCTGGTCTTTGAGTCCCTGGAGGCGCGTCTCCTTGCGCTCGTCGTCCACCTCGGCCTTGCGGACGTACTCGCGCTCGTCGACGTCGTAGACGTCGGACTCCGTCAGTTCGGAGACCGCGAGCGCGTCGTCGACCTTCTCTGGATCGACGCTGGTGACGCGGTCGGGATCGATGCCGGCGTCCGCGAGGACGGCTCGCACCGTCTCGTCGTCTTTGAGCGATCGCGTTCGTCTGCTCGTTCGCTGAACCGAGCCGTAGGAACTCCGGACCGGTCGGTCGTGAGAGAGCCGTTCGAGGAGGACGTCCGACACGTCCGTCCGGAGGTCGTTCGCGTTTCGCTGGACGTCCGAACAGAGCGTGTAGAGGTTCACGAGGGTCTCGGTTTCGGCGTCCTCGAGCGCGGTGACGTCGTGGCGTTCGAGCGCGTCGACGAGCAACAGCGCGTCGGCGTAGACGTCCAGGTCCGGTTCCGTTCGATTCGCCGGCTCGGGGTCGTCGGAGCGTTCGACCTCGCGGACGACGGTCGCGTCCTCGCCGATCTCGAGTTCGGGATGCTGACCGAGAACGGCGGCGTAGACGTCGGCTTCGGGTGGGAGCCTGTCGAGCTCGAAGCCGTCCTCGGCGTCCGCAATCCGACGAAACAGCGTCTCGAACTGTTCGCGCTGGAGCGGACGCGCTTTCCCGTCGACGAACTCGATCACGACGCGGTGCTCCTGGACGTCGGTCACGCGAAATCGGTCGCGAGACGTCGGCGTCGTCAACGCCTCCGACGAGGACGCGTCGAGTTCTTCGAGCAGGGTGTGCCAGACCTCGTCGAACCGCATACGCGCCGTTCGCGCCACCAAAATAAAACCCTGTGGCCCGATGGTCCGCTCTCGACCCGTAACGGTACGGTGGTCGGGAACGTTTCTCCCGCATGACCGCCGTTCGTGAACTCGACGGAGCCGACGCTGGCGGACAGTTCCTGCGAACCGCACTCTCGCTCGCGGTTCTCGAGAACGACCCCGTCCGCCTCGAGAACGTCCGCGGCGATCGGCCGGTGCCCGGACTCCGCCACCAGCACTTGGCCGTTCTCGAGACGATGGTCGACCTGTGCGACGCCGACGTCGCCGGCGGCGAACTCGGCTCGGAGACGGTCGAGTTCGATCCAGGCCTCTCCGACGGGAGTCGACTGGATCGACGCGGCGACCGCCGGCCGATCCTCGAGGGAGGTGATTACGACGTCGAGATCGGAACGGCCGGCAGCGCGACGCTGCTGTTCGACGCGCTGTTGCCGCTCGCGTCGATTCTCGAGTCGCGGCTGTCGGTGACCGTTTCGGGCGGGACGGACGTGGCCTGGTCGCCGCCGCTGGATTACTTCCGGCAGGTGAAACTGCCGGCGCTCCGTCGGTTCGGACTCTCGGCGGTTTGTGAGGTCGATCGCCGCGGGTTCTACCCGGCTGGCGGCGGTCGCGCTACCGTGCGGCTCTGGCCGTCGAAACTCGATCGCCTCGAGTTGCTCGAGTCTGGCTCGCTCGAGGGCGTTCGGGTGTACTCGACCGAAGCCGCCGCGCTCGCGGATCGCGACGTCGCTCGTCGACAGGCGGAGGGTGCGCTCGAGCGGCTGTCGTCGGCGCTGGGCGGACGCGAGGCGGACGACGATCGCTCGGTACCGATCGAGGTGGTCGAGCGACGAGAGACGACCGCGGCGAGCGAGTGTCCGGGTTCGGCGATCGTGCTTCGACTCGATCACGAGGCGGGCGTCGCGGGATGTTCGGCGCTCGGCGAGCGCGGAACGCCGGCCGAACGCGTCGGCGAGACCGCCGCCGATCGCGCGATCCGACATCTCGAGGGGGGTGGGGCGGTCGATCGTCACTTGGCGGATCAACTTCTCGTGATGCTGGCGATCGCTGGCGGTGAGATGCGAATTCCGGCGATCACGGATCACGTCGCCGCTAGCCGCGAGCTGCTCGCTGCGTTCGGCGTCGGTCTCGAGTTCGACCGCGAGGCGGAGACGGTTCTCGTTTCGGTTCCGTAACCGCGATCGGTCGTCGCGATCGACCGCTGGTTTCCCGATCTTCCACGGGTATCCGATGCGCAGTCGATGACATAACTTATAGTTCGACCAACCGTTTACCAAGCTATGACCGTGTCACAGATAACTGATCGACAGCGGAGGACGAACGCGTGAGCGATCTCGTCACCTTCGGGGAGACGATGCTCCGGCTGTCGCCGCCGGATAGCCGTCGTCTCGAGACCGCGAGCGAGTTCGAGGTCTGTGCCGGCGGCGCCGAGAGTAACGTCGCTATCGCGGCGAACAAACTGGGGATTCCCTCGACCTGGCTCTCGAAGGTTCCGGAGACGCCGCTGGGACGGCGCGTCGTCGGCGAACTTCGCCAGCACGGAATCGAGACCGACGTCGTCTGGAGCCACCGCGGTCGACAGGGGACGTACTACATGGAGCGGGCGGGCAAACCGCGCGGGGCGACGGTCATCTACGACCGGGACGACACCGCCATCTCGACCGCGAAAGCTCGCGAGTTCGACATCGATCGCGTCCAGAACGCCACGGTGTTTTTCACGACGGGTATCACGCCTGCGCTCTCGTCGACGCTCCGGGATACGACCGCGAGCATGCTCAAGGCGGCCAGAAGCGGTGGCACGACTACGGCGTTCGACTTCAACTATCGGCGAAAGCTCTGGGCTCCCGACGAGGCCGAGCAGACGCTGACGAAGCTGTTTCCGGGAATCGACGTGCTCATCATCGCCGCCAGGGACGCGCGGACGGTGCTCGGGTTCGAGGGGGACCCTCGACAGCTCGCACACAAACTCGGTTCGCAGTATGACTTCCAGACGGTCGTCGTCACCCGCGGTTCGGAGGGCGCGGTCGGCTGGCACGACAGCGTCGTCCACGAACAGGACGCCTACGAGACCGACACGGTCTCGAAGATCGGGACCGGCGACGCGTTCACGGGCGCGTTCATCGCCCGCCGCCTCCACGGCGACGACGTCCCGACAGCGCTCGAGTACGCGACCGCGACCGCCGCGCTCAAGCGGACGATCCCCGGCGACGTCGCGCTCGTCTCGCAAGAGGAAGTCGAGGAGGTCGTCTCGAGCGGCGGCTCCGAACTGTCCCGGTAGCGTCGCGCTCGTGCGATCGTCGAGCCCGACCGCACCAACGCCTTTTGGGACCCCGCCCGTAGCCGGTGTATGGTCCACATCGCCGTGATCGGTGCCTACGGGAGCGCCGGCGTCGCCGTCGCCGACGAACTGCTCGCGCGGGCCGACGAACTGGACGCGGGCGACGACCTCGAACTGACGCTGATCGACGACGGCGATCCCGGCGGCGGTCTCTGCATCCTGCGGGGGTGTATGCCGTCGAAGGACGTCCTCTCGGCCGGACAGCACCTGTACCAGGCGCGTCACGATCCTCGGCTCGAGGGGACGGGCGGTCTCGCGGTCGACCCCGAGACCGTCGTCGCCCGCAAGGACGAACACGTCGCGGACTTCGCCTCCCACCGTCGCGAGCACGTCCACGACCTCGCCGAACGGGACGGCGTCGAGTTCGTCCGCGACAGCGCTCGGTTCGTCGACGATCGCACGCTCGAGATCGGCGGCGAGCGCCGGATCGAGCCCGAGTACGTCGTAATCGCCACCGGCTCCGTCCCCGCCGTCCCGTCGCTTCCCGGGATCGACGAGGTCGCCTCCTCCACCAGCGCGGACGTTCTCGACGCGACCGCGTTTCCCGACTCGGCGATCGTGATGGGGTTCGGATACGTCGGCCTCGAACTCGCGCCGTACCTCAGCGAGGTCGGAGGCGTCGACCTCACGGTGATCGAACACGACGACCACCCCCTCGACGAGGTGCAACCCGGCTACGGCGAGACGATTCTCGACCTCTACCGCGATCACTTCGGGATCGAGGTGCTGACCGACGCTCACGAGCGACGACTCGAGGCGACCGACGAGGGCGGCGTTCGGCTGTTCCTCGAACGAGATGGCGACGAGCGATCCATCGAGGCCGACCACCTCTACCTGTTCACCGGCCGTCGGCCGAACCTCGACGGGCTGGGGCTCGAGCGTACCCGCCTCGAGCCGGGCTCGGGCTGGGTGACGTCGACGATGCAGGCGGCCGACGACGAGCGAGTGTTCGTCGTCGGTGACGCGAACGATCGGGAACCGATCCTTCACGTGGCCAAAGAACAGGGGTTCGCGGCGGCGCGGAACGTGCTGGCTCATCGCCGCGGCGAGGAGTGTGAACCCTACGCCAACGTTCCTCACCACGTCATCTTCTCCGGGCTGGGCGTCTACCCGTTCGCGCGGATCGGCCACACGCCAGCGACGGCCGCCGACTCCGGGATGGATTCGATCGTCGTCACCCGCGAGGCCGGGTCCGACGGCGTGTTCCGCACGAAAAATCACCCGGAGGGACTCGCGACGCTCGTCGTCGACGCCGACAGCGGTGCCGTCATCGGCTATCAGGGATTGCACCTCCACGCCGACGTGATGGCGAAGACGATGCAGGTGATCGTCGAGATGCGACTCGACGTCCGCGAGGTTCCCGACCGCGCGTACCACCCGACGACGCCCGAGATTCTCGACGGCCTCGTCCGGGACGCGCGCGCCGAACTCGAGGCGCGCCGGGAGTGACGTGACGCGGCGAAGGATTCGACCGGAACGAAATTTCCGTAACCTAAAGTTTGATTTCGCGTTCTCGTGATGGGCAGATACGGCGACGGGCCGGTCACTGATGGGCTGGGAGTATCGGTACACGTTGTTGACGCTGTGTACGCTCGCGTTCTTCGCGACGATGGTCGCCCGACTGGCGATCAGCCCGCTCGTTCCTGCGATCACGGCCGATTTCGAGATCACGAACGCGACGATCGGTGCGGCGCTGACCGGGATGTGGCTCGCGTATGCGCTGACGCAGTTTCCGAGCGGAATTCTGGGCGATCGGTTCGGCGAGCGAGTCGTCATCCTCACGGCGGTCGGCGGCACCGCCGTCATGAGTTTCGTCCTGGCGGCAGCACCGGTGCTTGCGGTGTTCGTCGTCAGCGCCGTGATTCTGGGTGCGGTCGCGGGACTACACTACAGCGTCGCGACGTCCTTGCTGACGCGGACGTTCGACGACCGGGTCGGCATGGCGGTCGGCGTTCACACGATCGGCTCCCCCGCGGCGGGTCTGATCGCGCCGATCGCGGCCGTGTGGGTTGGTTCCGTCTACGGCTGGCGGGCCGGAGTCGCACTCGGGACGGTCGTCGCGGCACCCGTCTTCGTCCTCTTCGCCCTGCGCGCACGGGGAACCGAACCCCGCCGCCCCGACCAACCGATGTCCGAACGGATCGAACTCGAGCCGCTGGTCGCGCTCCTCTCGAAGCCGCCGATCGCGTTTACGGTCTGCATCGCCGCGATCAGCGCGTTCGTCTGGCAGGGGATCGCCTCGTTTCTTCCCACGTTTCTCGTCGAGTACCGCGGCCAGTCCGCGACGGCCGCCGGAGTGGTCTTCTCGTCGTACTTCGTCGTCCAGGCCGTCACGAAGCCCGTGATCGGCTCGCTGTCCGACGCCCACGGCCGCGACGGCGTCATCGTCGGCTGCATGGTCGCGACGGCGATCGGACTCGTCCTGTTCGTCGCGGCTCCGGGCGTTCTCGCGGTCGTCGCAGCGGTCGTGCTCGTCGGGACCGGAATGGGGTGGGCTTCGGCGGTCGAGCCGCGGTTCATGGACGAACTCACGGATCGAGAGCGCAGCGCCGGGTTCGGCCTCGTCAGAACGGTGTACCTGATCGTCGGATCGCTGGGTTCCGTCGCGGTCGGCTTCTTCGCCGACGCGTTCGGGTGGGCAACGGCGTTCGCCGTGCTGACGCTGCTTTTGCTCGCCGTCTTCGTCGCCGTCGCCGCGAACCACGTCTTCTCGCTCGAGTACTGATACGGATTGCTGTAACGATTTACCGGCGCAACCGCCGCACGGGTCGCGGTTGCGCCGGAAATGACTTACAGTAAACCGTATGGGACGCACGGCTGTCAGTCGTTGCCGTACGACTGCGGACCGGTCACGGTCGCACCGGTACGCGACGACACCGATCCTCCGAACCGACGTCGCCGACCCGGGCGTCGCAGCCTCGCTTCAGTCCCGCGATCCACCGTTCAGGAGCCGGGGTTGACCTTTTTGCCGGCGGCGGCGTAGTCGCCCCCGTGACTCGAGCGGTTCGACGGGCGACGATCGACGACGTGTGGCCGATCCACGAGACCGCGCGAGCGAGCTGGCACGCCGCGTACGACGAGTTACTCGGCGCCGAGACGGTCGACGACGTCGTCGACGAGTGGTACGGACTGGGCGACCTCGAGTCGTCGATCGTCGCCGCGACCGGTCGCGACGACGCCGAGTTTCTCGTCGTCGATCGAACGGACGACCCGGAACTGGCCGACTGCCGCGGCTTCGTCCACGCCGTGCCGTGGCCCGAAGACTCCACCGTCGCGTACGTGGTCACCCTCCACGTCAGCCCCGAGGCGTGGCGGGAGGGAACCGGAACGACGCTGCTCGCGGCGCTCGAGGAAACCGTCGGCGACTCGTTCGACGCGGTTCGACTCGCCGTCCTCGCCGACAACGAGATCGGCGTCTCGTTCGTCGAGTCGGCGTCGTTCGAACGCGTCGCGACCCGCGAGTCGGGTCTCGGAGACGAACTGCTCGAGTACGTCTACGAGAAACCGCTTTGAGGGGATCCACGCCCCCATCCCGTTTTTACTCCGGCGCGCCTGCGAGGCGTTCGAGCGACCGCGAGGACGTCTCGCTGACTCGTGAGGGACGAACGAGCGACGCGAGTGATAGTGATTAAGGAAATTATTTACCGATAGGTGTGGTAGAGTTGATAATGGGTCGGCTTGACGATATCACGCTTGAGGAACTCTACGAACTCAAGGAGCAGATCAACGAAGGGAAGCCGCGAGAACG
>NZ_REFZ01000039.1 GCF_003841465.1 Natrarchaeobius oligotrophus
TTCTCGCGGCTTCCCTTCGTTGATCTGCTCCTTGAGTTCGTAGAGTTCCTCAAGCGTGATATCGTCAAGCCGACCCATTATCAACTCTACCACACCTATCGGTAAATAATTTCCTTAATCACTATGAGACGGTCTGGCGGAACGCGTTATCGGGACAACCGGAGACCGTTCGCGGGTGTGGCGGAGCTGACGGACAGCAGACCGTACGAGGGACGCGGGCACGCTTAGTGCAATCGCAGCGCGTGAGGAGACCCGAACTCCCGACGGCGAACTCCGAACCGTTTTTTCGCCGTCGGACAGTAGCCCGCGTATGGTACTTACGGCAGGAGACGACGCACCCACGGTGAGCGCCCGTAATCAGGACGGCGAAACGATCACCCTCGAGTTCGAGGAGCCGACGGTGCTGTACTTCTACCCGAAAGACGACACGCCGGGCTGTTCGATCGAGGCCAACCAGTTCCAGCGCGAACTCGAGAGCTACCGGGACGCCGGCGTCTCGGTGTACGGCGTCTCGGTCGACGACGTCGACTCCCACCGGTCGTTCTGCGACCAGGAGGGGCTCGAGTTCGATCTGCTGGCGGATCCCGACGGCGAGGTCGCCGACGCGTTCGAGGTCGATCGCCGCGGCGACGCCGGGCCGACGGCGCGGACGACGTTCGTCCTCGCGGACGGATCGGTGCGGGCCGTCTACGAGGACGTCGATCCCGACGGCCACGCCCGGGACGTGCTGCTCGAGGCGGTCGACGACGGACTGGTCGAGTTGCCGGAGTGAACGCGAGACGAGACGTTCTGTCCTCGACGGCCGGGCAGAATTTATCCCGGTCGGCGACGTACGACCACGTATGCGACGAAATCCGTTCGACGAGATCGAAGAGGTGCTCGACCGCGTCAGCCGCCAGGTCGAAGAGGGAATGACGAGCGGCGGCCTCCAGGTACCCGGCTCCGTCCCCGTCGACGTCGCAGACACGGGCGAGGAGTACGTCGTGACGGCCGACCTCCCCGGCTACGAGACGGACGACATCTCGCTGACGCTGTCCGACGGGACGTTGCGGCTCGAAGCGACCCGTGAGGACGAACACGAGGAGTACGCCGAGGGGCGGTACATCCGACGGGAGCGGACCCGAAAGTCAGCGAACCGGCGAATTCGACTGCCGGAACCCGTCGAGGAGGAGTCGGTTGCTGCGGGGTACGAACACGGCGTGTTGACGGTTCGGCTGCCGAAGGAGTCCGGCGACGACGAATCGCGGGAGATCGACATCGAGTGAGACGTTTCGCAACCTCGACCGCGTCCACCGGACCCGGATCCCGTCGAATCCAGTTTTCCCGCCCGTTCCGTGCGTCGGATCGCGGCGAGGCGAGCGTTCTCACCCGCTCGAGGCGACGTCTCATCGACCGGTGGATGGAAAGCTATAGGGCGACGACCCGACCACACTCACGTACAAGATGAGCGACGCGGGATACGACCACGCGACGGTCGAACGGCGCTGGCAAGCGGCGTGGGACGACGCGGACGTCTACCGGACGCCGGACGACGTCGACGAGCCGACGTACGTCCTCGGGATGTACCCGTACCCGTCCGGCAAGCTCCACATGGGACACGTCCGAAATTACACGATCACGGACGCGTACGCCCGCTACCGCCGAATGCGCGGGGACGACGTCCTCCACCCGATGGGGTGGGACGCGTTCGGTCTGCCGGCGGAGAATGCGGCGAAAGACCGCGACACGAACCCGCGAGACTGGACGTTCGACTGCATCGAGACCATGCGCGACCAGATGGACGCGATGGGCTTTGGCTACGACTGGGAGCGTGAGGTCACCACCTGTACACCCGAGTACTACCGGTGGAACCAGTGGCTATTTAGTCGGTTTCACGACGAAGGGCTCGTCGAGCGCCGCGACGCCGACGTCAACTGGTGTCCGGAGTGCGAGACCGTCCTCGCGGACGAGCAGGTCGAGGGAGAAGCCGAACTCTGCTGGCGCTGTGACACGCCGGTCGAACAGCGCGAACTCGAGCAGTGGTTCCTGAAGATCACCGAGTACGCCGACGAGTTGCTGGAAGCGATCGACGACCTCGAGGGGTGGCCGAACTCGGTGCGCCAGATGCAGCGAAACTGGATCGGCCGCCAGTACGGCACCGAACTCGAGTTCGCCGTGGAGGGACACGGCTCCGTTCGAGCCTTTACCACCCGCGTCGACACGATCTTCGGCGCGACCTTCTTCGCGCTCGCGCCGGATCATCCGATCAGCGAGAAGCTGGCCGAAGAAGACGACGAGATTCGTCGCTTCGTCGAGCACGAAGCCGATCCCGACGGCGACGAGCCAAACGGCGTCGCGACCGGACTGACCGCGACCAACCCCGTCACGGGCGACGAGATTCCGGTGTACGTCGCGGACTTCGTCCTCTCGGACGTCGGAACCGGCGCGCTGATGGCCGTCCCCGGCCACGACGAGCGCGACCACGCGTTCGCGACGAAACACGATCTGGATATCGTTCCCGTGATCGCGCCCGAACCCGGCGACTGGGACGGCGAGACGATTCCGGACGCGCCGGACGTGAGCGAGGAGGCGTTCACCGACGACGGCGTGCTCGTCAACTCCGAGGAGTACTCCGGCCTCGACAGCGAGACCGCCCGCGAGCGGCTCACCGAGGACGTCGAGAGCGCCGAACACGCGGCGCAGTACCAGCTGCGCGACTGGGGAATCTCCCGGCAGCGTTACTGGGGGACGCCGATCCCGGTCGTCCACTGCGACGATTGTGGCCCCGTCGTCGTTCCCGAAGAGGAGCTTCCGGTCGAGTTGCCGGCGTTCATCAACACGACCGGGAACCCGCTGGACGCCGCCGAGGAGTGGAAACGGACGAGCTGTCCGGAGTGTGGCGCGACGGCCACCCGCGAAACCGACACGATGGACACCTTCGTCGACTCCTCGTGGTACTTCCTGCGGTACGTCTCACCCGCCCTCGAGGAGGCCCCGTTCGACGTCGATCGGGCGAACGACTGGATGCCGGTCGATCAGTACGTCGGCGGCATCGAACACGCCGTGATGCACCTGCTCTACTCGCGCTTTTTCACGAAGGTGCTGGCCGACCACGAGGGTCTCGAGCACCGCGAGCCCTTCACGAATCTGCTCGCCCAGGGGATGGTTCAGCTCGAGGGCGAGAAGATGTCCAAATCGAAGGGGAACGTCGTCTCGCCCCAGCGGATCGTCGAGGAGTACGGCGCGGACACCGCCCGACTGTTCATGATGCAGGCCGCCCAGCCCGAGCGCGACTTCGACTGGAGCGAGGAGGGCGTCCGGTCGACGTACGCGTTCCTCGGTCGCCTGAAGGAGCTCGTCGACGACTTCGTTCGCGACGAGCCGGCGGGCGAAAACGACGCCGTCGCGGCGTACGTCGACGCCGAGATCGACGCGACGATCGACATCGCCACCGCGGAGTACGACGACCTGACGTTCAACACCGCCCTGCGGGAGACCCAGGATCTGGTTCGCACGCTCCGACAGTACGCCGATTACGCGGAACCTCACGCCGAGACGTTCGAACGCGGTCTGTGGGCGGTCGTCCGCCTGCTCTCTCCAGTCGCGCCCCACGTCGCCGAGGAGCTGGCCGACGCACTCGGATACGACGGGTTCGTCGTCGACGCCGACTGGCCCGAGGCGAAGATCGACCGCGACGCCGTCGAGAAGCGACGCAAGCTGGTCGAGAACACCCGCGAGGACGTCCGCCAGATCGTCGACGTGGCCGGCATCGACGACCCACAGGACATCGACGTCGTCGTCGCCCCCGAGTGGAAGTACGACGCCTTAGAGATCGCGATCGAGAGCGACGCCGACAACCTGATCGGCGAGCTCATGCAGGAGAGTCACATCCGCGAACAGGGCGACGCCGCCGCCAGCTACGGACAGGACCTGCAGGCCGAGCGCGAGGCGCTCTCGATGACTCTCGGACCCGGCGAGGAGCACGCTGCGCTCGAGTCGGCCGCCTGGCTGATCGAACGCGAGTTCGACGCGCCGGTGTCGGTCGTCCGAGCCGACGAGGTCGACGAGAGCGTGCTGAAAAACGCCGAACCCGGACGGCCGGCGATCGAGATCGAAGACTGAGACGGATTGCTGTAACAATTTACCGGAGCGACCGGGTGCTGTCCCGCGGTCGCTCCGGAAATGACGTACGGTAAACCGTGTGAGGTCGCCGTCGGTTCCAGGCGGGCGCTGACCGTACGCGACGGCCGCTCCCCCGTGGCAACCGACGCGCTCGAACCGGCGTTCGCTCGACGTTCGCACGCTCGAGGTCCCGCAACGAATCGCGCCCGTCGCGGCCGATGGCAGCGCATTTCGCCGACCGGACGTCCGTCTATCGAACGTCCGGAGGCGACGTGCAGGGCGTCGGGGAGACGGGTTTTCGGTATCGCCACGGTAGTTTTTGGTATCGCGACGAATCGATGTCCGTATGCACGTCCGAGAACTTCGCGGTCGAGAGGACGTCCGCGCGATCGTCCGACTGCACGGACGAGCGTGGCGGGAGGCGTACGACGGACTGGTCGCGGACGAGATTCTCGAGGACCGGATCGTCGATCCGACCGACGGCGACGTCGACAGGTGGCACCAGCAACTCCGTGAGAACGAGGCGGGGGTGCTGGTCGCCGTCGACGGCCGCGACGTTCGCGGATTCGCCGACTTCCGGTGGAACGACGCGGAGACGAAACCGTTCGTCGAACCGGACGAAGCGGAACTGAAGGCGATCTACGTCGATCCCGACTCGTGGGGTCGGGGCTACGGCACCGCGTTGCTCGAGGCCGGCCTCGAGCGACTCCCCGCGAGCGTGGGCGTCCTCCGGCTCGAAGCGTTCGCGGAGAACGACCTCGGCGCGTCGTTCTACCGCGCTCGCGGCTTCGAGCGGACGGGGACGAGCACCATCGAGATCGGAGATCGGCGGTATCCCGTCGCGCGCTACGCGCTGGAGATCGACGGCTGATCGCGCGAGGAGTTCTCGAGGATCACGGCTGAACCGGACTCTCGAGCAGCCGTTCGGTCGGTCTACGACGCCGGTCGAACGGTTTTTTCCGGTTAGTTCGAAGGCGGGGAAACGCGCTACGAGAGCGAGACGATCGCCGACTACCTCGAAAAACACGGCACTCGAATCGACCGGTCCCGACACCCGGGGCCGCTGTTCCGTCTCGTCGCTCCCCTTCGTCCTCCACTCAGCGGAACTATTTTCCCAGTAGAGAACTCTTCTACGGACGTGAGCACGTCGATCAAGGTTACGGATGCGACGAAATCCCGCCTCGAGGAACTCCAGGCGGAGATTCGCCTCGAGACGGGACGGAACGTAACGCAACAGGAACTGCTCGAACGGATCGTGACCAGCAGCTACGAGTCGAAAGACGAACTGATCGACTCGTTTCGAGACGAGTTCGAACCGCTGTCGGACGAGGAGATCGAGCAGTGGCTCTCTGGAACGGTCGACTCTGGCCTCGAAACGAAAGAGGAAGAGATCGACGACGTTCTGTACGGCAAATGAGCGTGTTTATCGACACTGGTGTCTTCTTCGCACAGCACGACACTGCTGCATCGAGACACGAGGCGGCAACAGTCGCGATGCAACGCGTGTTGGCAGGACGATTTGGGCAGCCGTATACGAGCGATTACATCGTCGACGAAGCGATGACGCTGACGAGACGACGAACGAACAGCTACGAGGATGCACAGAAAATTGGACGGCGTATTCTCGGGCGTGGTAGCTATCCAGACCGAATCGATCTCATGCCGATAACGGTGGAGCTGTTCGAGGAGACACTCGAAACGTTCGATACGTACAGCGACCACGCTCTCAGTTTTACCGACGCGAGCACGATCACAGCCGTCGAACAGAACGATATCGATGCCGTCCTCAGTTTTGACGGCGACTTCGACGGCATCGTCGAGCGAATCGACCCGACGGCGATCGACGAGTAGCTCAGACGGACTGCTGGATCGGTTCCGGCGCAACCGCGACCGTCCTGCGGGTGCGCCAGTAAATCGGCACAGCAGGCCGTATCACTCCTCCGGTGGCCCGGCGCTCGAGTAGCGCCAGCGTCCTGGCGGTCCGATACCGAGCGGACGGCACAGCAGATACTCGAGGCCGCCAGCCAGTACGACGACGACCAACAGCACGGACGCTCCCCAGGCGTACAACGTCAGCGGCGTCGGCAGCAGTCCGAACCCAGGTCCGTCCGGCGGCAACGTTTCGAGCGACAGGAGCCACGTTCGATAGGTCGCCCAGCCGAACGCAACGAGGACGATCGCGACCGGCGAGACGAGTCCGACGCGGGTGGCGAGGACGATCGGCACCGCCGCGAGCAGTATTAGCCCCATCACGATCACCGCGAGCACGAGCAGTCCCGTGGGCTCGGCTCGGACGAGTTCCGCCGATCCGGGCAGCAACGGCCGCCGCTCGAGGACGGTCTGGAGCCCGTGGACGGCGAGCAGGTGACCGATTCCGGCGAGGAGCGCGACTACCTCGAGTCGAGTCGGGAGTGGTGGGTTCCGTTCCGGCGATCGGAGCAAATACTCCGTCGGCACCGCGAGCACGAGGAGCGGGACGACGACGAACGCCGTGGCTCCGAGCGCGAAGACGACGGTGGGCGGCTCCCCGAACCCGAGGATCGGCCAGACGACGGCCCCGACGAGCGCAACGAGCCCGAGTCCGACGGCGACCGAACACCGGACTCTCCAGGCGATTCCCAGGAGAGCTCCAGCGAACGCGAAAAGCAGGACGAACGCGAGCCAGAGTCCGACGTCGAAGTGCTGCCACCACGGAATCACCGCCGAGTCCGGCAGCAAGACAAAGATCACGGCGACCAGCACCGGCAGTCCGACGCCACCGACGAGTCCGGCTCGAGCGAGCTGGCGGTTCGTCACGTCCGGATCGGGAGGTCGGGATTCGAGCATGTCAGCTCCCCACGACGGTCCAGCCGGCGAGCACCACGACCACAGCAACCGGATTGGCCACGAGCAGTGCGATTGTCCGTCTCGAGAGCGGTTCGGTGTCCGCTTCTCGTCGCTGCGTGATGACGAGCCGGCCGGCGAGTCGATCCATGCACGGACAGTCGTGATCGATGATAAAAGAGCGCTCGGGTACTCAAACAGTCGTTGAGTAGTGAAGCACGTGTGACAGCGTCGCGTTAGTCCGCCGCGACCTCGAGTTTCGCCTCCTCCTGTGCGCCGATCGCCTCCACGATCAGTTCGGCGACGTCGACGATCTCGATCTCGTCTTCGAAGTCGCCGGTCTTGCGACCGTCCTCGTACATCGTCATGCACATCGGGCAGGCGACGACGAACTTTTCTACCGCCGCGCCGGCGGCGGTGTCCTCGAGCGCCTCGCGGAGGCGTTCCTCGCTGGGTTTGGGCTCTTCCTCGAAGTCCATCCAGAGGCCGCCGCCACCGCCGCCACAACAGAACGAGTTGGCGCGGTTGCGCGGCATCTCCTGGAGGTCACAGCCGGTCGCCTCGATCAGGTCGCGCGGGGCCTCGTACTCGTCGTTGTACCGCCCGAGGTGACACGGGTCGTGGTAGGTGACGGTGTAGTCGAGTTCGTCGCCCGAAAGCTCGAGTTTGCCCTCCTGGACTAACTCTTCGACGGCCTGTGTCCAGTGGAGGACGTCGATTTCGCCGTCGGCGTTCCACTGATCCTCATACTCGAAGGGCATCATCGGGTCGTCGGCGAACTCCGCGAAGTCGACCTCGGGGTACTCGTTTTCGAACGTGTTGTAGGAGTGGGGATCGGTGCAGACGATCGCGTCGAACTCGCAGTCCTCCCAGG
>NZ_REFZ01000040.1 GCF_003841465.1 Natrarchaeobius oligotrophus
GGGTGCGCTCGTTCTCCCAAACCTCATCACAATCCACGTCTAAGGTCTCTCTGAGCAGGTTGGCGAGTTGCATAGGCACTTCTCGCCACCACCTGCTCATTCCTCAAACCCTCATCTAGACAGTGCCGGTTTTCTGGTTTCATCCGTGAACCAACATCTCTCGACCGCCAAGGGCTTGTCTTAGTTCATCACAAAAAGCGAAACCTTAGAGATGCGGAAGAGTTCTTGACAGAACTGAACTCGGAGGTGGTGTAAAATGACTGATAACTGGGAACAGATTGATGGTGAGTTTGAGCCGTTAGACTGGGTTGAAACGAATCGGTCTGATGATAGATTAACAGATCGATACTCATACGCCTCGTATATTGTCGCTGATGACGATAATACGACCCATGATTATGATGAAATACCTACTGGATCTAAAAACAGATGGTCATTTTTCTCATATTTCACCGATCCTCCTGATCCTGAATCATGTGGTGACAATTGTGCACATTCAACCCAGTATACAAACGCAAATTTGCGACTAGAAGCTGCTGACGGCCCCAACGAACAGAGTAACATCACATTCAATAACTGGTATCCACAAGATCAGGAAGAACTGGTTTCATTTGGCGTTGGTTTGGGCGCCCCTTTTGGTCCAGTTGCTGGGTCAGTTTCTGTCGCAAAATCAGTTGATGCAAGTGATGTTAATGTGGATCCGGTACCATATCACTATCTTGAGTGCGATCAAAGCTTCGGATCATTGAGTGGGGGTGGCAGTTCGTTTCCGGATTCATACGAGGATGCTATCGGTATTCATTTTGACGTAGACGTCCAAGAGAAAGCTCAAGAAGAGAGAATTACTGCAAATGTTTTGCATGAGTGGGTTTTCTATCGAACTGATTCTAGAGGGAGAGAAATACTATACTCTAGGGAAGACAGCCACATTGGTGACCTATGGGCAGACTTTGAGGTGATAGTAGATTAAAATCAGTGTATCGCTCTTCAGAAGCAGGCTATTGGTTGAATAGAGTTGGCGCTGTGAAAGCGTAGCGGGCAAGGGTGATGTGTCAATAGTACACGACTATGTTCCCAGTTGAAGTGCTTCGCTCGCCTCAAGTGCCCGCGCTGCCAGTCTCAGTACTTCACAAAGCCGTTAATTGAGAAGTCCGCTTGCTGAGTTGTGTCCAGCAAACAGCAACATCTACCACGGACTCGGGATGCAACTGGAACACGACCTCCACCAGCACATCAACGCTAGCCACGGGATGTTCGTGCCCGGCCAGTTCGGGACGTTCTCCGAGGAACACTCGCAGAGCGGGATTCGCCCGTACATGGGGTCGTCGCTCCCCCACGTGGAGAGCTACGACGACCTGTTCCTCTTCCGGCATTCCGATCATCCCTGGCTGCTCGATACCCGATCCCGCGACGGGCTGAACGTCCACGATATCCGGTTCCAGAGCGGGATGCCGGCGCTGGCTCACGAGACGATCATTGGCCGGCCAGGCCGACGACGCTCGGAAACAGCAGCAGACCACGCGCTGGTACGTGAACGCCTACTTGCACGCCGGTGACCCGGACGTTCTGCCCCTCGACGAGGTCGTGCTCGATGGCCTCCAGTTCGGAGGCAAACGGAACTACGGCTACGGGACGACCACACTGAAAGACACGCAGGTCGTTGACCTGGAGGGCCTGGACTACTCGCGTCTCGAAGACGGCGAGGCGTTCATCCTCGACCTCGTGACGCCGTTCGTTCTCCGGTCGGAGTACCCGAAGGCGGACAACGTGGACGTGCCGTGGTGGTGGAGCGTAGACGATGAAGCGCAGCTGCGCCACCGCCTGGAGAAGGTCATCGAGGTCGGCGACGTATACGAGTTGGAGACTGTCGATCACGGCGTGGTCGTCGGCTACGATGGCGACCGTCCGGTGGAGACCGCGATGTCCGGACTCACCCGCATCGGGATTCACCCGAAGTACGGCTTCGGAGAGCTTCAAGTGAAGCCAGTCAATCCGGATGAAACCAACGTCAAGAAACAGATAGAAAAGCCGAAGTCGGTGCACTGACAAACGAACAATGACCGGCAAGGATTCCGCAGTGTCCAGGTCGGTCAGACTGAATAAAGTAGATCACATTTCCAACAACTGTTAACCGAAGTTCTCGATCAACGCGTCGTCGGGATCTCCGCCCGCATCCTCGATCGCCTCCGCGACGAGCGTGACGAACTCGTCGAACCCGAACGCGTAGATCCGACCGTCGTCGACGTGCGTTCCGATCGCCGCCGCGAGTTCCTCGTCGGACGCGGCGTCGAGGACGGTCACCTCGGCACCGTCGGCCGCGAGCGCCTCGAGGCGCTCGACGTGAGCGGGACGATCGTCCTGATAGACGACGACCGCGTCGTGGCCGGCCTCGCGGGCCGCCTCCGCGATCGACACCGCGGGCCCGACGCCGGGTCCGCCCGCGATCGCGACGACGTCCGCGTCGCGTTCGTACGTGATCGTTCCGAACGGTCCATCGACGTGGACCGTCTCCCCGCCGTCGAGGTCCGCGAGCCAGGGAGAGAGGTCGCCGTCGGGATCGACGCCGACCGTGATCTCGAACGTGTCGGTCACCGACGGCGACGAGAGCGTGTAGTGACGACTGACCTCCTCGTCTTCGGGTGCGGCGCGAAGCAAGACGAACTGTCCTGGCGAGGCCGAGAACGACTCGGGCGTCTCGAGTTCGATTGCGACGGTGTCCGGACCGACGTCGCGGACCGATTCGACGGTGACTGGGGTGCCCTCCATGTCGAACGAATTCGCCGGCGAGTCGAAAAGCGGTTTCGTTCCCGCCCGCGGCCTCGCGCGGTCGTTCGTCGCGACGTTTTCATCCAGTTGGCACTACCATCCCGCCGTAACTCGACTCGTTTCCCGGTTCTCCTCGAGGAATAGACGTCTGTTACTAACGCGGTGTACTCGGGCTAACCCGACGACACAGATCTCCGGTCCGGTTCCAGAAACGTGTCCGAGATAGTCCATAATGGTAAATAGTAACTGATATCTCGGCGGAACCTATCAGAAATTAAGATCCGCCGCTGTAGGGGTTTCAGAAGCCTTTTCATTTACTGGGGGCAAGGTTCGGCATAACATGGCTGAGGATCTCAACTGGGCGATCGGAGGCGAGGCCGGAGACGGTATCGACTCCACCGGAAAGATTTTCGCTCAGGCCCTTTCCCGAGCCGGACGGCACGTGTTCACGTCGAAAGACTTTGCCTCTCGAATCCGCGGCGGCTACACCGCGTACAAGATTCGAACCTCCGTCGACGAGGTACAGAGCGTCGTCGATCGACTGGACATTCTCGTCGCGTTGACCCAGCGCACGATCGACGAGAACCTCGACGAACTCCACGAGGGCAGCGCGATCATCTACGACGGCGAACGCTCGTGGGAGGCGAACATCCCCGAGGAGATGACCGCGGTCGACGTGCCGCTCAAGTCGCTCGCCGAGGAGGCTGGCGGCGCGATCATGCGCAACGTCGTCGCTCTCGGTGCTGCCTGCGAAATCACCGGCTTCGACGTCGCCTACCTCGACGAATCCCTCGAGAAGCGCTTCGGCGGCAAGGGCTCGAAGATCGTCGAGAACAACAAGGCGGCGGCTCGACTGGGCCAGGAGTACGTCCAGGAGAACTACGACCTCTCGCACCTCGAGTACGACCTCGAGACGACCGACGCGGATTACGTGTTGCTCAACGGCGACGAGGCGATCGGGATGGGTGCGCTCGCTGCAGGCTGTCGGTTCTACGCCGGTTACCCGATCACGCCCGCGACGAACGTGATGGAGTACCTGACCGGCCGCATCGAGGAGTACGGCGGACACGTCGTACAGGCCGAAGACGAACTCTCCGCGATCAACATGGCACTCGGCGCGGCCCGCGCCGGCGCGCGCTCGATGACCGCGACGTCCGGGCCGGGGATCGACCTCATGGCCGAGACGTTCGGACTCGTCGCGACCAGCGAGACGCCGCTGGTGATCGTCGACGTGATGCGTTCGGGTCCCTCCACCGGAATGCCGACGAAGCAAGAACAGGGCGACCTGAACATGACGCTGTACGGCGGTCACGGCGAAATTCCCCGGTTCGTCGTCGCGCCGACGACGATCTCCGAGTGTTTCTGGAAGACCGTCGAGGCGTTTAACTACGCCGAGAAGTACCAGACGCCGGTCTACCTCGTCGCGGACCTCGCGCTGGCGGTGACCGAACAGACGTTCCCGCCGGAGGCATTCGACATGGACGACGTCGAGATCGACCGCGGCAAACTCGTCGACGACGACGAGGTCGACGAGTGGCTCGACTCGCAGGGCCGGTTCCGCGCACACGCCATCACCGACGACGGCGTCAGCCCGCGCGCGATCCCGGGAACGATCGACGGCGCACACATGTCCACCGGCCTCGAGCACGACGAGCTCGGTCGGCGAACGGAAGATCAGGACGAACGCGTCCAGCAGGTCGACAAGCGAAACCGCAAGGTCGAGACGGCGAAAGAACGCGAGGAGTGGGACTACCGCGAGTTCGGTAACGCCGACGCGGACAACCTCGTCGTCTCCTGGGGGTCCAACGAGGGCGCGCTCGTCGAAGCGCTCGACTACCTCGAGGAGGACGGGATCGACGTTCGGGTCATCTCGGTGCCGTACATCTTCCCCCGACCGGACCTGACCGAGGAGATCGAGGCGTCCGAGGAGACGATCGTCGTCGAGTGTAACGCCACCGGCCAGTTCGCGGACGTGATCGAACACGACGCACTTACCCGCGTCAAACGCATCAACAAGTACACCGGCGTCCGCTTCAAGGCGGACGAACTCGCGGCAGAGATCACCGAAAAACTCACCGAGGAGGTGTCAGCACAATGAGCTCCGATGTTCGATTCACCGACTTCAAATCAGACAAACAGCCGACCTGGTGTCCCGGATGCGGCGACTTCGGGACGATGAACGGTATGATGAAAGCCCTCGCCGAAACAGGCAACGATCCCGACAACACGTTCGTCGTCGCCGGGATCGGCTGTTCCGGTAAGATCGGGACCTATATGCACAGCTACGCGCTCCACGGCGTCCACGGCCGCGCGCTGCCGGTCGGACAGGGTGTCAAGATGTCCCGACCCGACGTCGAAGTGATGGTCGCCGGCGGCGACGGCGACGGCTACTCGATCGGTGCCGGCCACTTCGTCCACGCCGTCCGCCGGAACGTCGACATGTCCTACGTCGTTATGGACAACCGCATCTACGGGCTGACGAAGGGCCAGGCCTCGCCGACCTCGCGGTCGGACTTCGAGACCTCGACGACGCCCGAAGGGCCGAAACAGCCGCCGGTCAACCCGCTCGCGCTCGCGCTCGCCTCCGGTGCCACGTTCATCGCTCAGTCCTTCGCCTCCGACGCGCTTCGCCACCAGGAGATCGTCGAGGCGGCGATCGAACACGACGGGTTCGGCTTCGTCAACGTCTTCAGTCCCTGCGTCACCTTCAACGACGTCGACACCTACGACTACTTCCGCGACACGCTCGTCGACCTCGACGAGGAGGGACACGATCCGAACGACTACGAGGCCGCAAAGCAAGTCATCCTCGACGGCGAAAAGGAGTACCAGGGCGTGATGTACCAGGACGAAAACTCCGTCCCGTACCACGAACAACACGGCGTCACCGAGGACATGTCCGAGATCCCGGACGGCGCACCCGAGGACGCGATGGATCTCGTCCGCGAGTTCTACTGACGGGTTCCGTTCGCGCTTTTCGAGCGATTCGCGGTTTCTCCATCGTCGACTCGAGCGCCTCGAGAGCGATCCGTTTCGACCGGCTCGACCTCCGTCGTTCGCTCGCCTCGGGACGGATTCGCTCGACTCGAGACGGACGCCGTATCGGACCGGTTCGTCGACCCGACCGACGCCGACGTCGCACACCGGTCGGACGACGCGCTCGAGTCTCGCGGCCGTCCTCGGCACCGCTCGAGCCGCGACGGGAGCCGACGTCCAGCCGCAACGGTAACGCCGAAAAACGCACGAGCCGCGACGGGAGCGCTGATACCCGGCGGATTCGGAGTCGAGATCCGGCCGTCAGGCCGGGTGTTCGACTGACTCCATCAGCACCTCGACGTTCGCCGACTCTTCGGCCAGTACCTCGGGGTGGGTGCCAAGCAACACGATCAGATCGTCGTCGTGGAGCAACGAGGTCAGCGCGAGCGAGACCTCGATCGTCTCGCCGGCCTCCTGCGTTTCTCCGGAGAAGCGATCGACGTCTCGCTCGCTTCCCAGTATCTCGAGCGCGAACGACTCCTCGTGTTCGACGTCCTCGACGTCGCCGTCGGCCTCGCCCAAAAACTCCTCGAGCAGTTCCTCGTTGCTCATGTCCTCGAGCGGGTTGAACGATCGCCCCAGCACTTCCATGCCCGGAATCGAGACGGCGACGAACGTGTTCGCCTCGCGCTCGATCCCCTCGATCGTCCGGGATTTGGTGTACGTCGACATCCACAGCGACGCCCGAATCTCGCGTTCGACGCCCACGTCGATCGTCTCCTCGATCACCTCCTGGTTCGATTCGTCTTCCTCGTAGCCCGTCTCCTCGAGCGCCGACGCACTGGGCGCGACGCGGTGGGCCTCGAATTCGAGCGGACCGTCGCCGGTGACGAACTCGAGGCAGCCTGCAGTCAGCGCGAGCGTGCCGGCCGCTCCGGCGACGAGTACGGATCGTCGAGAAGTGGTCATCACCTCATAGTTTGAGGGAGATCGTATATTAGTTGTGGATCGTGTAATTCCGCAGGAGAGAACGATCATATCCGCTGAATGGCGCGTCTCAAAAACACTCAAGAAAACGATTCGAATCGGTATGTCATCGGCCGATGCGGTTGTGAACTGAATACCTATTGACGATCACGAAAGTACCAATCTTTCGATTTTGTGACCTGGATATAACTGCCGAATATCTACTGATCTGCTTGCCAGTCTTCACATCGGGTAATCCATGCTTCGATATCGAGCGCGACAAGTGAACAAACCAACCGTGCCTGCTTAGTGGGTAATTCGTCACAGAGTGTACGAATGTTCGATTGGTAAGCCCGAAGATATTTTATCACGGTTTCTGTGCTCATGAGATGCCATGCATTCCACGGCTCATGTTCAGCGGTCTCATATTGTTCTTTATCCAATAACATCTGCTCGTATTTATAGTAGTGCTTGCCGAGCTGTTCTGCCTTCTTCACCCTTGTACTGTCTTCTCCAGCAAGGACAGCAGCAAGGCCAGTAATCACTCCGAACAGTTCGGATTGATGATCAAGAATATCCAAGTAAATATCCGCACTTGGTTCGTATTGTAGCTCTTGAAATACAGCGAGCATCATTTCTACCGTGTGGTCGGTCCAATAGGAAACAGCGTCTTCGCCGAGCCGGTCCAAAAGACGAACAACAAGGGGTAGTAACGCTTCTTTTGTGATATATACTTCATAGGGATCAGCAGGCTAGTTCATATCTTCTGGACGCGTAGAGAGTCTCATGACGACGTGGGGCGGAAAGTTGGATGATGTTGATGAGGAGCAGTTGCGCCAGCAACTGCGCACGGAAACTGATG
>NZ_REFZ01000041.1 GCF_003841465.1 Natrarchaeobius oligotrophus
GAGCCGACGCATAATCCGAGATGAGGAGGCTTCGTTGTGCACACTCGTCGCCTCCTCATTCCTCTCGAAAAGATGCCTCGATAAGCCGCCGCTGTCACGTGGTTTCTCGCTTAGCTAAAGACGGATACAGGAGGGCTACATTGTTATTGTTGATTCGGTGTTCCAGCGAACCGGAAAGGAACTTCCCGGTGCTAGAAAGTTCTACGATCACACCGAAGGTGAACCTGTCTGGGGGCAGATCCTCGTCTACGCGTTCTACACCGACGACAAAACATCCTATCCGCTCACGTTCCTCCAGTATGAGAAAGCCGATAATGACCAGAACAAGAACGAGACGAAATACGAGCTCACACAGGAGATGATCTCGGAATTGGAAGAAACGGTAGATGTGCTTGCGGACACCTACTTCTTCGACTTGTGGTTTGTACACGATCCAAGTCTGATCAAACACGTCATATCCTACGGTAAGGACTGGGTTGGATCAGTCCGAAGCAATTGGTAGGCAGCCTACAATAACGATGAAACGCGTGTCGATGCGCTAGAAAAGCGCATCGATAAGATAGAGCGAGAGATCAACGCTTTCGGACTCGAGTCGACTCGGGAGTAGTCCGGCCCAACCGGTCAACATCCTAACGTTCTTTACGGATGGTTACGTACCGAACAGATGCGCACGAAAGTGCGCCGAGCCGGAGCGCCCAGTTCCACCTAGCACTCCGGCTCAACGAGCGGCCCCCGCACAGCGGGAGCAATCCACCATAGACACTGGCGAAATAAAGACCTACCGACGTTCGCCGACCCGGTCACGCCAGTGGCTGGTTCGCTCGCTGGATTGTTTTCTGCTGTGTCGGGGCCTGAACACGGAACGACACATGGTATTGAGAATCACTATCCACTGCGATTGTGGCACCGACGTCCGTACGGCGGCGACCGACGGCCCGGCAGCGTGTCCGGACTGTGAGACGGCGTACGCGACGACAATCACCGAACTTCCCAACCACGATGCATCCAGCACTCGGTACGGCATTCGATCGTGTCGCGGCCCGTGAGGGCCGAGAGGCGACGGCCTTGCCACCGCTGTACGAGGCCGTCGATCCCGAGTCGCTGACCGCGCTACTCGAGTCCCCGTCGGCGGTCACGGTTCGCTTCGCCTACGCCGGCTACGTGATCGTGATCGGACCCAGTCCCCACGAGGTGGAGGTGATCGGCGAGGATCGGTAACGACTCGCCGATCGGCTGCACTTTTTCGAGAACAGTTGTGCGCTGTTCGGTATTCTGCCCGCGTATCTCTCACCTGCTGGCCTCGAGCCTCGAGCGGAGAGAGCGTTCGACGCCGCCCTCATAGGGATGCTAACCATGCTTCGCGATCTCCTCGGGCACCTCTACGTTAGTGTTGTCTGTTCTAACCGTTTCTTCTCGGAGACAAGGGCTACGACGATCGAAAGATTCGCGCGGTAGCCCGTGAAATGGGTGTTCGTCCACGTAGCAAACACTGCGATTCTCGTTGCTCCACAAGGCGTGGAATGCACGATTGGATCCTGAGCTGTATAGTCAGCGAAGTCAGAACGAGACGGAAATTCCTCGAGCGGAAGTACGGAGCGTTCGTTCGCTCACACCGTTGGTGGAAACGGTTTCGTGAAATCGTCGTCAGAGGGTTCGTCCACAGTATCGAGAGTGGTCTCTCTGACCTACCGTATCCCCACAGATAGAGTCACGGACACTGATTCATCGGTGAGCCTCCCAGCAGCTCCGCCCCGTCGTCACCCCCGTGCAGCAACGACGCTTTGGGGCTGAGTCACATACCTGCACTATGAGTGTCGTCCTAGAGTTCACTATCGACGCAGATCAGTTCCAACTCGGCGGCTCCCTCTCGGGCTTCCAAGACACGACCTTCGAGCTCGAACGGATCGTCCCGACGGGCAATCACGTTATCCCGTTCATCTGGCTCACGACGGACGCCGACCTCGACACTGTGCTGGATGCGTTCGAAACGAAACTCATCGACCGTCCCAGTATCACTGACGTGCGGGCTCTCGATAGGATTGAAAACGGCGCGTTGTACCGAGTCACGTGGAGAGTACCTGAAAAAGATATCATCGATGGGCTCGTCCAGACCGATGCAACTGTCCTCGAAGCTCGCTCCCACAGCGGGGCGTGCTGGGAATTCCGCGTTCGATATCCGGATCACGACCACTTGGCACGGTTTCAAAACATCCTGACCGAGAACGATGTCACGATCCACATCGACCGTATCTACACCTTCACTAAGGAAACTGACCGACGACGCCAGTTCGGGCTTTCGTCCGAGCAACGAGAAGCGTTGGTTCTCGCTCTGCGGCGGGGGTATTTGGCCTCACCGAGTGAGGTGAGTCTCGACGAGTTAGCGGACGAACTCGACATTACGAAACAGGCGGTTTCAGACCGGATACGACGTGGGAACGAGAAACTCCTCGAAACGACGTTGCTGTCCTCGGCGGTTGATGGCTAGGCAACAACCCACGCGAGACAAAAAGAACTTGACCCGTCAAGAGGACTGCTTTCTTATCCCTGATCAGTAGCAGCGAGTGTATGCCAGACGACCAGCACTCAGCAGAGAGGGGTTCGCTCAACACTATGTTCGATGTCTTGAGTCATAGTACCCGGCGACAGATCCTCGTGGAATTGGCTGATCACAATCTACGGACCGAAGCTGCGTTCGAAACCGAAGAATTCGCGGCTGATGGAAACTCTGATTCGCCCGAAACTGAACTCCACCACATTCATTTGCCAAACCTTGCGGACGCAGGCTTCATCAACTGGGGCCCGCGGACTGAGACGATTACCAGAGGGCCTCGCTTCAGTGAAATTGAACCGCTGCTTGTAGTGATCGACGACCACAAAGAGACTCTCCCGGTCGACTGGCCGTAATCCGCTGAGAGCGTTTGAACGTGTAACGTGTCGGTTGTATTAATTTTAACAGAGCTTGTTCACCCTACTCTGTACAATCGAAACGACTCGCTGAACGGGTCTACGCTTCCTCAGTCGTTGAAGAGCGTCATCAGGTTGGGTGTATCAAATGAGTTTGAAACTGGGGCACCTATCCTCAATCACGTCCGTCTCTCACTCGTGGATGTCGTACGGCTTGACCAGCGTCAGGAGATCTCGTTCCAGTTTCCCGCCAACAAAGCGGACGCGTCCTGTTTCAGCCTCATAGTCGATTATCCGGGCCTCTTCCAGCTTTGGAAGATGAGTATGGCGAAGTGCGATCCGGACGCGTTGTCGCTGTTCGTCGGACACCCGGTCCGCGTCTTCGTCCCGAACCCGGTCTGTAACGTGATCTACGAGCGCATCGTATGCTAGTGTCCCTTCGGAAGCGTTGTCCAACGCTTCGAGGATAGCGCGTCGATGTTCGTTCGCTACTGCCGACAGAACCGTATCGGGGGAGATCGGTCTTTCACTCCACGAAGAACCGGAATCCTCACCAACTGACTGGATACCACGTGCCCCCAGCTTTCGATTCTCATCCATACTCTCATAACGTAGACCCAACTGCCTGGTCTTATCGCATGGTGTATAATGGGAACAGTCAGTCCACTTCTGTCGCTGACTCGGGAGTGAGAAGCGCGTACCTCCCGAACGTGCCAATGGCACGACGAAGTCGCTCTGTCACTGCTTGATCGGAAATTCCGAGCTCGGTAGCTACCTCCGCGGTCGTACAGCCGCGTGGAATGTCGTAGTATCCCATTCGAACGGCAAGCGTCAGCGCTTCTCGTTGAGGCGTACTCAAGCCGTACCACGGACCGGCATCGGGGTCCGTTGGGTTGTATATACGGGTGAGCTCCAGGGAGATGTGCGCGTCCGCACAACAGTCCTGGCACTGACTCATTGCCTCGCGGTCACGGAATCGCATCTCGAAATTCCACCCCTCTGGTGATCCAGTCGCACTCAGTATTTGCCCGTCGTGTTCCAGGATGCACCGAAAAAAGTGGTCCTGGCTCGCATCCCAGTCGAGCCTGATCAGCGTCCGGTCGTCGAACACGTCCACCTCCCTGACGTTGTTGACAGTTGGATAGCGTTCGACGGCATTGAGAAAGCCGTTTTCGACCGGTTCGTAGACCCAGAAGAGCGGCACGGTCGCGTCCCCGCTCGGAACGAGCGTTTCGAGTTCGACCGCGGACGCTTGCTCTAGACTGAGTATTCGTCCGAGTTCGAAGTCGTCGGATGGGATGCGAATCTCCGTTATCACGCTCATGTTCGCTTGTACGACTAGATTGCCCGGTCGTACAAAAGGAGGTGACATGGTGCACCATGGCTGATCGGAATTCGAGGCGGACTGCCTATTCGTAGAACGCACGATACCGATCAACAACCGTGTGTCGTTTCGTCTCGACACCATGGTACACCACCCATGCCGGTTATCCACTTGCCGGACGAACGCTTCCGCATGGCGACTGTGATGGAATTTTCGAGTCCGACGGAGGAGTTTCCGCTGGGGAGTGTGTTCGAGAACTTGCCAGGAGTGACGGTCGAACTGGAGCGGCTTATCCCACACGAGACGCTGATTATTCCGTACTTCTGGGTACGTGGTGCACAAACGGAGGACATCGAAGCTGCGTTCGAACAACACGCCGGCGTGAGCAACATCCGAGTAGTCGATAGCGTCGAAGACGAGTATCTCATGCGTGCCGAGTGGGAACAAGAGTACTTCGGTATCTTGAGTGCGCTTGCCGAGGCCAACGTCGTCGTGCTCTCCGGAATCGGTACGAAAGACGAGTGGCGATTCGAGGTGCGCGGCGAGGATCAGGAGGCAATCGCTGAGTTTCGAGAGTACTGCCAGGAAAACGATATTCCGATAGAGATCACCGCCGTCCACGCGATGCTTTCGATCCAGGGGGAGGGCTACGAGTTGACCGAGACCCAACGTGAGGCACTGGTGTTAGCCTACGAACGGGGCTACTTCGACACCCCACGCGAGGCGTCGCTCGAAGAGATCGCTGACGAGCTCGGCATCACCCAGCAGTCGCTTTCGTCACGACTCCGACGCGGGCATCGACGCCTCATTGGAGCAACGCTCAGCAGTTCGCTGTGAGTGCTCTGGCGGACACCATTTAAACCCTCTGTATAATCAGTACCCTTATTGAACCGATTCAGACGGCTAGAATCAGGCGAAATGGACGCAACGGTGTCTGGGGTTGGGGTCGAAGCGGTCGAGTACTCTCAGGAATCCGGGACTGTTCGCACGCAGTTTGATCAGGAGAAGACACCTGCGAGCATGGCTGTTATCGCAACGCTGGCGGATGCACTGGACACTGATCCTGTAGAACTGGACCCGCTCCATTCCACTGTTGACCCCGAAGAGTTAGATGCGCTCGTCCGAGTTTGTAACGGGACGAACGGGGATACCTACGTTGCATTCACGCACGAGGGGCACGCGATAACCGTACACAGCTACGGTGTGATTACCATTACATCAGAACACGAACCAACTGCGGAGAAATACGAAAGGGGCGTGGGAAGATGACTTCTAATGAGACCTCGCTTACGTCGAAGGAGGAATTGAACGCGGAGCTGAAAGCACTCCTTCGGAGAGCCTACGAGAGTGGAATCGATGTGGAAGGTGGATTCGAATGCCGGAACGGGGTCGAACATCCGGACTGGGACGTAATCGTCACGGAAGTCGAAAAGAACGAGCAATCGGAGTGACCAGCAACGAGGGTGACCGGTTCGGTAACAAACACTTGACCTGTGAGAGAAAAGCACTGTAACGAAAATCGCATCAAACGGGTACTCTCAACGGAACAACGGCGAGTATTACGGTGAGCGTCAGTTCGGTCGCCGGTTCGGCGAGCGCGAACGCGGTCACTCGAGGGCGTCGGCGAGGAGTTCGATCGGCGTCGGCGGCTGATCGGCACCGCGCGAGCGGTTCTCGAGTTGGGTGCGACAGGAGGCTCCGGCTGCGACGACGCGCTCGCCGTTGCTGTCGTCGACCTGGTCGTAGAGGATCGACGCGATGGCGTCGCTCATCGAGGCGTGTTCGGCCTCGTAGCCGAAACTCCCTGCCATGCCACAACACCCCGAATCGAGCGGATCGACCTCGTACCCCGCGCGTCGCAACACGCCGACGGCGTGGTGGTCCGTTCGGGTCGCCTTCTGGTGACAGTGTCCGTGGTACGCGAGCGACCGTGCCGTCGCGTCGGGGTCGAACGACAGCGACTCGTCCAGCCCGAACGTATCGAGGTACTCGCAGACGCCGTACGTTTCGTTCGCGAGCAACGCGGTGGCGTCGTCCGAGAGCAGGTCGCGGTAGTCCGACTGGATCATGACGGCGTCGGACGGCTCGAGGACGACGACCTCCCAGCCGTCGGCCACCAGCGGCGCGAGCGTCTCGACGTTCTCGATCGCCGTCTGCCGCGCCCGGTCGAGAAATCCCTTCGAGAACGCGGGACGGCCGGTGTCGTCCAGCCCGTCGGGAACCCTGACGTGGACGCCCGCCGCCTCGAGCACTCGAACGGCGGCTTTACCGGCCGCCGGATGGCTGTAGTTGGTGTACGGGTCGGGATAGACGACGGCGTTTCGATCGGCGTCGGTCGCCCGCACGCGCGAGCCGCCCCTGCGTTCGAACCAGTCGCGGAAGGTGGTCGCGTGAAACGCAGGGAGCGGACGGTCGGCGTCGATGCCGATCGTGGCCTCGAGCGCGCGGCGCGCGCCGGGAAGCTTCGGGAGGAGGTTCGACAGCGGCGCGAGCCGCGATCCCCACCGCGAGAGCGTCGCCACGTTCGCGAACAGTCGGTCGCGCAGCGTCGCGCCGTGTCGCCGGTGGTACTCGTGGGTGACCTCGGCTTTGAGCTTGGCCATGTCGACCTCGCTCGGGCAGTCGACGGCACAGCCTTTACAGCCGATGCACAGCCCCATCACCTCTTCAACGAACTCGTCGGAAACGGCCTCGCCCTGCTCCAGATCGCCGCTCATCGCCTGTCTCAGCGCGTTCGCGCGGCCACGAGTCGCGGTGATCTCCTCGCGGCTCGCGCGGTAGGTCGGACACATCACGCCGCCGGTCGTCGACTGCTCGCCGCGACAGCCGCCACAGCCGTGACAGAGTTCGACCATCCCCTGGAAGCCGTTGTCGTTGGCCC
>NZ_REFZ01000042.1 GCF_003841465.1 Natrarchaeobius oligotrophus
GAGCCGACGCATAATCCGAGATGAGGAGGCTTCGTTGTGCACACTCGTCGCCTCCTCATTCCTCTCGAAAAGATGCCTCGATAAGCCGCCGCTGTCACGTGGTTTCTCGCTTAGCTAAAGACGGATACTGTCCGGGGGTATCGAAGACCGTCGGATCGCGGTTTGCCGCAGCGAACCAGACACAGAGCTTGTCACCCGGTTCGACTGTCACACCGCCGACGTCGGTCTTAGTCGTCGCATATCGGCTCGCTGTCCGCACGGGCGAGCGGTACCGGAGCGTTTCCTCGATAGCGCCATTAAGCGCGTCCCGGTCCGACCGGACTGTCTCGAAGCAGCCCGCCTCGGTCATCGACCAGACACTGTTGTCGAATTCGGGCGACGGATCGGTTGAGGTGTCGGTCCGATCGAATTGGAACGACGAGGGAAGAGACACACCCCGCGTTGCCGCTGTATAGATTTGACGGGGGGTGATCGATTGGTTAGGGATGAGTGAACCGGGAGAGAGCAAACCGCAATACGCGGCCGTGACCGCTCAACGGACATCCTCTCGGTTGCTTCACCGTTCCAAGCGAGCGTGCTCGGTTTGCGAAGGTTGCATCAGACGTTTGCGGGGTTGAGTTATCGGTCTAGTAACTAACCTTAATTCTCTAGTAGATATCTTTAAGGCCCCTCAGTTCAAAAAGTCCCCCAAGTGTATTGAACGCAAACTCGTTCAATCGGTATTGAACGAAGCTCGTAGCTCGAGCCGAAGTGAGCCACCAGTTCGTCGTGCTTGCTTCGGTCCTGTGCTGGAACGCCTTGGTCCGTATCGGGGAAAATTCTCTCAAATCGATATCGAGACGAACGCCTCTTTCGAGATCGGTTTGGCTTCGTTTTGACTCCGTTCACCGCTGTGGAATCTCGAGGCGGACGGGTTCTCGTCTCACGGTCACTGCGCCGTTTTCGAACCCTCATTTCGACTCCCTCACCGTCGCCATGTTACAGCGGCAACGCGGGGTGTGTGTGTCCGCATACAGCGGCAATGAGGGGTGTGATTCTCCGCTTCCATCAACTCTTCCGCTAATTTCCAGTGCTTACAGCGGAATTCCGGGGTGCTCTTCTCGATTATCGTCTCGAGCAGTGATCGGTCGCAGACGTGCCCTATACAGCGGAACTACGGGGTCTCCTGTCATCGGTATACAGCGGAATTCCGGGGTCTTTTTCATTCCGCATACAGCGGAATTCCAGGGGCCCCTGTCATCGGTCTATACAGCGGAACTACGGGGTCTCTTCCCATCCGTTTATACAGCGGAATCACGGGGTCTTCTGTCGTCGGTATACAGCGGAATTCCGGGGGCCTTTTCATCGGTTTATACAGCGGAACCACGGGGTCTTTTTTCACCGGTATCCCATGGAACTACGCGATTCCCTTCGTTCCATATACAGCGGAACTGCGGGACCGTTCTTCTCCGTTCATACAGCGGTACCGCGGGGTTCCTTCGGTTCCATCACTACAGCGGAATTTCGAGGTCTTCTGTCACCAGTATACAGCGGAATTCCGGAGTCTCTTTCGCCCCGTATACAGCGGAACCCTGGGGTCTCTTCCGTCCCGTATACAGCGGAATTCTGGAGTCCTTTCAGTTCGCATACAGCGGAACCACGGGGTCCCTTCAGTTTGCACGCAACGAAACTCCGGAGTTTCATCCACCTTTCATACAGCGGAATTCTGGACTCTGCGTTCGGTCCATACAGCGGAACTCCGGGGTGTGATTATCAGGATATAGTAACTCAAACGGCTAATTTCCAATACATACAGCGGCAATGTGGTCCCGAACGTTTAAGCTATCTCAGCACGACGTTCCCGGTAGTGAATGTCCGATTCGGTAGACTACTTCGGGAGCGGTAACGAGATATTCCAGAACAAAGAGCTCCTGCAAGTCTCTCACCTCCCCGATGGCGATCGCATCATCGGTCGAGAGGACGAACTGACGAATCTCGCGAACGCGATCAAGCCGGCCACTCGAGGAAACACACCGAACAACGTCCTCGTCTATGGAAAGACTGGAACCGGAAAGTCCCTCTGTTCGAAGTTCATTACGAACCAGGCGATCGATCGCGCCGCGAACAACGACATCACCATCGGCGTGGCGTACGTCGATTGTTTGCAGGACTCCACGGAAACCCAGGCGGTCCAGTCCATCGGTCACCAACTCAATCGACCGACCGAAACGAACGTTTCGATTCCTCACTCCGGACTGAGCACGTCCGAATACTACCGACGCCTCTGGCAGATCGTCGATCACTGGTACGACGTCGCCCTGATAATTCTCGACGAGGTCGACAAAATCGAAGACGACGACATACTGATGCAGCTTTCTCGAGCGGTCGAATCCGGAAAGCTCACCGAGAGCACGGTCGGCGTGATCGGAATTTCGAACAAGGTACGGTACAAGGATTCTCTCGACGAGCGGATCAAATCCAGTCTCTGTGAACGCGAGTACGTCTTTTCACCGTACGATGCGACCCAAATCCAGGAAATTCTTCGATCGCGATCCGATGCGTTTCACGAGGGCGTTCTCGAGGAGGGCGTGATCCCCCGCGTATCCGCACTCGCCGCCAGAGAACACGGTGACGCACGGAAGGCGATCGACATCCTCAGGTTCGCAGGCGAAATCGCTGAGGAGAACGATTACGAGACGGTCACCGAAGCCTGCGTCGACCAGGCTCACGAACGCGAGGAAACGAGCCGGCTTGCCGAACTCATTTCGAAGAGCCCGAGTCACGCGAAACTGGTACTCGAGGCGATGGCGTTTCTCACGCAACAGAAAGGTGACAGCGACGCGCCCGTAACGACGAACGAAGTGTACGATCTGTACAAGCGACTGTGCGAACGCGACGAGTCCGACCACCTAAAACTTCGACGCGTGCGCGACATCCTCTCGGAACTCGAGTTCCTCTCGATCATCGAACAAGAGCGCAAGTGGGCTGGGAAGGGGAAAGGTAACTACATGGAGAATCGATTGATCGACGATCCCGAAGTCATCATCGCAGCTTGCAACGAATCCGACTGACATTCCCCTCGCCCTGAACAGTAGACGCCGAACCTAGATTTTCTCCTTGATTTTTCGGAACCGATCACGAACCCCGAGACGGTCTCGCGGGCACTTTCACTGAAAACGAGGGGTGTCTCGAAACTGAGCCGCCCGTCGGAATTTCGAGCGTCGAGATCTCGAGATTCGATCCACCCGTCCGAAAGACGGACTCCCCGAGAACCGACAGTCCCCCAAGAACCGACACCCCCTCAAGAACCGACGAACTCACCGTGAAAACTCGATGTCGTCCGCGTCCAGGTAACACTCAAATCGTGCACCACCGTCGCTTCCGGACGTAACGTTCAGCTCCCAGCCGTGAGCTTCGACGATCGTTCGGACGATCGAGAGCCCGTAGCCGGTACCATCCTCGCTCGTGGAATAGCCGGATTCGACAATTTTCTCGCGTTCTTCCGGCGGGATTCCCGGCCCGTCGTCTTCGACGAAGAATCCGCGTTCGTCCGGTAAGAAATCGAAGCGAACGGTAACGCTCGGGCCGCCGTGTTCGATCGCGTTGCGAAACAGGTTTTCGAACAGCTGCTGAAGACGGTCCGGGTCGGCCGACACGATCCCGTTGCACGTCGCCTCTAGCGTAGCGTCGCTCGTCTCGACGTTCCGCCACGCGTCGGCTACGACCCCTGAAAGATCGACCGATCGTTTCGTTCCGATTCGCCGTCCTTCTCGGGCCAACCAGAGGAGGTCGTCGATGATCCGTTCCATACGCCGGTTCGCCCGTTCGATCTCTTCGAGATGTCCGACGTCTCCCGTATTCAGTGCGAGCTCGAGGTGGCCGTTCGCGATTGTCAGTGGATTCCGAAGGTCGTGCGAGACGACGCTCGCGAACTCTTTCAATCGGCTGTTTTGCTCGCGAAGCGTTTCCTCACGATCGATCCTGTCGAGAACGCCGGTCAGCGTCGACGCGAGCACTTTCGCGAGCATCTCGTCAGTCTCGTCGAAGGCGTTTGTCGCTTTTGATCCGATCATGAGGACGCCGTGTTCTCCGAGCGAGAGTATCAGTTCGCTTCGGACGTCCGTGTCCGGATTGTACGCGTTGGGGTCGGTTCTGACGTCGTCGTACCGCCTGGATTCGCCCGTCTCGAAGACCTCCCACGCGATTCCCTCGCCAGATCGAAACGTCGGCTGTTCTTCAAAAGCCGTATCCGCTTTCTTCGACACTGCCGCCGGCTCCAGACGCTCGCTCGACTCGTCGTACAGATACACGCCGTGTAAGTCGAACTCAAGCAGCTCGGTCAACTGGTCGCTGACGACGTCACAGACCGCCACACTGGAGTCGGACTCCAGCCACTCCGTCGTCGCCTCGTACAGCGTTCGGAGACGTCGCTCGTACTGTTTACGGTCGGTAATCTCGGCGTTGATCGCGACGAACCGAACGATCGTTCCACTGTCGTCCGTAATCGGGGCGATCGTCTGATTGACGACGTATTTGGTCCCGTCCTTGCGTTCGTTGACGATCTCGTTTTGCCAGATGCTCCCGTCGAGGATGGTGCTCCACAGCTCTCGATAGAACGCTTTGTCGTGTTCACCCGATTTCAGCAGACGCGGCGTCCGTCCGATCGCTTCGTCGCCCCCGTATCCCGTAATCTCCTCGAACGCACCGTTGACGTAGCGTATCTCCCCGCTCGTGTCCGTGATGTAGACCGAGTGACCGGCGTGTTCGACCGCTTCTCGAAACGCCTCGAGTTTTAGCGCTTTTCGTTTCGAACCCCTCGTTTCGCTTACGATCGCAGCGGTGCGACCGGTTCCACCGTCCGTAACCCGTTTCAGGCGAACGTCGGCCCAGCACTGCGTACCATCGCGTCGCTCGAACGCCCACTCGAACCTGCGCGGTTGGTTTTCACCGTCGCCCCCTCGAGTCCAGTCGTCGATCGATCGATCCGACGTCGGCTGTCGAGACACGCTGAGATCGGCGATCGTCGAGGCACACGCGCGTTCGTACGAGTAGCCCCAGTCCTCGCGGACGATTCGATTGACGTCGATGACGTCGCCCGTTTTCGAGTCGTATACGATGATCGCGTCGTCGACCGCATCGACCAGTTCGCGCCTCGTTATCCGCGAGCGATAGCGATCGATCGCGGCTCGAATCCGCTCTGCGAGTCGTTCGTACCCACCAGCGTTCATCCTCACGTAGTCGGTTACCCCCGCCGACACGGCCTCGCTCGCGATCGCTTCGGAGCCGTCCGCGACGAACAGGACGAACGGGAGTTCCGAGCTGGTTTCCCGAACACGACGGAGAAACGAAACGCCGTCACGGTCGGGCAACTCGTACGTACTGACGATGCAATCCGGGCTCTCCCCGTCGAAAACTTCCAGCCCGTCGCGGACGCTCGAGGCTTCCAGTAGACGGACATCGGAAAGACGTTCCTCGAGTTCGTGGATGACCCGTGACCGTCGAGGTGCGTCCCCGTCGACGTAGAGGACGACCGTCATTTGTGCCGGATGCCGATCGTCATTCTATCCCCGCCATTCGTGCCGATCGAAATTCACCTTCGTACTGCCATAGCTCGACATTCTCTCCCTCATGATTCACACGCGTAGTCCATGCACGGCCTCTGTTCGTATAATACCTTTCAAAACACGACCGATAATTTATATTAATACACACAGTTATCCTCTGATCGGTATCAATCCGTCGTTCTCCTGATTATACCTCTGGTACCTAGTAGCTATGCATTTTCATCGAAATACAATAATATCGAGCCACCTTCTCACGACTGCCGGTCCGACCGCGATCTCACGAACTGTCCACGGATTCGATCGATCGGTAGAGGCTGGTTCAAATATACTACGCCGTGCTCTCTGCATAGTCGCTCCGTTGACTGGAGACGGCGACATCGTGGGCTGCGAGATAATGACCGACTCGAGACCGTCCGAGCATCGCCGGACATCGAAACGGCCGTTCGTGTGTTCGGTTCCACAATGCACCGAGATTCTCCCTCCGTATCGGCGACGACTACGGTCGACGCACGTTCACGTCAACGCTCGTCAGTCCGATTCGTGTATCCGTTCACTGTCGTCATTCATATATGATATTTTACTATAACAAATATTTTTTATATGGTCGCCGATTCGGTCTTCCGCCCATCGTTCGCTCGTGTCGCCGATCCTCGAGTCGGCGTCACGGTGTACTCTTCGATACGTGTCCGTCTGCTTCCTTTGGAATTTCATCGAGTTTGTGGAGTCGGGCTTTCATGATTCGGGTGTTCTCGACGGTTTCGACGGTGATGCGGACGCCGTCGTAGGTGATCTCTTCGCCCTCTTCGACGAGGCGGCCGGCGCGGTTGAAGATGAAGCCGGCGATGGTTTCGAACTCCTCGCCTTCGGGGAGGTCGATTTCGAGGGCGTCGTTGACGTCTTCGATGTTGACCTCGCCGCGGACGAGGACGGTGCGCTCGTCGAGTTCCTCGACGGGTTCGTCCTCGCCGGATTTGAGGATCTCGCCGACGATCTCCTCGATCATGTCCTCGACGGTCACCAGCCCCT
>NZ_REFZ01000043.1 GCF_003841465.1 Natrarchaeobius oligotrophus
TCGCCGCCACCGCTGCTCGACCGGTTGATCGACGACGCACAGAAGATCCACCAGCAACGGCCAGTGTTACAAGAGACGCTCGCTACCGCTACGCAACCGAGGTGTGAGTCTTAGCTAAAGACGAATATTCGCGGTCGAATGCGTCGTCCTCGGTCAATGGATCGTAGGCGCGAAATCCGTCAGTGTAGACGGTTAGTGGCTCCTTCTCGCGGTTTGCGAGAAGGAGCCGAATCGTCGATTCGTCGGCTGATTTCGCTGGGATCACGTATCGATCGCCGGTGCCACGATCGACGATCGTGAACACCGGCGGTTTGTCTTGATCGTACGATCCTCGCCCACGTGTGGACAGGCCACGCGAGCGCGACTCTTGGTCGCGCTCGCGGCCTTTCAGCCCTGCAGAAACGTAGACTTCGTCGATTTCGACCGGACCAACGAGGTCGAGCGAAGGTGCGTCGAGCGCCTTCGTAAAGCGCTCGACGCGCTGGTAGATCGTTTTGTACTGGACGTCGATTTCTAGCTGGAGTTGGCGGAGACTCGTGTTAAATCGGAGAAACGCGTAAATCGAGAACAGCCACTTCCTGAGCGCAACTTTCGAATGGGCAAAGATCGTGCCGGTCTTGTCGTTGAACGTGCGGTCGCAATTCTTACAGAGATAGCGCTGAAAGTGCCCATAGCTGCCGTTCTTGACCGTCAGGTCAGAACGGCAGCGAGGGCAAGTAACACCGTTACGCCAGCGAACCTGCTCCAACAGGTCCGCTGCGACCGATTCCGAGCCAAACACATCGAGCGGAATCATGCCTAACGGACACCGCTGACGCGGTGTCCTTGCTCTCTTCGATTCCATAGCGACAGCTGAGCAGTATCAACAATCTCCTACAGAAGAGCGTACAAAATTTATCTTGACTATTAATGCGGAGATCGATCTCGATAAGCTGTTGGTTACGTTCTACTCGTTGCTTCGATTCAACACGAGTATCCGCCAGTTAGACGCTGAATTTGATGTCTCGTATCGATATCGTTGGCTCAGTCGAGATCAATGAATTCTATGTCTCCGGCGGGAAGAAAGGCCGCGAGCGCGACCAATGAGTGATCAGCGTAACAACTGAACCCCTCAAGCAGGCGTCAGCTCGCGATAGCAGAAGCGGACCGCTGGATCTGTGCATGGAGGAGTCAAAACTTACGCAGACCACTCATTGGTCGCGCTCGCGTGGCCTGTCGAAACGTGGACAGGGAAGCTACGACGGCAAGCCACCGGTGTTTGTCCTCGCTGATCGCGGCAACGATCAGCAATACGTTATCCCGTCGAAATCCGCTGATGAATCGACCGTGCGACTCCTCCTTGAGGACCACGAGGAGGAGTCATTGACAGTCTATACCGACGGATTTCGCACCTACGATTCGCTAGAGATGGATGAATGGTACCAGCGAGAAGCGGTTATTCACGACGAGGGCGAGTACGTTGATGGAAATGTACACGTGAATACGGGCAAAAGCCACCGTCGCGCCAGCGACGCGTGGCTCTCGCCCATCGAGGATCTCGAAAGACAAACTCACCGCGTATCTCGGCCCCTTCGAATTTCGTTGGAAGATTCTACGCAAACCCGGCCGGGAAGCCCTGAAAGACATTATTTGAACTGGTCTCTGACTCACTAATAATGTCCTTCACAAGAGTACACTCCATCCGTATTCGGTTGAGGAGTAAAACCGACAGACACCAGCGTCCTGATGATGTTATCTTTAGAAACCGCGTGGGGAGAGGCTGTGCTACCTGATCTCTCTCCAGCACTCATACGCCGTCGATTGACTTCCCGCTTTCCCGGGTAGCCACTTAACCGGTAGTGAATGAACTGGGCGTGCGACCGAAAGGTCGCCGCCCAGCGTTTCGGTGAAAAGACGAGATCATCATCATCTGCATGCTCAATGACCAGACTAAGCAACTCACACCTCACGACCAAGGATAACAGCGCCGCGTACAGCAGAATCTCTATGACGTTACCCTATCTCAGAGTATAAGAGCCGCTCGGAAAATGTTTGTATCATCCTCTGACTCATCAGTATTATGTATTATACGAGCGTGATATCTATCGGCACGACGCTAATTGCGGATGCTGCCCATCTAAAATCGATTCGTAGTTTAGATAAGGTGCAGACCTCCGGAACAGAGCCCTCTAACTACGATTGGCATGGTGTACGATATTATGACAGACCCTCACTCATTTGTGTATAGCAAATCCTAACCATTCGAAAAAGGGAAGCGGTTATACTTAGAAGTATTAATTCAACATAAAATGTTTAGAATTGAATTCCGCAGTTCTACGTCCCACAAATGAGAAATAATTGACCAGGATATTACAATTGTACCTTTGTAATACAATGTTCCTACCAGCCGTCAAGCACCATCACGAATCATAGATGAAAAATAGCATCCCACACCATAATCCTACGATTCAATTTGCACATAGCAAATATCTATTTCAGATCCTGGTGAATCGATAGACTGCATCAACTTGATCCGCCACAACTAAGGAGGGAGTGGGAAATGGTGAATGCCCTATGTCCAAGATTTCTCACTTGTTCTCAAGAATTGTATCAGTGCTAAAACACCGCCATTTCGCTGCATTGTCTGCGAATTTATCTGGAGAAGTCTTTTCCCAAAGCGCTCGATCGGTTGAGCGAAATGCTACAAATACTAACGGAAATCGACCTGACAAGGCAGACCTCCCAGATCACTCGACGCTCTCAAAGGGATTCGATAGGAACAAGATGGCAGTCTGGCGAGTACTGCTGCGCCTTTGGGTGCAGCTACACGAGCCATCAGGTCACGCAGCGATTGATGCAACGTTCGACCGCGAAAACGCGAGCAAACTGCTGCCGCACGAATTATTGCGTTCAGACGTCCAAAACTACCGTTCTCGTCATTACAGCCACAGAGGCTGTCCTCGAATTCATTGCACGACCGAGAAACGTCACGGCACGCAGATCAGCTACGATCCCATCCGCCGCAATGCGGTGAGTTGCATAGCCTCGCCACCGACAAAAGAATGACTATCAGCAATTACGTGACAAAACAGGGGCAGTGAACATGAGACCGCTAAGCAAGCAATGTCAGGTCCGATTCCTCACGCGTAACGCACGCAGATCAATGGGTAAAGTTAGAGAGCACTGTCTGAGACCGTCTTACCGGTGAGCAAGCGTACTTGTCAATACTGTTCGTGGAACCCGGTACCATGAATTCCTTGAAATCGTCCTGATGCATGTTGTTCCCAAAATCAAGCTGAGCTAGGCAAATCAATAGCCGTATGATGATTTATTCCCAGTCGATTTATACTGATAATACAGGTCATTTCAGGCAGGATAGCTAGATAGGTCCAAAAGATTTAATATGGGTCAACACAGACATTGCTAATATGCCACAAGGTAACAGTGGTTCTGCTAGTACCAATACAGTAGAGGTAAGGGACTTTGATGGGAATCAGAGTACAGTCAACAGACGAAAAGTTCTTGCGTCGATCGGCGCTGGAGCGGTAGCGGGATTAGCAGGTTGTGTTGGAGACGACGATGGCCCGGAAGGACTAGGGCCACAAGTTGAGCCTGTCGAGATTGCGTGGTGGTCCGGATTTGCAGGAATTTCGGAGTTCATGGAAGATACCGTCCCTATTCTTCAGGATACTTTGGACGCACTAGGAATGGACTCCGAGGTACAGGCTGTTGATTATGCCACAAATGCTGAAGCTAACGATCTGGATGAACGAACTAATCATATAAGTTTAGCAACAATGACAACTGGTATGGGTCGATTGGATCCGAACTACTTTGCGGACACGTGGACTGCTGATTTGGCCGCAACTTCTGGAGGAAATCCAGTTAGTTATGTTAGCTGTGAATACACCGACTTAGCTCGGGAAGGTGCACAAATTGCAGATGAGGAAGAACGAGCTGAAGTAATTAACGAATCACAAGCAGTTTTGTCCGAGAATGTACCTTTTGTCCCTATTAGTGGTCGTGACATCTTCGGTCTGATTCGTGACGATCTAGTGGAAATTGGAGATCTTGGTGCAGCTGGATTGACTGTTGCTAATCCATTAGCATACTTAGAAGTTGAACCGATGGATGAGGATACACTAATTTCTGCACGAACTGTAGATATCACCCAAACAAGAAATTTCAACGTAATTGCGAATAATTTTGCGGTGGATGTATGGAATATGTTGATTCATTCACCGCTTACTACCTACGATCTCGATTATGAGTTACAAAATACGCTAGCCGAATCTATTGAAGTTTCTGAAGATGGATTAGAAATCCAAGTGGAAATCCAAGATGCAACCTTCCACAATGGTGATCCAATTACGGCTGAAGACGTGAGGTTTTCATTTGAGCACCGGTGGGATAATGTTGGTCTATTCCCAGAAGTTACATCTGTTCCATATGATACCGTCGGGGTGATCGATGAACGAACGGTCAACATTATTTTGGATGAAGTATTTGCACCACTGCTACCACAAGTGTTACCCACGACTGGGATAATGCATAGGGAATCTTGGATTGAAGCCGGAGCCGAAGAAAATCCAGAAGAGGTAGAACCTGATGAAGTAATTGGATCAGGTCCTTTTGCGCTCGAAGAGTTCCAAAGGGGAGAGTTCCTTCGGATAGAACCACATGATGGACATCCAATCTACTCACCAGATTACTCGATTATTATGCAGGCATTTGAAGATAATACGTCTGCATATCGAGAATTCGAAGATGGCAATCTCCATGTTATGCCCGACGTGGATACAGGTCTATTGAGCAGAGCCGCAAGTGAATTAGGAGAAGATAGTGTTGAAGAGACAAACACTAACGGGAATCTTCCATATTATCTGGCTACACAGAATTCCTTCGGCCCGACAAAATTCCGGGCAGTAAGGCTTGCAATTGGGATGGCCCTTGACAGAGAAGCAATTATGGAACAAGCATTTAGAGGGCTTGTCGAACCGGAGCTATATTGTCGTGGAATGTTAGAAACTCATCCATGGGGAACTCCAGAGGATCAAGCCCTACAATTTACGGATGACCCATCAGGAGACATTGAAGGAGCACGTAGCGTCCTCTCAGAGGCAGGATTTGGTTGGGATGACGATGGAAACTTGTATTATCCGTCTGATGCGGATCTTGATCCAGCCTGGCCAGAAGGAGAGCACCCAGGTTCAACCGGAGAATACGAATGTTTGAATGAAGACTCCGAATATGTTGGGTCTTAAATTCAAGATCGGATCTGCCAATTTCACTGCGATAAATCACTAGACGAGGCTATTTCAATTTCATCACCTGAGCGTGTCATAGAATCCAACTCATAGCTTGAGCTTTTCACGTCCTGGATCGTGTCCTCGCTCGTAGTTGGTGATTGCAATGACGATCCGAAGACACAACGCAACGAACACTTCTGTTCGTGCGTGGACGCGGCCTCAGGCGCGGACGTGCCCGAGGCCGCAATCCTTGACCGCGTCGTTGGTTCGTTCGACTCCTGTTCGGTTGTTGTACGTCTCGTCCAAGATGGCACTGTCTAGTTCAGCACCTCCTCAGCTGGTGTTCGTCCATTCAGTGCTTGATTCGGCCGATCATGGTTATAATGGTGTCTGAAGCGTCTGAGCCAGCGGCGTGCGCTGGCTGGACTGCCCCGCCAGAAGGAGTGAAAGCGGTCGATCCGCATTGAGACAGTCTGAAACC
>NZ_REFZ01000044.1 GCF_003841465.1 Natrarchaeobius oligotrophus
CCCCGGTTGCAATGTGAGCCACCCCTCGACAGCGGTTGCTGTCGGGGGGTGGAAATGAAGTATGAGTGGGGCGGCGAACCGACGTTCCCAGAGGGTCTCCCACTCCAGTAGTTGCCGATACGCAGGCGGGCTTATCTTCCGTGTTCGGGATGGGTACGGGAGGAACCCCGCCGCTCTGGCCGCCTAACGCCGATCGACGGAATCGAACCGTCGCCAAACCGTAATCGGTGGTGTCTGACCGCGTGTATGTGTAGTCCAGTAAGCGCCTGGATCCGTTCGCCGGATCCCGATCCAATGCGATGTAGTCTCGAAGTGGCGGAGCCACTTCGATGAGTCCGCGATTTCTGTGAAATCGCGCGATATGACTGTGTGGCTTGGCCTGTTAGTGCTCGCGGGCTCAACGTCTCGTTGCCTCGACGCGTACACCCCGAGTCTATCGAACTCGTCTTCTACGAGTGGCCTCGGTGGTTCCTCGTTTTCAGGTGGGTTTCGAGCTTAGATGCGTTCAGCTCTTACCCCGTGGTGCGTCGCTGCCCGGCACGTGCTCTTTCGAACAGCCGGTACACGAGTGGCACCCATTCGCAGTTCCTCTCGTACTATGCGAACGTTCCCGTCAGGAACCTCACACCCCCAATAGATAGCAGCCGACCTGTCTCACGACGGTCTAAACCCAGCTCACGACCTCCTTTAATAGGCGAACAACCTCACCCTTGCCCGCTTCTGCACGGGCAGGATGGAGGGAACCGACATCGAGGTAGCAAGCCACCCGGTCGATATGTGCTCTTGCGGGTGACGACTCTGTTATCCCTAAGGTAGCTTTTCTGTCAGCAATTGGCCGCATCAAGCAGCCTAATTGGTTCGCTAGACCACGCTTTCGCGTCAGCGTCCGTCGTTGTGCCGGACACTGTCAGGCTTCCGTATGCTCTTGCGCTCTTTCCCGAGTCTCCGACTCGGGTGAGGAAACCTTGGGGCGCGCTCGATATCTTTTCAAGCGCGTACCGCCCCAGTCAAACTGCCCGGCTACCAGTGTCCTCCGCCAGGAGTGAGAGTCGCAGTCACCATCGGGTAGTATTTCAATGTTGCCTCGGTGGCCCGCTAGCGCGGGTACCTGTGTAACGGCTCCTACCTATGCTGCACAATGGCGACCACGTCTCAGTGACAGCCTGCAGTAAAGCTCTATAGGGTCTTCGCTTCCCCTTGGGGGTCTCCAGACTCCGCACTGGAATGTACAGTTCACCGGGCCCAACGTTGGGACAGTGGCGCTCTCGTTCATCCATTCATGCAAGCCGCTACTGAAGCGGCAAGGTACTACGCTACCTTAAGAGGGTCATAGTTACCCCCGCCGTTAACAGGTCCTTCGTCCCCTTGTACGGGGTGTTCAGATACCTGCACTGGGCAGGATTCAGTGACCGTACGAGTCCTTACGGATTTGCGGTCACCTATGTTGTTACTAGACAGTCGGAGCGCCCGAGTCACTGCGACCTGCCCCTTTCCGGGGCAGGCATCCCTTATTGCGAACGTACGGGACTAACTTGCCGAATTCCCTAACGTCGGTTGATCCCGACAGACCTTGGCTTTCGCCGCCACGAGTACCTGTGTCGGATCTCGGTACGGACAGTGTGCTCGCCTTTTCACGGGCTCTCGGTTGACCTCACTTGCGCTATCCAGCCATTCGACCGCTTCCTGCCATTACGGCTTCCACGATCTTCGACTGTTCGACCGGGCGAAGGCCCGGCTGAGGCGGCCCCAAAGCGTCGGCTTTGAGTGCACACTGGCATAGGAATATTAACCTATTTCCCTTTTGTCAGCTTCGACTTACGGGCTGACTTAGGACCGGCTAACCCTCAGCTGATCAGCATTGCTGAGGAACCCTTACTCGTTCGGCCGTCGGGGTTCTCACCCGACTAACGCTGCTACTATGACCAGGATTTTCGTTTCCGTACGGTCCACACGAAATCTCTTCCGTGCTTCCACCCGAACGGAACGCCAACCTACGGAATCACCATCTGACTGGTGCCGCTAGGTCTCGGTGGTGGACTTGAGCCCCGATCATTTTCAGCGCCCCGAACCTCGGCCGGTAAGCTGTTACGCTTTTCTTAGAGGGTAGCTGCTTCTAAGCTCACCTCCCGGCTGTCTAGGGCTCGGGACCACTTTCGATCGCACTTAGTCCACACTTGGGGACCTTAACCCAGCTCTGGGTTGTCTCCCTCACGGTACACAGGCTTACCCCGCGCACCGGACTCCCCGCGTCGAACGGCGTTCGTAGGTTCGGAGTTGGACAGGGGGGCGCACTCCTCTCGGAGTGCGGTCCCCCAATCCGTCGCTCTACCCCACGAACTACCTCGGCGGAGGTCATGCTTCGACATGTTTCGGTTGGAACCAGCTGTTTCCGGACTCGATGGGCCTTTCACCCCTAGACATAGGTCACGCGAGGGTATTGTAGGACACCAACGCTAACAGGCCTCCACGTGGCTTTCGCCACGCTTCACCTTGCCCATGCCTAGATCGTCCGGTTTCGGGTCGTGCCCGATTGACTCCCCGCGCTTGAACACGGCGGCCCTCGTCGGAAGACTGCGGCCATGTCGGTTTCCCTACGCCTTCCCCGATACTCGGGTTAGACTTGCCAATCAGGCACACTCCCTGGTTCGTTTTTCAAAACGTACGACGGAACACCGGCTTCCCGTGATTCTTACTGGAGACTCGCGTCTCGGTCATTTCTCACGGGACCTTTCGTGCCCCGTCGCTCTATCGCCAACTGATTTCACGCCCTATTGCACCTCCCTTCTTGGGGTGCTTTTCAGCGTTCGCTCACGCTACTTGTTCGCTATCGGTCTCGAGGAGTGTTTAGTCTTCGCGGTCGATGCCCGCGAGATTCACGAGGGATATCCAACCCCCGCTACTCTGGAGCTGACGCACAGCATACTGGTCGACGGTACGGGACTGTCACCCTGTTTCGTGCTCTGTTCCAAGAGACTTCTCGTCGAGGGTCTGCTGATGAGAGTCAGTCCGAACACCACATTGCCCGTGAAGGCTTCGGTTTGGACTGCGTCGCGTTCATTCGCCATTACTAACGACATCGCGTTTGCTTTCTTTTCCTGTCGGTACTAAGATGTTTCAATTCCCGACGTTCCCCATTGCGCGAAGCAATTGCGGTGGGGATTCCCATTCGGAGATCCTGAGTTCTTCCCCTCCGTGCGGGTCCCTCAGGCTTATCGCAGCTTGGCACGTCCTTCTTCAGCTCTCGAGCCGAGCGATCCACCAGCTGGCACAGTAGCCACGTTCATCGGATCTGGGGTACGACGGGAGTCGCACCCAAATGTGACCCGGGAACGGATCCAGTGGACGCCTGGACTACACGTACACGCGGTCTCATCTGCACGCCAGTAGACAGCTGGCCTGCATTAACCCTTCCCACCCACGTTTGCACGGGGTGGTGCATCGGTTTCGTTCGGATCAGATCGTAACCAGTTGTCCCGTATAAGGGACACGGTTTCGACCTGCTCCGAGTATGGACCCACTGGGATTCGAACCCAGGGCATCCTCCTTGCAAAGGAGGCACTCTCCCACTGAGCTATGGGCCCACCCTCGCAGTGGCGGTCACGCCACTGCGAGAGCTTGGTGTTAGCCTCGGTAGTTCAAAGGTGCCCGATCGGCCTGTCGGCGGATCGATCGAACGCGGAACCAGTTGGGTGACCGGTCGCTCTCGTAGAGAGAGCGATCGGTCGGGGTGGCCATCCCGTCAGGGTGGCCAGGTGGTGGGCCAGGCGCGACGGCCTGGTCCCGGTCTGTGGAGGTGATCCAGCCGCAGATTCCCCTACGGCTACCTTGTTACGACTTAAGCCCCCTTGCGAAGCCCAGATTCGACCCGGTAACCGGGCCTCATCCGGACCTCACTCGGGTGCTTTGACGGGCGGTGTGTGCAAGGAGCAGGGACGTATTCACCGCGCCCTTCTGAGGCGCGATTACTACCGAATCCAGCTTCATGAGGGCGAGTTTCAGCCCTCAATCCGAACTACGACCGAGTTTCGGAGATTAGCGCCCTCTTTCGAGGTGGCATCCCACTGTCTCGGCCATTGTAGCCCGCGTGTCGCCCAGCACATTCGGGGCATACTGACCTACCGTTGCCCGTTCCTTCCTCCAGTTTGGCACTGGCAGTCCTCCTAATGTACCCAACCACCACAAGGGTGTTGCTGGCAATTAAGAGTGCGGGTCTCGCTCGTTGCCTGACTTAACAGGACGCCTCACGGTACGAGCTGACGGCGGCCATGCACCTCCTCTCAGTAGCTCCAGTAAGCTCATCACACTGACCTTCACTGCATACTGTCGATGCTGGTGAGATGTCCGGCGTTGAGTCCAATTAAACCGCAGGCTCCTCCGGTTGTAGTGCTCCCCCGCCAATTCCTTTAAGTTTCATCCTTGCGGACGTACTTCCCAGGCGGTCTGCTTCACGGCTTCCCTACGGCACAGCACAGGCTCGTAGCCTGTGCCACACCTAGCAGACATCGTTTACAGCTCGGACTACCCGGGTATCTAATCCGGTTCGTGACCCGAGCTTTCGTCCCTCACCGTCGGATCCGTCTTCCTGAGGCGCTTTCGCCACCGGTGGTCCGTCCAGGATTACGGGATTTCACTCCTACCCCGGACGTACCCCTCAGGTCTTCCGGTCCCAAGCCGAGCAGTTTCCACCGGACGCCCGCACGTTAGGCGTGCGGATTTCCCGATGGACTTGCGCGGCCAGCTACGGACGCTTTAGGCCCAATAATAGCGGTCATCACTTGGGCTGCCGGTATTACCGCGGCGGCTGGCACCGGTCTTGCCCAGCCCTTATTCGCCTACCTCCTTACGGTAGGAAAAAGCGAGGACGATATGCCCTCGCAGATGGAGTCCCCTTATCGCACTGTCGTGCAGTGTAAAGGTTTCGCGCCTGCTGCGCCCCGTAGGGCCCGGTATCTTGTCTCAGATACCGTCTCCGGGCTCTTGCTCTCACAACCCGTACCGATTACTGGCACGGTGGGCCGTTACCCCACCGTCTACCTAATCGGCCGCAGCCACATCCTATAGCGCCGGAGCGTTTCACGATCCCTGCAGTTCCAGCCTGGGATCGCTATCCCGGATTAGCCTCAGTTTCCCGAGGTTGTCCAGGTCTATAGGGTAGTTTGGCCACGTGTTACTGAGCTATCTGCTACGAGTCTGAACTCGTGCAACTAGCATGGCTAAATCGGACTCCACTAGCAATGACCTCCGGCAGGATCAACCGGAATGTCTCTCCCCGAGAAGGGGAGGGTGCTCCCTGATGGGAGCTTGGCGGTGAATGTTAGTACACACTCACACATGGGTCCACGTTCGATGACGATCCGGTCGGAGACCGAACGGGCGTCACCGAACTACCAAGGCTAACATCAGATCCCATCTGTACGGAAGACCGCAGGGGTAGGATCCTCATCTCCTTCGGACCTACTCCTAAGCCGCCAGGGGTACATAACCCCTTCGACCTCGAGTGGTCCGA
>NZ_REFZ01000045.1 GCF_003841465.1 Natrarchaeobius oligotrophus
CCATGCGCGGGTAGAAGTGTATCTTGGACTGTGTCTCCGAGTGATCGTTGCCATCACGAACTACGAACAGGGTGAAAATCCGGGTCGAACCAAGCTCGTGGCATGAGATGAATTGTATGACACCCTCTTCATAGATAATTCCAAAAGGTGGTGACGTTTATAGGTACTATACCGGTTGACGACCACTTTCGAATAGCGGCTCGAAGCTCGTTCTATATTCGCCCTCTGGTTCGTGGGACTGAGCGCCGCTGGTGGGTATGTCCACACGAACTCTCAACCACCGACGGAGGACAACCGGGCAGTCGAATAGTGACGGCCCGATCGCTTTTGTCCAGTATCAGCCCCTTCGATGCGTGAGTTTCTTCGCGTACCGATACAGCGCGATCACGACGAACGAGTTCATGGAAATACTCGACAGCAGCAGACACTGGTTCCGTCTCATCGTCCACCTCGATCTCTCGTCTTCGTTATCGGCTCGGAGACTCCGTACGTGTGCGACACCGGCGATCAGCCACCCCGTAAGTGCGAGCGTCAATAACGTGAGCGAGAGTCTACGCATACCACGACAGTTGCGGTGAGACCGCATAATAGTTTCAGCCCCGAAGACGCGTTCGCGGGTCACGGTCAGTCGTCGAGCAATTCGACGACGCCCCGATTACCATCGACTCGAATTCGCTGTCCGGTTTCGATCTGTTCAGTCGCTCCAGCGACGACCACCGATGGGATGCCGTACTCTCGGGCAACGATCGACCCGTGGGTCATCTTCCCGCCGTTATTGGTCACCAGCCCGGCTGCGTTGAGAAACAGCGGCGTCCAGCCGGGGTCGGTGTGCGGGGCGACGAGTATCTCCCCTGTTTCGAGGGTCGCGTCGCTCGGCTCTTCGATGACCCGAGCATGTCCTTCTGCGACACCACTGGCTGTCGGAATACCCACGAGTCCGTCCGTATCGACGTCCGAAGCAATACTCCCTCGGGGGATCTCCCCGTCACTCGTGATGACACGCGGTGCACGAAGTTGCTGGTGGTGGAACTGTTCGGCCCGCCGTGCATCGAGATCGACATCGGTCGGCGTGTTCGGATTCGTGAGTTCGGCCAGCAGTTCGTCGAAGTCATAGAGCCAGACGTCGTTCGCGTCTTCGAGACGGCCGTCACGTTCCAATTTCTCACCAGCCGCGAGTACCTGTCGCCGAGTTTCATCCAGCAGTTGCGACAGGGCGTATTTAGTGACCTCTCGCATCGAGAGATAGCTCCGGTACCGCAGTGCGAAGGGACGGACGAGGCGTCGGCGAACCGAGCCGAACCGCTCTCGGCTCGCTTGCCGTTCGAGGCGGGAAATCGCTCGCTTGGCTTCAGTCTCCAGGCGTTCGACGTGCGTTCTGTGGTCTCCCGGTTCGCCAGTTTCGAGCTTCGCCCGAACAGTGCTCAACAGCGGTGCCGGATCCTCGTGATATCGTGGGCGAGAGAACTCGATTTCGGCGGGGGCCCTGAAGCCGTTCTCATCGAGGAAGTTCTCGAACGCAGCAGTGAACTCCTCGCCACCGGCCACCTCGCGTATTTCATCGAGGCTACGGCCCTCTTCGAGAGCTCGTTTGACTTGCGGGTTGTCACGGGCGACGTCGGTAACGTCTCCCAGTTCGATCATCATCGCTGTGGTGACGTTCTCGCGCAACCCTCGTTCGAGGGCCTCGAACTCGTCGTCGGCATTGGGACAGAGCCGCCGTAGGGCCGCCCTGTAGAAGTAGACGTTCCACAGCTTCAACGCCCGCTCCATGGCTTCCCAGCTAAACTCGTCGTTTGTTTCGAGAGCTATCCGCAGGCGTTCTGCCTCCGAATTTCCTGCCCGAATATCCCGTATCATCTCCGCTGCTGAGGCGTCTGCCCACTGTCGCGCTCTGCGGGGAACCCGTTCGTACGAGCTGCTCACCAACCCCTGAAGGATGGAACCGAACGTCTCTCCGACGACGGGAGCTAACTTCCCGATCGTCGAAGCAGTCTGCGTTAGCGACGTGCCCCGAAGCATGGACGATTGGGCCAGTTCGTCACCACGCTGTTCACGAACGGCTTCGAGGGGCGCAATTGCTTGCCTATCGAAGTCGTTGAGCCCTTCGAGGAGGATCGGTGCAAGCCGATCTGATTGCAGGAGTGACGTAACGTCGATGTACACCATCCCACCCGCGGTCGCACTCGACAACCCAGTCTCGGGATCAGACCCGAATCGGTCGAACAGTCCGTCCATCGTCCGCGACCAGTAATCGACAACGAACGGCGGCATCACCTCGGTCATCCCCTGCCGGTGATTCCAGCTGTAGTAGACGTGCAGCGCGTCGTCATCGGGCCGCGGTTCGGGGAGTGGCGAGAGCGTGGTTATCGGGCGCGTTTGCAGCATCCAGAACTGACCGTCGGCGATCGACCACTCGATATCCTGTGGAGAACCGAACGAACGTTCGATCCCCTCACCGTAGGCGACGAGCGTCGTCACCTGCTCGTCGGTGAGAACTCGGTCGTCCTCGGCGTCCGGTACGCCTCCGTTCTCGATGTCACTGACCGGTTCGTTCGCGCCGACCGGATTGGATCCATCGTCGCCACTGACTCCGGCACGATATTCGAGAATGTCGCCGGACTCTCGGTCTACCCGAACCTTTTCCGCTGTCACCGTTCCCGAAACGACCGCTTCACCCAGTCCGGTCGAGGCGTCGATCGAGGAGACGGTCCGCTTGCCGGTGAGCGGATCGGCCGTGAACAGCACGCCGGAGGCGTCTGCGTCGATCATCTCCTGGACGACGACGCACATCGACACCTCCTCGTGTGCAATCTCGTTTCTCGCTCGGTACGATACCGCCCGATCGGTGAACAGACTCGCCATACAGTCCAGAACCGCGTCCGTAACGTCCGCAAGGCTGCTCACGTCGAGGACCGTGCTATGTTGTCCGGCGAATGAGGCCGTCGGGAGGTCCTCGGCTGTCGCACTCGACCTGGTGACGTACGAGATTCCCGGTTCCAGTTGGACCTCGATAGATTCCCGGACGTCCTCTGGGAGTTCTTTCGTTTTGATGGTATCCCGGAGTTCCGTTGCTCGCTCCCGCAACCTCTCGGTATCGATCGGATCCGTGGCTTCGAGGTCGTCGATCATCGCGGAAATCTCCTCGTCGTCCGCGAGTTCTTCGTAGACAGCCGTCGTCACGCAGGACCCGTCCGGAACGGGAAGTCCAGCCGAGACGAGTTTGGCGAGGTTTGCTCCCTTCCCGCCGGAGAGTTCAGTATTCGTGGCCCGCGGGTCCGATAAGGAAAGTACAGCGGGAGCTCGTTCGAGGATGGCCATACTCCTCTTTCGATCACTACCGTGTTTTGCCTTTTTGTAGGTGAGTTTGATACTCTCATCCAGCAAGTCTATTGACCCGGGGCTCGACGTGATATCGATGCATTGTCACAGACACTCAGACGAGAAGTGCAACAGAGAGTCTTCACAACCGTGGCATCACGAAAAGGCCAGCCAGAATCGTCAGGTTCGCCAGAACGCCTGCTGAGGCGACGGTCCAATCGAGTGTCGTGAGAACCAGTGAAAACGCGGTAACCCCGAGCAGTATTTCTCGCCAGTAGCGCCAGCCAGTTACCAGCGCGAGAGCCGAAGCGACGAATCCGACGCCAGCTACGGCAGTCAACAGAGCAAAGACCCGTATCCCGGCATCACCTACGTCAATGGCACCGCCGAGCAGTGTAGTCTTGTACGGGAGATCAGCCATCTCGACTAACTCGAAGTATACTCCGATCCCGAGGAAGTGGATTACCCCGTGGATCGCAAGTGCGACTGCTGCCACGTATGGGAGGTACGTTCTCATCGGAATTCACTTCCTGCGGGTCTTCTCACACGCAGAATCAAGATGGAGCGACCGAGAGCGGTCATCAACCCCTTTTAATGGTCTCCCGGTAGAATGTGCACCCACTCTCCGTTGTGTCATGTTAGACAGAAACAGTCACCCAAGGTTAAATCCACCATGTGGTTGCAACGAGCGATAAAATCATGCAGTGTTCACGTGTCGCGGGACCGTCGAGAGGAAACTCATGGAGAGTACACCAGCCGACAGTGCTTTCGCCGTTTCCGCGATGATCATCTTCCGGCGTAAAGACGGAGAATTTCAGCGATGAACCAACGATCGAATCGGTGGTTGGCTGGCGGTCTCGTTGCACTCGCCGCTGGATTGGCAGCCAACTCGCTCCTCGGCCCTCTGGTAGCTGGCGTCATAACGTATCCGTTGTCGGAGTCTGTTATGAATCAGACTCTTGGTTTGGAGGCCGTTTCACTCTTGGTCGTGTCACCGTTGAGTGTCCTGGCTGCCGTGCTCGTCCTTCGAGGAAACCAAACTGGGCCTATCGCAGCTATTCCTCCAGCCGCATACGCCGCGTATATGTTCGTTCAGTATATCATCGGCCCACAATACGTGGAGTATCCTCGGGTAATCCCCTTCCATTTAGCGATGTTCGTTCTGAGCGGGATTCTTCTGGTATACTCGTGGAATCTTGTCAGGGCTGAAGACCTACCGACTGTATCGTCTCATAGTGATTAAGGAAATTATTTACCGATAGGTGTGGTAGAGTTGATAATGGGTCGGCTTGACGATATCACGCTTGAGGAACTCTACGAACTCAAGGAGCAGATCAACGAAGGGAAGCCGCGAGAA
>NZ_REFZ01000046.1 GCF_003841465.1 Natrarchaeobius oligotrophus
GAGCAACTGCTCGATCTCTGCCGGTGATTTACCTTGTCGGTACAGCAGCGCACACGTGAGGCGTTTGATCGCCTTCGCATCAGTTTCCGTGCGCAGTTGCTGGCGCAACTGCTCCTCATCAACATCACCCAACTTTCCGCCCCACGTCGTCATGGGACTCTCTACGCGTCCAGAAGATATGAACTAGCCTACTGATCCCTATCATTACTCAGCGAAGCCAGCTCGACTTCCACAAGGGGAGGTATTCTTAAGCAACTCGATATTGAAGAATCCAGTACGAAGTCGAGATGAACGACAGCACTGATCCACGACTGCCGCTTTCAGAGTGGATTCTGGACGCGTATGATGTCCTTTGCACGCACAGTTTCTATTCGGACAATCGTGAAGATGCACAGTCGGTTCCTCGAGAGCAAGCACTCGAGATCCTTCTTAGAACTAATGAATTGACCCTTGAGCCTGAAGACGCAAACTATGCGCTCAGCCGGCTACTTGAGCGAGGCTACTTCTACGAGGTCGATGATGAACTCCGTGTGACGGCACCGGAAAAGTGACCTCGGTTGCAGTCTGAGACTTACTGTTCACCTCACGCGTATGTGTATAGTAGCTTCATGAGCATAAGTATCTAAAGAAGGAATTCTCAATAGAGAGATTGTTGAAATAAGGTGATCATGCTCAATCGTCCTTATCACTAGTATTTTTAAATATAGATGAACATGGAGTCTTATATGTACGATTTGACCGGGTTCCAGCGTGACCTGTTGTATGTTGTTGCTGGTCTCGACGAACCACACGGTCTGGCAATCAAAGACGATCTTGAAAATTACTACGAAAAAGAGATTCACCATGGCCGGCTCTATCCCAATTTGGATACTCTGGTTGAGAAAGGTCTTATCGAGAAGGGGGAGGCCGACCGTCGTACTAACGTGTACTCAACAACACGACGAGGAATCCGCGAAATTGAAGCCCGACGCGACTGGGAGCAAGAATTCGTTGGCGACTTCTTCGCTGAGTAGCACCAAAGTCCCCGTTTCCAATGTCCTGACATTACCAGTTGTTGGCGGTACGCATTCTGTTTCAGATTAGGTGCTGAAAATGAAATGTCTACGTTGCAAAATCAATGGAAACAGCGCTACCCACTCTCGATCGGCAACTCGAGATCGACCACGACGTTTCGGAACTCGTCAGGGTCCATCTCCGCGACCGCATTGATCCCGTGGATTGCGACAACTGGATAGTAGTGTTTGTTCTTCTTGGGCTTCCACTCGAGGTCGCGACCGCACTCGTAGACGAGACGATCGAACTCGTCGTCGAATCGCTTGTTGATCGATGGCGGGATGTACATGTAGCGGCCGGTCCACTCCTCTTTCACATTCAGTTCGTCAGTCTCATCGCTTTCGGCCTGTTTGTCCGTCTTAGCAGATTCGACGACTTCCATGTTCTCGGCTTTTTCATCACGTTCAGCGGGTTCAGCCGATACTGATTGTTCGGATGGTTCTGAGGGTTGTGCCGCCCGATTAGCTTGTGAAGGTTCAGAGGGTTTGGAACGTTTGGAACGTTCAGAGGATTTTTCACTCTTTCCATCTTGTGAGAATTTAGAACCTTTGGAACGTTTGGAACCTTCGGACAGTTCGTCGCTCTGTGACTGGTTTGAACCTTCGGACAGTTCGTCGTTCTCGTCGTTTTGTGAGGAGTTGGTATCTTCAAATGGTTCGTCGTTCTTGTCGGCTTCATCTGCTTCAGTCGGTCCAAAGCGCCTCGAGAGCCGATCAGATAATTCGTCGCCCTTTGCGTCCCGATCGGTCATTCGGGTTCACCTCGAGCCTCGCTCTCGAAGTGGGCGGCGAGTTGGGTAAGCTCATCCTCCATGTCACACTCTTCGTCAGAGCCGAAAATCGATCCGCCATTGTTCCAGGCACGTTTGATCGCTGCTCGGTTCCGAACCTCAAAAACGGGAATATACTCGCTGAAATTCTCTTCGAACCACTCGAGCATACTTTTCTGCTCACCATCGAGTGGATAGTCGACGTTCGACACCACGATCGCCTGCTCGCTGATCGTAACGTCCTCAAAGTTCGCCTCGAGCGTATCGACCTGCTTAAACAGCAAATCCAGTGCCCGAATGCTCGTATCTTCAGCTTCGGCGGGGATCAACAGGTTCTCGCATGCAAGCAGTGCGTTATCGGTCAACAGTCCCAGTGATGGCGGACAGTCGACGACAATAAAATCGTAGCCGGTAACGCCGTCGAGAAGCGTTTTGAGTCGTTTCCGACCCTGCATCATCGAGACGAGCTCTTGTTCGAGATTGAACATATCGATGTTTGCAGGGAGGACATCGAACTCGGGATGATCGATCACGAGGTCGTTGACGTCGATCTGCGACGGGTCCTTGAGTGCATCGTACAGACTCGGTGGCTGTTCGGTATAACACTCGTCGAGTCCCGCGCCGCTTGTCAGATATCCCTGTGGATCGAGATCGACGAGCAGCACACCGTTCCCGCGGTCTGCGAGTGCACCTGCGGTGTTCAGCGCAACAGTCGACTTGCCGACGCCGCCTTTCTGGTTGCTTACAGCGAGTCGGTACGGTTGATCTTGCATAGCTGTCTGTGAGTGTCAAACTCGACAAACTGTCTTAATCGTTTTGACGCCATAAACGAGTTGTGAAGGTTTGGAACGTTTGGAACAAATGGTGCTCAATCGTGCCACCCCATTAATGTGAGCCAATTGGCTTGACGGGGGCGAGGTCCCTGGTACGATCACTAAATTACCAGTATTATAATGTTTGTTTCAAAGACAGAAGACATTCGTTGACGCCGATCACTACCACTCCGCCCGGGGAAAGCTCACTACGGTGCACATAATCCTCGAGACAATGCGTTGTGAGTACCGTCTCGAGAACGGTGATCGCTGTGACGGGCCGCCTTCTTACGAGATGTGTGTCGTCTGCGTCTCGACTGGCGATCGCAGAACCCACTATTTCTGTGAAGATCACTCTGCTCAGAGCGTCGCAGAACTTTCACGGGATTCGAACAGAACTATTCGTTCTGTGCAGCCTCATCCATTCGAGCTGGGCGAGTAACGTCTTCAACATCCACCCAAATCATGTGGAGTGTAGGTTATTTCCACTCCAAACGATAGTTCTAGCTAAGATCATGATTCAAAACCCCACCTTCCTGGATGTAGGGCCTAAGCACTCACTTCGGTTCCAAACTGGCCACCACCGCTCACTTCCGCTCGGGGCGGCCAATTCTTACGCTGCCCGACCAAAGTTTTCGATACATACGCTGGGGTTTCACGCTTAAGGACAACGATCGGTGTGGCGAACCAACCACCACAGAGGCGTGCATCGATCGCATTTCGAGTGGCTCTCGCGGGATGTTCTACTACTACGGTGAACCGCTTATCAGCGCATCGAAGAACCCGAGTCCCACTCAGACTGAATCGTGCGCTGGCTACGGTCCCGGAGCGTTGGATTTTCCGGTTGAGACCCTACAGGCGTTGGCGGTATTCTTTTTCCCGGTTTGGGAATAGACCTTGCTGCGGTCGCAGTCCTTGTATCACGTCGGCATCGGGATTGAAGGCCCCGATGCCGTTCCTGCTTCCAGATGAACGAATGATAGTATCGACAACGACATTCAGATTCCAAGGGACATAACCGTTGGATATATAACGCTCAAATCCAACGTACGAGTGAGGTCCTGATTCAGAAATCCCCCCAACTGCTGATCGTGGACCTTACCACTACCTTTCCAACCGGGTAGCGTGTTCAGGGGCACATCCCCTCACCCCTACCCCCATTCTCCAGATCTCGTTCACTGGAGAGACGGTGTCTGACGTCCGATTCTGGGCGTTTCATTTCTAACGATAGAGCTCCCGTTTCGTATAGCCACATGCAATTTATGAATTGGGATATTGCACCGTACCACACCCGAGACTCCCGAATTCGACCAAATCAGACGTCTCAATATCCACTTGTCTAAAACTCTATTTAATCGAGTGGCTTCACGCATCCCGATACTGTACCTCACACACGAATGTTTGGAACGCTGACCCAATGAGCTTCATCCTAGGGAAATACCATCGACGCTCTTCGGAAGCAGATTGTTGGTCGAACAGAGCTGGCGCTGTGAAAGCATAGCGGGCAAGGGTGATGCTGACGCATCACCCGACTATGTTCCCAGTTGAAGTTTTTCGCTCAGAGGCGAGCGCCGCGAACCTGCTGGAGCAGGTTCGCTGGCGCGAGGGCCTCCAGTGCCCGAGCTGCCAGTCTGAATCGGTGATCAAGTACGGCAGCTATCGAGAGTATCAGCGGTATCGCTGTAAAAATTGTGGACGCACGTTCAACGACAAGACCGGCACGATCTTCGCGCACGCGAAGATCGGCCTCGAGAAGCTGTTGTTCGCGTTCTACTCGTTGCTCCGGTTCAACACGAGTATCCGTCAGTTAGATGCTGAACTTGATGTCTCGTATCGATCGCTTCACCGGCGCGTCGAGC
>NZ_REFZ01000047.1 GCF_003841465.1 Natrarchaeobius oligotrophus
TCAGTTTCCGTGCGCAGTTGCTGGCGCAACTGCTCCTCATCAACATCATCCAACTTTCCGCCCCACGTCGTCATGAGACTCTCTACGCGTCCAGAAGATATGAACTAGCCTGCTGATCCCTATGAGTTGCTCAGCCTGGTCATCGAACACGCAGATGATGACCTCGTGTTTCCGCCGGAACGCTGGGCGGCGACCTTCCGGTCGCACGCCCAGCTCATTCTCTACCGGTTGAGTGGCTACCTCGGGTATTCTCCGCCACCACTGCTTGACCGCCTCATCGCCGACGCACAGAAGATCCACAAACAACGCCCGGTTCTCCAAGAACAGCTCGCTACCGCCATCAAACCGGCTGCTGAGGCCTAACTAAAGACCAATGGTCGTCTACAACATCAAACGTCCCGTCAAACAGTGAAATCCACCGCCTTACAGCGATTCAACAGAGCCGAATTAGTAGATTAAGTACGACACACAACAGCCGCCTCATTGGATCTTTCGCTGTAGTCGAGATTAATGTTGACTCAAAGAAACAGTAGCTTGCTTCGATCCTGAACCGTTTGCTGTAGTAGGGTCCTACCTGTCGTGGCTTGCCGATGCCCATTCATCGATAAGCCACGATAGGCTTGATCACGCTCTCAAAGGAATTTGTACCTTACAAATATATACCTGGAGTTCGACTAACCTATATGGTCAATCAAGATGAGGTCCGGACACTTTCCACGGTCGAACGCACGTGTGATGTGATTGAAGCGCTACAAAAGCTTGAAGGGGCTACGGTAAGTGAAGTGGCTGATTACCTAGATATGTCTATGGGAGGCGTCTACAACCACCTTGCAACTCTCCGAAAAAGAAATTATGTGGTGAAACAAAGAGATGAGTACCGCCTCAGTCTTCAATTCTTTAATCAAGGAATGTACGCTCGAAACCAGCGGCTGTTATACACTACTGGTAAGGAAGAAACTAGGCGATTGGCCCAAAAAACAGGGGAATACGCACATTTAATGGCCGAGGAATTCGGTCGTGGAATATATATCTACAAAAGTAAAGGAGAAAATGCTATTTCTGAAGAATACGAACAGAGAAAGTTGGAATATCCGGACTATCTTCATCTAAGTTCGACAGGAAAGGCGGTGCTCGCTTGGTTACCCCGGGAACGGGTTGAAGTGATTATTGATTGTCATGGTCTCCCCCAGGCAAATGAAAACACCATAACCACTAAGGAAGACTTGTTTTCTGAATTAGAAACCATCCGAGAGCGTGGGTATGCACTGAACGATCAAGAGGAGATACAAGGGACACGTGCTATTGGGGCTCCAATCAAAACCGACGATCGTGTCTATGGCGCAGTTAGTATTTCTGGACCAGTTAGCCGTCTCAATGAATCCAAGATTGATAAATATGCAGAAAAAGTTCTGCAAGTAGCTAACGTCATAAGTGTGAATATATCTACCAGAGCAACAACAATCGACTTCTGATTTGTCATTTACAAACTAGATGGGGAATGGTGCTATTTCAAACTAGTTCAAGTGAGGCACTATCACAAAAACTCCTCGAGATCCATTTTGCTTTACAGTAGTACAGAAGTAACACCGTCCATTTCTTCGAAGCCCTGCAAATGCTATTAGTATATTCCTCTTGTGGAACATTGTTGATGGAGAGTTGTTTTGCGATTCTGTTGTGAACTGAGCGGGACTAGCATCCAATTGTTGGCCGATCGGATGGTCTATTTCTGCTCCAACCCCTCTATGAAGAGCTGTATTAACAATCTCCTACGGAAGAGCGCTAATATATTGTTGAGACAGTAGTGGCGCTGTTTAGATTAGAGTTTGAAGGATCGAGGCGATGAAATTCGTGGTATCAATGCCCGAATTCAGCCGCTTCAAGCTAACTAGCAGCGACATTTAGTTAGACTTTATGAAGCAAGAAGGACACTGCGGACAATAGTTATGCTGCAATTTTAGTAATCAGACAGACCTAGCGTAGTAGATTTCGACTATAATTTAGCCACAACAATGTTTTGAACACGCTGTTGAGGATCTATGCCCGACAATCTGGACGCTATATCGCTAAATAAAGATTTTCGTGGCAGTAGACAGTCCAATTATAGCAAAGAAAGTAACAGCGCTTGTTTCGATATCGGTCTTCCATTTTGGTGAGAGAAGGATTCAAACTCAGCCAAATTCACTACCTTGTTACAGCATTATCTTGCTTTTTCGTTAAAATAGATTGTAAACCATCAAAATCCGGATTTGCGCACCACAAACCATAGACTTAGGAAATCGAGGTGCTAACTTGATTTGACAAGAAAAAAGGTCGAACGCTCTTTGTAGGAGATTGACTCTATGAAAATCCTGCTACTAAGCCCCTAGCGCGTGAATCAACAAACAGGGGTCGAGTGAGATCGCGTATCAACAGGTGCATCAAACACGTGAGATTGACCGATCCAAGCGTCGTGAAAGGATGAAGAAAATTGTGCCACAGAGCACGCATAGGTGTCTCTCTGATTCACGCAAGCCAGCCCCAACGGAGGCGTTCCATGTACCTCGGAATTGACACCCACAAACGGTACTCGCAGGTTGCCGTCGTCGATAGCGACGGCAACCTGCACGACGAGATTCGCCTGCCAAACGACCACCTTGATGAACTCGCTAAGCAGTATGCTGGGAGTGAGGCTGCGATTGAAGCGTCTGGCATCTATCGGCCCGTCTACGAGATGCTCGACGAGCATCTCGATGTTACCTTAGTCAATCCATCCAAGAACCGGATTATCGCCGACGCAACAATCAAGACAGATCGTGTAGATGCGAAGAGACTCGCGCATATGCTCCGTGCGGATATGCTCGCTGAGAGTTACGTTCCGCCGGACGAGATCCGCACACTACGGGATCTCGTCCGGACACGCAAGTCGCTTGTCGAAGCCCGGACTGCTGAGAAAAACCGCGTCAGAGCAGTCCTTACGCGAACGGACAATACGTACGACAGCGAATTATTCGGACCGTCTGGGCGAGAGTTCCTCGCGGAACTCTCGCTCAGTAACGTTGATCGCACAATCATCGAAGCACACCTTTCGGTGATTGATGCCTACGACGAGCAGATCGAAGCGCTCCAAGAGATAATCGAACAACGGGTTCTGGAATCGCCAGCAGCCCAGCGGCTGCTGACGATTCCGGGAGTTGGCCAATATACAGCTGCCGTGATCGTTGCCGAAGTCGGAGAGATTGACCGTTTCGATAGCGATAAACAGCTCGTAAGCTATGCTGGGCTTGATCCGACTGTTCACCAATCTGGCGATAAAGAATTCCGTGGTGGGATCAGCAAAGAGGGCTCAGCGCCGTTGCGCTGGGCCCTCGTTCAGTGTGCGAGTATAGCTGTCCGCTGTGATGAGTATCTCGGAAACTTCTACACACGACTGAAAGAACGGAAGAACCATCAGATAGCGATTGTTGCAACAGCGCGAAAAATGCTCGTCTCGATCTTCTACATGCTCACACGCAAGGAAATGTATGATCCACCGGGGGTGAGCGCCTGAGAGGCGGTCAGCCTCTCAGGCGCGACCTGCTCGCGCTCCTAACAGCAACAGCACCGCAAACAAGAAGTCCTCCGCCTGTCGGGTGTTCCATTTCTCGAAGTCACCGCTTTCCAGCGGTTCTCACCCCTTGTTCGGGTGAGCGCTGCACTCACCCGAACAATGATCACCAATCAAGTGGAAAATTCGCTCGCAGGATTTTCATAGGTGTTGATACAGTTCAGTTATCGCTGTGAGATCGAAGAGAGCAAGGATACCGCGTGAGTGATCACTGTAACACCTGAATATCGGGAAGAAAGGTCTCAATCCAGTCAACAGCAAAGCTAAGTCGCTGACTCAACCGAAGAAACGTCTCGCTGAGAAACTCACGGAAGTGGTCTTTGCCC
>NZ_REFZ01000048.1 GCF_003841465.1 Natrarchaeobius oligotrophus
TCGACAGTTCCGTGAAGTTGTCCTCATGTTCGCCATCATCAACATAGAAAAGCTCTGTGAGCCACTCTAACCATCATTCAGCAGCTATTCAACAAAGCAGGATAGACGAGTTCTTTAATCTCGTGGCGGTCGAGACACTTCCGCTCTTCGAGTACCTCGACTTTGACTTTCTCAGCGAGTATGACGTGTTCGCCCCCGCTCGTCGGGGGCGAACACGAGACCATCATCCGCCAGAACTGTTCAAAGGCTTTCTTCACTGCTACTACAAGGGGATCTACGGCCCTCGTCCTGTCACCCGAGAACTCCAGAATACGGCCGTCTGGCTCAGCTGTGGGTTCGATCGACCGCCGTCAAGAGACGCGGTCGATCGGTTCCTCACTGATCTCGGTCTCGTCGTTGACGACGTGTTCAGTCACCTCGTCGAACAGGCCGCTATTCGCGGCCTGCTCGACTCTACCTTCCGAATTGATTCGACCGATCTCGAAACCCTCGAGTGGAACGATGACGCGTCGTGGAACTACGATCCAACGGCTGAAGAGTACTACTACGGGTTCGGCCTCACGATCGTTTCGGCAGGGCCAAAGATTCCGATTGTGGCGGAGTTTACGCAGGCGAAACAGGCCTCGAAGGAGACGGCGATGCGCGTCACCCGTGACGCGCTCGCCGTCAAGCAGCCGATCTGGATGCTCGGAGACAGTGCCTACGACATCCTCGACTGGCACGACTTCCTGCTTTCAGCAGGAGTCGTGCCGATCGCCCCGTACCATCCACGAAACACCACTGATCCGCTCGATATCGAATACCGCGTCGAAGACAGAATCAGCGAATTTACCGAGGATGTGACGCTCAAGCGTTCGATCCTTGATGAGACCTACAAGCGTCGAACGCAAGTTGAGCGAACGTTTGGAGCGTGTTCAGATGCGGCCTCGGGACGCTCCGCGCCCGAGGCCGCGTCCATGCGCGGGTACAAGCGTATCTTGGACTGTGTCTCCGAGTGATCGTCGCCATCACGAACTACGATCAGGGTGAAAATCCAGGCCGAACTAAGCTCGTGGCATGAGATGAATTGTATGACACCCTCCTCGAAAAGATGCCTCAATATGCTACGTTGTCACGTGGTTTCTCGCTCAGTTAAAGACGAATAGGGCGTAGGCTTTATTCTATGACATCTTAGTGAGAGCGTAGACATGCAACCGAATGATCGCCGTCTATTGTTCCGAGAGAATACAACCTCATCGCTCGGTTGTAGTGAAATTATCCTCGACCGCCGTCATCATATCCGCTAGTAATTAGTTCATCATAATCGAAACGGTCCGGATGATAAGAAGAGAGGTCCAGGTTTGGGGTCTGATCTAGAACGTCCTGCGCAGCTGACTCTGCAAATGCCGGTGCTTCCTTAAACCCGTGGCCGCTTCCAGCAGCAGCCATGTAAAAGTTTTCGTAACCTTCTGGCACACCAATAACTTGATGCCAATCATTGGATGCGGTAATAAGTCCACTCCATGATTGAACAATTTCAGCATCAGAGTAATTTGGTAATCGATGTTCGAGGAAATCAAGTACCTGGTCCAAATCCTCATGGCTAACCCCCTTTAGGTCAGTTTCATTAGTCAGCGTCCGACCCACATCATTTCGTTCCATTCCACCAATAATAAAGTCACCTCCTGGTTCAGGCTTTGCATATAAACCCAGGCCAAGATCTGAGAGAACAGGTCGGTCAGGACCATAAGATTCTGACGCAGTTAATACGACTATTTTCGCTTCGTGACGTTCTAATTCAAGCTCATACCCACCCATGGCCGCGATTGTATCTGCTGATGGGCCGCCTGCATTAATTAAAAAATCCACATCAACAATCTGGTCAGGGGTGATTACACTGGTTACTGTCCCATCGTGTACAGAGATATCTGTTATTGGAGAATTGGTTTGTACTGTTACTCCGAGTTCTTGTGCTAATTGAGCATATGATGACGCAACCAAGTAAGGATCAGCAAATCCACTCTTATGTTCTAATGCTGCACCGACCACGTCTTCTGTGTTCAGGCCCGGCATTACATCAGAGACCTCGTCAGAGCCTAAAATCTCAACTTCAATTCCAAGGTCTTTTTGAAGAGCAACGTTTTTCCGAAACTGGGATTCGTTTTCATCATCAGCTAGAAGCAGATAGCCATTCTGATGAACTCCCCCAGATTGATTGATTTCCTGATCAAGCTCTTGTAGAAGTTCCACTCCACGTTTAGCGAACCGGATATGAAACCGATTCGAATAATGTTGTCGAACAATGCCAGCTGATTTCGCTGTTGAAGTGCCACCGATACTATCCTGTTCAAACAGGATGACGTCGTCTGCGCCAAATTGTTTCAAAAAGTATGATATAGCGGTACCGTAGACACCACCACCTATGACTCCAATACGCATAGAATCACATAGCAAGTTCTAGTATAAATAGCTTTCGAATGATCGGTTTAGACTATGTTTCACCGAAGTACAGACCCGCCCGAGATCTTTACAGTTTCTCCGACAATGTTTTCTGCAGCGTCGCTAACAAGAAAGCCGATAGTATTAGCCACTTCAATTGGATCGGTTAGTCTTCCAGATGGAATTTTCTCTTTTTCGATTGAACATTGTTCTTCGTACGTGTTTCCTGTAGCTTTTGCTTTTGTCCGCATTCCCTCTCGGCCCATTTCGGTGTCAACCCAGCCAGGAGAGACACAATTGACACGGATTCCGTGTTCGATAGCTTCAACCGCAAGACTATGCGTGAATCCTGTCAGGGCAAATTTTGATGCAGAGTATGGGATATGCTGGTACGTTCCCCTCAACCCAGATAGAGATGAAATATTCACGATAGTTCCCTCATTCCTTTTTTTCATGAATTCATATACTTTTTGAGTGAGGAGAACGGTCGCCGTATAATTCACCTCCATGAGACTCTCAATTTGCTCTGCTGATAATGTCTCAAATGGATGTCGTCCTTCTCCTAAGCCTGCAGAATTGACGAGACTAGTGATTGGCCCAACATTTTCTGCTTCTCTGACGATCTTTTGGCGATCCTTCTCTACCGTGATATCGCCAATCACACTACTAACTTTGCCCGACGAATCTTGTTTATCGACAAGCTCACGTTCTAAGTCAGATAGTTTTGATTCATTTCGTCCAGTGAGTACTAGAGAAGCACCCATCTCTGCAAATTTGTTTGCTGTCTCAGCTCCAATGCCGCCCGTAGCACCGGTTATCAGTACCGTTTGATTCGCTAAGCTTTTGTCGTTGAAAACGACCATACTGGTCAATATTTGGCAGGTCATATAAAATCTTTGCTCGGTTCTTCAGATGGCAGTGAGGTAGAATGGATATCATAGCATGATATTGGGGGTGTCATAGAACAGTCACCATATCAAAGAGTAGGGTGAACGCTGAGAGAGAATCAGCACTATCCGTCTTTAGCTAAGCGAGAAACCACGTGACAGCGGCGGCTTATCGAGGCATCTTTTCGAGAGGAATGAGGAGGCGACGAGTGTGCACAACGAAGCCTCCTCATCTCGGATTATGCGTCGGC
>NZ_REFZ01000049.1 GCF_003841465.1 Natrarchaeobius oligotrophus
CGTGATTGTAACTGGGTTAGGGCCTGGAGACACGTTCTTCCTCGGTCGGGTCTGTTCACTCTACGTCATCTGAGGAGATAACGACTCCAGACTAACCGGGTACGAACTTCTTGGATGGTCCACTAGTGTCGCGCCGACCATTTTAGGTCACCCTAAAAATCGGGTGCTGATAAAATTTCTAGGTGTGCCTAAAGATAGGTGGGGCGGGGACGAGACGACGCGATCCAGGAGAACGCGAGGACGACCGCGTTCACGGTGGATATGCCCCCCAGTTCTCGTTACGGGCCCTGAGTACGATTTCGAGCCGTTGAAGGAGTGCTGTAAGCGAATCACTCATCTCGGTTTTGCCGTCGAAACGTACTGTACCGCGAGCGAGTGAAACGAGCGAGCGGGCCGACGATCGACCCGGAGCGAACGAAGTGAGCGGAAGGGAGGGAGGAGTGCTTTTGATCGACATTTTGCCGAGGGTGTGCCGGAGGCGCACCCGCAGCGCAAAAGGTCGTTAGAACTCGTGTTCGACGTCTTCCTCGTCGGCTTTCTGGATGATTATCTTGCCGTCCCGGACCCGGACGAAGACCTCGTCCCCGATATCCATGCCCGCGACCGCGAGTTCGTCCTCGTGCAGATTGAGGTGGACGTTGTGGTAGTTTCCATCTTCGTCTTTCGCACCGCTTGGACTCAGCTTCTTTTTCCGTACCATCGCGGGATTCTATGACGAACTTCGCCGTAGGATATACTTAAGTGTTTTCTACGACACAACGGACAGCCGTCGGAGGCGAAGATATCGCAAAAATGGGGTTTGGATTTCGGAGTCAGCGGATAGTGCGGTCACATAGCGAACCGTATCACTTAAAGATACCGACGCTGTCGGTCGATTTTCGGGGATATCTTTATGTCAGGTCGTGTGTTGAATTGACACGGAGGCAAAACCATGGTACGCGAAGACGGTAAACGGAACTTTGCGCTTCGGGAATCGAGCGGCGAAGAAGAAAGCGTCTTTTCGGGGAACACGCCGCGACAGGCGGCGCTGAAGGCGGCCCGACGACTCGAGGCCGGCTCGAGCGAGGACGACGCCGACCGCGTCGAACTCAGGCTTCGCGAGAAAGGGACCGACAAGGTCCACATCTACGAGGGCTGGGCCTGGGAGGAGACGGCCCCCGACGACAAGCCCGACTGGATGCCCGACGAGATCACGGAAGCGAACGTTTCCAAACAGGGGATCGAACACCTCGACGAGTGAGCGCGGACGGAGGAGTTTCTAACCCACGGACTCGCAGTTGCTGACCGATCGAAATCGACTCCCGTAGCGGCGCGTGACCACGGCGAAGAGGAACGCTCGGAGGGGTTCCGTCGTGGCGAGGCCGGCCGAAGAACGGTTTAACGGTGTCCTCGCCGGTCGGCGCTCCAGCGAGTGGCCGGAACCGACGACCGCCGAACCCGTTTGGGGGGGAGTTGCGGGTCTGTCGTCCGATCTCGGTACCCACCGCGACCGACGAACGGAACCCGAGGCGCTTTTCATGCTCTCCCCGCTACGTGGTGACGATGACGACAGTGACACTCGGGCCCGAAGGGACCTACTCCCATCGGGCGGCGCAGGCGATCGACGACGAGATCGACTTCAGACAGTCCGTGACGTCGATCGTCGACGCGGTCGCCTCCGGCGAGTACGACCGCGGCATCATCGCCATCGAAAACAGCATCGAGGGCAGCGTCACGGAGAGTCTGGACGCGCTCGCTGAGTACGACGTCGCCGTCGTCCGCGAGATCGTTACCCCGGTCAACCACGCGCTGTTAGCCCAGACCGAGGAGTTCGAGACGGTCGCCAGTCACTCCCAGGCGCTCGCCCAGTGTCGGACCTTCCTCGAGCGCGAGTATCCGGACGCCGCGCTCGAGGCGGTCGCCAGCACCGCCCAGGGCGTCGACTTCGCCCGCGAAGATCCGACGATCGCGGGAATCGGCCATCCGAGAAACGCCGAACGCGGCGACCGACTCGAGGTGCTCGCCGAGGACATTCAGGACCAGGACTCGAACGCGACTCGATTCTTCGCGATCGCACCGGCCGAGGATCGATCGAGCGGCGGTGGAAAGACGTCGCTCGTGGTCTACCCGAACGCGAACTATCCCGGATTGCTGCTCGAGTTGCTCGAGCCGTTCGCCGAGCGAGACATCAACCTGACGCGCGTCGAGTCGCGTCCGAGCGGACAGCGCCTGGGCGATTACGTCTTCCACGTCGACTTCGAGGCGGGACTGTACGAGTCGCGAACCGTCGACGCGATCGAAGACGTCGAGGAGCTCGCCGAAAACGGCTGGGTCCGCCGGCTCGGCTCGTACGATACGGAACACGTCGTCGACTGATAGTGATTAAGACGAATCTTTACCAGTGAGATGCGGCCAAATATTGGGCTCGCTGATCGCGCTCAGTCCTCGTGGAATGTAGTCGTTTAGCGTTGAGAGATCGGGAACGAGCCGATACTTGAACCA
>NZ_REFZ01000050.1 GCF_003841465.1 Natrarchaeobius oligotrophus
CGAGGGCAAAGACCACTTCCGTGAGTTTCTCAGCGAGACGTTTCTTCGGTTGAGTCAGCGGCTTAGCTTTGCTGTTGACTGGATTGAGACCTTTCTTCCCGATATTCAGGTGTTACAGTGATCACTCGCGCGAAGATCGTGCCGGTCTTGTCGTTGAACGTGCGTCCACAATTTTTACAGCGATACCGCTGATACTCTCGATAGCTGCCGTACTTGATCACCGATTCAGACTGGCAGCGCGGGCACTGGAGGCCCTCGCGCCAGCGAACCTGCTCCAGCAGGTTCGCGGCGCTCGCCTCTGAGCGAAAAACTTCAACTGGGAACATAGTCGGGTGATGCTGACGCATCACCCTTGCCCGCTATGCTTTCACAGCGCCAGCTCTGTTCGACCAACAATCTGCTTCCGAAGAGCGATTGTTGATACAGTTCGCCACTCTAGAGTTAGAATCCATTTGTATCACTATGAAAGGGCGAGGTGTGCCAGCGGACGAACGGGGCGGCTACCATCAAAATGTTGGCACGAACAGGGGTCTTACACGTCGGTACCAATTGTGAATCTCCTACGGTTATAAAGATAGATAAGTCCAATAATTTGGATTAGAAATGGAATGAAAAGCCCTAATATGGACGGAATAATATATAATAATGAATTCGGATTCCATTCTGTATCTGTTCTCCTAATTTTCTTCAAGTCAAAATATACAGCAATTGGGAATAATAGTATCAGAATTGGGATAAAAATACCGATCCAAAACAATACTTCAGATAGTATTATTATCGAATATGCGTAACCGAGAATGCCAAAACTAACGGTGATACCAAACAGTACCAACCAAGTGATCGGAACTATCACTGCCACTATAATTAGAAATTTCCATTGGAAATCGAACATCTCTCTCATTGACAGATAAAACACTACTAAATGCTATAAAATTTTCGCTTGGTTTTCTATTAGGAATTCAAATACTAGATGAAGAGAAATTCCCCGGCCTATTTATTTCTTTTCTTAGATCTCTACTTCATCGCCTCTTTTATCCTATAGAAAACATCCAAAATCAATCCCAACTACAGTCACATTCTTCTTCAAGATCTACTGTATCCTCTAGATAGATGTGGTTCCACGATCCTAGGAAGTAATCGATCTCCATCTCATACTCGAAAATATAATCCTCCTGATCATAATGTGTTTCTATGCAGCCATACGCAGCACCAACATCACCGCAAAATTTCCGGTGGACAAAGCTACCGTTGGGGAAATTCCCTTCAATAGTCAGAATACCCAAGACATAGACCTCAATATATGATGGACCATCTGCAAGTGTTAACTCAACGGTTACGTAATCATTGTCGATCGGGAGCGTAATCGTTCTCTCTTTACCAAATGTTTGGAAGGGGCTCTCTTCCCTGTCTGTTTTAAACACTACCTCATCGTCAAGCAGATTCTCAAACTCTTCGATATCATCAATTCTTTCGAGATATTCATCATCTATATTTTCTTCAACACGACTTGGCTCCGATCTTTTGTCACGAGCGACTGTTTCTCCATCACTGGCAGAAACTGGACTTGACAGAATAGTAGTTCCAATTCCTGCGCTAGTGAACGCCTTGATAGCTGTTCTTCGATTGTACACACAACCTCCTTTGACTTTGTCTTCTTCTGCCATGCAAGTAATAGCTCTACCCACTATAATTTAAATTTATCGATCTTATAAAATATTTAAATTAGAAGAGTAATATTAGAAACCAACTAGTAAACGATAATCTAGAGGCTTCACTATTTACATTCATGTGTGGGGCCATTAGTATTAAATAGGGTGTATCTTGAGTGGGGGGCTGTTGGTCAGTTCTCTCCAGTACTCGACTCTGCACGTTTAACTCAGGTCGCAATGTCGATGGAACCGGCGGTTGATGCTGCCGGTAATGGACTTTCTCTCGTGGACTGATCCGCTGGACGAGATCAACTTGCTGTCGTATCACCAGACTCACCGCGCCACAACGTATGTGACATGTCTTGCTGCGGTACTGCAGCAAGACCGTGACCGGGAATGCACGAGAAGTCTTTCCTGTCAAAAGCGGGCACTCAACAAGTTTATTCCTGATACGACCGAGACGAATATAAGTTCAACTACGAGGGTTAAAGGAACTGCAAAAACACGTCCAGACGCGGTGGTCACAGGAGGGCTACTATTCGTCTTTAGCTAAGACTCACACCTCGGTTGCGTAGCGGTAGCGAGCGTCTCTTGTAACACTGGCCGTTGCTGGTGGATCTTCTGTGCGTCGTCGATCAACCGGTCGAGCAGCGGTGGCGGCGA
>NZ_REFZ01000051.1 GCF_003841465.1 Natrarchaeobius oligotrophus
GGTTTCAGACTGTCTCAATGCGGATCGACCGCTTTCACTCCTTCTGGCGGGGCAGTCCAGCCAGCGCACGCCGCTGGCTCAGACGCTTCAGACACCATTATAACCATGATCGGCCGAATCAAGCACTGAATGGACGAACACCAGCTGAGGAGGTGCTGAACTAGACAGTGCCGATTATTCGAACTGTTCTCTGACTGACCAACAATGTCCTTCACAAGAGCGTACCATCGAAGACACTGTTTCACGCTACCTCGAGTCGCTGGATTCCGGCGGCTCGCGAGCAACAATACGCTCACCACTGACCGGTTCGCCCGATATTTCGAACGCGAGGGAATCAACCGGGTAGACCGTCTCAATACCGCGACCAACGCACGCGAATCATCGTTTACGCGACTGAACGCGTCGACATGGTCCTCAAGGAAACGATCGGCGTCCCGCGGGAACGCGCGTTTCACGATCCGGCGATCGTCATTATCCTGGCGGTAACAGGCGTTCGCGAGGTTGAAATCTTCCGTGACCCGAACGACAGCGTTCGCGACGGTCACCGGTGGATCGGCGTTGACCTCGAGCACAAGCGCATACAAACGGATCTTCAAGCTACCGAGCGGTGACTGGTAGTATTCATGATAGATAATATCTCGTCGTAAGTTGCGCTTCGGGCGGCCGTCGGCGGTCTCAACGAGGATCAACCGACGAGTTGCTTCGGAACGTACGACGTTGCGTTGTCGACGCTGACGAGAGAGCGGACGCGGCGTGATAAAACGCCTCATCAACAAGGTGAATATCGATTTCGAGGATAATACCGAATAGCCTCAATTTCACAGTGTGCCCGGAGCTGGATGCAGAATTGTACGAACAGGGCCGATCAGAACTAGCTCAACTGTTCTGTTGAATAGCAATCTAATCAAAGGCTTGGAGATACTGTGTGAGCTTGTCTTTTGAGATGCCTCGATGAGGCGAGAGCCACGGTCACAGCAGCGATCCGTGGCTCTCACAGGTGTTAACGTGAGCGTCTTCATCGGCATAATCGCCGTTGCCGTGGACGACGTACGCGCGGTCGAATGCGTCATACTCGACTAGTGGATCATAGGCACGAACTCCATCCGTGTAGACGGGCGGTGGTCCTTCTCGCAAACTGCGAGAAGGAGCCGAACCGTCGATTCGTCGGCTGATTTCGCGGAGATCACGTACCGGTTTCCGGTGCCACGATCAACGATCGTGAACACCGGCGGTTTGTCCTGGTCATACGATAAGTGATGCATATCTATTCAGCACTTCTCACCTTGACCGCCTCGACGATCAGTTCGGCGACGTCGACGATCTCGATCTCGTCTTCGAAGTCGCCGGTCTTGCGACCGTCCTCGTACATCGTCATGCACATCGGACAGGCGACGACGAACTTCTCTACTGCCGCGCCGGCGGCGGTGTCCTCGAGCGCCTCGCGCAGGCGCTCCTCGCTGGGTTTGGGGTCCTCCTCGAAGTCCATCCAGAGGCCGCCGCCACCGCCGCCGCAACAGAACGAGTTAGCGCGGTTGCGCGGCATCTCGTGGAGATCACAGCCGGTCGCCTCGATCAGGTCGCGCGGGGCCTCGTACTCGTCGTTGTACCGCCCGAGGTGACACGGGTCGTGGTAGGTGACGGTGTAGTCGAGTTCGTCGCCGTTCAGGTCGAGTTTCCCGTCCCGAACTACCTCTTCGACGGCCTGAGTCCAGTGAAGCACGTCGATCTCGCCGTCTGCGTTCCACCGCTCGTCGTACTCGAAGGGCATCATCGGGTCGTCGGCGAACTCCGCGAAGTCGACCTCGGGGTACTCGTTTTCGAACGTGTTGTAGGAGTGGGGATCGGTGCAGACGATCGCGTCGAACTCGCAGTCCTCCCAGG
>NZ_REFZ01000052.1 GCF_003841465.1 Natrarchaeobius oligotrophus
ACTAGTGGACCATCCAAGAAGTTCGTACCCGGTTAGTCTGGAGTCGTTATCTCCTCAGATGACGTAGAGTGAACAGACCCGACCGAGGAAGAACGTGTCTCCAGGCCCTAACCCAGTTACAATCACGTTGACCGCTCAAGATCGAGCCGATCTTGAAGCGGTCACACGCAAAGCGACCAGCCCTCAACGAGAAGTGTTCCGCGCACGGATCATCCTTCTCGCTGCTGCTGGCCTCAACAACTCTGAAATCGCACGCAAGCTCCAGTGTACACGGAAAACCGTCCGTAAATGGCGCGGACGCTTCGCCAAAAAATGCCGGGCCGGGCTCATCGATGAGCCCCGGCCCGGCTGTCCTCCCACCTACGATGACATCGACCGTGCAGTTATCACCGCCCTTGCCTGTGAGCTTCCTTCCACACGACAACTTCCACTTTCGCGGCTGAGTTCCGGTGACATCCATGCGGAGGTCTCACGAGAGCTAAATCCATGCCCATCACAGGCCACGATCGCCGCCTGGCTTGCGCAGGCGGCGATCCGACCGTGGACCTACGCCACCTGGGTAACTCCAAGAGATCCACACTTCGAACAGAAAGCTGCTCCTGTGTTGGATTTATACAACGGGTTGTGGAACGGTGAGGAACTCACCGAGTATGACGTCGTCATTTGTGCCGACGAGAAGACAGGCCTTCAAGCGCGGTCCCGGCGACGGACGCCGCCGGGACCGCACACCGTAACTCACGTTGAACACCAGTACGAACGGCACGGTACCTGTTCCTATCAAGCGGCTCTAATCGTTGGGACTGGCGAAATCGTGGGTCAGTGTGTCGATCGAAATACGCGGGCGAATTTCGAAACCCTCGTCGAGACGGTAATGACACACCCGATCTGCCGGGCGGCAGATCGCGTGTTCTGGATCACCGATAACGGGGGTGCGCATCATCCGAACACGTTCACGTGGTGGCTGAAACAGCAGTACCGAAACGTCGAAGGGGTGCATCTTCCAACCGGCGCATCGTGGCTGAATCAGATCGAGCTGTATTTCTCGGTGCTGAGCCGCAAAGCTCTCGCCGGCGAGAGCTTTGCGTCGGTCAGTACACTTCGCGATCGTCTCATGGGCTTTGAAGACCGATGGAATCGTGCTCCAACACCGATCGACTGGTCCTACACGAGTGAGCAACTGGCTCAGTTGATGGAAGATCTCCCAGCGATAGCGTAAATCTCTCTGGAGTCGTCTAGGACGTATGGCGTCGATTCCTGAGTACATTCGCCGAACTCTCCAAGACCAGATTGAGAACCACGCGCGCACCGCGTGGAACGAGCGGTGCGCGCGTGTGCAGGTTCGCTTCCGTGGTGAATACGCATACATCGATGCGTTCGAGAGTAATCCCTGGATGATGCCTGATGCGAGCGAGGAAGAGAAAGAACGCATCCGGCACACTCCAACGAAATTGTGCCGATTAACCTGGACCGGCGATCTGGACTCGTGGGCATTTGCGTTCTACAAGTACAGTGACGAGCGATACGAGCCGTCGATTACGCTCGACGGCTCGTTCACTGGCTCACCTGAATCGTGTTTTGACACCGCCGCGCAGGCCTATCTTCGATAGGATGCCCAACTGGGTACGAATTTACTGGAGGCTCTACTAGT
>NZ_REFZ01000053.1 GCF_003841465.1 Natrarchaeobius oligotrophus
TATTCGTCTTTAGCTAAGACTCACACCTCGGTTGCGTAGCGGTAGCGAGCGTCTCTTGTAACACTGGCCGTTGCTGGTGGATCTTCTGTGCGTCGTCGATCAACCGGTCGAGCAGCGGTGGCGGCGAGTAGCCGAGATAGTCGGCAAGTTCGTGGAGGATGAGCTGGGCGTGCGACCGGAAGGTCGCCGCCCAGCGTTCCGGCGGAAACACAATCTCATCGTCCGCCTGTTCGGTGACCAGATCAAGCAATTCACGACTCACCAGCAGTGACAGCAACGCCGCGTACAGCAGAATTTCGACAACATGCTCCTTCGTCGTGTCGAACTCGTCCAGTTCGTACTGCGTCTTCAACTCACGGAATAGCAACTCTACCTCCCACCGACACCGATAGATCGTCCCTAGATCCGACGGCAGGAACTCTTCTCTCGGGAGATTCGTGATGTACAGGTGGTAGTCGTCGGCGTCCTCTTTGCGGACGCCGACGACGCGAAACCGCTTCGTATCGCGTGACTGCGTTCCTCCGTACGGTCTTCGGTCGAACTCGGCTTCGACTTCCACGTCGATGTACTCGCGGTGCAGATCATCCACAACATCGTGGATCTGCTCACCTTCCAAGGGAATGGCGCGGCCGCGCCAATCCCGTAATTCCTCCGTTACGACCGGATTTGCGCTCTCTTTCAGCCGACTCACAAAGTAGCCGTCGTTCTCATCAATCAACGCGAAGCGCCGGTACTTGAAGTAGGCTCGGTCGAACAGAACGAGCCGATCTTCGAGCCACGGTCCTGTGTTAAACAACGTGCTGTCGTGCGTTTTCTCGTCAGTCACGTCGAGCCGTTCTATCGTCTGTTCAGTGGCATTATGGAGCAGGTGGAGCTTCGCTCCAGCCTGCTCCTCCTTGCGAGCTTCGTACTCATCGGCAAGGAACTCGTGTAACCGCAGGACGGTTCCATCTGCGATCATCACGTCCCTGAATCGGTCGATATCGGCGTCAACAGTGTCAGGGACAGCGACCTCGTCGAGGCCACGCTCGACGAGGTCGCGGAAGTACTCTGCGAGAGACGGCGTCAACCGGTGATAGAAGCCGCCGGGAGAGACCGTCTCGTCGGCTGTCGAGTTGTAGCTGCGTCTGAAGCCTGCGAGTGTTCGGCTTTCGCCTGCGGCGAAGCCGAACACGAATGCCCAGACGAAGGCAGGCATCTGGAGCTTGCGGTCGCGTTCGACCACGCCGAGTTCCTCGGCGTGCTCTTCGAGGAACTCGGAAGGAAACAATGTAGTGAGCCGACGCATAATCCGAGATGAGGAGGCTTCGTTGTGCACACTCGTCGCCTCCTCATTCCTCTCGAAAAGATGCCTCGATAAGCCGCCGCTGTCACGTGGTTTCTCGCTTAGCTAAAGACGGATA
>NZ_REFZ01000054.1 GCF_003841465.1 Natrarchaeobius oligotrophus
TTCGAGCAGTACGCCACGGAGATGCTGTTCGACGTGGCCTTCTGGCACGGCGACTTCTACCTCGCCTACCAGTTCATCGTCGACGCGATGGGTCTGTTGTTCGTCGTCGGGATCGGCATGGCGATCTACCGGCGCTACTGGGTCCGAAACGAGCGCCTCTGGGGCCGACACACCTCGAACGAGGACGCCATCTTCATCTGGACGCTGTTCGGCCTCGGCGTCGGCGGCTTCCTGCTCGAGGGACTCCGCATCTACGCCACCGGTATGCCCGAACACGAGATCGTCAGCTTCGTCGGCTACGGCCTCGCGATGGTCTTCCAGGCGATCGGGCTGCCGACCGTTGCGGGCACGGCGACCGATCCGAACTACACCGCCGTCTCCGTGCTCGGCTTCAACGCCGAGACGTTCCACTGGCTGTTCTGGTGGAAGCACTCGCTGCTCGCGTTCTTTTTCATCGCGTGGATCCCCTACGCCAAGCCGTTCCACATGCTCTCGTCGTTCGCGAACGTCGTCACCCGCGACGAGAACGCCGGAAAGCGACTGCCGAACGTCCCCGCCGACCTGGACGCGACCAACGCCGAGTCCATCGACGACTTCACCTGGAAGGAACTGCTCGACCAGGACGCCTGCACCAAGTGCGGCCGCTGTTCGTCGGTCTGTCCGGCCAAGGCGTCGGACCGCCCGCTCGACCCGCGCGACGTCATCCTCGACCTGAAATCCTACCGCGAGGACCTCGACGCCGGCGGCGAGGAACAACCCATCGTCGCCGACGGCGGCGGCGTGATCGACACCGAGACGATGGAGTCCTGCATGGCCTGTATGGCCTGCATGGACGCCTGTCCGGTCGAAATCGAGCACCTGCAGTCGTTCACCCGGCTCAACCGACAGATGACCGATCAGGGCGACATCGCCCCCAGCATGCAGGACGTCTTCCAGAACGTCATGCAAAACGGCAACACGTTCGGCGACTCCCCGCGAAACCGCGCCGACTGGGCGGACGAACTCGAGTTCGACGTCGCCGACGCCCGCGAAGAGGACGTCGACTACCTCTGGTACGTCGGCGACTACCCGAGCTACGACGAGCGCAACAAGCAGGTCGCGCGGTCGCTCGCGACCATCCTCGAGGAGGCGGACGTCAGCTTCGGCATCCTCTTTGACGACGAGAAGTACGACGGCAACGACATCCGCCGCGTCGGCGAGGAGTTCCTCTACGTCGAACTCGCGGGCCACCACGTCGAAACCTGGGAGGACTGCGAGTTCGACGCGATCGTCTGCACCGATCCCCACTCCTACAACACGTTCGAAAACGAGTACCCCGAGGTCGACTTCGCGGAGTTCGCCGACGACCCGATGATGCCCTTCGAGTA
>NZ_REFZ01000055.1 GCF_003841465.1 Natrarchaeobius oligotrophus
GCTTGCCGATGGTGTGTTCAATCCCACGCAAGCAGACGGTTCGATCCACGAGGACCAGGTTCTTAACTTCCTCGTCAACTCGATTGACGAGGAAGTTGAGCTTGATCTCGCTCCCAACGCCGAAACGACGTCAGAAGACATTCACGAGGTCCTCGTCGGCGCATGCGCCGACGGGACCTCGGTCTCGACACTCTGTGAGAAGAGCGAAGATTCACCCCACCACAACACGGTTCTCTACCACCTCCGCGAGAAGTTCGACTTGGAGTCGGTCGAGCAAATCGGCAACACGCTGCTTCAGAAGGACGTTCTCGACGTGCTTCCCGAGCAGGTGGAGGTCTGCGCAGACCTCCACCTGCGGCCCTACTATGGTGACGAGGACGAGACAGACGGCCTCTATCACTCGGAAGCGAAACGTGGAACCACCGCATTCCATGCGTACGCCACACTCTACGCGCGTGTGACGAACAAGCGGTTCACGCTGGCAGTGCGCCGTCTCGAAGACGGCGACACTGCCAGCAGTGTCCTCGCGGAGTTTCTCGGTGTGCTCGACGGCCTTGACGCTGAAGTCAAGGCCGTCTACCTCGACCGTGAATTCTACGACAGCAAGTGTCTCACGTTGCTTCAGGCGCACAATCTCGCCTACGTAATGCCGATCGTCCGCTGGGGAAAGACGACCAAGCAGGAACTCTCCGAAGGCTGGAGTCGCGTCATCCAACACAAGCTGACGGGCAAACTCGACGGTCACAACTGGACCGTCGAGTTTCCCGTCTACATCGACTGTACCTACCAGAACGGACGGTACGACGAACACGGCGTGGCGCGTCACGGCTACGCCGCTGACGCGCCGTTCATCGACACGCCACGAGACGCTCGATACCACTACGCGAAACGCTTCGGTATCGAGGCCAGCTACCGGCTGTCCGAACAGAGTATTGCGACGACATCGACGCAAGATCCGGTCGTACGGCTGTTGTACGTCGTGGTGAGCCTACTGTTGCAGAACGTCTGGCGGTATCTCCACTGGGAATATGTGGCGACGCCCCGCCGTGGCGGGCGTCGCCTCTGGGCCTGGTCGTTCAAGGAGTTCATCAATATGATCCGACGGGCAGCGTGGACGGCCCTCGCGGTGCGTCGGGCCGTCCCCGCAAATCGGCCACCGGACGATCGGTTCTACCGGTAACCACCGACCGAGGAAGCCCTGTTCGTGAGTGGCAACGCCGTCGCGTCGGCGGCTGAGCGCCGCCGACAGCGACAGATCCACATAGCTTCACTCGATTTCAGAGTCGAACTCCCGTCG
>NZ_REFZ01000056.1 GCF_003841465.1 Natrarchaeobius oligotrophus
ACTCAGCTTTGAACGTTAGCGTCGGCTGTTGAGTGAACGAAAAGGTGGTCGATCTCTTGCATAAGGTCATCGACGCCACGATCATCGTTGTCTCGAACCCACGAGAGCAGGTTGTAAACGGCTTCCTTCAGGGAATGTTCGAGGTTCGCTCGAAGCGATGACGCTTTCGAGCGAACCGTCCCCAAGGCTCTCGAATCGGGATCAAGACGAACGAGACTGTAGGCAGCCATCAGAAGGTGCCAGTGCCGACTGGCACCTTCGTCGGTCTGCATCTCGCAGTCTCCCAAGCCAAGATCTTGCTTCGAGTCCTCGAAGAACGTCTCGATGCGCCACCGCATCCCGTAGGAGCGGATCACGTGTTCGGTAGGTGCGTCGATCTTGTTCGTGGCGAGGTATTTGACCGGGTTCTCTTCGTCTTCGTCAGTTTCTTTCTCGGCGATGACCAGCTTCACGTCTCCCAGTTGGGAGACGGGAAGCTTCTTCGTCCAGATGTGGTAGGTCTCGTCCTCAACGTTACGCTCGACGGTGTCGATGCGCTCTGCCAGCGCTTCGACGCTGATCTCTTCGCCGGCGTAGGTTACCTGTCGGTTGCTCCGGAGCGGGCCGATCCAGTCGTTGCCGTAGGATTCGATGTGTTCGACGAGGGCAGAATCGTGAGCGAACCACGAGTCGAAGAGGTAGGTGTCCGCCGGGACACCTACCTCGTCTTCGAGTTCGGTGACGATCTCACGGGCGAGATCGTACTTGGTGTCGTGGTTTTGGTCATCTTCGTCCTGTTTTTCGTAGAGGCGGAAAGTGAGTGGGTAGGCAGTTTTGTCGTCAGCGTAGAAGGCGTAGATGAGGTCTTGGCCCCAGACAGTGTCACCTTCGGCGTGATCATAGAAGTGTCCGACGCCGGGGACTTCGTCCCCGGCTTTCTCGGTGATCGTGTCGTCGAGGATGATGTAACCATCCTTCGACCAACGTGTTTCGCCGTGTTTTTGGAGTTCTTCGAGGCGTTCGTGGTTAAATTGCTGTTCGTCCCAGTCGTACTCGGTGAGGAACTTGTTGAGAGCGCGTTTGTCTCCAGCTGGAAGGACTTCGCGTGCGATGCCTGCCACGGTCTTGTTGCTGGCCGCAACAAGACCTGTGGCGTAGGTTTTCGCGTGCTGACGTTGTGCGGGTGACAGCGACTCGAACTCGTCGAATACACGCGTGCACGACAAGAAGTCCGTAATCGGCATCATCCGTGTTCGCTACTGCCTACGTCACGATCCTACTTCAACGTTCAAAGCTGAGT
>NZ_REFZ01000057.1 GCF_003841465.1 Natrarchaeobius oligotrophus
CGTCAAGTGAACGAGGGACGTGCCAACAAACTCTATCGAACACTCTCAGAACTGAAAGCGTATCTCACGAGTAAACTCCCAACGCTGCACTCACCGAGGATCTATGAGTATCTCTGCTGATCCCTATGAATGCTGATCAGTTCTTGTCCTGTACCGAGTGACCACAGAAGATACAGGTCGGCCCTCTATCCGACGGTTCAACCACAATCACAACGGTGAACCGCTCGTCTTGTACGACGTAAAGGATGCTTACGTCCGAATCTTCGGTGAGGTGGAACAGACTTACTGCCGGATCATGATTTGTGGCCAGCACAACATTCATCCCGACGAGTTAGACGACCTCGAGCCGACCGACGTGAAACCGACGATACGGCCGCTGACACCTCCGTCGCCGACTGTCTCCCATTACCCATACATCAAATATGTCCTACAAAAGTTTCCTCATCCATTAAGCGCCGACGAGGACCTCGAAGATCTCTTCAGGATCGATCTCGGCGTTTTCACCGATTTAAAGCGAGAATACGCCGGTGAGAACGTTGACGAGAAAGTTAAGGAGCTGCTCTTCCTGGATTTCACCGTCTGCTTGCTTTGGGTTCTTAAGTACGACTCAGCAAGCAGACTTCTGAGCTAACGGCTTCGTGAAGTTCTGTGTATAATCACATATATGGGTCGGGGTTGCCGTCGTCTGTTAGGTCAAAAATCTCACCGTCAGTCAAAGAATACTCAACGCCAATTGGTCCACTCCCTCCCGAGATTGAACTGATGGAACCTGATCCACCATTATGGACGTAGGAGCCAAATATATTACCTGCTACGCCGTCCAAACTCTCTAACTCTGTCATCAATGACACGTCCGTCGTCTCTGGTGGACGGGGGTCGGACTGGACATAGTGATCAACCGGCAACTCAACGGTGGCAGCCAAACCTCCATCTTCTAAACTATCTGAGTAGAAAGATATATCTCCGTCTTCTTCAACATCGTTCGTGTGCGTGATTGTTTTAGATGTTGAACCGACAACTGACCAATGACTGCCGTTAAACGAAATTCCAATAGCATCCTCGATTCCTTTATAATAACTCAGCTTTGAACGTTGAAGTAGGATCGTGACGTAGGCAGTAGCGAACACGGATGATGCCGATTACGGACTTCTTGTCGTGCACGCGTGTATTCGACGAGTTCGAGTCGCTGTCACCCGCACAACG
>NZ_REFZ01000058.1 GCF_003841465.1 Natrarchaeobius oligotrophus
TCCCCGTCGAGGTGGTGATTGCCGCGTACGAGGTTCCGGTGGTGGGCCTCCAGGTCGAGGAGTCGACGGTGACGATCTTCGGCGCGCTCGCGGTGGTGGTCCTGATCGCGCTGTCGGGATTTTTCTCCTCGTCGGAGATCGCGATGTTCAACCTGCCGAAACACCGCCTCGAGGGGATGGTCGAGGACGGAATCGAGGGGTCGGCGCTGGTCAAAGAGTTGAAAGACGATCCCCACCGGCTGTTAGTGACGATTCTGGTGGGCAACAACATCGTCAACATCGCGATGTCGTCGATCGCGACGGCGGTGCTGTCGATCCACTTCGGCGGCCTGCTCGGCGTCATCCTCGCGACGTTCGGCATCACCGCGATCGTCCTGCTGTTCGGCGAGAGCGTCCCCAAATCCTACGCGGTCGAAAACACCGAGTCCTGGGCCATCCGCATCTCGAAACCGCTGAAAGGCACAGAGTACCTCCTGTTTCCGCTGATCGTCCTCTTCGATTACCTCACCCGCCAGGTGAACAAACTCACGGGCTCGACCGGTGCGATCGAATCCCCCTACGTCACCCGCGACGAGATCCAGGAGATGATCGAATCCGGCGAACGCGAGGGCGTCCTCGAAGAGGAGGAACACGAGATGCTCACCCGCATCTTCCGGTTCAACAACACCATCGTCAAGGAGGTGATGACCCCCCGCCTCGACATGACCGCGGTTCCGAAAGACGCGGAGATCGACGAGGCGATCGAAACCTGCATCCAGAGCGGCCACGCCCGCATCCCCGTCTACGAAGGCAGCCTCGACAACGTCCAGGGCGTCGTCCACATCCGCGATCTCGTGCGCGATCTCAACTACGGCGAAACCGACGGCGACGACCTCGAGCTGGCCGACCTCATCCAACCGACGTTACACGTCCCCGAGTCCAAAAACGTCGACGAACTGCTCACCGAAATGCGCGAAAATCGGATGCACATGGCGATCGTCATCGACGAGTTCGGCACCACCGAGGGGCTGGTGACCGTCGAGGACATGATCGAGGAGATCGTCGGCGAGATCCTCAAATCCGGCGAGGACGAACCCGTCGAGGAACTCGACGAGCGCACCGTCCTCGTCCGCGGCGAGGTCAACATCGA
>NZ_REFZ01000059.1 GCF_003841465.1 Natrarchaeobius oligotrophus
ATAGTGATTAAGGAAATTATTTACCGATAGGTGTGGTAGAGTTGATAATGGGTCGGCTTGACGATATCACGCTTGAGGAACTCTACGAACTCAAGGAGCAGATCAACGAAGGGAAGCCGCGAGAACGTGTTCTCGCGGCGATCGGACGCAAGCAGGGCGATCAATTGGATATGCTGGCTGAACGGCATGGCGTCGTCGAGAAAACGATCCGCAACTGGCTCGATCGGTTCGAAGAAGAACCGATCGAGCAAGCGCCCTACGATGCTCCTCGACCAGGAGGCCCAGCAAAGATTGAGGGACAAGACCGTGAGCAGCTCTTCGAACAGTTGCAACAACCACCAACCGAACTCGGCTACGATCAGCAAGCGTGGTCAGCGAAGCTTCTTCTTCACCACATCAAAGAGGAGTACGGCGTCGAATACCACGAGAACTACGCGTACGAGTTGTTGAAAGAGGCCGGGCTGTCCTTGCGGACAGCACGGCCTCAACACTACGAGGCAGATCCCGACGAGAAAGCCGAGTTCCAAGAGACAGTCGAAAAAAACGACCCGAACTGAACGAAAAAACCGTCGTTGTCGTCGACCAGTTTACCAAACACGTCGGAACCGTCCAGCGGCGTGGCTGGTATCCTATCGGCTCGAACCCGACGATAGAGACAGCAACTTCCTGGAAGTCGGTGACAGTGCTTGGCGCTGTCACCGACGACGGTGACAGCTTCTTCTGCTGGACAGAAGAGAATCTCACACGGAAGCACGGGATTCGGTTGTTAGAGGCTTTGAAAGACAAGTTCGGTGAGGAATTAGTGGTGTTTCTGGATCGGGCGGGCTACTTCTACGCGAGGGATCTCTGGGAACACGTGAGCGGTGAGCGCGAGACCGAAACTGTCGGAGACAGTTCGGTCTCGTGCGTATGCGGCGACGAACTCGAAGTCTGGTACTTCCCGTCAAAACTCCCCGAATTGAACGCTGTCGAAGGGTGCTGGGATCAGCTGCAAGAGTGGTTCAAGTATCGGCTCGTTCCCGATCTCTCAACGCTAAACGACTACATTCCACGAGGACTGAGCGCGATCAGCGAGCCCAATATTTGGCCGCATCTCACTGGTAAAGATTCGTCTTAATCACTAT
>NZ_REFZ01000060.1 GCF_003841465.1 Natrarchaeobius oligotrophus
GAGTGATTAGCGCAACGGATGAATACGTAGCCAGCGTATTCTCCGTGATGGCGGAAGTACGTCGGTTTGAGGTCGTCGAGCATCTGTCGAACACAGAATTGAACCAAGCGATCGAGGAGGCACAGAAGGCGGACGAGACGCGTCTCGTCCGGCGACTCTGTTTCGTCAAAAACCTGTACGACGGGAAGACTCAACAGCAGGCGGGTGAGGCTGTTGGCGTTTCTCAACCAACGAGTAGCCGCTGGGCACGCGCATGGAATGATGGCGGCGTAGAGGGGCTTCGACCCCGCTTCGGCGGCGGTCGGCCGCCGAAGCTTACCCCCGTCCAGTGGGCAGATATCTGTACTACTCTCGAGGAGGGCCAGCCTTGGACACCACGCGAAATTCACGCGCTCATTGAAGATCGCTACGACGTTACCTACCATCCAACGCATCTCGCTCGGAAGCTTCGCGAGTCTGGAATGCACTACGCGAAGCCACGGCCGATGGATCCTCGAAGTCCCGCCGACGCTGAAGAGATTCTCGCCGAGCGCCTGATCGAGGCGCTCGGCGAGGAGAACCGAGACAGTTCGGAAAAGGAGGATGATCCAGTTGTCTTGGGGTTCTTTCGATGAGGCGTGGCCACAACCATTCGAGAACTCCCAGCGAATGTGGTCGTATGACCGTACCGTCCAGATAGAGAAACCGCTGGTGACAGTGCCGTGGCGGTCGATTGGCTTCTACGCGCTGACTGGGAACAGCGTGATCACGTACAAAGAGCGGTTAGTCAAGGAGACGATCGTCGAGGCACTCGAAGAGATCCGCGAGCAGAATCCGCGGGGCCGGATTCTGCTCGTGGCCGACAACTACGGCTCCCATCACGCCAAGCTCACTCAACAACGGGCCGACGAACTCGGCATCGAGTTCGTCTTCATTCCGCCGTACTCGCCAACGTTGAACGCGATAGAACCGCTGTGGAAAGATCTCAAACGCGAGATTTCACCGACTATCTTCGAGGGCAAAGACCACTTCCGTGAGTTTCTCAGCGAGACGTTTCTTCGGTTGAGTCAGCGACTTAGCTTTGCTGTTGACTGGATTGAGACCTTTCTTCCCGATATTCAGGTGTTACAGTGATCACTC
>NZ_REFZ01000061.1 GCF_003841465.1 Natrarchaeobius oligotrophus
AGGAAGCCGTTTACAACCTGCTCTCGTGGGTTCGAGACAACGATGATCGTGGCGTCGATGACCTTATGCAAGAGATCGACCACCTTTTCGTTCACTCAACAGCCGACGCTAACGTTCAAAGCTGAGTAATAATTAGCCCCGTAGTCGACCTCCTCAAGTTCCGCTAATACTGTGGCCCAAATCCTATCCGGGTGGTCATTTTCAGCCAGCATTAGGGTGACCTCAGACTCGCCTTCCTCATAACCGGCTTCTGGTGTGACTTCCGCGTCCTCTGACTGTTCTTCCTTTAACGTAGTCGAAGTCACATTATAGTCTAAGCCTTGTTTTTCAAGTTCATTCTTCACACCTTCTAGTCCATCTTTGTGAAAACTTGCCACGATTTGTCCTCTACCCCTTTCCTCATTCTGGTTATGAGCGGTGACAGTTCCAATTGTCCCCATTGCTGTGAGGGAGCCGACAGCCGCTATGATGCTTCTTCGATTCATACGTGGCCCATTTAATTATTATTTTCCCATAGTTATAATTTACCATTTATGTATTATCCTTAAATTTAAGTATTATATTAAAGAATATAGAGGGTTTCCGTAGGCGACCTCAGCACCTCACAAATCAGCCTCGGCTAACTGGCGCTGAAGCGTGATTTCCAACGAATCAAACCGAATCTGTTCTACTCGAGTCCGCCGCGAACGATTTCGGCCAGCGACAGCTCGTATGCGGCGGCGCGATCGACGTCAACCAGTGCGTCTCCTGGACGTCGGACGACTCGATCTCGAGCCGTCGCGAGGGAGACTGGAAGCTCGCGCCCGTCGAGAGGCAGAAAAGACCGACCGGCATTGAAAGACAAAGACCATCGCCCACGCGCCCAACAGCGCCGTGGTTACAACAGGCAGAAAAGCCCACACGGCATTGAAAGCCAAGAGGGTGTCATAGTGATTAAGACGAATCTTTACCAGTGAGATGCGGCCAAATATTGGGCTCGCTGATCGCGCTCAGTCCTCGTGGAATGTAGTCGTTTAGCGTTGAGAGATCGGGAACGAGCCGATACTTGAAC
>NZ_REFZ01000062.1 GCF_003841465.1 Natrarchaeobius oligotrophus
ACCCTGCAAGATGAGCCTTGGATAGACTGCTCTGTTGAATAGCGATCTAATCATCCGACATCACGGGTTAGAAGGACGAAGCCGAGGAAATCGAGCTTGGAATGGAGATCGATATCCTCGACTTCGTTGAGCAGTGTCGAGACCTAGCCAAACAAGCGTTGGGGAAGCGCGCGGGCGAGCCCGCCAGCGGCGGGTTCGCCCGCTGGGTGCACGTCGTGTTGCACTGTTTTCGGCTCGAAGAGGACCATAGCTACCGTGAAACGCCGAACCGGCTGAAGTACGTGTCTGAGGTTCGTGACGTACTTGGCCTAGATCAGGACGAGCTGCCGGATTACAGCACGATCTACAAGTCGTTTGATCGGCTGAAAATGTGGGTGTGGCGGGCGTTGCTGCGCGTTTCAGCGCAGCAACACCCGCAGTCTGGGCACGTCGCTCTCGACAGTACGTTCTTTGACCGACGCGCTGCTTCATCGTACTACCGCCAGCGATCCGGGAATAGCGTTCAGACGCTGAAAGTGACGACACTGACCGATATAGAATCTCTTGCAGTTCTTGACGTCCATATCTCGGCCCGGTGGAAGCACGATACGAAGACAGGGCCGCAGGTCGTCCGCCGAAACGCGGACGACCTGCTTTCCGTTGCTGCTGACAAAGCCTTCCACAACTGGCACACCAAATACGAGTTCTACGCCCTCGGTGTCGAACCACTGATCTTACACCGGGGATCGAGACCACTCACGGAGGGGAACAACTCGCTTATCCGGGCAAAAGGCTACGCTCAGCGCTGGATGGCCGAAACTTCGTACTCGACGACGAAGCGCTCGCTCGGCGATGCCGTGCGAGCGCTGGGCTGGTATCGACAGTTCCGTGAAGTTGTCCTCATGTTCGCCATCATCAACATAGAAAAGCTCTGTGAGCCACTCTAACCATCATTCAGCAGCTATTCAACAAAGCAGGATAGACGAGTTCTTTAATCTCGTGGC
>NZ_REFZ01000063.1 GCF_003841465.1 Natrarchaeobius oligotrophus
GGATAGACGAGTTCTTTAATCTCGTGGCAGTCGAGACGCTTCCGCTCTTCGAATACCTCGACTTTGACTTTCTCAGTGAGTATGACGTGTTCGCCCCCGATGAGCGGGGGCGAACACGAGACCACCATCCGCCAGAACTCTTCAGAGGGTTTCTTCACTGCCACTACAAGGGGATCTACGGTCCTCGTCCAGTTACCCGAGAACTCCAGAATACGGCCGTCTGGTTCAGCTGTGGCTTCGATCGACCGCCGTCAAGAGACGCGGTCGATCGCTTCCTCACCGATCTCGGACTCGTCGTTGACGACGTGTTCAGCCACCTCGTCGAACAGGCCGCTGCCTGCGGCCTGCTCGACTCTACCTTCCGAATCGATTCGACTGATCTCGAAGCCCTCGCGTGGAACGATGACGCTTCGTGGAACTACGACCCAACGGCCGAAGAGTACTACTACGGGTTCGGCCTGTCGATCGTTTCCACAGGGCCAAAGATTCCGATCGCAGCGGAGTTTACGCAGGCCAAACAGGCCTCGAAGGAGACGGCGATACGCGTCACACGTGACGCGCTCGCCGTCAAGCAGCCGATCTGGATGGTTGGAGACAGTGGCTACGACATCCTCGATTGGCACGACTTCCTGCTGGAAGCAGGAGTCGTGCCGATCGCCCCGTACAACGCACGAAACACCACTGATCCGCTCGATATCGAATACCGCATCGAAGACCGAATCAATGAATTTACCGAGGATGTCACGCTCAAGCGTTCGATCCTCGCTGAGACGTACAAGCGCCGAACGCAAGTTGAACGAACGTTTGGTGCGTGTTCAGATTGCGGCCTCGGGACGCTGCGCGCCCGAGGCCGCGCCCATGCGCGGGTAGAAGTGTATCTTGGACTGTGTCTCCGAGTGATCGTTGCCATCACGAACTACGAACAGGGTGAAAATCCGGGTCGAACCAAGCTCGTGGCATGAGATGAATTGTATGA
>NZ_REFZ01000064.1 GCF_003841465.1 Natrarchaeobius oligotrophus
CGTCAAGTGAACGAGGGACGTGCCAACAAACTCTATCGAACACTCTCAGAACTGAAAGCGTATCTCACGAGTAAACTCCCAACGCTGCACTCACCGAGGATCTATGAGTATCTCTGCTGATCCCTATGATATACGTCCTCCACAAATTAAATTGATAACCTAATCTATTAGAACAACATTGTATTATGTGGCAATGAATATGCAGACGATGACGCGAGGATCGATCTTAGTTAGTGGAGTAACTGGGACAGTAGTCGGAATCGCGAGTTACCAGTTTTTGATCGCAAACCTCGTGATGGCACTCACGTTGGCCGGTTTGTACGCGATGGGAAGTGGACTTCTCGTCGCCAATGTACAAGTTCTCGCTACGCACGAGTCAAACGACGGAAGTTGGTGGGTGATCGCTTTCGGCGTGACCGTCGGGACCGTGCTGCTCGTCGTACAGGAACTGTACCGACCCGTTGGTCCCGGAACCCGGATCCAAAGTCGAGTCCCCTACCAGGAGTTCGTTCCCGGTTCGATGGATGCGAGCATCGCGTTGTGGCTGTTCGTTTTCGGCGTGGCACTCGTGTCGTTGAACTTCGGAATCGGACTCGCGCTAGCGGAGATCGGCGATTAAGGGGGAAAGTGGGTGGCCGCGTGGCGAGTTGCACGCGGTCCCGCGAGCGACACTGGATCGGAACGTCGTAGAGACGACTGAAACGATTATCCGTCTTTAGCTAAGCGAGAAACCACGTGACAGCGGCGGCTTATCGAGGCATCTTTTCGAGAGGAATGAGGAGGCGACGAGTGTGCACAACGAAGCCTCCTCATCTCGGATTATGCGTCGGCTC
>NZ_REFZ01000065.1 GCF_003841465.1 Natrarchaeobius oligotrophus
GGCACTGTCTAGATGAGGGTTTGAGGAATGAGCAGGTGGTGGCGAGAAGTGCCTATGCAACTCGCCAACCTGCTCAGAGAGACCTTAGACGTGGATTGTGATGAGGTTTGGGAGAACGAGCGCACCCCGACACCCGTCAGAGTGTTCGGGGTGCGTCTCCATTCGATGGGGTTGTCGGTTCGAGAGGTCGTCGCCGTGCTCGATTTACTCGGTATTGACCGTTCTCACGGCGCAATTTGGAACTGGACGCACAAGCTTTCAGAGGCACAGAGCGACCCGCCGACGGCGGAGCCGTCGCGGGTCGCGGTCGATGAGAAACAGATCGAGGTAGATGGCGAGAAAAAGTGGTTGTACGCCGCGATCGATACAGAATCGAAGCTCCTGCTTGAAATCGACGTGTACAGCCGCCGCGGGACTGACCCCGCGGCGGCGTTTCTGCATCGACTTACTGAGAAACACGAAACCGACGAGACAGAGTTTCTAGTTGATGCTGCCGGCTATCTGACTGCCCTCGCTCGCCACGACTTGAGCGGTCACCTCAATTACAGCGACCGAAACCACGTCGAAAAGTGGTTTCAGACTGTCTCAATGCGGATCGACCGCTTTCACTCCTTCTGGCGGGGCAGTCCAGCCAGCGCACGCCGCTGGCTCAGACGCTTCAGACACCATTATAACCATGATCGGCCGAATCAAGCACT
>NZ_REFZ01000066.1 GCF_003841465.1 Natrarchaeobius oligotrophus
TGATGTTGATGAGGAGCAGTTGCGCCAGCAACTGCGCACGGAAACTGATGCGAAGGCGATCAAACGCCTCACGTGTGCGCTGCTGTACCGACAAGGTAAATCACCGGCAGAGATCGAGCAGTTGCTCGGGTTCCCCGAACAAACGGTGTACGATTGGCTCGACACCGTCGCCGAGCGCGACCTCACCGCGCTCGGCGATCTCCCTCGCCCCGGTCAATCGACTCGGCTTACCGACGACCAGTGGACGGAACTGACGGCGACGCTGGCGGCGTCGCCGTCGGAGGCCGGCTACGATGAGCCAACGTGGACACCTGCGCTTGTCCGTGACTACATCGCTGAGACGTTCGACGTTGAGTACTCGCTCGCGCACATGTATCGGGTGATGAAGCGGGCGGGGCTGTCTTACCAGACAGCCCGCCCGCGCCACTACAAAGCCGATCCGGCTGAACAACAGCGGTGGCGCGAAGAGTTCAAAAAAAGTGGCCGACGCTGAAGGCAGCCGGTCGACGAATCGTCGTCATCGATCAGAACACGCAGGTGATCAAGACCAACCAAAAGCGCGGCTGGTTTCCGGTGAACTCCCGCCCGAGACTGCCGGTCTCGGGCGGTCGGGCTTCGATCAATCTGCTGGGCGCGGTCACCGACGACGGTGACCGCTTCATTTCATTCGTTGA
>NZ_REFZ01000067.1 GCF_003841465.1 Natrarchaeobius oligotrophus
TCTCGCGGCTTCCCTTCGTTGATCTGCTCCTTGAGTTCGTAGAGTTCCTCAAGCGTGATATCGTCAAGCCGACCCATTATCAACTCTACCACACCTATCGGTAAATAATTTCCTTAATCACTATGAGTCATAGTTGACGACACCTTCCTCCTCCAATTTTGGAATGTGAACGTGATGCAATGATATATGGGCCTCTTTCACCTGTTCACTGGGGATTTCGGTTATCTCTGTGTCCTGCTCCTTTTCAACAACCTCGTTACGAAGATCAGTGAGAGTTAATGGCCGGTCGTGAATTAGAAGAAGATCAAGAATTGCACGGCGACGATGGTGAGAGATCAATCTAAGGGTTTCATCCACCGAAGTTTCCTCTACTACTCAGCTTTGAACGTTGAAGTAGGATCGTGACGTAGGCAGTAGCGAACACGGATGATGCCGATTACGGACTTCTTGTCGTGCACGCGTGTATTCGACGAGTTCGAGTCGCTGTCACCCGCACAACG
>NZ_REFZ01000068.1 GCF_003841465.1 Natrarchaeobius oligotrophus
TCGACGCGGGAGACGGCGGAGATCTCGTCGAGGCTGCGGGGGGTGCCGGCCTGGCGGGCGGCGGCGTACAGCGCCGAGGTGGCGACGCCTTCGATCGATCGTCCCGGCAGCAGGTCCTCCTCGAGGGCGCGCCGATAGATGACGGAGGCGGTCTCGCGGACGTTCTCGGGGAGGCCGAGCGCGGAGGCCATGCGGTCGATCTCGCCCAGCGCCTGTTTCAGGTTGCGCTCTTTGCTATCGCGGGTGCGAAAGCGCTCGTTCCAGGTGCGAAGGCGCTGCATCTTCTGGCGCTGGCGACTCGAGAGGGCCTTGCCGTAGGCGTCTTTGTCCTGCCAGCCGATGTTGGTCGAAAGCCCCTGATCGTGCATCATGTTGGTGGTGGGGGCACCGACGCGGCTCTTTTCGTCCTTTTCGGCGGCGTCGAAGGCGCGCCACTCGGGGCCGCGGTC
>NZ_REFZ01000069.1 GCF_003841465.1 Natrarchaeobius oligotrophus
CGCGTCGACCCGTCTCGGTCAGTGCGTAGTTGTTCGTCCGGCGGTCGCGCTCGCTCTTCTCGACGACGCCCTTCTCGACCAGCTGATCGAGGTTCGGATACAGTCGCCCATGCGTTTGCTCTTCGCCGTAGTACTCCTCGACGACCTCTCTGATCCCGATCCCGTGGCGGTCCTGCCGAGCGAGCGTCGCCAAACACCGAAGCTGAAACTTCGTCAAGTCGCTCGCGACCGCCCGAATCTCTTCGTCCACTCCGCCATCGGTAAGTAAAACGGACTGTTCAGCGTCTGTGGCGGTAGCGACGGAGCTTTCAGGGTTCGTGTCCGTACTGTGCAACTGACGAGGCCCGCATCCTGACCGAATCCTCGTCGCGTCGGCCGCGTCCTCGCGCGGCGGCGTGTTCTGTGACCCTGCTCCGCGAGTGTCATCTCGGCCACTGGGGTGGCCGGCTGTCCTGCTCTCTTTGGGGTAATCTCTTTTACCCCCCTTGTGCTTGTTATTCATGACTTCTGATACGCCCGGGTAGGCGTGAGGAAGTCAACCTCGGGGTGCGCCCACACCCCGAACACGTGCATGTTCTGGCGAGGCTGACTTCCTACATGTAGTGATTAATTCGATCACCTAATACTTTTCCCACCACTAACGGGATCAGAACCCGTCTGTAACGGGATGTTTATCGGTTAGTAGCGTGAACGTATCATCATACCGGAGTCCATATGAGTGGTACACGCCGAGTTAACCGCGAGATGAGGAAGCCGGCGGAGTGGATGCGCTCGCCAGCCGATGACCGTATCCTCGAGTTGATGCAAGACGAGGGCAACATGACTCCTCGAGCGTTGTCGCGCGAAGGGGATGTTCCTCGAATCGACATCAGTCGCGACTACGCTGGCGATCGGTGTCGCGAACTTACCCGGTACGGTCTGCTTGAGCGACTGGATCGTGGCCTCTACCGTCTCACAGACAAGGGCGAGGCCTATCTGGAGGGCGGCCTGGACGTAAACGATCTCGATCCGCTCGATGCCGACACCGATTCCTCGGAGTGACATCTACCGTAGCTCCCCGCGCACGAGCTCCATTGCGTCGTTGATCCACTGTGGCAGCGGCCGCGTCGGCGGGTCGCGATCGACGCACTCGCCGTCGGCGAACTCGAGGACCCACTCGTCGGGCCCGTACTCGATACTCACTGTTCGCCGATCGCCGTCGGCCTCGATCTCGATGGTAGCGCGGCGTGGGGCCTCCGATGGCACGTCAGCCCCGAGGTCAGTCGCAAGGTCGATCTCGTGTCGCTGTCTGTCTGCCGTTGTCGACATGACATCCTGACTTTCACGGGATGTAACCAAAAGCGACGCTCCCGGCTTTCCGGAATTTCCGCGTTGATCCCTGATACCGCTGTTAGTGCCCGCCTACAGCACTGTCGGCTTCGAAATCCACGTTTCCGGGTTGGAACCGCTTTGCCTTTCCGTTGCCGCGACTCTCGACGACGTCATAGTGCTCAAGTTTCCGCATATAGCTGCGCAGCGTTCGCTCGACGCGTGGTTCGTCAACGCGATCCCGATACTCGTCGTAGAGTTCCCCCGGAGAGATCACGCCCTTCTCGCAGATGATCTCGTAGAGGACGGTCTGGTCGTCGTTTAGTCGATCGACTGACCGATCATGGATCGCTTCCCGCGCATTCGGGATCGCACGCTGAATGTGGCGCGGCTCGATCGAGCGCGCAGAATCGTCGCCGTCTGCGTTCTGGCCGGCCTCGCGAAGCGCCGCGATCGCGACGCGTGCATCGCCGTCGGCTGCCGAAGCGATTCGTTCGAGCAGCTTTTGCCCGATCACGCGCCGGCCAAACGCACGATTTGCGCGCTCCTCGAGGACGTCGGCCAGCTGTGTTGCATCGTATTTCTCCAGCGTCAACACCGGGCCGGCACTGATCCGGCTGCGAATGTGATCCGGAACGGTTGCCCAGAGGTCTTCTTCGGTGTGGGCGATCAGGACGAGCTGAATATCGGGACAGGTATGCAGATCACGCAAGACGTCTGTTTCCGCGATCTGATCGGCTTCGTCCAGGACGACGTGACGATACTGTCCAGGCAACTGGCGTAGCTGCCGGAGGACGTCGTCGACCGACATCGTGTCCCGATGGACTGGCGTCTCGAGGACGTCCTTCCCGATCGCGTAGATGATCTCGGAGCGTGTGTAGTCCGTCCAACAGTCGACGTACGCCGTCCGTGCGCCAGTCTGTTCCTGGATGAGCTGCAACGAGAGGCGAGCCAGCATCGTCTTCCCGACACCTGTCGGGCCGGTGATGAACAGATTCCGTGTCGGGTCTTGGCGCGCCGAGAGCCGGTACTCCTCGAGGATGGACTCGAGATCGTCGCGACGGTGGACGACCAGCTCCCGGTCCGGAACACGCTCGTCGTTCAGGACGTCGCTGTCCACAATCATACATAACCGATGTGACCCATCAAATGATAAAACCGACGGGCGGATTTCCGGAATTTCCGTGTTCGGATTCTCACCGCAAAAGAGTCAGTCGGCGTTGAACCGGTCGCGCCAGAAGTCCGTCTTCGCCCACCGCTGGGCGCAGTCCGGATCGTGCGGGATTTCGTCAATGTTCAATGCGCGCTTCTCGCAGCCACAGCACTGGATCATCCCGGTCGGCTCGCCGATCTTGAAGCCGTCGTCCCAGACGGGCGTCTCGCTGCGGACGACCTGGTACTCCGTGTCGGGCGCGAGCGCGTCTTTCGAGCTCTGGCTCTGCATCAGCGCACCCCCAGGACGATTTTGAGTCGGCGAATCGTGAACGAGTAGTCGCCCAGGTGCCGGAGAACGGTCCCGCCCGTCGTGTCCGCCTTCGGCCCGATCACGAGCTCGAGTTCGCCGTTGCCCGTGACGTCCGCGAGCCGGACGAGCGGCAGCTTCTCGATCACGGCGGCGACGAGGCCTCCGAGCAGCCCCATTTAGATCGCCTCCGCGACCAGGTGGTCGCCCTGTCGCTGAACGCTTGCGATGCCACAATCGTTCTCGCCGAGTGCTCGCAGGACCTCCGGCGGGACGCGGTCGACCGACGGCAACAGCACGATCTCGAGGACGCAGTGAGTCGCGTCGGTCCGGTTGATCGTCCGGGCGTCGCGGACGATCGGGTGCGAGCGGACGGCCTCCGTCGCGGCGCCGACGTTCGCAGTCTGGACGCTCATTGTCGTTCCCTCCGGACGACGTCGAGACAGCCAGGACACGTCACGACCGGGCAGTTGTGTGGGTTCACCGGATCGTCGGCGGACGTCCGGATCAGCTCCGAGTCGCAGTCGTCGCACCGTTCCTCGAGCGTCTCGTCGGTCACGCCGACCACCTCGGTTCACCGGAAACGTGCTGTCCGAGCTGCTCGTCGACGTCGTCGCGATCGACCCACGACGGGATCGGGCGGGCTCCGATCTCGAACTGACACCGGCGGATATGCTTACAGGGGCGCTGTCGGTAGCGATGGTCGTCGCAAAGGCAGCGTGCATCGTCCGGCGCCGCGAGGTCGACGATGTACTCGCGGCCCGACGCGGTCGTCACCTCGAAGAGGCCGTCGGCGTCGCGAACCATTCCGACCGAATCCATGACCGTCATCGGCGTCGTCAGCGCTCGCGCGTCGACCTCGTCGATCACTTCGACTTCGACCTCGGCGTCGTCCGCGTCCGCGTCGGTAGATTCGACGGCGGACATTACTCGCTCACCTCCTCGAGCAGCGCCTCAGTGTAGCTCTCGAGGCCCTCACGACTGCCGTGCTTGACGGCGAGTTCTGCGAGATGGGCACCGGGCCCCCACAGCGACGTCGATTTCAGATCGCGCGCGAAGTCTGCGACGAGATCGTCGACGTCGTGGCCGATGTTGTTCGCGACGCGACTCCAGAAGCGTTGGTTCGGCGCGTCGAACGACTCCAGGTCGCCGTCGAACTCGACGATCGCCTCTCCGACGCCGAAGAACGCCTGGACGTGGCCGTCGACCTGGACGTCCCACGCGTCGAGCTGATCGTCGCCGATCACGTACCGGGCGCCGTCCGGCTCGACCTCGAGCAGCGTTCCAATCGCCTCGTTCTCCGGGAAGCGTTTGTTCCGGAGCGCCCAGAACTCGCCGAACTCCTCGAGCGTCTCGATTCGGTGGGTGATCTCGAGATCGACCTCTGCGCGCTCGGTGACTTCGCCGCGATCACGAACGACCGTGGCCGGGCCGGACGCTTCGGCGATGAACGCACGCGGAAGGGGCGTTGCCTGCTCGCCCTCGAGCGCAGCCACGACGTCGTTGTCGTCGGCTTCGATCTCTGCCGACATCTATTCGTCACCTCCGTTCTCGTCTCCGCGACCATGCAACCGCTCCTCGAGCGTCAGCGCCGACCGCGGGTAGGGGTAGCGCTTGCAGTCGGCGAGGTCCTTGTCGGTTCGATTCGCGAAGACGACCTCGTACACACGCTCGTCGGGATCGCACTCGTTGTACTCTGCGACCGTTTCGTCGATCCTCTCGACGAAGTACTCGCCAGCGGTCCGATCGGAACAACACATTACGACCGTCGTCGCGTCGCGGCCGTCCGGAACGACGTAGTCACCGACGTCGAGTGGCTCGAGATCTTCGCCATCCTCAGTGACGTCTTCGCCGCCGTCGGCGACCAGGATCTCCGAGCCGTCGGTCCCCTCAACGTGTTCGGGCCCGGCAACGGCACGAGCCTCCGCGAGCCTGCGCATCTCGCGAGCGCCTTCGCGCTCTTGCTGCTCAGCGCGTCGGCAGACGTGGTCCATGTCGCGGTACATCATTGTGGCTGCCCTCCGTCGGTCGCGACCGCTTCACTACCGATCGGTCCGATGTACCGCCGGCGTCGGGCCCCGCAGTTGGGGCAGGCACACTGGCCGTCGTGATCGTACTCCGTCTCGCAGGCTGTACACTCGACGCGCCGCGTCTCGGCGTCGTCGCTTTCGTTGTCCTCACTGTTCTCGTCTTCGTCGTCGAAGTGATCCGACGGAACGCCGTGGCGCTTCTCGAGCGAGCAGTCGGTACAGATCCGTCGGTTTGGACCCGTGGGACGGCTGCACTTGCGGCATCGGCGCGTCATTTGTCAGTCACTCGGATTTCCGAAACGGTTTCGTCGGTTCGCGTTTGAGCTATCATTGGTCTGTGATCAGACCGAGGTCGGGTGTTGATGGCACCCGGCCGGGATTTTCCCGACCACCCTCGATCTCTACTCCATAGTCTATTCTCTATCCTATTAAATGTTTCCAATAGCTTTAGAAAAGTCTCTACTAACAACTATCCGATAGACTATTGTAGAAGTAGTTGTAATAACACCCATGGTGATGTAATGAGTATCGCTCACCAACCGATGAACGAAGATTACGATCCGACGCCGAACGAAGACGATGTAATCGAGGCACTGCACGAAGGTCGCGTGACGCCGAAGCTGTTGAAAGAACGGACCGATCTGAATGACCAACAGATCAACTACGCGCTAAACCAGCTGATCGCAGCTGGCTGGGTTCGGAAAGTCACGACTGGGCTCTACGAACTCAAAGATGACCCTCGAGAGCATGTCGGCGATGCTGATGAGGTTCTACAGCGTGTGGTTGAGGAGCTCGAAAATATCGAAGCCGCCTTCGAGCGCGGCGATCCCGACGCAGCCCGCGACGCACTCGAGCGGGCGCAAGAAGCGATTTCAGACGGTGATCCAAATGACGACACAGACCAATCCTGACGACGAAACGACCACGAAAACGTTCGATCTGTTTCTCGTGATCGACTGGAAGAACGACAGCGTCCGCCATCGAAAGACTGAGCCGGACGACCTCGCACCGACACAGCTGGCGATCCCTGTCTCGATCGACGTCAACGTCCCCGAAGTGACGGTCCCGACGATCGAGGCCGCGATCGACGTGCCGGCCGCGAGCGTCGAACAGTCGGTCGTCCAGGAGACGCGAGAGCTAGCTGACGACCGCGGGCTACTCGAGGGGGCTGATACGGATGATTGACGACGAACTCCTCTCACGCGAGCAACTCGGAACCGGCGAGTGGGCAGTCACGCCCAAACCCGAGCACCTGGTGCCGGACTCGATCGCCCGTGAGCGCGATCGCACCCAGTTCCGGAGCCAGCTCGCCGACGAGCCGGTCGGCGTGATCGTCACGCACACGGACGCGGACGGCCTCGGGAGTGCGGCACTCCTTGTCGATCACCTCCAGCGGGCGTTCGACGCGGCCCGCGAGGAGATCGTCGTCCAACCGATCGACTACGACGGCGCGTATCGATTCGAACACGTCGTCGAGGACCTCCAGGACGCCGGCGTGATCGAGACACCGATCTACATCAGCGACTTCAACCTGGACGAACTCGACACGCTCGCCGGCCTCGAGACGCTCGCCGCCGACCAGGGCTGCCCGATCACCTGGTTCGATCACCACCAGTGGAGCGACGACCATCTCGACGCGCTCGAGGACGCGGGCGTCGTCATCGAGATCGACGACGACGAGTGTGCGACGTCGCTGATCGCTCGCGAACTCGGCCCGTTCGACGACCGTATCCGAGAGCTTGCGGAGTGTACGAAGGATATCGACCTGTGGATTCGCGACGACCCGCGCTCGGAGTTTCTGAACGTGTATGCGTCCATGGTCGAGACGCCGTGGCAGTACATCAGCGTCGTCCTCGAGCACGGCCCCGACCTGCCCGACGGCATCCAGGCCGAAATCGACGAGCGTCTCGAGCGCGATCGCGAGCTCGAACAGATCGCAGTCGAGAACCGGTCGCCGACGCGAACGATCGAGGGGTACGACGTCGTCTGTACGTACTCCCGCGGCGGCCGCTCGAGCACGATCGGGAACGAACTCGTCGAAGAGCATCCGTCGGATTACGACGTCGCGATCGTGATGAAAACTCACGGCGGAATCGGCATCTACAGCCACTCCGACCGGACGGGCTTCGTGCGCTGTCACGAAGTCGCGGAGTGGCTCGGCGGCGGTGGCCACCCGACCGCAGCGGGATGTTCGGCGCCGGTGCAGACGTTCCGCGAGCTCGCAGATTACTGGAAAACACGGGGTGCGAGCGTTCGCGAGGAGGTGATCGACGCCGTCCATCACGTCGCATCGAGCGAGCGGCTCGCAGGGGTGAGCAGCGATGAGTGAGACCGAGCAACAGACGATCGTCGAGGGCGAGTCCTACGTCGCGACGATGGCAGTTGACGATCTCGAGGAGCTGGTCGACGCGATCAGGCCGATCGAGAGCGTCGTCTATCTCGACTTCGATCACGACCATCTCGAGGTTCGGGCTCGGGATTTCGTGAACGTCTACGCGACGCGCGTCCGCAAGCCGATCGACGCGCCCCACGCAACGGTCGCCACGGTCAAGAGTACCGAACTGATCGAAGCCGTCGATGCGATCCGCTGGGCCGATGACGACGTCCGACTCGAGCTCGACGACGATCTCTGGATCTTCGATGGCGACGAGAACCGCCGCACGTTCCAGGAGGTCGAGCGCGAACCTACGGACGGCGTTCGCGACCGGCCGGAGTTCGACGATCTCCTCGAGTGGGTCGAGTGGAACGTCCGTGCCACGTGTGATGCGTGGCAGTTCGCCGGCGCAGTTCGAACGGTCGCTGAGCCAGCATCAGTAGCTGTCCGGGTCAGCGCGGAGGACTTCGGGGTTCGCGTTGAAGGCGACGGTCGAGAGTTCGACGACGAGGCCGGAGAAATGGCCCAGATCTGGCCGTACTTCGACCGGTTCGATGCCGACGTCGAAACCGCGTGTGCGGATGCAGACGACGCAACGTGTGTCGTATCCGAGGACTACGCCCGAACGGTGGCCGATGCGGTTCCGGTCTCTGGGGACTCGAGAATCGAGATTCGGTTCGGGCACGACCAGCCGCTTTATGTTGAGTCGGAGTCCGGCGTGGAGGTCGTGATCGCGCCGCGGATCACAGGTGATGACGATGAGTGACAGCGGTAACTGTGCGAGCGGTACTGAGCGCGAAACTGCCGAAGCAGCAGTAAATCTCTACCAATCTCTCGTCGTAATAACAGAGAGCGATAGGCTCACAGATCAGACCAAAGCGGACATCCTCGAAAAACGAGCGGAGGAGTTACGATGAAAGTAGCGCACATTTGTCCAGTGACGGGTGAGAGCTATATAGTGTCGGGTAGTGTGCGCGACGACGGGGGTGAGTGGTGATGTTCTGGCGAACCCGCTACCACCTCGCCAGGCTGGTCGCCTACGCGATCTGCGAGCCGAAACTCCGACTCGGCAAACGTCGCCACGACAACCACTGCGATCGTTGTGGCGATCACTGCGGGAGATACGCGGCCCACAAGCTGGATTTCCCGCTCGAGGACGACGAGATCGAGGATCCAGACGCGACGTCGAAGTGGGAGAAGCTACGGGCGATGTGGGACGCTGAGTACGTTCGTGTCTGCCTCGAGTGTAGCGTCGAACTCGAATCAGATTCTGAGAACTCGAGCGGAAACGGAGGGGGTTCGCGATGAGCGCGGCCGCGGCAGAGACCGTAACGGTCGTCGACCTCTTTGCCGGAGCTGGTGGCTTCTCGACCGGCGCCGCGGATGCCGTCGGCGATCTCCGGGAGGATCCAGATGTTGACGTCCGCCTGATCGCGGTCAACCACGACGAGGACGCGATCGCGACGCACGAAGCGAACCACTCGTGGGCCGACCACTACCACGCGAAGGTCGAGGAACTCCACCCACCGGATGTCGTCGAGCCGGGATCGGTCGACCTGTTGATCGCTGGGCCGATGTGCACACACTTCAGCAACGCTCGAGGCGGCCAGCCTGTTGACGAACAGATGCGCGCCTCGCCGTGGCACGTCCTCCACTGGATTCAGTTGCTCCAGCCGACGAACATCATCATCGAGAACGTCCGCGAACTCCGCTCGTGGGGGCCGCTCGACGAGGATGGAGAGCCGACGAAGGACGGATCAATCTTCGAGCAGTGGGTCGCCACGCTCCAGGCGCTCGGCTATACGATCAACCAGGACGACGGCGGCGAGTTCGGTGTGATCCTCCGAGCAGCGGACTACGGTGATCCGACGACTCGAGAGCGGTTGTTCGTGATGGGAAGTCGGACGCGCCGTCCAACTATTCCCGAGCCCACGCACTCGGACGACCCGACGGATGAGCTCGCGGACTGGCGACCAGCGGCGGACGTGATCGACTGGAGTGACCCCGGGACGTCCATTTGGACGCGGTCGCGGCCGCTGTCGAACAACACGATGAAACGGATCGCAGAGGGCATCCGCCAGCACTGCGACCCACGGCTCGACCCCTTCGCCGACGCGATCGCGGAGTTCGGAACCCGTCGGGACATCGAAGAGCACGGCAAAGACGTCAGGCTCACGGCCGAGCTCCAGGACGATGTCGTCGACGTCGCCAACCTCGAGACCGCACTCGAGGAGCGCGACGAGCCGTTCCTCGTCACCGGCGAGATCGAGACGGCACTGTCGGTCCCGATGGTGATGGGCCAACACACCCACGCGAAGGCAAAGCGAGCTGACTCGGCGCCGGTGCCGACGCTCACCAAACGGGGGGTGATCCATCATATCAATGCCGACGCGTTCGTCCTGCCGCGAAACATGCCCCAGCGCGACATCTACAGCAACCCGACGTACGATCCGGATGACCGGCCGTTCCACACTGTCACGGCGAAGAACCACGACGGGCACCTCATCTCACCGTTCCTCGTCGAGTACTACGGCAACTCGACATCGGCATCGATCGACGAGCCACTGCCGACGGTGACGACGAAGGCACGCCACGCGTTGATCGTTCCGGAGTGCTACCCGTGGGGGCTCGACCTGCGCTACCGGCTCCTCGAGCCGCCGGAGACCAAGCAGGCACAGGGCTTCTCGGCCGACTACGAAATCGTCGCCGAGACGAAGAAATCCAGGCGCAAGCAAATCGGCAACGCCGTCCCGGTCAACCTCGCGGCGGCGCTGTGTCGGCACGTACTGACCACCGAGATGCCGAGCCTTACGACCTACGGTGCCGGCATCCAACCCACCGACGTTGACGTCCCGGCCTACGAGGAGGTGGCTGCGACCGATGACTGATACGAAGTACTCCGTTCCCGACGGCCATTGGGACGACGATCCCGAACCGGAGCCGGAGCTCGAGCGCACCCGCGTCAGCGATCACGAGATCGACGTCATCTTCGTCACGGATCCGGGTGCGGACATGGGCTACGGTCGCGAGAAGTACACGGCGACGATTCGCTACGACGACGAGACTGGCGAGCCGTACGTCCTCTTCGCCGTCGAACACCGCTGGAAGGGAAACTACTGGCGTGACGTCACCGATTGGGACTGGCGCGACGTTCCCGAGCCCGTCCGCCGGCAGATCGCCGCCGTCCTCCCGGTCGACTCGCCCGACGATCTGGACGATGGCGTCCGCGTGATCGGCGAAGGCGGCGAGTGCCGGTGGGAAAAGTACCACAAGCCACGGATGGAAGCGACGAGCGGCGAGGAGATGTGGGCCGGTAGCTCGCTTCGGGATGCGGTTCGGTCGCTCGAGTCCGCGGCCGAGCAGCTGGCCGAGACTGGCACCGAGACCGGCGACCGGATCGAGGAGTTGATCGACGACGTCCGGGACGTCCACGGCGATCTCGGCGGCGAAGGGGACGAGAGCTAAAGGCACGCGAACCAGTTACTGAAAACGATGTCTGAATACACTTGCCCCTCACCAGATCCGTGCCCGTTCACGACCGACGAGATTACCGAACTCACCGAACACATCAACTCGGAGCACGGTGGAGAGTTCGCTCGCGAGGACTGGCCAGACACGCCGGCGGGCCGAGCGGCGCGATCGCCGGCCGAACCAGAGTCCGACGAACCAGAGGACGATCCCGATGCATAAGTTCACGCTCACAACGACAGAGGACCTTGAGGACGCCGAGCTCGTATATCGTTTAGACCTTCCGGAGGGCCACCATCCGGCGTTCGAGATCATCGTCGACTCGCGCGTCGTTGAGGACGTCGCCGAGGACGCATTACGACGTGGTCAACACTGGCGCTATGTCCCGATCGGTGAACTCGACGCCGGCGAGCACACGGTTGCGTTCACCAGCTCCGATGTCGTCCCGTTATCGCTCACTATCGCCGCTCGAGGCGAACACGATCCACTCTCCGACCTCGAGCGCCTCAAACAGCTGGCTCGCGAGCGCTGGGGCGACGAATGGGCGATCGAGCAACGTCACTGGGCAGACGGTACGACGACCGAGCACGCCTACCACGTCGAGCCGTCCGACGAACCGGACGTCCGCATTCGAGAGCGGCTGTTCATCGGAGCCGACGGCGAACCCTACCACGATAAGGTCCGCGTCCGCCACGAACAGATCCTCGAGGTCATCGAACGTGACGACCCGCCCGACGAGATCGCGTCGGCGTATATCCGCGAAGACGAGAGGCAGAACAAATGACTCGAGGCAGGCAACCAGCGCCGGCTCGCCACCGAAAAAATTTCGGTGGTTCACCGACGATTAGGCTTCACGGACGAACTGGCGGTGGTGCTCGTTGCAAAGCGTATCCACCGTCTTCGTCCCGCCATCGTCGTCGGGCACAACGAACGTGCCGGACCAGAATCGGTCACGAATGTACGGGTTGTAGACCTTGCCACAGTACCCGCACGTCGTTTCCGATTCGTCGTTTCCTGACATTGTTCTGTTCTCCGTAGGATTCCACCTCGTTGGCTTCCTCCTACACTACCGTGTACACACGCATTTGTAATAAGTGTTGCGTACTTCTATACCCAAACACTTATTACAGTTGCGTACTATTGTACTACTGTGATGGCACAGAACAACGCCACCGACGACCGAACCGACAACCAGAAAATCAAGATGGCGAAGTGGTTCTCAGAGGAACGCGCCGAATACGAGGACGCGGATGGGTTCACGATCGTCTACGAGGATGACGAGTGCGTTATCATCGCAGACCACTCCGGTCACGAGATCAACGAGTGGGCGAGTCGCTTCGACGCCGATCGCGAAGAACTCCGTAGTACGTTTCGGGCGCTTGCCGACCAGAAGATGGGCGAGAAGGATGCTCACGAGGCGTTTAGCTACTCTGACCCCGTCGTCTTCGACAAATTCGAGGACAGCTGATCATGCTCTCGGTCGAAGAAGAAATCGAGATGCTCACCGAAGCCGGACTGTTGACCGAGCGCCAGGCGGAGGCGTTCGTGTATCGCGAAGTCGAAGCCGTCCCTCGAGAGGCTGCTGCTGAAGAGATGGGGATTACGGCATCGACGCTCGACGACTATCGGAGCGATGCAGTCGAGAAGGTGAAGAAGGCCCGGGCGACGGTTACCGCAGTCGAGACGATCCGGTTTCAGGCCGATCGCGACGATGACGTCGGCCGTGACGATCGGCCACGTAGGACTGGAACCTGGTAGCCAGTCAGATCACGATCGACTATTCCTTTGCGGCATCCAAATTCGCGAGCGCAAGCTCTACGCGCTCGCGGAGGTACTCGACGTCGTCGGGATCGGCGCGCTCGAGCAACGCCTCCACGAGCTTCGGAATCTCTTCACGGCCGACGAGGACCGATCGCGGGTACATCGGATCGTCGCCGAACTCGGAGATCTCCACCGGGCCCACCTTGCCCTCGAGGTAGCCGACCCAGAGTCCTGGATGCGGGTACCTCATCTCGTCGTCCGGCCCATCCTGCCGAATGGAATGCTGGCCGCGGATCCGGACGCCATCCGTGTCGGTAAACTGCAACTCTTTCTTGACGGTCGTTGTGTGTGACATATCCGTGGCGTGGTAGTATCGGCACTAAATAGTCAGCCACGAGTACACTGAAAGTGAAAGTAGGAAATCTAAGATTCTGATCTAAGATTCTAAGATAATTGTCGCAGGTAAGTCACTAAGCTATCATACGCAGATAACGTGTCTGACAAAGTTACTTAGCGGAGTGATGTATCAACGTAACCATGCTCTCGTACACGGTCTACAGCGAAGCCGGCGGCGTCGGGAAGACGTCGCTATCCGCGAATCTGGCAGTGGCGCACGCTCGAGCCGGGCTGGACGTACTGGTCGTCCCACTCGACCCACAGGACGGGAGTCTGAGTCGACTGCTCGGCGTCGACGACGATCGCGCCGACGGCAGCGCCGACAACCTGGTCCGGCACATGGTCAACTCGCCTCGAGGCCAGTTCGACGACCTCATCCGAACTGCCGAAGGCGTCGACGTCGTCCCGGAGCACAACATGCTGGCCGATCTTGCCACGCACCTCCGTCGGGAACAACAGAAGGCACAGGATCTGGGCGACGCCTACAACATCCACGCCCAACTCCAGCGCGTTCTCCAGGCGGCCGACGTCGCCGGCGACTACGACGTCCTGATCTGCGACCCGCCGGCGACCGAGGGGAACCACCTGTATAACGCGATCTACGCGACGCGAAATCTCGTTATCCCGGTCGAGCCGTCCGCAAAAGGAGAGGCATCGGTCGAAGGTCTCGAGGAGCTCGCGACGAACTTCGCCGACCAGCTGAACATCGAGGTCGGCGTCCTGGTCGCGGTCCCGAACCGATACAGCGATACGCGTGATCAGCGCGAAACGGTCGACCGGATCGGCTTCCCGACACCGGAGATCATCGGCGAGCGGGCGTCGATGCTCGAAGGCTGTTGGAAACAGCAGTGCTCGGCGTTCACGTACGTGCGCGAGCACCGGTCCCGGACGCGGGATCACGAACTCGAGACGCTGGCCCAGTTCGACCGCCTCGCACGCCATCTCGAGGCCGAAGCCGGGATCGACGCCCCGGAACCACCGGAACCGGGCGCACTCGAGCGGGAGGTGGATGCATGACCGGCTTCAAGAGCGGTGCGAGCGGCGACGATCCGTTCGGTACCGGCGGTGACGACCAGAACGACGATCGCGATCGCGGCGACGACCCCGATCCGATCGGGACGACACCAGCGCTCGAGGATGACGTCGACACCGACGACGGTGGGAGTGGCTCGAGTTCTCCGTCGGAACAGAGTAGCGAGTCGACGGCTGCCGGCGGTCTCCCGTGGATCTACGACCGCGACGGAATCACCGACGGCCGCGCGAAGACGGTCCAGTTGCACCTGCAACAGACGTCGCTCGACCGCGAGCGATCCGTTCGAAGCGATATCGAAGCAGAGTTCGGCGAGTCAGTCAAGAAGGCGGACCTTCGCGAGGCCGCGCTTCTCGTTGGCCTCGAGCACTCCGACGACGTCGCCGACCAGCTCCGCGAGTGGGGTTACGACTTCAGTTAGTGGTAGACTTGGGAATCAAACCGATCACGTAACGGGCGGGACTGAACGTTCATCGCATGGCGTCTTGCAACCAGATGCTTGCAAAGACTTAAGTGGTTGCAACCGTATAGTTGCAAGTGTAGAAGAACAATGGTTGCCCCAGCCAAGACACGAGACGGCGACATTCACTGCTCGAACTGCCTGCAAAGTATGGTCGGCGGCGAAATCGAGGCCGAACTCGTCAAGGATAATGGCGATGTGCGTGCGTACAGCCTCGAGTGCCCTGACTGCGGTGCGACGGGCAGCTACATCAACAAACTCGGCTTCAACCCTGACGAAGCAATCGACGAGCCGTTCACGAAGGACTGGTGATCATGTCGGATATTACCATCACGGCCAAAAGACGGCCGTCCGAGGACGCAACCGATTGGGAGCGTGCGATGGCGCTGGCCGAGGACCTCTCCCGTTCGAAGCACATTGGCGATCGACAGGCCAAGGTTTACGCCGCGATCGAGGTCGGCATCGCCCGCGACGAGATTTGCGAACGGCTGGATATGAGCGAGTCGAACAGCTACCAGACCTATTACGACGCCGAGGACAACGTCGCCCACGCCGAGCACATCGCCACCATGCTCGAGGACCATCCGGCGCTGAATCCGCCGAAAACGGTCTCCGACGTCAGTATGAGCGAGTTCGACCCGGCTCGCGACAGATTCGACTCCGATACACGTCACGGGCCGGACAAGGATCTGACTGGCGAGCAATACGCCGACGGCAGTGATCAACTCGTCACGGTCAGGCAGTCACTCGTCGAGGACTCAGACGGAATTGCGGGCTATCTCATCAATCGAGTGAACCTCTCAACTGGGGAGTTGGATCGGCGAGCACTCTCAGCAGCACGGCTCGACGAACTCATCGAAGAGGGGGCACTGTCAGAAGCTACTGCATCCCTCAACGACTGAGGTAATTCTGCCCACTCCACACGGGAAGCGATCGGTCCGGGTGTGGGGTTTAGCAGAGGATTTATATAGCGGTCTGCGGTTCATCATGATTCTCAACGGACCTTGCTCGCGCATGTAACGCCAACGTGTTTTGGTGACGCCGTTACCCGCTCGAGCGGGCTACGAACGGGTGCGGAGAAGTCATCTGCAGGCACGGTCACCCCCACACCCTGCTTTCCATAACCACCAGCCACCCTTTTGTGCCGACTGAAACCGCCAGACAGCGGCGGCTTCGTCCACTTGGTCAAAGTTTTATTTAACAGAGTGATAGTGCGTCCGTTTAAATCAAAAGGCGGCACCAACGCCAGCGATGTCCGAACACGACGACGACCTGTTGGTCGCACTGGCACTGACCGAGTTCTCCGTCCACTACGACGACGCAGACCGCGGCCTCTCGAGTCGGGCATGGCAGTTGGCCGCTGATCAACTCGTAGAGTATGACGTCGACGCTCGAGATCTCGTCGACGAGCTCGAACTCGGAGAGTGATGCCTCTGTCTAATCGCAACCACAGTTTGCAAGAAGGACAGACCGCGAAAAGGAGAGACTACAGCTGACCGGCGACCGCGTCGATGCGCGTCCGCAGCTCGTCGACGGCCTCGCGAACCGACCGCCGACTTCCCAACCGAAGACTGGCCTGGCCGGCTTCCTGGTCGATCTCGCGGACGCGGACGGGGACGTCGAACGGCAACTCCTCGTCAGAGAGCGCCTCGACGAGCGACCAGCGGGGATCGGCGTCGTCGATCACGGCGGTCGCCTCCTCGAGGGGCTCCTGGAGCTCGAGTGCCAGCCCGAACGCGAGCAACTCGGCCTCGCGCTCTGTCGTCGCGTCCGCGATGTTGACCTTGCGCGTCGCCGGATCGTCGACGCCGGGAATCTCGTACTCGCCGCGGATCTTGTAGCGGTAGTCGATCGCGTACTCGGCGTCGTCGTCCATCGAGCCGCCCTCGAGCAGCCGGATCGCCCCCTCCTGCCAGACCATCTCGTAGTCGACGTTGCGCTCGAAGACCTCGTCGGGGTCGTCCGGGTCGTAGACGCGCTCGGAGTTGCGCCGGATGTAGGTCTCGTCGAGTCCGGTCAGGAAGCCGTAGCCGGTGACGCTGAACAGTTCGCCCTCGACGTTTCGAGAGTCGCCCTCGACGATGATGTGCTGGTAGGCGCTTTCGGTTGTGCGCTCGGCCTCCCAGTCGATCAGATCCGGCTGACGGTCGCTTTCGCGCTGGCCGGGCTGGGTCCACTCGACGACCGTCCCGCCCTCGCCGTCCGGCCGAACCTCCCAGACGAAGTCGCCGGCGTCGGCCTTCCGGTTGAGGATCGAGACGCCGTCCTCGTCAGCCGAGAAGTCCAGCAACACGGGGATGTCCTGGAGCGTCGCAAGCACCTCGATCGCATCGAGGACCTGCGAGACGTCGCCGAACGTCCCGGACTCCGTGCCGTCGCTATCGTAGCGCGAGAGCGTCACGCGTAACTGGATCGACTGCCCGGCCTCGGCGAACTCCGCGACCTCGAGGACGTCCGTGTTCGTCGCTTCGACCCAGTCGTGTTGCGAGCTGTTGCGGACCGCAAGGGCCTGGTCGCCCGACGTGTCGTCGATGTCGATCTCCGCGCGAGCGCCGACGACCTGCTCGATCGAGGAGACCGGGTCAAAGAGGACGTCGTAACTCTCGGGATACTGCTCCCAGCCTTCGACGACGCCGTCCTCGGGTTCGGTATCACTCGTCGAGTAGCTAAACCGGTCATCTCGGATGTGCGCCCAGTCGAGATAGATATCGTCCCCGCCGCCGGTGTTCGTGATCTGGAACTGCAGGTTGTTATCCGGGCCGACGTCGTCGACGGAGACCTGGAACGTCCGCAGGTCGTACTGATCGTCGGTCCCCGACAAGATTCCGGGGTCGATGTCCTCGAGCGTCGTCCCTTCGTACTCGATCTCGATGCCCGGCGAATCGCCAGGGATCGCGAACACGAACTCGCACGTCACGCTGGGGATCTCGTATTCGGGCGAAAACGAAAACGTCCGCTCGTCGTTGCCGCCCAGTTGGACCGCCTCGCCGCCGGACCACCGTCCCTCTTCGTCGATGTTGATCGAGCCGTCGCCATCGGCGTCTTCGGCTTCGGTAAACCACGCCGATTGCAGCATCTCGACCTCGCCGAGAACCGAGAGTTCGAGCGGATCCGTGTCGCCGAACGGCCACTCGGCGAGCGCGTCCTCCATCTCCGACTCGGTCTCGGCGTCCTGCATCAACACGTCGCCGCGAGTATCGGAGTCCGGCTCGTCGACGTTCGCTGTGTAGCCCACGACGTTCTCGATGAACTCTTCGGCGGCGACGTGAGCGTCTTCCTCGACGTACTCGACGTCGCGGTAGTAGTCGTCAAGCGCAGTACCGCCGACGCCCTCGAGGACGGAGTGGCCGGGTTCTCGGGAGACGCCGCGCAGTTCGTCGATCGGCAACTCGACGCCGTCCTTCCAGACGCGCATCGGGGCGTCCTCGAGTGCCTCCGAGCGCCACTTTTCGTCTCGCGGGACGGGGATCTCGACGCGCGGCAGGCCGTTGACGACCGGGATCCACTCAACCTCGTCGAGGATCTGTGGCTTGAGCGTCCGGCCGGACGGATGGTCGATCTCGACGTGCCACCCGATCGACGGGACAGAGCGCTGCTCGAGGCCGATGCTGTCGGTTTCAAACGTGACGACTTCGCTATCGGCGTGAACGTACTGCGTGACGGCACGGACCATCACGGCGTACTCCCGCTCCGGATGCAGATCCGCGTTCGCTGCCTCTTCGGCGTCGTCTGCGACAGTCGTGACGATCCGACCGACGTCGTCACCGTAGTCGTAGTCCGTTCGGCCGAGCCATACCTGATACGACCCGTCAAAAACTGATTCGTCGATCCACGAAAACGTCGCGCTCGTTTCGTCGACGTCGATCGCCTCGAGATCCGAGGCGCTGAACAGTGCCGTAATCTCGTCGGCAGTGTGCCACGCGCCCGTTGCGTCCACTGTCTCGGAGCGCACACGGACGTCGTACTGCTCGCCGTCGAGAACGGACTCGATCACGTGCTCCAGTGGGTCCGCGTCGTACGGGACGGTCGTCTCGTCGTCCCACTCGGTCTCGATCGATCGGCGCCACTCGAGTCGCCACTCACCGTGGTTCAGCGTCGGCGTGATCTCTTCGACAGCCAGCTCCTCGGGCTCCGATCCATCCAGGACGAACCCCTCGACGTCCGGGAGCGGCGTCGTCCCGCTCTCCGGATCGGACGGCGCGATCGATCCGTCGGCGTTGACCGCAACGACGATCTCGAACTCGCGTCCGTTGTTGACGCCCTCGAGCGTGTGGCTGGTCGTGTTGGCCGACAACGTCTTGACGAGCTCGTAATCGTCGCGAAACTCGTCGCCGTCGGTCGTCGGATACCGGATCCAGATCTCGACGTCTTCGTTCCCGTCGAGATCGCTGTCGTCGTACGTCCACTCGAGGTCGACCGTGGTCGCGTCCACGACTGAGAGGTCGTCGATCGTCGGCACCCACGACGCTCGCGGGGCGATCGCCTCTGTGATCTCGATTTCGCCCTCGTCAACGGGGCTGCCGCCGTCCTCGCTGTCGTGTACGGTGACTCTACTATCCAGGACTTCCACGCCGCCGGCGTCGCCGGGATCGCCGTTATCGCCACCCAGACCACTATCTCCACCGTCGCCGCCGAAGCCGGTCCCGTCGGCGTCTTCGCCGTCGTCGCCTGTCGTGTACTCGTCGTCCTCGTCACCACCGGAGCCACCGTCGCCACCGCGGCCGCCGCCACCACCACCGCCGCCGTAAACCCAGTTTGCTGCGATGTGGCCGCCACCACCTCCCGCCCCGCCGCCGTCGACGATCGCGAGCAGTGTCCCGTCCCCGACGATCGCGGTTGCGCCCGCACCGTCACCACCGTCACCGGCGAAACTCGCTCCTTCGCCACCGAGACCGCCGTCGTAGTAGCCCCACGGCCGGCCGGCGGGGTACAACTCGAGCGTGTCGAGATCGGATACGTCGATTTCGAGGGCGAGCAAACCACCCGGGCCACCAGGACCACCGTCGCCGCCGTCGTCACCGTCCTCGCCGTCTTCGCCGGCGGCACCGCGGAGCTCCGCCCAGGCGGTGTCGTAGGCACTGACGTCGACCGTTTGTGATGCGCCGGTGTACTCGTACGTCTGTGTTATTGGCATTGGTTCACTGAAAATCGGGTGTCCTTCTACCGCCGCTCGAGTCGCGCTGAACCTCTCAGAAATCAGACCATCGATCGCTGGCCGCGTACACTACTCGTCAGTCGTTACCGTATTTTATGTAGCTTGGATTTCTGCTACCTTGTATGCTGGCAAAAAGATCACCGTTGAAAAGATACGAATTGTATGAATCATCTATTTCCAATATTGTTGAGTCCAGTCCTGGGCTTTCTATACCCGATTCTGTGGAAATATCATCATTAACACCGGACCACTTTGATAAAATAGACAATGTGAGGCCCGGGTATTCGGATACTGCGAAGCACTATTTATCGACTGGTCATGAGGGATTTTGCATTTGGAATGACGGTCAAATTGCTGCTTTGGCCTGGATGTACTATAATGAATCAGATAGTGTGAAGCGTACAGGATACTTTTCTTTGAAACCCAACCATGCATGGTTTCACGCCGATTGGACAGTTCCAAGATTTCGCGGTGAAGGAATGCACAAGTATCTGATTAGACACCGAGCATTTGAACTTTCTACTCGCGGGAATAATATTATTGTCGAATCGAACATCGCCAGTGATAACACCCCCTCGAAAAAGAATTACCAAAAATTTGGATTCGATGTGTCCGGTCAGTTGTTACTCCTGAGATTTGGATCAGAGAGGTAGTATAGTTTTAAGATCCGTTAACATTGGCGAAATGTTATTTCTAACTACGTTTCAGCGTTACCAACGTCTTCGTCTGGAGTCCCATCGAACATCGATTCGACGCGTTTCGTCGTGTTCAGGCCAGCAACAGCCACATCACTTGCGTCGGTCACGTCGAACATCGTCGAATTTGTCGGTGTGGATCCTGCGTTGTAGCCCTGGTTGCCGACCATCGTGGCCATTCCCCGTTCAATTGTCACGCCGGTAGCATCTTCTGGGATGCCTTGGAACATACATCCGTGGATGCGGTTGAACCACGTGTCTGCGAAGATTATGTCATCAACATCGTCGAAACCCGAGAACGTGCAGCCTGATACAGATAGACCGCCTGTCGACCCAGACGAAACGTGAACAGCGTTAGATATGTCACCGCCGCTGAAGTCTGTTCCACGGATATGCACGTCGACATCATTACAATAAAGGATAGATTCATAATCTCCAACCGGCTCAACCGATGAATTCACAAGCCACAGCTTACCGCTATTTGATTCGATGGCCCTCGACCCAACCGATGCTTCCGAGCCAGTGTGTCGGAATCGGAATTTGGAGATCCAGAGATAGTCGTTGGTCTCGTTGTAGATCGCCTGATCGCCCTCTCTCATGTAACAGTCGGTGATCCAGTGCCGATTGTCATCGAGATGTAGGTTCGTCGCTCCAATGTTGTCCTCCCACCAGCACTGAGCGAACCAACTACCGTGTGAGGCGACATAGACGCAAGTGTCGTGATGTAACTGGTTGAACCCCATGTTGAAGAATAGAATGTCCCCGTTTTGATCGAAGATAACGGCAGGTTCTGTGCCAGACCGATATTCTACGGGATCAGAAGTCCGCCCGTCGTCTCCGTCAAACGCCAAGTGCCGCACCGAAATAAACCGACTGTCGTCGTGGCCATCGCCATCCTGGAGATGCTCGAAGAACGTTCCAGGAAGATCCTCGTGTGCCGTCAGAGTGGTTCCGACACCAGCGTCCCAACTGTGCTGCTGGCCGACCAAAGAAATAGGCTTTGTGAGGGTGGCCTTCGACTCAAAGACGAACGAACCGACGCCAAACTCAATAACGCCGCCAGCTTGCGTACAGCTATCATTTATCTGATTAAGTACTTCTGCCACGTCATCGCTCGAATAGCGTCGTTGTTCCGTGTCGTACCCAAGAGCGACGTATTCGTCTCCGTCATCAAATACGTAGTACTGGTTTTGTCTCGATTTGTTCTGTACTTCTTCTGTACTTACCGCGTCGCTATCTATCGAGTTCGCGAGAAGTTCGTCGACGTCGAGGCCGGGAATCTCCTCGTCTCCGGTGAGGATCGCCTCGAGTTTCCGGTTGACATGGTCGTCGATGACCTGTCCCCACACGTCTCGGAACTCTTCGGGGTCTTCTGCTTCGCTCAGGAGAGGGAACTCTACTTCGTCGGTCGTCGGTGGGTCTGGGTAGTTTTCACTCATGGTTGTCGTCTGTGTTGGATTCGCTGTCGTTGTCGGTATTGGTCAGTCGTGAGTACGCGTACAGGCCAGCGCCGCCGGCAGCGACCGTCGCAACCGGCCCGAAGCCGGGAGTGTCGTCGGCCGGCTCGTCGGTAGTCGCGTCGTCCGTCTCGACGTCGTCGGTCGCGTCCTCGAGCTCCTCTTCCTGGTCGTCGTCGCGATCGTCGTCTTCGTCTCCATCGGCCTCGCCGTCGTCCGGGTCGATCGGCTCGCCGCTGATCGTGACCGAGCCGACGCTCGAGGACGAGAGCGTTTCGCTGTCAACGGTGATCTCGTACTCGTCCGGCTCGGCGAAGACGTGCGTAAGCTCGATCTCGCGGGTTGCGCCCCGCGGGGCCGTGACGTCGATCGTCTCGATGACGTCGCCGTTGGCGCGGATGTCGACCGATTCGTCGGCACGTGCCGAGCCGCCGTTCTCGAGCGTGAATGAAATCTCGACTTCGTCGCCAGTCTCGGCGTCGGACGGCTCGACGCTGGTGCCGAGAAACGGCATCTGGAGGTTCGGCACAGCGCTGCCTCCGCCCCCACCGCCGCCACCACCGCCTCCGCCTCCGCCGTTGCCGCCGTTTCCGTTGCCGCCATTACCGCCATTATCGCCGTTCTCACCGTTCTCGCCGTTCGTGAGGGCTGGATCGTACCACACGCCCTCGCCCCAGAGGCCGTCGCCCCACAGACCAGGTGTCTCCGGCGCTACGGTCGATGCGTGGGCCGGCTGCACTGAGAGCGCAAGCGCACCCGTTGAGGCCAGCATCGACCGTCGTGTCAGTCGCATATCAGCCGATTAGTTGGATATAATATAACAGTTGGGCCACTGGTGGCGGTCGATCCGGCCGGCGGTCATCGCTGGACGTCATTTCTCGAGACGAGCGTCTTCCGAGCGCCGGCGTCGACGACCGACTCTGACGCGATCGGCTCGAGCCACTCCTCGAGATCCTCGGGGATCGGTCCCTGCTGGCCGTCCGGCAGATCGAACAGGATCTCGTCGTGGCCCGCAGCGAGGATCGCGTTCAGTGCAAAGAGGTCGCCGTCAACGTCGAACGTGAGCTGAACCTCGTCGCGGACCATCCCGATGCGGGTGACGTCGACGTCGTAGAGGTCGACATCCCCGGGTTGCGAGAGGGAGACGTCGGTCCACGCACCCTGGGTACCGCCCCAGAGTTCGTCTCCCCAGAGGCCGTCGCCCCAGAGGCCGCTTCCCGGTTGTGGGGCTGCGGCGTCTGGATCCCAGCGTTCGGCCTCGAGCGTGCCGTCGTCTTCGTCGAGTCGCAGCCGAATCAGGCCGTTGTCCAGGACGATCTCGCCCTCCGGGTCGTGACCGGTCGCGAAAACGCTCTCCCAGACGCGGACGCGCCCCTCCTCGTTCTCGAGGTATTTGTCGGCGACGCCGAGCGTGTCGTAGACCTTGCAGTCGTACGGCCCGGCGTCGTCCGCGTAGTCGACGTCGTACAGGAGGACCGGGTCCTCGCCGTCGACGGCGTCGGCTCCCTCCTCGAGGTCGAACAGCGCGATCTCGCCGAACTCGCTCTCGACGGTCTCGACCGGCTCGGCGCTGTCGCGATCGCCAGTCTCGATGTCGAACCACTGCGTCTTCCGGGCACTGCCGGGGATCCCCATCAGCGCCTGGCCGTACTCGTTGCCGAACTCGTGCTCGAGATCGAGCGGCGGATAGGACGGCTTGAGCGCTCGGAAGAAGTCGTGGCGGGTGCCCTTCTTCTTGAGACCGAGGCTCCAGACGTAGACGCCGCGGGAATTTCCTTGTGCCGGCTCGATTGTGGCGCTCTCTATCTCGTAGTAGGCTGATTCTGCGTATCTGCCGTTGCGACGGAACAGTGGGAGCGATTCGAGCGACGAATCCGCGAGCTCCTCGAGTTCTTCGGCGTGTAGCTGGGCCTGCCACTGTGGGATGCCCTGGAACTGGCCCTCGAGTTGCAGGTCCGGCACTTCGCTCGAGAGTTGCTCGACGACGCCGCTGCCCTCGAGGACGCTGGCCTCTGCGAGTTGCGAACCGAGCGTGTCGCTCTCGTCAGTCTGTGACGCTTCTCGCAGTGGGAGTTTGTATAAGAGCTTCATCACAAATCACCAGTCCGGTGTGTAGTCTGCGACGGCCTCGATCACGTCGTCGATCGCGTCCTGAACGCCGTCGAGTGCGTCCTCCATGTTCGGGACCGTCGCCGTCCGCACCATCTCGAGCGTGACCTCGATCTCCGCGTGACTTTCCTTCGAGATCGTGTGCTCCAGGATTGCGACCGGGATCGGGTCGCCGAAGACGCCGGGCTCGTCCGAATAGGAGCCGTCGGTATGCTCGCGGATGTGGAGTCGGGTCTGCCCCTGAGAGTCGCTTCTCGTTTCGTTCAGCCAGTGCCGGAGAACGTCGACCTGGGCGTCGAGATCCCCTCGAGCAGCGTCGTACTGGTTCGACTCGTAGCCGCTGGCTGATCCGTCACCCCACTGTGTAGTCTCCTCTGCGCCCCGGGTTGCCGAAACCGTGATTTGGTCAGTGCCAGCGCCGCCATCGATATGGTAGCCTTCGCGGCGATTGAAGTCGTGATCGAGCGCGTCCTCGGGGACGAGGTCGCCCGCGATCTCCGCGATCGTCGTGACGTATTGGCCGCGCTCAGCCATCACATAATTTCTTGACAATGCGTCTGTCGTCTCGAGATCAGTCTGGAGATGGAACTCGGCGTCGTCCTCAGCATCCGGGAGTGCATCGATCTCGAGGACGACTCGATCGGAAAGCCCCGTCACGGAACCTCACCTCGAGGGAGAAAGTCAAAGTGACCAAACAGTTTTGTCGGCCTGTCCTCGAATATCTGAGTATGGGCCTTCGGTCGAAGTCTGAACCGGCCGCGATTACGAAAAGTCCCGCGGACGAAACGTGGGGCGAAGCGCTGGGCAGGAACCCAGTGGTCCAGACGCTCGTCATCATGATGGGCGTCAGCATCGTGGGATGGGCTGCGACCGGCGGGCAGGGCGTTCCGGATGGGTTTGCGCTGTCGATGCCGATCGACGAGCCCTGGTGGTCGCTGATCACCGCGACCTACGGACACCTGGACACGGCGCACTTTCTCTCGAACGCGACCGTGATCGTGATCGCCGGCGGCCTGATCGCGTTGTCGACGTCCGCGATTCGTTTCCACGTGTTCTTCATCGCGACCGGCGTGCTGGCAGCCATCGGCCAGGTCTATCTTGCTGACGTCTTCGGGACGAGCGTCGCCGTGATCGGCACGAGCGGCAGTGCGTTCGCCCTGGCCGGCTACGTAATCGGGTCCGTTTCGACCGGCTCCGAGTCGACGCGAACGGCCGCAGTCGGCCCGCTCACGATCGTACTGTTGCTGATCGCGGGCGGCGCGACGATCTGGTTCTCGCCGCAGGGAACAGCGTTCGGATCCCACTTTATCGGCATCCTCCTCGGACTGGTCGCCGGCCGGCTCCATCTGCTGCGCGTGAAGTGAGATCATGTGATTTGGTCCTCGAGATCGTCGATGCGGTCGTTGACGTCGTCGAGTTCGTCCTCGAGCTCGTCGTACGCACTATCGAGTTCGCTCTCGATCGCGTCGAGGGCGCTGCTCACGTCGCGTATCTCGTCAACGATCACCTCGGTATCGAACGACTGGTCGACGTTGATCTGTTCGATCGTCGGGGCCTGTGGCGTCGTCTGTTCGGCCGTGACGCCGACGTCAGTCGAGCCGCTCTGATCGGGTTCCGATCGTTCCTGCCCAGTCTGCCCTCTGTCGACTGGGTCCATGAACGGAACCGTGTCCCGAAGTCGGTCCTCGACGCCTCGGTCGAACTCTCGAAGTCCCTCACCAACTCCAAAGACGTCGAGGCCTTCGCCGACCTCCCGGATTGGTTCGAAAACGCCCGGTCCATCACCGTCCTCGTCAACGGCGACGTCGCCAGTGCCCTCGCCGACACTCACCGAGACGTTGACGCCGATCGGATCGACGTCTTCGACTTCGAGCGGCAACGGGCCCTCGTCGATCGCGAACGGGCTGGGGTCATCGACTGCGTAAGGGCTGTCCGGGTGGTCGACGTCGTACGGGTCCTCTGGATGGTCGACGGGCAGAGATTCGACGTCTTCAACCTCGAGTGGGAGTGCGTCCTCGTCGATGTAGAGGGGGCTGGGATCGTCGACTGCGTAGGGTTCGTCCGGGTGGTCGACGGCGATCGGCGTCCAGTCGGGTTCTTCGACACTGATGCTCCCGCCTGCGATTGCGTTACCGACCGCCGATCCGATGAGCGATCCGAGCCCCGCACCGATCCCGCTAGCTGCCCCGCCCGCGAGGCCGCCGCCGGCGCCGCCGACACCGCCGAGAATGTCGCCGACGAGACTGCCGCCGTCACCCCCGATATCGCCGTCCCAACTCTCGAGAATCTCGAGGATGTCCTCCAGGTTGGCGTGGTTGTCACGGTTCCAGCGATGTTCCCGGCGGGCGCGACGCTGTGCACGTCCGCCGCGGCCACCGCCAGCAGCTTGTGCCGACATCGTCCCGCCATCGGTCATTCCGACCGGTGTCGCCCCGATCTCCGACTCGATCTGTTGCCGGGCGTTGCGGAGTGACCGATCGTCGATCTCGATATCGAGAGCAGCCGTTGCAGAAAAGTCACTCATGGAAATCCTCTCGAATCGGCGCGATCAGCAAGCAGTTCGAGGTAGTCGGCGGGCGTCTCGAGGACAGCCTCGTAGCTCATTCCGTGGGCGAGTCCGATGACGATGAGGTCGTCGAGTTCGTCTCGCCCTCGCTCGAGTTTCCCGGCGCCCCTGGAACGCCCAGTGCATTCGCCTTGGCTTCGGCCCACTTCGGGAATCCTGGGTGGCACTGGCCGAGATTTCGGAACGTCTCTGCGAGATCGTCGCCGACGTACGGTGCGTCGACCGTGCTGGCGGCGACCCACCAGAGCCGGCGTTCGTCTTTCTCGGCAGTGCTGGGCCGTTCACGGTGCATCATCGCTTCCTCCGAGGCAGTCATCGCCCCGAGTTCGATCTCTGCCCCGGGGCTCCAGCCTTCCTCGTCACGTTGCCACTGGAGCCCATTCTTGAAGTAGGCCAGCCGGTCTTTTTGAGACTCGGTACGCTCATACTCGGACGTCGACGAATCGAGTTCGTCCAGTGCCTCATCGAGGGTGGCGATGTGGTCTTTCAGCTCGTCGATCGCGTCCTCGAGAACGTAGGTTTCAGTCGTGAGCATGTTAGGCCTCCGTGACCGTCGCCGAAACGCCCCCGACGTGGTAGTCGATCGGCTCGCTTAGATCCTCTTCCGGAGCGACCAGATTGCTCCAGTCGTACGAGTTGGGCTGGCAGTCGTCGAGATCGTACTCGATGGTTTCACCCTGTCCGTTCTCCAGCGAGAACGTTGCAGAAGTCTTGTCGACGACGTCGCTGTCCTGCGTATCGTCAGCGGCGAGTGCGAGCTGGTCGCGCTCGGTGAACGTCGCGTCAGTCGAGAACGACGGTTCGATCGCGTCGACAACGGCGCTGTGTGGATGGCGGCTCTGTCCGCGCCGGAAGCGTGCCAGACCGGCAAGCGACAGTGACGCCGACTGCATGAGCGACTGCCCCATTCCATCGACATCGAAGTTCGCACCGTGCCACTGGTAGGCGTCCTCGTCAGCTGGCTGTTCGATCTCTCCGGGTTCGGTGACGTCGTCCGGCTCGAACCCGTAGAGGACCGTCAGGTCGACCGTGACATCTTGACCCTGTTCGTAGTTGACCGTCGCCTCGGGCACGATCGCGCCGGTCGGCGTCCGCGGCTCGGTCGACCCATCTGGCAGCGTGACGGCAAGATACCATGTCGCCGATGGCGCCTCCATTGGCTCGGTCGGGAGTGCGGTTCCGTCGTCGGCAAAGACGAGGTCGTGCCACTCCGCGCCGGCGAGAGTTCCGGACACGTTGAGCGCGCCCTCCCAGTCACCCGGTCGCGAGCCGGCCGGCGTCGGGTCGTCGGGCTGTCTCGACCGCTCGAGTGCTTGCTCGACCGAGAGGCTGCCGACGGTGACGTCGATGAACGGCTGATGCCACGTCGGGTCTGTCCCGGGCCCCTCGCCGAACTCGTCCTCGAGCGTGAACGCCACTTCGGCAGATCCGGCCCCAGTCATTCAGACCCACTCGCCAGCCCGGCGATATCCTGAGCTTCTTCCCTCGCTATCGACCGAACACCCTCCTCGATTTCGCTCGGTTCGTCCGGGTCGGTAGGCCGCACGTCGATGGAGAGGCCTTTGATCCAGACGTCGTCGGCGTCAAGCCGGCGTTCCAGCTCGCACTCGAGTGCATCGAGTTCGACGTCGACCAGGAGCCGTCCTCCCTGCCGGTCGTCGACCCGAATCTCGGCGTCGTCGACCGTGACGTCGAGCCCGAGGAGGTCGTCGAGGTGTGCTTCGAGGTCCTGCGACAGGGCCTCGGTCTGTTCACCTACCGCTTCGATCGTGTCGGTGAAGTCTGTCATGAGTTGTCGTTGTAGTACTCCTCGAGCCGCCGCTCTTCGCGACGAGCCGTCCACCCGAGAAGGTCTTCGATCGGGGATCGGACAGTCGACGGCGACGAACCGGGAACGTCGACTCGGCAGACGGCTTCGCCGTACTCGAGATCGATGTCCTCGAGTGTGAGTGTCGCGCTGATCGTGAGTTCTGTCATCGTCTATCTGGATCCTGTTTGCCCGTCAGCCGGACGTCGAAATCGACTCGAAAGTCGTCCGCGTAGTCGCTCGAGACGTTTTGCTCGTTCTCGATGCGCGCGTCTTCGTAGTGGACGAAGCCGACCTCGTCGTCGGCGTCGACCGACGGATACGTACGCTCGGCATCGATCGCCGCCTGCGCGTATCGAACGAGTCGTCGGAACTCGCCCTTCGACGCGATCGTGCCGCCCGCCTCTTCGTGGACGCCCTCGACGCGAACGGCGACGACCGTCTCGACGTCGTAGTGAAACTCCGTCCCGATCGGTGTGCGGGCCCGGTCGCCTTCGTCGGCCGAGATCGCCGCCGTCTGCGAGAGTTCGACGCCTTCGCGACGGCCGGTCTCGAGGACCTCGCTGCTCTCGAAGTCCTGGCGGACGACGGTCTCGTCTGCGAAGTCACCATCCGGCCACTGGTCGGCGATCGTCTCGAGCACCCAGCGCACTTCGTCCTGGACGTCGGCCATCAGCTCATCACCCGCCGGACATCAGCCAGCGCGTTCCGGATCGCTCGAGCCGCCGGGATGCCGCCGGTGACAGAGCCCCAGTTGACTTCTTCTGCGACGACGTGTTCGGGGGCCCCTGGCGGCCGCGTCCCTTCCGGCGGGCTCTCCCAGTGGAACGACAGTATGGGGTTGCCCTGGATGGTGTGCGGGCTGACGCCATGTTCGAACAGTGCTGTCAGTCCCGGCCACTCGAGGCGAACGCCCACGGAGCCGGCGTCACGTTCGACGAACGGGCCCTCGACCTCCTCCCAGACGTGCTCGATGTCGTAGCCGTTCCGGGCGGCGTACTCCTGCCAGTTCTCACGAGCGATCCGCTCGAGTTGTGGCCCGATCTCTTCTTCCAGCTTCCGCTCGACGTCGTCGAGTAACGCCTCTCGGAGGTCGTCTTCGAAGCTGTCGTCGAGGTCCATGATCAGATGGTTGAAAAGCCGGTGTACTCGGCCGCCGTGTCCTCGAACTCGTCTGTGAGTGCCGACCGCTTCGTCGACCGGTCGGTGAGGTTGCCGTCGTTCGAGCGCGACCGTTTGAGCTCGTCGTCGAGTGCCAGTCTCGACGCGGCCTTCGCCGCGACCGCGTCGGCGACGTCCGCCGGGACGCTCGTCACGAGACCGTCCTCGTCGATCTCGACGTCTTCGCCCAGCGGCCCGTACCGGTACGTGATCCGCATGAAGCGCTTGTTCGGGTCGTCGAACGGCGTCAGTTTCACGCGTCGCCGGTAGATCGTTAGCCGCCGGCCGCGGTAGTTGAGCGTCCACTTTCGCCCCTCGTCCTCGGTGATCGGTCGCCACGTATCGCGACGCGTCCGCACCTCGAGTTCGTCGCCTTCCTCCGGATCGAGCGGTAGGATTCGGCGGTTGTTGAGTTGGACCGTGACGGGTTGGACGCTCTCGGCGTCCTGGACGTCGTGGACTTCCCACGATCGCGGCTCGTCCGGATCGCCCACGCGCTCGGGGTGGAACGGCCGGCCCGTCCGGTTGATCCACGTGCGTGTGGCCGCCGCGGCACGCTTCTCGGCGCGCTCGACGAGCTGGTCGGTGGCGCTGTCCGGATTCTTGTCGAGCGCCAGCAGGACGTCGTCTGCGCTCGCATAGCGGACGTCGCTGGAGTTAGCCATCGTCGCTGAGCGCCTCGTCGATCGCGGCTTCGACCTCCGCGGGCTCGAAGCGGGTCAGGTACTCGGCCATCTCGGTCTGGCCAGCCGTCTCCAGATCGATCTCGGGGCCGATCTCGAGTGTTCCGTCGCCGATGGCGTCCTCGATAGCGTCGATCGCTCCCGTTCGATCCTTGCCGTCTCGTTCGGCCTCCCGGAGTGCGTACAGGGATTCGATGTCCCACAGCTGATCGTCTTCGAGTTCGAGGCGGTCCTCGAGTTCGTCGATCGTGCACTCGCCCGGATCGAACGGCGCCTCGAGATTGTCGAGTTCTGGTTTGCGGATGGTTCCGACGATCGCCGACAGCTCCGAGCGCGAGAAGCGGCTTGTGTACTCGTCGGCCCGCTGTTGCGAGACGCCCGCTTCGTCATCGCGCTCGATGCCCGCGATCTCGCGCAGCTGGTCTCGGTAGGGCTCTTCGTCGTCTTTATCGAACACACGGCCGGCGTCGTCGAGATCGAGTTTCTCGAGGACTTTCTGGCGCTTCCAGCGATCGAACCCCTCGTAAAAGACGTCGGGGGGCAGGTAGTTGCGCTCGAGCAGTGCCTCGGCAAGGCGACCGGCGTCGTAGATCACCTCGAAGTCGCTGCGGGCCTCGAGGGCGTGAACGCCGATGTTCGAGTTGGCGATGTGGTCGTCGTCGAGCCACGTCGGCAAGAGGCCGAAATAGGTGCGCCCACGCTGGAACTTCGGCGGGCCGGCGTACCCGGCACGACGGGGCACGTTTCGGTCCGTTTTGGTGCTTTGCGGGCCGGTGTATCGAAAACCGACGAACTCGATCTCTGCCCAGCCGTTCTCCTCGTATTTCTCTGCGCTTGGAAGTGTACTTACTGGCATGATTACGAAGTGATAGTGGCGGTTGTTTCGACGTCGTTCTCTCGGAATGCCTCAACGAAGTACGGTGCCTCGACCTCGAGGATCGTGGTCTCGCCGTTGTAGACGTAGACCCGGCCCTCGTCGTCTCGGGCCCAGTGCGTTCCCTGGACCTGGCGGACGTACTCGGTGTCGTCGATCTTGACGGTAACGGTGATGGTAGTGGGTTCGTCGCTCATGTGGCGTTACTCGGTGATGTCCCGGAGCAGCGCACCGCTCGAGAAGTCCCGGTTGACTGCCTCGTGGTGCATCATCATGAGCGCCTCTTCGCGGTAGCGACCGGTCGCCAGGTAGCCCTGGGTCTGGCCGCGGCCAGCGGTCTCGACGTACGGCTCGGCGAACTGCTCGATCGCAAGTCGCGGCTGCCCGCGGATCGTGTCCGTCGGGACGACGAAGATCGAGCTGAGGTCGCCGTGTTTGATCGCGTGCTGGTTCGCGACGATCGGGATGCCGTCGTAGTCGCGGTAGCGAGCGGTTCCCGAGAGGCCGCGGATCGTCTGGCCGTCGCCAACGTTCTCGCGAACGTACTCGGCCATCGCCGCCTGGTTGCGGACGTTGTTCCGGTCGGCGGCCAGATCGGAGAGGACGCGAGCCGTGTCGTGACCGGTGAGGATCGCCGTGTCGCTGTAGACGTCGACGTCGGCGAACTCGTTGAAGTTGTTCAGGAAGCGGTTGACCAGGTCCTCCGTCAGCTGCTCGTCCTCGGTGACGTGGTACTCGACGAACGAGTCGGCCCAGTCGTCTTCGGCGCGCGTGATGCTGCCGTAGTCGAGGTCGCCAGCATCGTACGGGTCGCCGTTCGGGTCGGTCGCCTCATCCTCCTCGTCGCTCGAGGCGATGACGCGGTCGAGCGTCGTAATCTTGTCCTCGTCGTCGTATTGATCGTCGCCCTGGAAGACCGCCTCCGAGATCCCGTCGCGATCGATCGCGAGGTCGAGCTGCTCCTGCTGGAGCTCCCAGAACTCCTCGAAGCCGACGGCGTCCTCGATCGTCGACCGGATCTCCTGGAGGTCGCTGACCTCGATGACCGTCTCGGAGCGCTTGGGGTCGAACTCGACCGGCTCGACGCCGAACGTCTCGCCCTCGGGGACGTCGCCGCCCTCGGGGTGCGTCTGGAGGTCGACCGCGTCGGTCGCCGCGCGGTAGGCCTTCGCCGTGACCGGGCCCTCGAGAGAGGCGTTGAAGCGGTCGACCTGCTGGAGTGCCGAGTACCACTCGTGTTCGGAGTTGTACTGGGCGTACAGCGTCGCCGTGAAGATGCTGTTGACGTGGCCGTCGACGCTCGTGTCGTACTGTGCCCGCTGGAGCAGGCCGTCGTCCCAGTCGAGCGGGACGTTACCCACGAGGTGGGATTCGACGAACGCTTCCGGGCTGTTCCCGCCGTACGAGAGCAGTTCGTTCGGCCTCATTCGCCGTCACCTCCAGTGATCGCGCCGGCGTCACCGACGGTCTCGGAGTCGTTGCTCGGCGCCGTCACGACCGTGTCGTCGGTCGTCACGAAGTCGCCCTTCTTGTCGACCGTCTCGACGAGGTTATCCGCGAACTCGTCGTCGTCGGCCATCTTCTGTGCCACTGCGCCGGCCATCTCGTCGAGCACCTCGTCGCTCGTGACGGCCGCCGCGACGCGCTCGTTGAGCTCCTGCTCGTCGAGCTTCTGATCGTAGCCTTTCATCTGATCGGTGTCACCAGGCTGGCCAGCGTCGCGATCGTGGTCGCCGGCCGCCGTGTCGACGGCAGTCTGCTCGGCGGTGCCGCCGCCCCCGAGAACCTCCTGCACGCACTCCTCGGGGTCTTTGCCGGAGAGCTCGGCGAACTCTTCGACAGTCTCTCGAGCTGCGTCGTTGAGCATCTCGAGCGGGCCGCCATCGTCGCCATCGCCGCCGTCTCCGTCGTCCTGTTTCTGATCGACGTCGCCACCAGCACCAGCGCCGGCGTCGGCGCCAGCGTTGGCGGTGTCGGTGTCGGTGTCGGTGTCGGTACCACTGTTCGGGTTCGGGGTGGAATCTGATTCGGTTCCCATGTCTGAGTCGTCTGGTTGGTCGGTGTCCGCGGCCTGGTCGACATCGCCGCCGTCGCCGTCGCCGCGATAGTACTCGTCGACGACGTCGCCGAAGTCCTGCGTGAACTCCGACGGGTCCATCTGCTCGATGCTATCGACTACTGCCGAAAGGAGTCGCATCGCACCTGCCTGAGACATGTCGGTCCGCTCGGCGATCGTGCCGGCGGCCTCGCGCATGTCCTTCTGGTCGACGTCCTGGCCTTCGACCGCGGCCAGCTTCGCGTCGACCCCGTCATCCAGGTCGCGGAGTCGCTGTACTACCTCGTCGGGATCGACGGTATCGCCCGCTTTCTGGTCGACCGTCTGGAAGATTTCGTACGGCGAGGGATCTTCCGGGAGGTCGCCCAGCGCAGAGCGGGCTTTGCCGTCGACCGTGTCTCTACTGCCGAAAATATTCATGTGGAGAACATGGCCATGTTTCCCTTGCGTGGGGCGCCGGCCGCACGCCCCGTCATCGGGAGTCTGTGCTACTTGGTGAGCTGCTCGACGATCGCCATCTCGAGTTCCGCGAGCCCGCCTTCGCGGTCAAGCAACCGCTCGCCCATCAGCTCATGGACGTTCTCGTGGAGTGCATCGATCTGGACGTCGACCGGGTCCTGGTCTCGATCTTCGGCTTCGAAGTACGCCCCCCACGCCTCTCCGCTGGCGTACGCCCAGTCCCCGTCGAGATCCAGCTTCTGTTCGATCTGGCCGGCCAAGCTGTTACGCCGCTGGAGTCGGCGCCGGATCGTCGCCTCGAGCAGCCCGCCGTGCTTGAAGTCGACGACGTCGAAGTCCGCTGCCGGGTTCATGACCTTCTCTGCGCTGCCGAGTGTGACGGCGTGGAGGTCGCAGTCGACGGTCACGCGCGTCCCGTCCGGCGCCTGGTGCTCCTGATTCGAGTAGACCGTCACAGAGTAGCCGCCGTAATCGTCGTTCAGACAGCGCAGCCGGGCCAGCTTGCTCTTGGTCGTCTCGTTGCCGATGTTCGCGACGAGCGTGAACTCCTGATCGTCGACGGTCGTCTCGTAGTGTCGGCCGTCGTCGCTCTCCCACTCCCAGATCGGGATGCCGACCGGGACATCGTCGTGTTTGACCGAGATGATCCCCGGCTCGCGATCGCTCTCGAGGAAGCGCTCGAGGGCGGTCGCGACGGCGTCCATCTGGATTTGCTGGCCCGTCCGATCGACGATCTCCACGCTGGCGGGCCCTTCGATGATGAAGTTCTCCGCGTCGAAGATGGGGTACTCCCACTCGTCAGGGACGGCCTCGCGGGTGAGGCGGCGGTCGCGAATCGGGCCCACGGGCTCGGCCTTCTGGCCAACGTTCTGATTGACAACTCGGATGCTCATGGTCAGATTCCCTTGCCGCTGAGGACGATCATGCCGACATTTGCATCCGACCAGGCACGGATGAACTCGCTCCCGGATTGAAACCCGGTCGCCTCGGTGTCGCCGGTGCTGATATTGTCGATCTCGAGGTCGACGCGTTCGAACCAGTTTTCACCGTCGTGCGAGCACTCGATCGTGATATCCATCCCGCCGCCGTCAGAGCGACCCATGACGGTGAGTTCGGTACTGCCGGAGTTCTTCTCGAGAACGGCTGCGTTCTCGGGATCGGTCACCTCGCCATCGGTGACGGTGACCGACGACTCCGTGACCGCTGTATCGACCATCACGCGGTCGTTGAGGTTGGTGAGCTGTGCGACGGTTTCGAGAAGCTGTTCGATGCTTGGTCTCATGCGCCTGGTAGTGTGTCGTCGGCGTCCGGGACAGTATCCGCCGGGCTGTCATCCCCAGATTCGTCTGGCGGTTCGTCGGTCGACGGCTCGAGGGCCTCGACGTCGATCTCCTGGTCCGGGATCTGTAGCTGGCCATCCTCGACTGCGACCTTCGTTCCGGTCTCGCGAGCGATCTCGATCCCCCGCAGCACCTCGAGTGGCGACAGGGACGCGTCTTCGGTCTCGGGATCGACGTACGCGAGTTCCCAGTCGCAGTGGCCCTGGACCATCTCGATGATCCGGCACAGCTTGTCGAGCGCCTTGTCTTTCGTGTCCTGGTGGGCCGACGCGATCGCCGAGTTCGTGATCTCGACCTGCGTCCCCTCTGCGTTCAGCCCGCCCGTCTCCGAGAGTTCGTTCTCGAAGGCGTCGGTGATCCCGAACATGGCACGGACCTGCGACATGAGGCGCTCGACCATCGGCTCGCGGCCGTTGATGCCGGACGACGTCGACAGGTCCAAGATCTCGATCTCGACGTCGTCGGGGTTGCCTTCGTACATGAGGCGGCCCTCTTCCCACGGATTCTTCGACTCCTCTTCGTTCAGCGAGGCGCTCAGACTCTCGCGGACGCTCTTGCCGTAGGCGACCAGAAACTTGTCCGGGAGCTGTTGATCGTTCTGCGGGTTGAGATACTGGAGCTCGTAGTTGCGCGACCACTGGAGGATGGCCTGGAGTTTGATCAGCGGCAGGATCGGCGATCGGCCGTCGAGTCCGTTCCGGATTGGGAAGTGCCGGGCCCAGTCGATCACTTCGTGTTTCAGGAATAGTCGCTCGACATCGTCTTTCCGCCCGCTGCTCATCTCCGCGTAGCCGACCTCCTCGAGCTGAGCGTGACACTGCGGGCAGACCTCGGTCGGGTGATCGGCGTCGTCCTCGAAGGTGAGGTCGCCCTCTTCCCAGTACTCCCCGCGATGTTGTGGGCACGTCCACCAGCCGCCGTGGCGATTCTTCTCGTCGAGGACCGGATAGAGCCGCGTCGGATCGGCATGGACGAGCTCTTTGATCTCCGTTGGTTCCCACCTCGAGGTCGATCGGACCGAGCGGCCGGCGACCTGGACGTCGCGCTCGACGTGTTGGTACGTGAGCCGAACGAGAACGGTCGAGACGCCGTGAAAGGACTGGTAGTCTTCTTCGTATTTCCACAGCGAGGCGAGTGACTGGCCGTCGTCGTTGACCGCCTCGACGAACTTCGAGAGCCAGTGTTTCTGTGCCTTCGACGGGCCCTCGAACTCCGTGTGGCCGCACACTTCGCACGTCTCGCGCTCTTCGTCGTACTCCGTCCCGCAGTTCGTACAGCAGTCGGTGAACGACGGGACCGGCACCGGAAACTGGTTCCGGTACATCTCGTCGCGGAAGCGTTTGAGCGTCGTCGCGAGCTCCGTCGAGTTGAGCGAGAACGACCGCAGGTCGATCTTGCTCCAGACACCCGATTGACTCGAGACGCGAGGGACCGGGCCGATCGCGCCGACGTGGCGATCCCGGGTTTTGTCTTTCGTCTGTGGCGTTGAGGCGATCTGTGCCTGCAACGACTGTTCGACGTTGCCGTCCGGCCAGACGAGATGCAACTCGCCGTTGTCGTCCTCGCCGAGTTTCGTCGTGTTCACTGCCATAAGTTACCAGTCTAAGTGTTCGAAATCGTCGCTGCTGACGTGCTCGACCGACTGATTCGGCCCTCTCGAGGCGATCTCGAGCGCGTCGAAGCGGTCGTCGTGAGCGGCGTCCGGGAACGGCAGCCACTCGTCGCGGATGAACGACTCCCAGCGCTCGTTCTCCTCGCTCGCCACCTTCACCTTGCCCTGCTGGAAGCGGTTGGCCAGTCGGTGAAGGCGCTGTTCCTTCTCGCCCTCCGACGGCGACTTCGTGACGGTGACGTCGAGGACATTGGCCATGACGTCCGCGATCTCGTCACCCTCGAAGTTGGACTCGACGAGCAGCTCGCCGACTGGGTAGTCCGACAGGTGGACGCCGACGAACTCCTCTGCGGCCTCTTCCCACATGTAGCCGCGATCGCGCCAGAGGTCGATCGCGTACTCCTGGTCGAGGTCGCGGTCGTACGCATACACAGCGAGCGCCCAGTAGTCCGACTCGCCGCGCTGTGCAGCGGCCAGGTTGTTCGGGTTCGCGAAGTCCAGGCCGGCGTACCACTCGAGGGCGTCCCAGTCGTCTCGAGGGATCGGATCGACGAATCGGAGCCAGTCGAGGCTGAGGACGCGCCCGACCGCAGCCTCGGGGTTCTGCTGGTTCTCTGCCTGCCAGAGGCCCGTGTCGCCGGCCTTCGAGACGACCTTCGTCAGGAGCGTCTCCGGGCGCTCGAACTCCGGCCAGAGCGTCCGAAACCCGTTGGCCGGTCGGATGCCGTCGTCGATCACGTCGACGTCCGTCGGCAGATCGCGTAGTGAGTCGTAGACCTCGCCGTCGGTCGCGTGGACCTCGTACTCCTCGTTCTCGATGACGTGGAAGTCCGACGTCGCCCGCCAGACGCGAGCCGCCCACCCGGGTTGGGAAACGCCGCGAGCGATGAAGTCGTCCCACTCGGGCGTGTTCGTCGAGAGGACGTGCTCGCGGTAGACGTCGTCGGGCGTTTTGCGCGTCCCGATGACGATGTTCAGCGACTTGTGCGGGAGGCAGGTCGCCCCGCGCTTGGCGGCGACGTTGTCGTAGTACTCCTCGAAGTTCTCGGAGATCTGGGATCGAAGGGCCGTCGTCTGGTTCGTCAGCGTGGCGATGTCGTCGTAGATGATGACGTCGTAGTGCGACCCCGTGTCCGACGTCCGGATCGAGAGCGGCTCGAGCGTCGGCTCGATGTTCGTCCGCCCAGCGTCGAGCTGGATCGTCGTCTTGCTCGAGTCGTAGATCGGAACGCCGTAGCGCTCGCAGGCTTCCTCGATCGAGGCGACGGCCGTCTTCGCTCGCTTGTCCGCGTGTTTCTTCTTGTGCGAGACGATCGCCATCCGGATCGACGGAAAGTTGACCGCCAGCCACGCCGGGACGACCTCGATCGTCGAGACGGTCTTCCCGTAGTTGCGCGGGCCCAGGAGTGCGATGTTCTTCGGGGTGTGCGGCTTGAAGACGGAGTCGTCGATGAGCTGGTACCAGTCGCGGAGGTGCTCCGGCGGGAACAGGATCCCCTCGGTTCCGAGGTGCTCGATCGAGAAGGCCGGCAGCCAGCGTTTGGTTGCCGCTGGGTTCGAGAGTACCTTCGCGAACTTGTCGCTCGGCGCGTCGGCTTCTGCGGACATCGTATCACCGGACTTCGCGTATCTCGTGGCGACACCAGTCGTGAACGACGTGGTTGCTCGAGGGTGGATCCTCGACGAACCGGCTCTTTGCCTCGCCCATCAGGTCGACGATCTCGTGATACGGGAGGCCCTCTTCCGGGACCTGCTCCATGATCCACTCACAGGCCGGGTGTTCGGGGTCGGGGCCACCCCACCGAAAGCGACGGCCGGCGAGTCGATCCTGCCGGTAGCCGCGCATCCGTGCCTGGAGGATGAGTTGGTTCAGATGCTGGCGGGCGTTCTTGAACGCCCAGCCGCGGTTGATCGGGAAGCGGTCGGCCATCTCGTCGGCGATCGAGTAGATGTCCCACGGCTCGCTCGAGAGCTCGCCACGCCAGAAGTCGCGGTACTCGTCGTGCGTGATCGGCTGGACGTCCTCCGGGGTGGCCGGTGGCTCGAGGGCGAACTCGTACTGGACGACGTCGACGATGTTCTCGAGGACCAGGTCCGGCATGTTCTGCGACCGGGAGAACTCCGGCTGCTTGTTGATGTGGCGGCCGTACTCGGCCTTCTGGTCGACGTCGTCGTGTCGCTCGAGGTGAGCGAGGATGTGGTAGCCCAGTGAGTTCATGCTCATGCCCGGAGGTCCTCTGCGAGGTCGTCGATCAGGTCCTGCGTCGACTCGTCCAGGCCGTGTTCGTGATCGTGGCTGTGGTCGACCTCGCCCGAGACGTCGACGGCGATCTCGTCGGCACCGAGCATATTGTACTCCTTGAGCCACTTTCGATCCTCCTTTCGGAGGCGCTGTTGTGTCTTCGTGACAACGGACTCGGTGTAGCGGTGCTCCTCGCGCATGTCGTGTTCCGTCGTCTTGATTCGCGTCTCGCGATCGACGAACGCGTTCCCGGATTCGAGGTCGGCTGGTTTATCAGTCGCCCAGTTATCCGAGTGGATGATCTTGATGTGGTTGACCGCAATCTCCGAGAGGCGTGCCTTCTCCCCGACGATCGGGTCGCCGTTCACTCGCCGGAACTTCTCGACGTAGCTCTCGTATATCTGGTCGCACAGTTCGCGGAGCGGATCGTCGATCACCTGCTGGTAAAAGCGGTTGCTCTCGACGAACAGTGCGTGCGTAACGGCGTTCGTGTTATCCTCTGGTGCGCCACCGTCGTTGCCGACGGCGTTCGTGTTGCCCTCGTGGCTCGAGCCGTCGGCGTTGGTTCCGCGGTGATGGCGGCACTTGCCGTCCTCGAAGTCCGTCCCCCAGCCGGCAGGGCGTCCGCAGGGATCCCCGCTCGAGTTGCGACCGCCGTGGTCGCCACACTCGTTCTCGTAGTTTCGATCGGATTCTGCCATGAGGTAAGTTGTTTTCGGAAGTCGGTCAGTCGCCACTCGAGGCGGCGGGAGGGGTGATTTCGAGGGCGTTCAGGACGTCCTGCGTTCGGTTCGAGGGTGTGTAGCCAGTGATGAATGCCCGGTGTCGGGCCCGGTCCCATGGGATTCCATGACCGTCCGCCGGCGACGGGAGTGAGAGGTCGATGACGCGGTCGTCGGAATCGCGAAGGAACCAGTGAGCGCCATCAGCGTCGTCGTACACATCGGCCCAGCCGATGCGATACACCTCGAGGCCGGCGTCTTTGCCACCTCGAGCGTGGAAGTAGGCCTCGCTCAGAACGTAGCAAGCCTCCTGGATCGGGTCGACGCCGTCACTCTCGTAGTCGTCGTGGCGGACGTCAGGGTTGTGCCGAACGTACTCTCGGAGCTTCCGAGCAGTGTCGTTCGGCTCGACGAGAACCTCAGTCATAGAAAGTCATGGCTACCGCAGTTGGCTGAACAGATCGTCGCGGAAATTCCGAAGCTGCTCTCCGAGCCGGCGGTCGACGATCGTGTCGATCTCCTCGAGAAGCTCGTCCGGGACGTCGTCTGTCGAGTCCGGGCCGTCCTCGAGACGTCGCTTCAGAAACTCCTCGTAGGACTCGCCGTCGCGTTTGCGCTCCTGGAGATCCTCGCGGAACTCCGTCGAAACCGGAATGCTGCTATCGGTCATAGGATTCTATGAGATGGTCGGTTCGGGAACGCAGTCCGCACAAGCGAGGCAGTTCCGTCGACGGTCATCGTCCGGGTCGATGCTGGCCTCGTAGACGAAGAGGTACTCGGCAGTATTCGTACACGGATCCGGCCCGTCGCCGCGATACATCGGGCATTGCTCGTCGGTCTCGATCTTGGTGCGGTCGTAAATCGTTGGCTCGCGGGGAGTCATGGCTTTCTATGAGGCACGTTACAGCGGAACTCCGGGGAGTCAATCGGTGATCGGAAAGGACGTCGTCGCCGGCACGTCGGCGTTCGGCGACGGGCCCGGACGGACAGCGTTGAGGCAGTGTCGACAGACACCGTCGCCGCGGTAGGTTGCCGGCGCGTCGAACATGCCGCCCTCGGGGCACTCAGCGACGAGCTCGAGCGTGCAGATCCACATGGGGTTAGTCCTCGCGATCGGAGTCGTCGCTCGTGTTTTTCGAGTGTCCGTTTTTGAACGTGACCGAGATGTACCGGGTGATTTCGACTTCTTTCACTTCCGCAGCATGATAAAAGAGGAATAGCAGGACGCCCATCGCCAGTGCGTGATGCGGGTGGACGTCCCAGAGGACCGTGAAGACGAGAAACCCGGTCGCCATCGATGCATAGAGGATGCTTTTGATCACCTTCCATCGATCGGACGACATGTATTCATTGACTCTCCGTTGGTTCTCGATGCAGTTCTGGTACGGGTTTGGTTCGAAACTCATGATTCATCGATATCGCTGATAGCAGAGGGCTGGGGGTCGATTCCGAGATCCTGGGCTGCTTCCTGACGCCCGTAATCGATGTCCATCCCGACACCGCGGTAGTGTTCCTCGACGAGATCCCAGCGCCAGCTGTTCGCCTCAGCATGCGCCGTCACGATCGTGCCGCCGCCTGGAGCCTCGAACAGCGTCACGTGAACCTGGCGTTTGCAAAGCCACTCCGGGGCGCCGGGGAACGGTTTCGAGCCATAGTGCCGAGCGTACGAGGCCACCTCGGTGTTGCCGTTCCAGTCGGTTTTCAGCGCGGCGAGTGGCTCGACGAGATAGCCGGCCTCCTCGAGATCGGCGACGACGTCCTCGTGCGGGACGTCCAGCGTCGCGACGTGCTCTCGCCTCGAGGTCTCGTAGGCTGCGTAGAACTCGTCGCCGAGTTTGTGTTTCGCGACGGCGTGGGCCATCGGGATGAAGACGCGCCGGAGCGGTTGCCATGGAATCTCATAGAACTGCGGCCCGTAGTAAAAGCGGGCGGCGCCGAGACCCGCAATGCCAACGGCGGCGAGCTCGTAGATGTGATCGAGTATTGGTTCGAGCATGTTGTACAAACGAGAGGGAATCGGATCGGTAGGAGTCGAACCTACGTGTTCTCGGTCTACAGCCGAGCGCGTCGGCCACTGCGCTACGATCCGTGGTCGCAGGGATTTCTGTGTCGCCCCCTTGACGGCGACTTCCGCGATGGTATTCCCACTCGTGGCGGTACTCCGGTCGCGGCAGACCGGTGGCAGCGCACGGGGCGACCGTGACACTGTCGGATGAGTCGACTCGGATTCGAACCGAGACACGCCGCTTCTTCAAAGCGGTGCGCTCCCAGTTGCGCTACCGACTCGTGTGTAGAGAGGTCTGAAAGCGGGCTGGTGGAACGTGATTCGCGGCCGTGGGTCGACGTCGAGATCGCGCGCTTTCGCGGGCGGTCGATCGTCGAGCCGCCGACGTCCGAGTTGTCCCCGGGGTGGCCGACGGCAAACCCGCACCGCGTGCTCGTCGCGAACCTGGTGACAGTATCGAGATGAACCGAACTACCAACGAACTCCGTGTCGTAATCGTGACAGTCGCCGCGTGAAGCGATGGATCGTGCCGGGTAGGCGTTCCGATCGATATGCGTCACCAGCCCTGGGTCGCGACGAGAAACGGGTCTGTTCGAAGAGGATAGAGGGGGAGCCCTCAGTCCGATGTGCTCGGTCACCAGGCGAGCAGGGGTCGGGACGTCATCGGGACCCCGGCGTGGGGAGTCGAACCCCGTCTGCGGCCTACCGCCGCCGGGGAGAGAGGATGTCGCGAGTTGACCAGGTTTGCGTGCGGCCATCGAGCCGCGTCTGGAGCCCTCCGGTCTTGGACTTCGTCCGTCGACCATCATCGGGGGTCGGTCATCGGGGATCGGTCGCGATGAAATGCTGAATGTCCGCGATCTGTTGGGACGACCATCGACCCGACTCGCGAGCTGCATCGGCGTCGATCGCGTCCGGATAGCCCGTAATCACCTCGCGGGTCGCGGCGTCGACGACCAGAGTGTAGGAGACGCCGCCGAACTCCTCGCGAAGATGGTAGATGTCGCGGTTGACCTTCGTCGCCGTCCCGCGCTCGATACAGCCCCGGACGATATCGCCGTCCAGGTGCCGCTTTCGGTCGCCGTTCAGCCCTTTGATCTTCTGGCCGAAGTGCGTCTCCGGCCGCCAGGCCGACGGTTCCCGGGGGAGCGGGGGCGATGCATCCGTCGGCTCCGTGGACATGGCGTTAGTCGCTGACCGCGACCGGCGTCGACGACGTCGACGTTGCGTGGGGTGGGCGCTTGAGTGCGCGAGCGAACGCGATCGCCATCACTTCCGTCTCGTGGCCCTGGGCAGCTCGGCGCTGTTTCAGCTCGCGGACGGTCGCGCCGAAGCGCTTGCCGTCGAGCTCGTGATCGGTCTCGTAGGACACGTAGCGGAAGATGTTCTTGACGAGTGGCTTGAGCTCCTCGAGGGATTTGTTCCGGTGGTTGCCGTTGCAGTCGGTCCCGCAGTGAAGGCAGTAACAGGTGCCGAACCGCCGGTTGTGATCCCACGGCGTGTGTTCCTGCGAGCCGTTCTCCGTTCGATCGTACCACTCGTTGATCTCGAGGTACTGTGGCGGGCTCTCGCGGTAGTCCTCGAGCAGCTTCTCCGACGGTTGCTCGAGTTTCTTCCGGTGTTTGGGCCCGACTGTCCTGATCTGTGAGAAACAGGAATTACAGACCTCACTCGAGTGCCAGATCAGCCGCTTGAAGGTCTTATACCCTCGTTCATCGGACGGACGCGTCTCGAACGGAAGGTTTGTGAACTGTCTCATGGCTGCGAGGAAAGGGTCGGACCACGGGCTGTGGGACAAAGACGGCCGGCGGATGCCGGCGGCCTGTTCGGCGAGCCCTCGACTGTGGTCTTACTATCAATTCGTGAGAGTGTCATAAATAGACGATAGTTACCGGGGTATGGTGTCACTTATTGGCCGAGTAGAATTTCTCTCTCGCGTCAGTAAGCCCTCTGTCACGTGTGATGACGCCCGTATCCTCGAGCGCGTAGAGTGCTTCCCTTGCTGTCCGTGGGTCGATAGCGGCCCGGTCGGCGATTTCGGCCTGTGTGAGGCTTGTTTCGGCTGACTCGAGGACGACGTACACGAGTTTGGCCGTCGACGAGTGATCCGAGATCGCCGTCGGGAACGGTGAGTCACTCATCGTCGACCAGCTCCTGGAGGACGTCGATGTTGGCGGTCGGGACGAGCAGCCGAAACGCGTGTTCGAACGATCGCGGAGGCTCGTTGGCGGGATCGGCGTCGACGGCGCGCGCTCGAGAGAGCATCGTCCGGTAGGCCTCGCGGAGATCCGGGTGGACGTCGTCGCGATCGTCGAACCAGTCCTGTGGTTGGCCGCAGCTGCGGCAGTACCTCGAGGCCGCGGTGATCCGCGTCTCGCAGTGCGGGCAGTGGTTGGTGTAAGAACCACCCGTCACGATGGCTCACCCGTCATGTCGAGTTGCATATCGACGTCGGTCTGCTCGCCCCAGCCGTCTTCGCCGTCGGACTGGCACTTATAGGAGTGTGAGTAGACGACGCGGGTCGCGATGCCCTGGTTCTGCTCGGGTTCGAGGTCGGCGGCGTCGAGCGAGCGCTCGAGCGTCCACCCGCAGGACTTGCACTCGGCGCGAATGACGCCCACGGGTTGCTGGTTACTCATCGCGATCGGCCCCCTCAGACTGCTCGGTTCCCGTGTCTTGTTGTCGGAGTTCGTGGTTCCCATACTGGATATAAACGGGCGTCCCTCGCAGACAGTGGTAAGCGTGAGACGCGAGGTAGAACGGTAGTAACGCCACTCTTTGCCAGAGTGGAAGGTCTGACTCGGGCCGCAGTCCAGACCACAGGAACGCGCCACTGCTCCGTTCAGTATCGCTCGAGGCGTTGTCGTCACTCGACATTGCGATCAGCCTCCGTCTGTAGTGAACGCTCGATTTGGTCGATCGCGTTCTGTGCTCGCTCTTGAACTAACTCGTCTCCGTCCGGCCGAATGTGGTCCGAGAACATCCGCTTCGCAACCCTAAATTCGGCTCTGTCGAACACCTCAGACGCGTCGTAGGCATCGCCGCCGTAGAGGACCTGTCTAACCTTTTGCTCAACGAGTTTTCGATCCACCATTAGGCACCACCCGTGCGTACTTGCCGATGCTCTCTCCAGCCGAGTTTCTTCTCCTGCTTCCATTCGTCGTCGCAACTCCGCTTCTTCTCAAGGTATACGGCTTCTAACCCCGAGACTTCTTTTGTGACGATTCGGAACAGAGCGCCCTGATAGCGATAGCGAACCTGTTCCATTCCGCTCGAGGTGTTGTCGTCAGACATCTACCCAGCCACCTCCGTTGAACCGCCGAGCGAGAGCGGTTGTTGCTCGACTGTCGGGCCCATCGTCACGACCGTCTCCTCCGTGGGCGACGGTCGATCGACGTCGACGAGCCGGACCCCAAGGTCGAACCACGGGCCCAGTTCGTCGTGATCCTCGAGCAGCCAGGGATCCGGCGGCCAGAACAGAACCCTTCCGAGCGGGTCGTCCGGATCGCCGTACCGCTTCGGTGGCAAGTACTCGAGCAGCAGGCCGTCGGCAGCGTCCAGGAGGTCGCCGCTCTCGACGAGCGGTGGGACGAGTGCCTCCCGGCGTTCCTCGGGCGTCTGGAACGAGAGTGTGAGACGATAGCCGTCCTCTCCGTCGAGAACGCCCAGCGACACGAGCATGGTCTCGTGATTGCGGACCGTTCGCGTCGAGACGTCCGCTCGATCCGCCAGTTCGCTCTGTGACAGTGGCCGGTCAGCCTCGAGAAGTGCCTTCACGATCGCCCCGGCTGACGGCGGGAGTTCGGGAAGGATCGACGTCGTCGGCAGGGTGGCGAAAGCGTACCGGAGCTCGTCGACGCGAAGATCTCGAGGCTCGTCTTCGCTGGCGAGTTGCTCGAGTGCTCGTGCCGCTGCGAACGGATCCGGGACGAACGCGTGACAGAGCGTGACGCCGACATCCGTCGGTCGGATGCGCTTTGGGAGGAGGATGCGGTTCGCGACGGCTGCGATCGCCGAGCGGTCCGGCTCGGTGACCGGAACGCGAACTGCAACCTCCGGCGCGTCCTCGTGGAGATCGTCGGGAGAGCCGAGTGCTGCCTCGAGGGGCTCGCGAAGGCGATGTGCGTCCGGTCCGCGAACAACGATCGAGCCGATCAGCCGCCCCATTGGATTGTGGGCATCAACCGTCGGCGTGAACGCTGCGGATCGTTTCTCGGATCGTGATTCGAACAGCTGGCGATAGACGTTGTACGCGTCGTCTTTGGCGTCAGTGTAGCGAGACTGGATCGCCGCCGAGATCGCGACGGTGATCGCCAGCTCCTCGAGGTCGTCACGATCGGCGCCGGATGGAACGCGAATCTCTCGGACGAGATCTATCCCTGCGGCATCCAGGAGGTGGACGATTGAGCCGGTCAGACCGTGAGCCAGACGCATGATCGCCGAGCGGAAGGCATCGCGATCGTCGTAGTTGCCGTTGCGAAGATCAACCGTGAGGTCCTGGATGCGTTGGCCCCAGTCGACGAGCTCGTCACGGAGGATCTGCGGATCCGCAAGGGCCTCGTCGGAGAGTGCTCCGATACAGCGACCGGCCCGGAGGATCGCCGGTGGTTCGTCGATCGCGAGGACTCGGGACGGCGGGAGGATGTCGTCCAAAAACCACGGGGTCGCTAACGCCACTGCGGTACTCACCGTGTAGGGTAGGGGCTCGCTCGCCTGTACAGCTACCACGGCCTCGTCGGCGTTGCGGTCGTAGCTCACCTCGTGTGTTCGGCCGTCTCCGGCCGGTAGCTGGCCGTCTGTGACGGCCACGCTGCCCGCGGTCGCACAGGCCGCCGCTGCAGCGTGGTTGTGGCGGCTCATCCAACCGACGTCGAACGGCCGGGCCCCGTCCTCTCCACCCCCTCCCGTACGCGGGGTTACACGGCACTGGGGAGAGGATTTTCCGGAGTCGCTAACGCAGTCCGAAAGCTCGCTCTGCCTGCCGATTTCGGCGTCGAGAACGTCCAGTACGCGCCGGCCGGCTTCGAGCAGTTCGACCTTCCGGTTGTTTTTCGGGTCGAACGTCGAAACCAGATCGGCTCGCTCGAGTGAGAGGATCGTCTGGCGAACTCGTGAACCATCAACTTCGGGGAACTCGCCGTATAGCTGGCTGTAGGACAGCGCTTCGCTATCCTCGTCAGCGAGCCGTCGAAGCGTCGCGACGTCTCGGCCGTCCGGATCCAGGTCGGTTACCGCGGCGTCGACGACGTCAGCCAGTGGCCCGTCAGTACGGTCCGTGTGACGCCAGTCGCTAACGCCGGGCAGCTGATCACGATGCTCGCATTGGACGAACGCTTGCGTGACGCCCGTCGCGACGAACCGAACGTCGAGGCCCTGCGAGAGCGCGGCGATCAACCGACAGATCTTCACGCGCTTGCGCCGCTCGAGCTGCTCGAACTCCCGGTCGACAACGAAGGCGATCGTTGGCGGCTCGCCCTCGAGGGCGTCGAACAGCTTGGCGGTCGCGACGACGTCCTCGACGGTCGAGTGTCCCTGGCCGAGCGTCGGCACGATCTCGGCGCCGAGTCGCCACGCTTCTCGCCGATCACCGAGCGCGACGTCGCGGATGCGTGACCGAATCCAGTACGGTACGCCTCGCTCCTCGAGGTCGTCGTAGAGCTCGGGAACGGTCTGGCCGTGGGCGAGCTCGCGAACGGCGCGAACGAACGCGTCGACGACGTCGGCGTGATCGAACAACTCACTCCAGAGGTCGGTCACCGGCTGGTCGGAGATCTCGATGACGGCCGCTGCCGCCGGAACCTGTCGCGTCGGCGAGAGTCCGGCGTCCGTCATGCTCGACCACCGCCGGCGGGCGTTTGATCAAAGCCGTTGCTGGTCGGATCGTGTGCGAGCGACCGGCTTATCGCGGTGGATAGATGCATCTCTCTGGGTGGAATCGCGTATTTGGACCGACGCCGTTGGACAGCGCCGCCGCTCTCTGTGAGCGCAAACTTTAACTCGATAGCCGCCGCAGAACGAACCAACGAGGCGGGTTCTTCGGGGCGCGCCAACGCCCCGCTGCGGTAACCATCGAACAGCGGATGGTATCTGCTCCTATCTTGGTTGCTGCCTGTTTGTCTCGGCCCGTACTTAAATCTAGAAGGACCGTCAGACGGAGCGGTCACAGCGACCACCCCGAGCAGCTGACGGCGACGGCGATCGCGAGGCAGATCAGCACGCCAGCGAACAGTGGGACCAACCCGTGCTGCCACGGCTTCACTCCCGATCACCCGTGTTGATCGAGTAGCGGTACCAGCCGCGCGGGTCGCCGTAGTCTCGAGCGCTGACGTGGTTGCGGTCGGTGAGCGCATTCAGCGCCCGGCTGGCTTGCTTTTCGTTCAACTCGTCAGTTCGCTCCGCGATCTCGCCGAGTCGAAGCTCTTCGTCGGCCTCGAACAGGATCTCGTAGACCTGCCGTTGCGTCGGTCCGAGAGTCGGCCGGGGATCGACCAGGACGTCCTCCGGGAGCCGACCATCGCGAAGACACTCGAGGCGATCGTCGACGTCGACCGGCGGGAAGTCGTGATGTGACTTCGCGAGGCCGAGTTTGTTCAGTGCGGTTTTGACCTTGGTCCGCTGCTCGCGCAGCTCGCGCTGGACCTCGTAGACGGTCCGGGCCCCTTCGACGGCGTCCAGAAACGTCTCGAGGTCGTTGCGCTCGTCGATGTCGTACTTCTCTCGGACCGACTCGTAGCGACGCTCGGCCGGTGGCCGGCTCTCGATCTCCGACGCCACGCTACAACACCTCCGACGTCGCCTCGTAGCGGTCAGCCAGCTTCTCGAGGTCGGCGGCGAGATCGCGAAGCTCGTCCGGCTCGGGATCGTTCCGGCGGACGACGCGGCGAATCTCCTCGCGGAACTCGACGTCCTCAGACATCTCGATCGACCCCCGTGGCGTCCGTGTATGCAGTTAGGGGCGTTTCTTCGTCCTCGAGGAGGCGTTCCGGCTCGTCGACGTTGATTCCGACACGACGTTGCGCCATCGCGACGTAGTCCGGGTTGAGCTCAATCCCAACGAACCGAAGGCCGAAACGCTTCGCCACGAGGCAGGCAGTTCCGGTCCCTGCAAACGGATCGAGTACGATACCGGGCTGTGTCACCTCGGTTTCGCAGTCGCAGTCGGGCACCCAACCGAGAGTGCGCTTGAACGTCGTCGTGAACTCTCGGAAGTAGCCGCCGAGGGCGGCCTTCGCCTCGAGGGCGAGCTCCTGCACCCCATCGGAGTTGAGTCCGGACCGATCTTGTTGCTTCCCGGCTGCCGCGTCGGCAAACCCGTACGCTCGAACGGCCTCAAGGTGCTCCTCGGTCAGGTCCGAGGACTCGTACACCTCGATCGCCCGCCGGAGTTGCTCACGGTCGGGATCCTCAACGTCCCACGGATCGATCTCTTCTACCTCACGCACGTACGGAGTGCCGCAGTCGGCGCAGACTCGGTCCGGGCAAGATGATTTGATCGGTGTCTCGCAGAGTTCCTCTGGGAACACCGCGAAGTGTGTATCCGGATACTGCGCAGGGTTAATCTCGAGGAGATCTCCCGGGTTCTTCCCGTTCGGATGGACGAACTGACCCGGGTTCAGGGTCTCCTCGTTTGCGACGCTCTGGCGCTGCGAGTGTTCGTGGCGGTTGTCGGCCCTGGTGCTGCGTTCTATCGAGACGGTGGCGTGAGGTTCGCGGATAGCATCGAGGTTGAACCAGTAGTCGGGATTCGGAGTCAGGTGGAACAGGAACTCTTTGGTCTCGTTCAGTCGGTCGTGCGCCGAGCTGGGCATCCCGCTCGGCTTGTGCCACACGGCGTCCGCTCGAACGACCCACCCCGTGTTCTCGAGCGCGATCGCCACGCGATGTGGAACGAGCATCTTGGACTTCCGACGGAACCCTCGCCTCGAGTGGTCGACGTCCGCGTCGTGGCCCCCGACGGCGTCCGACTGCGATCCCCATCCGGGGCTGCTCGCGAACGTATCGCCGAGGTTGAGCCACCACGAGCCGTCCTCGCGAAGCACCCGCCGGATCTCGGCGCCGATGTCGACCAGCGCATCGATGTACTCCCCGAGCGATTCCTCCAGACCGATCTGTCCGTCGACGCCGTAGTCGCGGAGGCCGAAGTAAGGCGGTGACGTGACCACGCAGTGGACCGACGACTCTGGAAGCTGTGTGAGCGTTTCTGCGGCGTCCCCCCGATGGATATCGTTCTCCCATCGGTCGATCTCGCTCATGTCGAAACCACCTCGCTCAACGAGACCTGGGCCGAGTCTGGCCCGCCCGGTGACTGCGTTTCGTCGGTGACTTCTTCGAGCTGCTCGAGGTAGTGCCAGTAGCCGTTCTGGAAGATTGACGTCGTATCGCAACTGTCGAACCCAGTTCGGTAGGCCCACACGAGGCCATCCTCTCCGCCCGGATTCCCGACGTGCGTCCGAAGCCCGTTGCTTAGCGTTGGATCGTCGTCGTAGTCGTTGGCGAGCTCAACGATCCGGTCGCCGTACGCTCGCTTCCAGCGCTTTGGGCCGCCGACGAACACGCCCTGGCAGCCCCTTATCGCATCGAACTGCTCTTCGATCGGGAGTCCGGGCTGGAGAACCCAGTACCGCATTACCTCGCCGCTTCCGACCGGCAATTTGCAGTTGTACAGCCAGTCGAGGTGCTTCTCTATCGTCGCTTCGGCGTCGCCGTAGACATCCGGGAGGACGAAGAAGTCCGGCGACGTGGGCATCTCGGTCAGTGCACGGTCGAGCGTCTCGTAGTACGCATCGGCGTCGAACGAGTCCGTGTACGCGCCGTTGTCGACGAAATACGGCCCGTCGTGTGGCGTCATCTTCTGCGGTGTCCATCCGAATCCGTGCGTGTGCGAGGGCGCGTGCTTTCGAGCCTTTCGGAGGTTGTCCGGCGACCCACCGGTGTAATAAAGCCTCATCAGTCGTCACCTCCCTCGAGGGCGAACGTGTCGTCGATCGCTCGCCGCAGCCAGTCGACGTCGGTGCACTGGAGGCAGAGATCGCGCTGGTAGCCCGCCCGGTGATCGAGATAGCTGACGCCGAAAACGCTGGTGAACTCGGCGTGACAGTTGTCGCAGGTCTCGATCCACTCGCGGGTGAGCAGGCTGGGGTGATCGCCCGGCTGCCACCAGTAGGAGTAGCCGAACAGATGATGCTCCCCACAGCGGTACTCGAAGTCCTCGAGGTTCTCGCCGGGATCCAAATGGACGTCTTCGGTCGCCCCGCAGACAGCACACTCGCGGTCGGACCCCATCGGGTGGCCGTACCGCTCGGCGAGCTGCTCGCGAAGACGCTCGCGGCGTTCGTCGACGAACGGCTCGACGTCGAACCGGCGAACGCCCTGCGGGTTGCCCCCGCAGTTCGGACACTCACACAGAAGTGCCGGCTGGTAGGGCCGCTCGATCTCGTGGCCGCAGTTGTCGCAGTAGTAGCCGACGATCGGCTGGCCGTTCTCCACGCGGCGGGGCCAGGTGACGCGGGGTACCGAGACCACGCCGCCGTCGGTGACGACCTCCCGCTCGAGCTCTAGGCGATCTTCCCACTCTTCTTTCGAGTGAACGGTGACGAGATAGTCGCGATCGTCGTTCTCCAACTTGAGCCGCGTCTGGAGATCGGCCGCCTTTTCGGCCATGGAGGCCGTAGGGAACTCGAACGTCTCCCGGGGTCCGTCGTTGTGATCCCGGACGAGAACGTGCGGGGTCGCATCCTCGTCGATCGAGTCTCGAGCGTGTCCGAGGTTGTTCCGGGCGATCGCCTGGTCGCGGCTGATGTGGAACGACAGTAGTTCCGGCTCGCCGTCCTGGTTGATGGTTTCGTAAGCGACGCTCCAGTACCGGTCGTGTGTCCGCGCTCGCGGCTGCAGCCACGTCGTAACGGTGAATCGGTGGTCGCCGCGAACGACTTCGGCCTCGCCACGGTCAACGACGCCATCAGCATCCGGATCGTCGTCCCACTCGAGGACCTCGAACGTCCAGTCGCTCGGCGTTTCGTTGAGCCGGTTGAAATCGAACCAGTGCGGCGCGTGTGGGTTTACCCCCTCTTTTGTGCGATCGGTTCCCCCGTCAGTCGCGACCTCGCGATCGCCGTCGGCCTCGAGCAGGCACTCAAAACACGGCAACTCTGGAACATTGGTATCCGGGCCAGGGCACCCCTCGGTGCCGTTGACGCACTCGTTGCTCTGGTCCCCGACGCCCGCCTCGTTTCGAACGGCGTCGACGCTCTGGTAGTGACGACGGCGGCTCACGCCGACTCACCCCCGTCGGGGTCGGCGTCCGCCTGTAGTGTGCAGTCTTCAAGCCACTCGTCGATGGATTCCGCGTCGAGTAGCGGGACCCATCGACACGTTGTGCAAGCGTATGGGCGGTTCTTGAACCCGTCCGGGTGCCCGTACATTGGGTTTTTGTCCGAACATCGCGGACAGATCCATGCCCAATACGGCTCAGACGGCTCCTTTTTCTCGTCTTCTGGGATTCCGTGATCGGTCGTGTACTCCGTACAGTAGGACTCAGAACGCTCCTTACGCTCGCGTTCCTTCTCAGGATACTCGGCCTTGAGCCACGCTCTGACGTGTTCTGCCGATCGACTACCGACTCCGTTGAAGTCGGTCAATTTCCCGTCGTTGACGAGATAATCTATGAGGTGGTCTTCCGTCTCGAACTTCTCTGCCAGCTTTTTTGCAGGGCGACTCGAGACGCCCATGTCCTCGAAGAACCGCTCCTTTCTCCGTTCAGTTCCGGTCGTGCACTGGCCGCCGTCGGTCGCGACCTCGCGATCGCGAACGTCGATGTCCATCCGCTCGGCGGCTGCGTCCAGGTCGTCGATCGTCAGCGTCGCCCAGTCGTCGTTGAGCATCTCGAGCGTCGCCCGCGTGGTCAGCTCCTCGATCTCGTCGCTCGTCTCGACGGCGTACCGGCGAGCGAGTCGCTCGGGCTCGAGGCCGTGACTGACGCTGACGCGTGCCTCCGAGAGTCGCTCCTGCCAGCGGTTCTCGACTACCTCGAGGTCGGTCCCGCCGTCGGTCGCGACGTCGCGATCGTCTTCACCGCGACCGACCAGATCGGCCCCACAGTGTTCACACCGGTAACAGACACTACTCTCTTCGTCGCAAACGGGGCAAATAGTCATTGCGGCTCACCTCGCCCGTTCGCCTCGGCGATCGTGGGTGTGGGCCCGCGGATACTCTGTGTACCTGCGACCGGGCCGATGTCGTCGAACGTCTCGTCGCAACAGTAGATCGCACCGGCCATCGACTTGTGCAACTCGCCGCACCTGTGACAGCCGGCGCTGGTGATCACGTACGTCGTGTTCGCTGACCGGATCTTGCCACCCCACGGTCTGAGGTAACCGTCTTCCCGAACTCGCTTTGCTGAGTGGCTGATCGCCTGCGGAGAGAGGTCTTCGGTGGCGCGCTCTTGGACGAGCCGCCGAAGCTTCTTGGACGAGATGTACCGGCTGTTCTGCTCCTGGGCAGCTAGCGTCCGTCGAACGAGCGCGTCGAGTTCCTCGGGCTCGAGCGAGGACATCAGGCAGCCACCTCCGTTGCCTCGAGGAAGCCCTCACATTTCCGGATGAGGAGGTCCCGCGTGATCTCCGACTGCTTCTCGTTCTCGATGATCGCCTGGAGATGGTCGGCGTTCGCGGGTGCCAGAAGCCCGTGCCACGTAATCAACGACCCCTCTTCGACGAGGGCGTCGACGGCATCTTCGAGCTCGGCTTTCGAGCAGTCGATGTTGTCCTTGCTCGCCTCCTGTTTCAGGCGCTTCGTCCCGGTGAACAGTTCGCCGCTGGCGTCCTGGACACCATCCGGTTCGGGGGCAGTGCGCTCGTTGATGAGCGATAGCACCTGCGCCTCGAGTGCTGTCGACGGCATCAGGCATCCACCCCCTCGGTGGCGAGTTTCTTTGCCATCACTTCGCCGAGTTCGACGACGATCACAGGGCAGTCCCGAACGTCCTCGAGTTTCTCTTGCGTCCGATAGGCGTACTCGGTCGCCTTTTCTTCGGCGTCGTCGCCGTAGAAGTACCGCCGGTTCGATTTGGCCATGTAGCCGTCGGCGAGGCCGGTTCCATCGTACTCGATCACCTTGACCCCGCTACCGGTCCTGCGGATGCGGAAGACAACCTCTTGGCCGATGCTCCGACGGTCTTCGATACTCGCCATCAGGCATCCACCCCCTCGTCGCTCTCGGCGTCGTCGAGCGTCGTCTGGTGGGGCTGCTGGGTCTCTTCGATTTCGGCACCGTCACCGAGGTAGCTGACCGGGATGATCTCGTCGTGGATGAACCGGCCGAGTAGCTCGGGTTTCATCTCGCCTGGATCCCAGATGGCGAGATATCCCGACGAGTACAGCACCAACTCGACGAACATATCCCGCCAGTGGGTCGTCAGCGCGACGCCGACGTCGGCGTTGATCGCGTCTTTCTTCAGCGCACCTTTGCCCCACTCGATCGAGACGTCCTCGAGCTCGCTCTCGCGAGTCGTCATCTTCACGACGTAGTCCCGGTCCGCGTCGCGCTGGTTGCGCACGAACTGCCAGGGTTTCAGGCGCACGGGCGAGATCTCCGTCCGGCACAGATGCTGGAACTCGTTGAACGGCCAGTCTGGTTCGTGCTCGAGGTCGCTTGCGTGTGTGCGCTCGGCGAGGATCCATCCGTCGCCGTCGACGTCGGCGACCCAGTCGGACGCGACCGTTTTGCTGACGGTCCGCGTTTCGACGTCGATCTCGTGACCGCTGGTCATGACGCGCTCGTCCTGTTTGGGAACGTCGCCGGCGATCTGGCCCGATTGGATCGTGAGCTCGTCGTCGAGGTAGGTCTGCGTGCGCTCGACGAAGAGCGTGCGACCGGTCTGGTCGTGATAGTTCTCGAGTGGCTCGTCGGCGGCCTCGGCAAGAAGTCCGAGCTGCCCGTCGATCATAGCGAGTACCTCCGCCCGGAACCGTCCGGGCAACGGAACTGGAACTGGAGCCGGCCGTCGCCGTTCGAACGGCGGACACGCTGGTGTGCGGCACCGACGTTACCGCAGTAGCGACAGCGCCGCTGGTTGGTGTGACAGCGGCCGGTAAAGCCCGTCACTGACCGCCACCCCCGTTGCTGTCGCACTCCGCACGAACTGACTCGAGAATCCGAAGCGCGTGACCGAACGCGTCCCCTTCCTCGACCACACCTCGGTCCTGGTCGTAGTCGATGACGTCGACGTCATCCAGTTTCGGGAGGTGCGTCTGGTAGAGCGCGACGTACACGCGCTTGCGCTCTTTGGAGGTCAGCTGCCCGGCCGGCTTTTCGAGTTCGGCCGATGCGACGATCTCCGAGAGCTTGCGGATCGTGATTCGGTCGTCGATCCGAGAGACGACGTCGACGATCAGTCGGCGGCGCTCGTTCTCGATCGCACTCGAGGCCTCGTCGACGGTCAGCGGAGACGGCTGCGGCCGCTGGATGAGGTCGCCGACGTACTTGGTGAGCGTCGACATCATCAATCAGCCCTCGCGTCGAGTGCGACCTGCGTGCCGACCTGGCGCTCGAACCAGCCGTACTCGTACTTGAGGA